>CP000781.1:2157500-3357500 GCA_000017645.1 Xanthobacter autotrophicus Py2
CCACAGCTTCATGTTGGGGCCGGCGATGCCGGCATTGTTGACGAGGATGTCGATCTTGCCGAATGCGGCGATCACCTCGGCGACGCCCTGCTCGACGGCCTGCAGCTTCGTCACGTCAACGGTCACGGGCATGACGCGAGCGCGGCCGAGTTCGTCGGCAGTCTTCACGGCGAGGTCCGTGTCGCGGTCGAAGATGGCGACGCGGGCGCCGGAGGCGATGAAGCGCTCCACCACGGCGCGGCCGATGCCTTGCGCACCGCCGGTGACGATGGCGATGCGGTCCTTGAGGTCGATGGCGTTGGACATGTTTCCCCCGTCTTGAGCGGCCGTGCCGGCCGTTGTTGGTGCAGGAGGGCGGGACCCGCCGGGATTTCACCCCCGCGAAGGTCAGCCTCCCAACTCGGACACGATGCGCCCGCCCGCCTGTCCTGTTGCGGAAAGGGCGACCGGTCACATGCGTCGAAATCCATCCTGAACGCGCTTGCGAGCGTTGGATGCCTCGGCGCGCAGTCTGTCTCTAATCGATTGAAATAGCCAGAGTGTCTGTGCCGCTTTCAGGAAAGACGGAAACCGGAGTGCGGAGCGGACCAGCCGGACTGCGATGGCGGAACTCCGCCAGGCGACACCCGCGAACCACCCAGGCTGTCAGTCGCCGAAGCGCGGAGGGGCACAGGCTTCCGGGCCGAGACACGCGGCGTCCCTGCCGGTCCCGCAATTCCCCCGAAAACGGCCTGCGGGGCAGGGCCCTCAATTGTCGTCGTCGTCCTCGCCGAGGTCCGGCTCGTCGTCGACGCCGCCGTCGGTGCCGAGGCGGTGGGCGAGGTTCTTCTCCACCTTGCGCAAGAGCTTGCGCAGGCGCTTCTTTTCCTTGTTGTCGAGCCCGGCCACCATCTCGCCCTCGAGCTGCTCCCACACGCTGTCGATGGAGGCGCCGCGCTCGCGGCCGGCTTCGCTGAGGAAGACCCGCACCAACCGGCCGTCGCCATCGGTGGTGCGGCGCTCCACCAGGCCCTGGGTGGTGAGGCGGGCGATGGTCTTGGACGCGGTGGGCGGGCGCACCCGCAGGGCGCCGGCGAGGTCGCCCATGGTGCGGCCGTCCTGTTCGCACAGCAGCTTCAGCACCGCTTCCTGACCCGGAAACAGGCCCAGCGTCGCCAGCAGCCGGGCGGACAGCGCCTTTTGCAGCCGCGCAGTATGGGTCAGCCGGTAGCCGATGGTCTTCTGAACCGGATCCTTCATCTTCTCCCCCCACCCGCCGACCCTGAACACCAGTCCGGTGCGCGTGCCCCTGCGCTTCCGGCGTGAGGCGACAGGATGCTCCGGCCGTCCCTGCGGCGGGCTACTTATCCACACGCCGGCTTACAATTTTGCGAAGGTCGCCCATCTATCTGGTGCGCTGCACGGCTTTCTGCCGCGCGCGGCCTGTTCCGCTCCGTTTCCACGGTGCCTGTGCCTGCGCTTGACAGGTGCGCGCCCGCGTCGCTTGGTTCGCCCATGACTTCTTTCGTCCAACAGGATGTCGCCCTGCAAGACTCCGCCGGAGCCTCCGTCCTCCAGGCGCGGCGCGAGGCGGACGACCCCCACTCCCCGGTGGCGCGCTTCGGCGCCCGCAACCCGCTCAAGCTCGACGCGGGGGTGGAGCTGTCGCACCTGCAGATCGCCTACCAGACCTATGGCGAGCCCAATGCCGCACGCTCCAACGCCATCCTGGTGTGCCACGCGCTGACCGGCGACCAGCATGCGGCCAGCCTCAATCCCGTCACCGGCAAGCCGGGCTGGTGGGAGACGCTGGTCGGCCCCGGCAAGCCCATCGACACCGAGCGCTTCTACGTCATCTGCGCCAATGTGCTCGGCGGCTGCATGGGCACCACCGGGCCGGCCTCCACCAATCCCCTGACCGGCCAGCCCTATGGGCTCGACATGCCGGTGGTGACCATCCGCGACATGGTCAACGCCCAGGCCATGCTGCTGGATCACCTCGGCATCGACAAGCTGTTGTGCGTGGCTGGCGGCTCCATGGGCGGCATGCAGGTGCTGCAATGGGCGGCGAGCTATCCCGAGCGGGTGTTCTCGGCCCTGCCCATTGCCACCGGCGCGCGCCATTCGGCGCAGAACATCGCCTTCCACGAGGTGGGCCGGCAGGCGGTGATGGCCGATCCCGACTGGCGCGGCGGGCGCTATCTCGCGGAGGGGGTGACGCCCCATCGCGGGCTCGCCGTGGCGCGCATGGCGGCCCACATCACCTACATGTCGGACCAGTCCCTGCACAACAAGTTCGGCCGGCGCCTGCAGAACCGCGACATGCCCACCTTCGGCTTCGATGCCGACTTCCAGGTGGAAAGCTATCTGCGGCACCAGGGCGAAAGCTTCGTGCAGCGCTTCGATCCCAACTCCTATCTCTACGTGACCCGCGCCATGGATTATTTCGACCTCGCCGCCGACCATGGCGGCGTGCTGGCCAATGCCTTCCGGGGCTCGAAGACGCGCTTCTGCGTGGTCTCCTTCACCTCGGACTGGCTGTTCCCCACCGAGGATTCGCGCGCCATCGTCCATGCGCTCAACGCCTCGGGAGCGAACGTGTCCTTCACCGAGATCGATAGCGACAAGGGCCACGACGCCTTCCTGCTGCACGAGCCGGAGCTGACCGCCATCACCCGCGGCTTCCTCGACAGCGCGGCGCGGGCCTTCGGCCTGCCGGCGGCACGGCAGGCCTGAGATGGCGCTCAGCGAACCGGTGCTGGACGAGGGCGTGGTGCGCCTGCAGGGCGGGCGCGTCGATCTCGTGGTCGTGGCGGAGATGGTGGCGCCGGGCTCGCGCGTGCTCGATGTGGGCGCGGGCGACGGCGAACTGCTGGAGCTGCTGGCCACCACGCGGGGCTGCGATGCGCGCGGCATCGAACTGTCCCGCGAGGGGGTGAATGCGGGTGTGGCGCGCGGCCTTGCCGTGGTGCAGGGCGACGCCGACGTGGACCTTGCCCACTATCCCGACGACGCCTTCGATTATGTCATCCTCAGCCAGACCCTGCAGGCCACCCGCCGCCCGCGCTGGGTGCTGGAGCAGATGCTGCGCATCGGCCGCCGTGCGGTGGTGTCCTTCCCCAATTTCGGCCACTGGCGCTCGCGGCTGGACCTCATGGTCAACGGCCGGATGCCGGTGACCGACAACATGCCCATGTCCTGGTACGAGACCCCCAACATCCACTTCTGCACCATCCGCGATTTCGTGGCGCTGGCGGAGCTCCTGGACGCGCGCATCGAGCGGGCGGTGGCGCTGGACTCATCCGGCCACCGGGTGCGGGTGAACATGCCGTGGTGGGTGTGGAACCTGCTCGGCGAGCAGGCGGTGTTCCTGCTCACGCGGAAGGGATAGGGCGGGAGGAGTCCGCGCTTTCGCGCGCAGGAGAGGGAAAAAAGCGTGCATCCTTGCGCCGAGTCCCGCTGCCTTCTCACTGCGTCATGGCCGGGCTTGACCCGGCCATCCACGTCTCGCGGCCGGGCGCAATGCTCCGGCGCGTGGCGCAAGCGACACTGCGTGGATACCCGGGTCAAGCCCGGGCATGACGGTGCATTTCAACCAGGGCATGCGAGGGCTTACGCGACCCACCCGCACGCGGAACCGGTTTTCATTGCCCGGGCCGGCCACGCGGCAGCGGCCCGGCTCAACCGACGCCGCTCAAGCCGCCGCGGCGGTTCCCGTGGCGCTTTCGATCTCGCGCTTCATGGCGGCGATGGTGGCGCCATAATCCTTGGCGCCGTAGATGGCGCTGCCGGCCACGAAGGTGTCGGCCCCGGCCGCCGCGATGGCGCCGATATTGTCCACCTTCACGCCGCCGTCGATCTCAAGGCGAATGTCGCGGCCCGAGGCGTCGATGCGTTCGCGGATGGCCTTCAGCTTGTCGAGGGCGCCGGGAATGAAGGCCTGCCCGCCGAAGCCGGGGTTCACCGACATCACCAGCACCAGATCGAGCTGGTCCAGCGTGTAGTCGAGCACCGAGAGCGGCGTCGCCGGATTGAGCACCAGTCCCGCCTTCACCCCCTTGGAGCGGATGAGCTGGAGCGAGCGGTCCACATGCTCGCTGGCCTCCGGATGGAAGGAGATGAGGTCGGCACCGGCGCCCGCGAAGGCCTCGATCATGCCGTCCACCGGCTTCACCATCAGGTGCACGTCCACGAAGGCCTTGGTCACCTTGCGCAGGGACTGCAGCACCAGCGGGCCGATGGTGAGGTTGGGGACGTAATGATTATCCATCACGTCGAAGTGAATCCATTCCGCACCGCCCTCAAGCACCGCCTCTACCTCGGCGCCGAGGCGGGTGAAATCGGCCGAGAGGATGGACGGGGCGATGATGGGATAAGCGCGGGCCATGGGGGTCTCCTGCAGTATCTTGGCGCGCAGCTGGAAGCAGTGCCCCGCGCATCGTCTCGACAGTCCGTCGTGGCCGGGCTTGACCCGGCCATCCACGTCTCGCGGCCGGGCGCCAAACGAATAACGTCGCGCGGGTGGCCCTGCATGGATGCCCGGGTCAAGCCCGGGCATGACGGCTTTCTCTTTGAACTCCTATACGATCCCCGAGCCTCCGCAGGCTAGTGCACCACCTGCGCCAGCTCACCGGAAGCGTAGCGCTTGGCCATGTCGTCCAGCTCGATGGGACGGATCTTGTCCGCCTTGCCGGCGGCGCCGAACGCCTCGAAGCGATTGATGCACACCTTCTTGGCCTCTTCCATGGCGGCGGCGAGGAACTTGCGCGGGTCGAACTCTGATTTGTTCTTCGCCCCCACGCGGCGCATGCCGGCGGTCATGGCGAGGCGGATGTCGGTGTCGATGTTCACCTTGCGCACGCCGTAGCGGATGCCCTCCTGGATCTCCTCCACCGGCACGCCGTAGGTCTCCGGGATGTCGCCGCCATAGGTGCGGATCTCCTCCAGCAGATCCTGCGGCACCGAGGACGAGCCGTGCATCACCAGATGGGTGGTGGGAATGCGCTGGTGGATGGCTTTCACCCGGTCGATGGCGAGGATGTCGCCGGTGGGCTTGCGGGTAAACTTGTAGGCGCCGTGGGAGGTGCCGATGGCGATGGCCAGCGCGTCGCACTGGGTTGCCTTCACGAACTGGGCCGCCTCTTCCGGATCGGTGAGCAGCTTGTCGTGGTCGAGGGCCCCTTCGGCGCCGTGGCCGTCCTCGGCCTCGCCCTTGCCGGTCTCCAGCGAGCCGAGGCAGCCCAGCTCCCCCTCCACCGAGACGCCCACCGCATGGGCCAGTTCCACCACCTTGGCGGTGACGGCGGCGTTGTAGTCATAGTCGGCGGGGGTCTTGCCGTCTTCCTTCAGGGAGCCGTCCATCATCACCGAGGAGAAACCGGACTTGATGGCGCCCATGCACACGGCGGGGGAGGCGCCGTGGTCCTGGTGCATCACCACGGGGATCTCGGGGTAGGCCTCCACGGCGGCGGCGATGAGATGGCGCAGGAACGCCTCGCCGGCATATTTGCGCGCGCCGGCCGAGCCCTGCAGGATGACCGGCGAGCGCGTGGCGCGGGCCGCGTCCATGATCGCCTTCACCTGCTCCATGTTGTTCACGTTGAAGGCCGGCAGGCCGTAGGAAAGCTCCGCCGCATGGTCGAGCAGCTGGCGCATGGAAACGAGGGCCATTGTCCTCTCCTTTCGGGTTCGCAAGATCGTTCGTTCAGGGACCGCCCCTCTCCCGGGAGGAGGGCCCAACCCTCACCCCACCGCGCGGCGCACGGCTTCGGCCACCTTCTCGACGGTGAAGCCGAACAGGGGCCACAGATCCTTCTCGGGGGCGGATTCGCCGAAGCGGTCGATGCCGATGACGGTGACGCCCTCCTCGCGGGTGCCGGTGAGGCCGCGCCAGCCGCGGGTGACGCCCGCTTCCACCGCCACCACCGGCACGCCCTTCGGGAACAGCGCGGCGCGCTCGGTCTCGGTCAAAGCCTCGAACCGCTCGCGGCAGGGCATGGAGACGATGCGGGTGGCGATGCCCGCCGTGTCCAGGGCCTCGGCCGCCGCCACCGCCAGCTTCACCTCGGAGCCGGTGGCGACGAGGATGGCGCGGGCCACCCCCTCGCTCTCGCGCAGCACATAGCCGCCGCCGGCGATGGCCTCCACCTGCGCCGCCGAGCGCGGCCACATGGGCAGGTTCTGGCGCGACAGGATGAGGGCGGAGGGACCGTCGGTGCGGGTCAGCGCCGCATGCCAGGCGGCCAGCGTCTCCACCGTGTCGCAGGGCCGCCACACGTCCAGGTTCGGGATGAGGCGCAGGCTTTCCACATGCTCCACCGGCTGGTGGGTGGGGCCGTCCTCGCCGAGGCCGATGGAATCATGGGTGAGAATGTAGATCACCCTTTGGCCCATGAGCGCGCTCATGCGCATGGCGTTGCGGGCATAGTCCGAGAACACCAGGAAGGTGGCCACGAACGGGATGAAGCCGCCGTGCAAAGCGATGCCGTTGGCGATGGCCGACATGCCGAACTCGCGCACGCCATAATAGATCTGGTTGCCCGCCGGATCCCGCGTCACCGGCACCGCGCCGGGGAAGGTGGTGAGGTTGGAATGGGCGAGGTCCGCCGAGCCGCCGAGAAATTCCGGCACCGCCGGGGCTAGGGCCGCTAGGGCCTGCTGGCTCGCCTTGCGGGTCGCCACGGTCTCGGCCTTCTCCAAAGTGGTCTTCAGCGCCGCTGCATAGGTGTCGGCGAAGACCGGGGAGAGGTCGCCCTTCAGGCGGCGGCGGAACTCGGCCGCCTCCTTGGGATAGGCGCGCTCATAGGCCACCATGCGGGCCTCCCACGCCTGCTGGCGCGCGGCTCCCACCTTGCGGGCGTCCCACTGGGCGTAGATGTCGTCCGGGATCTCGAAGGGGGCGTGATCCCAGCCCATGGCGGCGCGGGTGCGGGCGATCTCGTCCGGACCGAGCGGGGCACCGTGGGTGTCCTGGTGGCCCTGCTTGGTGGGCGCGCCGCGGCCGATGACAGTCTTGCAGCAGATCAGCGACGGCTTGCCGGTCTCGGCCAGCGCCTGTTCGGTGGCGGCGCGCACGGCGGCGGGATCGTGCCCGTCCACGTTGCGCACCACGTGCCAGCCATAGGCTTCGAAACGGGCCGGGGTGTCGTCGGCGAACCATTCCTCCACCTTGCCGTCGATGGAGATGCCGTTGTCGTCATAATAGGCGACGAGCTTGCCGAGGCCGAGCCGGCCGGCGAGCGAACAGGCCTCGTGGCTCACGCCTTCCATCAGGCAGCCGTCGCCGAGGAAGACGAAGGTGCGGTGATCGACGATGGCCAGGCCCGGCCGGTTGAACTGGGCGGCCAGCGTCTTTTCCGCCAGCGCCATGCCCACCGCATTGGCGAGGCCCTGGCCCAGCGGGCCGGTGGTGGTCTCGACGCCCGGCGTCATGCCGTATTCGGGATGGCCGGGGGTGCGCGAATGCACCTGCCGGAAGCGCTTCAGCTCCGCCACCGGCAGGTCGTAGCCGGTGAGGTGGAGCAGCGCGTAGATCAGCATGGAGCCATGCCCGTTGGACAGCACGAAGCGGTCGCGGTCGGGCCATGCGGGATCGGCGGGATTGTGACGCAGGTGCTCACGCCACACCACGGCGGAGATGTCCGCCATGCCCAGCGGCGCGCCGGGATGGCCGGATTTCGCCTGCTCCACGCCATCCATGGCGAGCGCGCGCAAGGCCGCCGTCACCGGCCAGGCGAGGGAGCCGGGGCTGCGGTCCAGCGTGGGGACGGCGTCGGCGGTGGTGGCGCTTGCTGCCGTCATGGCCTTGGCGGTGCTGGCGTGAGCAGTCATGGCTCGTCTCCCTTCAACCTTCATTGCCCCTTCGCGATCGTCCCGCCTTCCCCGGCGCGGGGGAGGGGTGGGGAGGGGGGTGCCATGGTCGTCGGTCAGGGATCGCGAAGGCGGCGGCACCAGACCCCCCGCGTGTCTCCCCTGCGCGGGGAGGAAAATCGTGTCGCCGCAAAGGGGAGGCGGGGAGGGCGGCAGCCACGCGTCCGAAATGCCCCTAAGGCTGGGCTCCCGGACGTGCCGCCCTCCCCCTCACCCTTCCCCCGGCGCGGGGAAGGGGAAACCTGCCGCGCCTCAGCCGGCGCGGCGCTTCCGGTCGATCAGCTTCATGATCAGCGGCGTCAAAAGCAGCTGCATGGCCAGATCCTGCTTGTTGCCGGGGATGACGATGGAGTTCGCCCGCGACATGAAGCTGTCGTGGATCATCGACAGCAGGTAGGGAAAATCGATGCCATGGGGGTCGCGGAAGCGGATCACCACCATGGATTCGTCCGGCGTCGGGATCCAGCGCGCGGCGAACGGGTTGGAGGTGTCCACCGTCGGCACGCGCTGGAAGTTGATGTCGGTCTCGGTGAATTGCGGACAGATGTAGCGCACGTAATCGGGCATGCGCCGCAGGATGGTGTCGGTGACATCTTCCGTGGAATAGCCGCGGGTGGACTTGTCGCGATGGATCTTCTGGATCCATTCGAGATTGATCACCGGCACCACGCCGATCTTCAGGTCGGCATGCTGGGCCAGGTTGATGTCGTCGGTCACCACCGCGCCGTGCAGGCCTTCGTAGAACAACAGGTCGGTGCCGGCGCCCACGTCTTCCCAGTCGGTGAAGTTGCCGGGCTCGGCGCCGTAAAGCTTGGCCTCCTGGGCGTCATGGACATAGTGGCGGGTGCGGCCCGCGCCGGTCGCGCCATAGTCCTTGAACAGGGTGCCCAGCTCGTCGAGCAGGTTGGTGTCGGGCGAGAAATGGCTGAAGTGGCGGTTGCCCTTGGTGGCCTCGGCGGCCATCAGCTCGCGCATTTCCAGGCGGTTGTAGCGGTGGAAGGCGTCGCCCTCCACGAAGGCGGCCTTGACCTTCTCGCGGTAGAAGATCTGCTCGAAGGTCCGCTTCACGGAGGTCGTCCCGGCGCCCGACGAACCGGTGACGACGATGATGGGATGCTTGATGGACATGGAGTGCTCGGCTCTTCTTTTGTCTTGGCTGCCGGGATCAGATGAACAGGCCGCGCCGCGCGAACAGCGGTGAGCGCTCGCCGTGGCCCGAGGGCTCCAGGTGATAGCGGGCGGCGCGGGCCACCTCGTCGCGCGAGCCGAAGATGAAGGGCACGCGCTGGTGCACGCCGGTGGCCGAGAGGTCGAGGATGGAACTGCGCCCGTCGATGGCCGAGCCCTGGGCCTGTTCCATCAGGAAGGCGACGGGGAAGGCTTCGTAGAGCAGGCGCAGGCGGCCGTGGGTGTAGCCCTTGCGGCCGTCGCCGGGATAAAGATAGATGCCGCCGCGCTGGAAGATGCGGTGCGCATCCGCGACCATTGACGCCACCCAGCGCATGTTGAACTCGCGCTCGCGCGGGCCCTTCCTGCCGGCCAGGCAATCGTCCACATAGGCGCGGATCGGATCGTCCCAGTGGTGGTAGTTCGACATGTTGATGGCGAACTCGGCGGCGTCTTCCTTCACCCGCACCGCCGCGTTCACGAGGCGGAAGGAGCCGTCCCGGTCGAGGGCAAAGTGCCAGGTGCCGGCGCCCACCGTGAGCATCAGCGCGGTGTGAGGCCCGTAGATGACATAGCCGCCGGCGAGCATGTCGCGCCCGTTCTGCAGGAAGGCGGTGACGCTTGCCGCGTCGGTGCCGTCCTGGTGCGGGAACACGGCGAAGATGGTGCCCACCGAGATGTCGGTGTCGATGTTGGACGAGCCGTCCAGCGGGTCGATGGCCACCAGCAGCGGGGCTTCGGGATCAAGCAGCACCGGCGCGTCGTTCTCCTCCGAGGCGACGGCGGCCACCGGGGCCTTGCGCAGGGCGTCGATGACCATGTCGTTGGAGATGATGTCGAGCGCCTTCTGGCCCTCGCCCGCTTCACCGGACGAGAGGGTGCGTGCGAGGTCGCCGGCGAGCGGACCCTCGGCAATGGCGCGGGCGATCTGGATGGTGCCTGCGGCGAGCGCGTTGAGGGTCGCGGCGACATCGCGGCGGCGGGCGTCCTCGCCCGCCCATTCCTCGAGCGCGCAGGCAAGCGTGATTCCGGGTGCGGCGCGATGATCGGCGGTTGGCATGGCGGTCGTCTCCCTGAGGGTCTTCTCCGCGCGACCCGTTCGGCGGGTCGTCATCGGTGTTTTTGGTCCCGCAGCCTTATGCGTTGCGGGGCTTGTAGTCGGGGGCGTCGATGCCCCCCGAGAACACACGGCTGGCGCGCACGTCGCCTTCGGTGATGGTCGAGAGCGCGGCGCGGTCGGCCAGGCCCCCATCCTCGAACAGGCGCAGCGACAGGCGCAGGCGCATGCGGTCGAGGGCGTTGCGGATGGACCGCGCATTGGCGAAATTGGGCTGCGCGCGGCGCTTGGTGACGTACTCTTCCAGCGCCACCTCGGCCTCGGGGCTGAAGGTGTAGTCGGCCGCTTCCGCCATGGTCCTGGCGATGGAGACCAGCTCGGCGTCCTCGTAATCGGGGAAGTCGATGTGGTGGGCGATGCGCGAGCGGAAGCCGGGATTGCTCTCAAAGAAGCGATCCATGCGGTCCTTGTAGCCGGCGAGGATCACCACCAGATCGTCCCGCTGGTTTTCCATGACCTGGAGCAGGATCTCGATGGCTTCCTGACCGTAATCCCGCTCGTTCTCGGGCCGGTACAGATAATAAGCCTCGTCTATGAAGAGGACCCCGCCCATGGCTTTCTTAAGAATCTCTTTTGTTTTCGGTGCCGTGTGGCCGATATATTGGCCCACGAGATCGTCCCGCGTCACCGAGACAAGATGACCACGTCGCACATATCCCAGGCGATGGAGGATCTGCGCCATCTTCAGGGCGACGGTGGTCTTGCCGGTGCCGGGGTTGCCGGTGAAGGCCATGTGCAGGGTCGGCGCGCCGGAGGTCAGGCCCAGCGTTTCGCGGGCGCGGCCGATGACGAGATGGGCCGCGATCTCGCGGATGCGGCGCTTGACCGGCTTGAGGCCGATGAGGTCGGCCTCAAGTTCAGCCAGGAATTCAGGCACTTCGCTCTCGATGAAGAGAGCGCCGAGGTCGAGCTGGCCCTCGGCGGCCTCGGCCGGCAACGCGGCGGTCGGTGCGGAAAAGGCTGTGTTGAGCATCGCTCGAACCTCGGCTTAAGTTGCGCGGTGGGAACGGCCGCGCTGGTGAAGCGATAAGGTGTCAGTCGGTCCGGTCAGCCGGCGGAATACTGCCGGTGCTGCATGGAGTAGCGCTGGCTGCGGCCGGGGCCTTCGGTGCGTTCCAGGCGGAAGCCGTCTTCCACCGGCGGGCGCTGGACGATGAAGGACAGGCGCACGGTCTCCCACCCGCGGGTGGAGTCGAAGGCGTTGACCCGCACATAGCGCGTGGGGAAGGCGTTGCGGCAGCCGTCGATCTCGCCGACGACGCCGGCGGCGTCGCGCAGGTCGAACATGGGCGGGCCCCACATTTCCCAATAGGTGTTGCGCGGGTGCGGGTCGTCGGTGTGTTCCACCGAGACCGCCCAGCCCTGGTCCAGGCAATACTGCACCTGGGCGCGGACCTGGGCCGGGGTGAGATCCGGCAGGAAGGAGAAGGTGCCTTGGGTGATGCGCATGGTTCCTCTCCTCAGGCCACGGACGCGGTGGGAACGAAGTCGGAAGTGTCGGTGGAGGCGTAGTTGAAGGTCACCTCGCCCCAGGTATCGAGGGCGGCGCGCAGCGGACGGCACCACTTGGCGGCCTCGATGAGGATTTCGGGACCCTCGTTCTTGATGTCCCGGCCCTCGTTGCGGGCGAGGATCATGGTTTCCAGCGCGACGCGGTTGGCGATGGCGCCGGCCTGGATGCCATCGGGATGGCCGATGGTGCCGCCGCCGAACTGCAGCACCACGTCCTCGCCGAACAGGTCGATGAGCTGGTGCATCTGGCCGGCATGGATGCCACCGGAGGCCACCGGCATCACCTTGCGCAGGCCGGCCCAGTCCTGGTCGAAGAAGATGCCGCGGGTGTAGTCGGTCTTGGTCACGGTCTCGCGGCAGACGTTGTAGTAGCCCTGCACGGTCATGGGGTCGCCTTCCAGCTTGCCCACCGCGGTGCCTGTGTGGAGATGGTCGACGCCGGCGAGGCGCAGCCACTTGGCGATGACGCGGAACGAGATGCCGTGGCCCTTCTGGCGCGTGTAGGTGCCATGGCCGGCGCGGTGCATGTGCAGCAGCACGTCGTTCTCGCGGCACCAGTTGGAGATGGACTGGATCGCGGTCCAGCCCACGATGAGATCCACCATCACCACCACGGAGCCCAGCTCCTTGGCGAACTCGGCGCGGCGGTACATCTCTTCCATGGTGCCGGCGGTGATGTTGAGGTAGTGCCCCTTCACCTCGCCGGTCTCGGCCTGGGCCTTGTTGACGGCCTCCATGCAGTAGAGGAAGCGGTCGCGCCAGTGCATGAAGGGCTGCGAGTTGATGTTCTCGTCGTCCTTCACGAAGTCGAGGCCGCCCTTGAGCCCCTCATAGACCACGCGGCCGTAGTTCTTGCCGGAGAGGCCGAGCTTGGGCTTGGTAGTGGCGCCGAGCAGCGGCCGGCCGAACTTGTCGAGGCGCTCGCGCTCCACCACGATGCCGGTAGGCGGGCCGCGGAAGGTCTTCACATAGGCCACCGGCAGGCGCATGTCCTCCAGGCGGCAGGCCTTGAGCGGCTTGAACGAGAAGACGTTGCCGATGATCGACGCGGTCAGGTTGGCGATGGAGCCTTCCTCGAACAGGTCGAGGTCGTAGGCGACCCAGCAGAAATACTGGCCCGGCTGGCCCGGCACCGGCTCCACCTTGTAGGCCTTGGCGCGGTACATGTCGGCGGCGGTGAGGCGGTCGGTCCACACCACGGTCCAGGTGGCGGTGGAGCTTTCGCCCGCCACCGCCGCAGCGGCTTCCACCGCGTCCACGCCGTCCTGCGGCGTGATGCGGAACAGGGCCAGGACATCGGTGTCCTTCGGCTGGTAGTCGCCGTCCCAATAGCCCATCTGGGCATATTTGAGTACGCCGGCGGCGTACCTCTTCTTGGCGTCCTTGATCTGCCCGATGGCGGCGTCGGCACCCATGATGGCGGCCCTCCTTGCTTGTTGGAGGGACCTTGCCCCATGACCAGATTTAGGTAAATTTGAATGATATGAACTAAGCATTCAGGAAATCTGAAATGGCCTCCCACTGGACCCTGAAGCAGCTGCGGCTGGTGGCCCTCGCCGCCGCCTCCGGCTCCTACGCCAAGGCCGCTCAGGACATGGGTTTAAGCCCGCCAGCGGTGACCGCGCAGATGAAGGCGCTGGAGGAGGACCTCGGGGTGCCGGTGTTCGAGCGGGTGGACGGCCGGCTGCGACCGACCGCCGCTGGCGCGGAGCTTCTGGCCGCCCAGCACCGAATCGCCCACGCCCTCCAGGAGGCGGAGCGGGCAATCGCGGCCCTGAAAAGCCCCGATCGCGGATCGGTGGTGGTGGGGGTGGTCTCCACCGCGAAGTATTTCGCGCCCATGGCGCTGGCGGCATTCCGCAAGCGCCGCCCCGAGATCGAGTTGAAGCTCATGATCGGCAACCGGGAAGAGATCATCGCCGGGCTGGTGAGCCTCGATTTCGACGTGGCCATCATGGGCCGTCCCCCGGCGGCGCTGGAGGCGAAGACCGAGATTCTTGGGGATCACCCCCATGTGGTCATCGCCCCGCCCGAGCACCGTCTCATCGGCCAGCGCATCTCCCCCATGGACCTGGCGAAGGAGCCCCTGCTGGTGCGCGAGCCGGGATCGGGCACCCGCATCCTCATGGAGCGGGTGTTCGAGGAGGCGGGCGTGGCCCAGCCTGCCATCGCCATGGAGATCGGCTCCAACGAGACCATCAAGCAGGCGGTGATGGCGGGGCTGGGCCTGTCCTTCATCTCCGCCCACACGGTGGCGGCCGAGGTGGCGGACGGGCGCCTGAAGGTGCTGGAGGTGCAGGGCCTGCCGGTGGTGCGCCAGTGGCTGGTGGTGCGGGCCAAGGAGAAGCGCCTGCTGCCGGCGGGGCGGGCGCTGCTGGATTTCCTCGCCCGGGAGGGCGGCAGCTTCCTGCCGCAGATGCCGGAAGGCGAGGGTGGCCGCTGCTTCCTGCCGGAGGCGCGCGCCTAGGGCGTCTCCCGCTTCCAGGGAATCAGGGAGACGCTCCGGATCTTTGGCCTGACGCGTTTTGCAGGCGCGAACCGGTATCCACGTCGCCGGGAAGCGCTCGCGGCGCAGCCTGTCAGGCGGCCGGCGCGGCCAGCTGGAAGGGCTCGCCCGTCTCGACCAGGGTCTTGAGCCGCGACAATCCTTCCGGCCAGCCATGCACCACGGCCTTGGAGGTTGCCGTCTCTCCGTCGAAGTCATTGTGGGTGAGCGTCAGCTTGCAGGCATCAGTGCCGATCGGCGCGATCTCCCACGTCACCCGCGAAGGCTGATCCGCCGCCACGTCCGGTGCCCACTGGGCGTGGAAGGACAGGACAAGGCGATGGGGTGGGTCCATGTCCAGGATGGTGCAGGCGATGACCTGCCGGTCGCCCATGTAATAGGTCCGCGCGCCGCCGGGCCGCCATTCGGTGCGGCTGGTCATGTTGAAATGCTCGTAGAGCGGCGTCTTGGTGTCGTCGGTAAGGACGTCCCACAGGGCTTGAGGCGTCGCCTTGATGAAAAGCTCGTAGACGTGCTTCGGCGCGGTGGAACGCATTGGATTGGTCTCCAAAAGAAGCTTCAGGCCAGTCATCGCCGCCACGTGCGGCTCGGCATAACGGGAAATCCAGCGGTCGGCGACCAGCCGGATGGGAACCGGGTTGAGGTAGTGGTGCTTCTCGCGGCCCACTTTCCGGGTCAGGAGGAGATGGGCTTCCTCCAGCACCTTGAGGTGTTTCATCACGCCGAAGCGGGTGAGGGTGGTGTGCGGCTTCAGCGCCTGCTCCAGCTCGCCCAGCGTCCGGCCATCTCGCTCCCGCAGCAGATCAAGCACCGTTCGCCGGACGGGATGGGACAAGGCGGCGAAGACGTCATCCATGCGTCCATTATGTTCCAAATTAGTAACGTGTCAATATGGTCACCTGTTGCCGTAAAACAGAAGCGCCGCGCTCGGGGGAGCGCGGCGCTTCGATCCCGTTGGGACCAACTGAGTGGCTATCCCTTGGCCGGCTGCTTCTTCTTGAAGGCCGACTTGATGTTGTCCCACAGTTCGATCTTCACGCCGTTGCGCTTCATGATCATGGCCTGCTGGCTGACCGAGAGCGTGTTGTTCCACGCCCAGTAGATCACCAGGCCTGCGGCGAAATGGGCCAGCATGAAGGTGAAGATGATGGGCATCCAGTTGAAGATCATCTGCTGGGTGGGGTCCGGCGGGGCCGGGTTCAGCTTCATCTGCACCCACATGGTGATGCCCATGATGATGGGCCAGGCGCCCAGCATCAGGTAGCCACCAAGCACCGGGACCGAGGACGGATCCCACGGGATGAGCCCGAACAGGTTGAAAATGGTGGTGGGGTCGGGCGCCGAGAGGTCGCGGATCCAGCCGAAGAAGGGCGCGTGCCGCATCTCGATGGTCACGAACAGCACCTTGTACAGGGCGAAGAAGACCGGGATCTGGATCACGATGGGCAGGCAGCCCGCCACCGGATTGATCTTCTCTTTCTTGTACAGCTCCATCAGCGCCTGCTGCTGCTTCACCTTGTCGTCGGCGTAGCGCTCGCGGATGGCGGTCACTTCCGGCTGCACCGCCTTCATCTTCGCCATGGAGGCGTAGGACTTGTTAGCGAGCGGGAAGAACAGGCCCTTCAGCGCCACCGTGATGATCAGGATGGCGACGCCGAAATTGCCCACCAGGCGATAGAGCCAGTCGATGGCGAGGAACAGCGGCTTGGTGATGAAGTAGAACCAGCCCCAGTCGATGAGCAGGTCGAAGCGGTCGATGCCGTACTTCGTCTTGTAGCCGTCTACCACCTGCACCACCTTGGCGCCGGCGAACAACTGGCCCTTGGCGGCGACGGTGGCGCCGGGCTCCACGGTGAGCGGGGCGGCCAGATAATCGGCCTGGAAGGTCTGGGTGCCGGCGAAGGTGGAGGTGGAGAACTTGGCGTCCACCTTCACGCTCTGGTCGGGGATGACGGTGGCCGCCCAGTATTTGTCGGTGATGCCCAGCCAGCCGCCGGTGGCGGCGAAGGTGTGGGGCTTCTCCTTGTCCATCTTGGCGTAGGTGATCTCCTGCAGGCCGCTGTCACCCAGCACGCCGATGAGGCCTTCGTGCAGGATGTAGAAGCCGGCCACGTGCGGGATGCCATGGCGGGAGACGAGGGCGTAGGGATAGAGCGTCACCGCCGCGCCGGTCTTGTTCTCCACCTCGTCCTTCACCGCGAACATGTAATGGTCGTCGATGGTGTAGGTGCGGTGGAAGATCAGGCCCGCGCCGTTGTCCCAGCTGAGTGTCAGCGGGGTCTTCTCGGTCAGGGTGCCGCTGGTGGTCCACACGGTGTCGGGGCCGGGCACCTTGACGCCGGTGCCGGCGGCCGCGGTCCAGCCGAATTCCGCATAGAAGGGATTGGGCGCGCCGGAGGGGGACAGGAGCACGATGTTCGGGCTCTTGGGGTCCACCGTCTCGTGGTACTCGGTGAGCAGCAGGTCGTCCACGCGACCGCCCTTGAGCGCGATGGAGCCCTTCAGGCGCTGGGTCTCGATGGCGGCGCGGGGGGTCAGGGCGAGGGCTTCCTCGCGGGTCAGGGGCCGCGCCGGGACCGGGCTGCCCGCCTGCGGCACGCCGGCCGAGCCGGGCGTGGCTCCCGGTGCTGCGCCGGCTGTCGTGCCAGGGGTGGCGCCGGGGGTGGCGCCGGGCGCCGGCTGCTGCGCCTGCTGGGCGATGCGCTGCTGCTCGGCGGCCTGGCGCTGGCGCTCGGCCTGTGGAATGCCGAAGAAGAACTGCCAGCCAATGAGGATCGCCAGCGACAAGCCGATGGCGATGAACATGTTGCGGTTGTCACTCATGCCGGAAGGCCTCCGTCGGCGGGCGTCGGCTTAATGTCGTCGGATGGGGGGGTGGGCGCGCCGGCCGCGGCGCCGGCCCCTCCGGTGGACGCGGGGTGCTCCGGCCGGCCGTCCGCCTCGCGGGCGCCGTGGGGAGCATTGGGCTTGGGTGCGTCGGACTTGGGTAGGTCGGACCTGGATGGACCCGTCCTCGATGCACCGCTCTTGGGGGCGTGCGTTCTGGCCCCCGGGGCCTTGGGCGTGTGGACCTTGCGCACGCTGCGCTCGATCTCCCGCACCAGGGTCTCGAAGGGGGTGCGCAGCGCGGCTTCGCGCGCCACCAGCACATAGTCGAAACCGGCCCGGCCCGCATCGGGCAGCACGCGGCGCACCGCCTCGCGCAGACGGCGGCGGATGCGATTGCGCACCACCGAATTGCCGGTCTTCTTGGTGACCGTGAATCCCACGCGCACCGTTCCGGCATCGCCGCGATCGCGGCCCTGCATCAGGAACGACGTCGCCCCGGCCCGTTCGGCCTTGGCGGCTGCGAGGAAGTCACGACGTTTGCGGAGATGATCCAAGCTGGGCAGCTCCGCGAATGTCCACCCCTCAGGCGGACAGGCGCTGGCGGCCGTGGTTGCGGCGGGCGGCGATGATCTTGCGGCCGTTGCGGGTCGCCATGCGCGCACGGAAGCCGTGGCGGCGCTTGCGCACGAGCTTGCTGGGTTGATAGGTGCGCTTCACGGTCAAATCTCCGGGTATCTTGCGTGGCTTGAGGCATCGGACCCCGGCAGCGAAGCTGCACCGGCGCTTATGGCCGGTCCCCGTTCGCGCGGCTCGAAACTAGGTTCGATACCAGCTTCGACGCACGCAATGAGGTCTGGGCTCCGGCCGCCGCAGCCGCCTGAGTTCGGGGTCGGCTTATAGGGGCGGGAAGCCCGCGCGTCAATCCGCAGCGTGCGAGAGGGTATCGGGAGGCGACCGCAGTCCGTCCCCGGGTTCGGCATCCCACCACCGCTGCTGGCGTCCGTAAACATCCCCGCATTGACCCACCCCCTTGCGCCCGCGCCCGCGGTTGGCTCTTGTGGCGGCACACCGGCACGGGAAGCCCGCGACCATGAGCCTTTTTCGCGTCTATGCCCGCACCATCGGCCTGCTGGGACCAGAGGCCCGGCTCGGGGCGCTGCTGGTGGTGTCCAACCTGATGCTGGCCATCGCCCAGTTCGCCGAGCCCATCCTGTTCGGCCGCATCGTGGATACGCTGGCCGCCACGAAGGCCGCCTCCCGCCTGCCCACCTTCGACGACCTTACCCCCCTGCTCGCCGCCTGGGTGGGCTTCGGGCTGTTCAATATCGGTGCCGGGGTGCTGATCTCGCTGCATGCGGACCGGCTCTCCCACCGCCGCCGCCTCGGCATCCTGACGCAATATTTCGAGCACGTACTGCAATTGCCCCTGAGCTTCCACGGCGAGACCCATTCCGGCCGCCTGCTGAAGGTGATGCTGGAGGGCGTGGACTCCCTTTGGGGCCTGTGGCTCTCCTTCTTCCGGGAGGATTGCGCCGCCATCATCTCGCTGGTGGTGCTGGTTCCGGTGGGCATCTGGATCAACTGGCGCCTGGGCCTGGTGCTGATCGTGCTGATGGCGGTGTTCGGCATCGTCACCGGCTATGTCATCCGCCGCACCGAGGCCATGCAGCGGGAGGTGGAGGAATATAATTCCGACCTCGCCGAGCAGACCTCCGACGCCTTGGGCAACGTGGCGGTGATCCAGAGCTACACCCGCACCGAGGCCGAGGTGTCCGGCCTCAAGGCCACGGTGAACCGGGTGCTGGCGGTGCAGATCCCGGTCTTGTCGTGGTGGGCCATGGTGTCCATGGCCACCAAGGCGGCGACGACGCTCACCATCCTCGCCATCCTGCTCATCGGCACCTGGCTCTACCTGCACAACATGGCCGCCATCGGCGACATCGTCACCTATGTGGCCTTCGCCAACATGCTCATCGGCCGCCTCGACCATACTGTGAGCTTCTTCAACCAGCTGCTCATGTCGGCCCCGCAGCTCGCCCAGTTCTTCGAGGTGCTGGATACGGTGGGCTCGGTGCGCGACCGGCCGGGGGCGAAGCCCCTGCCGCAGGTGGCGGGCGACGTGGTGTTCGACGATGTCTCCTTCTCCTACGACGGCAAGCGCACGGCGGTGGAGGATGTGACCTTCCATGCCACGCCGGGCCAGACCTTCGCCTTCGTCGGTACCACGGGGGCGGGCAAGTCCACCGCGCTGGCGCTGCTGCACCGGGTGTTCGACCCCCAGTCGGGATCGATCCGCATCGACGGCGTGGACATCCGCGACGTGACGCTCTCCTCCCTGCGCCATGCCATCGGCGTGGTGTTCCAGGAGCCACTGCTCTTCAACCGCTCCATCGAGGACAATCTGAGGGTCGGCAAGCCCGACGCCACCGAGGCGGAGATGCGCGAGGCGCTGTCCCGCGCCCAGGCGCTGGAACTGGTGGAGCGCAATCCCCTCGGCCTCAAGGCGGTGGTGGGCGAGCGCGGGCGGGCCCTGTCCGGCGGCGAGCGCCAGCGTCTGTCCATCGCCCGCGCGCTGCTGAAGAACCCGCCCATCCTGATCCTCGACGAGGCCACCAGCGCGCTCGACGCCGCAACGGAAGTGAAGGTGCAGGCCGCTTTGGACGAGGTGATGAAGGGGCGCACGACCCTCGTCATCGCCCATCGCCTCGCCACCGTGCGCAATGCCGACCGTATCCTGGTGTTCGAGCGCGGCTGCGTGGTGGAGGCCGGTACCTTCGACGAGCTGGTGCAGCTCGGCGGCCGGTTCGCAGCGCTGGCCCGCGCCCAGTTCATGACCGGCGCAGCGGATGGAGCGTCACACGTCGCGGCCCATCCCATCGTGGAAACGTAACGGGGCGGAAAGGTTTTCCGGAGCTCAATTCGGGCATTCCCCGGACTGGGGCAAGAATGTGGCAAACAGAACCGTGCCCATGGCGCCATTGCTTGCCTTTCGCCGCCCTATTGCGACTTTCCCGGCGGGGCGAAAGCGGGTAATGAAGGACCAATAGGGTGATGAGCTATTCTGGCTGACACGGGAGCTGAGCGGTTGGCGCGCACGAAATCCAGTCCCGGCGCCCGGGCGACTTCCATGGGCGATGCCCGCCGTGGACTTTGTCTCGGTCTTGCCGCTGCGGTGCTCGGCGTCGGGCTCGCCGGCTCGTTCCTCGTCCATCCCGCGCAGGCCAATCCGGTGCTTCTGGTGGAGGCCGACACCGGCCGGGTGATCGAGCAGAAGGAAGCCGGCCGGCCCTGGCATCCCGCCTCCGTCACCAAGCTGATGACCGTCTATGTGGCGCTCAACGCGGTGAAGAACGGGCGCCTCACCCTGGACACGCCCCTTACCGTCTCGGCCGCCGCCGCCTCCCAGCAGCCCTCCAAGATGGGCTTCAAGCCGGGCACCGTGGTCACCCTCGACAACGCCATGAAGATGGTGCTGGTGAAGTCCGCCAACGACATGGCCTGGGTGGTGGGCGAAGGCGTCGCCGGCTCCATGCCCGCCTTTGTGGCGGAGATGAACGCCACCGCCGCCCATCTCGGCATGAGCGGCACCCATTTCGAGAATCCCAACGGCCTGCCGGACCCGGACCAGATCACCACCGCCCGTGACCTCGCCATCCTGGCGCGGGCCATCATCTACCATTTCCCCGAGCACGAGGCCCTGTTCCGCATCCCCGCCATCAAGATCGGCAAGGCGGTGCTGCGCAACTACAACCGCCTGATCGACCGCTATCCCGGCGCCGACGGCATGAAGACCGGCTTCGTCTGCGGCTCCGGCTATAATCTGGTGGCCACCGCCACCCGCGGCAACAAGCGCCTCATCGCCGTGATCCTCGGCGCCCGCTCCGGCACCGCCCGCACCGAGCAGGCGGCGCTGATGTTCGAGAAGGGCTTCCAGTCGTCCTGGGGTGTGTTCGGCGCTGCGCAGCCGCTTTTGTCCAACATTTCCAACAGCGGCGGCCCGGCCTACGACATGAAGGCCGAGGTCTGTGGCGGCAAGCGCGCCGTCACCGCCTCCGAGGCCGATGACGAGTCCGAAGGCAGCAGCGGCGGCTTCGCCTTTGCCGCGCCGGTGCTGCCCAAGTCCGGTGCCGAGCTGCTGCAGACCCTGCCGCCCTCCATGCCGCCGGTGGTGGTCTATGTGGGCACCCGCAACGCGCCGCAGGATCTGGCATCGGCCTATCCCGAGGAAGAGAAGCCGAAGAAGAAGCCGGGCGCCAAGGACACCAAGCAGGCCAAGGCGTCCGCCGGCTCCGAGAGCGCGTCGGCCGAAAGCGGCGACGGCGCCAAGCCCACCGCCAAGCCGAAGCCCAGGACCGCTGATGGCAAGACCGCCGGCAGCAAGCCCTCGACCGCGACGGCCAGCACCGGCGACGAGCCCAAGGCTGCGGCCAAGCCCAAGAGTGCCAGCACCTCCGGCGACAAGCCGGCGAGCGGTACCGCCCAGAAGAAGCAGGTACAGCCCCAGGCGCCGGTCACCGCCGGCTCGGTGCCCGCGTCGAAGCCCAAGCCCAAGCCGAAGCCCGCCGAAACCCCGGCCGAAAGCGCCGCCCCGGCCCCCAAGCCCGCCACCTGAGGCGCGCGCCGAAACGGGCGCCGTTCCAGCAGTCTTCATGCGGCCCGCAAGTGCCGCTCCGCAGGCGCTGTAGGGCGGGTGGGCATGCGCGCCCCTCCGGGCGCGATGCGGTGCGGACATCCATCGCCCTTGACCCAGCGCGTCGGCTGATGGAGGCAGAGGGAAGAGACTTCCCTTTCGTCCTGTGGAGACATCGCGATGCCGGGCAACGTGCCCGCCCCAGAGGCGCCCGCCCAAAATGCGCCGGCCGACACGGCGCCCGCCCGCCGTCGCGGACCGCCGGAGCCCATTCCGGTCACGGTGCTGACCGGCTTCCTCGGCGCCGGCAAGACCACGCTGCTCAATGCCCTGCTGGCCGATCCGGGCCTGGCCGACACTGCCGTACTCATCAACGAGTTCGGCGAGGTGGGGCTCGACCATCTGTTCGTGCGGCCGGTGGAGGAGGGCATCGTCATGCTCGCCTCGGGCTGCCTGTGCTGCACCGTGCGCGGCGACCTGGTGGCGGCGCTGGAGGACCTTTTGCGCGGCCGCGACAACGACCGCCTGCCGCCGTTTGCCCGCGTCATCATCGAGACCACGGGCCTCGCCGATCCGGCGCCGGTGATCCACACCCTGATGACCCACCCCTATCTCGGCCTGCGCTACCGGCTCGACGGGCTCGTCTGCGTGGTGGATGCGGTGAATGCGGACGCCACCCTTGATGCCCATGAGGAGGCGGTGAAGCAGGCGGCCATGGCCGACCGCATCGTCCTCACCAAGACCGACCTGGTGGCCGACGCGGACCGCCCGCAGCTCGAGGCGCTGCGGGCGCGGCTCAAGAGCCTCGCCCCCGGCGCCCGGCTGCTGGACGCGGCGGCGGGGGAGGCGCAGGCCGCGTCCATCCTCGGCGCCGGGCTCTATGCGACCGCCGGCAAGGCGCCGGACGTGGCCCGCTGGCTCGCGGCCGAGGAGGTGGCGGCGGCGGAACCGGACGGCGCGAGCCTCGACCCAAACCGCCACGATGCCCGCATCCGGGCCTTCACCTTGGCCACCGACGCCGCCATTCCGGCCGCCACCCTCGACCTGTTCCTGGAGCTGCTGCGCGCCACCCATGGCGGCAACGTGCTGCGCATGAAGGGCATCGTGAAAGTGGCGGAGGAGCCGGACGCGCCTATCGTGATCCACGCCGTGCAGCATGTGATGCACCCGCCCGCGCGCCTGCCCGCCTGGCCGGACGAGGACCATCGCACCCGGCTGGTGATGATCGTGCGCGACCTCGACCCCAAGGTCATCGCCCGCCTGTTCAACGCCTTCCTCGGCGTGCCGCAGGTGGATACGCCGGACCGCGCCGCGCTCACCGACAACCCCCTCGCCCCGCCGGGGCTGCGGTGATGCTCAAGGGCATGACGCCTGAGAAAATGACGCCGGCGGATGTGCTCGCCTTCTGGCGGGCGGCGGGCCGGGAGAAATGGTTCGGCGGCGGCGCGGCGTTCGATGAAGAAGTGCGCGCCGCCTTGCTGCCGGCCCATGAGGCCGCCGTGGCGGGAGCACTCGACGCGTGGCGGGAGACGCCCGAGGGGGCGCTGGCCTGGATCATCCTGACGGATCAGGTGCCGCGCAACGTGTTCCGGGGCACGCCGCGCGCCTTCGCCACCGACGCCGGCGCGCTGGCGGCCGCCGAACGGGCGGTGGAGAGGGGCTTTGACGGGGCGCCGGAGATTGCGCCGGCGCTGCGCACCTTCTTCTACCTGCCCTTCATGCATGCGGAGGACAGGGCCGCACAGGCGCGGGGCGTGGACCTCTACCGCGCGCTGGGGCAGGAGGAGGGGATGGCCTTCGCGCTGGTCCATAAGGAGATCATCGACCGCTTCGGCCGCTTCCCCCACCGCAACCCCATCCTCGGCCGCCAGATGTCGGCGGAGGAGCAGGCCTATCTCGATGGTGGTGGCTTCGGCGGCTAGGCCGGAGGATGATCAGGCGGAGGCGATCCTTCGGCAAGGGTCCCTGCGCCAGGGATCTCCGGGCCAATCCCGAGCCGCGCCTTGATGCCTTCCGCCGCCGCGCGGCCGGTGGAGAAGCAGGCCTGCAGCAGGTAGCCGCCGGTGGGAGCTTCCCAATCCAGCATCTCGCCGGCCGCGAACACCGGGGGCAGGTGGGCAGGCAGGCCGGCGAGGGCATAGTCGTCCCCCACATGGCTCCAGGCGATGCCGCCGGCGGTGGAGATGGCGCGCTCCAGCCCCGCATGGCCGGTCACTTCCAGCGGCAGCGCCTTGATGAGGCGGGCGAGGGACGGCGCATCCGGCCGCACCGGGCCGGTGACCTCGCGCACCAGGTTCGCCGCCACCGGGGCGAGGCCGCCATTCTTGCCCAGCACGGTGGAGAAGGAGGCCTTCTGCGGGGCGGTGGCGAGCCGGGCGGCGAGGGCCTTTTCGTCCACGTCCGGGCGCAGGTCGAGATGGAGGGTGATGGAGCGGTGGCCCAGCGCCCGGCGCAGGTCGGTGGAGAGGGCATAGATGGCGCCTCCCTCCAGCCCCGAAGCTGTCACCACGGCTTCGCCGCGCACCAGCGTCTTGCCGAAGCGCAGGGCGATGCGCTTCAGCGGCGTGCCGGCGAAACGGGTGCGGAAAATGTCCGACCAGGCGATGGTGACGCCCATGTTGGAGGGCGCCAGCGCGTTCACCGGGACGCCCAGGGCCCGCATCCCCTCGACCCATCCGCCATCAGAGCCGAGGCGCGGCCAGGAGGCGCCGCCCAGGGCCAGCAGCACCGCATCCGCCGTCACCTCGCCCGGACCCTGCGGCGTGTCGAACAGCATTGCACCCGCCGGGCTCCAGCCCCGGAAGGCGTGGCGCAGGTGGAAGCTGACGCCCTGTTGCGTGAGCCGCGCCAGCCAGGCGCGCAGCAGGGGCGAGGCCTTGAAGCTCAGGGGGAACACCCGCCCGCTGGAGCCGACGAACGTCTCTTCGCCTAGCTCCAGGGCCCACGCGCGCAGGGCGTCCGGGGGGAACGCCGCCAGCGCCGGGGCGAGCCGGGCCTCGGCCGCGCCGTAGCGGTTCAGGAAGCGCGGCAGCGGTTCGGAATGGGTGAGGTTGAGCCCGCCGCGCCCGGCCATGAGGAATTTGCGGGCGACGGAGGGCATGCGGTCATAGACGCCGACGCGCGCCCCGGCTGCGGAGAGCATTTCCGCTGCGGCGAGGCCCGCCGGGCCGGCGCCGACGATGGCGATGAAGGGCGCGTCGAGGGTCAATCTGTTGCCTTATGCCAGGGGCAGCCCGTGAGTGGGGCGGGCCCTGAAAACGAGAAACCCTCCGCCGGACGACGGCGGAGGGTCGCAGACTTGCAAAGCTAGAGCACCCGCGCGCCGAAAAAGAGGCGGCGGGCCCTGGCGCTCAGATGGTCTGGTTGTACTCGCCCACTTCCGGGAAGGTGCGCAGCACGCCGTCGATTTCCTTGAACATCTCGCGCATGCGGGCGTTGGAGACCGGGCTCTCCACCACCACCACCAGCTCGGGCTTGTTGGAGGAGGCGCGCACCAGGCCCCAGGAGCCGTCCTCGCAGGTGACGCGCACGCCGTTCACCGTCACGAGGTCGCGGATCTTCTGGCCGGTGACGAGGGCGCCGTCCTTGGCGAGCTTCTCGTAGTGCTCCACCACCTTGGCGACGATGCCGTACTTGGCCTCGTCGGTGCAGTGGGGCGACATGGTGGGCGAGGACCACGTCTTGGGCAGCGCCTCGCGCAGGTCGGAGAGCTTCCTGCCGGGGTTGCGGTCCAGCATGTCGAGCACGGCGATGGCGGAGATGAGGCCATCGTCATAGCCGCGGCCGATGGGCTTGTTGAAGAAATAATGGCCGCTCTTCTCGAAGCCGACGAGGGCGCCGGTCTCGTTCACCCGGCGCTTCATGTAGGAGTGGCCGGTCTTCCAGTAGTCCGCCTTCACGCCGAGCTTGATCAGCTCGGGGTCGGTGGCGAACAGGCCGGTGGACTTCACGTCCACCACGAAGGTGGGCTCGGGATAGATCTTGGCGAGGTCGCGGGCGAGCAGCACGCCCACCTTGTCGGCGAAGATCTCCTCGCCGGTATTGTCCACCACGCCGCAGCGGTCGCCGTCGCCGTCGAAGCCCAGCGCCACGTCCGCCTTGTGCTCCAGCACCGCGTCCCGCATGGCATGGAGCATCTCCATGTCCTCGGGGTTCGGGTTGTACTTGGGGAAGGTGTGGTCGAGCTCGGTGTCGAGCGGGATCACCTCGACGCCCAGCGCCTCGAGGATCTTCGGCGCGAACGCGCCCGCCGTGCCGTTGCCGCAGGCCACCACCGCCTTGATGGGGTTCTTCAGCTTGGGACGGTCGGTGAGGTCCTTGATGTAGACGTCCGGGAAGTTCTCCACGAACACGTAGGAGCCGCCGCCCTTCAGGTTGAACTTGGCGCCGAGGACGATCTCCTTGAGCTTCGTCATCTCGTCGGGGCCGAAGGTGAGGGGGCGGTTGACGCCCATCTTCACGCCGGTCCAGCCGTTGTCGTTGTGGGAGGCGGTCACCATGGCCACCGCCGGCACGTCCAGGGCGAACTGGGCGAAATAGGCCATGGGCGACATGGCGAGGCCGATGTCGTGCACCTTGATGCCGGCCGCCATGAGGCCGGAGGCCAGCGCCAGCTTGATGGACGAGGAATAGCTGCGGAAGTCGTGGCCGGTCACGATCTCCGGCTTCACGCCCATCTCGTGCATCAGGGTGCCGAGGCCCATGCCCAGCGCCTGCACGCCCATCAGGTTGATTTCCTTCTGGAACAACCAGCGCGCGTCATATTCCCGGAAGCCGGTCGGCTTCACCATGGGCTCGGACTCGTAGGCATAGGTGTTGGGGGTCAAGACCGGCTTGGGTGTGGGGAACATGCAGAGAGCTCCTGCGGGCCTGAATTTCGCAGCTGCGAGATAGCACGGTTTCGTGACTGAACGAACGCTGGAAGCTTGAGAATAGCTCCCGAGACGGCAAAAAGTAGCATACAAACGGTATTATAATAACTAAACCGGTCGTTCTGCAGGTCCCTGCGCGATTTTGGGGGCGGGCCCGAAGGCCCTTTCGTCCCCTTTCGCAAATTGCATTCGCGGCGGTGCAGCATGGGCGCCGCCGCGAATGGGGAGGGGTGCGTCGGGTCAGCCCCGCAGCGTGGCGCCGGTCTTCTTGGTGACCTCCGCCACGATGCGGCCCGCCACCTCCTCGATGTCCTTGTCGGTCAAGGTGCGCTCGCGCGGCTGGAGGGTGACCTCCACCGCCACCGACTTCTTGTCGGGGTCGATGCCCTTGCCCTCATAGAGGTCGAACAGGCCCACGGCGGTGACCAGCTTCCTGTCGGCGCCCTGGGCGGCCTTCAGGATGTCCGCCGCCGCCACCTCGCGGCCCACCACGAAGGCGAAGTCGCGCTTCACCGCCTGGAAGGCGGAGAGGTCAAGATTGGGCTTCACCCGCGTGGCCTTGGCCTTGGGCTCGGGGATCTTGTCGAGGATGATCTCGAACGCCACCAGCGGGCCGGCCACGTCCAGCGCCTCCAGCACGGCGGGATGGATCTCGCCGAAATGGGCCATGGCGTTGGAGCCGAGGCGCAGCGTGCCCGAGCGGCCGGGATGGTACCAGCCCGGCGCATCGGTGGTGACCTGAAGGTTCGCCACCGGCGCCCCGCAGGCGGCGAGCGCCGCAGTGGCATCGGCCTTGGCGTCGAACACGTCCACCGCCCCGGCGGTGCCGGACCAGTGGCGGCCGGCGCCTGAGGGCTTCGCCGTGCCGCGCCGCAGGCCGGTAGCGGCCTGGCGCTGGCCGGTGGGGGTGTCGTCGAGGAAGATCTGGCCGACCTCGAACAGCGCCGCGTCGGCAAAGCCGCGCGCCGCATTGGTGCCGGCCGCCTTGATGAGGCCGGGCAACAGGCTCGGCCGCATGTCCGAAAGCTCGGCGGCGATGGGGTTGGACAGGGCCAGCGCCGGCGCGCCGCCGCCGAACATCCTGGCGGCCTCCTGGCTGACGAAGGACCAGGTGACCGCCTCTACCATGCCGCGCGCCGCCAGTGCCCGGCGGGCCTTGCGGCTCCTCAGCTGGAGCGGGGTCAGCACCGCCTTGCGGGCATCCTCCCCGCGCGGCAGCTCGGTGGCGGGCACGCGATCGAGGCCGAGGATGCGTACCACCTCTTCCACCAGGTCCGCCTTGCCCTCGATGTCACCGCGCCAGGAGGGCGGCACCACGTCCAGCACCGGCGCCGCGCCGGAGACGGCGAAGCCGAGCGCCTCCAGCACGTCGCGGATCTCCTGTTCGGAGGCTTCCAGCCCGGCAAGGCGCTTCACCTCGGACAGGGGGAAGCGAATCGTGCGCGCTGTGTCCGGTATGGCGCCGGCCAGCACCACCTCGGACGCCTCGCCGCCGCAGATCTCCTGAATGAGATGGGTGGCGAGCTCCAGCCCCGGCAGGGTGAAGGCCGGGTCCACGCCGCGCTCGAAGCGGAAGCGGGCATCGGAATTGATACCGAGCTTGCGCCCGGTCTGGGCGATATTGATGGCATCCCACAGGGCGGATTCGATCACCACGTCGGTGGTGCCCTCGTCGCAGCCGGAGGCTTCCCCGCCCATGATGCCGGCGAGGCTCTCCACGCCGTTCTCGTCGGCGATGACGCACATGGTCTCGTCCAGCGCGTAGGTCTTGCCGTCCAGCGCCAGCAGGGTCTCCCCGGGCCGGCCCCGGCGCACCACCAGATTGCCCTTCACCTTGGCGAGGTCGAAGACGTGGAGCGGCCGGTTGCGGTCGAACGTCATGAAATTGGTGACGTCCACCAGCGCGTTGATGGGGCGAAGCCCGATGGCGCGCAAGCGGTCCTGCATCCATTGCGGCGAGGGGCCGTTCTTCACCCCCTTCACCACCCGAAGGGCGAAGGCCGGGCAGAGCGAGCCGGTCTCGCCGAATTCCAGCGTGACGCCCAGCGGCGCGGGGAAGGTGCCGTCCACCGGCTTCACCTTCGGCGCCATCAGCTCGCCGAGGCCGGCGGCGGCCAGATCCCGCGCCACGCCGGCGACGCCGAGGCAGTCGGCGCGATTGGGGGTCACGGCGATTTCCACCACCGGATCGTTGAGGCCCAGCACTTCGGCGAACGGGGCGCCGGGGGTGGCGTCCTCCGGCAGCTCCAGGATGCCGTCATGCTCTTCCGACAGGCCCAGCTCGCGGGCCGAGCACAGCATGCCGCGGCTTTCCACGTCGCGGATCTTGCCGATCTTCAGCTCCAGCCCGGAGGTGGGAATGACCGTGCCCGGCGCCGCGAACACGGTCTTCAGCCCCGCCCGCGCATTGGGCGCGCCGCACACCACCTGGATGGGCTCGCCTTTCCCGATGGAGACGGTGCAGACCTTCAGCTTATCGGCATTGGGATGCTTCTCGGCCGTGAGCACCTCGCCCACCACGAAGGGCGCGAGCTGCCTGGCCTTGTCCTCCACCCCCTCGACCTCCAGGCCGATGAGGGACAGGCGCTCGACGATGGCATCGAAGGAGGCGGTGGGCTCAAGGTGGTCCTGGAGCCAGGAGAAGGTGAATTTCATGGGTCCTGCTCCTTACGCGCTCAGGCCGCCGGCGAGGGTCGGGAAATCCAGCGGGCGGAAGCCGTAGTGGGAGAGCCAGCGCACGTCGGCCTCGAAGAAGGCGCGCAGGTCGCTCATGCCGTATTTCAGCATGGCGATGCGGTCGATGCCCATGCCCCAGGCAAAGCCCTGGTATTCGTCCGGGTCGAGCCCGCAATTGCGTAGCACGTTGGGGTGCACCATGCCGCAGCCGAGGATCTCCAGCCAGTCCGAGCCCTCGCCGAAGCGGATCTCGCCGGGGCGGGAGCGGTCGCACTGGATGTCCACTTCCATGGATGGCTCGGTGAAGGGGAAGAAGGACGGGCGGAAGCGCATCTTCACCCCCTCCACCTCGAAGAAAGACTTGCAGAATTCTTCCAGGATCCACTTCAGGTGGCCGAGGTGCGCGCCCTTGTCGATCACCAGCCCCTCCACCTGGTGGAACATGGGGGTGTGGGTCTGGTCACTGTCGCAGCGATAGGTGCGACCGGGGCAGATGACGCGGATGGGCGGCGTCTTGGTCTGCATGGTGCGCACCTGCACCGGAGAGGTGTGGGTGCGCAGCACCTTGCGCTGCCCGTCGGCGCCGGGGGGCAGGAAGAAGGTGTCGTGCATCTCCCGCGCCGGATGGCCGGGGGGGAAGTTCAACGCGGTGAAATTGTGGAAGTCGTCCTCGATGTCCGGGCCTTCCGCCACCGAGAAGCCCATGTCGGCGAAGATGGCGGTCAGCTCCTCCATCACCTGGGCGATGGGATGGACGCGGCCGGTCTCGGCGGCGGCCTCGCGGACCGGCAGGGTCACATCCACCTTTTCGGTGGCGAGGCGGGCTTCCAGGGCCTTGGTCTTCAGCGCCGAGCGGCGATGGGTGATGAGGCCGGTCACCCGGTCGCGCAGCCCGTTGATGGCCGGGCCCATGACCTTGCGCTGGTCCGGGCTCATGGTGCCCAGCGACTTGAGCAACTCCGAGACCGAGCCCTTCTTGCCGAGGGCGGCGATGCGCACCTCTTCGAGGCCGGCTTCATCCTCGGCGCCCAGGATGGCGCTCGCGATGTCTTGCTCCAGGTCCGTGATGGCGCCCTGGTCGGTCACGTCGATGTCGGACATGTCGATGCTCATGAAGTTCTGGAACACCCGCGGGGTCGGGCGGGCGCGGGTCCTGGACGGTTGCGCCGCTTATAGACGGGGGCCGCCCAAACGCAAAAGCCCCGGACGGATGACCGCACGGGGCTCTTGAAGGTCTCGGAAGACGGGATGGAAGCTCAGGCGAGCCCGGCTCAGGCCAGCGCGGCCTTGGCCTTCTCCACTAGGGCCTTGAACGCGTCGGGCTCGTGGATGGCGATATCCGAGAGCACCTTGCGGTCGACCTCGATCCCGGCCTTGCCGAGACCATCGATAAATCGCGAATAGGTCAGGTCGAGATCAAGCGCGCGCACACCGGCGTTGATGCGCTGGATCCAGAGCGCACGGAAGTTGCGCTTCTTAACCTTGCGGTCGCGGTAGGCATACTGCATCGACCGTTCGACGGCCGACTTGGCAGCGCGGATGGTATTCTTGCGACGGCCGTAAAAGCCCTTGGCGGCTTCAAAGACCTTCTTGTGCTTGGCGTGCGAGGTAACGCCACGTTTGACGCGGGCCATGGAAAAACTCCTTCAGATCGCGGTGCGGCGTCAGCCGTTCGGCAGGAACGACTTGCGGATGATCCGTCCATCGCACTCGGCGAGGATGGTCGTGCCGCGCTGGTTGCGGATCTGGCTGTTGGTCCGCTTGATCATGCCATGGCGCTTGCCGGCCTGGCCCGCGATCACTTTTCCCGTACCCGTCAGGCGGAAGCGTTTCTTGGCTCCCGACTTGGTCTTCATCTTGGGCATTTGGCTCTCCGTGGCATGGGTTCGCCACGCCTTGCGGCGGGGAACGCTCAGCCTCTTGTTGCTGTTGAGCGATATGAGCCAGCGCGGCAGCCCTTGTTCGCCGGCCGGCTCGAAGGCGGCAGTCGTTACAGGAGGATGACGGGAAAGGCAAGCGCCCGCAGGCGCCGTGGCCGCGAGTGGGTGCTGCGGCGCGAGGGAATTTGTGTAGTGCATCGTCACGCAGGCTTGAACGCGGGCGGTCCGAATTTGAGCAACGGCAACAACTTCGCCGCGTTGTAGCCGTAAGTTACCAAAGGTCCGGCGAAACAATCGACACAAATTCCGCCGAGCCTGTATCGCGTTAAGGGAGTGAGCATCATGTTCGGAACGAAAAGAGTGGCACTGCTCGCGGCCGCGATCGTCGCTGGTAGCATGCTCTCGTTTTCCGGAGCGCCCGCCAGCGCGCAGGCGCTGCGGCTCGGTCTCGTGAACGCAGACATGCAGAACAGCGCCGCGGCCGTGGACACCGTCGCCTACCGCGGCGGGCCGTATCGTGGCGGCGGCGTGAGAATGGGTGGTCCCCGCTACGGCGGTGGCGCGCGCATGGTTGGGCCGCGCTATGGCGGCGCGCGTTATGTGGGGCCCCGTGCCGTCGGCCCCCGCTATGTGGGTGGCTATCATCCGGGCTTTCGTCCTGGTCCGGTTCGCCCGGGCTGGGGTCCGGGACGTCCCGGCTGGGGTCCTGGCGGGCCTGGCTGGGGTCATCCGGGCTGGCGCCCGCCGCCGGGCGCGTGGGGTCCGGGTGCGTGGCGTCCCGGTTGGGGCTGGTACCGGCCGGGCTGGGGCTGGGGCTATTATAACAACAGCGGCGCGTGGATCGCGCTCGGCGTCGCCAGCGGCCTTGCCCTGGGTGCCGTGGCTGCCACGGCGGAGCCGGTCTACGGCGACGATGCGGTGGCCTACTGCGCGCAGCGCTACCGCTCCTACAATCCGGCAACCGGCACCTACACCGGCTATGACGGCTACCAGCATCCCTGTCCCTGAGCGGGACGGGGCTTGAGCGACTGCAGCCCGGCGCCTGGCGCCGGGCTGAGCTATCAGGTCAGCGATCAGGGTTTGGCGGGTGCCAGAGTTCTGGTGTCCTGTGCGTCGTCGACCGAAATCGCCGCGGCCGCGACTGGAAGGATGGGCCCCGAGAAGGGAATGGGCCGCCAGGACCGCCCCACGATGAGGCGATCGTAGAGCGTCCTTGCCGAACCGAGAGACCGTCTCCGCCAGCGGCCGACCTCGCGCAGGCATTTTTCCGGAAATGACCGAACGACCTTCATCTTGGGAGCCGGGGGAACGGGGTCTCGACCCAGAACGCGGACAAGCCGGTCAGGCTGCAGATCCGACTGGGCGAGCTTGGTTTGCTGCGATGGATGGTAAAGGTCCGCCTGAATGCACAGGCCTGGCCGCATCTGGTACCTGATGCTCGGAAAGTAATTGGGGCTGTTCACCGCGAACATGATGTCGTCGATCGGCTCGACGAAGGTCGTCAGGCTGCGAACGGCACGTTCAGCGAAGCCGCGGGTGATGATGCACGCCGCGGAGCCATGATGGCGTGAATAGAGCGCATGGACCCGGTGGCCCGCCAGCCCGCAGCGCCGCGCCCGCCCAACGAGCGATTTCTGAAGCCCTGTTTCCAGCCGCACGATGTCAGCATCCGCGGGCAGGTGGCGCGGATCCTCAAGCAGGAGCTTTGCGCGCGGCGCGATGAGGACATCGTCCTCGAGGATCAGGCAGCGGTTCTCACCAGTCTCCAGAAACCGCTGCCACGCCTTGCGATGGCTCATGGCGCACGCGATCTCGACGGGGGTGATCAGGTCAGTGCCCTGCCCCACGTCCTCGCGTTGCCCATCGACAGCTTCGATCCGCTCAAACGCCAAGCCGAGGGCATCCAGCTGGCCGCGCATGAAGGCGAGACGGTCAGGCCGGCGCGCCAGGTTGATGACGAAAATCAGCATGGGCCTGTATAAGGATGCGATCTGAGGTCGTGCAATCTTTTGGCGGAGCTTCACTGCCATACCGTGAATGCCGCCGGCGCCGCGCGCAGATGCAGACTGCGCGGGTGAAGGCCCTGCCAAGGTTTGGCGCGGCAGGATCGGGGGCCGCAGCTCATGGCAGGGGCCGCTCGGTGAAGCGGGCGACCGCCTGGATGCCCGACATGATCTTCCAGGTGAGGTCGCCTGCGATCCCGAGGTCGGGGCGCATGGGCGTGGCGTTGGCCTGGTGGTCGAGCATCTTCTGACGGCCCGCCACGGTGCTGCTCTCGCGCTTCACGGAATGGCTGATGCCGCAGAACTGGTTGCAGGAGCGCATCAGCTTGCGGATGTTGTCGGCGCCGAGCCAGAACCGCTTCAGGTCGCCGCTGCGCTCCAGGGTCTTGCCGGGAAAGCCGCCGGAAAAGCACAGGCGGGCCACGCCATAGTGATTGACCATGATGTTGCGGTCGTAGGAGTTGCAGATGTGCTCCTGCGTCGCCGTCTTGGAATGCCAGCCGCGGCCGAGGTCCTGCGCGCCGTAAAGCGAGCGGAAATACATGCCCACCTGCGCCACCCAAAGCGGATTGTAGCCGAGGCCGTACTTGGCGTCGCACTGGTTCAGGATCGCCACCAGCTCGTCGGGATCGACCTGGGTCTGCGCAGCGAAGAACGGGTCCTGCTCGCCGGCCTGGCCGAAGCTCGGCTGGAGGAAGTTCAGCTTGAGCTTGTCGGCGCCAATGTCGTTCAGGACCAGGTCGTAGAAGGCGTCGATGGAGCGGTAATTGTCGCCGAAGATGAGCCCCATCACATAGATGCGGGTCTTGTCCTGCGCGTTCAGGCGCTTGCGCGCCGCCACCAGCAGCCGCAGGGCGCGGACCGCCTTGTCGAAGGCGCCGGGCACGCCGCGGGTCTCGTCATGCTGCGCCGGGAACGGGCTGTTGAGCGAGATGGAAATCTCGTGCGGCCCCTCCAGAATCATGCGCTCGGCGAGCTTGTCCTCGCGGATGCGCGTGCCATTGACCACCGAGAGGGCATTGATGCCGTTGCTGCGGCAGGCCTTTGTCAGGGTGAAGTAATCTTCCAGGTCGAGCATGGGCTCGCCGCCGCAGATCACCACGTTGCCGTTGGGATTGAGCTGCGAGAATTCGGCGATCAGCTGCGAGCGTCCGGCGACCGAGAGATAGTTCGCCCGGTCGTCATCGGTCCGTTGCCAGAAGTCGCAGTGCTTGCACTTCAGGTTGCACCGCTTGTTCACTTCCAGAAACAGAAAGCGCGGCGGCAACAGCCGGGAGGATCCCGTCGGCGAAGGGGACGTCGCGCAAGACGCGTCCGACAATGAACCGTGCATGGAGAAACTCCGCTTTGGCCCTGCTTCGGCGCCACCATCGGGCAACCTCTCGCAGACATTTTTCCGGAACCGAACGCTTCACCTTGACCCGTGGACGCGTCACGTTCCGGTAGTTCTGCTCGCGCCGGACCTGGCGAACGTGACGATCCATCTCCAGGTCGGACCGGGAGATGGGGGTGCTTTGCGCCGGCTCATACAGTTCCGCCTGAAGGCATACGCCGGGGCGCAGCTGGAAGCAGACGTTCGGATAATAGTTCGGGCTCTTTGGCTCGAACAGGACATCGTCCAACGGCTCGGCGAACACGGCGAGATCGCGCACCGCGCGCTCGGCGCATGCGCGGGTGATGATATAGGCGGCGCAGCCATGGTGCCGCGACAGCAGCCGGTGCGCCTTGAAGCCGGGCGGGCCGCAGCGCCGGCCGCGTCCCAGGACCGAATGCTGCAATCGCGTCTCCAGCCGCAGGATCTCGGCTCCCTCGGGGAAGCTCCGCGGATCCTCGACGAAGCGCTTGGTCTGCGGCGCGATGAGCACGTCGTCCTCAAGGATGAGGCAATGGCTCTCGCCGCTGGCGAGGAAACGCATCCAGGCCTTGCGGTGGCTGAGGGCACAGGCGCGCTCGACCGGGGTGATGAGGTCGGTGCCCGGCCCCAGATCCACCGCCTTGCCGTCGATGGCGTCGATCCGCTCGAACGCAATTTCAAGCGCATCCAGCTGGTTGCGCATGAAGGCGAGGCGATCCGGGCGCCGGGCAAGATTGATCAGCAGAACCAGCATTCAGGCCATAAGCACGAATTGGAATAGTCCGTGTCTAGCAAACTGCCCTTGGGTCGCAACTCGATTTCAAACGGAGCGCCGATCGGGACGGTATCAAAGTGCGGGACGCGGTTATTCTGTGGGTGCCGTGTGCGAAAGATGTCGCACAACCGATCCCATTTCGAGGGTGGTGCAAGGCAACGCTTTCGCGCGATCGCGAACCCCATGTCGGGTCAAAAAAGAGCCCGTACGGATCAGATCGCGGTGCAATCTGATCCGTACGGGCTCTTGGGTGCTTGGGTTATGCCCAGTTGCCTGAAGCGAAGTAGCGTTCGCCGCAGGTCCCGTTCGGTCGGGTGCCCTCAGCCGTCAGCGAGGATCACCTGATCGATGCGATCACCCGGGTAAAGGGCTCACCTGGGAAACATATCACCTGGGCGACAGGATCATGATCATCTGCCGGCCTTCGAGCATGGGCTCGGCTTCCACCTTGGCGATGGCGGCGACATCCTCCTTCAGCTTCTGAAGCAGCTTGAAGCCGATGTCCTGGTGCGCCATCTCGCGGCCGCGGAAGCGCAGGGTGACCTTCACCTTGTCGCCTTCCTCGAAGAAGCGCTCCATGGAGCGCATCTTCACCTCGTAATCGTGGGTGTCGATGCCGGGGCGGAGCTTGATTTCCTTGACCTCCACCACCTTCTGCTTCTTGCGGGCCTCGCTCGCCTTCTTCTGGTTCTGGTATTTGAACCGGCCGTAGTCGAGGATCTTGCAGACGGGGGGCGCGGAATTCGGCGAGATCTCGACAAGGTCGAGGCCGGCTTCCTGCGCAAGGGTGAGAGCATCGCGAATGGCCACCACGCCGCGGTTTTGCCCATCCTGGTCGATCAGCTGGACTTCGCGGATGCGGATTTCCTCGTTGACGCGCGGACCATCCTTCTCCGGCGCGACGGGTCTCATGGGGCGACGAATGGCTTTTCACTCCTCAGACATTGACGAAATACCCGAGGCGAATGGGCCACGGCGCCGGCTCCTGCCGTCGTCTGCGCAACCCGCGTCTCAGGGTAGGCTGGAAAGATCGTGACAAACGGTCGTAAAGTCAATGACCCATGAGGATTCGCGGGGCGTTCTTGCGGCACTGGTGCGCGGTTTTCCGGAGCGGAGGCGAGCCACAGTTCAGCCGCCTTCCCTGCGCATCAGTAACGATACCGCCGATCCGCGGGCCTTTCCCGTGGGCAACCGGCCTTTCCGGCCACGGACGCACCTGATGACCAACGCCCGTTCCGCCTTCCTGTCCGCGCGCTCCTTCGCGGCGGCTGGCGCCCTGTTCGCCGGCACTCTTCTGGCATCGTCCGACGCGGCCCGTGCCGACGGACGCCTCGAAGCCAAATACACGCTCACGGTGGGCAGCGTGGAACTGGGGCGCGGCTCCATCGTGGTGGAGGCGGGGGATACGGCCTACGAAATCACCGGCGCCGCCCGCGTCACAGGCGTGCTGCGCGCGGTGTCCTCCGGCAAGGGCGCCGCGGCCTCACGCGGCGCGCTGTCCGGCGGCAAGATGGTGCCTCGCATCTATGCCATGAACGCCGAGGCCGACGGCAAGGCCGAGACCGCCCGCATCGCCATCGCCGGCGGCGCGGTGAAGGAGATGGACGTGGAGCCGCCGCTGAAGCCGTTGCCCGACCGGGTGCCGCTGACGCCCGACACGCTCCAGAACGTCATCGATCCCATGAGCGGGGCCTTCATCTACGTGCCCGGCACCGCCGACCTCCTCTCCGCCGCCGCCTGCGACCGCTCGATCCCGGTGTTCGACGGCCGCCAGCGCTACGATCTCAAGCTCTCGTTCCTGCGCACGGAAAAGGTGAAGACCGAGGGCTATGCCGGCCCGGCCGTGGTGTGCGGCGTGCGTTACAGCCCCATCGCCGGCCATCGGCCGACCCGGTACACAGTGAAATACATGGAAGAGAACAAGGACATGCAGGTGTGGCTGGTGCCCGTCGCCGGGACCCGCCTGCTGGCGCCCTTCAAGGTGTCGGTGGCCACCATGATCGGCACCGCCGTGCTGACCGCCTCGTCGTTCGAAACCCAGGAGAAGACCGGCACCGTCCCGGTGAGCGCCCCGCGCCCCTGAATCGTCACGGCCCGAATCCGCCTTGCGGCCTGTCGCACCCCCACAGGTCGTAGGGGGAGAAGCGGGAACCTTCCGATGGGTTCGATTCGGTCGCGATTCGTTCGATGCCTGTTCCCTCCCGGTCCCGGATCAGGACGGGCCCCGGGATGCAGCGGGAGCGCGGCCGCGACGGCGCCGCGTTGACACCCGCCATGGCGCAGGTGTTCCCTCATCAGGCGTGAGCGGTTCACGCGTGAGGGCATCATGGCGAAACGCAGCAAGGGCGCGCAGAAGATTCCGGTGACGGCGCCGCGGGGTGTCAATTCCCTCGCCGAGGCCAAGGCCTGGATGGCCAGCCGGGGCATCACCGAGATCGAGTGCACCGTTCCCGATCTTGCGGGTGTCGCCCGCGGCAAGATCATGCCGGCCTCGAAATTCTTCTCCTCCCCGGTGATGAACCTGCCCCTGTCGGTCTTCTTCCAGACCATTTCGGGCGAGTATCCGGACTATGAGGGCCTGGTGGATTCGGTGGTCGCCGACAGCGACCTGGTGATGGAGCCGGACCTCGCCACCCTGTGCTCGGTGCCGTGGGCGCAGGACCCCACCGCCCAGGTGATCCACGACGCCTTCCACCGCGACGGGCGTCCGGTGGAGCTGGCGCCGCGGCAGGTGCTGCGCCACGTCATCTCGCTCTACGAGAAGAAGGGCTGGAAGCCGGTGGTGGCGCCGGAAATCGAATTCTACCTGGTGGAGCCCAACACCGATCCCGACTATCCGCTGAAGCCGCCGGTGGGCCGCTCGGGGCGTCCCGAGATCGGCCGCCAGTCCTATTCCATCCAGGCGGTGAACGAGTTCGATGCCCTGTTCGAGGACATCTACGACTATTCGGAAGCCCAGGGGCTGGAGATCGACACGCTGATCCACGAGGACGGCGCCGCGCAGATGGAAATCAACCTGCGCCACGGCGATCCGCTCACGCTGGCCGACCAGGTGTTCCTGTTCAAGCGCACCATCCGCGAGGCGGCGCTGGCGCACAAGATCTACGCCACCTTCATGGCCAAGCCCATCGCCAACGAGCCGGGCAGCGCCATGCACATCCACCAGTCGGTGATCTCGGCGCAGACCGGCAAGAACATCTTCTCGGACGAGGACGGCGACCCGACGCCGGAATTCTTCTCCTTCATCGCCGGCCACCAGAAATACCTGCCGTCGGTCATGTGCATCATGGCGCCCTATGTGAATTCCTACCGGCGGCTGACGCGCGACTCCATGGCGCCCATCAACCTGCAATGGGGCTACGACAACCGCACCGCAGGCCTGCGCGTGCCGCCCTCCACCCCCGAGGCGCGGCGGCTGGAGAACCGGGTGCCGTCCTCCGACGCCAATCCCTATCTCGTCATCGCCGCCTCCCTGGCCTGCGGCTATCTCGGCCTCACCGAGAACCTGCGCGCCACCGATCCGCTGGAGGGCGACGCCAAGAACCTCGACTTCGACCTGCCGCGCGGCCTCCTGGAGGCGGTGGCGGCCTTCTCGGACAGCGAGCCCCTCGCCGAGGTGCTCGGCCATCGCTTCGTTGCCGCCTATGCCGCGGTGAAGCAGGCCGAGTTCGAGACCTTCATGCGGGTGATCTCGCCGTGGGAGCGGGAATATCTGCTGCTGAACGTCTGAGCGCGCGCATGGCAGGCGAGGCTCAATCCAGGCCGCCGACGGGGCTCGATCCCGCCGGGCACGCGCCGTCCTGGTACGCGGCGACGGCCATCGCCTGTCCCGCCTTTCCCGCGCTTGCGGGTGAGGTGAAGGCGGACGTGTGCATCCTCGGCGGTGGCTACACCGGTCTCTCCGCCGCGTTGCATCTGGCGGAAGCCGGCTTCGACGTAGTGGTGCTGGAGGCGGCGCGCGTCGGCTCGGGGGCTTCGGGCCGCAATGGCGGGCAGCTGCATTCCGGCCAGCGCCACGGCCAGGATGTGATCGAGAAGGCCGTGGGCCTCGACGACGCGAAGAAGCTGTGGGACCTCGCCGAGGAGGGCAAGGCGCTGGTCCATGGCCTGATCGCGCGCCACGGCATGGCGTGCGACCTGAAGAGCGGCCTCATCCATGCCGACCACAAGCCGCACTTCGTGAAGGAGAGCCACGACTACGCCCGCCTGCTGCGGGACCGCTACGGCTATGACGCGGTCGACCCGCTGACCCGCGAGGAGATCCGCGCCCTGGTGGGCACCGATGCCTATCATGGCGGAGTGATCGACCGGAAAGCCGGCCATCTCCACCCGCTCAATTTCGCCCTTAGTCTCGCCAGGGCGGCGGCCGGGGCCGGCGCGCGGATCTTCGAGGGCACCCGCGCCGTGGCCGTGAAGGAGGAGGGGGCGGGGGTCACCGTCACCACCGCGGGCGGCGCCGTGGTGCGCGCCGGCTTCCTGCTGGAATGCGGCAACGGTCTCATGGACGGCTTCGACCGGCGGGTGGACACCCATGTCATGCCCATCTGCAACTACATCATCGCCACCGAGCCTCTTGGGGCGCGGGCGCGGGAGATCATCGCCAATGACGCGGCGGTGGCGGATAGCCGCTTCGTCATCAATTATTTCCGCCTGAGCGGCGACGGCCGGCTGCTGTTCGGCGGCGGCGAGAGCTACCGGCGGGGTCTGCGGACCGACGTGGCCGGCTTCGTGCGGCCCTATATGCTGCGGATCTTCCCGCAGCTTCAGGACGTGCGCATCGACTATGCCTGGGGCGGGGTGCTCGCCATCACCCTCAATCGCATGCCGTTCGTGCGCCGGCTGTCGGACAAGGTGCTGGTCTCGGCCGGCTACAGCGGGCAGGGGGTGGCGCTGGCACCCCTGTTCGGCAAGATCCTGGCCGAGGCGGTGAAGGGACAGCTGGAGCGCTTCGACCTGCTCCAGCGCCTGCCGGTGCCGCCGTTTCCCGGCGGCCGGCTCATGCGCTATCCGCTGCTGGTGGCGGGCCTCAGCTATTACGCCATGCGCGACCGGCTCTGACCTGAGCCGGTCCACCCCGCACCTGAAAAGCTCCGGTCGGGCTCAGTTCAGCCCGCCGAGCCGCCGCGCCTCGGCGAGGGCCTTGAGGCAGCCCGCCTCGTCGCCACCGGCCTGGAGGTTAATGGCCTGGTTGAGCGCGCCATAGGCGCCGCTGTCCGGCGGCGTGAGGCCAGCGGCGGCCAGCGAGCCGGGGGTCGGCTGCTGGTCGGTCTGCGCACCGATGGTCTGTTCCTGGGACGGCGGCTTCTTGGGCGCGGGCTCGCGCGCCTTCAGCTGGGCCTGCACGGTGACGATCTGCTCCAGGCATGCCTCGGCGCGGGCAGGGGCCGACCAGGCGGCAAGAGCCAGCGCCGCGGTGAGCGCACAGGCGGTGCCGAGCACCGCAGGACGAGCGCAGGCGGTGCGAGATGCAAACAGGGCGATCATTCTCGACCTCGAAGACGGAATTCGGGCCGGCAGGGCCGGCCCGAAGCGAGCATAGAGAGGCGCGAGCCGCCTTGCCATTGGCCTTGCTCAAATGGCGGCGCGCCGGCCGCCATTTGTCGGCAAAGACGGGACTGGGCCGCGCTCAATGCCCGCCGGAGGCCGGGCGGCGCCGGCGGGACAGCATGTTGAGCGCCTCGATGGCGGCGGAAAACGCCATGGCCGCGTAGATGTAGCCCTTGGGCACGTGAGCGCCGAAGCCTTCCGCGATCAGCGTCATGCCGATCATGATGAGGAAGCCCAGCGCCAGCATCACCACGGTGGGATTGGCCTCGATGAACTTCGCCAGCGGATCTGCGGCCAGCAGCATGCAGGTCACCGCCGCGATCACCGCGATGATCATGATGGGGATGTGCTCGGTCATGCCCACGGCAGTGATGATGCTGTCGATGGAGAACACGAGGTCCAGCATCAGGATCTGGGCGATGGCCGCGGTAAAGCCGATGGTGACCTTGGCTTCCTGCACGTCCTCGGCATGGGTGCGCGGGTCCACATTGTGGTGGATCTCCGTGGTCGCCTTCCACACCAGGAACAGGCCGCCAGCGATGAGGATGAGGTCGCGCCAGGAGAAGCCGTGCCCGAACACCTCGAAGATGGGCGCGGTCAGCTTCACGATGATGGCGACGGTGCCCAGCAGCGCCAGCCGCATGACGAGCGCGAGGCCGATGCCGATGCGCCGGGCCTTGGTGCGGTACTGGGGCGGCAGCTTGTTGGTGAGGATGGAGATGAAGATGAGGTTGTCGATGCCGAGCACCACTTCCATGGCCACCAGCGTCACCAGGGCCACCCACGCGGCGGGGTCGGCGGCGAGTTGAAGGAGGTAGTCCATCTAGGCAGAACCTTCGGGCAAGAGGTTGGGGGAGAAGGCTGAGGCACCGGCGGGAGCCGGCGTATAAACGTGGATGGCGCCGGGCCGGATCCGGAAATGGGCCGGGGTAAAGGTGACCAGCTCGCCGTCGGTGTTCACCGGGCGCGGCCGGCTGGTGCGCACCACCACCTCGGTGGTGCGGAAGGCGCGCACGTCGTCCCACGCCCCCTGGGTGCCGCGCCGCAGCGCCGGCAGCAGCGCGAGCAGGCGCCACCAGTGGTCCACTTCGAGGCTGTAGAAATCGAGCCGGCCGTCGTCGGCGGTGGCGGTGGCTTCCACCGTCATGCCGCCGCCATAGTGCCGGCCGTTGCCCACGGACACCTGCAGGGTGCGCACCTGCTCCACTGTTCCGTCATGCTCGATGAAGGCGGTGAACAGGCGCGACTGCATCAGCAGGCGCGCGGCCACGATGCCGTAGCCGAGCACGCCGAAGCGGCGCTTGGCCTCATGGGTCAGCGCGCGGGCGAGATCGGCGGAAAAGCCGATGCTGGCCACATTGAGGAAGGCATGGCCGTTCACCTCGCCGAGGTCCATGGGCCGTGGTGCGCCGGCCAGGATCACGTCGGCGGCAGCCGCGAGGTCGCTGGGGATGGCGAGGGTGCGCGCGAAATCGTTGGCGGTGCCAAGCGGCAGCACGCCCAACGGCAGCTGGGTGTCGAACAGGCCCGAGGTGGCCGCGTTCAGCGTGCCGTCGCCGCCGCCGAGGATGACGAGGTCGGCGTCGCCGGCGCGGGCGCGGATGGTGTCGGAGATGGCGGCGGCACCGGGCCATCGCACGTCGGTGAGGTCCAGGTCGCGCGCCAGACGCTCGCGCACGCCGCCAAGCGACGCGGTGCCGTGGCGCGCGCCGGGATTGACCAGGAACAGCGCGCGGCGCCGGTGGGGAGGGCGCGGGACTGTCATGTCCGGTGGGGGGCGATCATGGGCCAGGGTTTCCGGTGAGTGCTGAGCACGCGGTGATCCGACATCGCGCAGCGGAACTGCGCCAGAGGGGCCCGGATCGGTCTCGATAAGGTAAGGCGCTGCGCGCGACGGCCAAGGTGATGTGGCAGAATGTCGCAGCAACGGGCGCGGCCTTCCGGTCCGGCAGGGCACCGGATGGTCAAGGCGCGCGGCCTTGTTACGCGAACAGATCTGAAGGGAGACCCGAAAAATTTGGGGGAGGAGAGCGGGGGCGTTGCTCTCCTCCCCCTGGTTCGATCAAGACGCGGGTTGCGGTGCCGCGGCATTGACCGAACGGTTCGGTTCGGTGCTTATGGTTTAGCGCAGCATGGATGGCTTTGCAAGAGAGAACTGAACGGTTCGGTCGGTTTTGGGTGGCGGCCTCCTGTTGCGGCGATGTCACCTCGTTCCGGCGTATCGCGGGGGTGCCGTACTCGGTGCTTGCGCGCCGGTGCTGTGATCCCGCAAGAACGTAGGGCTGGAAAGAAAGAGACGTGGGAGTATGACCGACATCGGAGGCGCCGACCTCAAGCTGCGCAGTTCGGATCCGCGGGACACGGTGGCGCGGGACGCGGGACATGGCGCGGGCCAGGACCCGGAAAAGCGTAGCCAGATCCTGTCCGGCGCCCGCCAGGTGTTCTTCGAGCGCGGCTTCGATGCGGCCAGCATGGGCGACATCGCCCGCGCCGCCGGGGTCTCCAAGGGCACGCTCTACGTCTATTTCGAGAACAAGGAGGATCTCTTTTCCGCCCTCGTCGGGAGCGAGTGCGAGGAGACCGCCGAGCGCATGTTCGTGCTCGACGCCGAGGAGGAGGACGTGGAAACCGCCCTCACCAAGCTCGGCTATTCCTTCGTCCATGCCATCCTGCGTCCGAGCAGCATCGCGCTCCTGCGCACGGTGATCGCCATCTCGGCCAAGTTTCCCGATATCGGCCGCCGCTTCTTCGAGGCGGGCCCCTGCGAGGGGATCTCGCGCCTGTCGGTCTATCTCGCCGCCAAGGTGGAGCAGGGCGTGCTCGACATCGACGACGTGTCGCAGGCGGCGAGCCAGTTCCTCACCCTGTGCAAGGACGGAGTGACCATCCCCGCCCTCGTCGGCGCGCCCGACGCACCCGATCCCGAGGCGGTGGAGAAATCGGTGAAGGGGGCGGTGCGCGTCTTCATGCGCGCCTATGGCGCCAGCCGCCCTCGACCGCAAGGCTCGTAGTGCGAGGGGACTCGGCGTGATGGCGCCTCGTCCGAACATGAGCCTTCATGAAGCGGCCCGCTCCGGCACTGTGAGCCGGCCTTCGGCATCGAACGGGAAGAAGGGGTTGTGCGCCACTTCCCACAGGTGCCCGTCGGGATCGGCGAAATAGCCGCTGGTACCGCCCCAGAACACCTTCTGCGCTGGCTTGACCTCTTTGCCTCCGGCCGCCACGGCGCGGGCGATCACGAGCGCGACCGCGGCTTCCTGCGCCACATTGCAGGCGAGGGTCTGGCCGCTGAAGGGCTGCGGCGGCGTGTCGGCCAAGGAGGCGTCGTCGGCAAGGCGGTCGCGCGGATACAGGCTCAGCACCACATGCCCGGCGAGGAAGAAGGCGACGCCCTGCGTGTCCAGGTCCCGCCGCTCCAGTCCCATCGCGATGTAGAAGGCGATGGCGCGGCCAAGGTCGCCGACCCCCAGGGTGACGAGATGCAGGCGAAGCGCGGGTGCCGGCGGCATGGGCATCTCCATGGGGCTCTTCAATCGAACAGGCTGAGCTGCACGCCGGCCGGCTTGGGGCGGCGGAAATGGGCGGTGGTCAGCTTCAGCCCGCGCCCGGCGAGGCCGAGCCGCCGTGCCGCGATCTCGAAGCGGCGGCCCACGGTCCAGGCATAGGGGCCGTCTCCCCGCATCCGCTTTCCGAAGGCGGAGTCATAGTCCTTTCCGCCGTGCATCTGGCGGATCAGGCCGAGCACGTGCCGCGCCTTGTCCGGGAAGTGGGTCACCAGCCATTCGCGGAACAGGTCGGCGATCTCCAGCGGCAGGCGCAGCATGACATAGCCCGCCTCGCTGGCGCCGGCGGCCTTGGCGGCATCGAGGATGCGCTCCACCTCCATGTCGTTGAGCGCCGGAATGAGCGGGGCGGTGAGCACCGCAGTGGGAATGCCCGCATCGGCGAGGCGGCGGATGGTGCCGAGCCGCACATGGGGGCTCGCCGCCCGCGGCTCCATGGTGCGGGCCAGATGCGGATCGAGGGTGGTGATGGAGATGGCCACCTTGACGAGGCCCTTCTCGGCCATGGGGGCGAGGATGTCGATGTCGCGCGCCACCAGTCCCGACTTGGTGACGATGCCCACCGGATGGCCGAATTCGGCGAGCACCTCCAGCAGGCGGCGGGTGACCTCGTAGCGCTTTTCGATGGGCTGATAGGGATCGGTGTTGGTGCCCATGGCGATGACGCGGGGCTGGTAGGACGCCTGGGACAGCTCCCGCGCCAGCAGTTCCGGCGCGTCCGGCTTCACGAACAGCTTGGTCTCGAAATCGAGGCCCGCCGACAGGCCGTGATAGGCGTGGGTCGGCCGGGCGAAGCAATAGACGCAGCCGTGCTCGCAGCCCCGATAGGCGTTGATGGAGCGATCGAAGGCGACATCCGGCGACTGGTTGCGGGTGATGACCGTGCGTGCGCGCTCTTCCATCACCTGCGTGCGCAGGGGCGGCAGGTCCTCCAGGCTCTGCCAGCCGTCGTCGAACAGGATGCGGGCGGCCGGCTCGAAGCGGCCGGCGGCGTTGGAGACCGCGCCCCGTCCGCGCCGGCGCTCCCCGTCCACCACGCTCCCGACCTCTCCGTCGAGAGCTGGGGGGACCACGGGGGGCGGTGCGGCCTTTTCCTGCGCGAGGCGCCCGAGGATGCGATTGGCGCGCGGCTCGTTCACCGCGAGGGCCGCCGCCTTGGCCTTGGGTGCAGCCTTGGGTCCAGCGGCCTTGGGGCCGGCCGGCCTTGGGCCGCGTGCGGCACGCGCCGCGGCGACGGTGGTGCCGGCAGGATCGAGGAGGGAATCGCGCTCACGGCTCATGGGAAAAAAGGTAGCACCCGAACCGGAACGAAACAAGAACATTAACGCTCCGGAGCGGCCTTTCCCATTGCGTTCAGGCGGTTGCCGGATGATTCCAATGACTCAGCGGTTTGGATTTGGCTTACTGTACACCACAACCCGGTTGCCAGACATTCGCATCTCCGCTAAAGCGCTAATTGAGGCCTTAAAAGGGGGAAAAGATGGCTGAACACGCCACGACCGAATACGCCATTGCGGACGGTAACGACTACGCCGAGCACGAAGGCACCTATGTGCTGTTCACCGCCCTGACCAAATGGGGCGCGATCGCTGTCGCCGTCCTCCTCACCCTCATGTGGATCTTCCTCCTCTGACCCCCTGACGGGTTGGAGCACCGGAGACATCTCTGATGAAAATCGCTGTCCCCGCCGAGGTTGATCTCGGCGAGCCGCGGGTCGCTGCGACCCCGGATACGGTGAAGCGTCTGGTCGCGCTCGGCGCCAGCGTGGCGGTCGAGACGGGCGCGGGCCTCAAGTCGGGCATTCTGGATGCCGACTTCGAAGCCGCCGGCGCCACCATCGCGCCCACCGCCGCCGATGCCCTGTACGGCGCTGAAGTGGTACTGAAGGTTCGCCGTCCGACGGAAGCTGAACTTTCGTCGTACAAGCCCGGCGCGCTGCTGCTGGCCATCGTCGATCCCTATGGCAACGACGAGGCCCTGGCCACGCTGGCGCGCTACAACGTCAACGCCTTCGCCATGGAGCTGATGCCCCGCATCACCCGCGCGCAGGTGATGGACGTGCTGTCCTCGCAGGCGAACCTCGCCGGCTATCGCGCCGTCATCGACGCCGCGGCCGAATTCAATCGCGCCCTGCCGCAGATGATGACAGCCGCCGGCACTGTGCCCGCCGCGCGCGTCTTCGTCATGGGCGCCGGCGTGGCGGGCCTTCAGGCCATCGCCACCGCGCGCCGCCTCGGCGCCATCGTGACTGCCACCGACGTGCGCCCCGCCGCCAAGGAACAGGTCGCCTCGCTGGGCGCCAAGTTCGTCGCGGTGGAGGACGAGGAGTTCAAGCAGGCCGAGACCGCCGCCGGCTACGCCAAGCCCATGTCGGCCGAGTACCAGGCCAAGCAGGCGGCCCTCGTCGCCGAGCACATCAAGAAGCAGGACATTGTCATCACCACCGCCCTGATCCCCGGCCGGCCCGCGCCGCGCCTGATCACGGCGCAGATGGTGGCCTCCATGCGGCCCGGCTCCATCATCGTCGACCTGGCGGTGGAGCGTGGCGGCAACGTGGAAGGCTCGGTGCCCGGCGAAGTGGCCTGGGTCGGCAACGTCAAGATCGTCGGCCACCTCAACGTGCCCGGCCGCATCGCGGCGTCGTCCTCGCCGCTCTACGCCAAGAACCTGTTCAACTTCTTCGAGACGATGGTGGACAAGGCGACCAAGTCCCTTGCCGTGAAGTGGGACGACGAGCTGGTCAAGGCCACCCTCCTCACCCGCGACGGCGCCGTCGTGCATCCCAACTTCGCACCCAAGAATCTCGCCACCACCAGCGAGGGAGCGGCCTGATGAATCCCGCCTCAGCCCAGACCGCGACGGACGCCGCCTCCCAGGCCCGCGCCGCTGCAGAGATCGCGCGTCAGGCGGCCGAAGCCGCCCAGCTCTATGCCGACCAGGCCGGCGCCGCCCTCGGCGCAGTGGCCCACGGCGCGACGGGGGGGGCCATCGACCCCTTCGTGTTCCGCCTCTCCATCTTCGTGCTCGCGGTGTTCGTGGGCTATTACGTGGTGTGGTCGGTGACCCCGGCGCTGCACACCCCGCTGATGAGCGTCACCAACGCCATCTCCTCCGTGATCGTGGTGGGTGCGCTGCTCGCGGTGGGCGTCACCACCGTGGGCGATTCCAGCCACGCCTGGGGCGCGCGCATCTTCGGCTTCGTCGCGCTCATCTTCGCCTCGGTGAACATATTCGGCGGGTTCCTCGTGACCAGCCGAATGCTCGCCATGTACTCCAAGAAGAAGTGAGGCGGAGCACATGAACGCGAATTTCGCTGCCCTGCTCTACCTCGTTGCAGGCATCCTCTTCGTCCTCGCCCTGCGCGGCCTTTCCCATCCCACCACCTCGCGGCAGGGCAACCTGTACGGCATGGTGGGCATGGCCATCGCCGTCCTCACCACGCTGGCGCTCTCGCCGCCGTCGGACCTCGTCGGCTGGGTGCTGGTGCTGGCCGGCATCGGCATCGGCGGCGGTGTCGGCGCGGTGGTGGCCAAGCGCATCGCCATGACCCAGATGCCCCAGCTGGTCGCCGCCTTCCACTCGCTGGTGGGCATGGCTGCGGTGCTGGTGGCGGCCGCCGCCCTCTACGCGCCGCGTGCTTTCGGCATCGGCGATCCCGGCCACCTCCACGGCGCCAGCCTGGTGGAAATGTCGCTGGGCGTGGCCATCGGCGCCATCACCTTCACCGGCTCCATCATCGCCTTCGCCAAGCTCAACGGCAACATGAGCGGCAAGCCGATCATGCTGCCGTCGCGCCACCTCATCAATGCCGGCCTCGGCATCCTGCTGCTGGTCCTGATCATCGCCTTCGTGATCACCGGCTCGATCAAGCTGTTCTGGATCATCACCGTGGTCTCGCTCATCCTCGGCGGGCTGCTCATCATCCCCATCGGCGGCGCGGACATGCCCGTCGTGGTGTCGATGCTGAACTCCTACTCGGGCTGGGCGGCGGCGGGCATCGGCTTCACCCTGGGCAACACCGCGCTGATCATCACCGGCGCGCTGGTGGGCTCCTCGGGCGCCATCCTGTCCTACATCATGTGCAAGGGCATGAACCGCTCCTTCATCTCCGTCATCCTCGGCGGCTTCGGCGGTGACGCCGCGGCGGCCGGCGGCGGGGCCCAGGCGGAAGCCCGCCCGGTGAAGCAGGGCTCGGCGGACGACGCGGCCTACATCATGAAGAACGCCGAGAAGGTCATCATCGTGCCGGGCTACGGCATGGCGGTGGCTCAGGCCCAGCACGCCCTGCGCGAGATGGCCGACCTGCTGAAGGAGGAGGGCGTCGAGGTGAAGTACGCCATCCATCCGGTGGCGGGCCGCATGCCGGGCCACATGAACGTGCTGCTGGCCGAGGCCCAGGTGCCCTACGACGAGGTGTTCGAGCTGGAGGACATCAACTCCGAGTTCGCCCAGGCGGACGTGGCCTTCGTCATCGGCGCCAACGACGTGACCAACCCGGCGGCCAAGACCGATCCGCAGTCGCCCATCTTCGGCATGCCGATCCTGGACGTCGAGAAGGCGAAGACCGTGCTCTTCATCAAGCGCGGCATGGCGGCGGGCTATGCCGGCGTGGAGAACGAGCTGTTCTTCAAGGACAACACCATGATGCTCTTCGGCGACGCCAAGAAGGTCACCGAAGAGGTGGTCAAGGCCTTCGGCCACTGACCTGAGGCGCTGCGGAACGCAGATCTTCAAAGAGCCGCGCGGCGTCAGCCGGGCGGCTCTTGTCATTTGCACACATGTGGTGCCTTCCCCAGCTTGACTGCCAACGTCTTCTTCCGCAGAACGAATCCCGGTCGCGGCTCGACTCAACGAGGTCGGGCGCGTTCTGCCGGCAGGGATTGGCGCGATGACACGTTGGACCCACGGGCTCGTCAACCGCCTCGTCCTGTTGTGTGACGTCGCCATGGCGGCGCTGGCCGCCATCATTGCCCACGGACGCTGGGATTTCCTGTCCTGGAGCCAGATGGCCATCCTCTGGGCCATCGGCGTCTTCGCCTTCGTCCAGATCCTGCAGACCGGCCGCGCCTATCGGGTCGAGCATTACACGCGCCCGCTGCGCCAGCTCGGTCACCTCGCGGTGGCCGGCGTGCCGGCCGGCGCGCTTCTGGCGATCTGCTACTACGCCATCATCCCCATCGGCTCGACCAACCTCGTTGCGCTGCTCGGCTGGGGCATCCTGACCGCGCTGACGCTGATCTTCGGCCGCTTCGTGCTGGTGCGGACCGGCGTGGCGCTGGTGAAGACCCGCGGAGTCCTGCGACGCAATGCGGTGATCATCGGGGATCCGGCCCGGGCCCGCGACCTCGTGCGCCGCTACCGCGAGGAGGAGGGCGCGAACGGCCTCATCACCTTCGTCGGCATGTTCGACGAGGGACACATGCCGGGCGAGATGACCCCGCCACCCCCCGCGCCCGACGGCGTTCCCGCGATGGGCGGACTCGCCGACCTGCTGGAATATGTGAAGCACAATCCGGTGGACATCGTGGTCGTCGCCAAGAGCTGGGACGATCCCGCAGCCATCAGCACCATCGCCAACCAGATGTACCAGATCGCCGCCGACGTCATCGTCGAGCTGGATCCCGAGCGCTTCATGCTCAACGACGCCCGGATCACGCGCATCGCCGGCGAGCCCGCGCTCCAGGTGCAGCAGCAGCCACTCAAGGGCTCGCTGGGGCTGCTGAAGGGGGTGGAGGACTATGTGGTGGCCACCATCGGCCTCATCCTCACCGCCCCCATCCTGCTGGTCGCCGCCGCCGCCATCAAGCTGGATTCCCCCGGGCCCATCCTGTTCCGCCAGCCGCGCGTGGGCCTCAACAACCGCGTCTTCTCCTGCTTCAAGCTGCGGACCATGCGGGTCGATCTCTCGGACGACGGCTCCCGCGGCACCACCAAGGACGATCCGCGCATCACCCGCATCGGCGCCTTCCTGCGCTCCACCTCCATCGACGAACTGCCCCAGCTCATCAATGTGCTGCGGGGCGAGATGTCGGTGGTCGGGCCGCGTCCCCATGTGCCCAACATGCAGGTCGCCACCAACGTGCGCTACGAGGCGATCCGGCAATATGTGGCGCGCTACCGGATGAAGCCCGGCATCACCGGCTGGGCCCAGATCAACGGCATGCGCGGCGGCATCAACACCCTCGAAAAGGCGGAGCGGGGCGTGGAGCTCGACCTTTTCTACATCGAGCACTGGTCCATATGGTTCGACATCAGAATCATGCTGCTCACCATCACCAAGGGCATGGCCGGGCCGGCGGTCTTCTGACCGTCCTGGTGGCGCTGGTCCTGGTCCTTGGCCTGTCGGCCGGCCACGCTGCGGCGGCGGAGGCAGAGCGACGCCCGTTCCTCGCCTATCTCGCGTCCTGGGCCGAGGTTGCCACGCAGGACCCGGAGAAGACCCTTCTCGCCCGGCTGCCCGGTGCCATCTCCCATGTGGCGCTGGGGTTCGTGAAGCCGGACCTCGCCTATGCCGGGGACCTCGACCTGTCGGGCACCGGCTTCGCCTTTCCCTTTTCCGGCGCCGTCCTGAAAGCGGCCATCGCCGCGCTGAAGGCGCAACACCCGGACACGAAGGTGCTGCTGGCGGTGGGCGGCTGGGGCTATTTCGGCTGGGATGCGCGGGATTTCCGCGCGCTGGCGCATCTGGTGAACGATCTCGGCGCCGATGGCGTCGACCTTGATTACGAGACGGCGGATTCCGGCTGCGCCCGCACGCCGGACGGCCGCATCGCCTGCGCCGACGATGCCCGCGCCATCGCGGTGCTGACCGATCTTCGCGCGGCGCTGCCCCGGCCTCGCGTGGTGAGCCTCGCCGGCTGGAGTGTCGGCGCCTATGGCGAGGGCGCCTTCGCCGCCTCGCAGCCGCGCTACGGCCCCTATGTGGGCATGATGCGGGCGCTGCTGAAGTCGGAGGCGGCGCGGGGGCTCGACCTGGTCTCGGTCATGTCCTACGACGCCGGGCCGACCTACCAGCCGCTTGAAGCCTTCCGCGCCTATCGCAGCCTGTGGCCGGGGCCGCTGGCGCTGGGCATCCAGGTCATGCCGTCGGAGGCCGGCGGCCCGCGCTTCACCGTGGCGCGCACGGTGACGCTGCTTCAGGAGGTGCTTGCCGATCCGAAGGCGGGCGCCATGCTTTATGGCCTCGGCCTGGTGCCGCCCGGCCCCACGGGTCCCGATAATCCCGACTATCGCAGCCTCGCCCGCGCCATCTGTGTCAGCCTCGGCCTTGCCGGGTGCGATGCGCCGGTGCCGTGAGCGGGGCGCTCAAACCTGTGAGGAGCGCAGTCCGCGGGCGAAGGCGAGCAGGTCCCCGCCGGGAAACAGATGGCCGGCGATGCCCGCCGCCGCAGCGGCTTCCATGTCGGAAGGCTGGTCGCCGATGAGCAGGCTGTGGTCGCGCGCCACCGGCCAGTGGTCCATGAGGTCGAGGATCATTCCCGGCGCCGGCTTGCGCCAGGGGTGGACCGCGCGATAGGCCGGCACCGCCGCGTCCGGATGGAACGGGCAATAGCGCCAGTCGTCCACATGGGCGCCGATGGCTGCAAGCTCGTCGGCCATCCAGCCATGCAGGGCCGCGACCTCGGCTTCCCCGTAATAGCCCCGGGCGACGCCGGACTGGTTGGTCACCACGAACACGAGATGACCCAGCGCATTGAAGTGCCGCACCGCCTCCCGGGCCCCGTCCACCCAGCGGAAGTCTTCCGGGGCGTGGACATAGCCCGTATCCACGTTGAGGACGCCGTCCCGGTCGAAAAACACCGCCGGGCGTGGCGTGCGTGGGGCGTTCAAAGCATCGTCTCCCGTGCTGTCGGGCGCGACCATAGAAAAAGGGAGCGTTCCCCGCCAGCCCCATCCCGGGGAGGCTTCCTCCCACAGCGTGATGACGGGCGTAGAAGGAGCGGCCGTCCAGATTAAAACCCTGCGTTGAAGCGGTGCCGAAGCCTTGTCGGCTTGCGGTAATGGGGCGGCCGACCTTAACGCCGACCCCCTGCCTTTGCTTCGATTGTCTTCCCTCGCGCCTCTGCTATGAGAGGTCAATAGAGTGGCGAGGACGCCTTCTGGCGCGGGGGATGGCCTCCGCATGGAGCGCATGCTGAGATCCCTGAAGGCCATCCTCGAACGCCGCATGCCGCGGGCATTCGCCCTGTTGTGCCCGCTGGTGGATGCACGCGCCGTCCATGACCCCGACAGCGAGGTCCGGCTTCTGCCGCTGCTGGTGGAGCCCGGTGACACCGTCTGCGATATCGGCGCCAACCGCGGGCTCTTCACCTACTGGCTTCTCAGGCGCGGCGCGCGGGTACTGGCCTTCGAGCCCAATCCCTCCCTCGTGCGCATCCTGAAGCTGCGGTTTCCCGGCGAGATCCGCTCCGGCGCGCTGACCCTGTTCGAGACCGCATTGAGCGCCGACGCGGGCGCGGCGGTGCTGCACATTCCGCGCGACCTGTCGCCGCTCGCCACCCTCGATGGCGACCTCGCCGAGCAGGTCGAGGGTCCGACCGATGATGTGCGCGTCGCCATGGCGCGGCTCGACGCCTGCGTGAGCGCGGACGTGAGCTTCATCAAGCTCGACGTGGAGGGGCACGAGGTGAAGGTGCTCCAAGGCGCGCGGGGCATCATCGTGGCGAGCCGCCCCACCTTCCTGATCGAGGCCGAGGAACGCCACCGGCCCGGCGCGGTGGCGGCGGTCCGGCAGGTGCTGGAACCCTTCGGCTATCGCGGCTTCTTCCGGCTGGACGGCGGGATGCGGCCCGTCGCGGAGTTCGATCCCGCGGTTCACCAGTCGGTCGCGTCACTGGAGCGGGACGGGACGCGCCCTCGCAGGGGCGCGCTCTATGTGAACGATTTCTATTTCGCCGTCCGGCCCGACATCATCGCGCGCCTGGAGCGTTGGCGGGGCTGAACGCCCCACCCTCAAGCTCAGGCCAGCGGCCGGCCCTGCGGGTGGAGCGCCACATAGTTCCCGAACCGTGTTGGGCGGGTTGCGAGCGGGGTCAGCGTGCCGTCGTCCTGCAGCTGGAAGAAGCCGTAGCCAAGACCGCCCAGCGCCACCCAGGCCGCCGCCGGATCGCCGCCGTCCTTGAGCAGGGTGGGGCAGTTCATCTCGAAGATGACGGCGGGGTGGAACCGGCCCAGGGTCCCGGCCGCGCCCTTGATCACCCGGTCCTCGGCGCCCTCCACGTCGATCTTGAGGCAATCCACCCGCGACAGGCCGAGGTCGCTCGCGAGGCGGTCGAGTGTGGTGATCTCCACTTCCTCGCTCTCGCTGCTGGTGCCGTCATTGATGAGGGAGAAGGCCTGCGGATCGTCGCCAAGGGGATTGTGGAACAGCACCGCCTTGCCCTCCGTGTCCGAGATCGCCTTGGGCACGATGGTGACGTTCCTGAAGCCGTTGAGGGCGAGGTTGTCGGCGAGCTGCCGGCCGGCGACGGCGCCCGGCTCGGCCGCCACCACCCGGCTGGCGAAGCTGGCCGCCTTCAGGGTGAACAGGCCGATATTGGCGCCCACGTCCACGAACACGTCGCCGGGGCGCAGGAATTTCTCAAGGTAGCGCACCTCCGGCTCCACCTTGTCGCGCAGCAGGAACACGCTGGTGGTGGTGAAGCGCAGGTCCGCCGGCAGCTTCAGGCGGGCACCGCCGGGGGTGATCTCCGCCACCGGGCTGCGGCCCAGCGCCACGTGGGCCGCGAGCGAGATGGCCCGGCCCGTCACGGTAAGCGGCGCCTCGCGGAAGGCCGGCTCGTTCACGAGCTTTTTCACGCGTCTCCACATGGCACTGCCCCCTTGGCTTCATCTTCGCACGGCCCATAGGGCCCGCGCCGGCCAGACGCCGGGAATAGACAGCTCCCGCAACGCTTGGGCAAGCGCGCGGAGCGGCTTTTTTGCACGGCTGGTCATCAATGCTCATGGTATCGCGGCCCGGCTGGCCTTGGGTCGCGCGCTCATGAGCCGCAGCAGTGGCTTCTCCACCGCCAGATGCACGGCGATGGCAACACCGATTGCCGCCCCCACCCCGCAGATGGCGCAGGCGAAGAAGGCGAGTGGCGCCGGCAGCGGCAGATGCACGAACACCTGGCCCACGGCCGAAAGCACCATGCCGTGCACGAGGTAGAGCGCATAGGAGGCATCGCCCAGCAGCACGAACGCGCCGATGCGCTTCACCGGCCTCGCCCGCTCCAGCACCAGGGCTCCGGCCACCACCATGGCGGCGGGGATGCCCCACTGGATCACCCGCGTCTCCGCCGGCACATCGCCCTGCGCCAGCAGCGACACGAAGCCGGCGGCGAGGAAGACGAAGCCCCAGCCGCGCGCCAGGGCCGGTCCTTCCAGATACCAGAGGCCCAAAGCCAGGCCGAACACGAACTCCAGCATGATCGGCGCGGTATAGAAGGCGAGGAACGGATTTTCGCTCGGCACCGCGCGGCCGAGCACGGCGAGCCCGGCGAGGAAGAGGGCGATGGCCGGCAGGCGCGCGCGCCCCGGCAGCAGCAGCGCCATGCCCCACACCAGATAGAAGAACATCTCGTAGTTCAGCGTCCATCCCGGCACCACCAGCGGCTCCAGGGTGCCCAGCACCGGATGGCGCGCCGGCAGGAACAGGTAGGAGGCGAGAATGTGCCAGGCGTCGGCCCGGCCGCTCTTCACCAGCTGCGGCGCGACCAGCAGCAGCGCAAGGCTCGCCGTGGTCACGATCCAGTAGAGCGGCACGATGCGCACGATGCGCTTGAGGTAGAAGCTCAAGGTGTAGCCGTCGCGGCCGCGGGTCGTGACCAGCATCAGGAAGCCGCTGAGCACAAAGAAGATATCGACGCCCGCCGCCCCCGACTGCGGCCAAGGCGCCGTGAGGCCGAGGCGCGACAGCGGCGCCCCGAGGTGGAACACCACCACCATGAGGCTCGCCACCGCCCGCAGATATTGCAGGGACTCAAGCATGTCGCATCACTGCGGTGCGCTGGGCGCGGTCAGCCGGCACGTGCGATTGCTCCCGAGCGTCCAAGGGTCACGCGGCGGCCGCCCGAAGTGCGGCCGATGGGGAGCAGGCGGCGTTCTTCCGGCGGCGGGCCGGGCGGCAGCAGGCGCCGGCGCCGGTCGAGATAGATGGTGAGCGCCATGACGACGCCGAGCTCTCCGGGTGTGAACACCACCGAATACACGGCGGAGCTTATGATGAGATACAGCACGTAGTCGCTGAGGGCGAGGGCGAAGGGGTCCTCAAGGCCGCGCGTCAGCCGGAAAGCCGTGACAAAGCACCAGAAGTGCAACGCCGCGAGCAGGACGGCGCCGATGATGCCGTATTCGAACACGACGCCGATCCAGCCCAGATCCGCGATGAAGAACTGGTCGTTGCCGAAGATGTCGTTGAGCGTCACCGTGCTGAAGCGGGTGGTGGCGCCGACCCCGAAAATCCAGCGCAGCGGATCATCGCCCAGGAAGGCGAAGGCCAGCGCCGAGGAATTCTGCCGCACCGAGAGCGAGGCGCCGAAGGCATCCTGCGCATCGCCGGGCGCGGCGCCGCCGGGCAGAAGGCCGAGCTTTCGCCCCACCAGGAAGACACCCACCGCCACCGCCGCCAGCCCCAGCCCGATCACGATCCGTCGCGCCCGCTGCGGCAGCGACATGGCCATGCCGAATATCACCACCACCAGCGCGGCGGCGATGGCGGCGCGCTGCTTGTAGATCAGCAGCATGGGCGCGAAGGCCAGCACCACGCAGAGCCCGTAGAGGATGTTGCGCCGGAGCACGAAGGCGCGGGACAGGAAGAAGACCAGGATCATGCCGAAGAACATGGGCATGTAGACCCGGTAGCCGCGCTCCAGGTCGAACAGCAGCAGCTTGCTGTCGGCGGGATTGTCCGCATACCAGGATGTGGGCGCGACCAGATAGATGATCACCATCAGGAAGAAGGTCGCCGCGCCCAGCCCCAGCACCGCCTTGCGGACGCTCTCCGGCGGCACGGCGAGCAGGGCCAGCACCGCCGACAGGCTGAAATAATAGGTGAAGGGCCAAGCCTTGATGGTGGTGGTCAGCGCGTCGAGGAAGCCGTTGCCGAGCTGGATCACCGAGACCATGGGCGTGAAGCCGAGCCCATAGGCCAGAACCAGCAGGAACATGCGCCCCGCCGGGAGCTTCAGCCGGACCATGCCGTAAAGCGCCAGCGGCAGGGTGAGGAACGGCCAGGCCTTCGACAGCAGATAGGGCGCCGGATACTCGTTGAGATAGTAGAAGACCTGGGCGAACAGTGGCAGCGTCGCCGCGAAGGCGAGCTTGGCGAGCATGGATGCGCCCCCGTCGAGCGCGGGCGCCATGCCCGAGGCGCTGCGGCGCAGGGGGATGACCACGCGGCGTTGGGGCGGATCCCGGCTCGCGGGGTGGTCGGTCACGATGGCCCGTCCCCGTCGCGCCGCATGCCGTAGGCTGCAGGATCCAGCTTCGCCTTGGCGGCGATGAGGAAAATGGGCAGGGAATCCACGAACACCCGCTCGAAATGGGTGCTCGGGCTCTGCGCCAGCCGGTACAGCCATTCAAGGCCCAGCCGGCGGAAGGCGGGGCTGGCGCGCTGGACGAGGCCGGTGAGGAAGTTAAGCGCGCTGCCGACGCACAGACCGGTGCCCACGGCGCCGCCGCGCCGCGCGATCATGTGCGCGAGATATTCCGAGCGCGGCGCCCCCACCACCAGGAACACGTAGCGGGCGGGATGCTCGATGACGAACTGGATGGCCGCTTCCACCGCGGCCGCATCGTCGATGAAGCCCATGGGCGGCACGTGGAGATTGAGCGTGCCAATGCCGTAGCGCGCCACCAGCCGGCGCTTCATCTCCTCGCTGCCGCCGATCACCGTCACCGGGTCGCCGGGCTGGATGACATGCTCGAACAGCTCGGCGGTGAGGTCGCTGCCGGGACACAGCGGGATGTCGAGGCCGAACAGGCGCTCCGCCAGCAGGTGGGGCACCGCGCCGTCGAGCACGTTGAGGCCCGCGTCATCGAGGGCGGCGGCGAAGCGCTCGTCCTTGCGGGCGTTGAGCCGCACCAGGTGGGAGGCGTTGGAGGTGATCACATAGCTGAACGGCGCGCCCATGGGCCGCGCGCCGATGACGCGCGCGGCGCCGGGCACGTCGAGGCAGGCGAACGGCGCGCCGAGGAAGGTCTCGGTGCGGAACTCCGGGTGCGTCTGGGATGCCGCGTGCATGCGTGTTCGACGCCTCTGGTCGGCGCCCTCCCGGCGCCGGACTGTCATGACACCCGGCGCGGGGGCAGTCGCGCCGGACCCGTCTGGAGCGCGGGCCGGACCATGGGGCGGCCGGTCCGCGCCAAGAAAACGCGTCAAGCTAAGAGGTTACGGCACGATCGAGGTTCCGCCGCCGGTGGTGGAATAGGAGCCGATCGTATAGCTGAACTGGCGCTGGAACGGCACCACCTTGTTGATGAACTGGTCAATCCACAGATTGACCTCCGCGATGGACGAACGCGGCACATAGATGATGTCGCCGCTCACCAGCGGAACGTCGTTGGCATCGAATCCGGTCTGGATCACGTCGCGCACATTGACGAGGCGCAGCATGGGCTCGTTGTTTGGGCCACGGCGGATGAGCGCCACCTGCCCGGTGCGCGATTCCTCGGTGAAGCCACCGGCGAGCAGGATGCCCTGGAGCACGCTGGTGCCCATGTCGGCGAGCTTGAAGGCGCCGGGATGGGCCACCATGCCGCCCACATAGACGCGGGCCGAGGAGGCTTCCTCCAGCGAGACCACCACTTTCTGGTCGGTCAGCTCCTTGCGTGATTCGCGCCGCACATAATCCTGCACCCCGGAGAGGGTGGAACCTTCCACCCGGATCTGGCCGATGGCGCGCGGCGCGATGGAGCCGTCCGGGCTTACGGTCAGGTCCTCATCCATCTCGCGGGTGATGAAATACTTGATCTTGATCTTGTCACCGGGCCCCAGCCGATAGCTCGGCACCTGGTCGCTCCACGGCTTGAAGCGCTCGGCGTTCACCTCGGTGAAGCGCAGCTCGTGGCCGGTGGTGAACGGCTCGGTGCCGGTGCTCTGGGAACTGGCGATTGCGGCGCAGCCGTTGAGCGCGAGGCTCAATCCGAGGAGGGCAAGGGCGACCCTGCGCCGTGCCCCCCGCGCCCGAAATCGGTCTTTCCGGGCCGGGCCGCGAGCGGTGTTCACCACGCCGCATTCTGGCAAGACCATCGACCAACTCCCGCGCCTAATCGTATTCAAAAGGTTAATGCCGTGGTTTTGACGTGCGTCCCGTCCGGTTTCGACGGCGGACGACGCGGCAAATCTCAGGCGAAAACCCTTGAACGTGGTAAAGCGACCCTAAAGCGGCGTGGTTAACGAAACACTTAACAAAGGTGCCACGAAACCGATGGCGGATGATGCGGCGGTGGTGATGCGCCCGCGCCACGGCGCCCCGTATCCGCCCTCGGCGGACGGAACAGGCGGTGCGGTTCTCGGAACGGGGATGCGCGGGTGCGGCCGTGCACTCAGGCGCGGCTGTAGAGCCAGTTCGGCAAGTAATAGCGCCGGCCGAGGAAGACGAAGCCGATAGTGAGGCCGCCGCTCTCCGCCACCTGGTCACGCAGGCGGGCCACCGCTGGCGTGCGCGACTTTTCCGCCTGCACCGCGAGGATATTGGCATCCACCAGCTGGCAGAAGCGCTGGGTGACAAGCGAGGCGCCGGGCAGGTCGGAGGAGATGACGACGCAGTCGAAGCCGCGGCGCAGCTCGGCCATCATCAGTTCCGCCTCGGCGATGGGCAGGCGGAAGTCGAGCAGCGGCGAGCGCTCCGCGTCGGCGGCGGCCCACAGCAGGGGCACCGGCGTGCCGGTAACGGCGATGCCGCCGCGCACCTCGCCGCCGCCGGCGGCCAGCGGGTAGGGCGCGGCGCTGGAGAGGTCGATCAGCAGCGTGCGCAGCTGGCGCCGCGCGGCGAACTCCTCCGCCAGCCGCCGGGCGAGCCAGGGCAGGGCGTCGTCGGCGTCGGGCGCGAGAAAATGCAGGACCCGCAGCGGCTCCTCGTCGATGCGGGTGTCGAGCAGCAGGGTGGCGCAACTGCCGATGGCCTCGTCGGTCGCGGCATTGCCGGGCTGCTCCGCCTCGGCGTCGAACACCGCGAGCGCCGGCAGGCCGAGCGCGCGTTCCGCCTCGGCGGGGGTGACGAAGGAGGTACGCAGGCTTGAGGCGAGGGCTCCGGCCGCGCCGCCGAACAGGATGGCGGCGAACAGGCCCGCCGCCACCAGCGGCAGCGCCAGCGAGCGCTTGGTGACCGCCGAGCCGGCCTCCTGCACCACGCGCACCGCGGACTGGCGCGACTGGGCGGCCGCCTCCTCGATGGCGGCGGCCACGGCCCGGCGCTGATATTCGCGGAAGCCTTCGCCCAGCGAATCGCGCTTGCGGTTCAGCTCGATGAGCGGCGTCTCGGCGGCGCGCAGCGCAGCGAGACGCTCCTCGGCGAGGCGCTGCTGCTGCACCAGCTCGGCCTTCTGCCGGCCGAGGGAATCCTGCTCCACCTTGAGGCTCAGGATCATGTTCTGGATGTAGTTGACCTGCGGGTTGCGCACCGCCCGGTCGGTGGAATAGCGCCGCTCCGAACGGGTCTTGATCCGCGCCCGGATGGTGGCGATCTGGCGATCGAGGTCGCGCAGCAGCTGGCTGCCCGGGGCGTATTGGGAGGCGACCCGGTCGCGCTCCAGCAGCAGCTTGGAGAGGGTGTTGTTGTCCTCGTCGCCGGGCAGGGCGTCGGTCTTCTCGGCGAAGTCGAAGACCGAATCAGGCAGGGCTGCGAACTGCTTTTCCGCCTCCGTGACCTGGGCGGCGACGGCCACCTCGCGCTCGGCCACCTGCCGGCGGCGCTGGAGGATGCTGTCCACCTGGTTAGAGGCGAGAATGGCATCCTGGGCGAAATCGATGATGCCGGCCTTGACCTTGAGCTGCTCGATCTCCCGGTCCACCGCCGTGAGGTCGCTCTGGAAGCGGTTCACCTCCAGCATCAGGATCTTGGCGGTGGGGTTCTCGAACAGGCGGCGGCGGGCGGCGAGATAATTCTTCACCAGCGCGTCGGCGGCGGCGATGGCCACGTCGCGGTCGGGATTGGTGAAGCTGACCCGAATCACGTTGGAGCCGGACTGCACGGAGGCCCGCAGGCTGGCCTGGAAGCGCTCCACCGCCTTGTCCATCACATCCTTGTCGGAGCTGAACAGGCGGGTGATGGCGGCAAGCCGCCCCGGCGGGAACAGCCGGTCCACGCCGATCTCGACCACCGTGGCGCGGGCAACGTCGGCGCTCTCGATGATCTGCACTTCCGATTCGACCTGCTTCAGGCCCTCGATGCTGAGCACGGCGGGGCCGCTGTCGGTCACGTTCTGGGCGTTGGACACCTCGCGGCTCACGATCACCATGAGCAGGCTGGAGGCGGTGTATTCGGTGCGGCTGGTCGCCGCCACCGCCACCGCCACCACGAGCGGGATCAACCCCGCCAGCAGCACGATGCGGATGTGGTAGAAAGCGGCGATCAGGAAATCGCGCAGGGTGAAAGCGGAAGGCGTGGATCCCGTGGCCGGTTCCGTGGCGCCGGTCTGGGCCGCCTGCGGCATCAACATGCGTCCCCCTGCTTCACGCCCCGCTCCCGTGTTCGGCCCTTGCTGCGGCGTGACGGGAGGCTTTCCCCACCGTGCAACGCCGCGCTTACTTTACCGTTAAGAGAGGGTTGCACGCCCCTCTCGCGGTGATCAGAACGCCTGGGGCATCAGCCTGCGCACCATGAGGCTGGCGCCGATGGCGAGCTGGGCCGCGAACACCGCCGTGGCGATGGCCGCCCCGATCATGCCGAAGGGCGGGATGAGCAGCACGCACAGGGCGCCGCAGACCACGGTCTGTGCCAGCGTGAGCCAGCGCAGCACGCCGCCGTGGCCGGCCATGGCCAGCACGATCTCCTGGCACGGCAGCAGGCAATAGACCAGCTGGCCGACGCCGAGGATGACCAGCGCCGTGGCCGCGATCTCGAACCCCGGCCCCACCAGGTGCAACACCTGCGCGGGAGCCAGCACCATCACCGCCACCACCGGGGTGCCGAAGACCGCCACCGCGAGCCGCACCCGCCGGTTGAGCTGGCGCAGTTCGCTCCATTGCCCCTGCCGGTGCCGGGCGGCGAACGAGGGGGCGGCGACGCTGCCGATGGAGGTGCTGACCACCCACACCAGCATGGAGATGCGGTTCGCCACGCTGAAGGCGCCCACCTGGGAGGGCAGGCCGAAGGTGGCGAGCAGCAGCACCGGCAGGGACGGCAGCAGGATCTGCACGATTTCCACCACCGAGAGCGGCGCTGCGGTGCGCCAGAGCGCGGGCAGCGGCGCGCCCGGCGGCGCATCGGTGTGGGTGTCCACGAAGCGATGGCGTTCGCGAAACAGCAGCACCGCGCCCACCACCGTGGCCGCCACATTGGCGGCGGCGAGGGCATAGATGAGCCCGTCGAGAGAGGTGACGCCGGCAACCACCGCCGCCAGCGTCAGCACCGGCCACAGGCCGTTCTGCACCAATTGCCCCGCCGCGCCCTTGTGGAGGCCGAGCAGCGCGTTGCCGATGAAGTAGCAGGCGGCCTGGGGCAGGATGACGAGGGTGGAGAGCAGCAGCGGGCGGGCGGCCTCGGGATCGCGGAACACATAGTCCGCCAGCGGCTGGGCGAAGGCGGCGGTGAGCGCCGTCACCGCGAGGCCGAGGACCAGTACCGCGCCCAGCCCGACGAGGAAGGCCTGCCCCGCCGCCCGGCCCTTGCCCACGGCCAGCTCGGCGGCAAGGTGGCGCACCACCGCCCGCTCGAACCCGCCGCGCGACACCGTGGCCAGCACGCCGACCAGGGTGAGGCAGAGGAAGAAATAGCCCGAATCATGCACCCCCAGCGCCCGCGCGCCGAGCATGTAGAGCCCGAGCTTGCCGACCAGTTCGAGCCCACGGGCCATCATGGCGCCGGCATAGGTGCCGTAGGTCCGCACGAGGGTGAGGAAGGAGGGGGACGGTGCCGCGCTCACGGCCGTCCCCGGCTGGCGGCGTTAGCATGCTGCGTGCCAGGCGGGCAGTTCGGGGCGAGCTTGGCTCGGGATGGTTTCGCGATCATGCCGGCCTTGCTCACCCCTGTTTTCCGTCCGTGCGTTGATCTGGAGCACGTCTGCGCAAAATGCACCCCGGCTTGGGTGACCAACGTGCGATGAAGGCAGAGATAAACCATGTCCCCTGAGCGGACGTGAACGGAAAATGCGCGCGCTGCGCTCTACACTGCGGCCTGCGCGTTGGCGCCGGACAGGGCCTGGCGCGGACGGTGATTTCCCCGCGCCGGGTCCGGCTCCGTGCACGCAGCCATACTGCCCGCGGGCGCCGGAGGAAAGCGGCCGGGATTGCGGATCGGGATGCGGCAGGGGAATGGGGCTGGAATGGTCGTGAGGATCGGCATGGGGACGGGGTGCCCGCAGGGGAGCACGGCAGGGCGGCGCGCGGGGCAAGACATCGTGACGCGGGCGCTGATGAGGCTTACGCTTGTGGCCGCGCTGGTGGGGGCCGGTGGGGCCATGGCCCAGCAGTCCCCCATGCAGAGCCTCGAAGGCCTGCCGGCGCGCCCGCCCGTCAATCCCGACGTCGACCCCTATCCGTTCGATCCGTTCTTGTCGCTGCGCAGCTATCTCAGGCAGCGCCTGCCGGCGGGCTGGTGGACCCGTGACCCGTCCTATGAGGCCGGGGCCTTCGTGGTGGTGGTGCATATTCCCGAAAGCTGGCGGGGCAATCCCACCTCGGCCATGCTGCGCTTGTGCCCGGAGCCGTCCAGCACGCTCTGGGAGCGCATCCAGGTGGTAGAGCTGCGGCCGTTCTATCACCAGGCGCCGTGGCCGGCGGCCACCTGCCGGCGCTGAAAAGTCCGCTTCAGACTTCGTCGCGCAGGGAACGATGGACGTGGATCGGCGCGGCGGGGGCCAGATGGCGGCCGGAGTGGCGCTCCAGCCCGATCACGGCTGCGATGGCCACGAAGCCGAAGAACACGATGCTGCTGGCGGTGGTCAGGGTAAGCACGGCGCTGCCGATGACGACGATCGTCTCCGACGGGCGCGTGAAGACGGCAACGAGCAGCACCAGGCCAAGGATCGCCGCCACAAGAACGCGAATGACCGACATCTCGCCTCCTCCGGCAATCTCAAGGTTGACGGGGAATTTTTTAACACGGAATGCGCGGGGTTGAGAAGCGCCCTACACCTGGCGGCCTGCTGAGCACCACGCCGGGGAGCGATCCGCAAGCAAAAGGCCGCCACGCCAGGGGCGGGCGGCCTTTTGAAAAGGCGCGATCGCGTGCCGTCAGATCTGGCGCTCGACCATCATCTTCTTGATCTCGGCGATGGCCTTGGCCGGGTTGAGGCTCTTCGGGCACGCCTGGGCGCAGTTCATGATGGTATGGCAGCGATACAGCCGGAAGGGGTCTTCCAGATAATCGAGCCGGGCGCCGGTGCGCTCGTCGCGGCTGTCCTTCAGCCAGCGGGTGGCCTGGAGCAGGGCCGCCGGGCCGAGGTAGCGGTCGCCGTTCCACCAGTAGCTGGGGCAGGAGGTGGAGCAGCAGGCGCACAGGATGCACTCGTAGAGGCCGTCCAGCTTCTCGCGGTCGTCCTTGGCCTGGCGCCACTCCTTCTCGGGGGGCGGGCTGTCGGTCTGCAGCCACGGCTCGATGGAGGCGTGCTGGGCGTAGAAATGGGTGAGGTCCGGCACCAGGTCCTTCACCACCGGCATGTGCGGCAGCGGATAGATGTTGACCACGCCCTTCACCAGCACCTCGTCCATGCCCTTGGTGCAGGCCAAAGTGTTGGTGCCGCCGATGTTCATGGCGCACGAGCCGCACACGCCCTCGCGGCAGGACCGGCGGAAGGTGAGGGTGGGATCGACGGTGTTCTTGATCCAGATCAGGCCGTCGAGAACCATGGGCCCGCAATCCTCGCGGTCGACATAATAGGTGTCGACCCGCGGGTTGCGGCCGTCGTCCGGGTTCCAGCGATAGATGCGGAACTCGGTCAGCTTCTTGGCGCCCTGCGGCTTCGGCCACACCTTGCCGGGCGTGATCTGGGAGTTCTTCGGGAGGGTGAGCTCAACCATGGGACGTCCTGGAACGCTGGAGCGGTAACCGCCCGCAGGATTTCTGGCCATGGCCGCGCGCGGTGGGCATTCCAGCCCGTGCCGCGCGCGGTCGCGATGACACGATCAGTACACGCGCTTCTTGGGCTCGATGTACTGGATGTCGTTGGACAGCGTGTAGGTGTGCACCGGCCGGTCATCGAGACGCACGTTGCCGGTTGCGGTGTCGAAGTAGGCGAGGGTGTGCTTCATCCAGTTCACGTCGTCGCGATCCGGGAAGTCCTCGCGGGCGTGGCCGCCACGGCTTTCCTTGCGGGCGCTCGCGCCCTCCATGGTGACGATGGCCTGGGCGATGAGGTTCTCGAACTCCAGCGTCTCGATGAGGTCCGAGTTCCACACCAGCGACCGGTCGGTGACGCCGATGTCGCTTGCGCCCTTGTAGACGTCGTGGATCAGCTTGCAGCCTTCCTCAAGCACCTCGCCGGTGCGGAAGACGGCGCAGTTGCTCTGCATCACCTTCTGCATGGCGAGCCGCAGCTCGGCGGTGGGGGTGCCACCGGAAGCATAACGGGCCGCATCCAGACGGGAGAGCGCGAGGTCTGCGCTGCCGGCCGGCAGCTCGCGGTGCTTCTCGCCGGGCTTCACCAGCTCGGCGGCGCGCAGGCCGGCCGCGCGGCCGAACACCACGAGGTCGATGAGCGAGTTGGAGCCGAGGCGGTTGGCGCCGTGCACCGAGACGCAGGCGGCTTCGCCGATGGCCATGAGGCCGGGCACCACCGTGTCGGGATCGCCGGAGCGCTTGTCCAGCACCTCGCCGTAATAGTTCGTGGGGATGCCGCCCATGTTGTAGTGCACGGTCGGGATCACCGGGATCGGCTCGCGGGTCAGGTCCACGCCGGCGAAGATCTTCGCGCTCTCCGAGATGCCGGGCAGGCGCTCGTGGAGGATGGCGGGGTCGAGATGGTCGAGGTGCAGGAAGATGTGGTCCTTGTTCTTGCCGACGCCGCGGCCCTCGCGGATCTCCATGGTCATGGAGCGGGAGACCACGTCGCGCGAGGCAAGGTCCTTGGCCGACGGGGCATAGCGCTCCATGAAGCGCTCGCCCGCGGAATTGGTGAGGTAGCCGCCTTCGCCGCGGGCGCCCTCGGTGATGAGGCAGCCCGAGCCGTAGATGCCGGTGGGATGGAACTGCACGAATTCCATGTCCTGCAGCGGCAGGCCGGCGCGCAGCACCATGCCGCCGCCGTCGCCGGTGCAGGTATGGGCCGAGGTGGCGGAGAAATAGGCGCGGCCGTAGCCGCCGGTGGCGAGCACCACGAGATGGGCGCGGAAGCGATGGATGGTGCCGTCGTCGAGCTTGATGGCGATGACGCCCCGGCAGCGGCCGTCCTCATCCATGATGAGGTCGATGGCGAAGTATTCGACGAAGAATTCGGCGTGGTGCTTCAGCGCCGCCCCATAGAGCGTGTGCAGCATGGCGTGACCGGTGCGGTCCGCCGCGGCGCAGGTGCGCTGGGCGGTGCCCTTGCCGTAATGGGTGGTCATGCCGCCGAACGGGCGCTGGTAGATCTTGCCGTCCTCGGTGCGGGAGAAGGGCACGCCCCAGTGCTCCAGCTCGTAGACCGCTGCGGGCGCGTTGCGCACCATGTATTCGATGGCGTCCTGATCACCCAGCCAGTCCGACCCCTTCACGGTGTCGTACATGTGCCATTCCCACTTGTCCTCGCCCATGTTGGCGAGGGAGGCGGCGACGCCGCCCTGGGCCGCCACCGTGTGGGAGCGGGTGGGGAACACCTTGGTGATGCAGGCGGTGCGCAGGCCGGCTTCCGAGCAGCCGACCACGGCGCGCAGGCCGGCGCCGCCAGCGCCCACCACGAGCACGTCGTAGGTGTGGTCCTCGATGGGGTAGGCAGCGCCGTTGATGCCGGGCGCGGCGGCCCCGTTGGTTGCGGTGTCGGCCATGTCAGCCTCCCAGGCTGATCTTGAGCACGGCGAAGGCGCCGGCGAGGGCAATGGCGATGCTGAAGAAGGTGTTGGCCACGATGAGCATCACCTTGAGTGCCTCAGTGTGGATGTAATCCTCGATCACCACCTGCATGCCGATGCGCATGTGCGTGGTGACCGACAGCAGCGTCAGCAGGATGACCACCGCCACGAACGGATGGCCGAGGGTGGCGCGCGTCGCCGCGTAGCTGGAGCCGGCGAGGCTGATGACGATCCCGATGAAGGCGATCATCAGGATCAGGTTGGCGAGGCCGGTGACGCGCTGCTTGAAGAAATGGTCGGTGCCGGAGCGGGCAGAGCCGAGGCCGCGCACGCGGCCGAGGGCCGTGCGCATGGGGGCGTGTCCGGAGGACGGGGTGTTGCTCATGTGATCCTCCTCAGCCCTTCACCGCGAGACCGACGACCCACAGGATGACGGTCAGCGCCACCGAGCCGGCCAGGGTCGCCTGGGCGAGGAGCATGCGCTCCTTCGGGCCGAAGCCGTGGATGAAATCCCAGATGAAGTGGCGCGCGCCGCCGAGCGCGTGGTGCAGCAGGGCCCAGGTGTAGCCGAACAGCACGATGAGGCCGATGGGCGAGCCCGCCACGGAGCGGAAGCTCTCGAAGGCCGAGGGGGAGGTCGCGGCGGCGAGCAGCCACCAGACCAGGATCGCCGTCCCGAAATAGAGCCCGACGCCCGTGATGCGATGCACAATGGACATCACCATCGTAAACAGCGGACGGTAGATCTGTAGGTGGGGCGAAAGGGGACGATCAATGCGTTGAGGGCTGTCGGCCATGGGGCCTCCTCCAAAAAATCGACCGATCAGGTATCTCAATCGTCGACACTTCGCAACGATTCCAAAGCACCTTGGCGGGGCTTTAAAACCGGATACGTCGCGTACCGCAATTGGATGATCGTTGCATGCCGCTTTTGGGTCGCGGCGAATTGCTGCGCTGCCAACGTTCCGGGCGCGGGCGGGTGCGCTGCACGCGCGAAAAAAAACAGCGCCGGAAGACCGGCGCTGTTCTGGAGGTCAGGTCTGGAAGGACCTTATCAGAAACGGTAGGTGACGCCCGTACCGAAGATCCAGGGGTTCAGGTCGGCGCCGCCGGTGAGGTAGCTGCCACCGACGGTCTGCAGGGTGAAGGAGGGCTCCAGGAAGAGCTTCTTCACGTCCACGTTGATGCCCCAGTGACGGTCGATCATCCAGTCGAAGCCGGCCTGCAGTGCGAGGCCCCAGGTGTCGTGCACGTCGACGCTGGCGAACGCCGGGTTCTTGGCGTCCTGATTGAAAAACACGGTGTAGTTCACACCAGCGCCGATATAGGGCTTGAACGGCCCGAAATCGGTGAAGTGGTACTGCAGGGTGAGGGTCGGGGGCAGCAGCCACACCTTGCCCACCTGGCCGAGGCTGGTGATGGTGCCCGCGCCGTTGATGTCGTGGGGGGTGACGCCGAGGATGAGTTCGGCCGCGATGTTCTTGGTGAAGTAGTAGGTGATGTCGAGTTCCGGCACCACCGAGTCGGAATAGGTGAGGTCGGAGCCGAGGACGCCGTTCACGGACCCGCCGTTCTCCGGCATCACGTACAGTGCGCGAACGCGGATCTGCCAGGGGCTCAGGGCCTCCTCGACCACCGGAGCCTTGTAGACCGGGGTCGACAGGTCTGCCGCCACCGCACCGCCCATCGAAAAGGCGGCGAAGCCCGCCGCAACAATGGCACCCAGACCGAACTTCTTCATTGCCCCGCTCCCGCGAACTTGATCAACACAACCATAGGGCAACACATCGCGCTGCTGATCCCCCGAAAGTTTGATTTATGTCAATTTTGGGTCTGTCGCGGCGAAACTGTGGCGCGGAAGCCACAGGGCGGCCGCCCGCCCGCCGCATTTGCCGGGCATGGCTCAGGCTGGTACGCCGTGCTGGCTACGGTCGCTGATTTCCCTTGTTCATGAATGGCTTCCTTTTTCATGTCCTGTTCTGCCGCGGCTCTGCCGCACCGCCTGGCGTGGGTCCGGTCGATTTTGGCCCTGCGTCAGTCGCAACCAGGCCGGGTGCGGCACGCGATCTTCGTGGTCACGGGTGTTCTCGTCCTGTTCGGTGCGATGTTCACGATTCTCCCCGCGCGGGCGGACGCCGTGCGTGACCTGCGGCTTTCGGTGAACGGCGAGGACCGGCGCTTCGTGGTGGTCACGCCCGAGGGGGTAAGCGGGCCAGCACCGGTCGTGATCGCGCTCCACGGCGCGGCGCAAACCCCAGAAAGCTTCCGCGCCTATTTCGGGCTCGATGCGGCGGCGGCGGCCCACGGCTTCGTGGCGGTCTATCCGGAAGGGGAGGGCCGGGTGTGGAACGACGGGCGGCCCGCCGCCATGCGCCTCAAGATGATGCTGCGGCCCGGCGACGACGTGGCGTTCCTGGTGGCGCTGGTCCAGCGGCTGGCGCAGGACGGCATCGCCGATCCGGCGCGCATCTATCTCACCGGCATTTCCAACGGCGGCTTCATGGTGCAGCGCATGGCCTGCGAGCATGCGGACCTGTTCGCCGCCTATTCGTCCATCATGGCCACGGCGCCGGCCAATTATCGCGAGGAATGCAAGCCCGACCGGCCGGTCCCCATCCAGTTCATCCATGGTACGGCGGATTCCGTCATCGCCTATTCGGGCTTCTGGACGCCAGTGGGGGCGACCCTGTCGGCACCCGAGAGCGCGCGCCTGTTCGCCCGCATCAACGGGTGCGGCGCCTCGAACCAGCGCGAGCTGCCCGATCTCGACCAGACCGACGGCACCACGGCGGTGCTGCGGCGCTGGGACGGCTGCCGGGATGGCTCGGCGGTGGAGCTCATCAGCATCGAGCGCGGCGGCCACCAGTCGCCGGCGCGGGTGGACACGAAGCCCGACCTCGCCACCCCTTTCCTCGGTCTGCGCAGCCGCGACATCGATTCCGGCGAGGAGGTCTGGCGCTTCATGTCCGCCTTCGGCGGCGGGGTCACCTCCGGGTCGCGCCTTGGTGCGGGCGCGGTGCCCTTGCCACCGCCGTCCCCGTTGCGGGGCAACCGCACGGGCGCCGTGGTGCGCCCGGCGGCGGCCGCCGATCAGCGCGGGATCAGCGCCCAGTAGTCGAGGTCGAGGATCACGCTCGGGTCATAGTCCTCGCCGGTCTCGGTAGCGACCTTGGCGGGGAAGTCGCCCGTAAGCCGGTCCTTGGTGGCGATGGTGCGCAGGCGCAGCGCGCCCACGTCCTCGCGGCCCGGCAGGGGCTGGGCGTCGAGCACCTCCGTCCAGGCATGCACGGTGAGGCCCGCGAACAGGGGCGCCACATGGCGCCCGCCATTGATGGCGGCCACGTGGAACACGTTGGCGAGGCCGTTGAAGGACAGCGCGCGGGCGATCGAGATGACGTGCCCGCCATAGATCAGCCGCCGTCCGAACCGGCCCTGGCCCTCGGTGAACTGGTTGAAATGCACTTTTGCGGTGTTCTGGTAGAGGCGGGTGGCGATCATGTGCTCCGCCTCCTCCACCGTCATGCCGTCCACATGGTCGATGCGCTCGCCCACCTGGTAGTCGGCGAAGCGAGCATCCGAGCCGGCGAGGTCGTTGCGCCAGCCCTCGATGTCGAGCAACGGCACGGCGCCGCCCAGAGCGTCGGGGGCGAGTGCCGCCGGCAGCTTGGGCACCACCGGCTCGGGGGCGGGGCGGGAGGTGTCGGCCTTGCGCACCATCACCCAGCGCACATAGTCCAGCACCTCGGTGCCGTCCTGGTTGAAGCCCACCGAGCGCACATAGACGACGCCGCTCTGGCCGTTGGAGTTTTCCCTGAGGCCGATCACTTCCGACACGGCGGTCAGCGTGTCGCCGGGATAGACCGGGGCGAGGAAGCGCCCGCCGGCATAGCCCAGATTGGCCACCGCATTGAGGGAGATGTCCGGCACCGTCTTGCCGAACACCACGTGGAAGACCAGCAGGTCGTCGACGGGCGCGCGCGGATAACCGATGGCCTGCGCGAAGCTGTCTGCCGACTGCACGGCGAAGCGGGTGCCATAGAGCGCGCTGTAGAGGCTCACGTCGCCGACCGTTACGGTGCGCGGCGTCGCGTGGCGGATCACCTGGCCGACGCTGAAGTCCTCGAAGAAATTGCCCCGGTTGGTCTTGCTCATCTTCATCCCCCCGTGTCGCGCCATGTTGCAGAGCGGCGCGGTGCGACGCAACAGCCGTGCGGATCCGCCGCCACGCTGCTTGACGCGGCGTGCCTGATGGTCCTCATGGGGGTAAGGCGCTGAGGGCGGCGCCGCCATTCGACAAAGGGGGCAGGGGTGTCGGGTTCGGCGAGCCAGAAATTGTCGTTTCAGGCCATGATCTTCACGGCCTGCCTGTTTCCCTTCTACATTCTCGCGGCCACGCTCACCAATTCGGCGGCGATCCTGACCGACCTGTTGGCGACCTCCTTCGACCTTACCGCGCTGACCGCCTGCTGGCTGGTGCTGCGGCTCGCCCACAATTCCCATTCGGGCAAATATGCCTACGGCCTCGGCAAGCTGGAAAACCTCGCCGAGCTGATGATCGCACTGCTGCAGACGGTGCTGGTCTTCATCGCCGGCTCCAACGCCATCATGCGCATCATCCATCCGGAAGGGGTGAGCGGGGCGGAGCTGGGCCTGTTCGTCACCGCCGCCGCCGTGATCGGCAACGCCATCTTGAATCGCAAGGCCACGCGCCTTGCCCATGAGACCCGCTCGCCGGTGCTGGCGGCGCAGGCCCGGGTGCACCTGGTGTCGGCCATCTCCTCCGGTTCGGTGTTCATCGTCACCGTGATTCTGTCGATCTTCCAGAACGTGACCTGGATGTATTATCTCGATCCGGTGGCGTCGTTCGTCGTCATTGGCTTCATGATCTACAACATCTTCGCCATGCTCTCGAGCTCGGTGGCCTCGCTGCTCGACCAGGCCATCGACGAGGCGGGCCAGCTGCGCATCCTCAAGGTGCTCACCAGCCATTTCGATGATTTCGACGAGCTGGGCGACATCCGCACCCGGCAGTTCGGCGGCAAGATGTTCGTGGAGCTGCACCTCGGCTTCGAGGGCGACTGGACGGTGGCGAAGACGCGCGCCGTGGTCGCCCGGCTGACCGACGCGGTGCGGCAGGAATTCAAGCAGGCCGGCGACGAGGTGGACGTGGCGGTGGTGCTCATTCCCGCCCACGGCACCGAGGCCGAGGCCGCCTGAGGCGCTCCCTTCGATCAGAGGCAGGGAACGCCCGCGCTCCGGCGCCGTGATCAGTGCTCGGACAGCACCACGTCGTCGGACCACTCGCCCTCCACCTCCTTGACGATGGCCTGGCCGCAGATGACGCGGCCCTGCACCGTATCGAAGGTCAGGGTGGGCGCGCCGTGCAACTGCCAGCCCTTGTTGAGGGCGGCGGAGACGCGCTTGCAGAAGGCCGCGTCGTCGGGCCCGGTGAGGTAGCGGTAGAGCTTCATGGGTTTTGTCCTGGGACGATAGCGGATCGCTCGGGAGGCGACGTTTCAGAGCCGTTCACCGGCGCGACGGGCAGCCGCCACGCGCTTTTCCTGAAAGGCGCGGGTCTTCTCCCGCACCTCGGCGACGAGGCGGGGGTCCTCCTTGTCGCGAGGCGGGAAGGCGGGCGCCGGCTGATATTCGATGGCGAGGGCGATGCGCCGCGCCTCGTCCTCCCCGGCGATCTCGGCGGCCAGCGCCAGCGCGAGGTCGATGCCGGAGGAGACCCCGGCCCCGGTGAAGCGGTTGCGATCCACCACCACCCGCTCCTCCACCGGGATGGCGCCGAGCAGGGCCAGCTGGTCCAGCGACAGCCAGTGGCTGGTGGCGCGATAGCCGGTGAGCAGGCCGGCGGCGCCGAGAATCAGCGAGCCGGTGCACACCGAGGTGACATAGCGGGCCTGAACCGCCATGCGGCGCAGGAAATCCAGCGCCGGCCCGTCATCCATCAGCTCCAGCTGGCCAGGGCCGCCGGGCACGAACAAGAGTTCGCAGCCGGCGACCTCGTTGAAGCTGGCATTGGCCATGATGCCGAGGCCCGCCACATCCACCACTGGCCGCTTGCAGCTCTCGGCCACGATCTCCAGCCGCGCTCCGGGCAGGCGCGCGAATACCTCGAACGGGCCGGTGAGATCGAGCTGGGTCATGCGCGGGTAGGCGAGCATGACAATGCGGAACGGGGCCTCGGCGGGCTGGGACATGCGGGCTAGAACCTCAGGCGCGGGCGGCGATGGCGTCGGCGAGGGCCACCGTGCGCTTGGCCATCTCGGCGTGGAGCAGTTCCACCATGCGCCCGTCAAGGGTGATGACGCCCTTGCCCGCATTCTCCGGCAGCGCGAAGGCGGCGATGATGGCGCGGGCGCGGGCCACTTCCGCCTCGGGCGGCGAAAAGGCGATGTTGCAGGGCTCGATCTGGCTCGGATGGATCAGGGTCTTGCCGTCCATGCCGAATTCCACCGCCTGCGCGGATTCGGCCTTGAAGCCGTCGAGGTCCTGGAACTGGTTCCACACCCCGTCGAGCACGTCCACGCCATAGACCCGCGCGGCGGCCACCACCAGGCTCAGCCAGCCCACCATGGGCGCGCGGCCGGGCACCAGCGCCGCCCGCGTCTCCTTGGCGAGGTCGTTGGTGCCGAGCACGAACACCGTGAGCCGGGTCAGCGGGTCCTGCGCCGCCTGGGCGATGGCCTTGATGTCGAGGATGGCGAGCGGGGTCTCGATCATGGCCCAGACCCGCGTGGTCTGCGGCACCTTCAGCGCCTCCAGCCGGCGGCCCACCGTGACCAGCTGCTCCACGGTCTGCACCTTGGGCACCAGGATGGCGTCGGGCGCAGCGCCGGCGGCGGCCTCCAGGTCGTCAGAGCCCCACGGCGTGTCGAGGCCGTTGATGCGGATGACCACCTCGCGGGGGCCGAAGCCGCCGGCCTTCACCGTATCCACGATGCGGGCGCGGGCTTCCGCCTTGGCATCGGGGGCCACCGCGTCCTCAAGGTCCAGGATCACCGCGTCGGCGGGCAGGGTGCGGGCCTTTTCCAGCGCGCGGGCATTGGAGCCCGGCATGTAGAGCACGCTGCGGCGCGGGCGGATGGCAATGGCGGCTCCAGCTTCGGCACCCATGGGGACTCCCTTCGCACGTCGATGCGGATCTTATCGCATCGAATCGGTAAAGCGACGCCCGTGCTTTGAAAAGGGGTGCCGCTGCACTGCGGCATGCGACCTTGGACGGCATGCGGCATCGCCCGGGCGATGCGGGTGCCGGGGAACCTATCGTGGCGCGTTAGCGGCGGGCTCGGCGTTGGGCGGGGGCCAGGAGAAATCGTCGGCCCGGCCGCGTACGGGGGCAGGGGCGATGCCGTCCTTCAGCACCCGGGAGGCGGCTTTGGCGCCGGCCGATACCGCCATGGGGTCGGGGGTCTTGGCCGGCACCGGGGGGCCGGCGAGGGCGGCGGGCCGGGAACTGGCGGGATTGGGGAGGTCGGCGCCGGGCTGGGCCTTGCCCGGCTCCTCCAGCATGCGGTTGATGTCCTTCTGCACGAAGAAGGCGAGCTTGCGCCCGCCGGCGCGGGTGAAGCGCACACCGTCGTTGAAACGCAGGCGTCGGCGCTGGCCGTCGACCGCCGGGCCGTTGGCGAGATATTTGCCGTCCTCGTCAACGAAGCCGTCCCACACATTGGCGAAGGCAAGGCCCGCCCGCGCGGCGCGGGTGCGCAGGACCTCGTTGAGCTTGGCGTAATCGTCGGAGAGGGCGGTGTTGGCCACCGGCGCGAGGCCGGTGACGATGACCCGGCCGGCCTTGTCGCGCAGCGCCGTCAGCACCTCGTCCACGCGCTTGCCATAAAGCTCCAGCCAGCGCTCGGTGAGAGGCTGGACGAAGGCCTCCCCGTCCTTGATGGGCTGGAGATCCTCGGAGCCGAGGGCGACCACCGTCACCGAGGGGCGGCCGGCGGCTATGGCGTCGGGGGCGCGGGTGATCCAGTCCACGGGCGTGGGCAGATAGCCGCTGTCGTCGGCGGTGTTGTCGATCACCGCGATTCGGGCGCGATCGGGAGCGTAGGAATCGGCAAGGCCCTGGGCCAGCTGGGCTGCGAGCCGGTCACCGATCACCAGGATGAACTGGTTGGGCGCGGCGCGCTTGCCTTGCACGGCGGCATCGGCCGAGCCGTAGACCACGCCCTCCGGCTCGGCAGGCGCGGCCGGACGCTTGGGCTGCTGCTGCGGCAACTGCTGCGGCTGCTCGTACTGGGGCTGGGGCTGGAACGGCCACCAGCCGGAGTTCTGGGCCGGCCGCTGCGGCTTGGGCGCCGCCCGCGGAACCGTGGCGGGGGGGCGCAGGAAGGAAAAGAAATCGGCCTGGGCGAGGGCCGGCCGTCCAGCATCGCTCACGAGGGCAAGGCCCAGGGTGACGAGCGCCACGAGCACGGCGAGGCCTGCGCGCAGCGCCTTGGATCGCGCCGGCGCCAAGCTTGCCGTCAGCGGGCCACGGCGGTGGGCATCGGGCGCCGGACGCAACACCGGGCGGTCAATGGATGCGATCTGAACCTGACGGCACATGCGCTAGCAATGGACCAGCCGGGCGTCGGTTTCAAGGCGCGGTGCAGTAGGTGGGCGATTGCGCGGCATGTCCCTGCCATCAGGGAGGGCGGGCAAGCGGGGTGTCGACGCGGCTGGACATTGTGGCCAGGGGCAGGAGGCGCCGGGTGACCCGGCTCCAGCCGATCACGGCTACCGCCCACCCCAAACGAAAAGGGCCGCCCGAAGGCGGCCCGCATGTCGGCTCGAACGAGGCTCGGTGGCGCTCAGTTCAGCTTGGTCTTCACTTCGCCGATGGCGTTGGAGATGAGGCGGTCGCCCACATCGCCCCGCGCGGCGGAGCCCAGCAGGACTTCGGCGGCCTTGGCGGCGGCGTCGGCTGCGATGGCCTTCACGTCGGCCACGGCCTGAAGCTCGGCCTGGGCGATCTTGTCTTCCGCCATCTTGGTACGGCGGGTGACGAAATCCTCAAGCTTGGCCTTGGCCTCGGAGGCGAGGCGCTCGGCCTCCGCCTTGGCGGCGGTGACGATGGATTCGGCCTCGGCCTCGGCCTCGCGCTGCTTGCGCTTGAACTCGGCCACCAGCTTCTGGGCCTCTTCCTTGAGACGGCGGGCTTCCTCCAGCTCGGCGGCGATGCGCTGGCCGCGGCTGTCGAGGGCCGACCCGATGGCGCGGTGGGCGCCCACATAAATCAGGATGCCGACGAAGAGCAGAAAGGCGACGGCGACCCAAAGCTCGGCCAGACTCATCTCGTTCATCGCAGGGTCCTCAGATCCGTCGGCGGCCACACGGCCGCATCTGCGGGGCAATGCCCCTTACGTGCTGGTCCATCGGAGCCGCGAAGGCCGCGGCGGAAAATTCAGACGGCCGCGCGATGGGAGGCGCGGCCGGGGTGCGGCCCGATCAGGCCGCGTCCTTCTTGACGAGCGCCACGTCCACGGCCTTTTCCACATCGGACTGCGCCGGGCTGGAGCCGATGAGGGTCGAGACGATGGCGTGGGTTGCGTCCACCGCGATGCCCCGCACATGGGTGAGGGCCTCGGTCTTGGTGGAGGCGATGCTCTGCTCGGCAGTCGCCAGCTTGACGGCGAGGCCGGCTTCGAGCGACTTGCGGTTGGCTTCGGAATCGGCGGCGAGCCGGTTGCGGGTTTCGCCGGCGATGGCATTGGCCTTGGCGCGCGCCTCGGCGAGGGCCTTCTCGTAGGAGGCCTGCGCGGCCTCGCTCTCGGCCTTGTGCTTCGCCGCTTCCTCGAGGTCGTCGGCGATGCGGTCGTGGCGCTCCTCCAGGATGCGGCCGATGCGCGGCAGGGCCACGCGGCTCATCAGGAGGTAGAGGAGGCCGAAGCTCAGGACGAGCCAGAGCAGCTGGGAGGCGAAGGTGGTGGCGTCGAAGGGCGGGAAATGGCTCTTCTTGCCATGCCCTTCTTCCGCAGCGCCGTGAGCCGCTGCAGCGCCATGAGCCGCCGAAGCCGCCTCATGGGTGCCCTGGCCTGCGGTTCCGGCCGGCGGGGCCGCCTGCGCGACCACGGCCGCCGGAGCGGTAGGGTGGTCGCTCGCCGCAAAGAGGGGGGCGCCCCAGAGGGCCGCACCCGTCATCGCCAGCGCGACAGTCATTTTCCACGACTTCATCATGGCTTGCCCGCCTTCGCACCTGACCTTGCAATCACAGCACCCGGGCGCTGATCGCCCGGGAACCTCGTTCGTCCGGGCGATCAGGCCACGAACAGGAGGACGAGGGCGACGACGAGCGCGAAGATGCCGAGACCTTCCGCGAGCGCCGCGCCGATGAAGGCGCGGGCGAACTGGCCGTCGGCCGCCGACGGGTTGCGCAGGGCGCCGGAGAGGAAGTTGCCGAAGATGTTACCGACGCCGACGGCGGCGAGACCCATACCGAGGCAGGCGAGACCGGCACCGATGAACTTTCCAGCTGCGGGATCCATGGGACTGCTCCTTGAGAACGCTTTGGATTTGGGGATTTGCGATGCGCCGCCCGGTCAGTGACCGGGATGGATCGCGTCGTTGAGGTAGATCGAGGTGAGCACCGCGAACACGTAGGCCTGCAGCATCGCGACCAGAAGTTCGAGGGCGTAGAGCGCCACGATCATGAAGAAGGGCAGGGTGGCGCCGAACCAGCCGACCACGCCGGCCGAAGCGAGACCCACCACGAAGAAGGCGAACACCTTCAGGGCGATATGGCCCGCCAGCATGTTGGCGAACAGACGCAGCGACAGGCTGATGGGACGCGAGAGGAAGGACACCACCTCGATCACCACCAGGAACGGCAGCAGGAAGGCCGGCACGCCCGACGGCACGAACAGGTGCAGGAAGTGGGTGCCGTGGCGCACGAAGCCGTAGACGATGACCGTGCCGATCACCAGCAGCGCCATGGCGGCGGTGACGATCAGATGGGCGGTGACGGTGAAGGTGTAGGGAATGAGCCCCACCACGTTCGACACCAGCACGAAGGTGAAGAGCGAGAACACCAGCGGGAAGAACACCATGCCTTCCGAGCCGGCCGAATCGCGCACCATCTTGGCGATGAATTCGTAGCTCATCTCCGCCGCCGACTGGGCCCGGCCCGGCACCAGGGTGCGGCCGCGCGTGGCGAAGGTGAGGAAGAAGAAGATGATAGCTACGATGCCGAACATGAACAGCGCGGCGTTCGTGAAGGAGAACTGCACGCCGCCGAAATTCAGCAGGTCCACGTAGCGCTTGATCTCGAACTGGTGGATCGGATCGACGGTCATCCGAACGCGCCCCCTGCCAATGCGGCCAAGCCGCAGGAACCAAAGATCACGGCCATAAGCCGCGACGGCCTAATCGACGAGACGACCGGAACGGTCGCCAAAGTGTCCAACCGGCACGGCCGCATGAACGGATCCGGCCGCAAACAAAAGGCGGCATTTCGCCGCGAATATCTCGCCCGGAGCCGCCGCGCCTTGAAATCCTTGAAGGATCTGGCGCCCGTCAGGTCCCGGTCTTGCCACGGTTCCGGCCTTCGCCGGAGGCCCGCAGCATATTGGTCACACCGGCGGCGAAGCCGAACAGCGTGAACACGATCATGCCCCAGGGCGCGATCGAGAAGAAACGGTCGATGCCGTAACCGATGAGCGAGCCCACCAGAACGCCCGACACGAATTCCGCACCCAGCCGGAAGGCAAGCGCGGCGCCCGAGGAGGACGAGGTGTCCCGGCCTTTCGGTTCGGGGACCTCGGTCTTCGAGCGAACCTGGCCCAACGATGTGTTGAGCTGCTCGAGCCTTGCGGAAAGCTCGGTGTCGCTGGGCCGGGAGTCGTCCGCCCCGCCGGGTCCTTTGGTCCCCCCGTGGGAGGCGTCGTCAGGTCCCGACATGGCGCAAAACCCCGGCTTCGGTGAAGGGCGTGCGGCCCTCCCCCTTGAAACCGCGGCGCACCATAGTTGCGTCAAAATTGGGTGTCAAGGCGCGCGGCCCCTATATTAAACAATTGAAACGAAAAGAAAAAATTGTGGCTGCGACATCGTGCTTCGCCATGATCGCCCGCCGCATTCCGTTTGGGCGCCCCAGCGTTCGCTCCCGCCACGGTCGCGCCGGTGCCCGGATGGGGCAGCATCAGACTGCTTCCAGCAGCCGCTCGGCGCGCTGCAGGTCCACCGAGACGAGGCGCGAGATGCCCCGTTCCGCCATGGTCACGCCGAACAGGCGGTTCTGGTGGGCCATGGTGATGGGGTTGTGGGTGATGGTGAGGAAGCGCGTGTCGGTGAGCTTCGTCATCTCCTCCAGCAGGGTGCAGAAGCGCTCCACATTGGCGTCGTCGAGGGGCGCGTCCACCTCGTCCAGCACGCAGATGGGTGCGGGATTGGTCAGGAACACCGCGAAGATGAGCGCCATGGCGGTGAGCGCCTGCTCGCCGCCCGACAGCAGCGACAGGGTCTGCGGCTTCTTGCCCGGCGGCTTGGCGATGATGTCGAGGCCGGCTTCCAGCGGGTCGTCGGCCTCGGTGAGCACCAATTGAGCTTCGCCGCCGCCGAACAGGGTGTCGAACAGCTTCTTGAAATGGCCGTCCACCACCACGAAGGAGGCCTGAAGCCGTTCGCGGGCCTCGCGGTTGAGGCTCAGGATGGCGCCGCGCAGCCGCTTGATGGCCTCCAACAGGTCGTCGCGCTCACCCACCAGCTTGATGTGCTGGCTCTCGGTCTCTTCCAGTTCCACGTCGGCGCGCAAATTCACGGCGCCGAGGCGCTCGCGGTCGCGCTTGGCCCGCTCCAGCGTTGCCTCGATGGCGGCGACGTTCGGGGGCGGCGCGTCGGGGTCGATGCCGGCCTGCTCGCGGGCCAGTTCCGGCGGGCCTTCCAGAATGTCGGAGATTTCGCGCAGCAGGTCGTCGCGGCGCTGGCGGGCGGCTTCCAGCCGGGCGTCGGCGCGCGCCGCCTCGGCCCGCGAGCCGGACATGGCCTCCAGCGCATCACGGGCGGCGCGGTCGGCGGCGGCAAGGGCCGCCTCGCCCTCGGCCAGGCGATCGGCGGCGTCGCGGCGGGCCGCTTCCGCCGCCTCCAGCGCATTCATGAGGGCCCGCCGGCGCCGGATGAATTCGGACGGGGCGTCCTCCAGCGTCTCCAGTTCGGCCCGCGCCTCGGCCTCGCGGGCGGCGACGGCAGCGAGCCGGTCGCCGGCCCCGCCGGCGCGCTGCCGCCACGAGCGTTCCTCGCCGATGATGGCCTCCAGCCGGCGCTGGCGCTGGGTATTGTCCCGGCGCACCGCGTCCAGCCGGGCGCGGGCTTCCGACACGGCGGCGCGGCGCTCGGCGGTCTCGGCGCGGGCGCGGGCCATCTCCGCTTCCAGGATCTGCGGGGTGTCGAGGGCGAGAAGCTCGCCCTGCGCCTCCTCCATGCGCGCCTCGCCCTCCTCGCGCACCGAGGCGAGGCGGGTGCGCGCCTCGGCCAGCGCCGAGAGGCGGGCGAGATGCTGGGCGGCGCGGCGCTCGGCCGCCTCCAGCGCGCTGCGGCTCGCCTCGGCGGCGCGCTGGGCGGCGCGGCGGGCCTCGCGGGATGTGGTTTCGGCCTCCGCCGCAAGGCGCAGCGCGCTGTCGCGGTCGGCGAGGGCGGCGCGGATCTCCTCCAGATGGGCCTCGGCCACCGCCACCTCGGCCTCGATGTCCTTGAGGCGGTTGCGCTCGGCAAGGCGGCGGGCGGCGGCGGTGGGGGCATCCGCCGCCGCGACCACCCCGTCCCAACGCCACAGGTCGCCTTCCACCGACACCAGCCGCTGCCCGGCCTTGAGCCGCGCCACCAGCCCCGCCCCCATTGCGCGCGGCACGATGCCCACCTGCGCCAGCCGGCGATTGAGCGCCGGGGCGCCGGAAACGAAGCGGGACAAGGGCTCGGCACCGTCAGGCAGGGCCGGGTCGGCGGGATCGGAGAGGGCACCGGCCCAGCGGGCCGGGGCGGCGGCATCCACCGGCAGGTCGAGGTCGTCCCCCAGCGCCGCGCCCAAGGCGGTCTCATAGCCCTTGGCGACGGAGACGAGGTCGGCCACCGGCGGGAAGCGATGATCGGTGGATTGCAGCAGCTTGGCGAGGGTGCGCGCCTCGGCGTCGAGGCGGCCGAAGCGGGATTGCGCCTCCGACAGGGCCGGACGCAGCTCCTCCATGGCGCGCCGGGCGGCCTGATGGGCGGCTTCGGCCTCGATGCTGGATTCCTCTGCCTCGGCGAGGGCGTCGCGGGCGGCTTCCGCCTCCATGCGGATGCCTTCCAGCGCCTCGGTGCCGGCCTGCTGCTTGAGGCGGGACTCTTCCGCCTCCACCGAGGCGCGCTCGGCGGCGTTGCGCACCAGCCGGTCGCGGATCTCGCGCACCGCCTGTTCCAGGCTGGAGCGCCGCGCGCCCAAATCGGCGAAATGCGCGGTCTTCTCCTCCAGCGCCCGCTCGGCGTCTTCGAGGTGCGCGGCCGCCTCCTCCAGCCGGTCGGCGGCGATGGCCTCCAGCTCTGCCGCTTCTTCCTGCTCGAAGCGCAGGGTCTCGGCCTCGGTGGCGAGGCGCTCCAGCACGCCCTCGGCGTCGGCGGACAGGGCCCGCTCGCGCTCGGTATCCTGGGCGAGCTGGATCAGGCGGCGCTCCAGCTCGTCCTTGCGGGCGGACAGCCGGGCCTCCTCGGCATCCAGCTCCGAACGGGCATGGGTGAGGCGCTGGAGTGCGGCGGCGGCCTCCGCCTCCTTCTGCCGCAAGGCCGGGAGGGCGTGGGCGGCCAGCGCCTGCAAGCGCGCCGCTTCTGCCTGCATGCGGGTGTGCTCGGCGCCGTCGCGATGGGTGGCTTCCACCGCGTGCTCGGCCTCGGTGAGCGCGCGGGTGACCTCGCCCCAGCGCAGCCACAGCAGGGTGGCCTCGCACTGGCGGATCTCGGCCGCCAAAGCCTTGTAGCGCACGGTCTGGCGGGACTGGCGGCGCAGGCTCTCCACCTGCCCGCCGAGCTGGGTGATGACATCTTCCAGCCGCAGCAGGTTCTGCTCGGCGGCCTTCAGGCGGGTCTCGGCCTCGTGGCGGCGGGCGTGGAGGCCCGCCACGCCGGCGGCTTCCTCCAGGATGCGGCGGCGGGCATTGGGCTTGGCGCCGACGATCTCGCCGATCTGCCCCTGCCGCACCAGGGCCGGGGAGCGGGCGCCGGTGGAGGCGTCGGCGAAGATGAGCTGCACATCGCGGGCGCGCACGTCCTTGCCGTTGATGCGGTAGCTCGATCCCGCCCCGCGCTCGATGCGGCGGACGATCTCCAGCTGGTCCCATTCGTTGAAGGCGGCGGGGGCGGTGCGGTCGGAATTGTCGAGGCTGAGCACCACCTCGGCCGAATTGCGCGCCGGCCGCCCCGTGGTACCGGAGAAGATCACATCCTCCATGTCGTTGGCGCGCATGGCCTTGTAGGAGCTTTCGCCCATCACCCAGCGCAGTGCCTCGACAAGGTTGGACTTGCCGCACCCGTTCGGCCCCACGACGCCGGTGAGGCCGGGCTCGATCAGGAGATCGGTCGGCTCGACGAAGGTCTTGAAGCCCACGAGCCGCAGGCGGTCGAACTTCATGCGGTCGCGCGCGTCCGGAGGGGCGAAGGGGGGGAAAGGGTCATCAGCGCGGGGTGTGCCAGCCTTTGGAGGGTTTGGTCAAATCAGCGTGCCCCCCCTTGGGGAACCGCGCAAGCCTCGGCAGCGCAACGATCCACAGAGGGGCGCGGGCGGGTCGGCTTGTGCGCGAGGCGGCGCACGATGCACGGTTGTACCGGTGGCCCGCCTTAACTTGCCGGCCCGAAAGCGCTAGAACTCGGGTCTAACGCCGATTGCAAGCGCGCGGCGAACGCCCATCTATGGGCTGTCCGCCCCGGCCGCGCCGGGCGGGCTGACGATTTCGGGGATTGCGACACATGCTGTTGAACCAGGCGGGCGCCAAGGGCGCGGCGGGAACGGGCGCGGGAGCAGGCGCGAGCACGGGCGCCGGCAACGGGGCGGCCGGCGGCGACATCATCGACACCACCACCCAGACCTTCATGGCCGAGGTGATGGAGGAATCCAAGCGCCGCCCGGTGCTGGTGGACTTCTGGGCGCCGTGGTGCGGTCCGTGCAAGACCCTGACCCCGGTGATCGAGAAGGTGGTGAAGGCCGCCAAGGGCAAGGTGCGTCTCGCCAAGCTCAACATCGACGATCACCCGGTCATCCCCGGCAAGCTCGGCATCCAGTCGGTGCCCACGGTCTATGCCTTCGTGAACGGCCAGCCGGTGGACGGCTTCCAGGGCGCGCTGCCCGAAGGCCAGGTGAAGGCCTTCATCGATCGCCTCATCGGCCCCTCCGACGATGGCCTTGAGGAAGCGCTGGCCGCCGCCGACGCGGCGCTGGCCCAGGGCGACCTGACCGCCGCCGCCGAGATCTTCGTCGGCGTGCTGGGCGAGGAGCCGGACAATCTCAAGGCCCTCACCGGCCTGGTGCGGACCCAGGTGGCCGCCGGCGCGCTGGAGCAGGCCAAGGCGACGCTTGCCATGGTGCCGGCCGACAAGCAGAACGACGCGCTGGTGAATGCCGCCCGCGCCGCGCTGGACGTGGCCGAGCAGGCCGCCGCCCTCGGCGATCTCGCGACGTTGGAAGCCCGGCTGGACCTCGACCCCGCAGATCACCAGGCCCGCTTCGACCTCGCCCTGGCGCTCAACGGCAAGGGCCGGCGCGAGCAGGCGCTGATCCATCTCCTCGATATCGTGAAGCGCGACCGCGCGTGGAATGAGGATGCGGCCCGCAAGCAGCTGGTGCAGCTGTTCGAGGCGTGGGGCCCCACCGATCCGCTCACCCTTTCAGGCCGTAAGAAATTGTCGGCGATCATGTTCGCCTGAAGGGCGTTGTTTTTAAGGATTTTTCGTCTTGGCTGCCAATCGCACCTATCTGTCGCCGACGGAAATTCCGCCGGTGATCCCGGTTTTTCCGCTCACCGGCGCGCTGCTGCTGCCGCGGGCCGACCTGCCGCTCAACATCTTCGAGCCGCGCTATCTCGCCATGGTGGACGATGCGCTCGGCGGCGCGCGTCTCATCGGCATGGTGCAGCCCGACGAGCAGGCGCCGGTCTCGGCGCGCGGGCCGGGCGTGTATAAGGTGGGCTGCCTCGGCCGCCTCACCCAGTTCAGCGAGACCGGGGACGGGCGCTACCTCATCACGCTCACCGGCATCTGCCGCTTCTGCATTGTGGAAGAACTGGATACCACCACGCCCTACCGCCAGTTCAAGGTGGATGCCACGCCGTTCGCCCATGATTTCGAGGCGGAGGCCGGCGAGGCGGCGGTGGACCGTGACGCGCTGCTGGCTGCGCTGGCGGCGTTTCTGGAAGCCAACAAGCTGGAGGCGGACTGGGACGGCATCCGCGAGGCCGGCACCGAGACGCTGGTGAACGCCCTGTCGGTGATGTCGCCCTATGGCGCGCTGGAAAAGCAGGCGCTGCTGGAGGCGGAGAATCTGAAGGCCCGTGCTGACATGCTGGTGGCCATCACCCAGATGATGCTGGCTCGTATGCCGGGCGACGGCGAAGGCTCGCTGCAATAGGGCGAGCAGCCGGACGAAGGGCGCCGCGCATCGGCCGGCGGAAAAAGCCCGGGCTGAAACCGCTTTCGCCTTCGCCCGAGGATGCCGAAGGCGCGCGCGGACCTGTTGCCGCCACAAAATTGATGAACTGGTGCACGTGAAGCGCCCCAGCGTCCGCTCACGGCTCCTCGGCGAACCTCAGGCGGCCGGCGGGGGCGAGGGTGCGGGCGTCGAAGGTGCGGATTTCGACGGCGCCGCCCACGTCGAGGGTCAGCACCACCACGTCGCCGGACACGGCGGTGGCGGTGATCTTCGCGCCCTTGGGCAGCAGCGCGGTGATTTCGCCGGTCGCGATGGGCTTTGCCCGTATCATGCGATAGCCGATGACGCCGAAGACCGCGGCCACCCCCAGCACCATGACCAGCATGGACAGGCTGGAGAAGCGGCGAAACCGCTGGATGATGCGCTCCTGCTCCGGGGTCAGCGCCTCTTCCGGGGTCTCGGTGGGGGACGGGCGATGAAACATGAAGGGGCCGTGGCTCCTGACGGATCGAGAATGGACGCGACCATGACCCAGGCCCAGGTGAACCAGGCCGAGATGAACCAGGCCGAAACCGGCCTAGAGGACCTGGACGAGGGCTTCACCCTCACGGTCCAGATCGCGGCGGAAGACGCCGGCGAGCGGCTGGACCGTGTCCTGGCGCGCCGGTTGGCGCTTGAGGCGCCTGAACTCAGCCGCACCCGCATCCAGCGTCTCGTAACGGAAGGCCGGGTCTCCGTCAGCGGGCGTGTGGTAGGGGACGCGGCGGGCCGGGTCAATGCCGCAGATGTCTATACCCTGTTCCTGCCGCCCCCGGAGGCAGCCGAGCCGGTGGCGGAGAACCTGCCGCTCACCATCGTGTTCGAGGATGCCCACCTCGTGGTCATCGACAAGCCGGCCGGGCTGGTGGTGCATCCGGCGCCGGGCCATGCCTCCGGCACTCTGGTGAATGCACTCCTGTACCATTGCGGCGACAGTCTCTCCGGTATCGGCGGGGTGCGCCGGCCGGGCATCGTCCATCGCATAGACAAGGATACCTCCGGCCTGCTGGTGGTTGCGAAGTCCGACCTGGCCCACAAGGGCCTCGCCGCCCAGTTCGCCGACCATGGCCGCACCGGGCCGCTGGAGCGGGCCTATCTCGCCTTCGTCTGGGGGGTGCCGGAGGCGCACGGCAGCGTGGACGCGCCCATCGACCGGCATCCCAGCCATCGCCAGAAGATGGCGGTGCGCCTCTCCGGACGGAACGCCATCACCCATTGGGAGGTGCAGGAGGCCTTTGTCGGCCACGGCCGCACCCATCTGCGCAACAAGGGGCAGGTGAAGGGCGAGGTGAAGATGGAGGAGGGGGTGGCCAGCCTCATCGAATGCCGGCTGGAGACCGGCCGCACCCACCAGATCCGCGTCCACATGGCCCATGTGGGCCATCCGCTGCTGGGGGACGAGGTCTATGGCCAGGGCTTCCGCACCAAGGAGACGCTGCTGCCCGAGGACGCCCGCGAACACCTCGCGCGTCTCGGCCGGCAGGCGCTGCATGCGGCCCGGCTCGGCTTCGCCCATCCGGTGACGGGGGAGACGTTGTCCTTCGAAAGCCAGCTGCCGGAAGACCTTGCCGCCCTCGCCGAGGTGCTGGGCGGGTGTGCATCCGCGTAAATTTCTCTCTCATCGACGTGAGAGGATGAAACCTATCCGCATTCCGCTCGTATCTATATCATGATGCGTCGCGGTCGGCGTCATGCGGCCGCTGAGGCGGTCGCCCGGACGGGGGCCGCGGGAGAAGGAGGCCTCGTCATGGCCCAGCCGAAGTCCATGTCCATTCCGTCCGCCGAAGGCGGGCTCTCCCGGTATCTTGAAGAGATCCGGCGGTTTCCCATGCTGGAGCCGCAGGAGGAATATATGCTCGCCAAGAGCTGGCGCGAGCACGGGGACCGCGATGCCGCGCACAGGCTGGTGACGAGCCACCTGCGCCTCGTGGCGAAGATCGCCATGGGCTACCGCGGTTATGGGCTGCCCATCTCCGAGGTGATTTCCGAGGGCAACGTGGGCCTCATGCAGGCGGTGAAGCGGTTCGAGCCCGAGAAGGGCTTCCGCCTCGCCACCTATGCCATGTGGTGGATCCGCGCCTCCATCCAGGAATATATCCTGCGCTCTTGGAGCCTCGTGAAGATGGGCACCACGGCGGCGCAGAAGAAGCTGTTCTTCAACCTGCGCAAGGCCAAGAGCCAGATCTCGGCGCTGGAGGACGGCGACCTCAAGCCCGAGCACGTCAAGCAGATCGCCACCAAGCTCGGCGTCACCGAGCAGGACGTGGTGGACATGAACCGCCGCCTGTCCGGCGATGCCTCCCTGAACTCCCCCATCCGGGAGGATTCCGAGGGCGGGGAGTGGCAGGACTGGCTGGTGGACGAGCGCCTCGACCAGGAGGAGCAACTCGCCGAGAGCGAGGAGCTGGACAATCGCCGCGCCGCGTTGTCGGGCGCTCTGTCGGTGCTGAATGACCGCGAGCGCCGCATTTTCGAGGCCCGCCGCCTCTCCGAGGATCCCATGACCCTGGAGGACCTCGCCTCCGAGTTCGGCGTCTCCCGCGAGCGGGTGCGCCAGATCGAGGTGCGCGCCTTCGAGAAGGTGCAGAAGGCGGTCATGGACAAGGTCCGCCAGGTCGAGGCCCCGGAGGCGGAAGCCGTGGGGGCGTGAGGTCGGCTGTCGAAGTTGCCAATCCGGCAGAATGAAGAGGGACGGTGTCCGATGCCGTCCCCTTTTTGCGGTGTCATGCGCGGGGGCCTCGGTGGGATCACCCGCCAGCGCACTCTATAGCGGCGGACCGGCCTCTCGCCGCGTGGATCAGGCCCGCCCGCGCCGTGATCTCACCCTCGATTGTTCCGGGCGGCCGGTTGAGACTATGGCTCGGGCGCAAGTGTAAGCGCCGCATGGAAAGCCCGGCCCTCGTCGTTCCCGGTGCTCACGACAATATTGTATGGACGCCCTGCTATCGCGACCTTGTAGAAGCGGCTGGTCAGCCCACCCCTCTCGCGCTCATCGGTGGCATTGAGCTGGAGGCCGGCCTTTCTGGTGACCGTCTGAAGCAGGGGATTGACCGCCGTCGTGTCCACGCTTTCTGCGAACACGCTGCAGACGCTGTTGTCTTCCGAGATCAGCGCCATGCGCGTCACTCGGTTCGAGGCGTCAAACCCCACTCCTATATGGTCTTTCAGGAAGATCCGAGTTGCGTCCGCGCTCAGGGCAGGAACCTGCTTTGCGTTGAGGAAGTGGCGCACAGCAGCCGGGTTTCCCGCGAACTGGAGGCAGGCCTGAGCAAACAGGCCGACAGCTTGGGCGCTGCCGTCCGGCTGGGGTTTTTGAGACTGCGCGTTCGCGCCATCGCTGAGCAACGCCAAGACAATAAAGATTTCGTTCAAGCGCTTCGCAATCGTCACGGCTTTCATAATTTTGCTTTCCAGCTTGGATCGCGACTGAATCACCTTTGGGCGGCCAGAGCGCCATCTCTCCTGTCGACAACACAGTGAGGCCGCAGCGATCGTTGCGGGGCGCAAATCAGAGTTGTTTCAAGGTCGCTGCGTTGGATGCGCCCCGCGCTCGGGGCGGGCGGCGTGCAGCATCATCAGCTCGCCCACATTCTCCGGTGTCAGCAGGCCCACCAGCTTTCCGGAGCCGTCCACCACGCCCACGGCTGGGGCCTGGGCGGAGGTGATGAGCTTGAGCGCCGCATCGAGCTTCGAGCGGGCCTCCACCACCGGAATGTCGGCCTGCATCACCTCGATCACGGCGGTCTGCGGCCCCTGGTCCTTCATGGCGCGGATCATGGCGTCGCGGGTGAGCACGCCGCGCAGGTGGCCGGCGCCGTCCACCACCGGGAATTCCTTCTGGGTGGAGCGGATGAGGGCGTCGGCGGCATCGTCCACGGTGGATTGTGGACCCAGCGTTTCGAAATGGGTGATCATGGCGTCCGCCACCAACAGGCCGCGCGAGGCTTCCTTCAGCTGCACCTGACCGGCCTCGCCCGATGCGGCGAGGAACACGAACACACCGATGATCATCAGCATGGGATTGGTGAAGATGCCCAGAAGGCCCATGCCGATGGCAAGGCCCTGGCCGATGGAGGCGGCGGTGGCGGTGGCCTTGGAATAACCCATCCTCATGGCCAGCAGCGCCCGCAACACCCGTCCCCCGTCCATGGGAAAGGCCGGGATGAGGTTGAACACCACCAGGAAGATGTTGGCGCCGGCCAGCTTCACCAGGATCGAGGTGCGCGGATCCTCGATCTTGGCGAGGTTGTCCGCCGTCAGGTCGGTGCCGCCGAGGGTGGCGCTCAGGATCACCAGCAGCACCAGCGCGATCACCACATTCACCAGCGGCCCGGCGATGGCCACCACCAGCTCCTGCGACGGCTTCTCCGGGATCCGCTCCAGATTGGCGATGCCGCCGAACGGCCACAGGGTGATGTCCGGGGTCTTCACCCCGTAGCGGCGGGCAGCAAAAACGTGCCCCAGCTCGTGCAGCAGCACGCAGGCGAACAGCAGCGCCACGAACAGCACGCCTTCCCACGCCGCCGAAGACCCGCCGGAGCGATAATAGGCGGCCCAGATCCACACCAGGAACAACAGGAAGGTGACGTGGATGCGGATCGCGGTCTCGCCGAGCCGGCCGATGGTGAGGGACCAGGGCATGGGATCTCCTTGGGCGTGACGACGCACAGTGCCCGCGTCGCGTGCGGATGGAAACGGTCCGCTTCGGTCTAGACCGGGAATGTCGCAGCGACACGTCAAAAGCTGCGGATCGCGTCTTTCGCCGGCACGGGGGCGGAGACAGGTGAGCGAACCGGCCCCTCATCCCGATTTCATCCCGCAGGCGGGCATCTCTCCCTTGATAGTAAGGTTTACTGACTATATTGTCACCTTATCATGGCTGCTCCGTCTCCCACTCCCGTCGCCGCCCCGCGCCCCGCGCCGAGCGAACCGCCCCTTGGCTTCGTCCTCGTGGATGCGGCGCGGCTTTATCGTGCGCGGATCGACCGGGCCTTCGAGGGCGCCGGCCTTGGCCTCACCGCCGGGGAGGCGCGCACGCTGGCCTATGTGGATTTCCATCCAGGCCTCAGGCAATCGGCGCTGGCCGAGAAGATGAATGTGGAGCCCATGACCCTGGTGGGCTTCCTCGACCGGCTGGAGGCCGCCGGCCTCGTCACCCGCGAAACCGACCCGAAGGACCGCCGCGCCAAGATCGTGGCGCTCACGCCCGAGGCGACGCCCTACCTTGCCGGGGTGCTCTCTGCGGCGGCCACCGCGCGAGGTGAGGCCACCTGCGGCTTCACGGACGCCGAGCAGGCTCTGCTGCGGGACCTGCTGCTGCGGCTGCGCGACAACCTCGCGCGGGAGCATCGCTTGAGGGACGAGAAATGAGCGCCGTCCCGCACAGAACCGCCCCTGCGCCGGCCGTCGGGGTTTCGGCCGCGCCGCTCATGAGCGAGCGGGAAGTGTCCGTCATCGGCGCGCTCATGGTGATGCTCGGCCCCATCAGCCTTGCCATGTATACGCCGGCGCTACCGACGCTGGTCGAGGCCTTCGGCACCAGCATCGCCACGGTGAAGCTCACCCTCACCGTGTTCTTCATGGGCTTCGCCTTTTCCCAGCTGGTCTGCGGCCCGCTCTCGGACGGCTACGGGCGGCGCCCGGTGGCTTTGGGCTTCTTCGGCATCTATCTCGCTGGCAGCGTCGTCGCCATGCTGGCGCCCACCATCGGCTGGCTCATTGCAGGCCGCGCCCTGCAGGGCATCGGCTGTGCTGCCGGCATCGCCCTGTCCCGCGCGCTGGTGCGCGACCAATATACCGGCCAGGCGTCGGCGCGGGTGATGAACCTCATCGGCACCATGCTGGCCATCGGCCCGGCGGTTTCGCCCACTCTGGGCGGGTTCATTCTCGGCACGGCGGGCTGGCATGTGATCTTCATCGCCATGGCGGCCTATGGCCTCCTGCTGGTGGCGGTCCTCGCCCTTCGGGTGCCGGAGACCAACCGCTCGCCGGACCGCGGGCTGGCTTCCCCCCGCGGAGTGACGACGAGCTATCGCCGGCTCCTCACCGACCGTGTGTTCATGCGCGCGGCGCTCACCGCCGGCCTCAGCCTTGGCGGCATCTATACCCTCTCGGCGCTGCTGCCCTTCATTCTCATCCAGCGTGTGGGGCTCTCGCCCACCGGCTTCGGCCTCGCCATGCTGTTGCAGACCGGTGCCTTCATGTCCGGCACCCTCATCGCCCGGCCGCTGCTGAAGCGCTACAGCGCCCACGCCCTGATTCTGCCCGGCCTGTTGCTGGTGCTCACCGGGGCGGTGGGGCTGGGGCTGGGCCCGTTCGTGCTGCCGTTGAGCGTCGCCAGCGTCATGCTGCCGATCTCGTTTTGGGCCTGCGGCGTCGCTTTGCTGCTGCCGGGCTGCACCACCGCCGGCCTCGCCGGGTTCGCGCCCATCGCCGGGGCGGCCTCGGCGCTGATGGGCTTTCTCCAGATCGGCAGCGGCTTCCTCGGCACTTCCTTCGCGGTGCTGTTTCCCTCGCCGCTGGTCGCCATGATGACGCTGCTGCCGGCCCTCGCCGTCACCGCCGCCGGCGCCCACGTGTTGCTGGCTCCGCGCCGCGAGCCGGCCGTCGCAGTCGGGGCCGCTCCCGTCGAGGCCACCGACCTTGAGCTGGCCGCCGATCCGCTCGGCGTGGTGGGCGCCGCCGGCGACGAAATCGAGTCCGGAACTTACGACAGGGCCTCATGAGGCAATAGGTTACGGCTCCTCGATACCGTCCGCGCCACTCAGGTGATGTCGCAGGTTGACCCCGGCCGATCGGCAATGGTCAATGCCCGCGTGCCCGAACCATCGGGCCGCTGGGGGGACATCGTATGAGATTTGCGGGACTAGCTCTGGCCGCCGTGCTGGCGCTTGCCGGGGGGCAGCTTGCCGTGGGACCGGCCAAGGCCCAGACCGTCAGCTACGCGCAGGCGGCCGGCCTCCTCGCGCAGCATTGCGGCGGGGATATCATGAAGCACTGCCGCGGCCTCAACCTTGGCAACAATGCCGTCGGCAATTGCCTGGCCCAGAACGCCGCGCAGCTGACGTCGGCCTGCGCCGCCAACCATGCCTCCATCCGTGAGATGACCGAGGCGCGGGCCGCGGCTCAGAAGCAGGTCTACAAGGCCTGTGACCGCGACGCCGCCCAGTTCTGCCCCGGCCTCGTGCCCGGCGACGGCAACATCGTCTCGTGCCTGCTGGAGGCGTCCAAGGTGGTGAGCGCCACCTGCACGGCCTCGCTCGTCAATGCCGGCTACGGCCAGTGAAGGGAGGGCTGAGCATGACCCTGTTCCGTTTCGCCAACGTCCGCCTTGGCGCGGTGGTCCCTTTCGCCCGGACGCGCCTCGGCGCGGCCCTGCTCCTTGCCGGCACCGCCGTGGTTCCCGCGCTGGTGGGCGTGCAGCCTGCCGCGGCCCAGGTGTTCACCCCCAACGCCGAGATCGTCCAGGGGCTGCAAACCTCCGTGGATGACGTGCCGCAGGTGTCGGCCGAGGCCCTGCGCGGCCTCGCCCAGGCGCACATGAAGTATACCGGCCCGCCGGAAAGCCGCCCGCCGCTGGCGGCCCAGCTCGACCAGCTGGCCCAGATCAACGTGGAGATCGTGTTCGACCTCAACTCCGCGATGATCAAGCCGGAATCCTACCGCACCCTCGGCTCCATCGCGGATGCCATGCATAATCCGGTGCTGCTCGGCTACAAGTTCCTGGTGGTCGGCAACACCGATGCCACCGGTACCCGCGAGCTCAACATGAAGCTCAGCCAGGAGCGCTCGGACGCGGTGGTCGAGGCGCTCTCCACCACCTTCCGGGTGGACCCGCGCCGGCTCCAGTCCGTGGGCCTCGGCGAGGAGGCGCTTCAGGATCCCAAGCATCCCGACGCCGCCATCAACCGCCGGGTGCAGATCTACAACGTCGGCCGTGCCGGTGCGCTTGCGCAGCAGTAACGCGGCCTGACCTGAAAACAGCGCCGCCGCCCGGACCAAGGTCGGGGCGGCGGCGTTTCCATTTCATGAGACCGTGACGCTCTTGAAGCCGTCCGGCGTGCCGGTCAGGCCGGCTTGCGAGCCTTGCCGGGCTTGGTGGCGGCTTTCGCGGCAACCTTTGCGGCCGGGGCCTTCGCCACTTCGGACTTCTTCACCTCGGCCTTCACGGCTTTCGCCACCGGAGCCTTGGCGGGAGCTTTTGCGGCCGGAGCCTTTGCAGCCGGCTTGGCGGGCTTGGCGACGACCTTGGCCTCAGCCTTTGCTGCGGGCTTCGGAGCCGCAGCCTTAGGAGCCACCTTGGCGGGCGTCTTGGCCTCGGCGGTGGCCTTGGCGGTGCTCTTGGCCTTCGCCTCCGGCGCAATCTTGGCGGGCTCGGCCTCAATCTTCGGGGCGGGTGCCTTGACGGACTTGGCGGCAGTCTTCGCCGGGCTCTTGGCAACGGTCTTCGCGGGGGCAACCGTCTTCGGTGCTGCGGCCTTGGCAGGGGTCTTAGCAGGTGCCTTGGCCGCAGGCTTGGCGGCGGTCTTAGCGGCGGCCTTGGCCGGGGCCTTCGTCTCGATCTTGGCGGCGGGGGCCGGCTCGGCGGCCTTCGGCGCCGGCTTGGCCTTGGTCGCGGGCTTCGCGGCCGAAGTCGGAGCGGCGGCCTTGGGCTTGTCCGGGGCCTGGGTGAGGGCGGAGCCGGCCAGCGCCAGGATCTCGTCGTGGCTCAGGCTGGAGGGATCCTTCAGCGCCTTCGCCGCGATGCTGCTCACCTTGTCGCTCGTCACTTCAGGCTTCTTCGCCAGCTTCTTGGCCATGACTCAATCTCCGAATTCAACGCGCCGGCGCAGAACCTTCGGTCGAATCAAGACGCCCGCCAGCAACCGATCCATCTCCGGATAGATTTGCGGAATGGTTAACGACGATTTTTCACCATGCCTGCCAAAGGGTTGACTGGGTGCCTTGACGCCGGTGGGCGGGCGTGGCGACCTTTCCCCGGCCGCCGGCGCGTGCAGGGACGCCAAAATGATTCGCGTCGCCCGGCAGGTCTGCGCCAATGGGGCGGGCCTGTCATAACTGCGTCGGCTGGGTGGCGTAGGGTGCGATTCGGCGGGCGGGATGCCGTCACAGCGTTTTCGAGCCAGGTGGATATCGGTTCGCGGGACGAACGCGCGCCAGCGCATGTGCTGCTCATATTTCATCGTGATCGTATCCTGACGCGGGCTCCATCTTTCGGGGCGAGAGAAAGACCCATGCCGATGACCGGACGGCCCACCGTTCTCTTCGTGTGCCCGGACAATGCGGGCACGAGCCTGATGGCGGAAGCCATCGCCCTTCACGGCCACCGGGGGCTGCGCCCGTTCAGCGCCGCCGCTCTGGTGCCCGGCGCGGTGGACCCCGCGCTCATCGATTGCCTTCAGGCCGCGCGGGTTCCCGCCGATGGTCTCTCGGCCAAGCCCGCGGGGGTGTTCGGCCTGTCCGGCGCGCCCCGGCTCGACGTGGTGGTGGCGCTCGGGGCGCAGGCGTGGCGCGCCCTGCGGCGCCAGCCCTTCATCGGCCTCCTGCGCTTTGAATTCTGGCAACTGCCCGAGGTGGCGCGCGACGAGAGCCTTGCCGCCCGGCGCGCCGCCTATCGCACCCTGCTTCCCGACCTCGACGGCGCCATCGGCCGCCTGGAAGAGCGCATCGCCCTGCGCATGGCCCGCGCTGCCGCCTGAACGGCGGCCGTGGCCCGTGCGACCGCCTGATGCAAAAGGCCGATGAGCCAGGCTCATCGGCCTTTGTTTACCTGCGCGGCGCTGGAGTGGGACTCAGTCCGCGATCTTGCCGCCCAGCTCGTCCTCGATATGGATGCGGATGATCTCCTCGAAGGAGCTTTCCGCCACGAAGCCCAGCTCGGTGGCGCGGCGGGGCTCGAACTTGCGCGGCCAGCCCGAGACGATCTTCTCGATCACCGGATCGGGCGCCCGCTTGATGCGGGCCACCGCCTTGTCGCCGGCCACCTTGCGCAGCGCCTCGATCTGCTCGCCCACGGTCACGGCGAGGCCCGGCATGGTGAGGTTGCGGCGCGGGCCGACCTTTTCGCCGTCGAGGGTGGCGGCATGGATGAGGAAGCCCACCGCCGAGCGGGGCGAGGCATGCCAGTGCATCACCTCTTCCGACACGGGCAGGATGGCGTCCTGCCCGGCAAGGGGCTCGCGGATGATGCCGGAGAAGAAGCCGGAGGCGGCCTTGTTGGGCAGGCCGGGGCGCACGCAGATGGTGGGCAGGCGGATGCCGATGCCGTCGAAGAAGCCCCGCCGGGTATAGTCCGCCAGCAGCAGCTCGCCGATGGCCTTCTGGGCGCCGTAGGAGGTGAGGGGCGTGGCGAAGAACTCGTCCGGGATGGCATCCGGGAACGGCGCGCCGAACACCGCGATGGACGAGGTGAAGACCAGGCGCGGCGTGTAGCCCTCCATAAGCCGCACCGCATCGAACAGGTGGCGCGTGCCATCGAGGTTGATGCGGTAGCCCTTGTCAAAGTCCGCCTCCGCCTCGCCGGAGACGATGGCCGCGAGGTGGAAGATCACGTCGGGCTTGTCCGCCACCACGGCCGCCGCCTCGCCGGGCACGGAGAGGTCCGACACCCGGGTGTCGATGGGAAAGGGCGCCTGCGGCGGCTTGGGCGGCACCACGTCATGGGCGGTGAGGCGGGTGATGGGCTTGCCGCCCAGGCGCCCCTCGCGGGCAAGGCGTTCGATGAGCTTGCGGCCGACCATGCCGGCGCCGCCGATGACGAGAATATGCATGTCAGGTTTCTTCCCTTAAGGCGCCCCGATGCGAGCCGAAGGCGCGATCTTTCGATGATCCTGTGGCAAGGCCGTCCCGGCGGGCGCCCTAGAGCGCCCAGCCGCCGTCGATGATGTGGATCTGCCCGGTGGTGAAGGCGCTCTCGTCGGAGGCGAGATAGAGCGCGAGCGCCGCGATCTCCTCCGGCGTGCCGAGCCGGCCCATGGGCTGGCGGCCGACGAAATCGGCCCGCACGTCGTCCAGCGAGCGGCCGGTCTGGGCCGAGACGGCGGCGATGCGCTCGTCCAGCGAGGGCGACTGGATGGTGCCGGGGCAGATGACGTTGGCGCGAACGCCCTTCAGGATGAAGTCCGCCGCCACTGCCTTGGTGAGGCCGATGACCGCCGCCTTGGAGGCGCCGTAGACATAGCGGTTCGGCACGCCGCGGATGGAGGACGCCGCCGAGGCGATGTTGACGATGGAGCCTTTGCCCTTCTCCAGCATGCCCGGCAGGAAGGCCGAGATGGTGCGGTGCATGGCCTTCACATTGAGGTCGAAGGAGAAGTCCCAGTCCTTCTCCGAAGTGTCGAAGATATTGCCCTGGTGGACGTAGCCAGCGGCATTCACCAGCACGTCCACCGGGCCGATCTCCTTCGCCAGCGCGGCGACGGCCTCGCTGGAGCGCACGTCGAGCTTGCGGGCGGTGCCGGGAAAGCCTTCGAGCTTGGCGGTGTCGAGGTCGGTGGCGATCACGCTCGCGCCCTCGCGCACGAAGGCCTCGGCGATGGCCCGGCCGATGCCCTGTCCCGCCGCCGTCACCAGCGCGGTCTTACCCTGAAGTCGTCCAGCCATGGCGTTCCTCTTGAGCTTTTGGATGGGTGAGGCGATGCCTCACAATGCGGCGCGGATGTCCTCCAGCCGCTGCGTCTGGCGGCCTTCGGCGTCGAAATTGGCGGGATCGAGCCAGGCCTCGAAGGCGGCTTTCGCCTTCGGCCACTCATGGTCGAGCAAGGCGTACCAGGCGGTGTCGCGGCTCAGCCCCTTGATGATCATGTGCTGGCGGAACAGCCCCTCGTAGGTGAAGCCGAGGCGCTCCGCCGTCCGGCGGGACGGGGCGTTGAGGGCGTTGCACTTCCACTCGTAGCGGCGATAGCCGAGATCCTCGAAGGCATGGCGGGCCATGAGATACATGGCCTCGGTCGCCCCCGGGGTGCGCTGGAGCGCGGGGGTGTGGAGGATGTTGCCCACCTCGATCACCCGGTGTGCCGGCTCGATGCGCATGTAGGTGGCGTGGCCCACCGCGCGGCCGGACGCGGCCTCGACGATGGCGAACAGCAGCGGGTCGGCCTTGGTGGCGGCCTCGGCGTAAAAGCGCGCGAAGGCGGCCTCGTCGGGAAAGGGTGCGGCGGAGAGATAGGCCCACAGCGCCTCTTTTTCCGGCCCGTGGGAGAGGGCGTAGAGCGAGGCGGCGTGCTTCTCGGCGTCGAACGGTACGATGGCGACATGACGCCCCCGGAGGGTCACGGGCGCTGGCCGCCGGGCCGGGCCGCCCTCCACCGGCGCGCCCAGAGGCACCGCATCATGGATCGTGCCGGGCACCCCGCCGGGGACCGCGCCGGAACGGATGCCCGGCGCCGCCTGTTCGCTCATGGGTCTGCTCGCTCAGTGGTTGTCGCGGGGAACGCCCATGGTCTGGGCCACCCGCTGGTACTTCACCGCCGGCTTCAGCACCATGCCCTCGTCGAACTGCGCCACCATGGAGCGCTGGATCTCCTGCCAGGGGGTCTGGCTCTGCGGCATGGGGAAGCCGCCATGGCCCTGCAGGTCGGCGCGGCGCTGCGCCAGCTCCTCGGGGGAGATGAGGATATCGGCGGTGCAGGTGTTGAGGTCGATCCGTACCCGGTCGCCGGTCTTCAGCAAAGCGAGGCCGCCGCCGGCCGCCGCTTCCGGCGAGGCATTCAGGATGGAGGGTGAGCCGGAGGTGCCGGACTGGCGGCCGTCGCCGATGCAGGGCAGGGCGTGGATGCCCTTCTTGATGAGGGCGGTGGGCGGCTGCATGTTCACCACCTCGGCACCACCGGGATAGCCCAGCGGGCCGGTGCCACGAATGAACAGCAGGGTATATTCGTCGATGCCGAGCGACGGGTCGTCGATGCGGTGGTGGTAGTCCTCCGGCCCCTCGAACACCACGGCGCGGCCCTCGAAGGCCTCCGGATCGTTCGGGTTGGAGAGGAAGCGGTCGCGGAACTCCGGCGAGATCACCGAGGTCTTCATCACCGCATTGTTGAACAGGTTGCCGTGCAGCACGATGAAGCCGGCATCCTCCTTCAGGGGCGCGTCGTAGGTCTTGATGACCTCGCGGTCCCAGGAGAGCTTGCCCTTGCAGTTCTCGCCGATGGAGCGCCCGTTCACGGTGAGCGCGCCCTCGTGGATCTTGCCCTTCTCGATCAGCTCGGCCACCACCGCCGGCACGCCGCCGGCGCGGTGGAACTCCTCGCCCAGATATTCGCCGGCGGGCTGGAGGTTCACCAGAAGCGGGATCTTGTGGCCCACGGCCTGCCAGTCATCCACGTTCAGCGGCACGCCCACGTGGCGGGCGATGGCATTGAGGTGGATAGGGGCATTGGTGGAGCCGCCGATGGCGGAATTGACGCGGATGGCGTTCTCGAACGCCTCGCGGGTAAGGATATCGGAGGGTTTGAGGTCCTCCCACACCATGTCGACGATGCGTTTGCCGGTGTCGTAGGCGATCTGGCCGCGCTCGCGGTAGGGGGCGGGGATGGCGGCGCAGCCGGGTAGGGACATGCCCAGCGCCTCGGCCAGCGCGTTCATGGTGGAGGCGGTGCCCATGGTGTTGCAATGGCCCACCGAGGGGGCGGACGACGCCACCACGTCCATGAACTCGTTATAATCGATCTCGCCGGCGGCGAAGCGCTCGCGGTTCTTCCACACCACGGTGCCGGAGCCGGTGCGCTCGCCCTTCCACCAGCCGTTCAGCATGGGGCCGCCGGACAGGACGATGGCCGGGATGTTCACGGTCGCCGCCGCCATGATGCAGGCCGGCGTGGTCTTATCGCAGCCGGTGGTCAGCACCACGCCGTCGAGCGGATAGCCGTAGAGGATCTCCACCAGCCCGAGATAGGCGAGGTTGCGGTCAAGGGCGGCGGTGGGGCGTTTGCCGGTCTCCTGGATGGGATGGACCGGGAACTCGAACGGCACGCCGCCCATGGCCTCGATACCGTCGCGGACCCTTTTGGCAAGGTCGAGGTGATGGCGGTTGCAGGGCGAGAGGTCCGAGCCGGTCTGGGCGATGCCGATGATGGGCTTGCCCGACTGCAGCTCTTCCCGGGTGAGGCCGAAATTGAGGTAGCGCTCCAGGTACAGCGCCGTCATGCCGGGATTGTCGGGATTGTCGAACCAGAGCTGGGACCTGAGCTTGAGGCCGTGCTTCTCGGGCTGGTCGCCTTGACCGGACATGGGCGTCTCCATGGGAATCTGCGTGCTCCGACGTTCCGACGCGCCGGTTCTAATCGATTTGATTTTGGCGATATATGCGCCTCGGCGCGCCGGAAATCAATCGGGTTCGCGCCACGTCTCGGCAGGTTTCAGTCCGCCCGCCGTGGCGTGATGTGGCGCAGGGCGACCACCTCCCAGCCCGCCACCACCAGCAGGGCGCCGGTCCCCGCGGCGGCCAGGCCGAGCGGGCTGAACAGGCTGGAGAACGGGATCAGCAGCGCCAGCAGGCCGAGCCCGACCAGATGGGAGAGCGGAAAGCGGCGGAGGAGCGGGTATTTGAAAAGTCCGCACCCCAGCACATAGAGCGCAGGGCCGCCGAGGATGGCGAACGCCGCCGCCGTCGAGAGATGTCCGTCGGGGTGGGCGAGGATCAGCTCATCGGAGACGGCGCAGCCGACAATGCCGATGACAATGATCTGGTGGATGTAGGTGTAGGTCAGCCGGGCCACGTGCCCGCTGTCCTCGACATGGGCAAAGCGCGCGCTGGCACGTTCCGATCCGGTGTCGAAATAGATCCACCACATGGCCACGGTGCCGAGAAAGGCGGTGACGAAGGCCGTAACATTGAGCCTGCATTCCCCAAGTGGCGTGTCGTTTGAGGTGAAGAGCGCCTGTATCCGAGCGCTAGACAAGGATTTTCTGCCGCAAGCGGCACCTGCGGTCGCGCAGACTGCTGGATCTGGACGGATCAGACCGCGAAGCCGCTGTTTCCTTGCCCAGGGGCGGCGTTTTTCAGCGCAGCGGACAGATCTGTCCAGCCGCTTTCGTTCAGTTTGAGCGTGGATCGCGATCATGCGCATAGCGGTGGCGCTCGCAATCGGCGGATAGCGGCGAGGATGGCGCGTACCATCGTGCCGGTGACAGCGACCTCGGCCAGCTGGAAGGTGATGGTGCGGGCGTGACGGACCACACGTGCCCCGATCTTGATCAGCTTCAGTTGCAGGCTGGTCAACGACCAGTCGGCCATGGCCTCGGGCAGCTCGATGCAGCGCAAGAAGGTGGCCAGGTTGTACGCCAGGGCGTGCAGTTGCAGCCGCACCTCATTGTCGCGGAACTTCCGGCACGACAGCCGCGTCCAGCGAAAGGCGTATTTGCCCTCTTTGATGTGCTGCTCGGCGGTGCCGCGCTGGTTGTAGAACCGCACCACCCAGTCCGGCTCCATCGGCAGGTTGGTGACGATGAAGCCGACACGCGGGAACAGTTCGCCCGGATGCCATTCGATCTTGGCGATCACCCGGCGTTCCTTGTCCCAGGACGCCGCCTGATACTCGAATTCCTCGAAGAACCGCTTGACCTTGGTCAGTGACGGCCGCCCGACAGGGCGCGTTAGCCGATGCGCGATCTTGTCCTTGAGGACCGCGTTTGCGGGCAGCCGGATGGCGTAGAAGAACCGCGCTTCTTCCAATCGCTCATAGATCGCCGGGATCGCGTAGGCAGCATCGGCCCGGAAGAACCTGCCACCAAGGTCGCGCTCCGCGTAGCGCGCAATGACGGGGTCGAGAACATCACGCCAGCCATCGGCGCTGTGGACGTTGCCATGGCGCAGGGCGCAGCGTTCCAGCATCCCGAACTGGTTGAACAGAAAGTTGGGGTGATAGCAGCTACAGTCGAAATGGCCACTCCAGGCGGACCCTTCCTGGTCGCCATGGGTCGGGCTGACCGAGCTGTCCATGTCCAGAACGATGTACTTCAGCCCGTTACGGTCATGGAACCGGTCGATCCATTGCCCGTTCAGGTCGGCCAGCGCGGCACGGTTCCCGGCCAGAGCCAGCGTCTCGGTCTCGAACCGTCCCATCTGCGATGCCGAGGCCGCTTGTGCATCGACCGCTCTGCCGCCGACAACTTGGCGCATGACCGGATCGCAGGCGAGACGGTTGGCGTCGTTGACATCCTCGTATCCGGCCAGCCGCCCAAAGACTGATTGCCGGAACAGGCCGTCGAGCCGATGGACCGTGTTCTTGCCAGAGCGAGTATCGCGCAGCGCCGCTGACGCCAAATCGGACAACCCGAGCGCGTCATCAAGCTCGCGCATCACCAGAAGGCCGCCGTCGGAACTGAGCTGCGTGCCGCGAAATTCCAGCCGCACGCGAGGGTCGAAATCCACCCGATCTGCCCGTTGCAAGCCCGCACCCTCTGGGTGATCCATGAAACGCGCCCCTCGTAGCCTTCAACACCATGTTTTATATAGGAAATATAATGGTCAGGACAGCGAAATCAGCGCCTTACTTGGGAAATGTGGGTTGAGGCCGGTCCACGCGAGGTCGGAGGCGGTGGCGCCGGTGACGAGGATGGATTCGCCCAGTGCGATGATGATGAACAGGGCGCAGCGCTCGGACAGGTGCCGGCCCTCCACCTTCCAGTCCGCCGCCTTGGAGGCGCCGAGGCCCGGCACGAAGAAGCCGGTGGAGGGCGCGAGGCTCTCCAGCACCACGGCGAGCATCCACAGGCCGAGCCGGGCCTCGCCGTGCAGGAAGGCGCCGACGATCCACAGCACGGACGCCAATGCCTGCCATGCCAGGATGCGCTTGAAGTTCAGGGATTGGGCGCGATCGTGGCGCGCCACCGCCCAGATGGTAAAGGCGGAGCGCCCCGTCTGGAACGTCGCATAAGCGAGGGCGAAGGCAAGGCCGCCCTCATGGAAAGCCTTCGGCAGGGACGCGGACAAGACGAGGCCCACCAGCATCAGCGCCAGCAACATGAGCCGCACCGGCTTGCGATCCGGATCGAGCCAGTTGGTGACCCAGGCGGTGTCGATCCACGCCCACCAGACGGCGACGAACAGGACCAGCGTCTGCAGCAGCCCGATCACCGAGAGGTCGTGCAGCAGATGGTGGGACAGCTGAGTGATGGCGAAGACGAAGACCAGATCGAAGAACAGCTCGATGAAGGTCACCGCGTGATGGCCGTGCTCCGGCGCCTTGCGCAGAAGGAATTGCCGCGCTCCCAGTCCGCTCATGCCACCTCCCGCAGCGCTGGCCCGCGCGACAGCGGAGCAAGTGCCGGATATCCCGGTGACCCGTGTTTTCGCATCCCCACGGGCGGCAGATCAATCGGTATCGTGGTGGCGCGGCAGGCGGGTCACGGCTTTGGCCGCTGGAAGAGCCAGCGGCGGCCGGGCTCAGCGCGGTCCAGCCCGGCTCAGGAGGCTGTGGCGAGGGTGGCGAGCGCGGCGTCAGCATCCGCCCGGGTGGCGACCACGGTCGCGAGATCGCCAAGGCCCGTGGTGAGAAGGATCCGCTCTACCGTCGGCTCCGCGCCGAACAGGATCAGGCGTCCGCCCCGGCGGGTCAGGGCCTTGGCATTGCTGATGAACAGGCGGATGCCGATGGAGGCGACGTAGGGCATCGCCGACAGGTCCACCAGGGTCGCCTTGGCGTGGCTCGACGCGGCGCTGAACGCCACCTCGATCTGCGCCGTGCCTTCGATGTCGAGCCGGCCGTCGAGCACGATCAGAACCTGTTCCGGGCCGAGGGCGTGGGTTTCAATGTTCATGGAGGTGACCAGGCCTGAAGGATGGCGGCGGCCTCAGGGGTCGCGCCAAGGGAGCGTTTGAACGCAGCTGCCCGCCTCTATTCCATCTGGATGTTTCAGTTGTGTGACGCTGGCCGGGCGTTGTCCTCCCTCGCGTCCGCCGGGAGCCGACCGCCCGCGATAAGGGTTTGCACCGCGCGGGGAAGCGTATAATCCATCCCGCACCCGCGATGTTCACCGCTTCACGATCCGCGCGCCCCGCGCGCCCGCCGAACCGCCCCGACGCCGGCCCCCAGCCCGCCGTGGACAGTCCCGGCCGCGTCGACGGCATGGTGCTCGACCGCGTGGTGTTGGATCGAGGCGCCCGCTCGGTCTTCGCTGGCCTGTCCCTGACCCTGTCCGAGCGCCGCATCGGCCTTGTCGGCGACAACGGATCCGGCAAGAGCACCCTGCTGCGGCTGTTGAACGGCCTGCTCCTGCCCGATGCAGGTACCGTCACCGTGGCCGGCCTCGACACCCGCAAGGAGCGCCGCCGCCTGCCGGCGACCGTGGGCTTTGTGTTCCAGAACGTGGACCACCAGATCATCTTCCCCACGGTGCGGGAGGAGATCGCCTTCGGCCCCATCGCCCAGGGCCGTCCCAAGGCCGAGGCCAACGCCGCCGCCGATCAGTTGCTGGCCCGGCACGGCTGCGCCGGCTGGGGCGAGCGGGCGGTGGCGGACCTGTCCGAGGGCCAGAAACAGCTGGTGTGCATCCTCGCCGCCCTGGCGGCCGGGCCGCGCATCCTGCTGCTGGACGAGCCCTTCTCCAGCCTCGACCTCACCACCCGCCTCGGCTTCGCCGCGCGGCTCGCCGACCTCGACCTCCAGGTGGTGATGGCGAGCCACGACCTGCACCTGTTCGACGGCTTCGACCGCCTGCTGTGGCTGAAGGGCGGCATCGTCGCCGCCGACGGGGCGCCGGGGGAGGTCATCCCGCTCTATGAGGCCGACGCCCGCGCCCGTGCCGCCGCGAACAGGGGGCAGCCGTGATCGCCGGCTATCTCTCCGGCACCAGCCTGCTGCACCGGCTACCGGCGGGGGTGAAGCTCATCGCGCTCGGCGTGCTGTCGCTGTTCATCCTGCCCATCGGCGATCCGCTGGTGCTGGCCTTTGTGCTCGCGGCGGTGCTGCTGGTCTATGCCGGCTTCGGCCGGCGCGGGGTGCTGCGCGTGCTGGCGTGGCGCAGCATGGTGCCGCTGCTGGTGGTCATCTTCGTGCTGCAGGTGTGGGCCGCCTCCCTGTCGATGGCGGTGGCGAGCGTGCTGCGCATTGCGGTGATGGTGCTCATGGCCGACCTCGTCACCCTGTCCACCCGCCTGCAGGACATGATGGACGCCATCGCCGTGCCGCTGAAGCCGCTGGCGCGGTTCGGGCTCGATCCCGAGCGGCTGTCGCTGGCGGTGGCGCTGGTGCTGCGCTTCGTGCCGGTGCTGCTGGAAAGCTGGCGAGGACGCGAGGAGGCCTGGCGCGCCCGCAGTCCGCGCCGGCCGGGGCTGGTGCTCATCGGCGCCTTCTTCTCCGGCGCGCTGTCCACCGCCGACCAGGTGGCGGAAGCCCTCGACGCCCGCGGCTTCGGCATGCCCGATCAACCGGTCCCGCCGCCGGCTGCGCCGCCGCGCCCGAACCCGTGAAGGATCGACCATGGACACCCGCACCCTCGTGCGCATCGCGCTCATCGCCGCCCTCATCGCGGCGCTCGGCTTCGTGCCGCCCATCTACATGCCGCTGGCGGCCGGCGTGCCCATCACCGCCCAGAGCCTCGGCGTGATGCTCGCCGGCCTGCTGCTGGGCGCGCGGGCCGGGGCGGCGGCGGTGGCGCTGTTCGTCTTCGTGGTGCTGCTGGGCGCGCCGCTGCTCGCGGGCGGGCGCGGCGGCCTCGGCCTCCTTGCCGGGCCCACCGCCGGCTTCCTCATCGGCTATATCGCCGGGGCCTATGTGGTGGGGCTTCTGGCCGAGCGGCTGAAGCTGCCGGCTTTCGCCTCGGCCCTGGTGGCGTCGGTGGTGGGCGGCATCGGCGTGGTCTACCTGTTTGGCATCCCGGTGCTGGCGGCGGCGGCGGGCATCGGCCTCTCCAAGGCAGTGATCGGCTCGGCGGTGTTCCTGCCGGGCGACCTGCTCAAGGCGGTGGGCGCTTCGGTGCTGGTCACCACCGTGCTGCGCAACTGGTCGGTGGCGGCGCAGCCGCGCCCGTGAGCATCACCCGCCATCTCGCCCGCCACGGCGCCGAGCGCCCCGACGCGCCGGCCCTGACCTGCGAGGGCGAAAGCCTCACCTATGGCTCCCTCGCCGCGCTGGTGCAGCGCATCGCCGCCCGGTTCAGGGACGCGCCGGACGGCGGCATCGCGCTCGACCTGCCCAATGGGGCGGCGCTGGCGGCGCTGTTCCTCGCCGCCGCCCATGCGGGACGGGAGGGGCAGGTGCTCGACCCCGCCTGGCCGGTGGGGCAGCGGGCGGACATCCTCGCCCGCATCCGGCCGGGGCTGCTGGTGTCGTGCGGTGCCGACGCGGATGTGCGCCTGTCCCCGGCCCAGGGACTGGCGGGCCTTGCCGAGGCCATGGGCGCCGGCGCGGCGGAGGTGACCGGGGCGCCGGACCCGGACCTGCCCTTCTATGTGGGCTTCACCTCCGGCTCCACCGGCCTGCCCAAGGGCTATCGCCGCGCCCACCGCTCCTGGACCGAGAGCTTCGATGCCGACACCCGCGAATTCGGCATCGGCCCCGATGACGTGGTGCTGGCGCCGGGGGCGCTCACCCATTCCCTTTTCCTCTATGCGCTGGCGCGGGGCCTCGATGCCGGTGCCCATGTGATCCTGTCGAAGAGCTTCCGCCCCCGCGCGGTGGCGGAGCTGGCGCGCCGGCACACGGCCAGCGTGCTCTATGGCGTGCCCACCCAGCTCGCCTTGCTGCTGGATCATCTTGCGGCGGAGGGCGCGCGGCTGGACGGCATCCGCCTCGTGCTGTGCTCGGGCGCCAAATGGCCGGCGGGGCGCAAGGCGCTGCTTTCCCGCCACCTGCCCAAGGCCCGTTTCGCCGAATTCTACGGCGCGTCGGAACTCTCCTTCATCACTGTCGCGAAGGGCGAGGAGCCGGTGCCCGAGGGCTCCGTGGGCCGGGCCTTCGACGGCGTGCGCCTCGCCATCCGCGACAAGGCGGGCCGGCGCCTGCCCATGGGGCGCATCGGCCTCGTGTTCGTGGAGAGCCCCTTCCTGTTCCAGGACTATGCCACCGGCGACAGCGCCGACCTGCTGCGCCATGGCCCGGAAATCAGCGTCGGCGACATGGGCCGGCTGGACGCCGCCGGCTTCCTCACCCTGGCGGGGCGGGCGAAGCGCATGATCGTCACCTCCGGCAAGAACCTCTATCCCGAAGAGGTGGAGCGGCAGCTGGAGCTGCACCCCGCCATCGCCACCGCCGCCGTGATGGGCGTGCCCGATGGCAAGCGCGGCGAGCGGCTGGTGGCCTTCATCCAACCGGAGGACGGGGCGCAGATGACGCGGGCGGATCTGGTGGCGTGGCTGCGGCCGCGCCTCGCCCTGTTCAAGGTGCCGCGGCTTTATGCGCGGGTCGCCCGCTGGCCGCTGACGGCCTCCGGCAAGACCGATTTTGCCGCCGTCGCCCGCCTGTGGCCGCACGATTGCGAGCTGATCCCATGACCGGCGTCGCCCTTCTGGCCGCCAGGCGCACGGCGGTGGTGCCGCGCGGCGGCGCCTTCCGCGACATGGAGCCCTTCGCCCTGGCGGCGGCCCTGATCGGACCCATCCTCGCCGAGGCCGGCATAGCTGCGGCCGCAGTGGACGAGGTGATTCTCGGCAATGCCCTGTCCGGCGGGGGCAATGTGGCGCGGGTGGCGGCGCTCGCCGCCGGCCTGCCCCAGCACGTCCCGGCGCTGACGCTGGACACCCAATGCTGTTCGGGCCTCGACGCCATCCGCATGGGCGCGGCCCGCATTGCTGCGGGGGAGGCGCGCTATGTGCTCGCCGGGGGCGTGGAAAGCTTCAGCCGCGCCCCGCTGCGCGCCCATCGTCCGCGCAACAAGGACGAGGCGCCGGCCTTCTACCGCCAGCCCGCTTTCACCCCCTGGCCGGAGCGCGAGCCGGACCTTGCCGCCGCAGCGGCGGAACTGGCCCGCGCCGAGGGCATCCCCCGGCCGGCACAGGAGGCCTTTGCGATGGAAAGCCATCGCCGTGCGCTGGCTCTCCCGCCGCCGGACGGCGAGATCGTGCCGGTGATTGGCGTGGCCACGGACCCGTTCGCGCGGGTCCTGTCCCCGGCCTTGCTGGCCCGCCTGCCGGTGATCGCGGGGGACGCGGCCTTCGGGGTCACCGCCGCCACCACGGCGGTGGAGGCGGATGCGGCGGCCATGGTGCTGCTCGGGCCGGGTGGGGCAGGGCCTGTTCAAGTGCTGGGCGCCCTGGCGCGGGGCGGAGATCCGTTGATGCCGGCGCTGGCGCCGGTGCCGGCGGTGGAGGCCCTGTGCGGGCGGCTCGGCCTTCATGCGCGCGACATGGAACATGTGGAACTGATGGAGGCCTATGCCGCCCAGGCCCTCGCCGGCATCGGGCGCCTTGGCCTTGATCCGGCGCGGGTGAATGCGCAGGGCGGCGCGCTCGCCCGGGGCCATCCCATCGGGGCTTCGGGGGCGGTGCTGGCGGTTCGGGCCTTCCAACGGCTGCGGGCTGCGGGCGGCCGGGCGCTGGTGGCCATCGCCGGGGCGGGCGGCATCGCCAGCGCCATGGTGCTATCCGGGAAAGACGAAACCCTCCCGCCGTGGCAGGATTGAAAGATGAGATCTGGACAGGATTCCGGCGGCGGCAAGATCGCGCGACCGGACACCGCTGGCCCTGCCGGGCCGCCGGCCGCCGTTTCGGCCGCGGGGCAGGCGCTGGTGTTCGCGCTCATCGATGTGCTCGACACCCTCAAGGAGGCGCTTGAGGATCCGGACCCGGTGGAGATGGTCCACGATGCCCGCAAGGCCATGAAGGAATTGCGGGCCTTGCTGCGCCTCGTGCCCGGCGACACCGCTTTGGCCTTGCGCCGGCACACGGCGGAGGTGGCCCGTGCCATGTCCGGCGCGCGCGACAAGGCGGCGGCCGGCGAGGCCATCGACGTGATCGAGTCCGCGGGCCTGCTGATTGCCTGCGACGCGGCGGATGCGCGGGCCGCCATCGGCCCCGATGCGGCGGAGCCGGAGGAGGCGGAGCGACATCGCGCCGCCCTCACGAGCTTCGGGGCCGAGGTCCGGGCGGCGCTCGCCGGCGATTTCGGCGCCGAGGTGGCGGCGGCGGACATCGGGGCCGGGCTTGTGAAAGCCTACCGGCAGGCCCGGCGCGCGCACTTCGCCGATCCGCACCTCCTGCACGAGGTTCGCAAGAAGGTGGTGGTCCATCGCTACCAGATGAGCTTCATCGCCTCCGCGTTCGGGGGGCGGGGCGCCAAGCGCGCCCGCAAGGCCCAGCGCCTGCGGGACATATTGGGCGCCCATCAGGACATCGAGATCCTGCGTCCCATCCTCCAGGCGGCGCCGGATATGGCGGAGGGGACGCGGCACCGGCTCGACTTCGCCATGGACCTTGCCCAGAAGCGGCTGAAGAAGAAAGGCCGCCTGCGGCACAAGGCGCTGTTCCGGCTGCGGCCCAAGGCATTTCTCGCCCGCTATCGCGATCTGCTTGAGCCGGTCGCGGCCATTTGATGCCGGTCATGGTGCCGTAATGAGCGACGCGCATGCTTTGACATTGAGCCGGGGTACGATCCGATCGGATTGACTCAATCTGATGGGATCGCGCCCCGGCGTGCCATGAAAGCGCCCCGAGCAGGGGCAAGGAACTGGATGTGCGTCGCCGGCGACCCGACCGGCGGCTCCCGAGTTTGTGAAGAGACCGGTCGATGCCCCTCGAAACCCGCGTTCCCTCCCTGAGCCTCGTTCCGACCGCGCCGTCCGAGGCGCCGTCCGATGTGACCCCGAAGGCCGGGCCGGCCGCTCCGCCGTCCTCCGCTCCGCCTGCTTCCGTATTGCCTGCTTCCGGGACGCAGCGTCCGGCCATGGACTTCTCGCGCCTGCCGGAGTCCGCCCGGATGCTGGCGCAGACGTGGGCACGCCTGACCTGCCAGGACGACGAGGATTTCGAGAAGGGCTCGGGTCCGGAGGCGTTCCGGGCCGTGGACCGGGCAGCGGCGGCTCTGGTGGCGCGGGCCACGTCCGGCCTGTCGCCGGCGGCGCTGTCGCTGGCCTATCTCGACTGGTGGATGCATCTGGCCGCCGCCCCCGGCAAGCAGGCGGAGCTGGGGCTGAAGGCGTGGCGCAAGGCGGCGCGGTTCGGCTCCTACGCGGTGGCCTCCAGCTTCGACCGGACCTTCCCCAATTGCATCACCCCCCTGCCGGGCGACGAGCGCTTCAGCGCCCCGGTGTGGCAGGACTGGCCGTTCCGTCTCTGGTACCAGGCGTTTTTGTTGAACCAGCAATGGTGGCACAACGCCACCCACGGGGTGCCCGGCGTGAAGCCCCACGACGAGGCGCTGGTGGCTTTCGCCGCGCGGCAATTGCTCGACGTGTTCTCGCCCTCCAACTCGCCTCTCACCAATCCGGAGGTCATCCGCCGGACCCGCGAGACCGGCGGCATGAATTTCGTGGAGGGGGCGCGCAACGCGCTCGCCGATCTCGCCCGCAAGGCGAGCGATGCGCCGCCGGTGGGGGCTGAAGCCTTCGTTCCGGGGCAGAATGTGGCGGTGACGCCCGGCGAGGTGGTCTACCGCAACCATCTCATCGAGCTGATCCAGTATCGTGCCACCACCAGTGAGGTGGCGGCCGAGCCGGTGCTGATCGTGCCGGCCTGGATCATGAAATATTACATCCTCGACCTGTCGCCCGAGAATTCGCTGGTGCGCCATCTGGTCTCGAAGGGCCACACGGTGTTCTGCATCTCGTGGCGCAACGTGACCGAGGAAGACCGCCACCTCGGCTTCGACGACTACCGCACGCAGGGCGTCATGGCGGCGCTCGACGCCATCGCGGCCATCGTGCCCGGCAGCAAGGTGCATGCGGCGGGCTATTGCCTCGGCGGCACGCTGCTGTCGGTGGCCGCCGCTGCCATGGCACGGGCCAACGATGCGCGGCTCGCCTCGGTCACCCTGCTGGCGGCGCAGACCGACTTCTCGGAGGCCGGCGAGCTCCAGCTCTTCGTCGATCCCAGCGAGCTCTATACGCTGGAAAGCATGATGTGGGACCAGGGCTATCTCGCCGCCGGGCAGATGGCCGGGGCGTTCGAGATGCTGCGCTCCAACGATCTCGTCTGGTCGCGCCTGGTCCACGAATATCTGATGGGCGAGCGCGCGCCCATGAACGACCTCATGGCCTGGAACGCGGACGCCACCCGCATGCCCTACCGCATGCATTCGGACTATCTGCGCCGCTTCTTCCTCGACAACGATCTTGCCGCCGGCCGCTACCGCGTGGACGGGCGGCCGGTGTCGCTGCTCGACATCAAGGTGCCGCTGTTCGTGGTGGGCACGGAGCGCGACCACGTGGCGCCGTGGCGGTCGGTGTTCAAGATCCACCAGCTCACCGACACCGATGTCACCTTCGTGCTCACCTCCGGCGGGCACAATGCGGGCATCGTGAGCGAGCCGGGGCACAAGCACCGGCACTTCCGGCTGCATGAGACCAGGCACGGCAACATGCATCTGGGGCCGGACGAATGGGTGGAAGCCACCAAGCCGCAGGACGGCTCCTGGTGGCTCGCCTGGGACGATTGGCTGGCGGCGCGCTCCACCGGGCCGGTGGGCCTGCCGAAGATCGGCGGCCCCGGCTATCCGGCGCTCGGGCCGGCGCCGGGCACCTATGTGATGCAGCGTTGAGGACGTTCCGGCCTCGGGGTCACGGCACCAGCACGGCCGCGCCCTTCAGGCGGCCGTGGCGCAGGTCGTCCAGCGCTTCGTTGGCCTGCGCCAGGGGATAGGGCGTCACATGGGTGGTGACGCCGGCCTTGGGGGCCAGCGCCAGGAACTCGTGGGCATCCGCCCGGGTCAGGTTCGCCACCGACAGGATCTTCCGCTCCTCCCACAGCCAGCGATAGGGGAAGGAGGGGATGTCGCTCATATGGATGCCGCCGCACACCACGCGTCCGCCCTTGCGCACGGCGCGCAGGGCCTGCGGCACCAATTCCCCCGCCGGAGCGAAGATGAGGGCGGCGTCCAGCGGCTCGGGGGCGGGGGCGTCGGAGGGGCCGGCATAGACGGCGCCGAGGGAGCGGGCGAAGTCCTGCGCCGCCTCATCCCCAGGCCGGGTGAAGGCATAGATCTCCCTGCCCTGGAAGCGGGCCACCTGGGCGATGATGTGAGCCGCCGCGCCGAAGCCGTAGACGCCGACGCGCCGGCCTTCCCCCGCCATCTTCAGGGTGCGCCAGCCGATGAGGCCGGCGCAGAGCAGCGGCGCCAGCGCGGTGTCGTCGCCCGCTTCGCCGAGGGGATAGACGAAGCTGGCATCCGCCACCGTGTGAGTGGCGAAGCCGCCGTCCCGCGTGCAGCCGGTGAAGGCGGGAGTGTCGCAGAGGTTTTCCTCCTGCGCGGCGCAATAGGGGCAGGTGCCGCAGGCGTGGCCGAGCCAGCCCACGCCCACCCGCTCTCCGAGCCTGAGGTGGGACACGCCGGCACCCAGCATCGCCACCCGCCCGACGATCTCATGGCCGGGCACGATGGGACGCACGGTCTGGGGCAGTTCCCCGTCCACCACATGGAGGTCGGTGCGGCAGACGCCGCAGGCGGTGACCGCGATCAACACCTCGCCCGGTCCCGCGACCGGGTCGGGCCGCTCCTGCGCGACCAACCTGTCGCCGCTGCGCTTCAGGACCATGGCGAGCATGCGGACCTCCGAGAATTGACCGATGGCGGGTGAGAGAAGCTCACCCGCCATCGGTCAAGCCCGCGCGGCGTTTGAGCGTAACTCGCTCGGCATCGGTCGAAGACCGAGGCCGACGGTATAAAGAGCAAGGTTCGCACCCTTGCGGTCGCCGCGCCAATGATCTTGAGCAAGCTGCAGCGGCGTGGCGCCGTCAGCTGCCGCCGATGAAGATGCCGGCCGCCAGCACCAGCGCGCCGCCCAGCACCACCTGCATCACCGAGCGCCAGAACGGCGTCTCCATGAAGCGGTTCTGGATGAAGGCGATGGCCCAGAGTTCGATGAACACCACGATGATGGCGATGACCGTCGCGGTCCAGAATTCCGGGATCAGGTAGGGCAGGGCGTGGCCCAGGCCGCCCACCGCTGTCATCACGCCGGAGGCGATGCCGCGCTTGATGGGCGAGCCGCGACCGGAGATGACGCCGTCGTCGTGCACCGCCTCGGTGAAGCCCATGGAGATGCCCGCGCCCACCGCCGCGGCGAGGCCCACCAGCAGGGTGGTGTGGGAATTCTGCGTGGCGAAGGCGGTGGCGAAGATGGGGGCAAGGGTGGAGACCGAGCCATCCATGAGGCCGGCAAGGCCCGGCTGCACCCAGGTGAGCACGAACTGGCGCCGGGCCTTCTCGTTCTCCTCGGCGCGCTTGTCCACCGGCAGGTAGCGGTCGGCCAGGGAGCCGGCGATCTCCTCGTGCTGCAGCTCGGTCTGGTAGAGGCTTTCCAGCAGCTTGATCGTGCCCGGGTCGGTCGCCTTCTTCTTGGCCTGAAGGTAGAAGTTGGCGGATTCGTCCTCCATCCGCCCGACTTCCGCGCGGATGCGCTCGATGCCGAGATTGGCCACTGCCCACACCGGGCGGCGATGGTAATAGCCGGCGATGCTCTCGCGCCGGATCAGCGGCACGTGGGCGCCGAAGCGGCGTTCATATTCGCGGGTAAGGCTGGTGGCATGGCCGCGCTCCTGGGCCGCCATGGCATCGAACACCTTGGCGGTGTCCGGATAGTCCTTGCGCAGGGTCTCGGCATAGTCGGTGTAGGTGTAGGCGTCGTCCTCCTCCGAGGAGATGGCGAGGGCGAGGATTTCCTGTTCGGACAGATCGGCAAAGCGACGACGGCCGGGGAAAAAGCGGGGCATCCCGGATGACTCCAAATTAGAATATTTCTAATATCAATAGACGAACGATATCCGCAACGGCAATGCGACCGCATGGCCAAACGCCGGATGGCTACCGGCGAGGAGAGATGCATGCCCGGGGCGGCACGGACTGTGATGGGCGTCGGCCTGGCGCGCAACCGCTACCTCCTGCTCACGGCGGCCGTGCTGCCGCTGGTCACCGGCCTCGGCCTGCTGGTGGCGGGGCAGGATCGCGCGGCGTTCTTTGCCTTCGTGGCCGGCACCGTGCCGGTGCTCGCGGTGCTGGTGTTCGACATCGCGCGGGCGCTGGGGGAAGGCCGGTTCGGCCTCGACCTGCTGGCGGCCCTGTCCATGGCCACGGCGCTGGCCTTCGGCGAGCCGCTGGCGGGTAACGTGGTCGCCCTGATGTATGCCGGCGGCCAGCAACTGGAGCGCTTCGCCGAGGGCCGCGCCCGGAGGGAGATGACCGCGCTCGCCGCCCGCGCCCCCCGCTCGGCCCTGCTGCGGGAGGGCGACACGCTCCGGGAGGTGCCCATCGGCGCGCTGAAGGCGGGCAACCTCATCGTGGTGCGGCAGGGCGACACGATCCCCGCCGACGGGCGCATCTGCGGCGGGCCGGCGGTGCTCGACCAGTCCTCCCTGACAGGTGAGGCGCACCCGGTGCGGCTGGAGGAGGGGGAGGAGGCGCCGTCGGGCGCCGTCAACGTGGGCGGCGCCTTCGACGTGCGGGTGCTCAGGTCCGCGGATGAGAGCACCTATGCGGCCATCGTGCGTCTTGTAGAGGCGGCGGCCGCCAGCCGCGCCCCCATGGCGCGCCTCGCCGATCGCTATGCGCTCGGCTTCCTGGTGGTGTCGCTGGGGCTGGCGCTGGCTGCGGCGTTCCTCTCCGGCGATCCGCGCCGGGCTTTGGCGGTGCTGGTGGTGGCGACCCCGTGCCCGCTCATCCTCGCGGTGCCGGTGGCGCTCATGGCCGGCCTGTCGCGGGCCGCCAAACGCGGCGTGCTGGTGAAGAGCGGCGGCGCGCTGGAGAAGCTGGCCGCCGTGCGGGCGCTGGTGATCGACAAGACCGGGACCCTCACCCACGGCAGGGCCCAGCTTCAGGAGATCCGCACCGCGCCGGACTTCGCCCCCGACGAGGTGTTGCGCCTTGCCGCCGCCCTCGACCAGGCCTCCAGCCATGTGGTGGCGGCGGCTCTGGTGGCGGCGGCCAAAGCCCGCGGCCTCGCCCTCGCCGTGCCGGAGGGCGTGGCGGAAGAGGGCGGCGTCGGTGTCACCGGGCGGGTGGAAGGCCGGGAGGTGGCCGTGGGCGGCTGCAGTTTCGTCGCGGCGCGGGCCACCAGCGACGGGGACGCCCTGCGTGCCTGCCTGCCGGCGGCGAGCGCGGTGGTCGCGGTCGGCATCGACGGATGCTTTGCCGGCCTGCTCATTCTCGCCGACCAGGTGCGGGACGATGCGGGGGAGATGGTGCGGGCCCTTCGGGCCGGCGGGGTGGACCACATCGTCCTCGCTTCGGGCGACCGCGCGGAAGCGGTGGAGGCGTTGGGCCGCAGCCTCGGCCTCGACAGCTGGGTGGGCGACCTTCAGCCCGGCGGCAAGGTCTCCCACGTCACCGATGCCCGTGCCCGCGCCCATGCCCGGCGCGACTCGGGCACGGTGATGATGGTGGGCGACGGGGTCAACGACGCCCCGGCTTTGGCCGCTGCCGATGTGGGCGTGGCGCTGGGCGCGCGCGGCGCCGCCGCCTCTGCCGAGGTGGCGGACGTGGTGCTGCTGGTGGACCGGCTGGATCGGCTCGGCGAGGCCATGGCCATTGCCCGACGGGCGCTCGCCATCGCACGGCAGAGCGTGTTCGTGGGCATCGCCCTGTCGCTCATCGGCATGCTGGCGGCCGCCTTCGGCTTTCTGGAGCCGGTGGCCGGCGCCCTGCTGCAGGAGGCCATCGACGTGGCGGTGATCCTCAACGCCCTCCGGGTGCTGATCCCCGGGCCGGGGGAGGGGTGAGGGCGCACCCACCGGGCATTGCTTGAATAAAAAAAGGCCGATGGCATGAGGCATGAAAAAGCCGGCCGCCCCTTCGGACGGCCGGCCCTTTATCGGTCGCGCTCAGCGTTCTACCGGGCCGCTCACTCCGAGATCTTGCGGGCCCGGCTGCCGAGGGTGCGCAGGCGCAGGGCGTTGAGCTTGATGAAGCCCGCCGCGTCGCGGTGGTCGTAGGCGACCGCGCCTTCCTCGAAGGTGACCAGTTCCTGATTGTAGAGCGAATAGGGGCTTTTGCGGCCGATGACCGTGGTGTTGCCCTTGTAGAGCTTCACCGTCACTTCGCCGGTCACATAGGCCTGGGAGTGGTCGATGGCGGCCTGCAGCATCTCCCGCTCGGGGGAGAACCAGAAGCCGTTGTAGATCAGCTCCGCATAGCGGGGCATCAGCTCGTCCTTGAGGTGGGCCGCGCCGCGATCGAGCGTGATGCTCTCGATGCCGCGATGGGCGGCGAGCAGGATGGTGCCGCCGGGGGTCTCGTAGACGCCGCGGCTCTTCATGCCCACGAAGCGGTTTTCCACGAGGTCGAGCCGGCCGATGCCGTTGGCCTTGCCCAGCTCGTTGAGCTTGGTCAGCAGGGTGGCGGGGGAGAGCGCCTCGCCGTTGATGGCCACCGCATCGCCCTTGTCGAAGGCGATGGTGATGATGGTGGGCTCGTCGGGGGCGGCCTCGGGGGAAATGGTGCGCTGGTAGACGTATTCCGGCGCGTCCTCGGCCGGGTCTTCCAGCACCTTGCCCTCGGAGGAGGAGTGCAGGAGGTTCGCGTCCACCGAGAACGGGGCCTCGCCGCGCTTGTCCTTGGCGATCGGGATCTGGTGCTGCTCGGCGAACTCCAGCAGGCGGGTGCGGGAGGTCAGATCCCACTCGCGCCAGGGGGCGATGACGGTGATCTCCGGCTCCAGCGCATAATAGCCGAGCTCGAAGCGTACCTGGTCGTTGCCCTTGCCGGTGGCGCCGTGGGAGACGGCGTCGGCGCCCATCTTGCGGGCGATCTCGATCTGCTTCTTGGCGATCAGGGGCCGGGCGATGGAGGTGCCCAGAAGGTACAGCCCTTCATAGACCGCATTGGCGCGGAACATGGGGAAGACGTACTCGGCGACGAATTCCTCGCGCACGTCCTCGATGAAGATGTTTTCGTCCTTGATGCCGAGCAGCTGCGCCTTCTTGCGCGCCGGCTCCAGCTCCTCGCCCTGCCCAAGATCGGCGGTGAAGGTGATCACCTCGCACTTGTAGGTGGTCTGGAGCCATTTCAGGATCACGGAGGTGTCGAGGCCACCGGAATAGGCCAGCACCACCTTCTTCACGTCACGCGCCATCAGGTCTCTCGGGAGTTTTGCAGGGATAGGAAAGGGCGGCGCGGACTATAGGCCCGTGCGAGGCGGAGGCAAGGGCCGGCGCAAAGGGTGCCGGCGCCGGACCCGGCGTCCAACCCCGCGCCACGCGCGCTGGATGAAGGTCCGCAGCTTCAGCCCTGTCCGGCCGATCATGAGCTCCACGGCGGCGTCGCTCGGCGCGCCCTTGCGGTCGTAGAGGACATAGCGCGTCAGCACCACGAGCACGATCACCAGCACGCCGGAGAACACCACGTCGGTGAAGAAGTGGCCGCCGAAGGCGATGCGCAAGCCCCCCGCCACGCTGGCGAAGACCACCGCCGCCACCATGGCCACCGCCCCGGCCGGGCCGGGCACGAGGCTGGCGGGGGCGGTCATCCAGAACCCCAGTGCGCCCTCGCCGGAGACGAAGGAGCAATTGCCGGGGCAGGTGCCGTCGGTCTCATACCAGGACTTGAAGGCATCGCGGCCGCCGAAGGTATCCACGTGCACCGGCCGGGGCCGTCCCCATTCCTGCTTCAGGATGCCGTTGACCAAGAGGCCCGGCCCCACCGCCATGGTGAAGGCGAGCAGCACGGCGGCCCGCGCCGGCATGAACATCTTGCGGCGCGGGAACAGCAATTTCAGCACGATGGCGATGAAGGCCGGGGCGGCGATGGCCCAGGGGATCCAGTTGGCGAGCGTGCGCACGGTCTGCGCCCAGGGCGCGCCGGCGAGGACGAAATGGCGCCCGTGCGCATCCCAGAACAGGCTGGCGATGGCCATGTCCCAGTCTGGGAAGACGGTGAACAGGATCGCCACCGCGGCCCCGATCACCAGCGCGAAGAAAAGCACCCACTTCAAGGCGTCACCCGACCTCCGGTCCCTTTGATCCAACCGCTTGCGGAAAGGCGCTGCCCCGCCGCAGATTGAGCCAGCGATGTACAGGCAGGACACGCCCATGGCCAGCGGCACCCTCGATTTCTATTATGAGTTCGCCTCGCCCTACTCCTATCTGGCCGCCGCCCGCATCACGGCGCTGGCCGAGCTGGCGGACGTGCAGGTGGCGTGGAAGCCGTTCCTGCTCGGCCCGATCTTCGCGGGGCAGGGCTATACCACCTCGCCCTTCAACACCTATCCGCTCAAGGGCGCCCACATGTGGCGGGACCTCGACCGCCTCGCCGTGCTGGCGCGGCTGCCGCCGGTGACCAGGCCGGACCCGTTCCCGGCCAACGGGCTGCTGGCGGCGCGGCTTGCGGTCTATCTCAACGACGCGTGCCGGCCCTCCTTCACCCGGGCGGTGTTCTACGCCGAGTTCGCCCAGGGCCGCGACATTTCGGACCGCGAGACCCTGCGCCAGATCCTGGCCGGGCTCGGCCATTTCTACGGCGATGTCATTGCCGAGGCGGAGCAGCAGGAGATCAAGGACCGCCTGCGCCACCAGACCGAGGAGGCCAAGCACCGTGGCATCTTCGGCGCCCCCAGCTTCGTGACGGCGGATCGGGAGCTGTTCTGGGGCAACGACCGGCTGGAGATGGCCCTCGACCACGCCCGCAGCCTCGCCAGGGTGGGGTGAGGATCACGCCGGTGCGTGCGACGCCGGCTTTATGGCGCCGGCCCGGATCATCCGATAAGGTCCCGGCCCGAAACAACAGCGTGCGGCCAGATTCCCCAATGACGGACCTGAATACGGACCTTAATACGGACCCGAATTCCCAGCCCGGCGCCGGCGCGCCCCGGACCGAGACCCATTTCGGCTACCGCACGGTTCCGCTCACCGAGAAGCAGTCGCTGGTGGACGACGTGTTCCACAAGGTGGCGCGCCGCTACGACATCATGAACGACTTCATGTCCGGCGGCCTGCACCGGGTGTGGAAGGATGCGCTGGTCTCCAAAGTGCGCCCGCCGCAGGGCGCGCGGCCGTTCGAACTGCTGGATCTGGCCGGCGGCACCGGCGACGTGTCGTTTCGGGTGGTGAAGGCGGGCGGCGCGGGCACCCGCGCCACCGTTGCCGACATCAACGCCGAGATGCTGGCGGTGGGCCGCGAGCGGGCGGAAAAGCGCGGCCTGGGCGACAAGGTCACCTTCACCGAAGCCAATGCCGAGGCGCTGCCCTTCCCGGACCAGTCCTTCGACGCAGTCACCATCGCCTTCGGCATCCGCAACGTGCCGCGCATCCCGCTGGCGCTCACCGAGATGCGGCGGGTGCTGAAGCCGGGCGGCCGCGCCTTCGTGCTGGAATTCTCCAAGGTGGACGTGCCGCTGCTGGACAAGATCTACGAGGCCTATTCCTTCAACGTCATCCCGCAGCTCGGCAAGCGGGTGGCCGGCGATGCCGAGCCCTACCAGTATCTGGTGGAATCCATCCGCCGCTTCCCCAATCCGGACGTGTTCGCCAACATGATGCGTGAGGCCGGCTTCTCCCGCGTCGACTTCACGCGCATGACCGGCGGCGTGGTGGCCCTGCACTGGGGCTGGCGCATCTGATGGCGCGCGGCCTTTGACCATGATCTTCTTTCTCGCCGCCGACGCGGCGCGGCTCGCCCGCGCCGGCTACGTGCTCGCCCGCGAAGGCGTGCTCTCCCTCATGTCGCCGGCGGCGGCGCCGCCCCTGGCGCGCCCGCTGCTGCGCATCGCCCGGCTGATCGCCCGCAAGGATGCCGGCAGCCGTCCGGCGCGCTTCTCCGCGGCCCTGTCCCGGCTCGGCCCGTCCTATGTGAAGCTCGGCCAGTTCCTCGCCACCCGGCCGGACGTGGTGGGCGCCTCGGTGGCCCGCGACCTGGAAGTGCTGCAGGACCGCATGCCCATCATCGGGCAGGAGGTGGCGGAGGCCACCGTCGCCGAGGCCTTCGAGCGGCCGGTGCACGAGGTCTATGCGCAGTTCGGCCCGGCGGTGGCCGCGGCCTCCATCGCCGAGGTCCACAAGGCCGAGGTGGCGGACAAGGACGGCACCCGCCACACGGTGGCGGTGAAGATCCTGCGGCCCGGCGTGGAGCGTCGCTTCTCCTCCGACATGGGCTCGTTCCGCCGCATCGCCCATTTTGCCGAGGCCAATTTTGCCGAGGCCCGGCGGCTGCGGCTGGAAACCGTGGTGGATACGCTGGCCCGCTCGGTGTCCATGGAAATGGACCTGCGCCTTGAGGCCGCCGCCTATGCGGAGCTGGCCGAGAACATCGGCGCGGACAAGGAAATCCACGTCCCCCGCGTGGACTGGGACCGCTCCGGCCGCGAGGTGCTGACCACCGAATGGATCGACGGCATCAAGCTCTCCGACAAGGAGGCGCTGGTCGCGGCCGGGCACGATCTCAAGGAGATCGCCCGCGTCGTCATGCAGTCGTTCCTGAAGCAGGCCATGCGCGACGGCTTCTTCCACGCCGACATGCATCCCGGCAATTTGTTCGTGGATGCCCAGGGCCGCCTCGTGATCGTGGATTGCGGCATCATGGGCCGCCTTGGCCTGAAGGAGCGGCGCTTCCTCGCCGAGATCCTCTACGGTTTCATCACCCGCAACTGGCGGCGCACGGCGGAAGTGCATTTCGAGGCCGGCTACGTGCCGCTCCATCACTCGGTGGATGATTTCGCCCTGGCCATCCGCGCCATCGGCGAGCCGATCCACTCGCGCACCGCCGACCAGATCTCCATGGCCCGCCTTCTGGCGCTGCTGCTGGAGGTGACCGCTTTGTTCGACATGCAGACCCGGCCCGAGCTGCTGCTGCTGCAGAAGACCATGGTGGTGGTGGAAGGCGTCGCCCGCTCCCTCGATCCGCAGCTCGACATGTGGAAGACGGCCCGCCCGGTGGTGGAGGACTGGATCGCCGGCAATCTCGGGCCCGTCGGCCAGCTCCAGCGCGCCGGCGGCGGCCTGTCCGAAATGGCCCATTTCGCCGCCACCTTGCCGGGGCTTCTCACCCGCACCGGGCGGGTGATGGAGCAGCTCGACGTGGCGACGCGGGACGGGCTGAGCCTGTCGCCCGCCTCCCTTGAGGGCATCGGCCGCGCCGAGGCCAAGCGCGCCTTCTGGGGCAACCTCGCCCTGTGGGTCATCGCCGCCGCCCTGCTGGGCATCTGGCTGGGGTGAACGCAAGGCGCGTCGGTATGAAAACCCGCCGCCCGTCCGCTCACTCCGGCATGGATTGCGGGAGGCGCACCCGACCCGCCGGCGCCGGGCTGCCCACGAGGCTGCCGTCCAGCGCCGGTTCCAGCACCGGGGCGAGGCGGGGCTTGCGGGCGGGGATGGGGCGATAGAGCTGCTTGGTCGCCTCCACCACCAGCACGCCGGAGAATGGCAAAGAGAACTGGGCGCCGACGCGCTCCCATGCCACCGCCGTGCGCAGGAACCAGCGGCTCGGCGGCGCATAAAGTGCCTCGTTCCAGCCCACGGGGGTGAACAGGGCCTGCCGCAGCAGCGCCACCACCTGGCCGCGGGAGAACGGGCGGCCGTTGCCGAACGGCGTGGTGTCGATCCGGGCCCACACCCCGCGCCGGTTGGGCACCACCGCCAGCAGCCGCCCGCCAGGAGCCAGCACCCGCCACACCTCGCTCAGCATCTCAGCGGCATTGGGGGTCATCTCCAAAGCGTGCACCGCCACCACCCGGTCCATGCTGGCGGTGGGAAACGGCAGCAGGGTCTCGTCGGCCAGCGTTGCCAGCGTCGGCGCGGCGGAGGGCCAGCGCACCACCCCCTGCGCCGCCGGCATCACCGCAAGGCAGCGCTCGGCCTCCTCGCGGAACACGCCGAGGTAAGGTGTCGCATAGCCGAGGCCCAGGACGCGCAGGTTGGTGACGTTGTCGAAGCGCGAGCGGATGGCCCGCCCCAGCAGGCGCCGCGTCATGATACCGAGGGGCTGGGCGTAGAAATTGCGCAGGTCGACGACGTCGAGAAACATGGATCCCCTTCTCCCGGCCGCCACCGGTCTGCCGAACACGGGGTGTGCACACCCCGCCGGCCGCTCTTCCGCTCGGCGGCTTAATAGAGGATCATGCCGGCCGCGTCCGCAACCCATTCGGGCGCTGTGTCGAATGCCGTTCCGCTCGCGCTCCGGAGACCCGAGACCGTGCCAGCCGAAATCCGCCTCGTCCCCTGCCTCTCCGACAATTATGCCGTCCTGATCCACGATCCGGTCACCGAGGCGACCGCCGTGGTGGACGTGCCCGAGGCGACTCCCGTCATCGCGGCGCTGGAGAAGGAGGGCTGGAACCTCACCCACATCCTCGTCACCCATCACCACGCCGACCACACCCAGGGCATCCCGGCGGTGAAGGCGCGATTCGGCGCCACCGTGGTGGGGCCGAAATCCGAGGCCGACAAGATCCCCGGCCTCGACGTGACGGTGGTGGACGGCGATCCGGTGGCGGTGGGCTCGCTGGTAGGGCGGGTGCTGGAGACCCCCGGCCACACCGCCGGCCCCGCCACCTACCTGTTCGAGGGCGAGAAGCTGCTGTTCGCCGGCGATACCCTGTTCACCCTTGGCTGCGGCCGGCCGCTGGAATGCGAGCCGCCGGTGCTGTGGGACTCGCTGCAGCGCCTGCGTGCACTGCCCGAGGACCTTCAGGTCTACAGCGGCCACGAATACACCCTGGCCAATGCCCGCTTCGCCGCCACGGTGGACCCGGACAATCCCGCCCTCATCCGCCTTTATGGCGATGCGCAGCGCAAGCGGGACGCCGGCTCCCCCACCATTCCCTCGCGGCTGGGCGACGAGGTGGCCGCCAACCCCTTCCTGCGCGCGGACGATCCCGGCATGGCGGAGCGTCTCGGCATGGCGGGGGCCGAGCCGGCCCTCGTCTTCACCGAGCTGCGGCTGCGCAAGAACGCCTTCAAGGGCTGAACCGTGGCTGATGGGCTCAACGGGCTGACCGCCGAGGAGGTGGTCGCCCTCCTCCAGCTCCAGCCGCACCCGGAGGGCGGGCATTTCCGCGAGACCTTCCGGGATCGGCCGGCGGGCCGCGATGCTGCAGGCGGGGCGCGGGGCGCCTCCACCGCCATCTATTTCCTGCTGAAAGAGGGCCAGCGCTCCCACTGGCACCGGGTGGACGCGGCCGAAATCTGGCACTGGCATGCCGGCGCGCCGCTGACGCTTGCCATCGCCGATGGCGAAGGCCGGCGCGAGCTGGCGCTGGGGCCGGATCTCAAGGCGGGGGAGAGGCCGCAGGCGGTGGTGCCGCCGTTCGCGTGGCAGGCGGCGCAAAGCCGGGGGGCGTGGACGCTGGTGGGCTGCACCGTGGCGCCGGCGTTCCAGTTCGAGGGCTTCGAACTGGCCCCGCCCGGCTGGGAGCCGGACGAAGGGCCGGCTTAGCGCCCGTCTGGAAATCGAAAAGAGGCATAGCCGCAAGCGCCAGCGTCATGCCCGGGCTTGTCCCGGGTATCCACGCCGAACCGCTTGGGAAGGCTTGCCAAAATTATTCCAGGCATCGCCGCGTGGAGGGCCGGGACAAGCCCGGCCGTGACGGCGGTCAGAGCCTGAGAAGGAGGGGAGCGCCAAGCCCGCGCGGCGACTGAGCGAAGTCAGCGTCCCGGGCGGCGATGGAGCGCGATCAGCCGACGCTGCGGGCGGCCGACAAGGCGACCGCGTCACCTTCCACCACGTCGGCGGTGTTCTCGGCGCCCATGAGCACCAGCAGCTTGGCGCGGGCGCGGTTCACCCGGCTCTTGATGGTGCCCAGCGCGCAGCCGCACACCTCCGCCGCTTCCTCATAGGACAGGCCCGCCGCGCCCACCAGCACCAGCGCCTCGCGCTGGTCGTCGGGCAGCCGGGCCAGGGCCTCCTTGAGGGAGGACAGGGTCGCCGACCATTCCTGGCTCGGACCGATGTTGGTGTCCTGCTGGGCCAGGGCGCTCATGCCGTCGTTCTCGCGGCGGCGCTTGCGGATCTCGGTGTAATAGGTGTTGCGCAGGATCGTGAAGAGCCATGCGCGCAGGTTCGTGCCCGGATCGAACTTGTCCATGTTGGACAAGGCCTTGAGCAGGGTTTCCTGCACCAGGTCGTCGGCTTCCGTGCGGTTGCGTGTCAGCGACCGCGCGAAGGCGCGCAGCGCCGGGAGGAATTCGAGCACCTGCGTGCGCAGGGCGGCGGCATCCATGTCTCGACGACCCCTTTCCGGGAGATCCCCTTCGCGATCCGCGAGCAAGTCCATTCGGTGACCTATCTTTCGGGCGAAACGGTGGGGCAACGCAGGGTGTTGCCGGGAAGGGCGTTGCGGCGGTTCACAGCGCGAGATCCTGTACGAAGCGCCCGGCGGTCTGGCGCACCGCAGAGGGGCGCCGGGCCAAGAAAACGAGTCCCCGCACGCCGTCGTCCTCCCTGAAATCCCCGGTCCCGACCGGCTTGCGCCGAACGGGACACCAGCCGTATCAAAGCCGCGCCGCACGCAAGCTCGGCCTTTCGTCATGTCGTTCAACGTCGCCACGGGCCTGTCGGTTCCATCACTGGCGCCGGTATCCGGAGGCTGCGCTCAGGTGGTGCCGCCGGTGGGGGGCGTGCCGCCCGACTGGCTGCTCTTCTGCCCGCCCTTCTGTCCGGCCTGCGAGGCCAGAGCCCGGTCGCGGGAGAAGCTGCGATGCTCGTCGGCGACGCTCTGCCCGCCCTTGCGGCCGGCTTCCGCCGCCAGCGCGCGATTCTGGAAAAAGCTGCGCTTTTCGGCGGGAACGCTTTCGCCGCCCTTGCGGGCGATGGCCTTCTGCTTCTCCGCATCCATGGCGGCGAACCCGCGTTGCGACGTGCCCTTGGTTCGAGCCTTGTCCATGTGCTCTGCTCCTGCCAATTGGGACCGTATCGCCATGGCGATACCCCTTGAACCGGATCTGGTCGGATGTTTCGGCGGATCCGTCTCCCGATCCTTTGAGAATGCGGTGCCCGGTGGGCTTGCTCGGCAAGCCGTTCGGCGCCTGCTTCTAGGACAACGAGCCAGGGCGGCTCCGGTTCCGATTGAACCGCCCAAGTTTGAGCCGGCGCTCGGCCCGATCCTGCAGTCGTGAGGAAAAACCGCCGTTTCCGCCCCGGTGCCCGGCACCGGCGTGCGGAAGGCTTCAGGCCATGCGGCCGGTATTGGGGCCTGTGGTCCGGGGTACTGTCGTCCTGGGTCCTGTGTTGGGGCGGCAGGGGAAGTCGCCGGCCACCACCAGGCCGCCGCCGGCCTCGTCGCGGCAGCCGAGGCTGCCTCCGAGCTGGGCGGCAAATCCGGAGGCGAGGTCGGTGGCCGAGCCTTTCGAGTCCCAGGTCCCCGTGGCGCTGCGCAGGGCGATATGGAGGCGCTCGCCATTCCGGCTTCCGCTCAACAGCACGGCAGCGGACCCGGTGCCCTGCGGCAGGGCGAGATTGAGCGCCACTTCCACCACCATGAGGGCAAGGGGTACTGCCATGTCGGTGGGCAGGGGCGCATCCTGCGCCTCCACGGTGATGCGGACGTTGGCGTCGGTGCTGCCCTCGATCAGCGAGGCCAGCTCGCCGAGCAGCTCGCGCAGGTGCACCTGGGAACCGTCATTGGCCTCGTAGAGGATGCGGTGGACCAGGGCGAGGGTGTTCACCCGCAGCCGCAGCTGGTCGAAGCGGCGGCGGTCCTCGCTCTTGCCGATACCCGATCCGTAGAGGCTGAGCAGGCTCACCACCACCTGCAGGCTGTTCTTGATGCGGTGGTGGATCTCGCGCACCAGCGCGGTCTTCTCGGCCAGGTTCTCGCGCAGGCGGGCGTCGCGGTGGCGCACGGCGAAGGCCATGTTCTCCACCGCATGGCCGAGCACGCGGAATTCCGAGGGCGCCGCTCCGAGGCGGGTAGGGCGGAAGCCGTAGTGGCCCTGGGCATAGACCGCCGTCACCCGGCGCAGATAAAGCAGCCAGCGCAGGATGATGCGGTCCACCGCCACCCACAGGGCGGCGAGTGACAGGATGATGATGAGCGCCGGCAGGGCGATGCTCGCCGCCACCGTCACGAAGGTCCAGCCGAACAGCCGGTCCGAGGGCATGGCGAAGGCCACGGTGAGGCCGTCGCGGTCCAGCGGCGCGGTGGCGAAGGTCCAGCTCTTGCCGGCGGGATCGGTGTTTTCGTAGAGATTGCTACGTACGTCCTGGCCGGTGGTCTGGAACATCTCGCGCTGGAACAGGGCGGCGCTCATGGTCCGGGCATTGGACACCAGCTCCTGCCCCCGGTTAGAGAACAGGGCGACGATGCCCGCTGAGGGCGGGATCTGCTGCTTCAGCAGGTTGTCGAGCCATCTGATATCGATGCCCAGGGCGATGGCGCCTTCCAGCCGCCCGGCGGCGTCGCGCAGCGGCAGGATGCCCACCAGCACGTCCAGATTGGCACCGGGGCTGCGCGTCGGCCCTACCAGGCTGAAGCCGGTCCTGCCAATGGCCTCCTTCCACCAGGGCTCCTCGCCCACCGAGCGGCCGGGGAAGGGCAGGGCGGCGCAGGTCACCCTGCCCTGGGCATCGAGCACGCCGATATTGGCGGCGAAGGGCAGGCTGATGGTGGCGCCACGCAGGGTGGCCGCGCAGCTTTGGCCGGCCGCGCGCACCTCTTCCACGTTCTTGAGCGCATAGAGCACGTTTTCTGTGGAGGCGAAGATGTTCTGCTGGCTGACGGCGGCGGCCACGGCCTGCTGCAGCAGGCGCTGGCGCGCAGCTTCCTCCGCATCGGAGAGCTGCATCACGCCCTGGACGATGTTCAGCACCGCGATGGGGGCCAGCGCGAGCAGGACCACGAGGACGAGGCGGCGCCGCACGCTGTCGAAAAGCGTGCGCGGCTGCCCGACTGCCGAGGCAAAGATGGAGCTGCGCTCCCTGTTTCGTGCCCGTGCGGCCTCCGCCTTGCCCAAATCCATGATCGCTCCGCAAGGACAGCGGCGCGCCGGACCCCCCGGAAACCCGTGCCCGCGCCTCTTTTCTGCGGCCTCCGGCGGCAGCCGGAAACGCGCGGCTTATGCTCGTCTGCGCTAGCAGTATAATGCGGCAGGCGGCGCGCGGTTCCCGTAACATGGGAACTTCCGGCCAGGCTTAGGCGTTACGAGGCTTTGACAGCTATCGCTTCAGCTTGCGGCCCGTGCTTCGGCAAAGTTCGCGCTTTGCCGGTCGGGTCGGCAAGTCGGATTGCAACACGACAGTTCCAAGGGATTTCGCATGGCATCGAACTCGCTCGTCAAGCAGCTACCGTTCCTGCGCCGCTATACGCGGGCGCTCGTGGGCTCGCAGGCGGCCGGCGATCTCCTGGTGCAGAACACGCTCCAGGCCATCCTGGACCGCAAGGTGGCGGTGGATACCACCGTCTCGCCCCGGGTCGCGCTCTACAAGGCATTCCACGAGGTGTGGAACCGCCAGCCGCAAGGCGGCTCCGTTCCCTCGCGCGCCGACCAGCGCCTCCAGGCCATGGACCTGTCCTCCCGCGTGGCACTGCTTTTGACCGCCATGGAGGGGTTCTCCTTCGCCGAGACCGCCAACATCCTCGGCACGTCCCTCGACGAGGTGGAGGCGCAGGTGGTGGCGGCCCAGCGCGAGATCGACCGGCAGATCGCCACCCGCGTCCTCATCATCGAGGACGAATGGGTGATCGCCCTCGACCTCAAGACCCTGGTGAGCGAGCTGGGCCACGAGGTCATCGGCGTCGCCCCCACCCATGCCAAGGCGGTGGAGCTGGCCAAGGCCGGCAATTTTGGCCTGGTGCTGGCGGATATCCAGCTCGCCGACGGTTCCTCGGGCATCGAGGCGGTGACCGAGATCCTGGAGAGCTTCAACGTGCCGGTGATCTTCATCACCGCCTTCCCCGACCGCCTGCTCACCGGCGAGCGGCCGGAGCCGACCTATCTCATCACCAAGCCGTTCCTGACCGAGACGGTGAAGGCCACCATCGCCCAGGCCCTGTTCTTCCACGAGGCGAAGTCCGAGCCCGAGAGCCTCAAGGCCAAGACGGCCTGATGAAGACCGACTGATCACAAGGCGGGTGCCGGCGGAACCATCGCGCCTCCCAGGTCGTCTCTACAGCGAAGGGCGAGGGCCGGGTGACCGGCCCTCGCCCGTTCCGGACAGCGACGGCCTGACCGCAGTTTCGAGGTGCCCACCTCGCCACCTGAATTCACCCGTGGAGACACCACATGGTCCAGAAGCCCGAAATCGTGAGCACCACCGCCGAGCCGAGCCTGAGCGATGTCCGCGCCGACCTCGACCAGCTGCGGGCGGATTTCGCCCAGCTGATCGAAACCCTCGGCAAGACCGCAAAGCACGGCGTCAAGGGCGCGAAGGGTGAGGCGACCAACGCCGCCGAGGATGTGACCGACTGGGCCGAGGGCCAGTTCCTGACCCTGCGCGAGAGCATCCGCGAGCAGCCCATCACCGCCTGCGCCATCGCCGCCGGCGTCGGCGTGATCCTGGGCCAGATCCTGCTGCGCCGCTGAGCGCCCACTGAGCGCCCACGAACCGGGGTGCGGGCGCCGCCGGCGCCCTCACTCGCTCTCGATGTTGAAGCCGAGCTTGCGCAGGCCATTGCGCAGGGTGGCGCCGTCATAGGGCTTGCCCATGAGCGCGATCCTGGGCGAGGCGCCGAATTCCGCTTCCAGTTCCTGGGTGCCGTAGCCGGTGGCGATGATCACCGGCAGGCCGGGCGCGATGGCGCCGAGCCGGCGCACCACTTCGTCCCCGTTCATGTCCGGAAGGCCCACGTCCACCACCGCCAGCACCAGGGCGTTGCGCGACGGGTCGGGCACCGACGCCTCGGCATGGGCCAGCGCCGCGTGGCCATGGGACGCCACCGTGACCTCGAAGCCGTGATCCTCCAGGATCTGCCGCGCCACCATGGCGACGAATGGCTCGTCCTCCACCAGCAGCACAGTGCCGCGATGTCCCGGCGCCTCAAGCACGTCTTTCACCTTCGTGACCAACTCTGCCTGGGTGAACGGCTTGGTCAGGAGGCGCACCCCATGGTCCAGCCGTCCGTTCTCACTGGCAGCATTTTTCGCATATGCGGCCGTAAATAGCACCCTTACCGTGGTGAGCCGCCGCCGCACCTCGTCCGCCAGATGGCGTCCGTCCATGCGCTGGGCGTCGGTGCCGAGGCGCAGGTCGGTGAGGAGCAGGTCGGGCACGGCGCCGTCCTCCAGCGTCGCGAGGGCGGAGGCGGCGTCGGCGGCCTCCACCACCGTGTGCCCGGCATCGCGCAGGGCCTTGGTCGAGAGCGCGCGGAGGGCGGCGTCGTCCTCCACTAGCAGCACGCGGGCGGCGCCGGTATGGGGCGCGTGGTCCGCGTCGGGGTCGACCGGCTCGCCCGCCACGTCGTCGGGGTGACGCGGCAGGTAGAGCTTCACCGTGGTGCCCTCGCCGGGGGCGCTGTAGATCATCACGTGGCCGCCCGACTGCTTGACGAAGCCGTAGACCTGGCTGAGGCCGAGCCCGGTCCCCTCGCGCGGGCCCTTGGTGGTGAAGAACGGCTCGAACGCCCGCGCCCGCACCTCCTCCGCCATGCCGGAGCCGGTGTCGCAGACGAAGACCGCCACATACTGGCCCGGCTCCAGGTCCTCGTGGGCGGCGCAATAGGCCTCGTCCAGATAGGCATTGGCGGTCTCAATGGTCAGCGTGCCGCCCGCGGGCATGGCATCGCGGCCGTTGACCCCGAGGTTGAGGATGGCGTTCTCCAGCTGGTTGTGGTCGATCTCGGCGCACCAGAGGCCGCCGGCCAGCACGGTTTCCACCGTCACCTTCTCGCCCAGCGCGCTGCGCAGCATGTCGGACATGCCGGTGATCAGCTTGTTGATGTCGGTGGGGCGCGGGTCCAGCGGCTGACGGCGCGAAAAGGCGAGCAGCTGCTGGGTCAGGGTGGCGGCCCGAAGCGCGCCCTGGCGGCCGTAATCGAGGAAGCGCCGGATGTCGGTGGCGTCCTTGTTGGTGTCGTCCCTGGGCACGCGCCGCTCGGCCGCCTCCAGGTTGCCGATGATGACGGTGAGCAGATTGTTGAAATCGTGGGCGATGCCGCCGGTGAGCTGGCCCACCGCCTCCATCTTCTGGGCCTGCCGCAGCTGGGCCTCGGCCTTCAGGCGGTCTTCCATCTCCTGCTTGAGCAGGGCGTTGGCGCGGGCCAGTTCCATGGTGCGGGCGCTGGCGAGCCGCTCCAGATCCTCGTTGGTGCGGGCGAGCGCCTCGCGGGCGGCGACGATCTCGGAAATGTCGGTGCAGCTGCCGTACCAGCGGTCGATGCGTCCGTCGTCGTCGCGCACCGGGACCGCGCGGCACAGGAACCAGCGATAGCTGCCGTCACCGGCGCGGAACCGGCATTCGCGCGAATAGGGCTTGCCCGATTCCAGGCTGCCCTTCCATTCATCGAGGGCGGCGGCCTGGTCTTCCGGATGGAGGTGGGTGTGCCACTCCGACACCTCGCCGGTCGGCGGGGTGACGCCGGTATATTCGCTCCAGCGGTGATTGTAGTAGTCGCCCTTGCCGTCCGGGGTCGCGGTCCAGACCATCTTGGGCAGGGCCTCGGCGAGCAGGCGGTAGCGTTGCTCGCTCTCGGCCAGGGCCTTCTCGGCGGTCTTGCGCCCGGTGATCTCGGTGACGATCATGCCCACGAGGCCGATGGCCTCTCCCTGGGTGCGGACCGGGAAGAAGCTGACCAGGAAGTGGCGCCACACCCCCGGAGCCGCCGGGGTGGCGCCTTCCACCTCCACGTCGGCGAGGACGGCGCCGGTGGCGCGCACCTGCTCCAGACCGGGAGTGATGGCGCCGGAGAGCTGGGGCAGCATGTCGGCGAGGGAACGGCCCACGTGTTCCCCGGCCGGAATGCCCACCATCCGCGCCAGGGTCTCGTTGACCCGAATGAAGCGCAGCTGGCGGTCGAAGAAGGCAAAGCCCACGGGGGCGTGCTGCAGCAGGGCTTCCAGGGTCGCCACCACGGAGTTCTGCTCGGCCACCGCCGCCAGGAGCGCGCCGTGAGTGGCATTCAGGCGGCGGACGCTGACCCGTATCAACGATCCGATCAGCCACAGGCCGAGGGCGTTCACCGTGAAGGAGAACAGCCCCGCCACCGCGCCGAAGCCGCCGTCGGCAGGGGCGCCCAAGCCGCCGCCCAGATTACTCCACGCATGGCTGGGCAGCAGCGCGGCATTGGCGAGGGCGAGGGCCACCACGGCGCCAAAGCCCACCCGCGCCCCGCTGATCAGCGTCACCACGATGATGGCCGGCAGCTGGAACAGGAACGGCGCCAGCTCCCGAAGCGACAGGCTGAGGCCGTAGCGCAGGCCGAATGCTCCCGCCAGCACCACGCCGGCGAACCACAGCCGCGACGCCAGCGAGCGCGGCTCTGAAATGATTTTGAGGAACAGGCCGACAAGGCCCCGGCTGGACAGGTTCATCCATGCTCCTGCAGCGAACGGGCCGCCACAATGCCCTTGATGGGGCGTCAGTTTCAACCATCGAGCCGCCGGATGGTTTCCACCGCTCACGATCACCGATGGCTGAAGGCGAGAGCTACTAAAATACCGGTAACTGAATCGGGGACGCTTTGCATCAGGACCTTGTCCTCACCGGGTGACCAACTGACCAAAGCTGGTGCCCACCCCGACGCCGGACCACCGCCACCTCCGCAAGCCGGAGCGGGTATCGAGGCGTGGATCCGGCTGGATCATCGATCTTCAGATCAAGACCCCAGCGCCTGTTGGCCTGTACAAGGTCCCGCCCAACGAAAAACGGGAGCCTCCCGGCTCCCGTTCCCCCACCGGGCATCCTCAACCGGCAGAGCGGTGGAGGATGCCCGTTATTCAGCCGCCGATCAGCGGGTGGTGGCGGGTGCCGTGGCCGGGGCCGGGTGAGCCGGCTTGGTCACGCTGCCGGTGGTGGAGGGCGCCGCGTCATACTTGGCGAACTCCGGCGCGGCCTTCAGCTCGTCCTTGGTCTTGCGGAGCACCAGGCGGTTCTTGCCGTCGGTGGCGCGGGTCATTTCCACCGCCTCGAACGGAACCGCCACATCCTTCTCGCCGACGCCGAGGAAGCCGCCGACGCCGATCACGGCCGCCAGCACATTGCCCGTGCGGTCGATGACCAGGTCGTTGATCTCGCCCAAATTCTCGTCGGCGGCGCCGTGCACCTTCATGCCGATGAGGTTGGAGGCCAGATGCTGGTCGGCCTTCTGCTGCTGGATGAAGGCCGAGTGACCCGAGGTCGCGCCCGGCGTCATCTGGGTCTTCGCGGCCGGGGTGTTGGGCGTGGCGGGCGGAACCGCGGTCTGGGCCATGGCGGTGGTGGACAGAAGAAGGGTCGCGGCGGCAGCGTAAATCGGCATCTTGTTCATGTTTTTCTCCTCAGGGAAATTGCGGATACGCGAATGGCTCAGGTCGAGGTGATCAGCGCGGAAGCTTCACCGAAAAATCAGAAAACCTCTGCGCTTGCGATCTGGACACTGAACGATCGTCCGTCTCAATTTTATAGACAGGTGAAGGTGTTCATCTTCGGCCTGCTGCAAGGTAAACTCTGCGCCCACGGACCGGTTCCAACCTTAATTTGGGATGGTTCCTCCTCCGGCCAGAGGCGCCGTGCCGAAGCGTGCGCCGCTCTTGCGCGGCGAAAGGCGGCATGGCACAGCCGGATCAGCCCCGAGCAAGGATAGAAGGCGCATGTTCCGCACCCTCTCCGACTTCATCACCGACATCACCGGCGGCGCCCGCGAGGCGGCGGCGTTCGACGAGACCGACTATCGCCTCGCCGCGGCCGCCCTGCTGGTGCACGTCATCTCCATCGACGGCGCGGTGACGGCGGAGGAGCAGGCCGTGCTGCGGACCATCCTCGCCAGCCGCTTTGGCCTGAACGCAAAGGAAAGCGAGGCTCTGGTTGAGCTTGCCATTGCCAAGGATGCCGAGGCGGTGGATCTTTATGCCTTCACCAGCGTGCTGAATCGCGCGCTGGACGACGAGGGTCGCCGCCGCATCGTGGAGATGATGTTCGAGGTCGCCTATGCCGATGGCGGCCTGAGCGAATTCGAGGACAACCTCGTGTGGCGCGCGGCCGAGCTTCTGAACGTCGGCTCGCGCGATCGCATCCGCATCCGCCGCGAGGTCCGGGAGGAGACGGAAACTGGCGGTGAGCAACCGGAATAGCTCTGGCGAAGGCTTTGGGCCGGGGGATCTGGACTCCTCACGTCCGGACCCGGTGGAAGGTGCGGGCGCGGATCGCGTCACGACCACGAGCGGAACGCCGAGCGCAACGCTTGCCGCCGGCACCGTGCTGGTGGTGCTGCATCAGGCCCGCTCCACCCCCGGCCGCATCGGCGAGCGCCTTGAGCGGCGCGGTTATGCCCTGGACGTGCGCCGCCCCGCCCTGGGTGATGCCCTGCCCGAACGCCTCGACGGCCATGACGGGGTGGTGGTGTTCGGCGGCCCCATGAGCGCCAACGACCCCACCCCCTTCATCACCGAAGAGATCCGCCTGCTGGAGCGGGCGCTGGCCTCCGCCACCCCCAGCCTCGGGGTCTGCCTCGGCGCCCAGCTCATGGCCAAGGCCCTGGGCGCCCGCGTCGCCCCCCATGAGGAAGGGGCGTGCGAGATCGGCTACTACCCGCTGGAAGCCACAACGGCCGGCGCCGCGCTGATGCCGTGGCCGAGCCATGTCTACCATTGGCACTCGGAGGGCTTCGACCTGCCGGCGGGAGCAGACCTGCTCGCCACCGGCTCGGCCTTCCCCAACCAGGCGTTCCGCTATGGCGGCACCGCCTACGGCCTCCAGTTCCATCCCGAGGTGACGCGGGAGATGATGTGCGCCTGGACCGAGCGCGGCGCCCACCGCCTCACCAGCCCCGGCGCCCAGCCCCGCGAGGCGCACCTCGACGGCTGGGGGCGCTATGACGGCGCCGTGTGCCGCTGGCTTGATGCCTTCCTCGACGCGTTCCTGGGTCCTTGCCGTGGTTCGGGCATCGGGCCGGGCGGGCAAACCGAACCGAAGTCGGCCTGAACCGTGCCGATGGTGACGAACCTCCCGATATGGCATTGATCCCCGCACGACTGTCATCGTCCTGCGGTATGGTGGTCTAGCGATGCTGTTTCCGCCGGCCCGGCGGCGCTGATCTGGAGATCCACCATGGATGCCCGCACGCCCGCCGCCGCGATCCGCGGCATCGGCTATTCCATCCGCGCCACCGCGCCGGAGTTCGAGGACCTGCCTGCAAAGCTCGATGAGGCCGAGGGGCTTGGCGTTGATTTCGTTGAGCTTCCGGCCTTCGCCTGGAACCTCGTGGTGGACGGGCGGGTGCTGGAGGATCGCCTCGACCGGCTGGTGCGCATGACCGGGAACCGGCCGTTCGGCTATACGGTGCACGGGCCGCTTGCCATCAATCTCATGTCCCCCAAGGCCCGCCTGCCCCGCCACGAAGCGCTGCTGGATGCCATGATCGCCATCTCCGGCGCCCTGGGAGCCGTCAACCTCGTCCTCCACACCGGCTGCGTGCGCGGCGACGACGATGTGGACGTGGCCTATTCCCGCCAGCGCGATGCCCTCGCCCGGGCCGGCGACAAGGCCGGGGAGGCTGGTGTAACCCTTTGCGTTGAAAACATCTTCCGCTTTGAGCCCATGCGCGAGACGGCGCTGCCCTCGCGCCTCGCCGCCGAGCTGGACGCGTTGGATCACCCCCATGTGCGCGCCACCCTGGACGTGAGCCACGCCTTCCTGCGCACCACTGAGGCGCGGGTGGATTTCTTAAATGAGATCAGTGCTCTGGCCCCCTTCGCCCGGCATGTCCACGTGCACGACAGCTTCGGCCGGCCGCTGGAAAGCTGGACCATGGACGAGGCCGAGCGCCTCGCCCTCGGGGAGGGCGACCTCCACTTGCCGGTGGGCTGGGGCGCCATCAAATGGGACGAGGTGGCCGCCCGCTGCCGCTTCGCCCCCGGCACCGTTGTGAACCTTGAGTTGCACCGCCGTTACTGGAGCGAGCTTCCCGCCCAGATCCCCGTAGTGCGCGCCCTCGCCGACCGCTTCGCCGAGGCCGCCGGCGTCCCGGCCTGAGGCAGCCCTCCCCGGCGGGACGAAGAAAACACGTTAAAACAATCAGCTAGAGCATTTTCGCGATTCATTGGAACGGGGAAATGCTCTAGCTTGGCTCTGGGAGGATCGTCGCCATGCACAGAGCCCAAGAGCCGTTCGCTGCCGCGCCGAAGACCGAAAAGCCTGTACCTGCCCCCCTCATCCCCGCACCCCCAAGCCGCCGCCTGATCTCGCCCAGCCTTGCCGCCCTGCTCGCCCGCTATAGCGTCTTCATCGCGCTGGTGGCTGGCGCCCTCGTGAGCCTGGTCCTGTCCTTCACCGACCAGTCGGCATGGCTGATCGTGTTCTGCGTGCTGTTCCCGCTGGTGCTGGTGGGCGTGTTCGACATCACCCAGTCCGAGCATTCGCTGCTGCGCAACTATCCGGTGATCGGATCGGCGCGCTGGATGTTCGAGGCGCTGCGGCCCTATCTGCGCCAGTATCTCATGGAGGACGACCTCTCCGAGCGCCCGTTCAACCGCGAGGAGCGCTCCATCGTCTATGCCCGAGCCAAGAACCAGGAAGACCGCCAGCCCTTCGGCACCGAGCTCGACACCTATTCCGCCGAATATGAGTGGATGACCCATTCCCTCGCCCCGGCACCGGTGGCCCATGAGCCGTTCCGCGTCGCCGTGGGCGGGCCGGCCTGTGCGAAGCCTTATTCCGCCTCGGTTCTCAACATCTCGGCCATGAGCTTCGGCTCGTTGGGGCGCAATGCCATCGAGGCGCTCAATCTTGGGGCCAAGACCGGCGGCTTCTATCATGATACCGGCGAGGGCGGCTTCTCGCCCTATCACCGCGTCCATGGCGGCGACATCGTGTGGGAGCTGGGCTCGGGCTATTTCGGCGCCCGTAATCGCGACGGCACCTTCTCGCCCGAGCGCTTCGCCGAGCGCGCCGCCGACCCCCAGGTGAAGATGGTGGAGATCAAGCTCTCCCAGGGCGCCAAGCCCGGTCACGGCGGCGTGCTGCCCGCCGCCAAGGTGACGGCGGAGATCGCCGAGACCCGCGGCATCGCCATGGGCGAGGATTGCATCTCCCCCGCCCGCCATTCCGCCTTCTCGACCCCGGCGCAGATGATGGAGTTCGTTGCCCAGCTGCGCGATCTGTCCGGCGGCAAGCCGGTGGGGCTGAAGCTGTGCGTGGGTCATCCCAGCGAGGTGTTCGCCCTCGCCAAGGCCATGCTGAAGACCGGCATCCGGCCGGATTTCATCGTGGTGGACGGTGCCGAGGGCGGCACCGGCGCGGCGCCGCCGGAGCTCGCCGACCATCTCGGCATGCCGCTGCGAGAAGGGCTGATCCTGGTGCGCAATGCCCTGGTGGGCACCGGTTTGCGGCGAGAGGTGCGGCTTGCCGCGTCCGGAAAGGTCACCTCCGGTTTCTCCATGGCGGCGAACATGGCCATCGGTGCCGACTGGTGCAACGCGGCTCGTGCCTTCATGTTCTCGCTGGGCTGCGTCATGTCCATGCGCTGCCATACCGGCACTTGTCCCACCGGCGTCACCACCAACGATCCTCATCTCCAGCGTGGCCTGGTGGTGCCGGAGAAGGCGGAGCGAGTGGAAAGCTTCCACCGCCACACGGTGCATGCGCTGGCCGAACTGGTGGCGGCCGCCGGCCTCTCCCATCCGGGCGAGCTGCTCCCGCACCATGTGTGGCATCGGGTGAGCCCCATCGAGGTGAAGCCGCTGGACCGGCTCTATCCCTTCCTCGCCGCCGGCGCGCTGCTGGAGGCGCCGGACGAGACCTCCTACGGAGCCGACTGGCAGGCGGCCGACGCTGACAGCTTCGCCCCCCGCTCTGCCGTGGGTCCGCGCCGCGCCGCCTGACCTCCGGCTGGCGTTGCGAGCGGCGCCGTCTTGCAGGGATGGGACATGCTTCCCATATCCGGTCGGTCGGGGTGCCGTAAGGGCCCCGGCGGGCGCGGCCGGACAGGTGCGCGCCCGGCAATGCAAAGTCGCTTGACGAGGGCTTTGACCGATGTCGCGGATGTCTTCGCTGTCGTCCCCGTTTCTCTTGGGGTTCGACGAGGTCGAGCGGGCGCTCGACCGGGTCGCCAAGAGTGCCGAGGGATATCCTCCCTACAATGTGGAGAGGATCGAAGCCGCCGGCGAGCCGCTGCGCCTCAGGATTACCCTGGCGGTGGCGGGCTTTACGGCAGAACAGCTGGAAGTCGTCCTCGATGAGAAGGAGCTGACCATCCGGGGCCGCCAGGTCGAGGATGGCCAGGGTCGCGTATTCCTGCACAGGGGGATCGCAGCCCGGCAGTTCCAGCGCACCTTCGTTCTGGCCGAGGGCATGAACGTGCTCGGAGCCGAACTGAAGAACGGGCTGCTCTCGGTGGATCTGGTTCGCCCGGAACCCGCTCGCCACGCCAAGCGCATCGACATCGTCTCCCGCCCGTGAGGGGAGCAGTGCCGCATTGCCCGGAGTGAGGAGTATTGAGATGACACACGACACGGACCACCAGATCACCCCGGCGGAAATCACCCCCGAAGCCCTCGCGGTCCTCGGCGGCGGCGAGATCGCCTATGTGCGCTCCATCCGTTCGGAGGATGTGCAGGCCCTGTTCCCGCAGGCGCCGCAGATCGCGCCGGGGATGAAGCTATTCACCCTGCATGCGGCGGATGGCACCCCCATCATGCTCACCGACAGCCGCGAGGCGGCCCTCGCCAATGCCATGGAGCACCAGCTGGTGCCCGTGAGCGTGCACTGAGCAGGCTTTCAGCCATGCAGTGACGAGACAGCCAACTGCCGCGGGTCGCCGGTTCGCATTGGACCGGGGGCTTGCGGCATGCAGCTGATTCGCGTCCTCAGAAGCAGGGATACGCCGGTCAGGCGGCGTTGGAGGCCGACGCCGCCGTGAGCAGTGTGTGGATAGATGTGGCGTCGCGGCTGGCGCGCAGCTTTTCCACCACGTCCGGATCCCGCAGCATGCGGGCGACGCGGGCTAGCGCCTTCAGATGGTCCGCGCCGGCGGCTTCCGGCGCAAGCAGCAGGAAGACCAGATCCACCGGCGCGCCGTCCAGCGATTCGAAATCGATGGGCTTTTCCAGTCGCGCGAACAGTCCGAACAGCTTGGTCAGCCCCGGCAGCTTGCCATGGGGGATGGCGATGCCATTACCCACGCCTGTGGATCCGAGGCGCTCGCGCTGGAGAAGGGTTTCGAAGATCTCCCGCTGGTCGCGGCCCATCAGGACGGACGCGTGGTGCGACAATTCCTGGAGAGCCTGTTTCTTGCTGCTCGCCCGCAGCGTGGGAAAAATGGCTTCCGGGGCGAGAAGGTCGGCGAGAGGCATGGATCGGATCCCTGCGGCGAGCGGCCGAGGCTCGAAATAAGCGGCGGACGCGAGAGACGGATTCCGGGCAGGCAAGCAGGCCTCTGCTTCCCTGCCCGGACCGATCCGTCTCTGTTCAACACGCGGAGGGTTACCCCCTCCAGGAGGTCGTCGTCGCGGCCTCCATTAATGGGATCGCGCTCCATGCTCAAGCCACGGGCCACGCGCGGACCGGACGGCGTCTGGCCGGAGCCGTTCGGGCCTTTTCAACCCGAACGGTAAATCCGTCTCCGACTTTAAGCAAAGAGTCTGTCTTTCCGACCCGGCTGAGATGCCACCGGAACGGATCTTTCCCTAGTGGAGATCTTCGCCGGTCGGATCGATCCAGCCCACGTGGCCGTCCGGGCGGCGATACACCACGCTGACCCGCCCGTGCCCGGCATGGCGGAACACCACCACCGGTGCGCCGGTGATGTCGAGCTCCACCACGGCATCGGCGACGGAGAGCGATCGCAGGCGGCTCACCTGCTCGGCGACGACGGTGGGGCTCCAGCCTTCCAGCTCCTCATCGGTCTCTGCCTCGGGAGCGGCACTGAGGACGTAGCTCTGGGCGGCGAAGTCGTCCGCGCCGTTGCCGTGGCCCTTCCGATCCTTGAGGCGCTGCTTGTAGCGTCGCAGGCGCTTCTCGATCTTCTCCACAGCGGAATCGGCACAGGAGTTGGCGTCCTGGGCGCTGCCATGCGCTTGCAGGTTCACACCCGAATCGAGATGGAGCAAGCATTCGGAGCGGTAGCCCGAACCGTCCCTGGAGACGGTGACATGTCCCGACCATCCGCCATCGAAGTATTTGGCGAGGACTTCGGAGACCCGCTCGGTGAGACGCAGACGAAGGGCTTCGCCCACGTCGATATTCTTTCCGGACACGCGTAGGGCCATGCGATTTGATCCCCTATGGAGGGGCCGAGTACTCGACCCATCCTGCATTACAAACCGGCCGGCTACCTAAGTGGTAGGAGTGCTTTGCCGACGTGTCAACGGAAGACGCATGCGAAGCGCCGGCCCCTCACATCTCTCGACACAGGTGTTCCGGCGGCGCCCGCTTGGCGCCTGCTGGCCGAGGTCATGCCTGCCGGCGCGAGAGATGGGGCAGCATGCGCGAGAGCACCCCGTCGCGCTTGATGATGCCGTGCCAAAGGCCAGCTGCGATGTGCAGGATCACCAACGCGGTGATCAGATAGGCGAGCCGCTGGTGCCATGCACCGAACAGGTCGGCGAGGGCGTCGTCCTTGCCCACCAGGTTGGGCAGGGTGAACAGGCCGAATACGCTCACCGACGCACCGAAGGCGTTGGAGGCGAGCCAGCCCAGCGGTGGCATCACCAGCAGCAGCACATAAAGCGCGTAATGCACGACCTCGGCGCCCAGCCACAATGCGAAGGGCAGGTTCGCGGGGCGCGGCGGGGGCGGATTGAGAATGCGAACCACCACCCGCAGCACCGCGAGGCACAGGATGGTGAAGCCGATGGATCGGTGCAGGTCGAAGAACCAGTCCTGCGCCGGCCCCGACGGCAGGTTCATCATGGTGAAGCCGGCGGGGATCACGGCGAGGACCAGCAGCGCCATGATCCAGTGCAGCGCCCTAGCCGGCCGCCCGTAGGCGGCGGGTGCGGGCGGGGTTTGATTGGGAATTTCTGGATTGGGCATCGTCGGCTTGGGCCTCCCCGGCTCGGGCGAGATCGCACGCGAACAGCACGTCCCCGTCCGGAAACACATGCGCCCGCGCGGCGGGCCGCAAGGCGTCAGCCAGAGTGTCGCACGCCTTGCGCGTCAGTCCGATCCGGCCGGCGCCGAGGATGACCGGGGACACGAAAACGTGAAGGGCATCAAGGCATCCGGCCTCCAGGAAGGCCGAGAGCGTGTGCGCCCCGCCCTCCACCAGGATGCGGGTCAGGCCGCGGGCGGCAAGAGCGTCCAGCATTGCTGCTGGTTCGAAGGCGCCCGCCCCCTCCATGGCAACGACTTCTACCCCTTCGGCAACGGGCGCGGCGACCCCGGTTCGGCGCAGGACGAGTCGGCGCGCGCCGTCCGGCGCGAAGCAGCGGGCGGCCGGATCGGCGCGGCCGGAGGGATCGATGATGACCCGTGCCGGGCTGCGGCCCGCCACCCGGCGGACCGTGAGCAGCGGGTCGTCGGCGACAACGGTGCCGACCCCCACCACCACGGCGTCCACGTCGGCGCGCAGGGCGTGCAGGTGGTCGAGGGCGTGCGGGCCATTGATATATTTGGATTCGCCGGAGGGCGTCGCGATCCGCCCGTCCAGCGACTGGCCGAGCTGAGCCACCACGAAGGGCCGTTCGCCCTTGTGAATGGGATGATATATCGCCACTTCAGGGGAGGTCGTCGCCTGATGCGGCGACCGCCGCCGGGTCGTGTCATCCATCGGTTCTCGCCCGCCGTAGAGATGGAGCATGTGGAGCAGGAACGCCATACGCCGTCGTTTGTTACGACCCTGCTGCGTTTGTGGATCTTTTTCTGGCGCATTGCGGCGCCGCCTCTGCCTGTAAGGGGTCTTCATGACAACGGTGGTTGACGGTCTCGGTCTTGGCCGGGGCGCGGGAGAGATGGCGGTGGAGCGGGCGCTGGCGGAGCTGCGGGCCGGCCGTGGCATGCGCGTGGCAGCAAACGGCACGGCGGTGCTGGTCATTGGCGCCGAGGCTTTCGATGCCGGAACTGCCGCCGCCCTCACCGCTGCGGGGGCGCGCGACGCCCGCCTCGTGCTGCCGGCCCCACGCCTGCTGAAGCTGGGCGCGCCGCGCGCTCAGGCCGGTTCGGTGTCCCTCCCGACCCTTGATGTGGAACGCGTCGCGGCCCTGGCGCTGCGCGTCGAGGCGCGAGTGGATGCGCCGGTGGCGCCGGCCAATGCCTTCGACCACGCGGCGCTTGAGCTCTTGGGCCTCGCCTTGGTCCTGCCTGCCGCCGTGGTGTGCGTGGTGCCTGAAGCGGCGGTTGCGGGCCTTCTCGCGGTGGATGCGGCGGACGTGATGGCCTATCGCGCCGGGCAGGTGGCGCGGCTCGCCATCGTCGGGCGCGCGCCGGTGCCTTTGGAAGGCGCACCGGAGACGGAATTCGTGGTGTTTCGTGGCGGCGAGGGCCTGCGCGACCAGGTGGCCATCGTGGTGGGCCGTCCGGACCTGTCCGCCCCGGTGGCGGTGCGGCTGCATTCGGCCTGCCTCACCGGCGACCTGTTCGGCTCGCTGAAGTGCGATTGCGGCGACCAGCTGCGCGACAGCGTGCGCCGCATGGCGGAAGGCGAGGGCGGCATCCTGCTTTATCTGGACCAGGAAGGGCGGGGCAACGGCATCTCCAACAAGATGCGCGCCTATGCCCTCCAGGCCCAGGGCTACGACACCTACGATGCGGACGCCGCACTGGGCTTCGACCTCGACCAGCGCCGCTTCGACTTCGCCGCCGAGATGCTGCGCCAGCTTGGGGCGAAGGCGGTGCGGGTGTTCACCAACAATCCGCAGAAGATCGCGGCGCTGAAGGCGGCGGGACTCGACGTGGTCTCCGACCAGCGGGTGCTGGGACGGCCCACCGCCGAGAATGTGCGCTACCTCGCCTCCAAGCGCGACCGCGCCGGCCACTACATCGATTTCGACGCCCTGGCCGCCCGCGCCCCGGACTGACGCTTCGGCACGCGAAAAAAGCGGCCGGACTGGTTGTCGGGGTCGTTCGAAACGATTTAAAACCCCATCAGTCACGCACGGCAAGACGTGGGACAGGATGTGGGAGAAGCGGCCATGAGCAAGACGGGGAAGAAGATTGCCATCGTGACCGGGGCGGGCTCCGGCGTCGGGCGGGCGGTGGCGGTGGCGCTGGCCGGGGCCGGCTATGGCGTGGCCCTGGCCGGCCGGCGCCTCGATGCCCTTCAGGAGACCGCCGCCGAGATCGGCGACGACGCCCTGTGCGTGCCCACCGACGTGACCGATCCCGATTCGGTCCGCGCCCTGTTCACCGCCACGGTGGAGAAGTTCGGCCGGGTGGATGTGCTCTTCAACAATGCCGGCACCGGCGCCCCGGCCATTCCCATGGAAGACCTCACCTTCGCCCAGTGGAAGCAGGTGGTGGACACCAACCTCACCGGCCCGTTCCTGTGCACCCAGGAGGCGTTCCGGGTGATGAAGGCGCAGGAGCCGCGCGGCGGGCGCATCATCAACAACGGCTCCATCTCGGCCACCTCGCCGCGACCCTATTCGGCGCCCTACACGGCCACCAAGCACGCCATCACCGGGCTTACCAAGTCCACCTCGCTGGACGGGCGCGTCCATGACATCGCCTGCGGGCAGATCGACATCGGCAATGCCGATACCCCCATGGCGCAGAAGATGAAGGCCGGCGTGCCGCAGGCAGACCTCTCCATCAAGGTGGAGCCGGTGATGGACGTGGCTCATGTGGCGAGCGCGGTGGTCTACATGGCGAGCCTGCCCTTGGATGCCAACGTGCAGTTCATGACCATCATGGCCACCAAGATGCCCCTCATCGGCCGCGGCTGATCTCAACTTTGGCGCGCGCCGGGCCGGCAGGGTGCCGGCCCGGCTGGGTCCTTCTCAGCGGATGAACTGGTCGACGAAGCCCGCGCCGAGGCCTGCTGCCGTGTAGTGAGCCCGGCACTTGTCGATGCGGGTGAAGACATCATCGAAGCCGGTGACGGCGCCGTCCGGGTCCACGTAGATCATGGTCCCGTTCACCTGGAACAGGGTGATCATCTCGTCCACGTGGGGGTCCACCACCAGGGTGTGGGTCTCCCCCGGCGCCTCGTAGACATAGCCGCCCTCGCTCGCCACCCAGTCGTGTTCCAGATAGCGCCACGAGCCCTTGATGACGTAGCCGTGCACCGGCTGCGGATGGCGGTGGCGCGAGAGCACGCCGGCCCGGCGCACCCGCAGCACGCTCATCCAGTAGCCGGACGAGGCGGACAGCAGCAGCGGGCGGAACCACACATTCTCCTCGATGGGCACCCACAGCCGCTCGTCCTGCGGCACCGCCGCGGCGATCACCAGCTCGGGCACGGCCTCGGCGGGCTGGGGCTTGCGGTAGGGTTGCCAGCGCTCGTCGAGTGGCGCTGGGGCGGAGGCGTGGGGTTCAGGGGCGCGCTGTTCAGCGGTGGTCATTCTGGTCCTCCCTGCGTCGTCCCCGCAGGCCGCGCCGCGGGGATCACGTTCTCGATTTGCGCCGCTATCAGGCCGCCTTGCGCAGCCCCATGGCCTCCCGCGCCACCTCGGCGATGCCCGCCGCGTCGAGGCGGTAATGGGCATAGAGGTGGGTGGGCGGCGCGATCAGGCTGTATTCGTCGTGGATGCCGTGGCGCACCAGGCGCACGCCGGTGCCCTCGTCAGTCAACACCTCGGCGATGGCGCTGCCCAGGCCGCCCAGCACATTGTGCTCCTCCACGCTCATCAGCACCTTCGAGCGCCCGGCGGCGGCAAGGATGGCGGCCCGGTCGAGGGGCTTGACGGTGGGCATGTCGATGACGCCCACGCTATGGCCCTGCGCGTTAAGCGTCCGTGCCGCCTCCAGCGCCGGATGCACGGTCATGCCGCAGGCGATGATGGTGATCTCCTCGCCCACCAGATGCTCGATGGCCTTGCCGAAGGTGAAAGGGGTGTCGAGCGGGTACACGTCCGGCTCGCGGCCCCGGCCGATGCGGAAATAGATGGGCTCGGGATAGTCCGCCGACGCCTTGATGGCGGCCGCGAGTTGCGGGCCGTCGGCGGGCGAGACCACAGTGAGGTCGGCGATGGCCCGCATGGTGGCGATGTCTTCCGTGGCGTGGTGGGAGGTGCCGTAGAAGCCCAGCGAGATGCCGGTGTGATGGCCGATGAGCCGCACCGGCTGGGCGCAATAGGCCACGTCCATGCGGATCTGCTCGCAGCACAACAGCCCGAGGAAGGAGGCGAACGTCGCCACATAGGGCTTGAGCCCGGTGGTGGCGAGGCCGGCGGCGGCGGTCACCATGTTCTGCTCGGAAATACCGAACTGGATGTAGCGGTCCGGATAGCGCGCGGCGAACTTATTGAGACCGTTGGAATATTGCAGGTCCGCCGAGCCTGCCACCACCGGCTCTCCCGCCTCCACCAGGGAGATCAGGGCGTCGGAGAGGTGGCTGAGGCCGGGGGTCTTGGCGTTCAGCTCGCGGTATTGCCAGGAATTGGGTGAAAGGGGCCGGTTCATGAAAGGCGTGTCCTAGGCTCAGATGGTGCGGTTCATGATTTCCTCGACGGCGCGGGCGGCGTCCGAGGGGTCGAGATAGCCGAGGTGCCAGCCGGGTTCGGTCTCCATGTAGGAGACGCCCTTGCCCTTCAGGGTGCGGGCGATGATGCAGCAGGGCCGGGTGCGCCCCTCATCCGCCTTCACCTGCCGGAGGAGGGTGGTGAGGGCGTCGAGGTCGTGGCCGTCCACGGTGTGGACCTCCCAGCCGAAGGCGCGCCATTTCTCGTCCAGCGGCTCGATGCCCATCACGTCGTCCACCGCCCCGTCGAGCTGGAAGCCGTTGCGATCGACGATGGCGACGAGGTTCGAGGCCTTGTGGTGGGCCGCCGAGATGGCCGCCTCCCACACCTGGCCCTCCTGCATCTCGCCGTCGCCGAGCATGACGAAGACGTTGAAGGCGCGGTCCTGCATCCGCCCGCCCAGCGCCATGCCGAGGCCGGCTGACAGGGCGTGGCCGATGGAGCCGGAGGAGAAGTCGATGCCGGGCACCTTGCGCATGTCCGGGTGGTCGCCCAGCGGATTGCCGAGGCGGGTGTAGTTGTCCAGCGTCTCGCGGTCGATGTAGCCGAGCTCGGCGAGGATGGGGAACAGGCCCACGGCGGCGTGGCCCTTGCCCATCAGGAAGCGGTCGCGGTCCGGCCGGCGCGGGTCGCCGTGGGTGATGTCCATCACGTCGTAATAGAGGGCGGCGAAGATCTCGGCGGCGGAGAACACCGAGCTGTAGTGGCCGACCTTCGCCACCTCGATCAGCCGGATGGTCTCCAGCCGCACGAAGCGCGCCTTCTCCCGCAACAGGGCAAGGGTCTCGGCGGTGGGACGGAAATTGGACGCGTGCCGCGCGTCGTGGGGCAGGGTGCGTTCGGCTGCGCTCATGAAGGCTCTCTGTCTGGGCGGTCCTCGGGACCGGCAGCTCACCGCCCTCATGCCCCGCGGGAGCGGCGCGGATGAGGGGGGCGGCATCGGCTCCGATTCAATAAAATATGATATATCATCTATCAAGGAGTGTGGCTAGCGGGCTCGGCCGAGAACGCCTCGGGACGCGTGAAACGAAAAAGGCCCCGGCGGATGCCGGGGCCTTGAACCTTCAGAGCGAGGATCGCGACGCTGCCGCCGCGATCTAGGCATCAGTTGTTGCGGTTGCCGAACAGCTGGAGCAGCATCATGAACATGTTGATGAAGTCCAGGTAGAGCGAGAGCGCGCCCATGATGGCCTTCTTGCCCATCACCGAGCCGTCGTCACCGACGAAGTACATCTCCTTGATGCGCTGGGTGTCGTAGGCGGTCAGGCCCGCGAACACCAGCACGCCCACCACGGAGACGATGAACTGCAGCATCGTCGAGCCGAGGAAGATGTTCACCAGCGAGGCGATGATGATGCCGAACAGGCCCATCATCAGGAACGAGCCCATGCCGCTCAGGTCCTTCTTCGTGGTGTAGCCGTAGAGGCTCAGCGCGCCGAAGGAAGCCGCGGTGATGAAGAACACCCGCACGATGCTCTCGTGCGTGTACACGAGGAAGATCGTGGACAGGGACGTTCCCACCAGGGCCGCATAGACCCAGAAGGTGATCTGCGCCGCCGATACGCTCATGCGCTCGATACGGAAGCTCAGGAAGAATACAGCCGCCAGCGGCGCGAACATCACCACCCACTTGAGCGGGCTCACAAACAGCGCGTAGCCGAACTGCGTCAGCATGATGCCGCCCGCCACGCGGCCGGCCGCCTGGCTCGGATCGGTGGTCACCGACAGCAGGTAAATGCCGAGCGCCGCCGCACCCGTGATGGCGAGGCCCAGCGCCATGTAGTTGTAGACGCTGAGCATATACGTGCGGAGGCCCTGGTCGATCGCGGCCTGCGAGCGTGCCACCGACGGGTTGAAACGCCCGGCGACGTTGCGATCATAATCGGACATCGTCGTTCCCCTTTGAGAAATCGAGTGACGCGCCAGCCGGCCGAAACCAAGCCTGCGCGTCCGGGCTCAATATGGTGGGTTCGCGAAAGAGCGGCAAGACAAGCGCGGATGAAATTTACGCAAGGTCACTTAACGTCAGGTGGTGACCCGTCTTCGCACCTGCATATAATTGCAACCGGGCTGGGGCGCGGGCGGAATGGGCACGCAGGGCGCAGACGGAGCGCGCAGGGGAAGGGCTTTTGCTGCACTGCGTCGCGGTGCGGCAAAGCTTTGCCGGCTTGTCGCCTTCAGGGCTCTGGACAGTATCTTGCTGCTAGCCACCCTTACCCTCCTTGCCCCCTCGCGAGCCGGGGCGGGGGCCTGGACCCAGGAGGAGGGGCACGGCCAGGTCATCCTGCAGGGCAGCGCGGTGCATTCGGGCTCGGAATTCGGCCCGTCCTCCGATCTCTACGACAGCCGGCCCTATGACAAGCTGGAGGCGACCCTCGTCTTCGAATATGGCGCCTCCGACTGGCTGACCCTCATCGTCGCTCCGCAATTGCTCGCGGTGGACCTGGGCGCGCCGGCGCCCTCCTCCTATGCCGGCCCCGGCTATACGGACGCCGGAGCGCGGGTCCGGATCTATAATGAAAACAATGTGGTGGTGTCGGCGCAGGTGGTCGGCCGCCTGCCAGGCACCGGCAATTCCCAGAGCGCGGCGGCGGTGGGCTACGAGGATCCCGAGCTTGACCTGAGGCTGCTCGCGGGCTGGTCCTTCCCGCTCTTCGGCAAGGCCGCCTTCCTCGATGTGGAGGCGGCCCAGCGCTTGCGCTTCGGCGATCCGCCGGACGAGTTCCATCTGGACGTGACCTTGGGCGTGCGGGTGGCCGATCGCTGGCAGGTCCTGTTCCAGTCCTTCAACGTGATCTCGGAAGGCGCAGGGGAGGGGCCGTATTTCGGCACCTCGTATGAGTATTACAAGCTCCAGTTCGGCGCCGCCTATGACCTGACCGAGGCGGTGACGCTGGGGGTCGCCGTGGTGTCCACCGTGTTCGCCCGCAACGCGCCGCAGGAGAACGGCGTGGTGCTCACCGGCTTCTACCGCTTCTGACCTCAGCTCTTCCCGGGCGTCGTGGTGACGAGGCGTATGCCCAGCGCGATGGGCACAATGCCGATGAGGTCGAAGGGCGGCACCTTTTCCCCCAGCAGCAGCCAGCCGAACATGAGGCCGAGCGGCGGCATCAGGAAGTGCAGGGCGCTGGCGCGGGTGGCGCTGGTGCGGCCGAGGATGAAGAACCACAGGCTGAACGCCCCCACAGACCCGGCAAGCGTCAGGTAGGTGAAGGACAGGGCGAGCGGCACGGTGAGGCGCACGTCGGCAAGGTCCTCCCGCCACAGCGCAATCGGCAGCAGGGCGAGCCCGCCGGCAAGGGACTGGATGCCGCTGCCCACCCACAGGGAGGCGGAGGTGCGCACCCGCTTGAACAGTAGCGTCGCCGCCGCCAGCGTCACCAGCGCGCCGGCCACATAGGCCACCCCCACCGGGTCCTCGTGCCCTGAGACGATGCGCGAGCGCACCACCAGCGCCACCCCCGCCATGCCCAGCACCAGGCCGCCGAGCTTGCGGCCGGTCAGCCGCTCTCCCAGCAAAGGCGCCGCCGCCAGCGCCGTGAGCAGCGGATTGGCGGAGATGAGCACCGCCGTCAGCCCCGACGACACATGGGTCATGCCCACATAGCTGAGGCCGAGATAGCAGGTGTTGTTGAGGATCCCCATCAGCGCGAGGGCAATGAGGTCGCGCCGGGTGAGCCGCGAGAATTCCGCCCGCGGCAGCAGGAGCGCGCAGCCCGCCAGCACGATGCTGCCGGCGACGAGGAAGCGGAACGCCAGCAGCAGCAAGGGTGGGCAGTCCGCCAGTGCGATCTTGGCCACGGCAAAGGCCGAGCTCCAGATCAGGCAGAACAGGATGATCAGCACCGGCAGGGCGCTGGGCCGGCCGGCTGGGGCGTGAGGCGCTGCGATGGCGCGGATGGGCAAACTCACGGGGATCTCCTTCGCACCGCCGAGGGCACCGTGTCGGGGACCCGCCTGCGCCAGAGACCACGAAATGCGAGGATTGAAAAATTGAATGTCGTGATGTTAGCTAGTGACTAATCGAATGGGTGAACGATGCTGGACATGGATCTGCTGAAGGCCTTCGTCAGCGTGGTGGATGCCGGCGGCTTCACCCGCGCCGGCGAGCGCGTCCATCGCACCCAGTCCACGGTCAGCCAGCAGATCCGCCGCCTGGAGGACCAGCTCGGCCATCAGTTGCTGGTGCGGGATGCGCGCGGCGTGACCCCCACCGCCGAGGGCGAGCGGCTTCTGGGCTATGCCCGGCGGATTCTCGCCTTGGGGGCCGAGGCGAAAGCGGCACTCTCGGGTGCTGCGCCGGCGCTGGTGGTGCGGCTCGGCATTCCAGACGATTTCGCGCTGGCGGCGCTGACCCAGGTGATCGCCGATTTCGCCCGCGCCCGCCCCGGCGTGCGCCTCGCGGTGGAATGCGGGCTCAGCTGCGACATTGCCGCCGCCTTTGCCCGCGGCGATCTCGACATCGCGCTGGTGAAGCGGGAGCCGTCGAGCGGGCCGGCCCTCGCGGTGTGGCCGGAGCGCCTTGTCTGGGTCACGGGGCGCGACGTGGTGGTGGATCCGGACACCGTCCCGCTGGTGGCCTTCCGGCAGGGCTGCCTCTATCGCAACAGGGCGGTGCATGCGCTGGAAAAGGCTGGCCGGGCGTGGCGCATCGCCTATGAATGCCCGAGCCTCATCGGCATCGACGCGGCGCTCGCCGGAGGGCTCGGCGTGGCGGTGCTGAGCACCTTGTCGCTCTATCGTCGCGAGCCGAGCCTGCGGGTGCTGTCGGCAGCCGAGCTGTGGCCGCAGATCCCGCCCACGGAACTGGCTTTGCGGATTGCCGACCCCGCCTGCGCCGCCACCCGCGACCTTGCCGCTTTGGTGGCGGGCTTCTGCGACCGTGAAGCCGCCTGCGCGGCTGCCGCCTGAGGGGCGCCTGCCCTACGCGTGCTCTAGTCGTCCACCAGCAGCCGCCGGCCGATCTCGCCGATGCCGATCAGGCCGGGGGTGGCGTGCGTCACCACATGGATGGGGATGAGCGACAGCCGGTCGAGATAGGGCGGATGCTCCTCGAACGCCGTCCGGAACGGGCTTTCGGCGAACAAAGGCGCCATGGCCCGGCCGATGCCGCCGCCCACATAGACGCCACCCTTGGCATCGAAGGCGAGGGCAAGGTCCCCCAGCACCCGGCCGAGCAGGCGCAGGAAGATGTGGCAGCTCTCCTTTTCCTGCCGCTGGCCGTCCAGCGCCGCCTTGATGATGGCGTGGGAGGACAATTGCTCGCCGGAGAGGATGCGATGCAGCCGCACCAGCCCCGGCCCGGACAGGACGTGCTCCACCGCCACCGGCCCCAGGTCGCGCACCAGGTGGGCGACGATGCGGGCCTCGTCCGTGGTCACGGCGCCGAGGCGCATGTGGCCGGCTTCGCTCGCAAGCACCTCGTAGCCGTCTTCCCGCGGCAGGATCAGCGCGGTGCCGAGCCCGGTTCCGGGGCCCGACAGCAGCATGGGCGCGCCGGGGACGCGGCGGCCGGTGCCCACTTCCATCAGGTCGTCGCGGGTCAGCAGCGGCAGGCCGTGGGCGAGGGCCTCGAAGTCGTTGAGCACCGTGAGCCGCGCGAAAGACAGCTCCTGGGCCAGTGCCTGCGTGGAGAAGCGCCAGTTCCGGTTGGTCAGCCGCACGCCGTCGCCGTCGATGGGACCGGCCACGGCCAGCGCCGCGCAGCGAGGCGGTTCGCCGCCCAGCGAGTCGAGATAGGTCTTCAGCAGGTCCTCGATGGACCCGTAGGAATCATTGGCCTCGAGACGGATGTCGAACGGTATGCCGTCCACGCCGGCGCGGGCGATGCGCGTGGTGGTTCCGCCGATGTCCGCAAGCAATACGGTGGGAGCCATGGGAGATTCCGATGGATGGGGTGCCGCACGCCGGCGCCGATGCGGTGGCAATCGGGGCCAGGCGCGCTCAGCGCCTTGTAACTTAAGCCTGAACCGCCCGGCCTGTCGGAGCCGGGCGAATGCGTGCTCTACTGCGCCAAGCGCCGGCCGGACGCAAGCGCCGGCTGCCGCCCCACCTTTGCGGTGGTTCCGGCTTGCCCGCTCTCCTCAGGCCGTCGCGCGGCGGCCGCGGGCCGACCATAGCGGCAGGATCGGCACAAGCCGGGTCACGACCCCGAGATCCGTCGCGCGCAGATGAGGGGTTCGATGCGGGATCATGGCGCCGCCGGTCCGGTTTCCTGCTCTGGCCTCAATCGTTTTTATTGGTGGCGCAGAGCGCTTGTCGGCACTCGTGCCGCCTGCGGCGGCGGGTGAGGTGGCGCCGGGCGGTCACGTGCCGTAAGCTCACACTGAAATTGTGTGTCCGGCCAAACTGTGCGTCTCATGCACATGGGGGGCTGGCGGGACCGCAGCTTCGACGTACATAAGCTGAGATCGGTTTCGGCCCGCGGCGCGGTCGGCGGGAGGATGCCGGTACGGGGCAACACGGCGATGCGGCTTTGCCGCGGCGCCCGAAAGGCATGGCGAAGCGCAGTGCTCGACATTTACACGATCATCTTCCTGGCCCTCGCGGTCTTCATCTTCGTGCGCCTGCGCAGTGTCCTCGGGCAAAGGACCGGACGCGAGCGGCCGCCTTACGACCCCTATTCCCGCGATACCGCCCGCCCGCCGCAGCCGGCCTCCGACAAGGTGGTGCCCCTGCCCGAGCGCCCGGTGAGCCCGCCCGCCGCCTCCCCGGTGGACGAAGCGCCGCCGGCCTATCGCTGGGAAGGCGTGGCGCAGGAGGGGTCCGCTACCGCAGCGGCCCTCGACGAGATCGCCCGTATCGAGCCCGACTTCGATGCCAGGCACTTCCTCACTGGCGCCCGCGCGGCTTATGAAATGATCGTGACCGCCTTCGCCGCCGGTGACCGCCGCGCGCTGAAGGACCTGCTGGCCAAGGATGTCTATGACGGCTTCGTCTCTGCCATCGCCGACCGCGAGAGCCGGCGCGAGACCATGGAATCGCGTTTCGTCGCCGTTGAACAGGCCGAGCTTCAGGACGTGACCGTGCGTGACCGCAGCGCCCAGCTCACGGTGCGCTTCGTCTCCAAGCTGATCTCGGTCACGCGCGGCCCGGATGGTGCTGTGGTGGATGGCAGCCCCGACACGGTCGCCGACGTGACCGATGTGTGGACCTTCGCCCGTGACCTCGGCACGCGCGATCCCAACTGGAAGCTGGTGGCCACCGAAGCCGCCCAGTGAGGCTCCGGTGCGGCACGCGGCAAGCCTTTTTGGTGCAGACGGTGGCCGGGATGCGGCCCCGGATCTTGGCGGAGTAAGGGGGCTTGGAACGGGTCATGACCCTGACCGTCGCCCCGCGACGGGCGCGGCCGGAAGCACGAAGCGCCGCGTGCACCGGGTGGTGGCAATGCTCCTCTCCCTTGTGGCCGTCGCCGCTGCGCCGGCCCACGCTGCCATGCTGAGTGTGGTTGCCCCGCCCGATATCGCCGGCTCGAAGCTGGTGCCGGTGGCCTTCGGCGCTCTCGACGGCTGGGCGGCGGACGACCATGCCGCCGCCTTCCAGACCTTTTTGAACAGCTGCGCCGCCCGTCGCGCCTCGCCGGCCGAGGTGGGACCCGCCTCCGCTCCGACGCTGGCCGCCGGCCTGACCCATGCCTGCGCGGCCGCCGCGCGGCTGGGCGCCACCACCCCGTCGCGGGAGGTGGCGCGGCTGTTCTTCGAGGCCAATTTCCGCCCCTATCGCGTGGTGCCGGACACAGGCGGCGAAGCCTTCTTCACCGGCTATTACGAGCCGGAGGTGGCAGGCGCGCTGGCCCCCGGCAATGGATTCGACGTGCCGGTCTATGGCCGTCCGGCCGACCTGCTGATGAGCGGCGGCGGCCCCACTCCCAATTCGGGCGGCGCCCTGCGGCGGGAGGGCGATGCCCTCGTGCCCTATTTCGACCGCGCCGCCATCGAGGATGGGGCGCTCGCCGGCCGGGGACTGGAAGTCGCCTGGCTGAAGGACCCCATCGACCTGTTCTTCATGCAGATCCAGGGCTCGGCCCGGGTCCGGCTGCCGGACGGGCGGGTGCTCCGGCTGAATTACGACGGCTATAACGGCCATCCCTACCTGCCTGTAGGCCGGCTCCTCATCGCGCGGGGCCTGGTGCCGCGGGAGGAGATGTCCATGGACCGCATCCGCGCCTTCATGGAGGCGGATCCGGAGGCTGGCCGGGCGCTGCGGCGCGAGAACCGGTCCTATGTGTTCTTCAAGGCCCTCGATCTTGGCGGGGAGGCCGGTGCCATGGGCGCTGAGGGCGTGCCGCTGACCGCAGGCCGCTCCATCGCCGTGGACCGCAGGCTGCACACCTATGGCACGCCGGTGTTCGTGGCGGCGGACCTGCCGCTTTCCGCGCCCGGTAGCAGCGAGCCCTTCCGTCGCCTGATGATCGCGCAGGATACCGGCTCGGCCATCGTCGGGCCGGCACGGGCGGATCTTTATTTCGGCACCGGGCTTGAGGCCGGCGCGGTGGCCGGGCGTATCCGCCATTCCGGCAGCTTCACCTTGCTGGTACCGCGCTTCGCAGCCGCCGGGACGCCGGGGCACCCCCGATGAGCCGGCGCGGACGGCGGCGCCAGCTTTCGGCGGAAGAGCGCGCGCTCTGGGATCATGTGGTGCGCTCGGTGACGCCGCTGAAGCTGCCCGCCGTGCCGCAGGATGTGGCGCCGCTGGTGCCGGAAGCCGCGCCCGCGACGGTGGAACCGCCCGTCGCTCCGTCTCCGGCCAAGGCGGCGAAGGCCTTTCTGCCCAAGACGCCGCCGCCTCCCCCACCCGCGCCGCCCCTCGCGTCGCTGGAGCCCAAGACCCGCCGTCGGCTTACCCGTGGCGCCGAGGTGGATGCGCGCCTCGACCTGCACGGCCTCACCCAGGCCGCCGCCCATCGCCGGCTGCGGCTGTTCCTGATCGAGGCGCAGGCGCTGGGCCATTCGCTGGTGCTGGTCATCACCGGCAAGGGCGACCCCGACCGCCTCATGAGCACAGGCCCCGCCTTCGGCGAGGGGCGGGGCGTGCTCAAGCGCGCGGTGCCGCTGTGGCTCGCCGAGCCGGAGCTGCGGATGATCGTGGTGGGTTTCGAAGCCGCTGGCCGCCGCCATGGCGGGGAAGGCGCGCTCTATGTGCGCATCCGCCGGCGCAAGATCTGAGCCTCAGCGGGTCTGAGCGTCAATCCCCGATGCAGGCCGAGGCGGGCATCTCATAGGTGCGGCCGGCGCCCAGCAGATGGGCGGTGAAGCCACGCGGCGGGAACAGGCCGGCGATGGCGGGATCGCGCACGCTCAGGCCGCCGGCATAGGCGCCGAAGGCCGGCAGCACCATGCGGCTGCCATCGGTGACGAAGCAGCGCCGCCGCACGCCCCGCCCGCGCAGCGCGATGCGGGCGGCGGGGTGCAGGTGGCCGCACACTTCCCCCGGGGCGGGCCCTTCCGCCGGCTCGTGGCGGAACAGGAATGGACCGTGGGCCAGCGCCGCCGTGCCCTCACCGCCGATGTCGGTGGGCATGGGATCATGGTTGCCGGCGATCCAGATGAAGGTGCGTCCGGCCTGGATGCGGCGGATCTCCTCGCGGACGGGATCGGCCATGCGTTCCAGCGCCCAGCGGTCGTGCAGGCTGTCGCCGAGGGCGATCACCATGCGCGGCTGGTGCATGGCGATGGCGGCGGCGAGTCGCTTCAACGTGTCGAGGCTGTCATAGGGCGGCAGCATCTGGCCGCGCCGGGCGAAGGCGGAGCCTTTTTCCAGATGCAGGTCCGCCACCACCATCAGCCGCTCGTCCGGCCACAGCAGCGCGCCGGAGGGGTCCAGCACCAGCTCGGCGCCGGCGAGGACGACGGTGGCAAGGGGCGATTCAACTGATTCGGCACGGGCGAGCATGGCGGGGATTGTGCCCGATGGCCGCCGCCGGGCAAGCGCTGCGTTGGGCGGATGCGCAACCCTTGCAGGCTCCTCAGCCGGAAGCGGCCCACACGCCCGCGTCCACCAGCATGTCGGCCATGTCTTCCGGCCACACCTGCTCGCTGGCCCGGTTGAGATCGGCCTGCGACCACCAGGCGTGCTCGGTGACCACAGCCTGTTCCTCGGCGGTCCAGAGTGCCGAGGACACCTCCAGCGTCGAAACGCGGATGAGGAAATAGCGCTCGTCGGCTTCCACCGCGATCCCGTCCGGCATGGTGAAGGTGACGATGCGCCGGGCGACCTGCGGGCCGGGGTGGGTGATGCGAAGGCCGGTTTCCTCGAGCAGTTCCCGGCACGCGGCCTGCTCGAAGCTCTCGCCCACATCGAGCCCGCCCCCCGGCGGCGCCCAGAAGATGGAGCCGGCCAGCGCGCCGGTCCTGTGCGCGAACCGGAACAGCAGCAGGCGACCTTGCGCGTTCACGACCAGCAGGCGGGAGGAGGGGCGCTGCTTCATGGGTGCTCGGCCGGGCAGGGGCTCAAAAGAAGCTCTGCGGGTCCACGTCGATGGCGACGCGGATGTTGCCCGTCACCTTCGGCGCCGTGGCCCGCCAGTCGCGCAGATAGCGCGACAGGTCGAAGGCGCGGGGTGCCCGCACCAGCAGCCGCCAGCGATGGCGCCCGCGCAGGATCGCCAGCGGGGCTTCCGCCGGGCCAAGGATGCGTACCCCCGCGACCAAAGGGGCTGAGGCGGCGAGCCTTCGGGCATGGCCCTCCGCCACATGGCCCTCGCTGGCGGAGACGATGAGGCTCGCCATGCGGCCGAAGGGGGGCAGCTGGGCCTCCTCCCGGGCGGCGATCTCGGTATCGTAGAAGGCGTCGCGGTCGCCGGTCACCAGCGCCCGCATCACCGGATGCTCGGGCATGTGGGTCTGGATGAAGCCGCGCCCTTCCGTCTTGCCGCGCCCGGCGCGCCCCGCCACCTGGTGCACCAGCTGGAAGGTGCGTTCCGCCGCGCGCGGGTCGCCCTGACCGAGGCCCACATCCGCGTCCACCACGCCCACCAGTGCGAGGCCGGGGAAATTGTGCCCCTTGGCTACGAGCTGGGTGCCCACCACCACGTCCACCTCGCCCTTGGCCACTGCGTCCAGCTCGGCGCGCATGCGCTCCACCCCGCCGGCGAGGTCCGAGGACAGGACGAGGGAACGGGCAGCGGGAAACAGCGCCTGAACCTCCTCCTGCAGCCGCTCCACCCCCGGCCCCACGGGGATGAGGCTGTCCTTGGCGCCGCAGGCGGGGCAAGCCTCGGGCACCGGGGCCTGATAGCCGCAATGGTGGCAGGTGAGGCGGCGGCGGAAGCGGTGCTCCACCAGCCACGCGGTGCAGGAGGGGCAGCGCATGCGGTGCCCGCAGGAGTGGCACAGGGTGAGCGGCGCATAGCCTCGTCGGTTGAGGAACAGCAGCGCCTGTCCGCCCGCCTCCAGCGTATCGGTGATCTCCGCTTCGAGACGTGGCGCGATCCAGCGGCCCTTGGGCGGGCCCTCCTTGCGCAGGTCGATGGGCAGGAGGCCGGGCACCTTGGCGCCGCCGAAGCGCACCGGCAAAGCGAGGCGATGGTAGCGCCCGCGCCGGGCGTTCACCTCGGTCTCGATGGAGGGGGTGGCCGAGGCAAGCACGATGGGGGCGGAGGCCAGCCGCGCCCGCACTACCGCCATGTCGCGGGCATGGTAGGCGACGCCGTCCTCCTGCTTGTAGGCCGGGTCGTGCTCCTCATCCACGATGATGAGGCCGAGGTCGCGGAATGGCAGGAAAAGGGCCGAACGGGCGCCGGCCACCACCTTCACCTGTCCTGAGGCCACCTCGTTGAGGATGCGCCCGCGTCGCCTTGTGGAGACGCCGGAATGCCATTCCGCCGGCTTCACCCCGAAGCGGGTGGTGAAGCGGTCGAGGAAGGCCTGGGTGAGGGCGATTTCCGGCAGCAGGATCAGCGCCTGCCGGCCGTCGCGGATCGCCTGCGCCACCGCCTCGAAATACACCTCCGTCTTGCCCGAGCCGGTGACGCCGTCCAGCAGGAAGACGCCGAAGCCCCTGGCGTCCACCGCTCCGCTGAGCGCGTGTGCCGCCTGCGCCTGCGGCTCGGAGAGGGTGGGCGTGGCGAAGGTCGGGTCGGGGGGATAGGCGGCGGGCTCGGGGGGCAGCACCACGGTTTCCAGTGCGCCCTCGTCCACCAGCCCGTCCACCACGGAAGGGGAGACCCCGGCCTCCCGCGCTGCCTCCGACTTGCCGCGCACGAAGCCGTCGGCGAGCAGGTCGAGCAGCCGGGCGCGGGCCGCCGTCATGCGCGCCGGGGCCGGGCCGCTGACGCGCACGCCCACCCGCTCGCGGCCGGCGCCGGGGCTTTCGCCGTGGCGCAGGGCCATGCGCAGAACCATGCCGCGCGGGGCGAGGGTGTAGTCGGCCATCCAGTCGACGAGCTTCAACAGGTCCGGCGGCAGGGGGACATAGTCCAGCTTCGCCTTCACCGCCTTGAGCTTGGCCACATCCACCGGCTTGCCCGATCCGCCGCCGGCGGGACGCGGCCAGACGCAGCCGATCATCCCGCGCGCGCCCAGGGGCACATGCACGAGGTCGCCGGGGGAGAGCGTCATCCCCTCGGGTACGAGGTAGGAATAGGGGGTGTCGAGGCCCAGGGGCAGGAGGACATCGACCGTGCGCGCACTCATGGCGGTGTTTTGGTCCGTCCGGCGGGAAAGGTCAAAGGCGCGCCCGACCGCCTTCGATGCGCGCCGAAGGCGCTTTCAGGAGCGGCATGCATTTCCATGGAACGCAGGCTTGAGGTGCAATAGCGTGGCGGTGGTTCATGTCCAATGGGAGGTGCGAGTGGCTGCTTCTGCAAGGGAACCCGCCGAGGGCTTGCCCGCCTCCGGTCCCATTCGCAAGATCGCCCTTGAAGAACATTTCACCACGCCTGACCTCGCGAGCCGCAACGTCGCCCGGCCGACCCGCAGCGACGCGCTGTTCGCGGACATTGAGCGGCGGCTGGTGGATTTCGACAGCCTGCGGCTGGAGACCATGGACCGGGCCGGCATTTCGCTGTGCGTGCTGTCGGTCACCACGCCCGGCGTGCAGGCCGAGAAGGACACGGCCACCGCCATCAGCCTTGCGCGCAAGGCCAATGACGCGCTCGCCGAGGAGGTGCGCCGCCAGCCCACGCGCTATGCCGGCTTCGCCCACCTGCCGATGCAGGACCCTACTGTGGCGGCGGACGAACTGGAGCGGTGTGTCCGCCAGCTCGGCTTCAAGGGCGCCCTCATCAACGGGCAGACCAACGGCCAGTATCTCGATGCCGACAGGTTTCTCCCGTTCTGGGAACGGGTGGCCGACCTCGACGTGCCGGTCTACCTCCATCCCGGAGAACTGGCGGATGCGCCGGCCATGTTCGCCGGCCGGCCGGAACTGGGCGGGGCGGTCTGGGCATGGACTGCGGAAACTGCAAGCCATGCCTTGCGGCTCGTCTTCGGTGGCACCTTCACGCGGTTCCCGACTTTGAAGGTCATTCTCGGTCACATGGGGGAGACACTGCCCTCCCTGCTGTGGCGCTTCGACAGCCGCTGGCAGTGCGCCCTGGGAGAGACGCTGCCGCCGGAGCAACTGCCGTCGGCCATCATACGGCGCCACTTCGCCATCACCACGTCCGGCGTTTGCGACCCGACCGCTTTGGCCGCCGCCATAGCGGCCCTGGGCGAGGACGCCGTGATGTTCTCGGTCGACTATCCCTATGAGGACACGTCCGCGGCAGCCGCCTTCATCGAGGCGGCGCCGCTGGATCCCGCCGTGCGCGCCAAGGTGTGCCACGCCAATGCCGAGCGCATCCTGAAGCTGTGAAGATGCGGCCGCCCTTGCGTTTGCGGCGCCTCCCGTCTACCTCCAAGCCATGAAATTCCTCGATCAGGCCAAGGTCTATGTGCGCTCCGGCGACGGGGGGGCGGGTTGCGTCTCCTTCCGGCGCGAGAAATTCATCGAGTTCGGCGGTCCCGATGGCGGCGACGGCGGACGCGGCGGCGACGTGTGGATCGAGTGCGTGGATGGCCTCAACACGCTCATCGACTATCGCTACCAGCAGCATTTCAAGGCCAAGAAGGGCGACCACGGCAAGGGCGCCAACCGCACCGGCGCCCGTGGCTCCGACGTGGTGCTGAGGGTGCCCGCCGGCACCCAGATCCTTGATGAGACGGAAGAGACGGTCCTTGCCGACCTCACCGAGGTGGGCCAGCGCATCAAGCTCTTGGAAGGCGGCAACGGCGGCTTCGGCAACGCCCAGTTCAAGACCTCGACCAACCAGGCCCCGCGCCGCGCCAATCCCGGCCTGGAAGGCCAGGAGCGGTGGATCTGGCTGCGCCTGAAGCTGATCGCCGACGCCGGCCTCGTGGGCCTGCCCAATGCCGGCAAGTCCACCTTCCTCGCCGCTACCACCGCGGCCAAGCCCAAGATCGCCGACTACCCCTTCACCACGCTGCATCCCGGCCTCGGGGTGGTGCGGGTGGACGGGCGCGAGTTCGTGCTCGCCGACATTCCCGGCCTCATCGAGGGCGCGCACGAGGGGGTGGGCATCGGCGACCGCTTCCTCGGCCATGTGGAGCGCTGCCGGGCGCTGCTGCATCTGGTGGACGGCACATCCGAGCACGCCGGCAAGGCCTACAAGACGGTGCGGGCCGAGCTTGCCGCCTATGGCAACGGCCTCGACGAGAAACCGGAGATCGTGGCCCTGTCCAAGGTGGATGCGCTCTCCCCCGAGCTGCTCAAGCAGCAGAAGGAGCGCCTGAAGCGCGCCGCCAAGAAGACGCCGCTCTTGCTCTCGGCCCAGTCGGGGCAAGGGGTTCAGGAGGCGTTGCGCCTGCTGCTTTCCGTGGTGGAAGAGGAGCGCGGCGCCGAGAAGGCGGAGGAACCGCGGGACGCCTGGCGGCCCTGACGGGGTCGCGGCACCTCCCGGCGGGCTTGAACTTCGGCGACTCGATGGCCTATGCCGTCGCCGGGGCGCATGTCGCGCCGCTTCTCTTCAAGGGGGATGACCTCTCACGCACCGGCGCATTCCGCCCGTCCGCCGGCGTGCTGAAGGTTCCAGAACTTCGATGACATCGACAGATTCGACATCAGATCCGACGGCTCCGAAGACCCCCGTCTTCACCGACTTCCGCCGCATCGTCATCAAGGTGGGCTCCGCCCTGCTGGTGGACCGCGACCACGGGCGGGTGAAGCTCGCCTGGCTCACCTCGCTGGTGGAGGACATCGCGACGCTCCATGCCCGCGGCTGCGAGGTGATGGTGGTGTCTTCGGGCGCTATCGCTTTGGGGCGCACCGTGCTCGGCCTGCCCAAGGGGCCGCTGAAGCTGGAGGACAGCCAGGCCGCCGCCGCCGTGGGCCAGATCACCCTGTCGCGCACCTGGGCGCAGATTCTCGGGCATTACGGCATTACCGCCGGCCAGGTGCTGCTGACCCTGGGCGACACCGAGGAGCGCCGGCGCTATCTCAACGCCCGCTCCACCCTCGGCCGGCTGATGGACCTCAAGGCGGTACCCATCATCAACGAGAACGACACGGTGGCCACCACCGAGATCCGCTACGGCGACAACGACCGCCTCGCCGCCCGGGTCGCCACCATGGCCAGCGCCGACCTGCTGGTGCTGCTCTCGGACATCGACGGGCTCTATACCGCCCCGCCGGCGCAGGACCCCTCCGCCACCCTCATCCCGGTGGTGCCGCGCATCGGCGCGGAGATCGAGGCCATCGCCGGGGATGCCGGCTCCGAGCTGTCGCGCGGCGGCATGCGCACCAAGATCGAGGCCGGCAAGATCGCCACCTCCGCCGGCACCCACATGGTCATCGCCTCCGGCCATGCGAAGAACCCGCTGAAGCGGATCCGGGAGGGCGGGCGCTGCACCTGGTTCCTCACCTCCGCCAATCCGGTGCGCGCCCGAAAGAGCTGGATCGCCGGGGCGCTGGAGCCGCGCGGCACGCTGCACCTGGACGACGGGGCCGTGGCGGCGCTGCGCCGGGGCGCCAGCCTTCTGCCGGCCGGGGTGAAACGGGTGGAAGGCCTGTTCGACCGCGGCGACGCGGTGGTGCTGCGCGGCCCCGACGGCGCCGAGGTGGGCCGGGGGCTGGTGGCCTACGACTCCACCCACGCCGCCCGCATCATGGGCCGCTCCACCCACGAGATCGAGGCGCTGCTGGGCGTCCCCGGCCGCTCCGAGATGGTGCACCGGGACGACATGGCCCTCGGGGTGGAGTGAGGGGGAGAGCGTCTCAGGGCGAGATCTGCTCCCGCCGTCCGCCAGCGAGGCCCACCTCGACCGCCGGATGGCCTGCGGTCGCCACCAGGGTGAAATCGGACACTGCCTGACCGTTCAAGGGCTTCGTACCAATCTCGTGCAGGCCCCCCTTGAAGGAGAGAAAGCGCAGCCGGGTTCGATCGAAGCTTGGCACCGCAAGGTCCGCCACACCGTCGCCGTCGAAATCGGCAACGGCGGCAAGGCCCATCTGGTCCGACCCCGCCACATGGTTGGAGGTGTTTCCCGTGGCGGCGATCTCGACCAGGGCGCCATCGCGCAGCGTGACAATGCGGAGCCGTCCCACGGCGTGGGGCTGCTGCACGTAGGCAATGTCCGGATGGCCGTCGCCGTCGAAATCAGCAATGCCGGCGGGGTTGAGCCAGCGGCGCGGGGCGCCCGTCGACGGGCCTTCGGCAACGACGGCAAGCTCCCCCTTGCGTTCGGCCACCACGACTACGGCCGATCCGGTTTTCAGCGAGGACCGCACCAGCACCACCTCGTCGCGCCCGTCGCCGTCGAGATCAACGATGCGGGGCCGACGGTCCTCGAACACCTGGTCGGCGGGAAGGTCGATCAGCAGCGTCCGCCCGTCCTTGAGGCGCACCTGCAGGCCGCCGGCCTCAACCTCTGCGCCGAGGACGAAATGTCGATAGCGGTCGGTGGGATGAACGAGCCTGGCCTCGGCTATGGTGCCGTTGCCGCGCGCAGTGCGAGCCTGTGGCAGGTCGTCGGCGGTCTTTGCGCCCGCCGCTCCGGCCGGCAGGGGCGCGACGAGGAGGCCGAACAGGACAAGGGGGAGATAGCGCACAATGGAAGCTCGCATTGGGGACGAACGGTTTCACCCGCAGTCGGTGTCCCGTTTCACTGCCACGCTTCCACCCCCGCCGCTGCTGACAATGCCGCGAGTGGGTCCCTCCGGTACCCTGCTCCGGTCTGTCGCATTTCGCCTCTGACGTGCTAATCAGGGTGGTGATGCCTATCTTGTGAGGCATCATCGTCTTACCCCTCAGCGAGACCCTGCCATGGCCACCGCCTCCGCCGCCCGTACCGATGTTTCCGCCGTCGCGGGCCGGTCCGTGCCGCCGGTGGAAGGCGGGGCGGATCTTGCCGCTTATATGAGCGACATGGGCCGGCGCGCCCGTGCCGCCTCCCGTACCCTCGCCCTCACCCCGCCCGAGGCGAAGACGCAGGCGCTCCATGCCGCCGCCGCCGCCATCCGCGCCGCTGCCGACGAGATCCTCGCGGCCAATGCCGGCGACGTGGCCAAGGCGAAGGCGGACGGCATGACCGGCTCGTTCCTCGACCGCCTCACCCTCACCCCCGCCCGCATCGCGGCCATGGCCGAGGGCGTGGAGCAGGTGGCGGCCCTTTCCGATCCCGTGGGCGAGGTGACCGAGAGCTGGACCCGCCCCAACGGCTTGAAAATCGAGCGCGTGCGCACGCCGCTGGGCGTCATCGGCGTCATCTATGAGAGCCGGCCCAATGTGACGGCGGACGCCGCCGCTCTGTGCCTGCGCGCCGGCAACGCCGTGATCCTGCGCGGCGGCTCCGACAGCATCGCCTCGTCCGGCGCCATCCATCGCGCCTTCGTCTCCGGCCTCAAGTCCGCCGGCCTGCCGGAGGATGCGGTGCAGTTCGTCGCCGTGGCCGATCGCGCGGCGGTGGGGCTGATGCTGGCCGGGCTCGACAATAATATGGATGTCATCGTGCCGCGTGGCGGCAAGAGCCTGGTGGCACGGGTGCAGAGCGACGCGAGGGTGCCGGTGTTCGCCCATCTGGACGGCATCAACCACGTGTATGTGGACAAGGCCGCCGACCTCGACATGGCCAAGACCGTGGTGCTGAACGCCAAGATGCGCCGCACCGGCGTCTGCGGCGCCGCCGAGACCCTGCTGGTGGACCAGGCGGTGGCCGCCACCCACCTGAAGCCGCTGGTGGAAATGCTCATCGACGCCGGCTGCGAGGTGCGCGGCGACGAGGCCGTGCAGGCGGTTGATGGGCGGGTTAAGCCCGCCACGCCGCTGGACTGGGACACGGAATATCTCGACGCCATCATCGCCGCCAAGGTGGTGGACGGGCTGGCCGGAGCCGTCGCCCATATCGAGGCCCACGGCTCCCACCACACGGACTCCATCGTCACCGAGGACGTGGCGACGGCGGAGCGCTTCCTGGCGGAGGTGGATTCCGCCATCGTGCTCCACAATGCCTCCACCCAGTTCGCGGACGGCGGGGAGTTCGGGTTCGGCGGGGAGATCGGCATCGCCACCGGGCGCATGCATGCCCGCGGCCCGGTGGGCGCGGAACAGCTCACCTCGTTCAAATACCGCATCCACGGCTCGGGGCAGACCCGTCCGTGAGCTTTCCACCCGCCAGCGGGAGGGCGCGGGACGGCGGCGCGGTGAGCCCCCGCGCCGCGCGCCACATGCCGTGGGTGACCGACGGCCTGCGCGTGGGCCTGTTCGGCGGCAGCTTCAACCCGGCCCATGAGGCCCATCGCGCGGCGAGCCTGCTCGCTTTGCGGCGGCTGCGGCTCGACCGGGTGTGGTGGCTTGTGACGCCGGGCAATCCCCTGAAGGACAATCGCGCCCTGCCGCCGCTGGAGGAGCGCGTCGCCATCGCCCGGCAGGTGGCGCGCCATCCGCGCATCGACGTGACCGGCTTCGAGGCGGATCTCGGCGTGCGCTACAGCTACCAGAGCGTGGAATATCTGGCCCGGCGCCTGCCCACGGTGCGTTTCGTGTGGATCATGGGGGCGGACAATCTCGCCCGCTTCGACCGCTGGCAGCGCTGGCGCGCCATCGCCGATCTCATGCCCATGGCGGTGGTGGACCGCATGGGCGAGAGCCTCGCCGCCACCGCATCCGTGGCGGCTCAGGCGCTGGGGCGCTACCGCATCGAGGAGACCGACGCCCCCCTCCTGGCGGACCTGAAACCGCCCGCCTGGGTGTTCCTCCACGGGCTGAAATCCCCCATGTCTTCAACGGGAATACGGGCCGCGCGCAGGGGGCTCGACGGGCCGGCCCGCCAAACATCTTGAATTTTCGTTGATTTAGCGCCATTGTGTGGGGGTGCGACGGTTTGTGCCGTCGCCTCCATCAAGAGGATTTGGACCCCTGTCCACGACGGCACTTCTGGCGGCCGCTGAGATGACACCGCCCGCCACGGTCTCCCGGGCGCTTCCCGACGCCGAGGAGATTCTCGCCCTCGTCACTGCCCGGCTCGAAGACGACAAGTCCGAGGACATCGTCTCCATCGACCTGCGTGGCAAGACCTCCATCGCCGACTACATGGTGATCGCCTCCGGCCGCTCGCAGCGGCATGTGGGCGCTGTCGCCGAGCACCTCATCGAGGCGCTGAAGGCGGCTGGAATCAAGCACGTGCGGGTGGAAGGCCAGCCGGCCTGCGACTGGGTGCTCATCGACGCGAACGACGTGATCGTCCACGTCTTCCAGCCCGAGGTCCGCAGCTTCTACAACATCGAGAAGATGTGGTCCGGGACGCGCCCCTGATGCGTTCCGGGTCGGCTTGCTGAGAGCTGCGTGCGCCTCGTCCTCGCCTGTGTCGGCCGGCTGAAAGCCGGGGCCGAGCGCGACCTCGTCACGCGCTATGTGGATCGCATCCGTCCCGCCGGACGTCCCTTGGGCCTCGGCCCCTGCGACATGATCGAAATTCCGGAATCCGCCGCCCGCCGTGCCGAGGACCGCATGGCGGAGGAGGGCGCGGCGCTGCTTGCGGCCCTGCCCGCCGGCGCGGGGCTGATCGCGCTCGACCCGCGCGGGCGCCAGCTCTCCAGCGAGGATTTCGCGACGCGCATGGCGGCCCAGCGCGACGGCGGCCTGCCGGCGCTTGCCTTCATCATCGGCGGCGCGGACGGGCTCGCCGACGCGGTGCGGGACAAGGCAGCGCTCATGGTCGCCTACGGCACCGCCACCTTTCCCCACCAACTGGTGCGGGTGATGCTGGCGGAGCAGATCTACCGCGCCGTCACCATCCTTGCGGGCCATCCTTACCACCGGGCGTGAGGCGATGGCGGCCCGCCTGCATTGACATCGGCGCCTTCGCCCCTTATCACGCCGGCTCGATCCAGCAACACGGTGTCGAAACGGGCCGCGCGGAAACGCGCAGCGGTCGGCCGGAAAGAGTTTGTCATGAAGATCCGCAATTCGCTGAAGTCGCTGCTCGGCCGCCACCGGGACAACCGTCTCGTGCGCCGCAAGGGCCGCGTCTACATCATCAACAAGACCCAGAAGCGCTACAAGGCGCGCCAGGGCTGAGCCCGTGCGCGGGCTCTCCACCTCTTGCCCGCGCCATTGCCTGCCCTTCTGCTTCTTGGGCTGGGACACCCGTTCCAGCCGGTCGTCCCGCTGTCTCCCCGCATCGTGACCGCCCCGCCCGGCTTCTGGCCGGCGGGTGAGTTGACGCGATCCGCGCATGGGCGGACACTTCAGCGATGACCGAGGACACGCCGCCCATTCCCGCCCCTTGCGTCCGCGCTTCCCGCAGATGGAAGAGGCGCGCCCGGCCGGCCGCGCTTCTTTTCTGTTTTCCCCTCATGATCACGCTGTCCACAGGTGCCGGAGCCCAATCCGTGCTGCCGGGAGAGCGGGTTCCTGTGCCCCTGCCGGGCGTGCCGACGGGGCCGTCCGAGGCCCGTCCGCCGGCGGAGGCCGCGCCCGCCCGCCCGCGACTGCCCAAGGACAAGCGCACCCAGCTCGAAGGGCTGTTCGCGGCGCTGAAGGTGGCGCCGGACGACCGCAGCTCCAAGATCATCGCTGACCGGCTGGACCAGCTGTTCTCCGATTCCGGCAGTCCGAGCGTCGACCTGCTGATGGCGCGCGCCGGCGCAGCCGCCGAGGCCAAGGCATTTGACCTGGCGCTCCAGATCCTCGACCAGGTGATCGAGATCGAGCCTGACTATGTCGGCGCCCTCAGCAAGCGCGCCACCATCCTCTATTTGCGCGACGACTATGGCGGCGCCCTCGCCGACATTCGCGAGGTGCTGGCCCGCGAGCCGCGCCATTATTCCATGCTCTACGGCCTCGCCCTCATCATGCGCGAGCTGGGCGACGACAAGCGCGCATTGGAGGCGGTGCGCATGGCCCGCGCCGTCAATCCGCGCCTGGACGGCACCGAGGAGATGGAGAGCCAGCTGTCGCTGAAGGTGGAAGGCCGCGGGATCTGACACCGACCATCCCGGTCGGCGCGGTCCTATCTAGGCCTTGGCGGCGGGGGCGGCGGAGGAGGCACGTTCGCCTGCGCCGGCTTGGTCTGGTTCGATTCGGTCAGCTGCACGGTCCAGGCCTTCTGCTCCTTCGTGTCCACCTCGAAGAAGCCGGTGCGGTCGAAGCCGCGCGCGAGGCAGTCGTCAGCGGCCTTGATGGTGAATTCCTTTTCCCGCGTGCACATGTAGGCTTTGCCGGCCCATTCCCCGCCCTGGTCGTAATCCACGGCGTAGAGGTAATAAAAGCGGGCCGACAACTCGCCGCGCAGCAGGGTCTCGCAGCTGTTGGCCGAGACGTTCCACCAGCCTTCCGTGGTCCAGATGTCGCCGTCCTTGTAGCCGAGGGCGATGCCGATCCGGCTCTGGGTGCGGTTGCACAGGCGGAATTCGGCGGCGGCGGCATCCGGCAACAGCGCTGCGGCCGGTGCAGCCGCGCACAGCACGAGCAAAGCGTGGCGCAGGCCGCGCGACATCGCGCGCGGGAGGCGCCGGCTCAGTGTGGTGAAACGGGTCATGCCGTCGGACGGGAAGGACATGTCGCGATGGTGTGTGCCTCTAAGCCGCCGGCCCGTCAATGCCCGCGCGAGGATGGGCGATCTGGCGGCCGGTCTTGCGCCGTTGCTGCCCCTTCTGCCGCCGGATCGGGGCGCGAGCGAGGCAGCCCCAGTGCCGGTTTATCGGCCTGCCGCGGCCGCGCCACCACCAGGCCACCCAGAATGAGCAGCCCGCCCACCGCCTGAAGGGCTCCAATGGGTTCGTGGAGGAGCAGCGCGCCCAGCACTGCGGCCGACACCACCTCCAGGAAGAACACCAGAGCGCCGAAGGCCGGCGGCACCAGGGCGAGCCCCACTGCCATCAGCCCCTGTCCGCCCACCTGGGCGACCAGGGCGAGGGCCACCAGCGCCGCCACTCCGCCTGTGCTCGACGGCCAGAGGGTCGGCTCGGCGAGGATTGCGACGACGAACAGGATCGCCGCCGTCGCCGCCGTGGACACCAGCGTCGCCGCCGCCGCACTCCGGGTGTGCCGGGCGCGGCTCAGGGCCAGGAAATAGCCGGCGAAAAACAGGGCGGTGACGAGTCCGGCGGCGTCACCCGGCAGGTGTGCGGGATCGAACTGCCAGCTGCGCCCCACCAGCGCCAGCGCTCCGAGCCCGCACAGGCCGAGCCCGGTCCAGCCAGCGCGCGAGACGTTCTGGCGCAGCACCAGGACGGCGAAGGCGGTGATCCACACCGGCGAGGTGGTGGCGAGCACGGTGGCATTGGCAACCGTGGTGCCGAGGATGGCGAGGTGCCAGAAAACGAGGTCACCGGCGAAGAAGCCCCCGGCCAGCAGCGAGGCGCGATCCGGCCGGAACGCCCGTCGCCCCTCCGCCAGCGCGGCCCAGGCGGCGAGCACGGGCAAGGCGAGGCCCACCCGCCAGAACGCGCTGGCGAACGGCCCCACATCCGCCTGTCGCACGAACAGGACGGAGGCGCCCATGGCGAGCGCGCCGAGAGTCAGGGTCGCAATGCCGAAGGCGAGGCGCGGGAAGGGCTGGGCTGTCACGAAGCGGATCGGGTTCGGGGACATGAGGCGCGCCGGAAGCGGCGGTCGTGGTGGGCGGGGTATTGCGCCAATCCCGGCCCGCCGCAACAGGGTCGCTTCGCCCGGAGGCGGGCCGGGCGCCCGGATCGCGCCACGGTGCGGCGTGAGGGCAATGGCGGGTATTTGGGATCAAGATACCATAAGCCTCCATCACACCCCGGCTGCGGCGTGGATAGCGGGGACGCATCCTTGACGCGGGCCCGCGCGGCGGCCTCTATCTTCGTCCCGTTCTGGAGCCGTGCCGGTTCCGGACCCGTATTTCGCGCGATCCGCAGGCCGGCTTGGTCCGCGGAGTGCGCTGTCGAGCCAAGGAGACCGGCCAGGTGGCTGAAGACGCATCGGAAGGCCCCGCGGGCTTTGCCAAGGAGCAGCTCAAGTCCTTCATCGAGCGCATCGAGCGTCTCGAGGAGGAGAAGAAGGCCATCGCCGACGACATCAAGGATGTGTTCGCCGAGGCCAAGGCCAACGGCTTCGACGTGAAGGCCCTGCGCGCCATCCTCAAGATCCGCAAGGAAGACGCCGAGGAGCGCAAGGAGCTGGAAGCGATCGTGGAGCTTTATCTCCAGGCGCTGGGCATCTTCGTTTAGGCAAGTTTAGGGCGGCGGGGGCGGCCCCGCCGCGTCACGCCGCCGCTTAGGCAGAAGCTAGCCCGAATGGACCGGTGCGCTCACATGCGCTGGGTGTAGGCGATGGCCGGGGCGCGGAACACATAGGTGGGCAGGTCCGCCACCGCCGTGCCGGAAAAGCGGGATTTCAGGCCGAACGAGCCATCCCGCGAGAAGGCGGAGGCCACCACTTCGTGGGGCGGCGCCATGAAGGTGGCGAGCTGCCGCAGCTCCGGCGTGCGCAGATACAATTCCGTGGAGAGGCTCGGCGACAGGAACAGCCGGCCGAACGTGACCTCGGCGACGCGGGCGCGCGGCTTTCCGGCGGAAGCCGGCGCATGGGCCACGGTGGGGGCGGCGGCGTTGGGCATCATTCCGCCCGAGAGGGTGCTGCGCTGCTCGCTCAAGGGGCCCGGCGAGGCATAGCCCAGGGCCGGACCCTCTTCCGACGCCTCGCCGCGGGTGATGACGGCGGGCAGTGGCACCGAGCCGGCGTTGGAGCCGGGTGCGGTCAGGCTCGCCACCCGCGCGTCGCGGCCGCCGGCTTCGGCCGGGCGGCGCTGGGGCAGGGGGGCGAACAGGCTGGCATTGGCGGCCACCAGCGCCCCTGCGGCGATCTCGGCCGGGCGGGACGGGGGCACGGGCGCGGTCGCCACCTGGACAGCGGCCGGAGCGCCCTTGCCGCTGGCGCGGGTGGGCGCGGCGTCCTCGGTTGTGGTTTCGGCGGCGGCGACCGTGGTGGTCTCGCCGCCCTCGTCGTCGTCCGCATCCTTCTTGCCGAACAGGCCGGAGAAGAACTTCTTCACGCCCTTGCCACTGTCGGCCGAGGCCACGGTGACGCCGGCCTTGGAGCCTCGGGCCTGGATTTCGGCGAGGGCGGTATTATAGCCGGAGAGGGGCCGCCCGTCGGTGGGCACGTGCACGGTCTTGCCATCGGGGAAGACGCGGGCGAGCTGGTCGTGGGTCATGCGCGGCCAGTGGCGCACGTTACCGGTGTCCATGTGGACGAAGGGCGAGCCGGAGGTGGGATAGAAGCCCACGCCGCCGCGCTGGAGCCGAAGGCCGGCGACGCGCAGGTCGGTGAGGTTCACGCCCGGAATGTAGAAGTCCATGGCCCGGCCCAGCATGTGCTGGGAGAATTTCGCCACGCCGCTGGAGCGCGCGCGCAGCATGGAATTGGTCTCGGGCGAGCGGTAGGACGAGACGATCTGGATCGGCGCCGTGGCGTCGGTCTCGCGATAGACCTCCCACACGATGTCGAACAGGCCCGGATCCATCTGCGTGGACTTCTGGTTGCGCCAGTCCCGCAGGAAATGATTGAGCTGGGCCAGCACCTCGGCGTCGTAGCGGCCGTTCTTCTTGAAGGTGAAGCTGCCGCTCTCGCCGGAATGGGTGTGGTGCAGGGTGATGGTGCGGGTGTCGCCGTTGGCCACCGCGTTCTGCAGCGAGGAGGTGCCGGCAATCAGAAGGCTCGACCCGATGGCGACGGCCCGGAGCGCGGGCAGCCCCTTGATGCGCAAGGTTTTTGCGCGCAGGGATCGGACGGCAGTGATCGCGGAACGTATGGCCAATGTCTCGAACCCGAGGCTCAGATGTCAAGGACGCCGCGACTGTTGCCGCGACGCTATGGGATGAGAGTCTTGTCGGGTTCGGTTAAGGGTGAGTTGACACCCCGCGCCCCCATGCGAACGAACCGCAGGTTTCCCTGAAGCATCGGTCACGGGTCCGTGAATTATCGGCGGAGTGTGGCAAAAACGTGCCGACCCTTGCGTCGGGCTGTGGCTTTGCCGCACCATGCAACCTGTGACATGCGATATTCACAGGCCGAAAAGCGCGGCAGACTGACGCGTGTGCGATTGGGCTCAGAGCTTCAAGTTATTGAAAAACAAAGGGACGGCCGTTGGGCCGTCCCTGTCGCAGCGGTATGTTGGGGAGGATCAGCGCGTCTTCGGCGCGGTGCCCCGGGTGGAGGTGCCGTCGGCGATTCGCTGCTTGCCGTTGAGGCCCAGCAGGGTCTTGGTCTCGGCATTGATGCCGTAGAGATCCTCGCGCACAGCGAGGCGGCCGGCATCGTCCACCACCACGTTGAAATAGACGATGTGCACCGGGAAGCGCTGCTTCAGGTTCACATAGCGCTCGGAGCTGCCGAACATCTTGCCGATGCGCGTCTGGGTCCAGTGATCGTTGGGCAGGCCGAGGTTGAAGATGACTTCGCCGAACTTGAGCGGCTCGTAGACCCGCACGCAGCCGTGGCTGTAGGCGCGCCGGTCGTTCTGGAACAGCGCCTTGGACGGGGTGTCGTGCAGATAGACCGAATGGTCGTTGGGGAACATGAACTTGATGCGCCCCAGCGCGTTGCGCTCGCTGGGCACCTGGCGGAACGAATAGCCGCCGGACCCGTTGCGCACCACCTCGATCCCGCGCCGCGACAGGGCCGAGGGGTCGGACCGCAGCAGCGGCATCATCTCGTTGCGGGCGATGGACGGCGGGATGTTCCACGCCGGGTTCACCACGATGTACTGCATCTCGCGGCTGAGCAGGGGCGTCGGCGTCTCCGGCTTGCCGACCACTACCCGCGTCTCGTGGATCTCATGGCCGCTCTGGTAGATGCGGACCAGGAATTCCGGAATGTTCACCATCACATAGGATTCGCCGAGGTCGCGCGGCAGCCAGCGCCAGCGCTCCATGTTGGCGATTACGTCCGACTTCAGGCTGCCGCCGCCGGGGGTGGCCCCGGCGTTGAGGGCGGCGATGGTGGAGGGGCCGACGATGCCGGTGGGCTTGATCTTGGATGCCTCCTGGAAGGCCTTCACCGCATCCACCAGCGCCGGGTCGTAGGCGTTGTCGTCCGCCGGCCGGCCGGTGACGCCGAGGCGGGTGCGCAGGGTGGGAATGCGCGGGTCGCTGGCGCCGGGGCGGATCTGCGCGCCGGGCGGAACGGCAACCACGCCGGGGGTCTGTCCGGTCACCCGGGCGAGCTGCGCCTTCAGGGCGCGATAGCCGGCATGGGTCGGGTTGTAGGCGGCCAGCGCCGCATTGGCATCGGGGGCATAGGCCACCTTGGCCAGCACTGCGGTGGGGTCGGGAATCTCGCGCACCGGTGTCACCAGCGCCGAGATGCGGCCGGGATCGAAGCGGCCGGCCTGGGCATGCCGCGCATAGGTGAGCACCGCGACGGCGAGCTTCAGCTCGGTGCGGGCAAGATCTGAGGCGGTGGCGCCGGGCTTCGGTGCGGGAACCGCATAATCGGTGGGCTCGAGGCCATCCTCGCCGGCGGCCTCGAAGCGGGCGATCACCGCCTTGCCGCGGGCGTCGATGCCTTTCAGCCCGACGAACACCGGCATGTTCTGTCGCGCGCCGTAGAAGGCGACGAGGGCTTCCTGCTCCTTCTTCGAAGCCGTGACGGTCTCGGGCGTCGCCAGCAGCGCCGCGATGGCCTCGGCCACCGGGGCGAGGGGATCTTCAACCGCGACGGTCACCGGCGGGGCCGCCGGCGCGGGGGTCGCGGCCGGCGCGGGTGCGGCGATCGTCGCAGCAGGCTGGGCCGGGGTGGAGGTCGGCGCCGACTGGGCCTGTGCCGGCGGAGCGGAATGTGTCAGCGGAAGGGTTTGGGCCGTGTCGCCAGCCGAATCCACGCCGCCACGCACCCGAGTTGCCGGTGCGGCGGGCGAAACCGGTGCGGGCGTCGCCGCCACAGCGCGCGGGGCGGGGGCCGTCACGGGGGGCAGCGGCGTGGTCAGGGGCACATCGCCCGTTCCCATGCCGGCATTGCCGGTGAGGGGTGCTGCGGCGGGCGGATCGGGCTGTTCCGCAAAGGCGGGGATGGACGCGGCAAGCGACGCGCCGACGAGCCCTGCGGCCATCAGCCGGGAGAGCGTGCCCGCCAGCCCCGTCACCACGCGCCCTTTGTCCTGACGCCGATACCCGTTAGCCCCGTACCCACTGGCCCCAAACATGGCCTTCTCCTCGCCACAGCCCCGCCCGTTGGTGCCGTGCTCCGGCGTTCCGATCAACTCACAAGCTTGAGCGGGCCAAGGTTTTCACTGCCTTGTCACTCAGCGGCAACAAACCGCGCGGCATCTGGTTCCACATCGCGGTTGCCGCCTACCGTATCGGCATCCAGTTCAGCGAGCTTGCGGTAGAGGGTGGAGCGGCCGATGCCGAGGCGGCGGGCCACCTCCGCCATGCGCCCGCCATAGAGGTGGCAGGCAAAGCGGATGGCCTCGGCCTCGATCTGCTCCAGCCGGCGGGCATGGCCGGCAGCGTCGAGGCGGGCGTAAGCCAGGCTTTCGGTCCGCAGAAGCGGGGGCAGGGGGGATTCCGTCCCGCTGTCGCGGAGCGGGGGCGGCGCAACGACGAATGGGCCGGACGCGGGGGTGAAGGCCACCACATTGTCCGGCTGTGCGTTGTCTGGCTGGGTCCGCGCGGGCCGGGTCGTCGGCGGGGCGGCGCGGCCGAGGGCCACCGCATTGGCAAGGGCCACCTGCAGGCGCAGCGCCCCGGCCGGCTTCACCACGAAATCCCGCGCGCCGGCGCGAATGGCGCCCGAGGCGGCATCGAGCCCGGCCGCCGTCACCTGCACCACCACCGGAACCGCAAGTCCGCGCGCCGCCATGGCGTCGAGCACGCCCATGCCGTCGAGGCCCGGCACCACCAGATCCAACAGCACCACGTCGAAGGTGCCGGCGGCCAGCTGGTCCAGCGCCGCGTCGCCATCCTCGGCCAGCGTCACCTCGTAGCCAAGGCCGGCGAGGGCCGACGAGAGGCGGCGCGCCTCGACAGGGTCATCTTCGACCAGAAGCAGGGGCAGGGTCATTCAGGAATCGCTTGCGGCAGGACGGAAGAGAGAATCACCGGGAGCTTGGCGGGCGATGGTTAAGAACCCCTGAGCACCTCCGCCCTGGCCGCCCCGGCCCTGCATTCGCGCCGTCGCGGCGGGGCCGGCTTGCGGCGCCGGCCCAATGCGGCGATTTTGTCCCCGACGACCGGCGCCCGCGGTGCGAGCCGCGCGCGTCGCCACGGTCCGGAGGTCCCATGTTGCACCCATTCTTCCGTTCGTTCGCTTTGCGCGCGTCCGCCCATCCCGTTCTTTCGGCCGACTTCGAGAGCGCGTTTGCCGCCGCCCGTCACGCCGCCCCCGCCACCGCCGCAGCGGTACAGACCGCCGAGCGCCTGCCCGAATGGAACCTCACCGACCTCTACCCGGCCATGGATTCGCCCGAGCTGAAGGCGGACCTGGATAAGGCCGATGTCGCCTGCAAGGCGTTCGAAACCGCCTTCAAGGGCAAGCTTGCCGCCCTGCTCGCCCTTCCCGACGGCGGCGCGGCGCTGGGCGCGGCGGTGAAAAGCTACGAGGAGGTGGACGACCTCTTGGGTCGGATCGCCTCCTACGGCAGCCTGATCTATGCCGGCGATACCTCGGACCCGGCCCGCGCCAAGTTCTACGGCGACATTCAGGAGCGCCTCACCGACGCCTCCACGCACCTGCTGTTCTTCACGCTGGAGATGAACCGGCTGGACGACGCGGCCCTTGAAGCCGCCATGGCCGATCCTGCGCTCGGCTATTACCGCCCGTGGGTGGAGGACCTGCGCAAGGACAAGCCCTACCAGCTCGACGACAAGATCGAGCAACTGTTCCACGAGAAGTCCAACCCCTCACGCGGCGCCTGGAGCCGGCTGTTCGACGAGACCATCTCGTCCCTGCGCTTCACCGTGGACGGGCAGGACCTCGCCATCGAGCCCACCCTCAACCTGATGCAGGACCCGCGGGAAGAGGTGCGCAAGTCCGCCGGGCTGGCGCTGGCCGACACCTTCGGCAAGAATTTGCGGCTGTTCACCCTCATCACCAACACCCTGGCCAAGGACAAGGAAATCTCCGACCGCTGGCGCGGGTTCGAGGATGTGGCCTCCTCGCGCCACCTCGCCAACCGGGTGGAGAAGGAGGTGGTCGACGCCATGGTGGAGGCGATCCGCGTCTCCTTCCCGCGCCTGTCCCACCGCTATTACGCGCTGAAGGCCCGCTGGTTCGGCAAGGACCGGCTGGAGTTCTGGGACCGCAACGCGCCGCTGCCCAAGGTGGAGACCCGCGACATCGGCTGGGGCGAGGCCAAGGACACGGTGCTGTCCGCCTACGGCGCCTTCTCGCCGAAGATGGCGGACATCGCCAAGACCTTCTTCGAGAAGTCCTGGATCGATGCCCCGGTGCGCCCCGGCAAGTCGCCGGGCGCCTTCGCCCACCCCACCGTGCCCTCCGCGCACCCCTATGTGCTGCTGAACTACCAGGGCAAGCCGCGGGACGTGATGACGCTCGCCCATGAGCTGGGCCACGGCGTGCACCAGGTGCTGGCCGCCCGGCAGGGCGCGCTGATGGCGCCGACCCCGCTGACCCTGGCGGAGACCGCCTCGGTGTTCGGCGAGATGCTCACCTTCCGCCGGCTGCTGGACGGCGCCGAGACCCCACGGGCCCGCAAGATCATGCTGGCCCAGAAGGTGGAGGACATGATCAACACGGTGGTCCGCCAGACCGCCTTCTATACATTCGAGCGCGATGTCCACATCGAGCGCCGGCAGGGCGAACTGACCTCCGAGAAGATCGGCGAGATCTGGATGAAGGTGCAGGGCGAGAGCCTCGGCCCGGCGATCCATCTCGGCGCGGGCTACGAGACGTTCTGGACCTATATCCCCCACTTCATCCACTCGCCGTTCTACGTCTATGCCTATGCCTTCGGCGACTGCCTCGTGAACTCGCTCTACGCGGTCTACGAAAATGCGGCCGACGGCTTTGCCGACCGCTATCTGGAGATGCTCTCGGCGGGGGGCACCAAGCACCATGCCGAGCTGCTCGCACCGTTCGGCCTCGATGCCCGCGACCCGGCGTTCTGGCAGACCGGGCTTTCCCTCATCGACCGCATGATCTCCGAGCTGGAGAGCATGGAGGGCTGATCGTTCGCGTGGGTATGTGCATCCGGCGGGGGAAACCCCGCCGGCTTTCCACGTCGATGCGCTTTCGTCACGCGAACCGGTTTCCACTTCGCTCGAAAGCGCTTTGGCGAAGGTTAACGTTTCCTAAACCCCGTTTCCCCGAGGATCTGGGCCATGACCGCAAGGGCCGCCCTGCTCCTGTCGCTTGCGCTCGCCGGCCTGTTGCCGGCGGCGACGGCGGCGCTTGGGCAGGCGGGCGCGGCCCCCGCCGTGGTGCCGCTGCCGCCGGTCCCGCCCTCGCGCTCCGGCCTGGATACCGATGCGCTGAAATCCGACCTGCGCGGCACCGAGGAGGCGCAGAAGCGCCTGCGCGCGGAGCTGGAGGCGGCCAAGGGGGATCGCGGCCGGCTCAACCAGATGCTGGTGGAGACCGCCACCCGAACCCGCGCCGTCGAGCAGCAGCTCATCGACGTGGAGGGGCGGATCGGCATGCTCGACGGCTCCGCCACCGACCTCAACGCCTCCCTCGCCAAGCGCCGCGGCGTGCTGGCCCAGGTGCTGGCGGCGCTCATGCGCATGGGCCGCGAGCCGCCGCCGGCCCTTTTGATGCGCCCGGACGATGCGCTGGACGCGGTGCGCTCGGCCATTCTCCTCGGCGCGCTGCTGCCGGAACTCAGGGTGGAGGCGGAGACGCTGGCAGCCGACCTCTCGGAGCTGTCCCGGGTGCGCGGCGAGCTGACCGCTGCCCGCGACAGCCTCACCCGCCTGAAGGCCGAGCTGGACGACGACCGCAAGCGGCTCTCCCTTCTGGTGACGGAGCGTCAGCGTCGCCAGGCCGAGGAGCAGCCGGTACCCCCGGCCGAAAGAAGCCAGGCCGAGACGGTGGCCAAGGCCACCGGCGACGTGCACGATCTCGTGACGAGGCTGGAGACGGAAGTGGGGCCTTCCGCCCGCGCCGCCGACGCCGCGAAGGCCGTCACCCGCCCCGTCGAACCGGGCAAGCCGGACCTCACCGCCTTGCGCAATCCGGCACGGATTACCCCCGCCATCGCCTTCAGCCAGGCTAAGGGCTTGCTGCCGTTGCCGGTTGCTGGCGTGACGGTCAAGACCTTCGGTGCCGCCGACAGCGTGGGCGGGGCCGAAAAGGGCATGACCATCGCCACCCGCGCCGGCGCCCCTGTCACCGCCCCGGCGGACGGCTGGGTGGTCTATGCCGGGCCGTTCCGCAGCTACGGACAACTCTTGATCATCAACGCTGGCGGCGGCTACCATATCCTGATGGCAGGCATGGAACGGATCACCGTGGACCTTGGCCAGTTCGTCCTGGCGGGCGAGCCGGTGGGGGTGATGGGCGGCCTGTCGCGGACCGCGGGACCGGCGGCGCGCGGCGCGGCGGTACCGGCCTCAGGCCAGGCTCCGAGTCAGGCCGCAAGCCAGGCGGCAGGTCAGGCCCCGAGCGTTGTTCAGGCAGCCGGATTACGTTTTGGCAATGAGGCTGGCACAGCCTTGGGACAGCCCCAATTGTATGTCGAGTTCCGAAAAGACGGGATTTCGATAGATCCTACCCCGTGGTGGGCCGCAACGGACAGTCAGAAGGTACGTGGATGATGCGTCGGACGTCTCTATTTCTTTTCGGCGTGGCGGCTGGCGCCCTTGTGGCCGTTGCAGCGGTTCAGCCGCGGGTGCTGGCGCCTTTCTTCCTTGGCACCGCCGCCGAGGCGGCGTCCTCGGACACCTACAAGCAGCTCAACCTGTTCGGCGATGTCTTCGAGCGCGTGCGCTCGGACTATGTCGAAAAGCCCGACGACGCCAAGCTGATCGAGGCCGCCATCAACGGCATGCTTCAGTCGCTTGACCCGCACTCCTCCTACATGGACGCGAAGAACCACCGCGACATGCAGGTGCAGACGCGCGGCGAATTCGGTGGCCTCGGCATCGAGGTCATCATGGAAGACGGCCTCGTGAAGGTGGTCACGCCCATGGAGGACACCCCGGCGAGCAAGGCCGGCATTCTCTCCGGTGACCTCATCGCCAAGCTCGACAACGACCAGGTCCAGGGGCTGACCCTGAACGAGGCCGTGGACAAGATGCGCGGCCCGGTGAACACGCCGATCACGCTGACCATCCTGCGCAAGGGCGTGGAGAAGCCCCTCGAGATCAAGCTGGTGCGCGACACCATCAAGATCCAGACGGTGCGCTCGCGGATCGAATCCGACGACATCGCCTATATCCGCCTGAACTCGTTCACCAACGAGCAGACCTACGAGGGCCTCAAGAAGGCCATCGACGACCTGACCGCCAAGATCGGGCCGGACAAGATCAAGGGCTACATCCTTGATCTGCGCAACAATCCCGGCGGCCTGCTGGACCAGGCGGTGGCGGTTTCCGACGCGTTCCTGGAGCGCGGCGAGATCGTCTCCACCCGCGGCCGCAACGCCGAGGAAACGCAGCGCTTCAACGCCCGTGGTGGCGACCTCACCAAGGGCCGTCCGGTGATCGTGATGGTCAACGGCGGCTCGGCCTCGGCCTCGGAGATCGTGGCCGGCGCCCTGCAGGACCACAAGCGCGCCACCGTCCTCGGCTCGCGGACCTTCGGCAAGGCCTCGGTCCAGACCATCATCCCGCTCGGCCAGCAGGGCGCGCTGCGTCTGACCACGGCGCGCTATTACACGCCGTCGGGCCGCTCCATCCAGGCCAAGGGCATCGAGCCGGACATCGTCCTGGTTCAGGACCTGCCGGACGAGATGAAGCAGAAGCTCGGCGCGTCCCTCGACACCACCCGCGGCGAAGCCTCGCTGAAGGGCCACCTGAAGAACGGCGACGACGAGCAGACCGGCTCGCCCTCCTATGTTCCGCCGGACCCCAAGGACGATACCCAGCTGAAGCTCGCCGTCGAGCTGATGAAGGGCACCGTCAAGAACGCCGCCTTCCCGGCGAGCCCCAACAAGGCGTCCCAGGCGAACTGAGGTTCACGTTCGGAGGTCTGCCCGGAATATGGGCGCCTGAAGTTTGTGCAAATGCCCCGTCCGAGACATCGGGCGGGGCTTTTCATTTTGCCCCGGCCGGCTCGATCGCGCCTCAATCGGCGGCCCCGTTACCGGTGCCGCTTGTGACGACCGCGTGACGGACCGCCTCCCGTGCGGCAGGCCCGCCGCTGGATAGCCTTGGCATAGGGCTTGCTCAGTCTCTGGCTGAAAGGCGCCGTTGCGCCGTGTCAGGGAGGCAGGCGCAACATGCGCTCAGATCGCAGGAATTTCCTTCGGGCGGCGTTCGCTGCCGGTGCGCTTCTCGGCGCGCTGGCGCCGGTGGCGCTGTCGACGGCCGCGCGGGCGGATACCCTCGACGACATCATGAAGGCCGGCGTGATCCGTATCGCCGTGCCGCAGGATTTCCCGCCCTTCGGGTCGGTGGGCGTGGACCTCAAGCCGCTTGGCTATGACATCGACGTGGCCAACCTCATCGCCGCCAAGCTGGGCGTGAAGGCGGAGCTGGTGCCGGTGACCAGCGCCAACCGCATCCCCTATCTCCAGACCAAGAAGGTGGATCTCGTCATCTCCAGCCTCGGCAAGAATCCCGAGCGCGAGAAGGTGATGGATTTCTCCGTGGCCTATGCTCCGTTCTTCAACGGCATCTTCGGCCCCGCCGACGTGAAGGTGGAGAAGGTGGAGGACATCGCCGGCATGACGGTGGGTGTCACCCGCGGCTCGGTGGAGGACCTGGAACTGACCAAGGTCGCCCCGCCCACCGCCGACATCAAGCGCTACGAGGACAACAATTCCACCATCTCGGCCTTCCTCTCCGGCCAGGTGAAGGTGGTGGCCACGGGCAATGTGGTGGCGGCGGCGATCCTTGCCCGCAACCCGCCGAAGAAGCCGCAGGTGAAGGTGCTGATCAAGAATTCTCCCTGCTACGTGGGCCTCAACAAGGACGAGCCCAAGCTGCTGGAGAAGGTCAACGCCATCATCACCGCCGCCAAGGCGGATGGCTCGCTGGAGAAGATCTCCCAGAAATGGCTCGGCGCGCCGCTTCCCGCGGACCTGTGAGGGCCTGAGTCGTCGCGCGCCGCTTTTGGCCGGCGCGCGACAGCCCGATCCGCTTTCGCTGCGGTGGGTCGTGAGGACGGGGCTGCCCCTCCTCGCCCGCTGCCCTGCGGCGAGAGGGAGCCGGGTTCCAGGCGCCGGCCCCGGTTCAGGAAGGCGGGTTCTGGCGTGTTGAGTGCCGCCATTGGGGGAAAGGGCACAGATGGCCTACAGCTTCGATTTCTCCTCCCTCGGCGCCTATGCGCCGGTGATCGCCAAGGGCGTCGCCGTCACGCTGGAGCTGATCGCCGTGGGCGGCGTGCTGGGGGTCACCCTCGGCATCGCCTGCGCCTGGGCCAAGACCCAGGGCCCGCGCTGGCTGCGGCCGCTGGTGGAAGCCTATGTGGAGCTGATCCGCAACACGCCGTTCCTGATCCAGCTGTTCTTCATCTTCTTCGGCCTGCCGGCCATCGGGGTCGGGCTCACCGAGATGCAGGCGGCCATCCTCGCCATGGTGATCAACCTCGGCGCCTACGCCTGCGAGATCATCCGCGCCGGCATCGAGGCGACGCCCAAGGGCCAGTTCGAGGCCGGGGCCTCGCTGGCCATGAGCCGGGTGCAGACCTTCCGCCACGTGGTGCTGGTGCCGGCGCTGCAGAAGATCTGGCCGGCTTTGTCCTCGCAGATCGTCATCGTCATGTTCGGCTCGGCGGTGTGCTCGCAGATCTCGGTGGAGGAGCTGACCTTCGCCGCCAACTTCATCCAGTCCCGCACGTTCCGGGCGTTCGAGGCCTACATCGTCGCGACCGTGCTCTACCTCGCCCTCGCCGTGCTGGTGCGGCAGGTCATGCGGGGCATCGGCGCCCTGGTGTTCCCCCGCAGGAGTGTCGCGCGATGACGGCGTTTTCCACCTGGGACATCGTCTCCAACCTGCTGCTGGCCGCCCGCTGGACCGTGCTGCTCTCGCTGCTCGCCTTCGTCGGCGGCGGCGTGGTGGGGCTGGTGGTGCTCTATGCCCGAATCGCCCGCAAGGCGTGGCTGCGCCGCGCCGCCGGCCTCTACATCGAGCTGTTCCAGGGCACGCCTCTTCTGATGCAGCTGTTCCTGATCTTCTTCGGCCTGCCGCTGCTCGGCCTCGACGTGTCGCCCTGGGCGGCGGCGTTCGTGTCGCTGACCCTGTGGAGCTCGGCCTTCCTCGCCGAGATCTGGCGCGGCTGCGTCGAATCGATTCCCAAGGGGCAGTGGGAGGCCTCGTCCTCCCTCGCCATGAGCTTCGTGGAGCAGCTGCGCTACGTGATCCTGCCCCAGTCCATGCGCATCGCGGTGCCGCCCACGGTGGGCTTCTCTGTGCAGGTGGTGAAGGGAACGGCGCTGACCTCCATCATCGGCTTCGTGGAGCTGTCCAAGGCCGCCACCATCATCACCAACGCCACGTTCGAGCCGTTCACGGTCTACGGCTTCGCGGCGCTGATCTATTTCGCCCTGTGCTGGCCCCTGTCGAAGTCGAGCCAGATCCTGGAGAGGAAGCTGAATGTCGCTCATCACAATCACTGAGGTGCGCAAGAGCTTCGGCCAGAACGAGGTGCTGAAGGGCATCAACCTCGACATCGAGCCGGGCGAGGTCATCGCCATCATCGGCAAGTCGGGCTCGGGCAAGTCCACCCTGCTGCGCTGCGTCAACGGGCTGGAGACCATCGACCAGGGCTCCATCGTGGTGGCCGGCGCCCAGCTGGCGCCGGACGAAGTGCACCTGCGGGCGCTCAGGCTCAAGGTCGGGATGATCTTCCAGGGCTTCAACCTGTTCCCCCACCTCACGGCGGGGCGCAACGTGATGCTCTCGCCCATGGTGGTGAAGAAGGTTTCCGCCAAGGAGGCGGAGGCTGAAGCGCGGGTGCGGCTGGAACAGGTGGGCCTCGGCCACAAGTTCGACGCCTATCCCGACCAGCTCTCCGGCGGCCAACAGCAGCGCGTCGCCATCGCCCGGGCGCTGGCCATGAAGCCGCTGGCCCTACTATGTGATGAGATCACCTCCGCCCTCGACCCGGAGCTGGTCAACGAGGTGCTCGCCGTGGTGAAGGCCCTCGCGGAGGAGGGCATGACGCTGCTCATGGTGACACACGAAATGCGCTTCGCCCGCGAGGTGTGCGACCGCGTGGTGTTCATGCACCAGGGCCGGGTGCACGAGATCGGTCCGCCCGAAGACGTGTTCACGCACCCCCAGACGCCCGAGCTGAAGCAGTTTCTTGGTGTGGCATAAGGCGCCGGGCGGCGGCGCGGGTGGTATCCGGGCATCGCGGTGCGGCAATGCGGCCTAGGCGCCATCGTTCGGTCATGTTGCCGCCCACTTCTGCCTGTGTTAGGCACACCGGGATTTCGAGAGGCGGGTTTAGCCCTCTCGCGGGGTCGCACTAGATTATTCCCAACAGATCAAGGGCTTGGGCAATGGCTGCGCAAGGCGCGCGGCATGGGCTGCAAGTTCGAGAGAGGTGCGGGGTGGCGGATACGATCGTGTCAGGCATGGCGGGGCGCTACGCGACCGCGCTGTTCGAACTGGCGACAGAGGCCGGCGCCGTCGATTCCGTGAAGGCGGATCTCGATCGCTTGTCGGCCCTTATTGCGGAGAGCGCGGATCTGGCGCGGCTGGTCAAAAGCCCGGTCTTTTCGGCCGAGGAGCAGCTGAAGGCCATTTCGGCGGTACTTGATCAGGCGGGCATTTCCGGTCTCGCCGGAAATTTCGTGAGGCGGGTGGCGCAGAACCGTCGCCTGTTCGCGTTGCCCCGCATGGTTGCCGACTATGCGTCCCTCGTCGCCGCCATGCGCGGTGAGACGACGGCGCAGGTCACGGTGCCGGCGCCCTTGAGCGATGCGCACTTCTTCGCGCTCAAGGACGCGTTGGCCCAGCAGACCGGCAAGGACGTGATTCTCGACGTCACCGTCGATCCGTCCATCCTCGGTGGTCTCATCGTGAAGCTCGGCTCCCGCATGGTCGATGCCTCTCTCAAGACCAAACTCAATTCTATCCGGCATGCGATGAAAGAGGTCCGCTGATGGACATTCGAGCCGCTGAAATCACCGCCATCCTCAAGGAGCAGATCCAGAACTTCGGCCAGGAGGCCGAGGTTTCCGAGGTGGGTCAGGTTCTCTCCGTCGGTGACGGCATTGCCCGCGTCTACGGCCTCGACAATGTCCAGGCCGGTGAGATGGTCGAGTTCGAGAATGGCACGCGCGGCATGGCGCTGAACCTCGAAATCGACAACGTCGGCATCGTGATCTTCGGCTCGGACCGCGAGATCAAGGAAGGCCAGACCGTCAAGCGCACCCGCGCCATCGTGGACGCTCCGGTGGGCAAGGGCCTGCTCGGCCGCGTCGTGGACGCCCTCGGCAACCCGATCGATGGCAAGGGCCCGATCGTATATACCGAGCGCCGCCGCGTCGACGTGAAGGCGCCGGGCATCATCCCGCGCAAGTCGGTGCATGAGCCCATGCAGACCGGCCTCAAGGCCATCGACGCGCTGATCCCCATCGGCCGCGGCCAGCGCGAGCTGATCATCGGCGACCGCCAGACCGGCAAGACCGCCGTGGCGCTCGACTCGATCCTCAACCAGAAGCCCATCAACCAGGGCACGGACGAGAAGGCCAAGCTCTACTGCGTGTACGTCGCGGTGGGCCAGAAGCGTTCCACCGTCGCGCAGTTCGTGAAGGTGCTGGAAGAGCAGGGCGCGCTGGAATACTCCATCGTGGTCGCCGCCACCGCCTCGGACGCGGCCCCCATGCAGTTCCTGGCGCCGTTCACCGGCACCGCCATGGGCGAGTATTTCCGTGACAACGGCATGCACGCCCTGATCATCCACGACGACCTGTCCAAGCAGGCCGTGGCCTATCGCCAGATGTCGCTGCTGCTGCGCCGCCCGCCGGGCCGCGAGGCCTATCCCGGCGACGTGTTCTACCTGCACTCCCGCCTGCTGGAGCGCGCCGCGAAGCTGAACGATTCGCTGGGCGCCGGCTCCCTCACCGCGCTGCCGGTGATCGAGACCCAGGCCAACGACGTGTCGGCCTACATCCCGACCAACGTGATCTCCATCACCGACGGTCAGATCTTCCTTGAGTCCGACCTGTTCTACCAGGGCATCCGCCCGGCGGTGAACGTCGGCCTGTCGGTGTCGCGCGTGGGCTCCTCGGCCCAGATCAAGGCGATGAAGCAGGTGGCGGGCAAGATCAAGGGCGAGCTCGCCCAGTATCGTGAGCTTGCCGCCTTCGCCCAGTTCGGCTCGGACCTCGACGCTTCGACCCAGAAGCTGCTCAACCGTGGCGCCCGCCTCACCGAGCTGCTGAAGCAGAGCCAGTTCTCGCCCCTCAAGGTCGAGGAGCAGGTGGCGGTGATCTTCGCCGGCACCAACGGCTACCTCGACCCGCTGCCGGTCTCCAAGGTGCGTGAGTTCGAGCAGGGTCTCCTGCTTGCCCTGCGCTCCCAGCATCCGGAGATCCTGGAAGCCATCCGCTCGTCCAAGGAGATTTCCAAGGACACCACGGAGAAGCTGACGAAGGCCCTCGACGCCTTCGCCAAGAGCTTTGCCTGAGCGGCGCCTGTTCCTCGAACCTGACGGACGGGCACCATGGCGAGCCTGAAAGACCTAAGGAACCGCATCGCCTCGGTGAAGGCGACGCAGAAGATCACCAAGGCGATGCAGATGGTCGCCGCGGCGAAGCTGCGTCGCGCCCAGATGGCGGCGGAAGCGGCCCGTCCCTATGCCGAGCGCATGGATACGGTGCTGGGCAACCTTGCCGCCGGCATCGTCGGCGCCGGTCAGGCGCCGGTGCTGATCGCCGGCACGGGGCAGTCGCAGAAGCACCTGCTTCTCGTCTGCACCGGCGAGCGCGGCCTGTGCGGCGCCTTCAACACCTCCATCGTGCGCCTGGCGCGCGAGAAGGCGCAGCAGCTGATCGGCGAAGGCAAGGACGTGACGTTCTTCTGCGTCGGCCGCAAGGGCTATGACCAGCTGCGCCGGACCTATCCCGACCGCATCATCGAGCTGGTGGACCTGCGCAGCGTGCGCACCCTCAGCTTCAAGAATGCCTCGGACATCGCGTCGAAGATCCTCACCCTGCTCGACCAGGGCGCCTTCGACGTGTGCACGCTCTTCTATTCCAACTTCAAGAGCGTGATCTCGCAGATCCCCACCGCCCAGCAGATCATCCCCGCCGTGTTCGAGGCGCAGGACGAGGGCGAGGGCGGCCCGGTCTATGAATACGAGCCGGCCGAGGAGGACATCCTCGCCGACCTGCTGCCGCGCAACATCGCCGTGCAGATCTTCCGCGCGCTGCTTGAGAACCAGGCGTCGTTCTATGGCTCGCAGATGAGCGCCATGGACAACGCCACCCGCAATGCGGGCGACATGATCAAGAAGCAGACGCTCATCTACAACCGCACCCGCCAGGCGATGATCACGAAGGAACTCATCGAGATCATCTCCGGCGCCGAGGCCCTCTGAGGCCCGGGACCAAGGCTCGGTCGGAAATAGGACACGAGGACGACGAAAATGGCGAACAAGGTCGGACGCATCACCCAGGTCATCGGCGCCGTCGTGGACGTGCAGTTCGACGGCCATCTGCCGGAAATCCTCAACGCGCTGGAGACCACCAACCAGGGCAACCGGCTGGTGCTCGAAGTGGCGCAGCACCTCGGTGAGAGCACCGTGCGCTGTATCGCCATGGACGCTACCGAAGGTCTGGTGCGTGGCCTCGAGGTCACCGATACCGGCGCGCCGATCCAGGTGCCGGTGGGTGCCGGCACCCTCGGCCGCATCATGAACGTCATCGGCGAGCCGGTGGACGAGCTTGGCCCGATCGAGGCGGAAGCCACCCGCGGCATCCACCAGCCGGCCCCCTCCTATGCGGAGCAGGCCACGGAAGCCGAGATCCTCGTCACCGGCATCAAGGTGGTGGACCTCCTCGCCCCCTACGCCAAGGGCGGCAAGGTGGGCCTGTTCGGCGGCGCAGGCGTGGGCAAGACCGTGCTCATCATGGAGCTGATCAACAACGTGGCGAAGGCGCACGGCGGCTATTCCGTGTTCGCCGGCGTGGGTGAGCGCACCCGCGAGGGCAACGACCTCTACCACGAGATGATCGAGTCCAACGTGAACAAGGACCCGCACGAGAACGGTGGTTCCGCCGCCGGTTCCAAGTGCGCCCTGGTGTACGGCCAGATGAACGAGCCTCCGGGCGCCCGCGCCCGCGTGGCGCTGACCGGCCTCACCGTCGCCGAGCACTTCCGCGACCAGGGCCAGGACGTGCTGTTCTTCGTGGACAACATCTTCCGCTTCACCCAGGCCGGCTCGGAAGTGTCGGCTCTGCTCGGCCGCATTCCCTCGGCGGTGGGCTACCAGCCGACGCTGGCCACCGACATGGGCGCGCTCCAGGAGCGCATCACCACCACCACCAAGGGCTCGATCACCTCGGTGCAGGCCATCTACGTGCCGGCCGACGACCTGACCGACCCGGCGCCTGCCGCCTCCTTCGCCCATCTGGACGCCACCACCGTGCTGTCGCGCTCCATCGCGGAAAAGGGCATCTACCCGGCGGTGGATCCGCTGGACTCCACCTCGCGCATGCTCTCCCCCGCCATCCTCGGCGACGAGCACTACAACACCGCGCGTCAGGTCCAGCAGACCCTGCAGCGCTACAAGGCTCTCCAGGACATCATCGCCATCCTGGGCATGGACGAGCTCAGCGAAGAGGACAAGATCACGGTCGCCCGCGCCCGCAAGATCGAGCGCTTCCTCTCGCAGCCCTTCCACGTGGCGGAAGTGTTCACCGGCTCCCCGGGCAAGCTCGTGGACCTGAAGGACACCATCGCCGGCTTCAAGGGCCTGGTGGAAGGCAAGTACGACTACCTGCCCGAGCAGGCCTTCTACATGGTCGGCTCCATGGAAGAAGCCATCGAGAAGGGCAAGAAGCTCGCGGCCGAGGCGGCCTGAGCGACCGCAAGGCAAAGGCGTTCCGGTCATCCCTCGCAAGGTGATCGGAATGCGTGATTTTCCTGCTCCGCTTTGAGGCGAATTTGCCGCGCAGGGTGTTGTACCCAAGTGGGAAGTTCGGATCAGGGGGTGAGGAAATGATGAATGTAAAGGTCCTGGGCCTTGTGCTCGGACTTGTGGCTGGCGGCATCACCGGCTGGCTGACCCGGCCGCAGGTCGCCGAGATCCGGCTGCCGGGCATCAATATCGAGCTGCAGGGTGAGAGCCCGCGCGGCGGATTGACCTCGGAGCAAAGCCGGCACATCGGCCTTGCTGCCGTGGTGGGTGCCATCATCGGGCTCGGCGTCGGCTTTGTGGCCGACCGCCGGCGCTGATGCCGCGGAGGCGGTTGCGGCCGGGCTGATCTGGCCCGTGCGGCGAAGCTGCCTTCCTTCATGGAGTAAGGGCGTCCATCCGGTGGATGGCGTCCGGAGGAGCACCCGATGTTGGGGCGCCTCCCGTTCGGGACGACCCGGAGACGAGAATTATGGCGACCTTACCCTTTGAGCTGGTCTCGCCCGAGCGGCTCGTGTTTTCCGGCGCCGTGACCGAGGTGATCGTGCCCGGCGCGGAAGGCGAATTCGGCGTGATGGCGGGCCATGCGCCCTTCATCGGCATGCTGAAGCCCGGCATCCTCACCATCAAGGGTGACGGGGCGTCGCGCTCCTATTTCGTGCGCGGTGGCTTTGCCGAGGTGAACCCGGCCGGCCTCACCATCCTCGCCGAAGAGGCGAAGCCGCTGGACGAGCTGGATCTGGGTGCGCTCCAGCAGCAGATCCAGGACGCCAAGGAAGACGTGGCCGACGCCACCACCGACGAGAGCCGGCAGCGCGCGGCGCGCCAGCTCGCCGATCTTGAGCAGGTCTATACGGCGCTCGAGAGCGGCCGCACCGGCGGCGGGCACTGAGGCGCGACGGAGCGTTTCGCTTCTGCCTCGTGTGGGCGTGTCCGGACCGGCCGGTTGGTTCGATCCGGGTGAACCGGACAGCGCCTTGGAGAGATGGATTGTTCAAACGGCGGCCGCGAGGCCGCCGTTTGCGTTTCGGCTGTCGCTGTCGGTCTATTTATATAGTTAATCAACCAAATAACTTATAATAACTATGGTACGCTTCTTGCGGTTGAAAATCGATCCAACCTGGAGAGAAGCCATGCTGAACGCCCCGCCCCATGGGCCGCTTCCCGTCGCGGCATCGTCGCTCCTGGCTGGCGCCACTCCTGCGCAGGCGCTTCTGCTCACAGAGAACGCCGCCCTTACCAATGGCCCGCCGCTGCTGTTCCAGCGCCTCACCGCGAAGGAGCGCGAGGAGGTGCTGCGCGAGGGCCAGAAGCGCGTGGTCTATCGCGGCAAGATGCTGTTCTCACAAGGCACGCCCCACGATGGGATCTTCCTGATCGAGAGTGGCCGCATCCGCGTCTTCTACATCGCGCCCTCGGGCCGCGAGATCACCCTGGCCTATTGGAACTCCGGCAATTTCGTCGGCGGACCTGAGCTGTTCGGGCAGGGACAGCATGTGTGGTCGGGGGTTGCGGCCACCAATTCGGTAGTGGTGCATCTGAACGGCAAGACGCTGCGCCGGCTCATCGCCCAGATGCCGGCCTTCGCCATCGGCCTCATCGAGGGGCTCACGTTCAAGGGGAAATGCTACTCCGCCCTTGCCCAGATGCTGGGCACCCGATCGGTCACCGAGCGCCTCGCCCACCTGCTCCTGCACCTCGCGGATTCCTATGGGGTGCGGGAGGACGGCGCCATCGTCGTCGGCACGGCGTTTACCCACGCCGACCTCGCCCACATGGTCGGGGCGACGCGGCAATGGGTCACCATCAGCCTCAAGCGCCTGCAGGAACAGGGCGTTCTGAAAGCCGAGAAGGCCAAGATCGTGATCCATGACCTCGACGCGCTCCATGTGATGCGGGGCGACCGCTAAGGCCCGTTGGGGGGCAAAAGGGGGTGCGCCGGTAAGGCAGGCACGGTGTGATCAAGAAAGAGGCGGGTCTCGAAAGGAGGCAACTAATCGACACCCCCTCCGCATCTTCCTTTGAACGAATGGAAGCTGGCGCCCGAAGATCACCGTCGAGAGCCGTCTTTGCCCCGAGAGGTGGATCCGATGACCCAGTTTCGCGCCAAGTCCTTCCGCTCAAGCCTGCTTCGCACCGTGGCCGCCGTCCTCACGGCAAGCTGCGCCTTTGCGGCGCTTCCCGCCCGTGCCCAGACCGCTATCAGCTTCGGCATCGGCACCCAGGACACCACCACCAACACGGTGACCACCGGCGTCGTCATCAAGGAGCTGAAGCTGCTGGAGAAGTACCTGCCCAAGGACGGCAAGTACGCCAACGTTGCCTACACCATCGACTGGCAGAACTTCACCTCCGGTCCGCCGGTCACGAACGGCATGATGGCGGACAAGCTCCAGTTCGGCGCCATGGGCGATTATCCGCTGGTGGTGAACGGCTATACCTTCCAGTCCAATCCCCAGTCCAAGTCGCAGCTCATCGGCATCGCCGCCTATAATCTCGACGGCTCCGGCAACGGCGTGGTGGTGCACAAGGACTCGCCCTATTTCGAACTATCCGACCTGAAGGGGAAGGTGCTGAGCGTGCCGTTCGGCTCGGCGGCCCACGGCATGATCCTCAAGGCCATGCAGGACAAGGGCTGGCCCGCCGACTATTTCAAGCTGGTGAGCCAGTCGCCGGAGGTGGGCTCCACCAACCTCCAGGAAAAGAAGATCGACGCCCACGCCGATTTCGTGCCCTTTGCCGAGCTGCTGCCGTTCCGCGGCTTCGCCCGCAAGATCTTCGACGGGGTGGAGACCAACGCCCCCACCTGGCACGGCATGGTGGTGCGTACCGATTTCGCGCAGAAGTATCCGGAAGTCGTCGTGGCCTATCTGAAGGCCGTGATCGAGGCCAATGACTGGGTCCGCAAGGATCCGCAGGGCGCGGCCGAGAAGATCGCCAAGTGGACCGGTATCGACAAGGAAGTGGTCTACATCTTCCTCGGCCCGGGCGGCATCATGACCCTGGATCCCACCCTCAAGCCCCAGCTCGTGGCCGACGCGGCGGAGGATGCCGCCGTGCTGCAGAAGCTCGGCCGCATGAAGGAATTCGACACCAAGGCCTGGGTCAACGACACCTATATGCGCCAGGCTTTCAAGGAAATGGGCCTCGATTACGAGGCGCAGCTCAAAAGCCTCGCCAATTACGAGGTGAGCGGCGACGACAGCTTCTGCAAGGTGAAGATCACCGAGCCGCGCAAGGCCGGCGAGATCTGGATCGAGGGCGAGGGCGTCAAGCCCTATTCCAGCGCCGCCTGCACGCTGGGCGCTCTGGCCGAGCTGACCGCCCAGGGCAAGAAGGCCAACATGACCTATCTGTTCGATACCGCCCGCGGCATCAAGCTGTTCGCCACCGATGCGTTCTTCGCGGTGAGCGCGAAGGACGGCAAGAGGGAGATCCTGCCCTTCATGCTGAAGGCCGACGCGGAAGCGGCGGCGGCCAAGGCGGGCGGCAAGGTGATGAGCTTCGGCGATGCGCTGAAGGCCGCCACCGCGGGGCGCGGGTGAACGCCATGAAGAGCGCCGCGGCGAAATCCCCCGTGAAGATGCAGGCCCCCCTGCATATCGCCGGCGCAGCGGAGGGGGCGCTTGCGCGTCCCGCCGCCGGATCCATCCTGCTGCGGCCCGAGCGTCCGGCCGTTGGGGTCGTGGTGCCGCCAGACCGTTCGCTGCCCGGCCTCGCCCGGCGCTGGCTCAGACTGAACATGCAGGCGATCCGGGCGACGCTGCTCGGGGCGCTGGCCATCGGCCTGTTCATCCTCGCCTGGCACGTGGTCACCGTGAACCGCATGGACCTCTATGTGCGGTTCCTGAACGTGCCCTCGCCGGAACAGGTGCTGGAGAGCGCGCGCACCGCCTTCTCCACCGGCACCTTCTTCGACCATATCGTCATTTCATGCCGTCGGATCTTCCTCGGCTTCGCCCTCGCGGCGTTGGTGGCGGTGCCGATGGGACTGCTGATGGGGCGCTATGCGCTCATCAAGGAATTCGTGTTCCCGGTCTGCGAGGTGTTGCGGCCCATCCCGGCCATTGCCTGGGTGCCCATGTCCATCATGCTGTGGCCCACCAACGAGCAGAGCATCGTCTTCATCACCTTCCTCGGCGCGTTCTTCCCCATCCTGCTCAATACGCTGCACGGCATGGCCAATGTGGACGAGGTGCTGGTGCGCGCCGCGCGCTGCCTAGGGGCGAGCGAGCGCGCCACCTTCCTCGAGGTCTATTTTCCGGCGGTGCTGCCGCAGATCTTCACCGGCCTCACGGTGGGTATGGGGGTGGCCTGGGTGTCGCTGATCGCGGCGGAGATGATCTCCGGCCAGTTCGGCATCGGCTACTTCACGTGGGAGGCCTATTCCCTGGTGCAGTATCCTGACATCGCGCTGGGCATGATCACCATCGGCGTGCTGGGGCTCGCGTCGTCCTTCCTCATCCGGCTGGTCGGGCGGGCGGTGACGCCCTGGTCCCGGGCCAAATGAACCCCGCGAGGCGCGCCATGGCCATTCCCGCAACCGCCCCCACGAACACCGGCCTCATCGAGGTCACCGGCTTCGAGCTGGCCTACGACACCATCGACGGCGCGGTGATCGCGGTGAGCGACGCCGACCTGGTGGTGAACCCGGGCGAGTTCGTCTCCATCATCGGCCCTTCAGGCTGCGGCAAGTCCACTCTGCTCAATGCGGTGGCGGGCTTCCTGAAGCCCACCGCCGGCCGCGTCACCGTGGACGGGGAGGCGGTGAAGGGCCCCTCCGCCGACCGTGGCATGGTGTTCCAGCAATATTCCCTGTTCCCGTGGAAGACGGTGCGGGAAAACGTGGAATTCGGCCTCAAGATGCGCGGCATGGGCCGCTCCGAGCGGGCGGTGGCCGCGCGCACCCTGCTGGGGCTGGCCGGCTTGTCGGCCTTCGAGAACCACTATCCCGACCGGCTGTCCGGCGGCATGAAGCAGCGCGTGGGCATCGTGCGGGCGCTTGCCACGGGGCCGAAGGTGCTGCTGCTGGACGAGCCGTTCGGCGCGCTCGACGCCCAGACCCGGGTCATCATGCAGCAGATCCTCACCAACCTCTGGCAGCGCCTCGGCATCTCGGTGCTGTTCGTGACCCACGACATCGACGAGGCGATTTTCCTTTCCGACCGCATCTATGTGATGACCGCGCGCCCCGGCTGCATCAAGGCCGAGGTGACGGTGCCCCTGCCGCGTCCGCGCGATGCGGCGTTGCAGCTTTCGCCCGAATTCATCCGTCTGCGGGCCGACCTCGGCGCGCTGATCCGCGAGGAAAGCCTGAAGGCCATGGGTGGCGAGCTGAACGAGGACGCTCTGAAGGGCCTCGCCGTGAACCTCAACGGCTCGAACCTCGCCCAGGTGGTGTGAGGGCAGTGCTGACAGAAAAGACTGCAATTAATTGACCGTGCAAGGCCTTAACGCTCAATCCTGTGCCGCCATCCGGATAGTCTTGTTGCAGACTTAACAGGACCTGCCCCATGGCCTATGTCGTCACTGACAATTGCATCCGCTGCAAATTCATGGATTGCGTCGCCGTCTGCCCGGTGGATTGCTTCTACGAGGGCGAGAACATGCTCGTCATCAATCCGGACGAGTGCATCGACTGCGGCGTCTGCGAGCCCGAATGCCCCGCCGCCGCCATCGCGGCCGATACGGCGCCGGAGGCCGGGCCGTGGATCGCGCTGAACGCGCAGTATGCGGCCCTGTGGCCCAACATCGCCGAGAAGAAGGAGCCGCCGGCGGACGCCGCCCAGTGGATGGACGTGGCCGACAAGTTTGAGAGCGCGTTTTCCCCCGCGCCGGGTCAGGCGGACGGCTCCTCCGCGTCCGGCGCGGCGTGAGGAGGGGCGCATGAGCAATCTCAACACCGAGACCGTCCTCGAGGTTCGTCACTGGACCGATCGCCTGTTCTCCTTCACCGCCACCCGCGACCCGGCGTTCCGCTTCAAGAGCGGCCAGTTCACCATGATCGGCCTGCCGGTGGACGAAAAGCCGCTGCTGCGCGCCTATTCACTCGCCTGCGCGCCCCATGAGGACCAGCTGGAATTCTTCTCCATCAAGGTGCCGGACGGTCCGCTCACCTCGCGCCTGCAGATGCTGCAGCCGGGCGATCCCATCCTGGTCGGGCGCCGGCCGACGGGTACGCTGCTGCTGGACAATCTGAAGCCCGGCAAGCGGCTCTATCTTCTGGCCACCGGCACCGGGCTGGCGCCGTTCGTCTCCATCGCCAAGGACCCGGAGGCCTATGAGCGGTTCGAGCACATCATCCTGGTGCACGGCTGCCGCGAGGTGGCGGAACTGGCCTATGGCGAGGACGTGGTGGCGGCGCTGAAGGCCCACGATTTCCTCGGCGAATATGCCTCAACCCAGTTGCTCCATTATCCCACGGTGACGCGCGAGCCGTTCCGCAATCGCGGCCGCGTCACCGACCTGATGGAGAGCGGTCAGCTGTTCGCCGACCTCGGCCTGCCCGATCTCGATCCCGCCTTTGACCGGGTGATGCTCTGCGGCTCCCCGCAGATGATCGCCGACACCCGCGATCTCCTGGAGCGCCGTGCCTTCGCGGAAGGGGCGGGGCACCGACCCGAGACCTTCGTGGTGGAGAAGGCCTTCGCCGAGCGCTGAGGGGCTGGGGGGCATGGCGCCGCCTTGCCCCTTCTGACCGGATGGCAAAATAATCATGAAAATCGATCAATTGTAGAAATATAACTCGTTTGATCGATGCATGCTGCGGCGCGATCCTCGCCGCGTTCGAGGAACCCCGCCATGACCGACAAGTTGTTGTCCGAGCCCGCCACTCCCCCCACCACACAGCCGCTGCCCGCCGCGCCCGGCTTCCTGACGCGCGCGTTCGGCGGCATCCTGCCGGGTCTGGCGCTGACGATGCTGATTGCTGCGGCGGCCTATGGGCTGCGGCAGATCCCCGGCATGGGGCTGGTGAGCCCGCTGGTGCTGGCCATCGTCATCGGCATGGGCCTGCACAACATTTTCGGCACGCCGGCCATCGCCAAGCCGGGGGTGAAGTTCGCGCTGCGACGCATCCTGCGCTTCGCCATCGTGCTGCTGGGCCTGCAGCTCACCTTCGCGCAGGTGCGTTCGGTCGGCTTCGTGGGCTTCTCCTTTGTGGCAGGCACGCTGTTCGCCACCTTCTTCGCTACCCGCTGGCTGGGCCGCCTCATGGGGGTGGACAGGCAATTGTCGGAGCTGATCGCGGCGGGAACCGCCATCTGCGGCGCCTCGGCGGTGATCGCCACCAATACGGTGACGCGCGGCTCGGATGAGGACGTGGCCTATGCGGTGGCCTGCGTCACCGTGTTCGGCTCGCTCTCCATGCTGATCATGCCGGCGCTTTTGCCCTACACCGGCCTCGACGCCCACGCCTTCGGCCTTTGGACCGGCTCGTCCATCCACGAGGTGGCGCAGGTGGTGGCCGCCGCCTTCCAGGGCGGCCAGCAGGCCGGCGAGTTCGGCACGGTGGCCAAGCTCTCGCGGGTGATGCTGCTGGCGCCCCTCGTCATCGGCCTTGGTGCCGCCGCCATCTGGCGGGCGCGCGGCGACAAGGAGGCCGGCCATGCCAGCCCGCCCATGCCGTGGTTCGTGTTCGGCTTCATCGGCATGGTGATGCTGAATTCCACCGGGGTGGTGCCGGCGGAGGTGAAGGCCAACATCGCCGTCGCCACCACCTTCCTGCTGGCGGTGGCCCTGGGGGCCATGGGGCTGGAGACCGACATCGCCAAGCTGCGCCTCAAGGGGGTGAAGCCCCTGATGCTCGGCGCCGCCGCCTGGCTGTTCATCTCGGTGCTGAGCCTTATCCTGATCAAGACGCTCATGTGAGCCAGCGCGGCGTTTGAGCGAAGCCCTCTCGGCCCGGTCGCAGACCGGGCCGTTGGCATATGATAGCCCGCGCGGCGTTTGAGCGTGCCCTCTCGGTCCGGTCGCAGACCGGGCCGTTGGCATATGACAGCCCGCGCGGCGCCCGAGCGAACCAGCCCGCGCGGCGATCGAGCGAAGCAAGGTGGCGCGTCCATGACGCTGGAGCAGTTGAAGGTCTTCGTCGCCGTGGCCCGCGCCCTGCACATGACGCGCGCGGCCGAGGGCCTCCACATGACCCAGTCTGCGGTGAGCGCCTCGGTGGCGGCGCTGGAGGCGTCCTGCGGGGTCGCCCTGTTCCACCGGGTGGGGCGGCGGATCGAACTGACCGAGGCCGGACACGCCTTCGTGCCCGAAGCCGAGGCGGTACTCGCCCGCGCTGCCGCCGCCGAGACCGTGCTCGCGGATCTCTCGGGCCTCAGGCGCGGGCGGCTGGCCCTTGAGGCCAGCCAGACCATCGCCAACTACTGGCTCGGGCCGGTGCTCAACCGCTTCCACACGCTTTATCCCGACATCGCCCTGTCGGTGGTCATCGGCAACACCACGCAGGTGACGGCGGCGGTGCGGGAGGGCAACGCCGATCTCGGCTTCGTGGAGGGCGAGGTGGAAGAGCCCCTGCTCGCCCGCACCGCGGTGCCCGGCGACCGGCTGGTGCTGGTGGCGGCGGCGGGCAGTTCCTTCGCCGACCGGCGCGCCATCGCCCCGGCCGATCTGTTCGAGATGCCGTTCGTGCTGCGCGAGCCGGGCTCGGGCACGCGGCAGGTGTTCGAGGACGCCCTGAAGGCCTCCGGGCTCGACCCCGCCGGGCTCAGGGTGGTACTGGAGCTGCCCTCCAACGAGGCGGTGGTGAGCGCGGTGGCGGCAGGGGCGGGCGCGACGGTGATCTCGGATCTCGTGGCGGCGGCGGGCCTTGCCACCGGCACCCTGCGCCAGCTGCCCCTGACCTTTCCGGCCCGCCGCTTCTACGTGCTGCGCCACGCCGATCGCTATCATTCGCGGGCGGCGCAGGCGCTGATGGCGCTGATCCGCGAGCCGGCGGAAGGCGCGACGATTCCCGCAACCGGAGCCGCTGCGGCGCCCGTCAGCCGCCCGCGGTCTCGAGCTCGGCGCTGACGGCGAGCCATTCTTCTTCCACCTGGGCCAGCTTTTCCACCGCATCGGCACGGGCCTTGGCGAAGCGGGCGGCATCCAGCGGCTTCTTGGCGTGGAGGTCCGGCGCGGCGAGCTTCACGTCGATGCCGGCGATCTCCTTCTCCAGCTTCTCCACGGCCGCTTCCAGCTCGCGGATGCGCTTCTTCAGCGGGCCGGTGGCGACGCGGCGCTTGCCCTCGGCCGGGGCGCCGTCCTTCTTCAGCTCGGCCTTGTCCTTGCGGCCGGCATCGGTCATGCGGTCGCCGTCGGACTTGGAGAGCACCTCGCGCTTGTACTGGTCGAGGTCGCCGTCATAGGCCTTCACCGTGCCGCCGGAGACCCGCCACAGCTGCTCGGCGCAGGCTTCCAGCAGGTGCCGGTCGTGGGACACGAGGATGACGGCGCCGGGATAGTCGTTGATGGCCTCGATGAGGGCGGCGCGGGCCTCGATGTCCAGATGGTTGGTGGGCTCGTCGAGGATCAGCAGGTGCGGCCCGTGGAAGGTGGCAAGGCCCAGCAGCAGCCGCGCCTTCTCGCCGCCGGAGAGGGACGACACCTTGGTGTCGGCGGCACCGCCGGAAAAGCCCATCTCCGCCGCGCGGGCGCGCACCCGCGCCTCGGGCGCGTCGGGCATGAGCTTCCTCACATGCTGGGCCGGGCTGTCGCCGGGGATCAGCTCGTCGATCTGGTGCTGGGCGAGATAGGCCACTTCCAGCTTGTCGGCGCGCACCACGCTGCCGCTTTCGGCCTCCAGCCGGCCGGCGATGAGCTTGGCGAAGGTGGACTTGCCGTTGCCGTTGGGGCCGAGCAGCGCGATGCGGTCGTCCTCGTCGATGCGCAGATCGAGGTTGCGCAGGATCGGCTTGCCCGGCACGTAGCCCACCGACACGTGGTTCATCACCAGGATGGGCGGGGACAAGAGCCGCTCCGGGTGGCGGATGGAGATGGCGGCGGCCTCCTCGCTCACCTGGGCGGCCAGAGGCTCCATGCGGGCCAGTGCCTTGAGGCGCGACTGGGCCTGCTTGGCCTTGGTGGCCTTGGCGCGGAAGCGGGCCACGAAGGATTCCATGTGGGCGCGCTGCATCTCCTGCTTCTTGCGCGCCTTCTGGTCCAGCAGCAGCCGCTCGCGGCGCTGGCGGTCGAAGCCGGTGAAGCCGCCCTTGTAGAGGGTCAGCTTCTTGCCGGTGAGGTGGAGGATGTGGTCCACGCTTTCGTCGAGCAGGTCGCGGTCATGGGAGATGAGGATCACCGTGCGCGGATAATGCGCCAGGTAGTCCTGCAGCCACAGGGTGCCTTCGAGGTCGAGATAGTTGGTGGGCTCGTCGAGCAGCAGCAGGTCCGGCTCGGTGAACAGCAGGGCCGCCAATGCCACGCGCATGCGCCAGCCGCCGGAAAATTCCGAGCAGGGCCGCTGCTGCGCGCTCTCGTCGAAGCCGAGGCCGGCAAGGATGGTGGCCGCCCGCGCCGGCGCCGAATGGGCGTCGATGTCGAGGAGCCGCATCTCGATCTCGCCCATGCGCATGGGGTCACGGGTGGTCTCGCGCTCGTGCAGCAATTGGGCGCGCTCGGTGTCGGCGGCGAGCACGCGCTCCAGCAGGCTGTCGGGGCCGGCGGGCGCCTCCTGCGCCACGCGGCCGATGCGGGTGCGGTTGGGCAGGCGCACCGCGCCGCTCTCCAGCTCAAGCTCGCCGACGATGGCCTTGAACAGGGTGGTCTTGCCCGAGCCGTTGCGCCCCACCACGCCCACCCGCGCATTCTCCGGAATGGCGACAGAGGCATGGTCGATGAGCAGGCGCCCGGCGAGGCGCAGGGAAATATCGTCGAGAACGATCATGGTCGCGCCTTTTCGCAGGCGCGGGCAGCGGGGGCAAGGGGCGGGATGGTGGGGGCGCCCTCACCGGCCTTTCCCTCAGGCCAGCTCGGCCACTGCGTCGGTCAGGCGCTCCAGGTCCTCCGGGCGGGACAGGCGGTGGTCGCCGTCCTTGATGAGGGAGAACACCACGTCGTCCTCGGCAAGGCAGCTCACGAGCCGCATGGCGTGCGCCCACGGCACGTCCTCATCCTGCGCGCCCTGCAGGATGCGCACCGGGCAGCCCACCGCGAACGGCGCGCCGAGCAGCAGGTGGCGGCGCCCGTCCTCGATGAGGGCGCGGGTGATGACATAGGGGCCGTCGCCATAGGCCGAGGGCCGCTCGAAACGGCCCGTGGTCTCGATCTGCGCCCACACCTCGGGGGAAAAGCGCGCCGGCATCAGGTCTTCGGTGAAGTCCGCCGCCGGGGCCACCAGCACCAGCCCCTTCAGGCGCGTCTCCCCCCGTTTGGCCAAAAGCCGCGCCAGCAGCAGCGCGATCCAGCCGCCCATGGACGAGCCGATCACCACCTGATCGCCTTGCGTCTTCCGGTCGAACACCGCCACCGCCTCTTCCAGCCAGCGGGAGATGGTGCCCTCCTCGAACGCGCCGCCAGAGATGCCGTGGCCGGAATAGTCAAAGCGCACGTTGGCGCGGCCATGCCCGGCGGCCCAGCGGGTGAGGTGTTCGGCCTTGGTGCCGGTCATGTCCGACTTGAAGCCGCCCAGCCAGAACAGGCCCGGCGTCGCGCCGGCCACGCTGCGCACGGCAATGTCGCGGCCGTCCACGTCGAGGCGGGAGAAGTCTTCGTCGAGTGTCGTTTCACCGGGCATCATGCGAACTCACGCGAAGGTTGAGAAATAGCGGGCGATGATGCGGCCGTAGATGGCGGTGAGAGCCTCGATGTCCTTGACCGGCGTCGCCTCGTCCACCTTGTGCATGGTGCGGCCCACGAGGCCGAATTCCACCACCGGGCAGATGTCCTTGATGAAGCGCGCATCCGAGGTGCCGCCCGAGGTGGAGGGCTCGGGCCGGCGCCCGGTCACCTCTTCCACCGCGCTGGCGACGAGGTCCGTGAACGGGCCGGGGGCGGTGAGGAAGCTCTGGCTCGCCCCGGTCTGGAATGCGAGGTCGTAGGTGAGGCCGGCGCCGTCGAGGCGGCGGATGATCTCGGACTTCAGGCTCTCCAGCGAGAACAGGTCGTTGAAGCGCACGTTGAAGCGGGCGGTGGCCTGCGCGGGGATCAGGTTGAATACCGGATTGCCCACGTCCACCGAGACCACCTCCAGGTTGGAGGGCGGGAAGAAATCCGAGCCGTGGTCGAGGGGGGCGGCGGTCAGGTCGCCGATGAGCTTCAGGAGGCGCGGAATGGGATTGTCGGCAAGGTGCGGATAGGCCACGTGCCCCTGCACGCCCTTCACGGTGAGGATGCCGGAGAGGCTGCCGCGCCGGCCGACCTTGAAGGCATCGCCCAGGGCATCGGGGTTGGTGGGCTCGCCCAGCACGCAATGGTCGATGGTCTCGCCCCTGGCCTTCAGCCACTCCACCACCTTCACGGTGCCGTCCAGCGCCGGGCCTTCCTCGTCGCCGGTGATGAGGAAGGAGAGGCTGCCGCGCTGCGGCCGGCCGAAGGCGAGCGCGGCGGCGAGGAAGGCGGCCACCGCCCCCTTCATGTCCACCGCCCCACGCCCATGGAGCACGCCGTCCTCAACCGTGCCGGCGAAGGGGGCGTGGTGCCATTGGGTGGCATCTCCCTCGGGTACCACGTCCACATGCCCGGCGAAGCACAGGTTCGGGCCGTCGGTGCCGATACGGGCGTAGAGATTGGGGATGGGCACGCCGCCGGTCTCGAAGGTCAGGCGCTCCACGCGGTACCCAGCGGCCTCCAGCCTTTTCGCCACCAGCTCCAGCGCATCGTCCGCGTGCGGCGTCACCGAAGGCGCGCGGATCAGCTCGGCGGCCAGCGCCACCGGATCGGGGGTGGCCGGGGAGGCGGCAATCGGGGCGGCAATGGGGTCGGAAGGTGCAGCCTGGGGCTTGACGGGAGCGGCGCCGGTCATCACGAGAGTCTCTCTGCCTCCGGTTGCGGCCGGAGGATGCGAAAAGGCGGAAATCGGGACGATCTTTATACCGGTTTTCGCGATTTCGAAGCCCCGCCGCGCCGCCTTTCTCTCCCATCCGCCACGAACATGCCGCCTTCGGGCGACAGGAACGCCGCCGCGGAGGTCCGATATGCATGTAACGAAGCCCGCGGCCGTTCTGGTCGCGCTCTTCCTGTCGATGGTTGTGGCGAGCGTTCCCCTGGCCCAGGCCGGGGCGCAGACGGCGCAGGGGCAGGCCGCCCCGCACCAGAGCGCGCCCGCCGCGGGCGCGCCGGCTGCGCCTGCGCCCGTCGCCGGAGCCCCTGCTGCTGCTCCGCCTGCTGCCGCCGCTCCGGAAGCGGCGAAGCCGGTGGTGGTGCCGCCCGATCCCATGATCACCGCCGCCCGCGAGAAGCTGGAAGCGGCACGGGCCACCCTCGACGCCCTCGACGCGACGCTGGCGCTGGAGGGGCTGCGCCCCAACGACCTCGACGACGTGCGCCAGCGGCTCGACCCCGCCCGCCGCGACCTTGCGACGGTGAGCGACCAGATCTCCCCGCGCGTCGCCGACACGGAGAGCCGGCTGAGCGGCCTCGGCGCCAAGCCCGCCGAGGGCGCCACCGAGGACCCGGCGGTGACCGCCGACCGCGAGCGCCTGCAGAAGATCAGCTCCGACCTTGGCGGCGTCCTGAAGCAGAACCGCGCCCTGTTGCTGCGCGCCGACCAGATCTCCGACCGCATCAGTTCCCGCCGCCGGGCGCTGTTCACCGGCCAGCTGTTCGAGCGCTCGGACTCCATCCTCGATCCCGATCTCTGGGGCAACGCGTTGTCCTCGGTGTCGTCCGAGTGGCGGGCCGTCAAGTATTTCGTGAACGACTGGTCCTCGTTCGCGCAGCGCCGCCAGGGCTCCCTCGCCTTGCTCGGCATCGTGCTGGGCGGCTTCGGCATCGGCGCCGCTGTGGTGCTGGGCGGGCGTCTGCTGCGCCGCCGGCTGCGCACGCCGCCGCCGGGGTCGGGCGAGAGCTTCACAAGGCTGCGCTCCGCCCGCGAGGCGCTGAAGGTGCTCGTCCTCAACGCCTGCGTGGCGCCCGCCGCCACCATGGCCGCCCTTGCCTTTCTGGGCGGGTTCGACGTGGTGCCGCCGCGCGCCGCGGACTTGCTGCACGGGCTGGTGGTGGCGGTCTTCATCAAGGCCATCGGCAATGCGGTGGCGCGCGCGCTGCTCGCTCCCGACGAGCCGTGGCGCCGCCTGCCGCCGCTCTCGGACGCCGCCGCAGCGCTGGCTTTCCGCTACTTCTCGTTCGCGGTGTGGACGCTGGCCATCGCCGCCTTCCTCAACGCCCTGCACAAGGTGCTGTTTGCCCCCGTGGGCCTGACGGTGCTGACCAGCGCGCTGCTTGCCCTGTTCATCGCCGGCTTCATCGCCCGCTTCCTGGTGGGTGTCGCGCGCTCGGAGGATGGCGGCATCGAGACCGAGGGCGAGGCCTCCCCGGCGGAGCAGGCGGCGTCCGGCAGCCGCCCGCAATGGCTGCGCCTTGTCATCTGGATGTCGGTGATCCTGCTCATCGGCGCCCTGGTGGGCGGCTATGTGAGCTTCGCCGCCTTCGTCGCCGCCCGCATGATCGTGGCCGCAGCGGTGCTGGGTGGGCTCTACCTGCTCTACGCCCTCATCGATTCCTTCTTCGGCGAGGGGCTTTCGGCCGAGACGCCGCGCGCGCGGCATATGTCCAAGACCCTCGGCCTCCAGCCCACCAGCCTCGAGCTGATCGGGGTGGTGCTCTCCGGCCTGCTGAAGCTGCTGCTGTTCGTGGTGGCCGCCTTCCTCATCGCCGGCAGCTGGGGCACCTCCACCGCCGACGTGATGGACACGGTGGAGCGCGCCTCCTTCGGCGTGCGCATCGGCACCGCCACCATCACCCTGTGGAGCGTGTTCTACGCGGTGTTGCTGCTGCTGGTGAGCCTGGTGGCCGCCCGCGCCTTCCAACGCTGGGTTTCCACCGCCCTGTTGCCGCGCTCGGGGCTGGAGCCGTCGCTGCAATCCTCCATCGCCACCATCGTCAGCTATGTGGGCACCATCATCGCCATCATGATCGCCATGAGCGAGGTGGGACTGAACCTGGAGAACATCGCGCTGGTGGCCGGCGCGCTCTCGGTGGGTATCGGCTTCGGCCTCCAGGCCATCGTGTCCAACTTCGTGTCGGGCCTGATCCTGCTCGCCGAGCGGCCCATAAGGGTGGGCGACACCATCAATGTGAAGGGCGAGGAGGGCTATGTGCGGCGCATCTCGGTGCGCTCCACCGAGATCGAGACCTTCGAGCGCGCCACGGTGATCGTGCCCAATTCCGACCTCATCACCGGCATGGTGAAGAACTGGACGCACTCCAACACCACCGGCCGCATCATCGTGGCGGTGAACGTGTCCTACGATTGCGATGCGGAGGAGGTGCGCGACATCCTCGTCGGCTGCGCCTGCGACCATCCGCAGGTGCTGCAGACGCCGCCGCCGCGGGTGTTCCTCACCAAGTTCGCCGATGCGGGCATGGCATTCGAGCTGCGCTGCGTGGTGGCCAATGTGGACTACGGCCTGACGGTGAAGAGCGACCTGCATTTTCAGGTGCTCGCGCGCTTCCGCAAGGCCGGCATCGGCATGGCGATCCAGCCCTGGGCCTCGCTGTCGCGCGCGCCCGCCGACATGGTGCCGCCGCCGCCGGCCCCGCCAGATCCGCTCCAGTGAGGGCGGCGAGGGGCTTCGGCTCCCCTCCGCTAACGCTTCTTCAACCCTGAGGGCGCACAAGGCGGGCGGTCCCTCGCGCGCCGGATCCGCCGAGATGGCGGGCTCCGGCGAACCGGGCGGGATGTCCAAGGGGCGAGGAGCCCCGAACCAGCTGGAAGAGAGCCATGCGCGACCCGATCCTCCGCCGTCCCCTTCTCGCCGGTGCCGGGCTCGCGCTGCTGCTGACGCTGGGCGCCTGCGGCACCACCGACACCCAGCTCGACAGCCAGCCGGCCTTCTACATCAACCTCGCCAAGACCGGGAAGCCGGTGGACGCGGCGGCCGCCGCCTCCATCATCTCCGACTACCGGGTCGGGCGCGGGCTGACCCCCGTCACCATCGACGACCAGCTCAACAAGATCGCCCAGGACCAGGCCAACGCCATGGCGCGGGCCGACAATCTCTCCCACGAGGTGGGCGGGCGCAATTTCATGACCCGCATGAAGGCCTCCGGCTACAACGCCTCCAAGGCGGTGGAGAATGTGGGCGCGGGCTACCACACCCTTGCGGAAGCCTTCTCCGGCTGGCGCGATTCCCCCTCCCACAACAAGAACATGCTGGAACCGGGGGTGACCCGCATGGGCATCGCCACGGCCAATGCGCCCAATTCCAAGTACAAGGTCTATTGGGCCCTGGTGCTGGCCGAGCCGGACAAGAGCGGGCGGTGACCTGACGTTCTCGGCCCGGGCCGGTGTGTCCGGAGTCGGCAAAAGACACTTGCATCTCGCAGCCGCAACCCTGTAGCGTGCGCCGCAACATTGCGGGGGCAGAAGGGTCGGCCGGGTCATGCTGGCGCACACGAGTGAATACGAGCGCCGGTGCCGGGCGTTTTCCTGGGATATCCCGCGCCGCTACAACATGGCGGTCCATGCCTGCGACGGCATTGCCGCCCGCGCGCCCGACCGTCCGGCCCTGTTCCTGCCCCATGGCGCAGGCTTTCGCCCGGTCTCCTACGGCGCGCTGGCTGCGGCCTCCAACCGGCTGGCCCACGCCCTTCTGGCCCACGGCATCGGGCGCGGCGACCGGGTGGCGATCCTGCTGCCCCAGTCGCTGGACGTGCTGGTCACCCACCTCGCCGTCTACAAGATGGGCGCCATCGCGGTGCCGCTGGCCGGCGCCTTCGGGGTGGACGCCATCGCCTATCGCCTCGCCGATTCCGGCGCCAGGGCCCTCGTCACCGACGATGCCGGCCTTGCCAAGGTGGTGGAGCGGCCGCAGGCGCTGGGGCTCCTCATCAATGTGGACGGGGCGCGGGCGGGGGTGCTCGATTTCACCACCCTGCTGGATGCCGCCTCCGACCGGCCGCTCGCCATCACCTCCGGCCCGGACGATCCGGCGCTGATGATCTACACCTCCGGCACCACCGGCCAGCCCAAGGGCGCGCTGCACGGCCACCGGGTGCTCCTGCCCCATGTGAGCGGCGTCACCTTCACCCATGAGGGCATCGGCCAGGCGGGCGACCGCATGTGGACCCCCTCCGACTGGGCCTGGGCCGGCGGGCTGCTCAACACCATCCTCCCCGCGCTGGCACTGGGGGTGCCGGTGGTGGCGCAGCCGCGCGGCAAGTTCGACCCCGAGGCGGCCTTCGACCTGATCAAGCGGGCGCAGGTGCGCAACGTCTTCATCCCGCCCACCGCGCTCAAGATGATGCGCGCCGTGCCGGACCCCAAGACCCGCTTCAACTTCGACCTGCGCACCGTGGGCTCGGCGGGCGAGGCGCTGGGGGCGGAGACCTTCGAATGGGGCCGGCAGGCCCTCGGCGTGCCGGTGAACGAGTTCTACGGCCAGACCGAATGCAATTACGTCATCGGCTCCTCGGCGGCGCTGGGCGTGGCGAAAGCCGGGGCCACCGGCAAGGCGGTGCCGGGCCACGAGGTTGCGGTGCTGGGCGAAGACGGCGCCGTGCTGCCCCCCGGCCAGATGGGGCAGATCGCGGTGCGCGCGCCCGATCCGGTCATGTTCCTTGAGTACTGGAACAGGCCGGACGCCACGCAGGAGAAGGTGCGCGACGGCTGGCTCATCACCGGGGACCTCGCGACCCAGGACGAGGAGGGCTATTTCCACTTCCTCGGCCGCGACGACGATGTGATCACCTCCGCCGGCTATCGCATCGGCCCAGCGGAGATCGAGGATGTGCTGCTGCGCCATCCGGCGGTGTCCATCGCCGCCGCGGTGGGCAAGAAGGACCCGCTGCGCACCGAGATCGTCAAGGCGGTGATCGTGCTGATGCCCGGCATCACACCCTCGCCGGCGCTGGAGGACGACATCCGCGCCTTCGTGCGCACCCGCCTTGCAGCTTACGAATATCCCCGCGAGATCGAGTTCGTGGCCGAGCTGCCCCTGACCACCACGGGCAAGGTCATCCGCCGGCTGCTCAGGGACTGACGGCGCGCGCGGCCGGGAGGCTGGAGCCGCCGCTCCCGCGTTCAGAGGGTGTCCGTTGCGGGCGGCCCCGACTGCGGCCTGTCACGCCGCCCCCGGCTGCCCACCATTTCGGCTTGCCCGCAGGGCGCGTGCGCCTACACTGAAGTCTTTACAGCTTCATCCCTTTTCATTCGACGGATACTGTCATGCATAACAAGAGGCTCGAAGCCTTGCGCGCCAATCCCGGCGGGGAGTGGCGGCCCGCCGACATCGAGATCACCGCATCCCAATATGCGATGAAGTTTCGCAAGGTGACCGGGACCCACGTGGTCTTCACCCACCCCTCGGTGCCCGATTGCGTCGCCGTGCCCATGAAGCAGAAGATCCGCTCCGTCCACGTGAAGGCGTTCGTCGCCATGGTGGACCGCATGGACGAGCAGGACCAATGAGCGCCCCCGTCGCCCCCGATCTTGATGCCTATCCGGTCACCCTCGCGCCGATCCCGCCCGAGGAGGGTGGCGGCTTCGTGGCAAGCTTTCCCGATGTGCCCGGCTGCCACGGCGTGGGCGAGACGGAGGAGGAAGCCCTCGCCGACGGCCGGCTGGCCCTGTTCGCCTGCATCGATGCCCTGAAGGCCGCCGACCGCGAGCCGCCCGCACCCGGTTCGGCGAAGGCCTGAGGCGGTGGCCGCTTCAGCGCCCGCCGCGCGCCTTCTCTTCCAGATAGGAGGAGACGGTGTCGAGCAGGCGGATGGCGCCGGGCAACTGGGCGTGGGCCTCGCTTTGGGCTTCGTTTTCCGGCTCGAGGGTGCGCCACCACACGATGAAGCGGCGGATCAGCGCGCGGCCGGGAATGGCCTCGAACGGCATGCCGGGAAAGCCCTCGGTGCTGAACGCCGCCTCCACCTGGCGGAGGCAGTCCTCGATATAGACGCGGTCTTCGGCGTCGAGGCTGTACGGCCCTTCCGGGGCGCGCCGCTCCATGCGCACTTCGCTGAGTTCGGGAATGTAGTCGGTCTTGACCAAGATGGACCCTCGCGCCCGCCCCACGTGTGGGGCGCTTCGCGCCAAGCAGGAACGATGCCAGCCGGCCCGCTGCCGGCCCGCGCTTATTCGGGAACGCTGGCATGACCGTGCCCGCCCGTCCGGCTCTGGCCGCCGCGCCCGCCCATGAGGCGGCCGTCGCGGTCCATGCGGTTCCCGCTCTGGTGTTGAAGCACGGTTTCCGCCTGCTGGTGCTGCGCGAGCTCGCCGCCGGGGACGGGCCGGCCGGCTTCGCCGTCATCGAGCAGGCGCTGCTGCGGCCGCCGCCCCGCACCATCCGGCATGGCGTGGCCTTTGCCCTCGCGTTCCGTCCCGAAGTGGTGGCATTCCTGACCTTCCATCTCGGCCGGCCGGGGACGCGGGGGCCGGATGACCTGCCCTTGCGCAACCCGCACTGGCCGGCCCTGTCGTGGCATCGGGCCGAGCGCCTCTGGTCCGATGGCGCCCGCAGCATCGAGTGGAGCGCCGACATCCTGTTTGCGCGGGAGGATGATTGCTCTGCCTTCGCCCGGCAGTTCCATTCTGCTTTGGGCATTGAACAGCCGGTGGGCTGAGGCCCGTTTCTTGCTTCTTCGCAAGGTTGGCCACGCTTGTTTGTTTGATCGCCTTTTTTGGGGAGTTTCGTCCATGTCGGATGTTATCGAGACCCGCTCCATCGTCACCGAAGCCGAGTTCGAGTATCCGGTGGACATTGTCTGGCGCGCCATTACCGATTCCGAATGGCTCGCCGTCTGGTTCTTTCCCAATGATATCCAGCCCCTGGAAGGGCACCGCTTCACCATCTGGGGCCGGCCCATCGAGCGCTGGGACGGCGAGTTCCAGTGCCAGGTGAAGACCGCCGTGCCCGAGCGCGAGCTGTCCTTCAGCTGGAAGGGCGGGCACGAGGAGCTGAAGGGCTTCGGTCATTATATCGACACGGTGGTCACCTGGACCCTCACGCCCACACCCTCCGGCGGCACCCATTTCCGCTTCGTCCATGACGGCTTCAGCACCGCCGCCACCTCCGACGGGGTGTTCGACGTGATGAACAAGGGCTCCCAGAGCGTGCTGCGCACCTTGACCCGCCGCCTGCCGGACCTCATCCAGCACGGCGCATAAGTCGCGCGCCTGCTTGAGCGCGCGATGCGTGAGAAGCGAGGGAACCCTTCGGCGAAGGCCGCGTTAAGTCTCCGGTAGCCATGTTGCGCCTTGAAGGCGCGCCGGCAGAGGAGATCACTATGGGACGCAGCCTTCCGCCCACCGATCCCTTTTCTCTGCGCATCGTCATCGGCGATGCGGAGACGCGGGCCTCCAGCATCGACGACGTGGTGCGCTTCCTGCGCCAGCAGGAGGCGGATGATTTCGCTGACCTCCTCCTGACCCTGCCGAGCGATGGCGCGGCGCCCTCCCTGAGCGATGTCTGCGCCCGCATGGAAGCGCTTTGCGCCATGGTGTGAGGGGCTCGCTCTGACGGATCGCGCGGGACCTCTGCGGGCTTGACTTTCCGCATCCGGGACGCAGTCTTCCCGCTTGTGAGATCAGGCTTTATCGGGGGTTGACGGGTGGGCGCAGACGAGAGGGCCGAGGCGGGCGCAACCCAGGCGCCCGGTCCTGATGCGCCGGACGCCCATTCCCTGGAAGCCCTTTCGGCCCGCATCCATGAACGGCACCGCGACCTCATCAAGGTGCAGAAGCCCCACGTGGCGGTGGCAAACCTCGCGCGCATCATCGATGCGGCGCTGAAGCTCTCCAACCGCCACGGCTTCCATGCCATGACCCTGCGCCAGCTGGCGGCCGAATCCGGCCTCAGCATGGGCGGGCTCTATTCCTATCTCGACAGCAAGGACACCCTGCTGCTGATGATCCTCGGTGAGGTGGCCCACGCCGTGGAGGCGGAGCTGGGCAGCGCGCCTGAGGCGGTGCGGGCAGATCCTGCGGCGCACCTCAACTGGCTGATCGCCGCGCATGTGCGGCTGTCCGAGGCCATGCACGCGTGGTTCGTGTTCGCCTATATGGAGGCCAAAGCCTTCCCGCCCGAGGCCAGGAAGCGCGCCATCGACAGCGAGCGGCTCACCGAGCGCATCTTCGCGGACGTGATCGCTGAGGGCGTGCGGCAGGGGGTGTTCGTGGCCGAGGACCCGCTGTTCGCCGCCACCCTCATCAAGCCGCTGCTTCAGGACTGGTACGTGAAGCGCAGCAAGTATCGCGAGCGCGGCATCGATGCGCAGACCTATGCGGCGCAGGTGACGCGCTTCGTGGCAGGCGCGCTGGCGGCGCGGTGACGCGGCAACAGCGACCTAGCTCCTCCGTCGTATCCGGGACGGGCACCATACTCGGCGAGCCGCACTTGGTGAGTCGTCTTGGCGATCGATGCCATGCGCGCGGAGATGCGGCCTCACCGCAGGAGGTCAGCCCTATTGCACCGGCAGCCCGCGTACCGGCGCCCATTCGATGGCGAGGCGCTGGGCGGTGGCGAGCTGGGCGGGGCTCATCTTGGTGGCCACCGCATTGCGCAGCCTGGTGTAGACATCCCGCTCGCGCCTGGAGGCCCGGGCGGTGGCGAGGATGAGCCACTTCTGCGACAGCACCACATCGCGCGGCACGCCGTGGCCCTTGTCGTAGAGCAGGCCCAGCAGATATTGCGCCGTCGCCTCGCCCTGCTCGGCCGCGCTGGCGTACCAGTTGGCCGCCGCCACATAATTCTGTGGCACGCCCTTGCCGTATTCGTAGAGGAAGCCGAGCAGGCCCTGGGCGCGGGGATCGCCGGCCCACGCCAGCGGCGTCAGCTCGGCGGCCGCCGCCTCATAGTCGCCCCGCGCGTAGAGCGCGAAGGCGCCGGAGGTGGAGGGCGCCCCCGCGCCGGCGGGCGTCACCGGCGGGCCGAGGATGGCCGCGAGCAGGAGCGCGGCCAGCAGCCGGCGCAGGGCAGGGGGAGCCGTCAGCTTCATGGCCGCTTCCCGATCCTCCTCACAACAGCCCGGCCGACCAGCGGTCGAAGAGCCAGCCGATCCAGATGGCTGGCGCGAAGAACAGGCCGAACGGCAACCGGTCCCGTACCCGCACGGCGCGGCCGGCGGCGAGACGGGTGATGCCATAGGCGAGGAGCCCGGCGAGCGCCGCGATCTCCACCGCCACCGGCATGGCGGTGACGCTGAGCCAGATTCCCGCCACCGCCGCGAGCTTCACGTCGCCCAGCCCCAGCCCGTCGCGGCCGCGCAACGCGCGATAGCCGAGGTGGATGGCCAGGAACACGAAGGCCAAGGCTGCGCCGCCGAGGATCGCCGCGCCGAGGCCATCCGCCGGTTCCGGCGCGGTGGCGGCAGCGGCGAGGCCGAGGAGCGCACCCAGCGCGTTCAAGGAATCGGGAATGATGAAGTGCCGTGCGTCGATGACGGCGATGGCGGCAAGGACCGGCACCAGCGCCGCAGCCAGCAGTCCACCGATGGATGGCTCGACCGCAAGGCTCGTCGCCATGGCGGCTGCGATCACCGCCGCGAGGGCCGCCTTGCCGGCGCGGTCACCGGCGGACAGTGCCGTGGGGAAAGACATCGCCATGGCCGGCCTCACCGTGCGCCGAGCGGCGCCTGCGGGCCGCCTGGCAGGGTGGTGACGGTGCCGCGCAGCTTGGCGCGCAGCTCTTCAGCCACCGTATGGGCATCCACATTGTCGCGGATGATCTGGGGCCGGATGAAGATGATCAGCTCGGTGCGCTTCACCGTGCCGTTGGTGTGGGCGAAGGCGTCGCCGACGCCGGGGATCTGGTCGAGGATCGGCACGCCCTGCCGCACGCCGTTGTGGCGCTCGCTGATGAGACCGGCGAGCAGTACGGTCTGCCCGCTCGCCACGGCGATGACGCTCTTCACCTTGCGCTGGGACACGGTGGGCGTGAGCCCGGTGGAATTGCTGCTGGTGCCGCTGGTGGTGGGATCGGACTGGGTGACGTTGCTGATCTCCTGCTCGATCTCGAGCCGCACCTGCCCGTTCACGTTCACCCGCGGCACCACGTGGAGGATGATGCCGGTGTTCTTGTACTCGATGGTGTTGACCACCGTGTTGGAGGACGAGAGCACCGTGGCGCTGCCGGTGGAGACCGGGACCTCGTCGCCCACCTGCAGCGTCGCCTTCTGGTTGTCCACCACCACCACGGACGGGTTGGACAGCACCTTCACGTCGGTCACCGTATGCAGGGCGTCGAGGATGGCGCGGGGCTGGTTCTCGCGGCCCACCAGCAGGTTGAAGCCGGGCAGCACGCGGTTGATGGCCTGGTCGGTGATGTCGCTGGACAGGGTGTTCAGCACCGAGCCGTTGTTGCGGCCGAGGCCGAGGTCCTTGCTGGTGAGATAGAACTGGACGCCGTAGGCCAGGGTGTCGTTCAGCGTCACCTCGGCCACGGTGGCCTCGATGGCCACCTGCAATTGCGGCTGGTCGAGCTGCATCAGGGTGCGCTCGATGATGCGGTAATTCTCCTGGCTGGCGAAGATCAGCAGCGAGTTGTTGATGGCGTCGGCGGTGATGCGGATGCCGGACAGCAGCGCGCCGCCCCCTCCCGCGCCGCCGCCGGAGCCGCCGACGGGCGCGCCCTCGCTGTCGACGGCGATGGTCTTGCCCCCCGTGCCGCCCGTGTCCTGCTTGGGCGGGGACTGGCCGAGCCGCTGCTGCACCGTGAGGCCCGATCCGGAACCATTTCCGTCCGAACCGCCGCCGGACGAGACCGAGGCGCCGGAGCCGGGCGCGATCTGGCTGGCCGCCTGGTCGAGGCCACTGGACGATCCGCCGACGAACAGCTCGTTGAGCACCTTTGCCATCTGCTTGGCGTCGCCGTAGCGCAGGCGATAGACGCGCACGCCCACCGTGGTGTCGGAACGGTCGAGGCGGCCGATCCAGGTTCCGGCGGTCTGCAGCAGCTCCGGTTTCTTGGCCACCACCATGATGGCGTTGAGGCGGTTGATGGCCTGGAACTTCACCATCTTGTGGCTCAGCCCGCTGTCGCCCGCGTCCATGATGCTCTCCAGCTCGGAGATCAGCGGCTCGGGCGCGCTGTTGCGGACCGGATAGACCCCCACCGACTGGCCGCGCATCCAGTCGGCGTCGAAGGAGAGCACGGTGTTGATGGCCGATTGCCGCTCGGACCCGGTGCCCTGGACGATGAGCAGATTGCGTCCGGGATCGGCGCGCACCGCGCCGGCCCTGGTGGCGAAGCTGTCCAGCAGCGGCATCAGCGCCTCGGCGGAGACATAGCGCAGCGGTACCACGGAGATGCCGTAGCCCGGCTCCGGCCGCGAGGTGCCCACATCCGCATTGCCGCCGCCCGCCGCCTCGGTGAGGGGCACGAGGCGATAGCCGGCCCCTTCGCGCACCATGGCCACGTTGTTGGTCTTCAGCGCGGCTTCGAGCACGTACAGCAGCTCGGTCTTCGGCACCGGCCGCGCCGAGGCGAGGGTCACCGTGCCCTGCACCCGCGGGTCGATGACGTAGCCCACGCCGAGGATGTCGCCCAGCACCACCTTGGCGACGCTGGTCACCGGCGTGTTGTCGAAGTTGAGGTCATAGCCGTCCGCGCCGCCGCTCACGCCGCCCCGTCCGGCCACGCCCACCTCGGAACGGTCGGAGACCGCTGCCGCGGTGCTTGAGCCGAAATATTCGATGGCCTTGCGGTCGTCGGGAATGTCCTGCGGGCCGGGCACCGGCTTGGTGTCGCGCGGCAGCAGGTCGATGGCGCGGACCTGGTCCATCACGCTCGGCGGCTTGACGTCGTCGGGCACCAGAGAACACGCGGCCAGCGCCGTGGCGATGAGGATCGCGCACGTCAACAGCAGGGTGCCCGGTCGGGAGCCGAACCGGTTTGGCCGATCTTTCCGCACTTCCACCCGATGCCTCGATAGAACCCAGCTGCCGTTCGAGGTGGATGGCCCCGATCTCCGGACGGACGTCACCTAGTATCGATGCCGTATGACAGAAATATTAGGGTCACCTGAAGTTGCGAAACGACGGGCTCTGCACGGCGCGCGGGGCGGGACTGTTACGGGACTGTCATGAAGTCGCCGCGAAACCTTCATGGGGCGACACGATGATGCGCCCGCCGACGCGAGCGTGCTCGGGCCGGACGGCTGCGCGTTCGATCAGGGATGCCTCGAAGGGCTCCCGCACAGAGGCTGTCGCGGGACGAAATGTCCGGCGCGTGTGAGCCCTGCCCGGCGGCAAGGATCAAGGTGAGGCGCGACGGGCGAGCCGAAACCGGCCGGCGCGCCGTTCGGGCGACGGGGACGGGGATGACGGCCGACGGCGCCGGCGATTTGGTTGGCGATTTCATGGGCTATCTGGCGCGATGCGGGCTGCTGCGGCCGGGCGACGCCGTGCCTCTGCGCCCGGATGAGGTGCATTCGCCCGCCTCGTCCGCCACAAGCCCGAAACCTTTGCGCAAGGTGTGGGAATCCACCGAGCTTGCCGCCGGCGATTTCGCCGATGCGGTGGCCACCTTCTATCGCCTGCCGCGCGTGAGCCTGCCCGAGCTGATGGCGGCCCCCGCGTTGGTGTCACACTTCTCGCCGCGCTTCCTGCGCGAGATGACGGCGCTGCCCTATCGCGGCGCCGATGGCGTGGTGCGCCTCGCCGTGGGCGATCCCACCGACGGCGCAGTGCGGCGCGCCGCCGAGATCGCCCTGGGCGAACAGGTGGCGCTGGTGGTCGCCTCCTTCGAGGACATCGCCACTGTCCTCACCGAGCGGCTTGGCGGCGACGAGGCGCCAGCGGCGGGGATCACGGACACCGGCGGCGCGCGGGCCGATGACGACATCGACAGCCTGCGCGACCTCGCCTCGGGCGCGCCGGTGGTGCGCGCCGTCAACGACCTTCTGGAAAAGGCCATGGAGCTGCGCGCCAGCGACATCCATATCGGCCCGTTCCGGGGGACCATCGAGGTGCGCATGCGCATCGACGGGCTGCTGCGGGTGGTGCCCGCGCCGGCCGACGTGCTGCCGCAGGCGGTGATCTCGCGCATCAAGATCCTCGCCGGCCTCGATATCGCCGAGCGCCGCCTGCCGCAGGACGGCGCGGCGCGCCTGAAGCTCGGGCGCTCCGAGATCGACGTGCGCGTGGCGCTGATGCCCACCCAGCACGGCGAGGCGGCGGTGATCCGCCTTCTCCCCCGCGACCGCGGCCTCCTGAACATGGACAAGCTCGGCCTGTCGCCGGGCGACGCAGACATCCTCAAGCGCCTGCTGGCGCTGCCCCACGGCATGGTGGTGGTCACCGGTCCCACCGGATCGGGCAAGACCACGACGCTTGCCACCATCCTCTCCATCCTGAACGAGCCCACGCGCAAGATCCTCACCATCGAGGACCCGGTGGAATATGAGATCAAGGGCGTCTACCAGTCGCAGGTGAAGCCCGCCATCGGGCTCACCTTCGCCGCTGCCCTGCGCTCCTTCCTGCGCCACGACCCAGACGTGATCATGGTGGGCGAGGTGCGTGATCCCGAGACCGCGCACATCGCGGTCCATGCGGCGCTCACCGGCCATCTGGTGCTCACCACGCTCCACACTGACACGGCGGCCGCCTCGGTGCCGCGCCTGCTGGATCTGGGGGTGGAGGGCTTCCTGCTGAAGTCCACGTTGCGGGCGGTGATCGCCCAGCGCCTGGTGCGCCAGCTCTGCGACCGCTGCAAGCGCCCGCGCACCCTCACCGCCACCGACGTGGCCGACGATCCGCGCTTCTCGGCGCTGGGCTTTGCGGCGGGGGAGACCGTGTACGAGCCCAAGGGCTGCGAGCGCTGCGGCGGGGCCGGCTATCGCGGCCGGGTGGGGGTGTTCGAGATCCTCACCCTGTCGGACGAGATCCGCGAGATGATCGACCGCCACGCCGGCGCCAGCGCCGTGGACAAGGCGGCCATCGCCGGCGGCATGACCACCATGCTGGACGACGGCATCCTGAAATGCCGGGCCGGCATCACCTCGCCGGCCGAGGTGCTGCGCGTGACCACCGTGCGCTGATGGCGACCTTCACCTACAGGGCCCTCACCCAGGCCGGACAGATCGTGAGCGGCGAGATCACCGCGCCCACCGAGGCGGAGGTGCGCCGGCGCATCGAGTTCCTCGGCCTCATGCCGGTGGAGACGATCCCGGCGCGGCCGAAGGGCGAGGGCGGGCGGTTCGGCCTGTCGCTGGGCGGGCCGAAGGCGGAGGACGTGACCCTCTTCACCCGCGACCTCGCGCTGCTGTTGAAGGCCGGCGCGCGGCTCGACGAGGCGCTGGAGCTGTTGTCCGGCGATGCGGACCTCGGCCGCATGCGGGCGGTGGTGCGCAAGCTGCGCGCCGACGTGCTCGCCGGCCAGAGCTTCGCCGAGGCGGCGGCGGGGGAGCCCAAGCTGTTCCCGCCGGTCTATGTGGCGCTGGTGCGGGTGGGCGAGGCCTCCGGCACCATGGACCGCATCCTCGACCTGCTCGCCCAGGAGCGCGCGCGGGCCGAGCAGCTGCGCCGCAAGCTGATGGAAGCGCTGCAATATCCCGCCTTCGTGCTGGCGGCGGCGGGCGGGGTGCTGGTGTTCTTCCTGTTGTTCGTGCTGCCGCAATTCTCCACCGTGCTGCGCGACATGGGCGCCAAGCTCGATCCGGCGGTGGAAATGCTGCTGAACCTGTCGGATCTTGCCCAGGCCCATGGCGCCGCGCTGGGGGCGGGGGCCTGCGGTCTGGTGGCCATCGCCTGGCTGGTGCTGCGCCGGCCGGCTACGCGAACGGCCGTGATGGGCGCGCTGGCGCGGCTGCCGCTGGTGCGCACCATTCTCACCTTCCGCCGCTCGGCCGTGTTCTGCCGCAACCTCTCCATCCTGCTGGGCAACGGCGTGACGCTGACCAGCGCCCTGCGCATCATCGTGGAGGTGATGGCGGCAGGCGACGACGCTTCCGTCTGGGCCGCCACCTCGGACAAGGTGCGCCAGGGCGCGCGGCTGTCGGATGCGGTGGCGGCCGGCGCGGCGCTGCCGCCCATGGCGGTGCGCATGCTGCGCCTCGGCGAGGAGACCGGCCAGCTTGCCATGCTGTCGGGCCGCATCGCCGATTTCTACGAGGAAAAGCTCCAGCGGTCCCTCGCGAAGGTGGTCGCCATCATCGGACCCGCCGCCATTGTCACCATCAGCGTCGTCGTCGGCGGCCTGATCGTTTCCGTCATGACCGCGCTTCTGTCGGTCAGCCAAAGCATCGGATGAACCGCGTGAACACCAGTCTTCCGGCGGGCCGCGCCCGCATCGCCCAATTCCGCCGCCGGCGCAGGAGCGAGGGCGGCTACACCCTCGTCGAACTGCTGGTGGTCATCACCATCATCGGCCTCATCGTCGCCCTCGTGGGGCCGCGCGTGCTCGGCTATCTCGGCGACAGCAAGGTGAAGACCGCGAAGATCCAGATCCAGGGCTTCTCCAGCGCCCTCGACCTGTTCTACCTCGACACCGGCCGCTATCCCTCCACCTCGGAAGGGCTCGTCGCGCTGGTCCAGCGCTCCCCCGGCGCGGCCACCTGGAACGGGCCGTACCTGAAGGGCGGCACCCTGCCGTCGGACCCCTGGGGCAAGCCCTACATCTATCGCGCGCCGGGCGAGCACGGCGCCTACGACATCGTCTCCCTCGGCTCGGACGGGCAGCAGGGCGGCACCGGCACCGCCGCCGACATCACGAGCTGGTCGAAGTGAGCGGGGCGCGCACCATCTCCGCATGCGCAGGGCAGGCGGGCTTCAGCCTGCTGGAGGTGGTGTGCGCGCTGGCCATCGTCGCGGCGCTGGCGGCGCTTGCCCTGCCGCGCCTGCCGCTCGGCACCTCGCGCCAGCGGCTTCAGGCCTATGCGGTGGAGACCGCCGCCTTGCTGAAGGCGGACCGCGCCGCCGCCCTGCGCCTCGGCACGCCGGTGGCCACCGTGGTGGACGCGCCCACAGGCCGCATCCGCTCGGGAGCGGGGGGTAGGCAGGGCGCGCGCGAAGTGCGCATTCCCGACGATGTGCGCATGACCGCCGTGCTGCCGAACATCTGCAACGGCCGCGCGGCGGGCGGGCGCATCGGCTTCCTGCCATCGGGCCTGTCGTGCGGCGGGGTGGTGGCCCTTACCCGCAACGGCGCCGGCTACGAGGTGCGGGTGAACTGGCTGACGGGAGGAGTGGAGATTGTCCCACGCCTCAAGTCCTGAAGCCCTCCCCGGCGCGTCGGGGTGCGCCGGCTTCACCTTGCTGGAGGTGCTGGTGGCGCTTGCCGTGGTGGCGGCGGTGCTGGCGGCCATCGGGCAGCTCATGGGCGCCAACGGGCGCGGCGCCCGGGCGCTGGAGGCGCGCGCCGGTCTTCTCTCCACCGCGCGGGCGGTGGAAGCCGGCATTCCCGCCCGGAACAACCTCGCTCTCGGCCGCACCGATGGCGACATCGCCGGCCATGGCTGGCGCATGGATGTGCGCCCCCTCGCCGTGGCCGGGGTGCCCGACGGTGCCAAATGGACGCCGCGCGACGTGGTGATCCGGGTACGCGCCCCCTCCGGCGCCATGGTGGTGCTGGAGACGGTGCGCCTCGTGCCGGTGGCAGCGCAATGAGCCGGGCTTTCCCCCAGCGCGCGGCCACGGCCGGCTTCTCCCTCATCGAGGTGCTGGTGGCACTGACGCTCACCGGCCTCGTGCTTTCGGCGCTGGCCATGGTGACGGGCAAATGGCTGCCCAACTGGCAGCGCGGCCTTGCCCGCGTGGAGGCGAGCGAACTCATCGCCCTCGCCGTGGACCGCATGGCCGCCGACCTTGCCGCCGCCGAATTCGTGCCGGCCAATCTGACGGCCAAGCGCCCGCTGTTCGTGGGCACCTCCTCGTCCGTGCTCTTCGTGCGCACGGCGCTCGGCCCCAATGCAAAGCCGGGGCTGGAAATCGTGCAACTGGCGGCGGCCGGCGGCGGCGGGCTGGCGCGTAGCGCTGGGCTCTTCGCCCCGCGTCCGGCCGATGTCGGCCTGCCGCCGTTCGGGACGCCGGTTCAGCTCCTGGGCGCGGCCTATCGGGTCTCCTTCTCCTATGCCGGGCGGGACGGGGTGTGGCGCGACGGCTGGACCGACGCGGACACCCTGCCGCGCGCGGTGCGCCTGGTGATCCGCGAGGCACGCACCGGCCGCGCCCTCGATGCCTCCAGCGCGGTGGTGATCCGCGCCGAAGTTCCGGCGGTGTGCGTCACTGACGAAACCCGGCCCGTCTGCGCCAAGCCGCGCCCGGCTGGGGCAGGGCAGGGCGCACCGGATGCATCTGGCGAGGGGCGCGCGCCATGACCGCCATGTTCGCCGCGCCCGCTGCCGTGTCGTCACCGCGCGATCCCGCCGACGCGGACGGCACCTGCCACGCCGGGTTCATCCTGGTGGCGGTGCTGTGGATCCTCGCCGCACTCGCCACCCTCGCCACCGTCTATGCGGTCTACATCTCCAGCACCGCCACCGCTGCCGCGGTGCGTGACGACAGCCTCATCGCCCATGGCCTTGCCACGGCGGCGGTGGAGATCGCGGCCCTGCGCCTCATCGCCGTGCCGAAGGACAAGCGCCCGTCCAGTGGCGAGGTGGCGTTCCGGATGGGCAAGGCCAGCGTGAGCGCCAGCTTCGTGGGCGAGGCGGCGCGCATCGATCTCAATGCGGCTCCGAAGGACCTGCTCGCCGGGCTTTTTGTGGCGCTGGGCGCGCAGCCCGAGGCGGCGGCGGACTATGCCGATCGCATCCTCGGCTTCCGCACACCCTCCTCCGGCGATGGCGGACGGGAGGCCGGGCTCTATCGCGACGCCGGCCTCGACTACGAGCCGCGCGGCGCGCCCTTCGTGCATGTGGAAGAGATCTGGCGGGTGGTGGGCCTGCCGCCGGCACTGGTGGAGCGGGCACTGCCGCATCTCACGGTGTTCAGCGGGCGCGGCGAGATCAATGCGGCGGATGCCGATCCCGTGGTGCGTGCGGCGCTGGCCGGTGCGACACCGCCGGCTGCGGGCGGCGGCGAGGGCGGGCAAGCCGCGCCTGCCGTTCTGCCCGACACGATCCGCGAGGCGAGCGACGCGGTGCGGGTGCACATCATTATGGCGTTCGACAATGGGCGTCGCCGGGCGACGGAGGCCGTCATCCTGCTGCGCGACTTCGGCGATGACCCCTATCGGGTCTTGTCATGGCGCGAGGATGCCGACCTGCCGGCGGAGGCCCCGCCGCCGCGCCCGAAGGGGGAGCGCCGGCCATGACCCAGATGACGAAGCCATCTTCCTCTTCCGCCCTCTCGCTGGCGCGGTTCCTCGACGCCTTCTCCGCCTTCATCGACCTTGCCGCCGGCTTCGTCGCCGACCTACGCGAGCAGCTCACGCGCGGGGCGGCGGTGCGTCTGGTGGAGAGGGAGGCGGGGGTGTTCACCCTGGCCCTGCCGGACGGGACGGCCCGCCTCCGGCTGGATGATCCCACCCCGTTTGCGCCGGAGATCGTGGCGGCGCTCAAGGGGCGGGAGGTGGAGCTGGCGCTCGATCCCGGCCGCTTCCTGTTCCGCCCACTGGAGCTGCCGCGCGGCGCCGCCGCGTTCCTCGACGGCATCGTGCGCTCGCAGATCGACCGCCTGACTCCCTGGAGCGCGAGTGAAGCGGCCTATGGCTTCACGGCGCCTGAGGACGCGCCCGACGAGCGCCTCGCCCTCACCGTGGCCGCCACCGCGCGGGCCCGCCTTTCGCCCCTCCTGGAGCGGCTGAAGGCACAGGGCGCGGGCGCCATCCTCGTCACCACGCAGGCGGAGGGCACGGGGTCGCCCATCCGCGTGCTCGATCATGCAGCATCCGGCGCGGTCTCGGGGATGGCCGGGGTGCGGCGTGTCCTGCTCGCGGTGCTCGGTGGCGCGGCGGCGGCGGCGCTGCTGGCGCTCGCCGTCTCCGGGCTGGTGGGTGGCAACCTCGATGCCGAACTGGACGACATCACCGAGCGCATCGGCGCCCAGCGCCGGGCGCTGGTGGCGGCGCGTGACGGGCAGGGCGGGACGGCCGTGCTCGCCGCCCTCGAACGGCGCAAGCGCGAGGTGCCCGCCAGCGTGCTGGTGCTGGAGGCGCTGTCGCAGGCGCTGCCCGACGACACCTATGTCACCGAGCTGCAGATGGAGGGCGACAGGGTGGAGGTGACGGGCGTCTCGCGGGAGGCGGCGGCGCTGATCCGCCTGCTGGAGCAGTCGCGCCAGTTCGCCGAGGCCACTTTCGTGGCACCCACCACCCGCGCGCCCGGCGAGGCCGGCGAGCGCTTCCAGATCTCCGCGCGCGTCCTCCTGCCCATGGAGGCCCTGCGATGAGCGTGCTGCCATCCGTCATCCCATCGCGCCGGCTGCCGCTGCTCGCGGCGCTGGGCTATCTGGCGCTTGTCCTGGTGCTGCTCGCGGTGACGGGGAGCGCCATCGGCGACCTGATGGACAAGCGCGCCGCCGTGGCCGAGGCGTCCGATGCGCTGGACCGGCTGCAGGGACGCAAGCCTCCCCGTGCCGGCGACCCGGCGGAGCCGTGGGCCGGCGCGCCGGTGCTGGAAGGACCCACGGTGACGGTGGCGGGCGCCGCGCTCATGCAGCGCATCGCCGCCGCCGTGGAGCGCGCGGGCGGGCGCATCACCTCGTCCCGGCCGGAGCTTCAGGGCACGCCCGCCGGGCCGGGCTTCGTCGCCGTGGCCGCGAGCCTCGACATCGGCGAGGATGCGCTGCAGAAGCTGCTCTACGACATCGAGGCAGGACAGCCGTTCCTGTTCGTGGACCAGCTGGCGATCCAGAGCGAGGCGACGACCTCGGGCGCGCGGACGGTGGACGGGGGCGGCCAGCCCATGGCGCTGAAAGTGACCTTCACCGCCTACGGCCAGTGGCAGGGCGCGCGATGATCGATTTTGCGCGGGCTTCGGGCTTTTCCCTGTTGGCGATGGTCCTCGTGGTGTCGGCCACGCCTGTGGGCGCCTCCGAGCTCGACGCGCCGATCCCGCCGGCCGGCGCGGTCCAGGTCCGCACCGCCGAGGACGGCGATGGCGCCGCAGGGCCCGGCCGTACGGGATCTGCTCCGCGCGGCAATCCCCTGTGGTCGCTGCCGCTTGAGCGGCTCGAGGCCACCCGCGCGCGGCCGCTCTTTTCGCCCTCGCGGCGCCCGCCGGCCGCGGTCGAAGTCCCGCCTCCGCCCGCGCCCGCCGCGCCGGTGGCGGCTGCTCCGGCGCGGCCACGCGTCACCCTCATCGGCACCGTGGTGGGGGTGGGTGACGCCTACGGCATCTTCCTCGATCCGACGAGCAATGCCGTCGTGCGGCTGCGCACCGGGGAGAGCTTCGAAGGCTGGGTGCTGCGCTCCGTCAGCGTGCGCGACGCGCTGATGCAGAACGGCCGCAACAGCGTGGTGCTGGCGCTTCCGGCTTCAGGGAGCGGCGGCGCGACGCCGGCCGCGCGTGGGCCGGACGGCACCCCTCTGCTGGCGCGCCCGGGCCGTCCGGCCGGCGAGCGGCCCACAGCGCACATCATCGCTCCATACCGGCCACCGCCGGCCCTGTCGGACATCGAATCCAGCCATTGAGGCCTGTGGGCATCGACCGGGCGCGCCGGGTCGTTCCACCGTCATCCGCAGGTCATGGCCCATGGGGAAAGTGCGCGCCGTCTCCCCCTTTCTGCCGGACCGGACAGGCGCCATTGTGAGCCAGCTTATCGGATTGTTTCCCACCCCCGTGATGCGGGTGCCGGGATTGCTCGAACCGGAGACGGTGGCCGCCCTCGCCGCCGAGGCGCAGGACGCCACTAGCCTCACCAACGCCTATTCCGACCTGCTCTCCCACACCCCGGTGGCGGGGGCCGAGGCGAATTCCCTGCATGGCCGGCTCGGCGCGCTGGTGCTGCCCAAGGTGGCGGAGTTCGGCGAGGTGCTCTTCGGCGAGGCGCTGAACTGGCAGATCAAGGAAATCTGGGTGAACGTGCTCGAGCCCGGCGGGCACCAGGCCATCCACACCCACGCCAACAGCTTCATCTCCGGCGTGGTCTATCTGACGCCGGCGCACCCCTCCGCCAACATCGTGTTCCACAAGAGCATCGGCGGCACTGGCTTCCTGTTCGGCAACAGCAATCCCAACGCCCGTATCAATGCCTTCAACGGCGGCAAGTGGGCCATGCCCGAGACGCACGCCGGCGACCTCGTGATGTTCCCGAGCTACCTGCTGCACGAGGTGCCCGCCAATCGCGGCGAACGGCGCATCTCCATCGCCTTCAACGCCATTCCCGACCGGCTCGACAATTTCGGCTACGCCATCCGCTTCGCGTGAGCGGGGGCGCCCCCCTCAGGAGTTTGCAGGACGATGAGACCCGCCCCCGCCATCACCGCGCTGCTCGCCGGCCTTGTCGTCGGCGCCTGCGCGCCTGCGTTCGCCCAGTGCGCGTTCGACCAGTCGGTGCCCAATGCCAACGACGTGCTGGGCGAGAGCGAGCCGGCGGTGACCATCGATTTCACCGACGAGTTCGAGCTCCATGAGGTGAAGGTCATCGGGTCGGACAATGCCGAATGGGCCACCGACTGGACCCGCCCCACAGCGCAGGTGCGCCAGACCGCGTTCCGCGTCACCCAGCCCCTGCCGCCGGGCAAATACATGGTGATCTGGAACGGCTATTTCCGCCGCCATTATCACGCTGACGGCGGCTCCATCCCCTTCACCGTGGCGGCGGCGGGCGAGACGCCGACCCCGCATCCGGCGGCAGCGCCGCAAGAAGGCGGCGTGCATCGGGTCGGGCCGGGTTCGCCCTATCGAGTGCTTCTAGGAGGCGGCGCGCCGCAGCCGGCTCGCTGACCGCGCGCTGCCGCGCCATGGCCAGCACCGGCCCATAGGCCGGCTCGAAATCCGGGCTCATGCGCACGATCTCGATGAGGCGCGGGGCCAGCGTCCCGATCACGTCGCGCGGACCGCGCGCGGCCAGCGTCTGCGCCCCGGTTTCCAGATAGGCATTGCGCGCGCGCCAGTAGGCGGCAAGGCGGGCGCGGGCCTGCGGATCCGACCCATCCAGCACCGCCTCGGACGCGGGGTGGAGCGCGGCGAGGAGGGCCACCAGCCGGTCGGCGGGGGTGTCCGTGCCGGCATAGGCGATGCGGGGAGCGTCGGTGGTGACGAGGGGGCGGTCGTCCGTGTTCACCGGCCCGGGCCCGGCGAAGGCGGAAAGCTCCGGCCGGCCGGCGAGATAGAGGCCGAACAGCGAGAAGTCGCCGCTCATGTCCAGCGCGGCAAGCCGCCCGGCGAGGTCCGGATCGGTGATGCGCCGCGCGGCCCAATCGGCGGGATAGGTCTTCGCCTCGCGCCGGCCGATGAGTGCGATCAGGGGCGTCTCCACGCTGAACTGGGCAAGATAGGCGCTGGCATCCGGGAACGTGTCGAGGAAGGTGCGCACGATGATGCGCAACGTGGGCAGGTCCAGCTGGTGCAGGGGTAGCCATTGGGCGAACAGCCCGCCCTCCGCCAGCCGGTCGCGGATGGCGGCGAAATGCTCTTGAGCATAGAGCGCGCCGGAGCCGTCCACGGACGGATGATAGAGGTCGGCCACGATCACGTCATAGCGGCCGCCGGGAGCGCGTACGAAGCGCCGCGCGTCCGCCACATGGACGCGCAGGCGCGGGTTGCGGCCAATCTCGCCGGCCGAGGCGCCGAACAGGGGGAAGGTTTCCACCACCTCCGGCACCAGTTCCACCCCGTCCGCCCGGAGGCCGGGATGGGCGCCCGCCGCCGACAGGGTCGCGCCGGTGCCGAGGCCCAGGAACAGGGCGCTTTCGGGCGCCGGATGCAGCAGCAGCGGAATGTGCGCCTGCCGGTGGTCGGAGCGCATGGAGGCGCTGCCGCCCATGCGGAAATGGTTGTTCACCTGCAGGTGCAGGTCGCCGGCGCTGTTGGAGATGACGCTGACCGCGGCCATCACTCCGTCGCGGTGCCACACCAGCTCGCCGCCGGGCGGGATGCGCACGAAGCGCAGGGACAGGGGCGCCACCATCAGTGCCGCCGTGGCCGCGCCGACGAGTCCGGCCGCCATGAGGGACCTGCGCGCCAGATCCGGCAGCACAAGGAGATAACCGACGGCGATGACGACGAAGGCGAGCTTGGCGCCGAGCAGCGGCAGCAGCAGCGGGCCGAACAGGATCGGCGCCAGCGCCGCCCCCAGCGTGTTGACGGCGAGCGCGGGACCCACGCCGCCGGCCTTGTCGCTTGCGCGCTGGGCCAGCTCCGTGAACAGGGCGCCCATGGCGATGGTGGGGGGCAGGAAGGCCAGCGCGGCGATGCCCAGCTCGGCGGCAAGCCGGCCTTCGAGCGTGGCGGGAAGCCCCGCCCGCAGCATCTCCAGCATCCGGTCCGACACCCCGAGCAGCGCCGCACCGAGGAGGCAGGCAAGGGCGGTTGCCACCACCAGCGGCCGGGTGAGGTCCGCGCCGGGACGCCGCGCGGCGATGGCATTGCGCGCCACGGCGCCGAGGGCCGTTCCGGTGAGGTAGGCGGCGAGCAGGATGGCAAAGGTGTAGATGGTGTTTTCGAGGATCTGGCTCAGCACCCGCACCGTCACCACTTCGTAGCCGATGCCGAGCAGGCCGGTGACGAACAAGGCCATGAGGGGGGCGTGCGCGCGCTCCGTGTCCACGCGAAGAGACGCCGGGGACGCCACCAGCGCCGCGCCTCGTCCGCCCGCGAAGGCGATGAGCAGGGCGGCGCAGGCGAAATTCAGCCCGGCGCAGGCCATCAGCGTCGCTGACAGGCCGAGCGCCGGAATGAGCAGGAAGGCGGTGGCAAGGGTGCCGGCCACGGCGCCCGCCGTATTGGCCGCATAGATCCGCCCCACCGCCCCGCGCGCCACCAGCAGCGGCGCGAGCACGGCTTCCAGCGCCGGAACGGTGGCGCCCATGGCGAGCGTCGCGGGCAGCAGCAGCACGAAGGGCAGGCCGAAGGCCACGGTCCATTGGCGCAGCGGGTCCGCATCCACCGGCACCAGAGCCGGCACCTGCTCGGCGGCCAGCGGCGACAGGAGGATGAGGGCAAGCGCCCATAGGCCGATGACGCATTCCAGCCCGGCGTACCAGGTGGCAGGCGAGCGGCTCGACGCGATGCGGCGGCCGAGGAGCAGGCTGCCGAGGGCAAGGCCCGCGAACAGCGCGGAGACCACGCCCAGCACCGCCACGATCTCATGGCCCAGCGCAACGGCGAGCATCCGCGCCCAGACGATCTCATATCCGAGCCCGGCGAGGCCCGACAGCGCGGCCACGGCGGTGATGGCGCCGATGCGGCGGCCGCTGGCGCCGGCACCGGTGACCTCGGGCGAAATGGCAACAGGCGACGAAGCAGTCATCGTCGCGGTCGAGGCCGGGCGGGTATCGGACACGGGGAACTGGGACATGGAGAACCTGGACTGTGGAAAAAAGCGAGCCGGGGGCCGTGAAGGCCCCCGGCGTTACGCGGTCCCAAGATCGGGTCCGGACCGGCGGGCCGAAGCGCGCCGGTTCAACCTCACTTCTTCAGCGCGACGGCCATGGCGCCGTTGGTCTCCACCAGCAGCTTGGGCTGGTCGGCGACGCGGATGAAGATGGGGTTGGTGTGGAACCACAGGTCCGCCCAGCCGGCCACGTCGTAGCTGGAGAGCTTCACGCCGTCGCGCACCACCATGTGCGAGGGGCAGGCGGCGTCGGTGCAGGGCACGAACGGGCCCTGGTCGGCGTTCAGCGGATCCCAGTCGTTCAGGGGGTTGCCCTTGGCGTCGGTCTCGGCCGGGGTGGACGGCGGCAGGTTGCTGCCGAGGGTCCGGACGTACATGTTGTTCTGCACGTTCGAGATCGTCACCACCATGGTCCGCTTCTGGCCGTTCACGGTCCAGTTGTTCGGGCCGAAGGAGGCGTAGATGCTGGCGGTGGGGTTGGTGGCGTTGGTGTAGTTGGCGCTGTCGGCGGCGACGACGCCGGTGACGTTGCCCTTGATGAACTGCACCTGGCGCAGGGTCGGCCGGTTCAGGGGCTCCTGAATGCCGATCTGGGCGAGCGAGGGGTTGTTGAAGCTGTAGGGCGAGTTGTTCTTGGTGGTGGGCAGGTTCACCTCGAGGGTGAGCTTGACCGAACGGCCACGCGGAACCACCAGCGTCTGGCCCATCTTGGCGGTGCCGGCGGCCGCATAGCCGATGACCTCGGCCTTGTAGGTCAGCTCGCCGGTGATCAGGTCGCCCTGCACCGAGTAGGAATTGCCGGAGCGCACGCCGTCGACGATCACGTTCGGGCGCAGGGTGGTGCCGGCCGCAGGGCGCGGCAGGTACAGCTTCTGGTATTCGCCGGGATAGAAATCCTGGGTCGAGGCGGCTTCATAGATGCTGAAGGAGCCGCGGTTGTGCCAGTCGGAGCTGGCATAGAAGAACCAGTTGCGGCCTTCGCCCAGCATGGCGTCCCACAGGCCGCCGATCTTGGCGGCGTAGATGCCGGTGCCGCCGAAGGTGGTCACGCCCACCGAATCGCAGCCAGTGCCGCAGAAGCCGGCGCGGTATTCGCCGCGATTGTTGGCGGCCTGGTGGCCCGGCTGGCTCTCGAAGCCGACGGCGACGGTCGGGCCCGCATTGTTGAAGTCGCGGAAGTGCTCGACGTTGAAGCCGTTGTTGCCGTTCGGGTTGAACACGCCGGCGCGCTCAACGTGGGCAGGCACGTAGTAGCTGTCGAGGGGATAGTATTTCTGCAGCCACTGGACGGAGGGAACCGCCTTGTTCTTGTGGTTCGCCGTGCCCGAGCCGGAGCCGGAGGCGTTCGCCACCTTGCCTTCCCAGGTGTGGTTCGGCGCGCCCTTGGAGAAATCGGTGTCCGAGCGGTCGAAGCGGTATTCGAACTCGGCCACGCCGGTGGCGTCGCCGGTGTCGCCACCGAAATTCTGCGGCTTCTGGTTGCCGATCACGGTCATCGAGGTGTGCTCGTGGCCGGGCACGTTGGTTTCGATGCCGGCATAGAGCATGGGCCGGTTGAGCTCCTTCGCGAGGCGCGCGAGCTCGGGATAGATGATCTCCTCGGCGCTCTGCCAGCGCCACATGGAGCGATGGCCCTGCGACATGGCCACGTCGCCCTTGACCTGGGTCACCGGCGCCACGTCCCAGAACTTGCCGGTGCCGGTGGTGGAGCCGTCACCCTCGGGATCGTCGATGCGGCAGTCGCGCGGGCTCGAGCCGCCGTGGTCGGCAGCGCCGAGCCATTCCAGGCCGTAGCTCTGAACCGCCTTCTTCACCATGGTCTCGACCGACGAGCGGCCGTCCGAGCATGGCGTGTGGTTATGGAAGTCGCCGGCCATGTAGCTGTCGGCGAACGCCGGGGTAGACGGCAGCGCCATCCCACCGGCCACGGCGAGGACCGAGGCCCCCGCAATCAGTTGATGCGCCAGCACCGCGCTTTTCATTCTCCAACCCCTTTGAATGAAACGGACGTCCAGAATCCGCTGGCGCTCTACTATCGGTGTTCTGTGACTGCCTGCTGAAGCTTTGATGACGCGGGGAAAGGTGAGCCGAATAACTGGATTGTCGCATCCGCGGGAAAACACGCCGCGCTGTCATCAACGCGACACCACCCGTTCGGTAGGTCATGCGCCTCAACAGGAAGTCGCAGCCGGAACGCGAGCCATCGAGCGCTTGCTGGCATCCGTGCAGGGTCGGTGCGGGGGACGGGATTTGACGTCATCGGGTTTGGAGCCGGACGCACGAGCGGCCGATGCGAAGAAGCGCGTTCGGGGCGTGCCTGGCTTTCTCCGGCGCCTCGTGCGCGAGCCGCTGGTGCAGTTCATGGTGCTGGGTGCGGTGATCTTCGCGGTGCATGCCGCCACCACGCCCTCGGTCAGCAAGGAGCGGCTCATCGAAGTGACGCCCGCGGTGCGCCAGTCCATCGTGGATGCCTTCAAGGCCTCCCACGAGGGGCGCGAGCCGGGCGCCGACGAACTCGCCAAGCTGGTCGACCTGTGGCTGCTGAACGAGATCACCTTCCGCGAGGCGCTGGCGCAGGGCCTCGACAAGGGCGACGAGATGATCCGCGACCGCATCACCCACAAGATGCGCCTGCTCATCTTCAACGGCGTCGACGTGAACGAGCCGACCCGCGCCGAGCTGAGCGCGTGGTATGAGAAGCGCCGCGCTGCCTACGACATTCCCGACCTTGTCAGCTTCATCGCGGTGCCCTTCACCGGCGCCGACGCGGAAGCCCAGAGCCGCGCCGTTCTGGACGAGATCCGCGCCGGCACCGAGCCCGAGGACGTGCAGCTGCGCGCCCTCATCTTCGGTCAGCGGCCGCGGCAGACACTGGAGCCTTCCTTCGGCAAGGCGTTCGTGGACCAGATCGTCGCCGGCCCCTCGGGGGAGTGGCGGGTGCTGTCCTCGGACGCGGGCTGGTATGTGGTGCGCCTCGACAGTTTCGTGCCCGGCCGCCGTGTGGAGCTGGACGAGGTCAGCTCCCAGGTGGCACAGGCGTGGAAGGACGAGCGCCGGCGCGTGCTCGCCATTGCCGCCACCCGCGACCTCGGCAAGGCCTATGTGATCCGGCGCGACGACGCACCGGCGGGCGGCAACCCATGAGCGGAACAGGCAATTCCGGTGTCCGGCGTCGCCTCTTCGCGGTGCTGGGCAGCCTGGCCGCCGCGCTGCTGTGCCTCGCGCTCGCGCTGCTGGTGCCGGCCGCGGCGGCGCGGGCGCACGAGGCCACCATGGCGGTGATCACCTTGCGTGAGATTGCGCCGGGCCGCTTCATCGGCCAGTGGACCATGCCGCCGGTGGACATGACGCTGCAGCCGATCTTCCCGCCCCACTGCACCTGGGAGCCGCCGGAGCTGGTGTGCGGCGCCCGTGGCCTGACCGGCCAGCTGAGCTTCATGGGCCTCGGCAGCAAGCAGTCGGTGGCCACCATCCGGGTCATCCCCCACGAGGGACCCATGGAGGTCTATACGGTGAGCGCCGCCAAGCCCACCGTGATGGCCGCCCGCGATCCGGGCACCGACCTTGCCGTGTGGCGGGACCTGGCCGAGACCTATGTCAATCTCGGCATCGACCACATCCTGCGCGGCATCGATCATCTGTTGTTCGTGCTCGGCCTGATCTGGCTGGTGAAGGGCGGCTGGAAGCTGGTGAAAACCATCACCGCCTTCACGGTGGGCCACTCGCTCTCGCTCGCCGCCGCCACCTTCGGTCTGGTGGGCGTGCCGGAACGCCCACTCAATGCCGCCATCGCCCTCTCCATCGTGTTCGTGGGCGTGGAGATCGTGAAGCTGCAGCGCGGGGAGGTGGGCCTGACGGCGCGCTATCCCTGGACCGTCGCCTTCGCCTTCGGGCTGTTGCACGGGCTGGGATTTGCCACCGCGCTCACGGCGCTGGGCATTCCGCAGGCGACGCTGCCCATCGCGCTCCTGTTCTTCAACGTCGGCGTGGAAATCGGCCAGCTCTCCTTCGTGGCGGTGGTGCTGGCGCTGTTGTGGGCCCACCGGCAGGCGCAGGCGCTGCTGCCGCGCTGGGGCGCCGCCATCCCGGCCTATGTGATCGGCTCGGTGGCCTCCTACTGGTTCCTGCTGCGGATCTGATTTCGGTGCCAGCCGACACCACGCCTCTGAGAGGAAAGAGCAGATGAAACGCCTTCGCCCGAACGCCACCGCGCTGGTGGCGTTCCTGTTCGCCGCCATCCCGCTGGCGCCCGCTTTCGCCCACACCGGGACCGGCGTCTCGCTCGGCCTTCTGAGCGGCTTCATGCACCCCCTCTCCGGCGCCGACCATCTGGTGGCCATGGTAGCGGTGGGCCTGTGGGGCGCGCAGCTCGGCAATCCCGCCATCTGGGTGCTGCCGGTGACCTTCCCATTGGTGATGGCCGTGGGCGGCCTGCTCGGGGTGCTCGGCGTCCCGCTGCCAGCGGTGGAGCCGGTGATCGCTGTGTCGGGGATCGCCCTGGGCCTGATGGTGGCGCTCAGCGCCCGCCCGCCTTTGTGGGTGGCCGCCGTCATGGTGGGCGTGTTCGCCATCTTCCATGGCTATGCCCATGGCCGCGAGCTGCCCGAGGCGGCGGACGCGGTGGCCTATGCGGTGGGCTTCGTCGGGGCCACCGGCCTGCTCCACCTGTCGGGCATTCTCATCGGCGTGCTGGTGGGCTGGGAAGCCGGCGCCAGGGTGGTGCGCGCCTGTGGCGCCGCCATCGGCTGCGTCGGCGTCTACTTCCTGCTCGCCGCCGTGGGTGTCATCGAATGAAACGCTGGCTTCGCCTTCTCGCCGCGGCAGCAGCGCTCGCCCTCGCGCCCACCGCGGCCCACGCCCATCTGGTGGATACGCGGCTCGGCGATTTCTACAGCGGCGCGCTTCATCCCCTGACGGACCTGCAGCAGGTGCTGCCCTGGATGGCCTTGGCGGTGCTCGCCGCCTTCCAGGGGGCGCAGCGGGCGCGCTGGATCATCCTGGTGTTTCCGCTGGCCCTTGCCGTCGGCGGGGTGGCTTCGCTTTATGTCCCGCTGCCGGCCTTCGCGCCGTTCCTCGGCCTCGCGCTGGTGGCGGTCACGGGCCTTGCCGTGGCGGCGGCGGCGCGCCTGCCGCTGGGCGTGCTGCTCGCCATCGCGGTGGTGATGGGCCTGTTGCACGGCGCGCAGAACGGCGCAGCCATGGTGGCGACCACCGACCGGGTGCTGTTCCTCTCCGGCATGACCGCCATCGGCTATGGGGTGATCACGCTGGCCACCGGGAGCGCCATCGCCTTCCTGCACGGCGCGGCGTGGCGGCCTATCGCGCTCCGGGCTGGCGGCAGCTGGGTGGCGGCGGTGGGCATCATGGTGCTCGGCCTCAATCTGGTGCGCCCCGTCGCGGGGTGAGGGCCGGCGCGCCCGCTGGCCTCGGGTGCGTGCCGTCAGCCGGCCACGTTGAAATGGATGGAAGCTCGGCTAAGCTTGATCCCCAATGCCGAATCGCGGTTGCAGAGGGGAAAGGCGAATTGCCGCATTTCAATTCTTCGGCCATATCGCGGGCCGAATACAACCCGAAGACGCGGGTCCTGTCGATCTGGTTCACCGATGGCGGCGGGCCGTACGATTACGATCGCGTGCCCCTGTTCGTGTATGAGGGCCTGTGCCGGGCCGGGTCGAAGCGCAGCTTTTTCAAGACCTACATCCTGGACCAGTATACCGCCCGCTAAGGCATTTCCCGCGCGGACCAACTCACGGTCGTCACTCTAAGATATTGTTTGATGGGTACTTTTCCAGAGAGCCTGTTTCCACTTCGCGCGACACCGATGCAAGGCAGGCCCTGATCCCCTAATCCTCGGCCTCGAAACTGAAAAAGCCCCGGACCGGCCGGGGCTTTTTCATGTGTGAAAGACCAGTCGTATCAGCCGCCGGCCACCGGCAGCGGGATGGGCGCGGGGCCGAGCGCCGTACGGCGGGACGAGGCGGCGGAGGTGCGTTCGGCCACCCGGTCGGCGTAGGGCAGCTCCAGCCGCTCCCACACATCGGTGAGCGCCTTGGCCAGATGGGCGATCAGCGCGTCGTCGTGGAACGGGGTGGGGGTGATGCGCAGCCGCTCGGTGCCGCGGGGCACGGTGGGATAGTTGATGGGTTGGATATAGATGCCGTACTCGGCGAGCAGCAGGTCGCTCGCCATCTTGCAGGCCTTGGCGTCGCCCACCATCACCGGGACGATGTGGGTGGGGGTGTCCATCTGCGGCAGGCCGGCGGCGGCGAGGGCGCGCTTGACCTTGGCCACCTGGGCGCGCTGGCCGTCGCGTTCCGCCTGCGAATTCTTCAGGTGCCGCACCGAGGCGGCAGCCGCCGCCGCGACCGCCGGGGGCAGCGCGGTGGTGAAGATGAAGCCCGGCGCATAGGAGCGCACCGCGTCGATGATCAGGCGCTTGCCGGTGATGTAGCCGCCGACCACGCCGAAGGCCTTGCCCAGCGTGCCCTCGATCACGTCCACCTTGTGCATGACGCCGTCGCGCTCGGCCACGCCGCCGCCGCGCTCGCCATACATGCCCACGGCGTGGACTTCATCGAGATAGGTCATGGCGCCGTAGCGCTCGGCCAGCTCGCAGATGGCGCCGATGGGGGCGATGTCGCCGTCCATGGAATAGACGCTCTCGAACACCACCAGCTTGGGACGGTCGCCGGCGGCCTTGAGCAGCTCTTCCAGGTGCTCAAGGTCGTTGTGGCGGAAGATGGCCTTCTGCCGGCCGCCGTGGCGCACGCCCTCGATCATGGAATTGTGGTTGAGCTCGTCGGAGATCACCACGCAGTCGGGGATCAGCTTGACGATGGTGGAGATGCCGGTGGCATTGGAAATGTAGCCGGAGGTGAAGACGAGGCCGGATTCCTTGCCGTGCAGGTCGGCCAGCTCGCGCTCCAGCATCACGATCTCGTGGCTGTTGCCCGAGATGTTGCGGGTGCCACCGGCGCCGGCGCCGCGCGCTTTCGCCGCATCGCACATGGCGGCGACCACGTCGGGATGGCTGCCCATGCCCAGATAGTCGTTGGAGCACCACACCACGATGTCGCGCGGGCCACCGGGCGAATGCCAGACGGCGCGCGGGAAATGGCGCGCGTCACGCTCGATCTCGGCGAAGGTCCGATAGCGGCGCTCCTTGCGCAGGGCGTCGATGGCGTCGGCAAAAAAGCTGTCGTAGTTCATTCCGAACCCTGCGGCGACTGAGCGACTGGGTGCGGCTCCGAGGAGCCGTTCCTCATTGTTATAAGGTTATCGCGGCACCTTGCTCCTTGTATTGATACCAATCAAGAGGCGAGCAGGACGCGCGGCGATCCGGCGCAAGGCGGTGTGCGGAGCAAAAGATTACCGCATTGCAGCATCTTGGACGGGGCAGCCCGGGACAACGCGCGGCAGCCCTTGGCCGCCCCGCGCTGTCCGGTCCCGCCGATGCAGCCGGGGCGTGCTACTTCACGTCCACGGGCAGGAAGGCGAAGGGCTGGGCCGGCTCGAAGTGCCCGGCCGCATTGCCCGAATAGACCTTGCCGCCGGTCAGCGTCAGCTTCTTCACCGGCGCCCCGGCCTTGAGGTCGAGACTGTCGAGGGGCACCCAGAAGCTGTTGGGGCTGGTGGCGGAATCGAAGAAATAGACGCGGTCCTTCTGGTCGCTCACCGTCCGCCACAGGGTGGAGGCGATGTTCGGCTCGCCGGGCGTGGTGAGGCCCAGCGGCACGCTCACCGAGCGCATCACGCTGGCGACGCTGGCCACCGCCTGGTTGGCATAGGTGCCCTCCGGCACGGCGGTGAGGATGGCCGGGGCGGCCTGCGTCGGAATGGCCTTGATGAAGAAGCTGGCGCGGGCGAAGCGGTCGGCCGCCCGGTTGGTGCCGGGCAGGAACACCGTGCCGCCGATCTGCTGCCAGTAGCTGTTCAGCGCCAGCTGCTGGTCGAACGACGGCGAATTGGTCATCACCTGGTATTGGCGGCCATGGTGGACCACCAGCTTGCCGCCCAGATATTCGAAGATGGCGCTGTCGCCGGAGGGATCGGAGATAGCGAGGTGCAACTGTGCGCCCGCGCCATTGGGCAGGTTCGCCGTCACCACCACGAACGGCTCGGCGGACAGCGCCGTCACCGCCTCGCTCACGGTGGCGAAATTGTCGAGCACATATTGCGCCCACAGGCTGATGGAGAGGGCGGGGCGGCCATCGGGCTTGGCATATTCGGATTCGGCCAGATAGAGCAGGTTGGCGACGAGGCCTTTCTCGTTCATGCCGTCTGCCGTGCCCACGTCATAGCCGGAGGCGATGAGGCTGCCGTATTTGGCCACCCATTTCGGGGTGTTGGCGCCCGCTGCGCCGCTGCGTGCCATGCCCGCCGGGAACGCCCAGAGATTGGTGCGCATGTCTTCCGCCCAGTCCATGGACCGGCCGGTGATGACCACGCCATCGGAGCCGAGATAGACCGCGCGGGTGCAGGCCTGCGCCACCCCGGCGCCAAGGCCTGCGACATAGAGCGCGGCGGCGGCGAGTGCGGCGGTGCGGATGGACTTGAATGTGAGGGGGGCGCGCGTAAGCGGCATGACCGTCTCCGGTTGGGCGGCCGGATTATTTTTTGAGCGTGCTGCCGGAGCCTGAGGCTCCAGCAGCACCGCATCGACCGCCGGATAGACGGCTGAAAGAGATACCGGCTCCGCCCACACAGCAAGGCGGAGCCGGTCATCCATGCCCTGTCTGCCCCGAAAAGACATGGACAAGAGGGAGATAACCACCACCCCCGGCTGGATTCTCTGAGATGGATCAAATTTCGCGGAAGCCGGTCAGATTTTTGCTATGGACAAAAGTCGTAGCCAGCTTGGCCGCGCGCAATAAGGGATTCGCGCTGCCGGCGCAGGACATTCGCAACGCGCCTCAGGCGCCTGGAGAGACGATGCTCGATAAAGAGGCCCATATGCCGGACGAGGTCCCGGTGATCCGGACCATCGCCATGCCGGCGGACACCAATCCCAACGGCGATATTTTCGGCGGCTGGCTGATGTCGCAGATGGACCTTGCCGCTGGCAACGTGGCGGCGCGGCGCTCGCGCGGGCGCGCGGCGACGGTGGCGGTGGAGGCCATGAGCTTCCTGTCGCCGGTGGCAGTGGGCGACGAGGTGAGCCTGTTCGCCCGCGTCGCCAAGCTGGGCCGCACCTCCATGCGCATCGAGGTGGAGGCCTGGCGGCGCGCCCGCGCCAGCGAGCAGACCACCAAGGTGACGGAAGCCGTCTTCACCTTCGTCGCCATCGACGAGGAGGGCCGCCCCCGCCCCATCCCGCAGGACGAGGGCTGACAGGCGCTGCCCTGCCTCCCCGCTCCTACGTTCCCCTTGGCTTGGCGCGGGTGGTGGGGGGCGCCTCGGCGGGGTCCTCGGGCCAGGGATGCTTGGGATAGCGCCCGCGCATGTCGGCGCGCACGTCGCGCCACGAGCCGCGCCAGAATTGCGGCAGGTCCTTCGTCACCTGGATCGGCCGGTGGGCGGGGGAGAGCAGGGCCAGCGTCAGCGGCACCCGGCCGCCGGCTATGGCCGGATGCTGGGTAAGGCCGAACAATTCCTGCACCCGCACGCTCACCTGCGGCCCGCCCTCCGCGCCATAGTCGATGGGCAGGCGGGAGCCGGTGGGGGCGACAAAATGGGTGGGCGCCTCGGCCTCCAGACGCGCCGCAAGCGCATAGGGCAGGAGCGCATGGAAGGCGTTGCCCACATCGCCCGGTGACATCTCGGCCAGCGCGGTCTTGCCGGTGAGGAAGGGGGCCAGCCAGTCGGCGGCGGTAGCGGCAAGGGTTGTGTCGGAGAGGTCCGGCCACTCCTCGCCCTCGGCCGCGCGCAGGAAGGCGACGCGCTCGCGCCATTGCGCGGTGGCGGCACTCAGCGGCAGGCGGTGGAGGCCAAGCGAAGCGATGCCCTCGGCCAGCACCCGCGCCGTGGCCTCGTTGGCCGGCACCGGACGCGGCTGGGCGGCCAGCACGATGGCCCGCAGCCGCCGCACCTCCCGCGCCCTTACGGCGGCGGCCTCCGCATCGAAGGCGATCTCAGTCCCAGCGGTGATGTCGCCGGCGAACTGGGTCTCCACCTCGTCCGGCGACAAAGCGGCGGCCAGCGAGATGCGCGCGGCTTCGGCCCGTCCGCCCACCTCCGCCACGGCGAGGAAGGGTGCCCGCGCGAGGGCAGTCGCCGGGTCCATCACCGCGCCCCGGCCATTGGCGAGGAGGAAGCGGGTGCCATCGCCCCGCGCCTTCGCCACCCGGTCCGGAAAGGCGAACGCGAGGAGCGCCGCCGGCGACGGGCGCGGGCCATCGGCCCTTCCACCGTCCCGCTGCGCCATCTCGGCCCAGCGGGTGGCGAGGCGGCGGGCGTCCTCGGCCCGGCGGGAGCGGTCGCGACGGAAGCCGTCGAGGCGGTGGAGGAGGTCGACGCCATCGCCGCCCAGCCCGCGCTCGGTGAGCAAAGCGGCAATCTCCGCCGCCTCCCGCGCCACGCCCCGGTCGGCGCCCACCACCACCAGATGGGCGAGGCGCGGCGGCAAGGGCAGGCGCGCCATGCGCCGGCCGAGGGCCGTCACCGTGTCGTCGGCATCGAGGGCGCCGAGCAGGCGCAGCAGCGCCTTGGCCTCGTTCACCGCCGGGACGGGCGGCGGATCGAGGAAGGGCAGGGAGGCGGGCTCGCGCACGCCGACGCGGGCGAGGTCCAGCACCAGCCCGGTGAGATCTGCGGCGAGGATTTCCGGCGTGGCGAAGGCGGCAAGGCTTCCCGTCTCGCCTTCCCCCCACAGCCGATAGCACACGCCCGGCTCGGTGCGCCCGGCGCGGCCGCGCCGCTGGTCGGCGGCGGCGCGGGAGACCCGCACGGTTTCGAGCCGCGTCAGCCCCACGTCGGGCTCGAAGCGCGGCACCCGGGCAAGGCCGCAATCCACCACCACCCGTACCCCCTCGATGGTGAGCGAGGTCTCGGCGATGGAAGTGGCGAGCACCACCTTGCGCCGGCCCTTGGGTGCCGGCAGCACGGCGCGGTCCTGCTCGGCGGCCTCCAGCGCCCCGAACAGGGCCACCACATCCACGGAGGGGTCGCGCACCTGCTCCAGCAAAAGGGTCTCGGTGCGCCGGATCTCGGCCGCGCCCGGCAGGAAGGCGAGGATGGAGCCGCTCTCGCGGGCGAGCGCGCGGCGGATGGCCTCTGCCATCTGCGGCTCAAGGGGGCTGCGCGGGTCGCGACCGAGATAGGAGGTCTCCACCGGAAAGGCCCGGCCCCCGCTCTCGATCACCGGCGCGGGCGCGGCGGCATTGCCCATGAGGGCGGCGACGCGGGCACCATCCAGCGTCGCCGACATGGCGACGAGCCGCAGGTCCTCGCGCAGGCCGCGCTGGGCGTCGAGGGCCAGGGCGAGGCCGAGGTCGGCATCGAGGCTGCGCTCGTGGAACTCGTCGAACAGCACGGCGGCAACGCCGGAAAGCTCGGGGTCCTCCAGCACCATGCGGGTGAAGATGCCTTCCGTGATCACCTCGATGCGGGTGCGGCCGGACACCTCCGAGGCGAGACGGGTGCGGTAGCCCACTCTCTCCCCCACCCGCTCGCCCAGACTCTGGGCCATGCGGCGGGCGGCGGCGCGGGCGGCGAGGCGGCGCGGCTCCAGCACCAGGATGCGCCCGCCCTTCACCCACGGCGCATCCAGCAGCGCGAGGGGCACCCGCGTGGTCTTGCCCGCGCCCGGCGGCGCCACCAGCACCGCGCAGGTGGCGGTGGCGAGGGTCGCTGTGAGGTCGCCGAGAACGGCGTCGATGGGCAGGGGCGTGTCGAACATGGCTTTCGCCCGCTCATAGAGCGTTTTCAGCAAAAGGGAATTGCCCAGGTGCGCGACGAGGGCGCGCGCGCCTCAGTCCGCCCAGGCCGGGTCGGCGGTGAAGGCGATGGTGAGCCAGCGGTCCGGGCTCTCATGGCCGATGGCATCGCCGATGCGGTCGCGGATGGCGTCCCATTCCTCCACCCGGCGCGGCGGCAGGCCGGTGGGCACGATGAAGTACAGCTCCACCTGCTTTGCGCGCCCCACCTTGGCGATATAGGCCCGGTAGGACAGGAAGCCGTAGTCCTTCAGCACGCCCTTCGCCACCTCATGCACGTGGGCGGTGAGGTCGTCCGGTGCCACCAGGAGAATGTCGGTGAGCGCCTGCCGGATGTTGGACACCGGAAGGGGAATGATCACCGCGCACACCAGAGCGAGCACGGCGGGATCGATATAGGGCGAGATCCATTCGAGCCTGGTGCCCTGCACCAGGTAGCCGCCGCAGAACGCCACCAGCAGGGCCGCCGTGATGCCCCCCGACATGATCCAGGCCTTGGCGTCGAGGGCCACGAAGTCCGATTTTATGCTGCGGTTGGCCTTGGTTTCCAGCATCGCCATCGCCGTGCACGCCGCCAGCGTGACCACCGCATAGACGATGGCGAAGTCGAATTCGAGCGCGTGGCCGCCTGCCAGCAGGCTGCCGATGGCATTGACCAGGGCGTAGACCGACACCGCCACGAGCAGCACCCCGTTCAGCCCCAGCACGATGGGCTCCAGGTGCCAGAAGCCGGTGGAGAAACGCGCCCTGAGGGGGCCGGCGGCGGCCCGGCTCGAAGTGTAGGAGGCGATGAGGTTGGCCACGATCAGCGCCAGCACGCTCATGCTGGCATCCACCAGGGCATAGATTCCGTCGAACGCGATGGAGAAGGAGCCGGACAGGATGCCGAAGGTGATGCCGAACGCCGAGATCAGCAACGTGACCATGATCGAGGCGCGAAGGACGCCCTGTTCCGTCTGCATGGATGATCCCTGAAACCGCTGGCGCATGCTCTCGCGGGGTGTCGTGGGTCGGGTATAGGTCATGGAACCGGCGTGGCAAAGAGCCGTAGGGCAAACGCGGCCGGCCTCTCCGGCGCCTGCATCCAGCCTTGCGGTCGGGCACGTTCGGTGCCTTATGAGGCGCGTCGATGCCGTAACCGGGAACGCCGCCTTCATGTCCACCGCCCCGTCCAGCCTCACCAGCAAGGTTCAGCCCCTCGCCTTCGATACCGGGATCTTCGCCCTCGCCTTTCTCGATGCGGCGGTGGCCTTCGTTGGCACGGAGGGCGTGGTGCATCTGGTGGGGGGCGAGCCGAAGGCGGTCAAGATCCACGACGGCGCTGTGCTCGACGCCGCCTCCGACGGCAAGCGCCTCGTCACCGGCGGCGACGACGGGCAGGTGATGGAGACCCGTTCGGACGGCTCCACCCGCGTCCTCGCCGGCCAGAAGGGCCGCTGGATCGACCGGGTGGCGCTGGGGCCGGACGGCGTCGTCGCCTGGTCCGCCGGCAAGACCGCCCATGTGCTGCCGGCGAAGGGCGAGTCGAAAAGCCTCGACGTGCCCTCCACCGTGGGTGGCCTCGCCTTCGCCCCCAAGGGCCTGCGCCTCGCTGTGGCCCATTATGGCGGCGTCACCCTGTGGTTTCCCAATGCCGCCGCCGCCAAGCCGGAGCTGTTCGGCTGGAAGGGTTCCCACCTCGGCGTTGTCTTCTCGCCGGACGGCCGCTTCCTGGTCACCACCATGCAGGAGCCGGCGCTCCACGGCTGGCGGGTGGTGGACGGCGCGCACATGCGCATGACCGGCTATCCCTCGCGGGTGAAGTCGTTCGCCTTCACGGCGGACGGCAAGTGGCTCGCCACCTCCGGCTCGGGCGAGGCCATCCTGTGGCCGTTCCAGGCCAAGGACGGCCCCATGGGCAAGGAGCCGTCCATGCTCGCCCCGTCCCCCACCACCCGCGTCACCGTGGTGTCGCCCCATCCCAAGGATCCGGTGGTCGGCATCGGCTACGAGGACGGGATGGTGATGATGGTGCGCATCACCGACGCCGCCGAGATCCTGCTGCGCGCCCCGGATTCCGATGCGGTGAGCGCCATGGCCTGGCATCCCTCCGGCGGGGCGGTGGCCTTCGGCACGCAGGGCGGCAAGGGCGGCCTGCTGGCTTTCTGAATCCGCAGGGCCGGAGCGGGAGCTCTTTTGAGGCCGCAGGGTGGTCGTGCTTGCAGCTTGACCCCTTCCAGCGCGGCGCGCCCGGCTCTCGTCGCAGCCCTGTCACCGCGGAGCGGTAAGCGGGCGCGGGGCTGGTCGCCCATCCCGCCGCAAGTCGTTGGGAGATTTGCGCGCAACTGCTGATGGAACCGCTTTTCACGCGCCCGCGTGCGCACTAACGTGCCACCATCCGTTCGCGACTGCGAAGCGGGCCACGGAGCACGAGAGAAACGCCGATGAAGATCGCCGACGTTCGCCGCACCGCCTATTCGATGCCTCTCGTGAACCCCTCCTACCCGCCGGGCCCCTACCGGTTCATCGATCGTGAATTCATGATCATCACCTACCGCACCGATCGCGCCGCGCTCGAAAAGGTGGTGCCGGAGCCGCTTGAGATCGTCGAGCCGATCGTGAAGTACGAATTCATCCGCATGCCGGATTCCACCGGCTTCGGCGACTATACCGAGACCGGACAGGTTATCCCGGTGAAGTTCGAGGGCGTGGAGGGCGGTTATGTCCACTCCATGTACCTCGACGACGAATCCCCCATCGCCGGCGGCCGCGAGCTGTGGGGCTTTCCCAAGAAGTTCGCCAATCCCAAGCTGGTGGTGGAGAAGGACACGCTGGTGGGGTCGCTGCACTACGGCAGCGTGCTGTGCGCCTCCGCGACCATGGGCTACAAGCATGTGGCCGTGGACAAGGAGAAGGTGCTCGCCGCGCTCCTGACTCCGAGCTTCCTGCTCAAGATCATCCCCGACGTGGACGCCAAGCCGCGCATCTGCGAGCTGGTGCGCTACTATCTGGAAGACGTGAACCTGAAGGAAGCCTGGACCGGCCCGGGCGCGCTCGGCCTGTTCCCCCACGCCCTGTGCAACGTCTCGCAGCTGCCGGTGCTGGAGGTGATCTCCGCCCTGCACATCAAGGCGGACCTGACCCTCGGCATGGGCGAGGTGATCTACGACTATCTCAAGGACGGCGAGGGCTGACGCTTCGGGGCGTCCGCGCGGGCGGAGGCCGGCTCGCGAGGACGCGGTGAACCATGCGACGAGGGCCGGTCAGGCTGATCTGACCGGAACATGATCCGGCGGAACGGGCGGCGCGGCGCGCCGCTGTTCGACACCACGGAACGCTCCGCCGGAATGCGAGAGGCAGAATTCATGACCGCACACGCCAATCACCTGCCCCCCGATCTGTGTGACACCATCAGCGAGTACAAGCGCGTCGCCCTGGTGTTCCAGGGCGGCGGGGCGCTCGGCGCCTACCAGGCCGGGGTGTACGAGGCGCTGCACGAGGTGGGCTGCGACCCCAACTGGATCTCGGGCGTGTCCATCGGGGCCATCAATTCGGCCATCATCGCCGGCAACGCGCCGGCGGACCGGGTGGCCAAGCTGCGGGAGTTCTGGGAGACCATCACCTCGCAGCGGATCATCCCCTTCAATCTGGAGGGGGACATCTTCCGCCAGTGGCGCAACCAGTTCAGCGCCGCCCGGACCATCCTGCAGGGCCAGCCAGGCTTCTTCCAGCCGCGTTTCCCCAATCCGTGGCTGGTGCCTGCGGGGGCGACCGGCGCCACCTCCTTCTACGACACCGCGCCCTTGCGCGAGACGCTGCTGAAGCTGGTGGACTTCGACCGCATCAATTCCGGCGAGAAGCGGTTCTCGGTCGGTGCGGTGAACGTGCGCACCGGAAACTTCCTCTATTTCGACAACAAGATACACACCATCGCGCCGGAGCATGTGATGGCCTCGGGCGCGCTGCCTCCCGGCTTCCCGGCGGTGAAGATCGACGGCGAGTATTATTGGGACGGCGGCGTCGTCTCCAACACGCCGCTCCAGTTCCTGCTGGACCAGCCGGACCATCCCAGCGCGCTGGTGTTCCAGGTGGACCTGTTCAGCGCCCGCGGGCCACTGCCGCGCGACATGTTCGATGTCAGCGAGCGGCAGAAGGACATCGGCTATTCCAGCCGCACCCGCTACACCACCGATGTGTTCCGCCGGGTCCAGGATCTGCGCCAGAAGCTCTATGACGCGCTCCAGCGCATTCCCGAGCAGTTGCGCACGGAAGACGACCTCGCCCTGATCGAGGATTACAGCGCCTCCGGCCCGGTCAACATCTGCCACCTGATCTATCAGGAAAAGACCTACGAGCGGGAATTCAAGGACTATGAATTCTCCACCACCTCCATGCGCGACCACTGGCAGACCGGCTACGAGGACACGGTGAAGACCCTGCGCCGGGGCGACTGGCTGAAGAAGCCGGACGACACCATCGGCATCGTGGTGCACGACATCCACCGCCTCTCCGAGTGAGGGGGGTGGTTCAGCGGAACCCGCGCGCCAGCATGTAGGCGCCGAGCAAGGCGAGGCCGGCGAAGAAGACCCGGCGGAACACCAGCGGCGAGACCGCGAGGCGGATCCGCCGGCCCAGCTCCATGCCGAGGAAGGCGGGCGCAAGCGCCGCCACCGAGGCCAGCGCCACCTTGGGGTCGGTCAGCACCGCGCCGCCCTCTCCGGGACTTGCGAGCACCGCGGCAAGCGCGAATGTGGAGACGGTAAAGGTGAGGCCGAGGGCCTGCACCAGGTCGTCCCGGTTGAGGCCCAGCGCCTGGAGATAGGGTGCCGACGGCATCACCGAGACCCCTGTGGTGCCGGTGACCAGCCCGGTGAGCAGGCCCATGAGCGGCGACAGCCACGGCTCAAGCCGCGCCGGCAGGCGCAGCGGAATGGCGCTGAGGCCGAGGGCGCCATAGAGCAGCAGGGTCGCCCCCAGCGCCGGCACGGCGGCCGGGGAGGCGAGGCCTCCGAGCAGCAGCCCGCCCGCGAGGGTGCCCAGCACCACCGTGACCATCATGGCGCCGAAGCGCCGGGCCGTGCCGGCCACGTTCGGCCCGGTGAAATATTGCCAGAGATTGGTGACGGTGGCCGGCAGGATCAGCACGGCCGCCGCCTCGGCGGGGGTGAGGAACAGGCTCAGCAGCCCGATGCCCACCGTGGGCAGGCCCATGCCGATGAGCCCCTTCACCATGCCGGCTAGCACCAGCACTGCGAAGCCCGCCGCGAGTACGCCAATGGGCAGACCGGCGGCGGATGCCAGCATCGCGGCGATCAGAACTCGGCGCCGAGTTCTTCCAGTTCCTCGGGCTCGTTCTGCGCGCCGCTGATCCATTCCTGCATCAGGGGCAGGGCCATGATGCGGGCGCGGTAGGCGTCGCACTCGGCATCCAGCTTCACGTCATAGGTGGTGAAGCGCGAGCAGACCGGGGCGTACATGGCGTCCGCCAGCGTCGGCGCCGCACCCATGAGGAAGGGGCCGCCGTGGGCGGTGAGGCAGCCGCGCCAGATGGCGACGATGCGCTCGATATCCGCCTGCGCCCCCGCCCACACCTTGAAGCCCGGATAATGGGCCTTGATGTTCATGGGCAGGGCCGAGCGCATGTTGGCGAAGCCCGAATGCATCTCGCCGGAGATGGAGAGGCAATGCGCCCTCACCGCGCGATCGGCCGGCAGGAGCCCGGCCTGGGGGAAGACCTCGTTGAGGAAGGCGGCGATAGCGAGGGTGTCCCACACGGTCACGTCTTCGTGCACCAGGCGCGGCACGAGGAAGGACGGGGACAGCAGCAGCAGCTCCGCCTTCATGTCCGGGTCGTCGAGGGGTACGCGCTCCTCCTCGAAGGACAGGCCGGCCATCTTGCACAGAAGCCACCCGCGCAGGGACCAGGAGGAGTAATTCTTGCTGGAGATGGTGAGTGTCGCCATGCTGGATGCTCGTCTGCCTGTCCTGCGCCTTCGGATATTCGACCTGGATGCCCGACCTTGATGCTCGATCCCGTGACCTGAGTGTCACCGTGGCCCGCAACGCCGAAGGCGCACGGTAACAGCACGAAAGTGACACCGCGAGGGCACGAACCGGTCCGGCGCAAGGGCCGATCGGGGTCTGAAGTCCAGCATCCATTCGCAGGCGGATCGACTGATCAGGCCGATTTCGACACGAATGGCTCCGGTTCAGGCGCTCCTCGCGTGGAAGCGTGTTGCATTGCACCACGCGCCGCTTCAATATTCGTGTAACAGGTACATCCGTTCAGGCTTGCTGCAAAGCGGAAAGCAGGCCCTGCGGCAATAACTTAAACAGAATGGTTCCGCCGTCCATGGGGGCGTCGGCAGACGGGGAATAGAAGGACCTTTCAGCGTCATGCTGCAAATGATATTCAGGTCAGTCTCTCCGGGGCACAGCCGCCGGTCGCAGCGGCACGGGCAGCCATGATGTATCAGGCGTATCAAACCCAGTCCGACTTGATGGGGCCCATCCGCTTCCTGGCGGGGCTCGCGCGCCAGACCCTCACGGGGCCTCTGATCAATGGTTACGGCCATGCAGGCCTGCGCCATCTCGCCGCTGCCTACGAACTTGTGGAGCGCACCGGGCTTAGCCACGGGCGCCCCGACTTCGGCCTCCGCACGGTGGAGGTGGGCAACCGCGAGGTCCAGGTCACCGAGGAGAAGGCGGCGGTGCTGCCCTTCGGCACCCTGCTGCGCTTCAAGAAGGACGTGGACATTGCCCAGCCCCGCGTGCTGGTGGTGGCGCCCCTCTCCGGCCATTTCGCCACGCTGCTCGTCAACACCGTGAAGACGATGCTGCCGGACCACGATGTGTACATCACAGACTGGCACAATGCCCGTGACGTGCCGTTGTCGGCCGGCCGGTTCGCCTTCGACGACTATGTCGAGCACGTCATCAAGTTCCTGGAGATCATGGGGCCGGGCTCTCACCTCGTGGCCGTGTGCCAGCCGTGCGTCCAGGCGCTGGTGGCGGCGGCGGTGATGGCGCAGGACAAGAATCCGGCCGCGCCGGCCTCCATGACGCTCATGGCTGGCCCCATCGACTGCCGGGTCAACCCCACCAAGGTGAACGAGCTCGCCACCTCCAAGCCCATTTCCTGGTTCGAGAAGAACCTGATCGCCACGGTGCCGAAGGGGTTTCCCGGCTCGGGCCGCAAGGTCTATCCGGGCTTCGTGCAGCTCACTGCGTTCGTCAGCATGAACGTGAGCCGGCACGTCAAGGCCCATCTCGATCTCTATAACGCCCTCGCCGAGGGTGATCACGAGAAGGCCGAGGCCACCAAGTCCTTCTACGACGAATATTTCGCGGTGCTGGACCTCGACGCCGAGTTCTACCTGGAAACGGTGCGGTACGTGTTCCAGGAATACCGGCTGCCCAAGGGCGAGCTGACCTATCGCGGCCAGCCCATCGACTTCAAGGCCATCCGCAAGACGGCCCTTTTGACGGTGGAAGGCGAGCGGGACGACATCTGCTCCATCGGCCAGACCATGGCGGCGCAGGACATCTGCTCGGGCCTGCGGCCCCACAAGAAGCGCCATCACATGCAGGCCGGCGTCGGCCATTACGGCGTCTTCTCCGGCCGCAAATGGGCCGGGCAGGTCTACCCGATCGTGCGCAACCACATCCTGTCCAGCGACTGATCCTCTAACGGTCCGGGGCGCCTGCCCCGGCCGCGTTCCACCGACATCGCCTGACGGGCCAGGGCAGGCCGGACCAGAGCCGGCCGCCTTGGCTCGGAGATCTGCCCCGTGTCCCAAGCTTCTGCCCCGACCCCATCCCCTTCCGAACGGCTGCGGGATCACCCGGCCTTTCTGCTGTTCTGGATCAGCCGCGTCGCTTCCGCCCTCGCCTTCCAGATGCTGGGAGTGGCAGTGGGCTGGCTGGTCTATGCCCTCACCGGCAGCGCAGTGGCGCTGGGACTGGTGGGCCTTGCCCAGTTCCTGCCCCTGCTGTTCCTGAGCCTGATCGCCGGCCATGCCGCCGACGTGTTCGACCGGCGCCGCATCGTCTTCATCGGCCAGTCCGTCGCCGCCGTGACTCTCGCCCTGCTGGCCCTGGGGCTTGGCGAGGGGGTGGTCGGCCTTGCCGCCATTTACGGCGCGGTGGTGATGCTCGGCGCCTGCCGCGCCTTCGAGCATCCCACCATGGCGGCGCTATTGCCCCGCCTCGTGCCCGGCGAGGTGTTGCCCCGGGCGCTGGCCGTGTCCTCCTCCGCCATGCAGATGGCCACCATCGCCGGCCCGGCCGTGGGCGGCTTCGCCTATGCGCTCGGTCCCACCGTGCCGCTGGCGGGCGCCGCCCTGTGCTATGCCGCCGCCGCCCTCGCCATGATGGCGGTGCGCCATGTGCACGCCCCGGTGCAGCGCGGCGGAATGACCCTCGCGACACTGCTCGAGGGCCTTGCCTTCATCCGCGGGCACAAGGTGGTGCTCGGCTCCATCTCCCTCGACCTGTTCGCGGTGCTGCTGGGCGGTGTCACGGCGCTGTTGCCCATCTTTGCCAGCGATATCCTGCACGTGGGCGCGCAAGGCCTCGGCGCCCTGCGCGCGGCCCCGGCGGTGGGCGCCGTGCTCATGTCGGTGGTGCTCGCCCGCGTGCCGCTGTCGCACAAGGTGGGGCACAAGATGTTCGCCGCCGTGGCGGTGTTCGGCCTCGCCACCGTGGTGTTCTCCCTTTCCAGCAGCTTCCTTCTGTCGTTGGGTGCCCTGTTCGTGCTGGGGGCTGCGGACAATGTGAGCGTGGTCATCCGCTCCTCGCTGGTGCAGCTCTCCACCCCCGATGCCATGCGCGGACGGGTGAGCGCGGTGAACTCGCTGTTCATCGGCACCTCCAACCAGCTCGGCGAGTTCGAATCGGGCATGGCCGCCGCGCTGCTCGGCGCGGTGGGTGCGGGGGTGGCGGGTGGCGTCGGCACCATCCTCGTGGCCTTGCTGTGGATGCGCCTCTTCCCCGGCCTGCTGAAGGTGGACCATATGCCCGCCCGCCCGGCGCGGACCCATCCCGCGCAGGCCAAATCCGCCTGAGCCGATGCGGCGCCAGAGCGGCCGGGAGCGAGCGTCATCATTTGGTTTGCCGGCTTCCGCGCGCCTCTTCGGTTGACGCGCGGGCGCGCTTTTCCCATGGTGCCGCCGCCCGCGCATCCGTCGCGGGTCCTTGCCCCCGACGCTGCGCCGACGAAGCGGTTTCCGCCCGGCCGTCGTGCGTCCCGGGAATCTGTGATCGAGCGGCGCCCGGTTCCCGTGACGGGAGGCGCCGCCCCCCGACGAGGAGTGTAGCGCCATGAGCGACTGGCCGGTCCACGCGAAGATCGACGGCCCCATCGTGATGATCGGGTTCGGTTCCATCGGCCGCGGCACCCTGCCGCTGATCGAGCGCCACTTCGATTTCGATCTCTCCCGCATGGTGGTCATCGACCCCGTGGCGGACCACAAGACGCTGCTCGACGCCCGCGGTATCCGCTTCATCCAGTCCGAAGTCACCGCCGAGAATTACCGTGAGCTGCTCACCCCGCTCCTCACCAACGGTGGCGGCCAGGGCTTCTGCGTGAATCTCTCGGTGGACGTGTCGTCCGTGGCGGTGATGGAGCTCACCCGCGAGATCGGCGCGCTTTACGTGGACACCGTCATCGAGCCCTGGAAGGGCTTCTATTTCGACGAGACCATGGATAACGCCGCGCGCACCAACTACGCCCTGCGCGAGAGCCTGCTGGCCGCGCGCCGGCGCAATCCCGGCGGCACCACGGCGGTGTCCACCTGTGGCGCCAACCCGGGCATGGTCTCCTGGTTCGTGAAGCAGGCGCTGCTCAACATCGCCGCCGACACCGGCCTCGACCGGCCCGAGCCGGCGAACCGCGAGGAATGGGCGCAGCTCGCCCGCGCGCTCGGGGTGAAGGGCATCCATATCGCCGAGCGCGACACCCAGCGCGCCCGCGAGCCCAAGGTCATGGGCGAGTTCTGGAACACCTGGTCGGTCGAAGGCTTCGTCTCCGAAGGCCTCCAGCCTGCGGAGCTCGGCTGGGGCACCCATGAGAAGTCCCTGCCGCCGGACGGGCGCACCCACGAGGCCGGCTGCGGCGCAGCCATTTACCTGCTCTCGCCCGGTGCCGCCACCCGCGTGCGCTCGTGGACCCCGACGCCGAAGGCCCAGTACGGCTTCCTCGTCACCCACAACGAGAGCATCTCCATCGCCGACTACCTGACGGTGCGCGACGGCGACACCGTGCTCTACCGGCCCACCTGTCACTATGCCTACCACCCGGCGAACGACGCGGTGCTGTCGCTGCACGAGATGTTCGGCAATGGCGGCCACTTCCAGGAGAAGTGGAAGATCCTCGACGAGCATGAGATCGTGGACGGCATCGACGAACTGGGCGTGCTCCTCTACGGCCACGCCAAGAACGCTTACTGGTTCGGCTCCCAGCTCTCCATCGAGCAGACGCGCGAGCTTGCGCCCTACCAGAACGCCACCGGCCTGCAGGTGACCTCTGCCGTGCTCGCCGGCATGGTGTGGGCGCTGGAGAACCCCAACGCGGGCATCGTGGAAGCCGACGAGATGGACTTCCGCCGCTGCCTTGAGGTGCAACTGCCCTATCTCGGTCCGGTGATCGGCACCTACACGGACTGGACGCCCCTCACCGGCCGCCAGAAACTGTTCCCCGAGGACCTGGACCTTGAGGACCCCTGGCAGTTCAAGAACGTCATCGTGCGCTGAGGGGATGGGCGGCAGTCGCCGCCCGGACGCGCACTGGTGTCCAAAATGAAAAAGCCCCGGCCTTGGCCGGGGCTTTTCTGCATCTGGCTACGGTGCAGGCGGGACCGAAGGCAGGGCCTTCGTCCTAAGCCGACTTGCGCATCTCCACGGCGAGAAGCTCGGCCAGCGACGGCTGGGTCGCGCGCGCGCCGGTGGGGCTGATGAGGCCGTGGGCGCCATCGAGGGCGCCGGCCTCAAGTTCCACCGCCAGCAGACGGTCGCGGGCATGGGGGCCGGGCATCCAGAGCGCGCCGGTCTTGTACGCGCTGAAGCCGAAGCGCTCGTAATAGGCGGCGTCCCCCACCAGGATCACCGCGCCATGCCCCTTTGCGCGCGCGGCATCCAGCGCCGCGCGCATGAGGCTGGCGCCGAGGCCATGGGCCTGGAACCAGGGGTGCACCGCCAGGGGGCCGAGCAGCAGCGCCGACTTGCCGGGACCGGCGGCGACGTTCCACAACCGCACCGTACCGACGAGACGACCGTCCGGACCACGAGCGGCGAAGGCGAGGCCCTGGGCCGGCAGGCGGCCTTCCCGCAGGCGCTCGGACGACTTGGAAAAGCGCTCGGCGCCCAGGCACAGGTCCAGCAGGGCCTCGCGCGGGGCCACATCTTCCACGGTTTCCAGCACGATCTCAGTCATCAGCAGCTCCTGTGCCAACGTGAGAGGCGAAGACATCCGTCCCGCCGCGCGGGAGGCGCGATCGGCCATGGCCTTTCGGGACGGTGCGGAAGACGAGGGGAAACCCCCTCCTCATTGCCACCGAGGCGGACCAACAGGTCCGGCGCGCGGTGGGGATCGTGCGGGGGCAGGAGGCGCCAAAGACCGGACCTCTCGGGTCCGGTTCCTCGACGCGCTGTCCCCTTTCGATCGCAGGGCCTGAGACGCGGCCTTAATCAGGTGCTCAGATCACGTAGGACTTCAGCGGCGGGAAGCCGTTGAACGCCACCGCCGAATAGGTGGTGGTGTAGGCGCCGCAGGCCTCGATGATCACCTTGTCGCCGATGGAGAGCGACAGCGGCAGCTCGACCGGGGTCTTCTCATACATCACGTCGGCCGAATCGCAGGTCGGGCCGGCGAGCACGCACGGGGCGGTGTCGTCGCCGTCGCGCGGGGTGCGCAGCGGGTAACGGATCGCCTCGTCCATGGTCTCGGCGAGACCGCCGAACTTGCCGATGTCCAAGTATACCCAGCGCATGGCGTCGGCCTCGGACTTCTTCGAGATCAGCACCACCTCGGCCTCGATGAGGCCGGCGTTGCCCACCATGCCGCGGCCCGGCTCCATGATGGTTTCCGGGACCTGGTTGCCGAAGTGCTTGCGCAGGGAGGAGAAGATCGCCTCGCCATAGGACTGCGCGCCCGGCACCTCCTGCAGGTAGCGGGTGGGAAAGCCGCCGCCCAGGTTGACCATGGAGAGCGAGATGCCCCGCTCCGCGCAGGCCCGGAAGATCTGCGCGGCCGAGGCGAGCGCGCCGTCCCAGGCGTGCACGTTCTTCTGCTGCGAGCCCACATGGAAGGACACGCCATAGGCGGCAAGGCCCAGGCGATGGGCGTGCTCCAGCACGTCCGCGGCCATCTCCGGCTCGCAGCCGAACTTGCGCGACAGGGGCCATTCGGCGCCGGCGCCGTCGCACAGGATGCGGCAGAACACCTTGGCGTGGGGCGCCACGCGGGCGATCTTCTCCGCCTCCTCGTAAGAGTCCACCGCGAACAGGCGCACACCCAGGCGGAAGGCGCGCTCGATATCGCGCTCCTTCTTGATGGTGTTGCCAAACGAGATGCGCTCGGCGCCGGCGCCGGTGGCAAGCACCATCTCGATTTCGCCCACGGAGGCGCAATCGAACGACGAGCCCAGCTCTTCCAGCGCCTGCAGGATCGCGGCGTCGGGGTTGGCCTTCACCGCGTAATAGACGCGGGTGTCCGGCAGGGCGCGGGCGAAGGCCTGGTAATTGGTACGGACCACGTCGAGGTCCACCACCACGCAGGGGCCATCCTCTCGTCGGGTACGCAAGAATTCGCGGATGCGATCGGTCATGGTGTCCTCCCCGTGACCTGAAGCCTCGTGAAGCACGGAGAATTCCGCGCGACGACAGGGACGGACGAACCCGCACTGGGCTCGGCCGGGGCACGCGCAAGCAGCCGCCCGGCGCTGTGGACACGCCGGGTCGTCTGCGGGCCGTACCCGCTTCGCCGGGGCTCTATCCCGGCCGCATCATCGGACCGAACGGCAGATGAACCGCCCACCGGGCAATGAGCCAGGCGCGGGCGAGACAACTGCGCACGATTGGAGAGGGATTCCCGCTCCGCACGGCCGGCAAGATGTAGTGCCTCTTCAGTAACGTCGCCCTTTGGAGGGGTGACCGAGACCAAAAAAGCCCTTACGTCGTTGCTTCAAGTCACGTCCCCCGCATGAGGAGCGGGGTGGGCCGGTTCCCTCCGGCTATCGGTCGTCCTGGCAGCTTTCCGGCCTCTTGTCCGGAGATCCTACCGACCGACACGCGACCACAGGCACGTGCGAATTTGGGCAAAGCGGATTTAGTGGATTCGACCCGCCCATGCAAGTGACAATTTGATGATTTTTGCAGCGCGGATTTTGACGCAGCAAGGGGTGTAAGCTTGGAGGTGAAGCTAAGCTGCCGGAGGTACTCCAGACCAGCGGGAGAAACCGGGGCCTCGGCCCATCGAACGGTCTTCGGCAGGACGATTCCATGTGTCTCCAGCGTATCTTCTCCCTCTCCCCCGCGGCCGCCGTGCTGGCCGCCCTTCCCCTGGCTCCGGTGGTCCTTGCATCTGCGGCTCCGGCGATGGCGCAGCAGGCCTACGTTCTCGTATTCGAGGGCTGGCAGCGCACCGCTTATTCCAACGGCATTGTCGCCTATGAATGCGTCAGTCGGGGCTGCCCCGCCAATGCGCGCGTGAGCTACTAGGCGGCAGCCCCATCGGCCCCTGCTTCAGATGGTGCAGTTCGAGGCCCACCACCAGCGTCTCTCCCGAGAGGCGCCTGCCAGTTCCCAGGGCCGCGTCAGCGAGGCGAAGGCGAGCGGGTTCGCCGAACGCGCGGTGGAAGGGGTGCGGGTGCTGACCCTGCGCCGGGACGTGACATGGACCGACGGTGTGCAGACCGCCGCCATCGACGCCCTGCTCATTGGTCCGGACGCCTCGTTCAGCGTGGTGAGCGATGCCGATGACCCGGCCGATGCCCAGGCCGACTTCGCCCAATTCCTGCCGCGTCTCATCGATCTGGTGCTGCAGACCCGCTGAACGCCCGCCCCGAGGCCGCGCCATTCCTGAGCAAGTGCGGGCGCAGATGCGACCGCGACGTTGACTTTTAAGGCGCCGGTAGTGTATCGGACCCACTTCGCGTGGGCCCTTGTGCCCGCATTCCCATTCCCGACCGGAAGAAGCCAGCCCTTCGAGGCTCGGCGGAACACGAAAGCGAGACAAGATGTTCGCGGTCATCAAGGCAAACGGCAAGCAGTATCGCGTTGCCGCCGCCGACGAAATTACCATCGACCACCTCGATGCCGAGGTCGGCTCGGTCTTCACCTTCCCGGTGCTGATGCTGGGCGGCGCCACCGTCGCCATCGGCGCGCCCCACGTGGATGGCGCCACCGTCACCGGCGAAGTGGTCGAGCAGACCCGCGGCGACAAGGTGATCGCCTTCAAGAAGCGCCGCCGGCAGAATTCGCGCCGCAAGCGGGGCTTCCGCGCCGACCTCACCGTCGTGCGCATCACCGAGATCTCGGGCCTCGGCGAGACCGTCAAGGCTGAACCCAAGTCCAAGCGCGCGCCGGCTCCCGAAGCCGCTGCCGACGCCTGATAGCGAACGAGGAGAGCAACAATGGCTCATAAAAAGGCAGGCGGCTCGTCTCGCAACGGTCGTGATTCCGACGGTCGCCGTCTTGGCGTGAAGCGCTTCGGCGGTCAGGACGTGATTCCGGGCAACATCATCGTGCGCCAGCGCGGCACCAAGTGGCATCCCGGCACGAACGTGGGCATGGGCAAGGACCATACCCTCTTCGCCCTGGTGGAAGGCAAAGTCACCTTCCAGACCAAAGCCAACGACCGCACCTACGTATCGGTGCTTCCCCTTGCCGCTGAGGCGGCTGAATAAACGGCGAGACCTGAGAATGCAGGTTCCCGCCGGTCACGTCGACCCGGTGGGCGCCTGAGCAGGCCGAACCTCAAAGCTCAGACACGAACCGGGGAGACGGGACACCTCTCCCCGGTTTTCGTTTGTCTGGCCTTGAGGAGCTTGCCATGACCCTGTGTGAGACGCCGTCCGGAGCACCGCTCGCGGAGAACTGTATCCCCGTCCTCGAAACCGACCGGCTCGTGCTCCGCGCGCCGCGCCTCGAGGACGTTGCCGCCGTCGCGGAGCTCGCCAACAATCGCAAGATCGCGGAAATGACCGCGAACCTGCCCTTCCCCTACAAGCGCTCCGACGCCCATGCCTTCGTCGAGACGCTGGCCGCCGTTCCGGACGCGGCCACCTTCGCCTTGTTCCTGAAGGGCGAGGGCGCCCTGACCTTCGCCGGCATGGTGAGCTTCGGCCGCCGCCCGCCCGAACCCGCCCCGGAGATCGGCTACTGGATCGGCGAGCCCTTCTGGGGCCGCGGGATCGCCACCGAGGCGGTGCGCGCCGTGATCGATTATGCGTTTTCCGAGACCGATCTCCAGCTCCTCATCGGCTCGGCACGCGTGGTCAATCCGGCCTCGCGCCGGGTGCTGGAGAAGTGCGGCTTCCAATGGTCGGGCGTCGGCCTCACCCGGGTGAAGGCGCTGGGCGCCTCCGTGCCCGTGGACCGCTTCCAGCTCGACCGGCGCATCTGGGCCTCGCTGCGCGCCTGGGGGTCTACCGCCCTGCCGCGCCATAGCGCGGCCCACTGAGGGCCCCGCGCCATCGCGCGGCGCGCGGACGGACCGCCGCGTCATCGCGGGGTGCCTGAAGGCATGGGGCCTTGCGCGGCGACGCCGCGCGGGCCAATCAGGAGTTAGCAACTCTCCTTCGGATCACGACCATGTCCAATCGTCACGACAAGAAACAGGACGACCTGCCGTACCGCCCCTGCGTGGGCCTGTGTGTGTTCAATGCGGCCGGCAAGGTCTTCCTCGGCCGGCGCATCGGCGGGCCGGAGCACGTGGACGCCACCCATTCCTGGCAGCTGCCCCAGGGCGGCATCGACAAGGGCGAGGAGCCGTTCGCCGCCGCCTTGCGCGAGCTCTACGAGGAGACTTCCATGCGCTCGGTGACGAAGCTCGCCGAGGTGGGAGAGTGGTTGTCCTACGATCTGCCGGGTCGAATCGCCGGCGAGGCCTGGAAGGGCAAGTATCGCGGCCAGACACAGAAATGGTTCGCCCTGCGCTTCACGGGCCTCGATGCCGAGATCAACATCACCCGCCCCGGCGGCGGGCATCACAAGCCCGAATTCATGGACTGGCGCTGGGAGAGCCTCGACAAGGTGGCGGACCTCGTCGTGCCGTTCAAGCGCAGGGTCTATGACGAGGTGGTGAAGGCCTTCCGCCCGTTCTCCGGATAGCGAAGCGTCGCTCTTCGCATCTGAATGATGGTGGCGACGGAAGTATCGGGCGGCGAGACGATGCCTGCCGAGATGAAATCGAAAGAAATAGATTAGGCGACTTCCGAATTTCTAAACAAAATCGCCAATGATGGCTTTATTTCAGGAATGAGACGAACAGAATCCCCATTGTAGTCCTGATATACCAGACTTTTTTGTCTGTGGTATGACAGTCCGGGCAGGGTCACCTGTTGCCGCTGGGAGACAGTCAGGGGGGCTGAACTGCGCTAAGACCCCCTCATCCTGTTTTATCCGGGCTCGGGGGATCACATGCGCAAGTCGCTGCTCGCTACCACCATTCTCGCGGCGATGGTCGCCGCCGGCGCCGCCCAGGCGGCGGACCTTGCCACCAAGATGCCAGTGAAGGCCGCGCCCGTCGCGCCCGCCTTCAGCTGGACCGGCTTCTACATCGGCGCGCAGGGCGGCTACGCCTGGGCCGACAACAGCTTCAGCAACACCCACGACCTTTACAACACCTACGCGAACGACGCGAGCTACACGCTCGACGGCGGCCTCGTCGGCGGCGTGATCGGCTATAACTACCAGATCAACAACATCGTGCTCGGCGTCGAGGCCGATGCCAACTGGGCCGACATCTCCGGCTCGGGCTCCGTCCTGCGCGCCGGCGAGCTCGCCACGAACTGCATCGTGAGCAACAACCCCTGCTCGTCCAAGATCGACGCGCTCGGCACCATCACCGCCCGCCTCGGCGTCGCCTTCGATCGTGTTCTGCTCTACGCCAAGGGCGGCGCGGCTTGGGCCAACGTCAAGCACACCGCCGGTAGCACCGACTACGAATATCCGGAGTTCAGCTACAGCGCCTCCAACAGCAACACCCGTTGGGGCTGGACCGTGGGCGCGGGCGTCGAATGGGCCTTCTTCAACAACTGGTCCGCGAAGGTCGAATACAATTACATCGACCTCGGCAGCAACGACGTGACCTTCAACTTCGTCCCCAATACCTATATGCCGGCTTATACCTCGACGGCCGACACGACCGTCAATCTGGTGAAGGCCGGCATCAACTATCGCTTCTGATAACGACGACGGCACCCGCGGCGGCTTTGCGCGACACGCGCCGACCTGCCGCGGGTGTCGGCATGCCTCGACGGGTGGTGTGACCGGGTCTCTTGAGGAGCCGTCCGCCAAAGATCTGCGCGGTCGTGCGAAGAAGAGGTGATCCGGAGGCACTTGGTCCCCGGCATTAAAGCAGCCTTTGCCATCGTCGATCGTTTTTGCATCCGACCGGTGGTTACATCGCTGGAAAATGCTCTCGCTCGGTCGCGTCAGCATCGGGCCGTGAATGGTCATGGATGGCCAGGACTCCGGCGGAGGCTGTGCACCAGGCGGTGGTACCACGCGCATGAGTCGCGTGCTCCAGCGAGCCGCCAGGGTCTTTCAGCTGGGCCAAGAGCAGGCGCTCAGGTTTCCGGTCCGGTCGCAATGAAGCGGATGGTCAGGACCCGGGCCGCTGCGACGCGGGCGAACGCCTCGGTCATCAGCACTGGCGTGCAGTTGCTCAGGGCGAGAATGGCGGCGGCCACGAACTCCCGTTGAAGGTCGGGCGGGCCGGGCAGAATCGAATAGGTGGCCAGCGGCTTGCCGCGCAGCTCGCCCTTGCCTGTGAGGCCGAAGCGCAGCGTGATCTGGAAGCCCATCGTTCCCGGCGGCGGAACCCAGCAGGCGAACAGAGCGCGGGACAGGTCATCGAAGGAATTGACCGGCACCGCGTTTGCCGGCGGCCGGGCAGGCGGCTCGGCGCGCGCATCCCCGCCCGACACCGATGCGAGCAGAGCAATCACGAGCGCTGCGAAGAGCCTCTGCAAAGGGCCGCTGGGCTGAGAGTGGGCCATCGACCATCATCGGTACGTCAGGTACGGCCTTCAGCCAAGCGGATTGCGCCGTTTACCGCTTGCGCGGTGCGCTCATGATGTGCCGCCTTCACGAAAGTCGAACCGATTTCAGGCGCGCTCCGGCGTGCCGATGGCCTTGCCGTCCGGGCCGAAGAACGGATGCGGGCCGTCATAGGCGCCGATGAAGCTGCGATGGGTCACCACGCGGCCGTCGGTGAACAGGTGCAGGGACAGGCTCGGCGGCTCCATGTGGAAGGTGGGCGGCGCCTGCGGATCGAGGGCGAGGCTCACCGCGTGGGCGGGGGCCGGGCCGATGGTGGCGGCGATGCCGGCGAAGGTGGTGGTCACCGCCCGGTGGACATGGCCGCAGGTGAAGCCCAGCACCTGGGGCCAGTGCCCGAACACCTCTTCCAGCCCCGCCGCATCGGACAGGTTCTGCACATCCATGTGCCGGATGCCGGTGAGGAACGGCGGATGATGGGCGCAGACGAAGGCCGGCCGCCCGGGCGTCGCGCCCAATGCGCGGTCGAGGAAGGCGAGGCCCTCCTCCCCCAGCTGGCCATGCGGGCAGCCGTAGACGGTGGAATCCAGCATCACCAGCCGCAGCGGGAAATCTTCCACCACATAGTTCACCCGGCCGCCGTCGCAGCGTGCCGCAATCTCGGGGAACGCGGCTAGCAGGCCGGCGGAGGAATCGTGGTTGCCCGGAATGGGTAACAGCGGCATGGGCAGCGCCGCAGTCAGCGCCCGGAAGCGGGCATATTCGGCCGGATCGTCAAAATCCGTGAGGTCGCCGGTGACGATCACCACGTCGGGTCGGGGCGCCAGCGCGAGGATGTGGGCGACGGCCGCTTCCAGATAAAGCGCAGTGTCCACCACCCCGTAGGCGAGGGTGCCGGGGCGGCGGATGTGGGTGTCGGTGAGCTGGGCGATGAGCATGGGGCAGGATCAGACGAGCAGGATAGTCGGGACAGGGCGAATGGAAATCAGGCGAGGCTGATTCGGGCAGGATCGAGGATAAGCCCGACGGCGGCGCCGGGCGCCAGCACCCCATCGGCCGGCGCCTCCACCAGGATGCGCGCGCCGGCCGGGTCCTTGAGGGTGACCTTCTGGCGGGCGCCCTGGAATTCCACCTGCATCACCTCGAACACCAGCCCGGCTTCCGGGGGTGGGATGAGCCGCGCCGCCTCGGGACGGAACAGCAGCCGCACCGCGCCTTGCCCGGCCGGGGCGGCCGCCGGGGACGCAAGATCCGGCGGCAACGGTACGAACCCGGCAGCGGTCTCGAAGCGGCCGTTCGTCACCGTGCCCGCGAGGCGGTTGGTGATGCCCACGAAATCGGCCACGAAATCGTCGGCCGGGCGGAAATACACATCGCGCGGGGTGCCCACCTGGGCGATGGCGCCGTTGCGCATCACCACGATGCGGTCGCCCAGCGCCAGCGCCTCGGCCTGGTCGTGGGTGACATAGATGGCGGTGATGGCGAGGCGCTTCAGCAGCGCATCGATCTCGCCGCGCAGATGCTCGCGCAGGGCGGCGTCCAGCGCGGTGAGCGGCTCGTCCAGCAGGATCACCCGCGGCTCCACGGCCAGCGCCCGGGCGAGCGCCACCCGCTGGCGCTGGCCGCCGGAGAGCTGGTCGATGCGACGCTCCGCCAGCGCGCCGATGCGCATCATCTCCAGCACGCCGGCCGCCTGCGCGCGGCGTGCTGCCTTCGCCATGCCGCGCACCCGCAGTCCGTAGGCCACATTGTCGATGACGCTCATGTTGGGAAACAGGGCATAGGACTGGAACACCATGCCCACGTTGCGCTTCTCGATGGGCAGGGCGGTCACGTCCGCACCGTCGAAGCGGATCTGCCCGCCCGCGTCGGGGGCCTCCAGCCCGGCGATGAGGCGCAGCAGGGTGGTCTTGCCGCAGCCGGAGGGGCCGAGCAGCACCAGCGTCTCGCCTGCCGTCACATCGAGGTCGAGGGGGGCGAGGGCGCGGGTGCCGTCGGCGAAGGTCTTGCCGCAGCCGGAGACGGTGATGGCGGCGCCCCGGTTCATTTCGCGGCACCCTGCACGGTGCGGCCGAACAGCTGGAGGGCGACGAGCAGGGGCACGATCATAACGAAGAATACCAGCGTATAGGCGCTCGCGATTTCGAGGCGCATGGAGGCGTAGCTGTCGGCAAGTCCCACCGGCAGCGTCTTGGTGAGGGGGGTGTGCAGCATCCAGGTGAGGTTGAACTCGCCAATGGAGAGGGTCACCACCATCAGCGCCCCGGCGAGGATGCCGCCGCGCGCATTGGGCACCACCACTTGGAAGAAGCGTTGCAGCGGCGAGGCGCCGAGCGAGGCGGCACCTTCCTCCAGCGTGCGCACGTCCACGGCGGCGAGCACCGCCATCACCGCGCGCAGCATGAAGGGCAGGGTGTAGAGCACATGCCCGGTGAGGATGAACAGCGGGCTCATGCGGAAGTCGCGGATGCCGCCGTAGGCCAGGATCAACGCCAGCGCCAGCGCGAGGCCGGGGATGGCGACGGGCAGCGTCACCACCTCCTCCACCAGCCGGGTGAGCCGCGACGGCCGGCGCGCCAGCGCCCATGCCGCCGGCACGCCGATGAGCAGGGTGACGCCGAGGGTGCCCAGTGCGATGGCGATGGAGAGCGCGATGGTGTCGGAATAAAGCGCCAGCACCTCGCCGATCCATTTCAGCGTGAGGCCGGAGGAGACGCCGCGAAAGTAATTGGCGGTGAAGCCGGCGAGGATCGAGGCACCCGCCGGCACCATCAGGAAGGCACAGGCCAGAAGCGTCACCGTCAGCTGGAAGGCGAAGGTAAGGCGGTGGGGTTTCATCGACGCGGTCATGGCCTCACCCCGCCGCCGCCACGCCGGCGCCCGCGAGATTGCGCGCCAGCGCGAGCACCACCCAGGTGATGAGGCCGAGCGCGATGGAAAGGGCGGCGGCCGTGGCGAAGTTCGCGTTCAGGGTGAACTCCGTATAGATGGTCATGGCCAGCACATCGATGCGTGTCGCCAGCGTGAAGGCGGTGCCGAAGGCGCCCATGGCGGTGGCAAACGCAATGGCGCCGGAGGCCACGAGCGCGGGGGCGATGCCGGGCAGGGTCACGTCCCGCAGCACCTGCGCCGGGCTGGCGCCCAGCGAGCGGGCGGCCTCCTCCAGCGCCGGGTCCAGCTTCTCCACCGCCGCCATGAGGGTGACCAGCACCCGGGGCAGGGAAAAATAGACATAGCCGGCGAACAGCCCGGCCATGGAATAGGCGAATACCCACCGCCCCAGCCCGAGTCCCATGGAGAGGCTGGAGAGCAGCCCCTGCCGTCCCGCCAGCAGGATCACCATGAAGCCCACCACCACGCCCGGAAAGGCCAGCGGCAGGGTCAGCAGGGACACCAGCAGCGGTCGCCCGAAGAAGCGGTTGCGGGCGAGGAACAGGGCCACCACCGTGCCGATGGCCAGCGTCGCCGCCGTCACTGCGGCCGAGAGCGTCAAGGTGGCGACGAGGGTCGCGAAGTGACGCGGGTTGGTGAGAATGGCGAGATATTCCGCCATGCCGTTTGGCCCGGAGCCAGCCACGCCGATGAGCCGCACCATGGGCAGCAGGAAGAATGCCGCCACGAACAGGAACAGCGGCAGCAGGAACAGGCGGGCGAGGCGGTCGGCGCTGTGCATGGGGTGGGACCGGGTTGGAGAGTGCCGGGGTGATGGCGGCGCAAGGACAGTCGGGCTCCCTCCCCCGCAAACGGGAGAGGGCTTTGCCGCGGCTCGTAGCCCTCACTTCACCGCGTTCAGATAGGCTTCCGAGAAGGCCTTCTGGGCGGATTCCATCTTGGCGTAGTCCACCGGCTTGGCGCGGGCATAGTCGGCGGCGGGCAGGAAGCGGCTCGCCACCTCCGGCGGCAGCTTGATGTCGCGGGCCGGGCGCAGATAGGCCTTGGCCCACATGGTCTGGCCCTTGTCGGAGAGCACGTAGTCCAGCACCTTTTTGGCCGCCTCCGGGTGGGGCGCGCCCTTCACCATGGTCATCACATAGGGCACCACCACGCTGCCCTCGCACGGGATGACGAACTCGAAGTGGCCCATGTCCGAGTAGCGGGCGCGGTAGGCGTTGAAGTCATAGTCGAACAGGATCGGGATCTCGCCGGAGACCACGCGGGCGTAGGAGGTCTGCTTCGGCACGATGGGCTGGTTCGCCTGCAGCTTCTTGAAGTATTCGATGCCCGGCTTGAAGTCGTCCAGCGAGCCGCCCATGGCGCCGTTCACCGCCACCGCGCCCACATAGCCCACGAAGGCGCTGGTGGGATCGAGATAGCCGACGAGGCCCTTGTATTCCGGTTTCAGCAGGTCGGCCCAGCAGGCCGGAACCGGGGCGCCGCCCAGCGCATCCTTGTTCACGAACAGGCCGAGGGTGCCGGAGTGGATGGTGAACCAGTTGCCATCCTTGTCCTTCAGGCCGTCCGGGATGTCGGCGAAGCCCTTGGGCTCATAGGGCTGGGTCACGCCGGCGTCCTTGGCCTTGATGCCGAAGGTGACGCCCAGATAGGCCACATCCGCCACCGGGCTCGCCTTCTCGGCGATGATCTGGGTGAGGGACTGGCCGGAATTCTTGTTGTCCTGCGGCACGTCGATACCGGTGTCGGCCTTGATGGCCTTCAGCATGCTGCCCCAGTCGGCCCATTCGGGCGGACAATTGTAGCAGATGGCGTCCGCCGCCGCGGCCGGCCGGCCGGCGAGGGGAAGCGTCGCGAGGGCGAGCGCGGCGAAGGCGCCGGCTTTGAGGAGGCGGGGAAGGGTGGGGCGCATGGCTGGCCTCGGGAGAAGGAGAGGGGCGTTCTAAACTCTGGACGCAAGCGTTCCGCCGGGGCGGAGCGTAAACGGCAGGTGCTCGACACGGGGCGTGGCGCCCGTCTCGATCATGGTGAAGAGCATCGCCACCGCGTGCTCCCCCATGAGGCGGGTGGGCGTATCCACCGTGGCGAGGGTGGGGTGAACCGCCCCGCCCAAGGCAATGCCGTCGAAGCCGGCGACGGAGATGTCGTCCGGCACGCGGAGCCCCAGCGTGCGCAGGGCCCCGACCACGGACAGGGCGAGCAGGTCGTTGGAGCAGAGCGCGGCCGTGGGCGGCGCTCCGGCGCGAAAGAGGCCGGCGAGGGCCTCGGCATGGCTCGGCGCATCGCCGAGATAATCGAGCTCGAGGGGACCCTCGGGCTCAAGGCCCGCCGCTTCCATGGCGGCGCGGTAGCCCTCAAAGCGGCGGCGGGCGCGATCGGAGGTGGCGAAGCGGCCGGCGAGGTAGGCGATGCGCCGGTGGCCGGCCGCGATCATGGTCTCGGTGAGGGCGCAGGTGGCGCCGGCGTTGTCCACGCACACGGCGGCCCGGCCGGGGCGGGCCGGTTCGTTGTGGACCAGCACGTAGGGGATGCCCTCCGCCTCCAGCAGGTCGAGGGTGGCATTCTCGCAGGCATCGGCGACAGTGAGGATGAGGCCGGCCACGTTCTGGGCGACCAGCGTCTCCACCAACTCGGCCTCGGCACCGGGCTCATAATCGGTGGCGGTGAGCAGCAACGTGTGCTGCCGCTCCCGCGCCGCCGACTGCATGCCGGCCACCGAGGCTGCGAACACCGGGTTGGTCAGGCTGGGGATGACCACGCCCAGCGTCCGGGTGCGCAGGGTCTTCAGCGCGCGGCCGATCTCGCTCGGGCGGAAGCCGAGTTCAGCGACGGCGGCCCGCACGCGCGCCTCAACAGCTGTGCTGGTGGGGGCCGAGCGGTTGATGACCCGGCTGACGGTGGCGATGGAGCAGCCGGCGCGTTCGGCGACGGTGCGAATGGTGACGATGCGTGCCATCCAGCGATCCTGAAGCCGGCGACTGGAGGCCGTCCAGTCCGTGAAATCGTTTTCACGAACTTATTCTACAAAGCACGACAGGCATATGACCGTTGGCGCGATCCTTTGAAACGGGACCTCGGCTGTGCGTCTCGCAGCGGATCGCGGTGACCCTGACCTCATGTGCAAACGCGGACAGCGGGCGTGCTGGAGCACGCCCGCTGTGGGGAAGGGAGGATCAAGGGCGGCGAGACTCCCTTCCTTCGCTGAGCCTCACCGGGGTGGGAGGCGATCTGGGGGGCCGCGGCGTGCGCCGGGCGGAACGAGGCCGGGGGGCGGCGGTGGCATCAGCGCCGGCTCGATCAGCGCCAGCCGCTGGAGCTGGTCCGGGGACAGGCGCGCCTTCAGCGCTTCCACCGCCTGCCTCAGCCGTGTTCCGGCCCGGCCGGCCTCCTCGTCGCACACCGCAAGGGCGTTGACGAGGGCGAAGGGGGCGGGCGCCGCGGCGGGGGCGGCAGGGGGCGGGACGGGCGCGCCCGGAGGCGGCGGGGGCGGGGGAAGGGCGGCCTGGAAGGCGTCGGTGAAGTCGCGCCAGGCGTCCATCTGGTTCGGCCGGACGCCGATGGCGGTTTCGGCAGCGGCGAGGGCCTGGGCGAGCCCCAGCGGACCGCCGGGGGGCGGGCCACCGCGCGGTCCGACGGCGTCTCGCGGATGGCCGGGGCGCGCCGGCGCGCCGGCCTCGTCAAGACCGGGGGGCGGCGGGATGCGGGGCAGGTCCGGGGACACGTCCGGCGGCAGCGGCTGGCCTTCCATCGCGAGGGCAGCGAAGCGAACCGGTGCGCTCGTGGCCTGCGGCAGCCGGTCCTGGGTCTTCGAGGCGGCGGGGCCGGACATGGACGCGGCGAATGCGCATCCCGCCACGAGGGCGAGGGCCGCGCCAGCAAGAAGCTTGGTGCGCAGGGGCTTGAAGATCATGGGGTGCCTCCTGTCTTTCTTCAGGTTGAAGGCACCTTCACCCCCTCCCGTTGCTGGCGAAGGTCGGGACATGTCCCAAGGTGTCGGCGGTGGGCGAATTTGTATCGCAATGTTGCTGAGAGCCCGCAGGCAACGCTTCGATGCAATGGAGGGCGCGGCGGAGGCGGGTCTCCGCTAGACTCGGCGAAAAGGAGACGCCGGTGCAGTCCGAAGGCGCAACGCATATTCTCGTCGTCGATGACGATCTCGAAATCCGGAAATTGCTCGGGCGCTACCTGGCGGCCCAGGGCTTCCGCGTCACCACGGCCGGCGACGGGCGGGAGATGGAGGAGAAGCTCGCCACCCAGCGCATCGACTTCGTGGTGCTCGACCTGATGCTGCCGGACGCCTCCGGCCTCGATTTGTGCCGCGCCCTGCGCAACCGCTCGAAGATCCCCGTCATCCTGCTCACCGCGCTGAAGGAGGATGTGGACCGCATCATCGGGCTGGAGATCGGCGCCGACGATTATCTCGGCAAGCCGTTCAACCCGCGCGAGCTGGTGGCGCGCATCCGCGCCGTGCTGCGGCGCACCGGCGCGGCCGAGCCGGAGCCGGTGGCGGCCACCGCCTTCCGCTTCGCCCGCTTCCGTGCCGAGCCGGAGCTGCGCCGCGTGACCGACGCCGAGGGAGTGGAGGTGGCGCTCACCGGCGCCGAGTTCGACCTGCTGATGGCGTTCCTGGAGCGGCCGGGCCGCATCCTCTCCCGCGAGCAGCTGCTGGACATCACCCGTGGCCGCGAGGCCGGGCCGTTCGACCGCTCGGTGGACGTGCTGGTGAGCCGCCTGCGGCGCAAGCTCGGCGACCAGGGCGCGTTCCAGATCCTGAAGACCCTGCGCAACGGCGGCTATCAGCTGGCGGTGCGGGTGGACCGGGAGGACGCCTCGTGAGGACCCTGCGCGCGCAGGTAACCGCGCTTCTGGTGGTGGCCGTTCTGGTGGTGACGGCGCTGGCCAACGTCGCCTCTTTCTTTCTGACCCATCCCGAATGGCCCCCCTTCGACGAAGGCGACAAGGCTCAGGACATCGCCCTCCTCGCTGATCTGGCGGTGGCGGTGCCGGTCACGGGCGCACCTGTGACCGTGTTCGGCGGGGGGCGCGGGGTGATCCAGAAGGCGCCGCCCGACGGCGAGATCGACCAGGTGGCCACGCGCATGCTGGCCGACGGTCTCGCCCGCCTCGGCCGCAGGATGCCGGTGCGGGTGTTGCGGCCGGGACCCGCAAGCCAGAAAGGTCCAGGCCAGGCCGGATTCGGCCCCCCGGGCCCAGGTCAAGCCGGGCCAGGTGAGCCGGGACCGCCCAATGTGGACCCGGGGCGACCGGGCCCGGACCATTCTGGCCCTGATGAGGGTCCCGCGCTTACGGCGCTCGGCCTTGCCGACGGGCGCTGGCTGGTGATCCAGCGGCGCTTCGGTCCCATGGGCCCGCCCTCCGGACCGCCGGGCGGCACCTTCGGCTTTGCCACCTGGCTCGCCTTCATGGTGGCGGGGGTGACGCTGGTGGTGGTGTTTGCAGTGCGGAGGCTGACCAAGCCCCTGTCCCTCATCGAGGAGGCGGCCGGGCGCATTGGCCCTGACGGCGAACTGCCGGTGCTGCCAGAGGAGGGGCCGACGGAGGTGCGCGCGGCGGCGGCCGCCATTAACCGCCTGTCGGCGCGCCTGAAGGTGGCCATGGACAGCCGGATGCGCATCGTGGCGGGCGCCGCCCACGACCTGCGCACGCCGCTCACCCGCATGCGCCTGCGCGCCGAGTTCATCCCCGATGACGAGGAGCGCGCCCAGTGGCTGTCCGACCTGGAGGAACTCGACCGCATCGCCGACAGCGCCATCCGGCTGGTGCGCGAGGAGGTGGAAGGTGGACCGGAGGAGATCGTGCGTCTCGACGATCTGGTGGATGGTGTTGTCGCCGAAGTGGTCGAGGCGCGCCGGCCCGTCCGCCTCGTGCGTGCATCACCGGCGGCGGTGCGCGGGCGGCCCTTGTCGCTGAAGCGGGCGGTGCGCAACCTGGTGGTCAATGCCGCCACCCATGGCGGCGGCGCGCGGGTGTCTGTCAGCGCCGAGGCCGGCCGGGTGGTGCTGCTCATCGAGGATGACGGCCCCGGCATTCCCGAGGCGCTGATGGGGCAGGTGTTCGAGCCGTTCTTCCGGGTGGATCCGGCGCGCCAGGTCAAGATTCCCGGCGCGGGGCTCGGGCTTGCCATCGCCAACGAGATCGTCTCGCGCCACGGCGGCCGCCTCACCCTCGCCAACCGGCCCGGCGGCGGCCTGCTGCAGCGGGTGGAACTGCCGGGGGTCGCCGTGGAGGGGTGAGGGCGCGGGGAGGGCGCCGACGCGCATGACGCACCGGCAAGCGGGCGGCCTTGAGGCCGCCCTGCGGCGGCTCAGCGGGTCGGGACCGGCTTCTCGCCGCGATAATCGTAGAAGCCGCGCTGGGTCTTGCGGCCGAGCCATCCGGCTTCGACATATTTCACCAGCAGCGGACAGGGGCGGTACTTGGAGTCCGCCAGGCCCTCGTGCAGCACCTGCATGACCGCCAGGCAGGTGTCGAGGCCGATGAAGTCGGCCAGCTGCAGCGGTCCCATGGGATGGTTCGCGCCGAGCTTCATGGCCCGGTCGATGGAATCCACGCTGCCGACGCCCTCGTAGAGGGTGTAGATGGCCTCGTTGATCATGGGCAAAAGGATGCGGTTGACGATGAAAGCCGGGAAGTCCTCGGCCACCGCATAGGTCTTGTGAAGCCGGGTGACGAACTGCTTCGAGCTTTCGAAGGTGTCGTCGTCGGTGGCGATGCCGCGCACCAGCTCCACCAGCTCCATCAGCGGCACCGGATTCATGAAGTGAATGCCGATGAAGCGCTCGGGGCGGTCGGTGGCGGCGGCGAGGCGCGTGATGGAGATGGACGAGGTGTTGGAGGCGAGCAGCGCGTCGGGCCGCAGCACCTGGCAGAGGCCGGTGAAGATCTTGCGCTTCACCTCTTCCTTCTCGGTGGCCGATTCGATGACGAGGTCGCAGTCGGCCAAGTCCTCGGTGCGCTCGGCCATGCCGATGCGGGCGAGGGCCACCTGCCGGGCTTCCTCGGTCACGGTGCCTTTGGAGACCTGCTTGGCCATGTTGCCGTTGATGGTGGCAAGGCCGGAGCGAATGCGGTCGGGGTCCGCGTCATGGATGAATACGTCATAGCCGGCGAGGGCGCAGACGTGCGCGATGCCGTTGCCCATCTGGCCTGCGCCGATGACCCCGACCTTCTTGATCTCGAGCGGCATGATTCTCTCGTTTCACCTTGAAGCCGGGGGGAGGAGCCGGCGCCCCTGATGGCAGCGGCCGGGGCGTGCCCGGCCGCTCGTTTCTAGATCATTTTCGCGCCGCGTTGAATGGGGGGCACCGCGCGCGAAAACGCTTTGGCCTTATCCCTTCGCCTTGGCGAGTTCCGCCTTGAGCTCGGGGATGACGGTGTTGATGTCGCCGACGAGGCCGTAGTCGGCCACCTGGAAGATGGGGGCCTCCTCGTCCTTGTTGACGGCGACGATGACCTTGCTGTCCTTCATGCCGGCCAGATGCTGGATGGCGCCGGAAATGCCCAGCGCGATGTACAGCTCCGGGGCCACCACCTTGCCGGTCTGGCCCACCTGCCAGTCGTTGGGGGCATAGCCCGCGTCCACCGCGGCGCGCGAGGCGCCCACCGCCGCGCCCAGCACGTCGGCCAGCGGCTCGATCAGCTCGGCGAACTTCTCCCGCGAGCCCAGGGCGCGGCCGCCGGAGACGATGATCTTCGCCGCCGTCAGCTCCGGACGGTCGGAGGCCGCGATGGTCTCCTCCACGAAGGTGGAGACGCCGGGATCGGCCACCGCCGCGATGGCCTCGACCGCGGCGGTGCCACCCTCGCTGGTGGCGCCAAAGGAGGCGGTGCGCACCGTGATCACCTTCTTGGCGTCCGAGGACTTCACGGTCTGAATGGCGTTGCCCGCATAGATGGGCCGCTCGAAGGTGTCGGGGGCCACCACCTTGGTGATGTCCGACACCTGCATCACGTCCAGCAGGGCGGCCACGCGCGGCAGCACGTTCTTGGCCACCGCCGTGGAGGGGCCGACGATGGCGTCATAGCCAGGGGCCAGCGCCACGATGAGCGCGGCGAGCGGCTCGGCGAGGCGGTGGGCATAGAGCGCGTCGTCCGCCAGCAGCACCTTTTCCACGCCGGAAAGCTTGGCCGCGGCATCGGCGACGCCCTTGGCGTTCTGGCCGGCCACCAGGATGTGCACCGGGCCACCGAGGGCGGCGGCGGCGCTGAGTGCCTTGGCGGTGACGCCGTTGAGAGCCGAATTGTCGTGTTCGGCGAGCAGCAAAGTTGCCATCAGATCACCCCCGCCTCATCCTTGAGCTTCGCCACCAGCTCGGCCACCGAGCCCACCTTCACGCCCGCCTTGCGGCCCGCGGGTTCCGCGGTGGAAAGCACGGTGAGGCGCGGGGCAACGTCCACGCCATAGTCGGCGGGCGTCTTCTCGGCGATGGGCTTCTTCTTCGCCTTCATGATGTTGGGCAGCGAGGCGTAGCGCGGCTCGTTGAGGCGCAGGTCCGTCGTGACGATGGCCGGGCCGTTGAGCTTGACGGTCTGCAGGCCGCCGTCGATCTCGCGGGTGACAGCGACGCCGCCGTCCTCGATCACGACCTTGGAGGCGAAGGTGCCCTGCGGCCACCCCAGGAGGGCGGCCAGCATCTGGCCGGTCTGGTTGCAGTCGTCGTCGATGGCCTGCTTGCCGAGGATGACGAGGCCGGGGGTTTCCTCGCCCACCACGCCCTTGAGGATCTTGGCGACGGCGAGGGGCTCCACCACCCCGTCCACCTTCACCAGGATGCCGCGGTCGGCGCCCATGGCGAGGGCGGTGCGCAGGGTCTCGGAGGCCTGCGCCGGGCCGATGGAGACGGCGATCACCTCGGTGGCCTTGCCGGCTTCCTTCAGGCGCAGCGCCTCTTCTACCGCGATCTCGTCGAACGGGTTCATGGACATCTTGACGTTGGCGAGCTCTACGCCCGACCCGTCCGATTTCACCCGGACCTTCACGTTGTAATCCACCACCCGCTTAACGGGCACCAGGATCTTCATAGAGGCGTGCTCCCCGTTCCCGAAATATCGACCGGCAGTCGAAAAATCGCACCGGTCTTCCAGTCTTCCGCGTCGTCCCTGCATTGCAGCATTTTGTGCGGGCCGGCAACGTAGGAGGGGCCAGAAAGTGTGTCAACGCTCGCGCTTTCAAGGTCTGCTAAAGTTGGACTTGCAGATCTTCTACGGCTCGTTCTTGCGCGGCGCCTGCCGGCTCGGCACTCCGGAGGGGTCGGTATCCAGCAGCGCCACCCCCGGCCGGCGCATCACGGTCACCAGCAGCGCTCCGGCAACGAAGCCGCCCACATGGGCCCACCATGCGGTGTCCTGGTCTTGGCTCACCAGGATCTGCCAGATCTGGAGGGTGAACCACGCGCCGATGGCCCAATAGGCCGGCACGCGCAGCGGGATCTTCATGAGCACCAGCGCCCACAGGCGGATATTGGGGTGCAGCACCAGATAGGCGGCGATCACCCCTGCCACCGCGCCCGACGCTCCCACCAGAGGCGCTTCCGAGGCGGGGTTCGCCAGCACGTGGGCGCTCGCCGCCAGGGCGCCGCACAACAGGTAGAAGGCGAGGAAGCGGACGTGGCCAAGCGCGTCTTCCACATTGTCGCCGAACACGAACAGGAACGTCATGTTGCCGATGAGGTGCAGCCAGCCGCCGTGCAGGAACATGTAGGTGACGAGGCTGAAGGGCGCGGGAATGCGCGCATAGCCTTCCGGCAGCACCGCCTCGCCCGTCACCACCGCCGGAATGGTGCCGAAGGCGAGGGTGCCGGCCTCGCTCACCGCGCCGAAGGCGCCGTGCTGGAGCGCCAGGAACACGAACAGGTTGAGCGCCAGCAGCGCCCAGGTGACGTAGGCGTGCCGCACATGCTCCAGCGGGTTGGCGTCGGCGATGGGGAGGAACATGGTCCAGGGTCTTCCACGGGCGCCCTGTGCGCGCCCATGGCCGGAAGCCTAGAGTATTTTCGGGTGGAGGGGGCAGCGGACCGCGCGAAGAAAATGCGCCGGAGTGACGATCCGGGACGCGCCACCCCGCCGGTGGGCGGAGGGTGCGCTCTCATCACTTGCTTGGAGGCCGTCTCGTGGGTCCGGCTCGGCGTCAGGTGCGGCTGGCTCCCGGCACCCAGAGCACGTCGGCGGCGCCGCGGGCGTTGGCGTAGCGGCCGGCCACGAACAGCAGGTCCGACAGGCGGTTCACATAGTGGATGGCCGGCCCGCCCACGCTCTCGTCCGGCTGGTGCGACAACTCCACCATGATGCGCTCGGCGCGCCGGCAGACGGTGCGGGCGAAATGCAGGTGGGCGGATGCCGGCGATCCCGCCGGCAGGATGAAGGAGGTGAGGGGCGACAGCTCGGCATTCAGCAGGTCGATGTCGCTTTCCAGCCGGCTCACCTGCGCTGGAATGACACGCAGCGCCGCGCCCGCCGCCTCGTCCGCCTTGGGGGGCACGCACAGGTCGGCGCCGAGATCGAACAGATCATTCTGCACACGCATGAGCATGGCATCGAGCACCACTTCGCCCGAAAGATGCAGGCGGGCGAGGCCGATGGCGGCGTTGGTCTCGTCCACCGCGCCGTAGGCGTCTACGCGCAGGTCGTATTTGGGTACCCGCGCGCCGGTGCCAAGGCCAGTTGTGCCGTCGTCGCCGGTGCGCGTGTAGATCTTGTTCAGCTTCACCATCTGGCTGCAGTTCCTCTCAGCGTCCGAGCGTGCCGACCCAGCTCACCGCCCCATGGCGAAGATGGTGATCATCACCAGGATGATGGCGCCGAACTGGAACAGCACGCGCAACTGCATCAGCCGCTGGGACCGTTGGGGCGAGCCGCCCGAGGCGACATTGAACAGGCCGAGGATCAGAACCCCTGCCACCAGGGCCAGAGCCAGCGGGATGAAGAGATAGATGGACCAGTGGAGCATGGGGCAGACCTCGGGGACGCGGTAGGGCCGCGTCAGTTGAGGAAGACGATAGCTGCATTCAGGGTGGAGGCGTAGCACACCCAGGCGAGATAGGGCACCAGCAGCCCTCCCGCCGCGCGGTCCACCCGGAAGGCGGCCCGCACTGCGAGGGCCAGAACGACGATGAGAGCGAGGATGATGACGAGCCCCGCCACCGGCGCGTGCAGCCCGAAGAAGACGGGCGACCAAAGTGCATTGAGCGCCAGCTGGGCGAGGAACAGGCCGATGGCGGTGCGCCGCGCCGGCGACGGGGCGACCTTGTCCCACAGCCGCCAGAGCGACAGCGCCATCAGGATGTAGAGGATGGTCCAGGCGATGGGAAACGCCGCGTTGGGCGGGGTCCACGCCGGCTTGTGAAGACCCTGATACCAAGCGGGAATGGCGGGGGCCGTGACGGCGCCGCCCACCGCCGCAACCACCCCCACCAGTGCAAGGCAGGCGAGGAGCCTCAGCCGCGAGACGGCGCAGGGGGAAAAGGATCTCGATTGGATCAGCGACATGGGCCACCTTTCGCGTTCGAACTTATTCGAACGCGGTGCCGGGACGGATCGTTTCCCGAGATTCCCAAGCTGCGGCTATGGCTCAGCTCACGATGTGGCGGCTGATCTCCTCCACCGGCAGCATGACGAGGTCCTTGGCGATTTCCCCGTCCACGCGGCCCTTAACCTTGGCGCTCAGCGCGCCGCGCAGGGTGCCGAGGGCCCGCGGCGGAGCCACCAGGAGGATGCGCTCGGGCGCCGTGCCGGCCTCCACCATCACGCCGAGCCGGGCGGCCACGCGGCCGAGAAACGCGGCTTCCGCCTGCGCGTGCAGATCAGTCTCCTCCATGGCGCTGCGCGCGGTGGTGGCGGATTCATGGACCCGGCCGGGCCGGTCGGTGCCGAGGGCGGCGGTGCCGGGATGGGGTTCGTCGTAGCTTTCGAGGACGCTGAGCTGCGGGACGAGGGCGGTGCCGGCATCGGCCAGAAGGATGGCCTTGGCACCATCGCAGACCACCACCAGGCGGTGGGCCTTGTCGTGCTTCGTCATGTGCTGCCTCCCGTTGTTATTACGCCGACGCCTTCTTCAGTGACGCCGGATACGACGTGATCCTGGACGCCTTGGCGCCCCGGCACCTTGATGGCGCCGCCTTGACTGTTTCGCCTTGATATGGCGTGTCCTGCGACTTTGTGACGGCAGGGGGGCCCTTGCCGCCATCAAAGGCGCGTGAGACCATTTTCGGTACGGAAACCCCAAGCCCGCTTGGTCGTTCCAAGTCATGGGCTCAGGAGGGGAGGCCTCGCGATGCCATTTCTCGTTCGTTTCCTGATGCGGCACGCGGTGATCGGCGTCGGCGTGGCCGCCGTCTTCGTCGCGCTTCTCGCTGCCTTCGACGTGGCGCATCTGGGCACCCTGTTCGCCACCTCTCCCGATGGCCCGCTGGCGCTCATCGTGCTTACCCTGGCACTCGGCGTGACCTTCGGCAGCGTGCAGATGGGCTTTGCCGTGATGCTCATGAGCGACAAGGACGAGCCGCCGCGCGGCCGTCGCATCCGCCTCACCCGTCTGGTGCCGCGGCTGGCGCGGGTGCATGCGGGCCGCTGAGGCGGCAGTGAACCGTCAGGTCGTTGAAAGGCCGGGCATTGCCCGGCCTTTTCGTTTGCGGACCTACTGGCCCTTGCGCCGCAGGGCGTCGGCGAGGGCAGCGCCGAACGCGCCCTGGGCGGGCTTGTCCTTCGGCGGTGGGCTCCGGCGGGCGTCGTTCTGGCGCGGCTCATTCGGGCGCTGGTCCTGGGGACGGCCGGCGGGGGGCCGCCCGCCCGCATCGTCCTTGCGCATGGAGAGGGCGATGCGCTTGCGCTTCACATCCACTTCCACCACCCGCACCTTCACCACGTCGCCGGCCTTCACCACCTCGTGGGGGTCCTTCACGAACCGGTCGGCCAGCGCCGAGACGTGGACCAGCCCGTCCTGGTGCACGCCGATGTCCACGAAGGCGCCAAAGGCGGCCACATTGGTCACCGTGCCTTCCAGAACCATGCCGGGCTTGAGGTCGCTCATCTCGTTGACCCCCTCGGCGAAGGTGGCGGTCTTGAACTGCGGGCGAGGGTCGCGGCCGGGTTTCTCCAGCTCGCTGAGAATGTCGCGCACCGTGGGCAGGCCGAAGCGCTCGTCCACGAAGGCACGCGGGTCCAGCGCCTTCAGCGCCGCCGTGTCGCCCATGAGGGCGCGCACGTCTCGCCCACAGGCGGCGACGATCTTCTTGGCGAGGTCATAGGCTTCCGGATGCACGGCGGAGGCATCCAGCGGCTCGGTCCCCTCGGCGATGCGCAGGAAGCCCGCGGACAGCTCGAACGTCCTTGGCCCGAGGCGCGCAACCTTCAGCAACTCCTTGCGGGTCTTGAACGGCCCCACCGTATTGCGATGGGCCACGATGGCCTCCGCCAGCGAGGCGCCGAGGCCCGACACCCGCGCCAGCAGCGAGGCGGAGGCGGTGTTGAGATCCACGCCCACGGCGTTCACCGCATCCTCCACCACCGCGTCGAGGGCCTTGGCGAGGCGGGCCTGATCCACGTCGTGCTGGTATTGGCCCACCCCGATGGCCTTGGGCTCGATCTTCACCAACTCCGCCAGCGGGTCCTGCAGGCGGCGGGCGATGGAGACGGCGCCGCGGATCGACACGTCGATGTCCGGCATTTCGGCCGCGGCGGTGGCGGAGGCGGAATAGACCGAGGCGCCGGCCTCGCTCACCACCACCTTGATGGGGTGGGGTGGCGGCAGCATGCCAAGGAGATCCGCCACCAGCTTGTCGGTCTCGCGGCTCGCGGTGCCGTTGCCGATGGCGATCAGCTCCACCTTGTGCTGCCGGATGAGATGGGCCAGCGTGGCGCTCGCCCCCTGCACGTCGTTGCGCGGCTGGAAGGGATAGACGGTAGAGGTGGCAATGAGCTTGCCGGTGCCGTCCACCACCGCCACCTTCACGCCGGTGCGGATGCCGGGGTCGAGCCCCATGGTGGCGCGCGATCCGGCGGGGGCGGCCAGCAGCAGGTCCTTGAGGTTGCGGGCGAACACGCGGATGGCTTCTTCCTCCGCCCGCTCGCGCATCTCGCCCATCAGTTCCACGGTGAGGTGGAGCGAGAGCTTCACCCGCCATGCCCAGCGGGCCACCTCCAGCAGGAAGCCATCGGCGGGCGCGCCGTTGGCCAGAGGAATGGCGAAGGCTTCCGCCACGATGCGCTCGGCGGGCTTCACCGGGGTGGTGGCGTCCTCGTCCACCACCAGGTCCAGCGTCAGCGTCTCTTCGTTGCGGCCGCGCAGCATGGCGAGCACGCGGTGGCTGGGGGCGGTGGCCCATTTTTCCGAATGGTCGAAATAGTCACGGAACTTGGCGCCCGCCTCCTCCTTGCCCTCGGCCACCCTGGCCTTAAGCACGGCATTGGCCTTCAGATGCGCGCGCAGGCGGCCCACCAGTTCCGCATTCTCCGCGAAAGTCTCCACCAGGATGTCGCGGGCGCCGTCCAGCGCCGCCTTGATGTCTACCACCTGCTCGTTGAGGTACGCCGCCGCGCGCTCGGCGGGGGCGACGGACCGGTCGGCGAGGAGGGCCTCGGCCAGCGGCCCCAGCCCCTTCTCGCGGGCGATCTCCGCCTTGGTGCGTCGCTTAGGCTTGTAGGGGAGGTAGAGGTCCTCCAGCTCCGCCTTGGTGGTGGCGGCGTCGATCTTGCCGCGCAATTCGTCGGAAAGCTTGCCCTGCCCGTCGATGGAGGACAGCACGGCGGCGCGCCGCGCCTCCAGCTCGCGCAGGTAGGACAGGCGTTCTTCCAGGGTGCGCAGCTGGGTGTCGTCGAGGCCGCCCGTGACCTCCTTGCGGTAGCGGGCGATGAAGGGAACCGTGGCGCCTTCGTCGATGAGGGACACGGCCGCGCTGACCTGCGCCGGCCGGGCGCTGATCTCGGCGGCGATGATGCGGGCGATGGTCTCGCTCATTCCCTGCGGTGCGGCGGCAGCCATGGGCTCTCCTTCGGAATCGGGGCACGCCCCATACCGGACCAACGGGACGCTGTCACGATGCGGTAACCAGGCCCCGCCGTCCGCGGTGGAAAAGCGTCTCGGAGCTGCGATCACTCCCGTCATGGCCGGGCTTGTCCCGGGCATCTACGCCGAACCGCTTGGGACAGGATGTGAAAGTATTTCCCAGCCTCTCCGAGTGGATGGCCGGGACAAGCCCGGCCATGACGGCGCTAAAGTTCAGGATGGGGTAACGAGCGCCCATCCTGGGAATGCTTGATCAGTCTGTCAGAACAGGTTCAGGCCCGGCGGCAGGGCAAGGCCGCCGGTGAGGCTCTTCATCTTCTCCTGCATCACCCGCTCGGCCTTGACGCGAGCATCGCCCAGGGCGGCGACGAGGAGGTCTTCCAGGATCTCCACCTCATCGGGCTTCACGAGGGAGGGGTCGATGCGCACGGCCTTGCATTCGCCCTTGGCGGTGACGCGCACGGTGACCAGGCCGCCGCCGGAGGCGCCTTCCACCTCGACCTGCTCCAGTTCCGCCTGCATCTGCTGCATGCGGTCCTGAAGCTCCTTGGCCTGCTTCATCATCCCCATCAGGTCGCGCATGGACTTCATCTCCCTGTCATGGCGCGCGGCGGCGCTCGGCGCCGCGCGGACCGATCAATATTCGAGTTCGTCGTCGGCCCCGGGGCCGGCATAAAGGTCTTCTTCCGAGGGGGCGAGCACCTCGGTGTCGATGGGCGCTTCCTCGCGGGTCCGCACGTCAACCACCTCGGCGCCGGGGAAGCGGGCGAGCACGGCGGCCACCAGCGGATGGGCCTTGATGCCCTCCTCCCGCTCGGCCTTCACTGCCGCATTCTCCTCCGCCAAGGTCGGTCCGCCCGCCTGCGAGGAGACGGAGACCAGCCAGCGCCGGCCGGTCCAGTCCGAGAGCTTGCGGGAGAGGTCCTGAATGACGCTGGCGGGAGCGCCGGGTACCAGCGCCACCTCGATGCGGCCCTCCTCCACATGCACCGGACGCAGCGATGTCTCGACCGCGTGCTTCAGGGCCAGATCGCGCTTGGCAGCAACGTACTGCGCCACGTCGGCAAGGCTGGCGAGGCGGGGACCCGCCGCCGGAGCCGCCACGGCCGCCACCGGCGCGGGCCGCATCTGCGGCCGGGCCTCGACGGGACGGGGAGCGAGGGACAGCCGTGCACCGCCGCCGCCGCCTCCACCGCCGCCGCCAGAGGGGGCGGAGGGCGGAGCCGGGGCGTCGGTAACAGGCTGGCCTTTCAGGCGCCGCAGGGCTTCGTCCGGGGTGGGCAGATCGGTGGCGTAGCCGAGGCGCACCAGCGCCATTTCCGCCGCCTGGGCGGGCTTGGGAGCCTGCTGCACCTCGCCGATGCCCTTGGTGAGCATCTGCCACGCCCGCGCCAGCACCCGCATGGACAGGCCCTGCGCCATCTCCAACCCGCGCACCCGTTCGGCTTCCACGAGGGCTGCATCTTGCGCCGCGTCGGGCATGATCTTGAGGCGGGTGACCAGATGGGTGAATTCGGCCAGATCCGTGAGGATCACCGCCGGATCGGCGCCGGCATCATACTGATCACGGAATTCAGCGAGCGCGCGGGCCATCTCGCCCTTCATCAGCGCCTCGAACAGGTCGATGACGCGGCCCTTGTCGGCAAGGCCCAGCAGCCGCCGCACCTCTTCCGCGCCCACCGCGCCGCCGCCATGGGCGATGGCCTGGTCGAGCAGGGAGAGGCTGTCGCGCACCGAGCCTTCCGCCGCCCGCGCCACGATGGCGAGCGCCTCCGGCTCGATGGTGACGCCTTCCTTGGCGCAGATGCCGGCGAGGTGCGCCGCCAGCTCGCCGGCCTCCACGCGCCGCAGGTCGAAGCGCTGGCAGCGCGACAGCACGGTGACCGGCACCTTGCGGATCTCGGTGGTGGCGAAGATGAACTTCACATGCTCCGGCGGCTCTTCCAGCGTCTTCAACAGGCCGTTGAAGGCCGCCGTGGAGAGCATGTGCACTTCGTCGATGATGTAGACCTTGTAGCGCGCCATCACCGGGCGGTAGCGGGCGCTCTCGATGATCTCGCGGATGTCGTTGATGGAGGTATTGGACGCCGCATCCATCTCCATCACGTCCACATGGCGGGATTCGATGATGTCGCGGCACTGCTTGCCCATGACCGAGAGATCGAGGCTGGGCCCGCCGGCGCTGCCATCCATTGGCTCGTAGTTCAGCGCGCGGGCGAGGATGCGCGCGGTGGTGGTCTTGCCCACGCCGCGCACGCCGGTGAGGATATAGGCCTGCGCGATGCGCCCGGAGGAGAAGGCATTCCGCAGGGTGCGGACCATGGCCTCCTGGCCGATGAGGTCCGTGAAATTCTGCGGGCGGTATTTGCGTGCCAGCACCCGATAGGCGGCGGGGGCCTCCGGGGGCGGAGCCGGACGCGCGGGGGCGGACGGGGCGCCGAGGTCGAGGCCTAGCCCCGGATTCGGCCCGTCATCGTCCTGGTGCGCGTGGGTGTCCTCGCTCATGAAGCTGCCTTTGGGGATGTGCAGGGGGTGCCTGCCCTAGGATGCACCTGCCCCATACATAGCATCGCGGTCGCCCGCGTCGATGGGCGGGCCGGCAAAACGCCGCCGGCCGCGCTTATGCAACGGGCCTACGGCGCCTCACTTGGCCTTGGGGGCCTCGGTCTTCGGGGCATCCGCCTTCGGCGCGTCGGCCTTGGGGGCTTCCGCGGCGGGGACGCGGATGCAGACGTAGCGACGGTAACCCTCGGCCACGGCTTCCTTGTGCTTGGCATCGAGCCGGGCGGGCACGTTCTTTGCGATGGCGGCCTTGCAGGCCTCCTCGGTGGGATAGGAAGTGTCGCGGTTGACCACCGCTTCCGGCTTGACGAGGGCGCTGAGGACGAGGACGACGACGACCCACATGGGAGCCTCCTTGGAACGGTGGCTTGTCTTATCCCCAAATCCGAACCGGATTGCGACCGGGGCGCGGCAATTCACAGGGCGAGGGGAGGCGGGGCGGGGAAGCGCCAACGCCCGAGTCGCAACGCCCAAGCCGTAACGCCCAGACTCCTCACGCCAAAGACCCCCCGCGCACCGGGACGGCGCTGCGGGCGGGACCTTGCGATGCGAGGATCGAGAGGTGGGAGGCTGGACGAAGACCCGAGTCGGGCTCGTTGGGGCTGCTTCCTTCCGGACCTGACCCGGTTGGCGAGTGGCTCGTCCACCGCCAACCTCCCGCGGGTTATATGGCAGGGGCGGGGGAGGGATGCAAGGGGGCGCCAAAGCCGCGTGTCTACCTCAAAAGTCGTCATGCTCCGGCTTGACCGGAGCATCCATGGGACCGCTGGCGAAGCGGCCGGCTCAAGGTGCAATGTAGCCGCCACTGCAGCGGAGATTGAGCATGGAGCGGCGCTACTTCGTCTATCTCCTCGCCAGCAAGCCCCGCGGGACGCTCTATGTGGGCGTGACCAATGACCTGACGCGCCGCGTGTTCGAGCACCGGCTTGGAACCAGACCCGGCTTCACCAGCCGCTACCATATCCAGCGCCTCGTCTGGTTCAAGATCCACGAGACGGCGATGGCCGCCATTCAGCGCGAGAAGCGGCTGAAGGCATGGCTGCGGCAATGGAAGATCGATCTGGTGGAGAAGCACAATCCCGAATGGCGGGACCTGTTCGACGAGATCGCGCTTGGCTGAAGCATGGTCCCGCCCAGCGCGGTGCCCGGCGGGGCGATGGACCCTCCGGCCAAGCCGGAGGGCGACGTTGGGGAGAAAGCGCCGTCATTGGTACGTTCCCCCTGCGCTCGTGCCGCGCTCTCCACCCCAAACCGCCGTCATGCTCCGGCTTGACCGGAGCATCCATCGGCAGGGGGCAGGCGCTTATGTGAGGGAATAGGGACGGACGAAGACCGGAGCCGGGCTGGTTGGGGCTGCTTTCGCCCAGACCTGACCCGGTTGGCGAGGGGCTCGTCCACCGCCAACCTTCCGAGGGCGATGTGGCAGGGGAGGGGGGTGGGATGCGAGGGGACTCACTTGATCACCAACACATGGTCCCGTTATTGTCTCTTCTGATAGCCGTATCCGATGCCCCACGTTCGAAACGTTTCGCGTGAGCGTTCTACAGCTACGGGTCTGCCGCTTGAAGCATCGAGGGTAAATTATGTTTCAGTTCGACGACGCTACGATTGAACAGCTTTTTGGGGCCGATGATGCTGAAAGTGAACAAACCAATCGACTTAAGGAATATTTTTACTACAACAACGCGTACAATTCGCTGACCGCAGATCTCCCCATTAGGGTATTGGTTGGGCATAAAGGGGTTGGCAAGAGTGCGCTTTTGAAGCGGGCATATCTGGCCGACCAAGAGCATGGAATTGCGGCATCTTGGCTTAAGCCAAGCGATCTAACCAGTCTCAATACACCAGCCGAGAGTTCGAATGACTTTATTAAAAGAATTGAAGTATGGAAGAGAGGAATTTTGGTTGAAGTTATCAATTCATTTTATGATAAAATGGCCCTTGAGAAGGCCCCAGAACTTGAGAGCGCTAGGATAAAGGATCTAATCTCCCTTGTTGTCTCTATTCCAGAGCATAAAGATTTCCATAACAGGGATAATGCATCTGTTAATGTATACATTGACGACATCGATCGAGGGTGGTCCGCTAGTCAACAAGATATACGGAATATATCCGCGCTGCTCAATGCCGTCCGTGACATTGGTGGTATTGAGCGACGTATTCGGTTCAGAATTGGACTTAGAACGGATGTGTATTTTTTGGTCCGCACGTCTGATGAATCTACAGATAAAATTGAAAGCAACATTATTTGGCTCAAGTGGACGAACGACGAACTTCTGAGGGTTGCGGCCAAGAGAATTGTTACATTTTTCAAACTAGAATATTCCGATGAACAGATCGATACATTTCAACAATCACAAATTACCGACCTAATTCTATCAAGGGTTATAACTCCATCATTCAAGGGGCGGGGCCGCTGGGACAACCGTCCCATTCACAACATTCTTTTGTCTTTGACGAGAGCGAGGCCTCGAGATCTTATAAAATTGTTTCGGCTCTCCGCCAAGAGGGCTGGAAACAACAAATCAGCGATAATATCATCGACTGACCTTGAGAGCATATTTGAGACTTATTCCCAAGAGAGGCTTCAAGATATAGTTAACGAGTTTAAAAGCGAGTTTCCCGACATTGAGCGCCTACTACTATCCATGAAGCCAAACAAAAAGGAGAGGCGTACGAGTGATAACTATTTATTTAGCACACCTGAGCTTTCCGCGAAATTAAATCATATAATGATGCAGAATCGATTTAGATTTAAAGATGGGTCAAGCGTAACCGCGAAGTCATTGATGCATTTTTTGTACAAAATTGACTTCATTACAGCACGAAAGGCCAATAAAAATGGTATTATAGATCGTAAGTACTTTGACCAAGGTCGCTTTTTAGCAAATGAGTTCAATGATTTTGGCTACAGCTGGGAGATTCATCCTGCATATCGCTGGGCTCTTCAGCCAAATAACCTGCAATCTCTCATTGATGAAATAATGAAATGAATCTCCTAGAGAAAATACCGAACTGGGAGCAATTGAGAACCATCGGAAATTCCGCGCCGTCGCGAATCCTAGCTTTCGCACCTTTCATTTCCTATATTTTGATTCTAAATGAATATGCTCTTACAATCGCAAAAGGAATATTTAGTTCTGCATTGATCGGAATACGTGCGGACATTGCGCCGACTTTTGGTCTGTATTGTATATACTTTGGATCTGTCATTTTCGGCATGGGATCAATATTATACACGGCCTATTGTCCGCAGGAGATTAAAAAATATGGTGACGTTATCAAGTATCTCGATAAAGAACTTAAATTCGTTATGAATGAAGATATATCAAGACAGAGTGAATATATACTTAGCAAAGTTGACGATCATATAAATTATATCGCTCCAATAGATAATACTGCAATTCTGAAGAATTATTATGATGCGTTAAATTTGTCACGCAAGTGGATGCGATTGGCAGCTTCGGCGCTTTTTGGTGGTGGAATGATTTTGCTATTTTTACCCTCATTGTTAACTTTTTTGAAAATCGTCCGTATGCTTTTGCGCTAAAGTGCGCCATTCCAAAGGCGGAATCGCTCTGGCAGGGCTAGCGGTCACCCGACAACCCCCTTTCCACCCCACCCCTCAAACCGCTCACCCCCCATCCACCCCACCCAGCACCACTTCCGCCCCAACTCCCTGAAATCCCTCGCACTCCCCCTCTGGCACACCCCTTGCTGAACCCCTCCCAATCCCCCGGCCTCGACGCCGGTGGGGTGGTCAGCCAAGGGGGAGCGCCGGATGGCCCTCGAGACGTTCTATGAAGTCATGCGGCGGCAGGGCATCACCCGCCGCTCGTTCCTGAAATACTGCTCGCTCACCGCCGCGGCCCTCGGCCTCGGGCCGGAGTTCGCGCCGCAGATCGCCGAGGCCATGGAGACCAAGCCGCGCACCCCGGTGCTGTGGCTCCACGGGCTGGAATGCACCTGCTGCTCGGAAAGCTTCATCCGCTCGGCCCATCCCTTGGCCAAGGATGTGGTGCTGAGCATGATCTCGCTGGATTATGACGACACCCTCATGGCCTCCGCCGGCCACCAGGCGGAAGCGATCCTCGACGAGGTGATGGAGAAGTACAAGGGCAACTACATCCTCGCGGTGGAAGGCAATCCGCCGCTGAACGAGGATGGCATGTATTGCATCATCGGCGGCAAGCCCTTCGTGGACCAGCTGAAGAAGGTGGCGAAGGACGCGAAAGCCATCATCTCCTGGGGCTCCTGCGCCTCCTATGGCTGCGTGCAGGCGGCGCGCCCCAACCCCACCCGCGCCACTCCGGTGCATGAGGTGATCTTCGATAAGCCCATCATCAAGGTGCCGGGCTGCCCGCCCATCGCCGAGGTGATGACCGGCGTCATCACCTACATGCTCACCTTCGACCGCCTGCCCGACCTCGACCGGCAGGGGCGGCCCAAGATGTTCTATTCCCAGCGCATCCACGACAAGTGCTACCGCCGTCCCCACTTCGACGCCGGCCAGTATGTGGAGAGCTTCGACGACGAGGGCGCGCGCAAGGGCTACTGCCTCTACAAGGTGGGCTGCAAGGGTCCCACCACCTACAACGCCTGCTCCACCGTGCGCTGGAACGACGGCGTGTCCTTCCCCATCCAGGCCGGCCACGGCTGCATCGGCTGCTCGGAAGACGGCTTCTGGGACAAGGGCTCCTGGTACGCGCGCCTGTCCGACCTGAAGAACGCCGGCTTCGGCATTGAATCCAACGCCGACCAGGTGGGCCTCATCGCCGCCGGCGCGGTGGGCGCGGGGGTCGCGGTTCACGCGGCGGTGAGTGCGCTCAAGCGCGCCCAGCACAAGAATACGGACAACGGCGCTGACACGGGCGCGACGGGAGGCGAGAAGTGACCATCCAGACGCCGAATGGCTTTTCCCTCGACACCTCCGGCAAGCGCATCGTGGTCGATCCGGTCACCCGCATCGAAGGCCACATGCGCTGCGAGGTGAATGTCGATTCCAACAACATCATCCGCAACGCGGTCTCCACCGGCACCATGTGGCGCGGGCTGGAAGTGATCCTGAAGGGCCGCGACCCGCGCGACGCCTGGGCCTTCGTGGAGCGCATCTGCGGCGTGTGCACCGGTTGCCACGCGCTGACCTCCGTGCGCGCGGTGGAAGACGCGCTGCAGATCAAGATCCCGAACAATGCCTTCCTGATCCGCGAGATCATGGCCAAGGTGCTGCAGTGGCATGACCATGTGGTCCATTTCTACCACCTGCATGCGCTGGACTGGGTGAACCCGGTCAACGCGCTCAAGGCGGACCCGAAGGCGACGAGCGTCCTGCAGCAGTCCATCTCGGCGCATTCCAAGTCCTCACCGGGCTATTTCCGCGACGTGCAGAACCGGCTGAAGAAGTTCGTGGAGAGCGGACAGCTCGGCATCTTCAAGAACGGCTATTGGGACAATCCGGCCTATCTCCTGCCTCCCGAGGCGGACCTGCTGGCGGTGACGCACTATCTGGAAGCGCTCGACTTCCAGAAAGAGATCGTGAAGGTCCACACCATCTTCGGCGGCAAGAACCCGCATCCGAACTACCTGGTTGGCGGCGTGCCCTGCGCCATCAATATGGACGGCGACCTGGCCGCCGGCGCTCCGCTCAACATGGAGCGGCTGAACTTCGTGAAGCTGAAGCTTCAGGAAGCCTTCGAGTTCTCCCAGAACGTCTATGTGCCGGACGTGATCGCCATCGCCAGCTTCTACAAGGGCTGGCTCTATGGCGGCGGCCTCTCCGGCCAGAACGTAATGGATTACGGCGACTACGAAGCCATCCAGGGCCAGAAGAAGACCGACCGCCTGCCCGGCGGCGTCATCCTCAACGGCAACTGGAACGAGGTGCACCCCATCGATCCGCGCAATCCGGACGAGGTGCAGGAATTCGTGGCGCACTCCTGGTACACCTACGGCGATGCGAACAAGGACAAGGGCCTGCATCCGTGGGACGGCATCACCGATCCCCAGTATGTGCTCGGCCCCAATGCCAAGGGCACCCGCACCAATATCGAGGCGGTGGACGAGAACGCGAAGTATTCCTGGATCAAGGCACCGCGCTGGAAGGGCAATGCGGTGGAGGTGGGTCCGCTCGCCCGCTACATCCTCGCCTATGCCCAGGGCGTCGACTATGTGAAGGGGCAGGTGGACGAGGCTCTGGGCCAGTTCAACACCTTGGCCGGCACCCAGCTGACCGCAAAGCAGGCGCTGCCCTCCACCATCGGGCGCACCCTCGCCCGCGCGCTGGAGGCCCACTACTGCGCCAAGATGTTCCTGGATGATTTCGACCACCTCATCGCCAACATCAAGGCCGGCGACACCTCCACCGCCAACATGGAGAAGTGGGACCCCTCGACCTGGCCGAAGGAGGCCAAGGGCGTGGGTACGGTGGCGGCGCCGCGCGGCGGCCTCGGCCACTGGATCAAGATCAAGGACGGGCGGATCGAGAACTACCAGTGCGTGGTGCCCACCACCTGGAACGGCGGGCCGCGCGATCCCAAGGGCAATATCGGCGCGTTCGAGGCCTCCCTCATGAACACGCCCATGCAGCGCCCCGAGGAGCCGGTGGAGATCCTGCGCACCCTGCACTCGTTCGACCCGTGCCTGGCCTGCTCCACCCATGTCATGTCCGAAGGCGGCGAGGAACTCGCCCGCGTCACCGTCCGCTGAGGGAGGGATGCCATGAGCGAGACCTCACTGTCCGGCGCCGCGCCTCCGGCGGCCCCTGTTTCCCCGGTTGCCAAGGCGGCGGCCGGTGGAAAGAAGCTGACCACCGTCTATGTGTACGAGGCGCCGGTGCGCCTCTGGCACTGGGTGAATGCGCTTTCCATCGTGGTGCTGTGCATCACCGGCTACTTCATCGGCTCGCCGTTCCCGACCCTGTCGGGGGAGGCGAGTTCCCACTACCTCATGGGCACCATCCGCTTCGTGCACTTCTCGGCGGGCTATATCCTCGCCGTGGGCTTCCTCGGGCGGATCATCTGGGCCTTCTTCGGCAACAAGTATTCCCGCGAGCTGTTCACCTTCCCGTTCTGGCGCAAGAGCTTCTGGCGGGGCTTCTTCGTCGAGATCAAGTGGTATGCGTTCCTCAAGCCCCGCCCGCTGAAGTTCGTGGGGCACAATCCGCTGGCCCAGGTCTTCATGTTTTTCGTGATGGTGCTGGGCCTGACCTTCATGATCGTCACCGGCTTTGCCCTCTATTCGGAGGGGGCCGGAGCAGGCTCATGGCAGGACCGGCTGTTCGGCTGGGTGCTGCCGCTGCTGGGCGGGTCCATGCAGGTGCACACGCTGCATCACCTGGGCATGTGGATGATTATCCTGTTCGTGATCATCCATGTCTATTCGGTGATCCGCGAGGACATCATGTCCCGCCAGACCATGGTCTCGGCCATCACCAACGGCCACCGCACCTTCCGGGACGACGACCCGGAGTGAGCGGCGGAAGCAGCTTGGAAGGAAAGGGCGCGGCCTCGGCCGCGCCCTTTTCGTTTGGCGAGCCGTCGCGCGTTTGGGTCGGCGGAGAGGCCTGCGCCGTCGCCCGCGATGTCGCATGGTCCCGCTCGGTCAGGCCACCGCGTTGGTCCGGAGTGGCGTGAAATTGCATCCCGCCATGCGGAAAGTGGAAATCAGAATTCCAATTTCTGGATCAAAATGCCATTATCGTTCCACTTGTCATGCTCCAGCCACGTATGAGGTATGCAGCCGCCACGATCCGAATCAACGCTTTGTCCGGAATTGCGAACGGCTGGCATGCTCCTTGAATTGGAGGAACTCGAAAATCAGGCGGCGGTAGACCGCCGTGGGAGGCTAGCCAGGAGGGATGCGTCGCATGGACGACGATCGGCAAGTTGCGCGCATTCTGGTGCTCGGCATCGGCAACATCTTGTGGGCTGACGAGGGCTTCGGCGTCCGCGTGCTGGAAGCGCTCGACGCTTCCCATGTCTTTCCCGACACCGTCACCCTGCTCGATGGCGGCACCCAGGGCCTCTATCTGCTCCCCTATCTGGAAGAGGCGGACGGCGTCGTCATCGTGGATGCGGTGGATTACGGCCTCGTTCCGGGCACGCTCCATATCCTCGCCGATGGTGAGGTGCCCGCCGTGCTCGCCGCCCGCAAGGTGAGCCTGCACCAGACCGGCTTCCAGGAAATCCTCGGCCTGCTCGCTTTGCGCGGCAAGACGCCCGCGCGCATCGTGCTGGTGGGCGTGCAGCCCGAGCTGCTGGACGATTACGGGGGCGGCCTCACCGCCACCATCGCCGCGCAGGTGGAGCCGGCGGCGCGCAAGGTGCTCGACATCCTGAAGGACGAGTTCGGCGTGATGCCCGCGCCCCGCGCGGGAGAGGGCAGCCTCGTCACCGCCGCCGTCGGCCGGCAGTCCTACGAAAGCGAGCGCCCGAGCGCGGAGGCGGCGTGCCGCATCGGCGATCCCCGCGTCCTCGCCACCTCCCGGAGCTGAACCATGTGCCTCGGCCTGCCCATGCGCATCGAGGAGGTGGAGGGCAGCTTCGCCCTGTGCCGCGCCGAGGGCGCCCGCGAGCGGGTGGATCTTGCCCTGGTGCCCGAAGCGCGCACCGGCGACCATGTGCTCGTCTTCCAGGGCACCGCCCGTCGCCTGCTGGACGCTGACGAGGCGCGCCTCATCACCGAGGCGCTCGCCGGCGTCGCCGCCATCATGGCGGGGGAGGCGGATGCCGCAGTCATTGACCGCGCCTTCGCCGACCTCGCCGACCGCGAGCCCACTTTGCCGCCCCATCTCGCCGCGGCCTATGCCGCCGGCCGAAAGGAAGCCTGATGTCCGAGGCCGCGATCCCCGATCCCAACCTGCATCCCCTGGTGCGCCGGCTCGTGTCCGAGCGCGCCTGGCCCTATCTGGAAGCGCCCGAGGACACGGCGCGGCTCGATGCCCGCGACCATTTCCTGTTCCTGCCGGCCCACGGCAAGGCGCATCTGGAAAGCCCGGACATCGCCGTGGTGCTGCCCGAGCTGGTGAAGGCGCTGGGCGGCGAGGCGGTGCTCGGCGGCGCGGTGGCGGGGCCGAAGACGGAGGCGGCCTTGCGCGATGCCCTCAGCCTCGCCCTGCCGGCCATCGTGGTGGTGCGCGCCGGCCTGCCGGTGGGTGCCATCTCCCGCATGCGCGACTGGGACGAATATCTCGAGCGCCTCGGCGCGCTGCTCAAGACGCCCTCCGCCGCCACCCACTGAGGCCGAGAACCCGAGAAGGCACGCCCCGAATGTCCTCTTCCCCCTTCGCCACACAGCCCCCCGTCGGTTTTGGTCCCGGCAGCCAGTCCGGCAGCGACGAGGAGGGTCTCGCCTATCTGCCGCTGCCCTCCGGCATGCGCATCTTCGAGGCCCATCTGCCGGAAGTGGCGGACCCGGACCGCCTCGCCCCGGCACTGGGCGTGCTGGAACAGGTGATCGCGGCGCTCCGGAGCTGGGAGCCGGGGACGAGCCATGTCATCCCGCTGACCCATCTCGACCGGGACAATATTGCCCTCGTGGACGAGGCCATGGGCGAAGGCGAGGTGGCCATCAAGGTGGCGGCCTTGGGCGATGCCCGGGCCATGGAGATCCAGGAGGCGACCTTCGCCGGAGTGTGGCGCCTGCGGGGTGCCGCCGGTACCGACCGCATTGAGGTGGCTGCCTTCCCGCGCGGCGCGCTGGTGCGGGCCTTCGGCACCGGCGCGGCCATCGACCTTGAGGGGCTGGACACGCCGGCCCCCGGCATCTTCAACGCCCCGGCCCTGCTGGTGGAGATCGACCACCGCGCCCGCTCCCGTCAGCCGGGGGATCTGCCCCACGTCATCAACCTGTCGCTGCTGCCCCACACGCCGGAAGACCTCGCCATGCTGGACGCGCGGCTGGGGCAGGGAGCAACCACCGTGCTCTCGCGCGGCTATGGCAATTGCCGCATCGACGCCTGCGCCACGCGGAACGTCTGGCGGGTGCGCTTCTTCAATTCGCAAGACATGCTCATCCTCGACACTATCGAGGTGACCGAGGTGCCGGAAGTGGCCTGCGCCGCCCGCGAGGACATCGCCGACAGCGCCGAACGCCTCGCCGACGTGCTGGCGGCGATCCGGTGAGCGCCATGTCCGCCACCTCCTCCCCCTCCCACGCCTTCTTCGAGGGCTCCTATCTGGGCGACAAGGCGCGCCTTGCCCCTACAGCGCGCCTGGAATGCAAGGTGTGCTGGCACGTCTACGACCCGGCCGAGGGCTGCGAGACGTGGCAGATCCCGGCCGGCACGCCGTTCACCGCGCTGCCAGAGCATTGGCGCTGCCCGGTGTGCGACGGCGCCCGCGACCAGTTCATGGTGCTGGATGGCGGCGCGCCGGATCTCTCCGCGCTCGCCCCCGCCCCGGCGGCCGTGGCGGCGGATCCCCATCTGGAAGCCCAGCTTCGGGACATGCCGGGGCGGTTCGAGGCGGTGTTCCGCGAGATCCATTCGGCCAAGATGAAGGGCGTGCCCTTCGTCAACGAGAGCCTGGGGGTGAAGGCCGTGGGCTTCCGCGCCCATGACGGCCGCGCGCTCGGCGTGCTGGTGACGCCCTGGTTCATGAACCTGGTGCTGCTGCCCAACGCGCAGGATGACTGGAGCGGCCTGAAGACCGGCGACAAGGAGCTGATCGCCTTCCCGTCCGGTTCTTATGAATTCCTCGCCGCCAACCGGCCGGAGACGGGGCCCTACAAGGCCTGTTCCCTGTTCTCGCCCATGTTCGATTTCTCCTCCATGCTGCAGGCGGTGGAAACGGCGGCGGCGGTGCTGCCGGCCCTGTTCGATGCCGCCAACCGAGAGGAGGGCACCCGCTCCGGCGAGATCCGCCGCCGCGCGGAAGAGGAGGCGGCAACGCTCGCCCAGGCCGAAGCGGCCGCGCTCGCGTCCGAGGAACCCGCCCCCCGGCCCGCCGGTCCGCCGCCTGAGATGTCCCGCCGCGCCGTGATCCTCGGCCCGCGCGCGGTACAAGGGGTGGCCCCGGAAGTCCCGCAGGACGGCATCGCATGATCCACGCTCCCGCCACGCTCCGCCGCCTCACCATCGCGCTCGACGGGCGCGCGGGGATGTGGCGCTTTGGGCGGGAGACGGGGCCTGACCCGGCACAGGCGCTGGTCGGGCGTACGCCGGACGAGGCGGCGCGGCTCGCGCCCCTCGTCTTCAACCTGTGCGGCGCCGCCCACGGCTTCGCCGCTGCCACCGCGCTGGGCCTGCCGGCGGCGGCGGACGGGGCGGCCATGGCGCGAGAGACCGTGCGTGACCACGCTCTCGCCATGCTCCACACCTGGCCGCAGGCGCTGGGCGAGGCCCCCGACCGCGCCGCGCTGGGCCTGCTCGCCCGGCCGGGACGCCCGGAGGATTTCGCCGCCGCCCTGGTAGGGGAGGGGGCGGACCTGTCCTCCTTCTCGCGCGCCGAGCTGGACTCCTGGCTTCGCGAGGCGACCACGCCCACCGCCCGGCTCCTGGCCCACATGCGTCGCGAGGTCGATCCCGCCGAGGGTCGGGCAGGGTTGCCGGAACTGACGGCGCAGGATGTGGCGGCGGCGCTGGATCCGGCACGGACACCGGGCGCCGAGGGACTTCGCGAAACCAGCGCCCTCGGCCGTGTCGCACACACCCCGCTCGTCTCCGCCCTCCTCGCTGGCGAGGGGCCGAGCCTGTTCGTGCGCCTGCTGGCCCGGCTGGTGGATTGCCTCGCCGCGTTGAAGCCGGCCTCCGCCGTCCCGACATACGATCTGCCCGCCGGCTTCGGCATCGCGCCCGCCGCGCGCGGGCTGCTCGGCCATGGGGTGCGGCTGGAGGCGGGGCGCGTCGCTGCCTATCGCATCCTCTCCCCCAGCGCGTGGAACCTTGCTCCCGGTGGCCTGCTGGAGCGCGCCTTCGCGGCGCTGACACCCGACCCCACGGCACGGCGGCTGGCGCCGCTTCTGGTGTCGGCCATCAATCCCTGCGTGCCGGTCACTTTGTCCTATGCGGAGGAGGCTGCCCATGCATGAGATGGCCGTGTGCGAGAGCCTGCTTTCCGCCATGGAAGAGGCGGCGAAGGCGCAGAATTTCTCCCGCGTCACCCGCGTGCGCCTTGCCATCGGCCGCTTCGCCGGCATCGAGGTGGAGGCTCTGCGCTTCGGCTTTGATGTGGTGATGCGGGGTTCCCTCGCCGAGGGCGCCGAGCTGGTGGTGCTGGAAGAGGACGGCAGCGCCTGGTGCTTCGACTGCTGCGAGACGGTGGCGCTCTCCCACCGCCTTGCCTCCTGCCCGAAATGCGGCGGGGAACGCCTCGTGCCCAATGGCGGCACGGACATGAAGATCAAGGACCTGGAGGTGTTGTGATGTGCACGGTCTGCGGCTGTAGCGGCGACGGCGCCACCATTTCCGATGCGACGGGCGGACACGCCCATGCCCATCCCCATGAGCACGGCCATGAGCACGATCACGTGCACGGCGAGGGCCATTCCCACGGCCATGGCGAAGCCCATGTCCATACCCACGCGGACGGCACCACCCACAGCCACAGCCACGGACACGGGCACGATCATGGTGACGGGCACGCCCATCACCACCACGATCATGACCACGCCCACCCCGCCGGCGACACCCTCGACTACGGCGCCGGCCCCGCCCGCGCCCATGCGCCGGGCCTTTCCCAGGCGCGCATGGTGGAGATCGAGACCTCCATCCTCGCGAAGAACGACGATTACGCCGCGAAGAACCGCGCCCGCTTCGAAGCCGGCGGCCTGCTCGCCCTGAACCTGCTGTCCGGCCCCGGCGCGGGCAAGACCACGCTCCTGGTGGAGACGCTGAAGGCGCTGGCCGGCCGCCTGCCCACCGCCGTCATCGAGGGCGACCAGCAGACCGACAACGACGCCGCCCGCATCCGTGCAGCCGGGGCGCCGGCGGTGCAGATCAACACCGGCAAGGGCTGCCACCTGGACGCCCACATGGTGGGGCACGCGGTGGAAAAGCTGCCGCTGCCGCCCGGCGGCGTGCTGTTCATCGAGAATGTGGGCAACCTCGTGTGCCCCGCCGCCTTCGACCTCGGAGAGACGGCCCGCATCACCCTCATCTCGGTGGCGGAGGGCGACGACAAGCCGCTGAAATATCCTGACATCTTCGAGGGTGCCGACCTCGTCCTCATCACCAAGGCGGACCTTGCGCCGCATGTGGACGCCGACATGGCGCAGCTCGAGGCCAACATCCGCCGGGTGAACCCGCGGGCCGACATCCTGCGCGTCTCCGCGCGGGGCGAGGTGGGGCTCACCCGCTGGCTGGCGTGGCTGGAGAAGGCCCGCGCGGAGCGCCTCGACGCGCTCGCCGCCGCCCGCGAGCGCGAGGCGCAGGCCCTGCGCGCGGCCATGGTGGCGGGAGGCGCGCGGTGAACCGCCGCCCCGCCATCCTCGTGGTGGACGACGAGCCGCGCTCGGTGGAAGTCATTGCCCGCGTGCTCGACGAGGAGTTCGACGTCTTCACCGCGCTCAACGCGGACGAGGCCCGGCGCATCCTCGAGAACGAGTGGATCCAGGTGATCTTCTGCGACCAGCGCATGCCGCACACCTCCGGCGTCGCGCTGCTCACCGAGGTGCGCGAGCGCTGGCCGGATATCCTGCGCATCATCGTCACCGGCTATACCGAGCCGCAGGACATGATCGGCGCCATCAACGAGGCCGGCATCTACCAGTTCATCCCCAAGCCGTGGCACCCGGACCAATTGCTGCTGGCCGCGCGCAACGCCGCCCACCTGTTCCAGCTCCAGCGCGACCATGAGCGGCTGAACCTGGAAATGAAGCTCACCGCCGTCACCGCCGAGGCGCGGCTCGGCGCCCAGCAGGCGCGGGTGAAGCAGAATTTCCATTTCGACACCCTCATCCGCGCCCCTGGCAGCGCGCTGAGTGCGGTGTGCCTGCGGGCGGCGCAGGTGGCGACTTTCGACGTGCCGGTGCTCGTCCATGGCGAGACCGGCACCGGCAAGGAGCTGCTCGCCCGCGCCATCCATTATTCGAGCCTTCGCTCCGACCGGCCGTTCTTCGCCGTCAATTGCGGGGCGATCCCGGACGAGCTTCTGGAATCGGAGCTGTTCGGCCACAAGAAGGGGTCGTTCACCGGCGCCCACGTCACCCGCATCGGCCTGCTCGACCAGGCGGACGGCGGCACCATCTTCCTCGACGAGATCGGTGATGTGTCCCCCGCCTTCCAGGTGAAGCTGCTGCGCTTCCTGCAGGAGGGCGAGATCCGCCCGGTGGGCTCCAACGAATCCAAGCGGGTCAACGTGCGTGTGCTCGCCGCCACCCATCGCGATCTCTATGGCGAGGTAGGGCGAGGCCGCTTCCGCGAGGATCTCTATTACCGCCTGTGCGCCATGGTGCTGACCCTGCCGGCCCTGCGCGAACGGCGCCCCGACATCCCGGTGCTGGCCCAGAGCATCCTCGATGCGCTTTCCGCCCACCACGGCAAGCGCGTCAAGGGCTTCACCGAGGAAGCGCTCGCCTGCATGCAGGCCTATGACTGGCCCGGCAACGTGCGCGAGCTGCAGAACGAGATCACGCGCATGCTGGTGCTGGCCGAGCGCGACACGCTCTCCGCCGACCTGCTGTCGCCCCACGTGGTGCGCGCCGCCGCCGCCGAGACACGGGCGGTGGAGACCCGCGCATCCGAGGCGGGGGCGTCTCAGGCCATCTCCCTGCCCGACGGCGGGCCGCTGAAGGAGCGGGTGGAGCGCATGGAAGCCACCATCCTCACCGAGACGCTGGTGCGCTGCCGCTGGAACAAGAGCCGCGCGGCGGAGGAGCTTGGCCTCTCCCGCGTCGGACTTCGGGCGAAACTCGACCGCTACGGGATCTCCCGCGGCGGGGCCTTTTCCAAGTCGCATTGAGGGGGTCGGGATGACCGCCTTTTATCGGCAAATGCTGTCAAGCCCGGCCATGACGGTTGCGAAAGCGGCGTGGTTCCACCGAATTTTGACCCTTTAGGAGCACTCCCATGTGCCTCGGCATTCCCGGTCAGATCGTCGCCGTCGCCGATGAGGACGCCATGCTGTGCGTGGTGGATGTCTCCGGCGTCCGCCGCAGCGTGGATGTGGTGTGCGTCGCCGAGCCCGGTGCGCCGCTGTCCGACCTCGTGGGCGCGTGGGTGCTGGTGCATGTGGGCTTCGCCATGAGCCGCATCGACGAGGAGGAGGCCGCCGCCACCCTCAAGGTGCTCACCGAGATCGGCGAGGCGGCGGCGGAAATGGAAGCGCTGACAAAAGGCAGCGTCGATCTTCACCCCACCACTGCCTGAGGAGACGGCCATGCGCTACGTCGACGAATTCCGCGACCCCGCCCTCGCCTCGGCGCTGGTGAAGGAGATCGGCGCCATCTCGGTCCGGCTGGAACGCGGCCGCGACCGGCCGTTCGCCATCATGGAGGTGTGCGGCGGGCATACCCACGCCATCTTCCGCTATGGGCTGGAATGCCTGCTGCCGGACCTCGTGGAATTCGTCCATGGTCCGGGCTGCCCGGTGTGCGTGCTGCCCATGGGCCGGGTGGACGATTGCGTCGCCATCGCCGAGCGGGAAGAGGTGATCTTCGCCACCTTCGGCGACGCCATGCGCGTGCCGGGTTCGAAGAAGAGCCTGCTCCAGGCCAAGGCGGACGGGGCGGACGTGCGCATGGTCTATTCGCCCCTTGATGCGCTCACCTTGGCGAAGCGCAATCCCGAGCGGCAGGTGGTGTTCTTCGGCCTCGGCTTCGAGACCACCATGCCCTCCACCGCGCTCACCGTGTTGCGGGCGGCGCGGGAGCGGGTTCGGAACTTCTCCCTGTTCTGCAACCACATCACCATCATCCCCACGCTCCGGGCGCTGCTGGAGCAGCCGGACCTCGGCATCGACGGCTTCATCGGGCCGGGGCATGTCTCCATGGTCATCGGAACGTCGCCTTACCGCTTCATCGCCGAGGAGTTCCACAAGCCCCTCGTGGTGGCGGGCTTCGAGCCCATCGACCTGTTGCAATCCCTGCTGATGGTGCTGCGCCAGATCGAGGCCGGGACGGCGCGGATCGAGAACCAGTATGCCCGCGTGGTGCCGGAGCATGGCAATCCGCAGGCGCTGAAGGCGGTGGAAGAGGTCTACGAGCCGCGCGAGACCTTCGAGTGGCGCGGGCTCGGCTCCATCGCCGGCTCCGGGGTGCGGCTCCGGGCGCCCTATGCTGCGTTCGATGCGGAGAAGCGCTTCGCCGTGCCGGACGTGAAGGTGGCGGACCCCTCCTCCTGCCGCTGCGGCGAGGTGCTCACCGGCGCGGTGAAGCCGTGGGCCTGCCCGGAGTTCGGCACCGGCTGCACCCCCGAGACGCCGCTGGGCGCGCTCATGGTGTCGTCCGAAGGCTCTTGCGCCGCCTATTACCAATATGGTGGCGTGCGGGGAGAAGCCGCATGAACATCCCCGTCCTCCCCCCCACCCGGCGCCGGCCGCTGAGCCACAAGACCGTGACGCTCGCCCATGGCGGCGGCGGCAGCGCCATGCGCGACCTCATCGACGACGTGTTCCTCGCCACCTTCTCCGGCGACGGCCGCGCCGCGCCCGAGGATCAGGCCCGCTTCGACCTCGCCGCGCTGATGGCCCATGGCGACCGCCTCGCCTTCACCACCGACGGCTTCGTGGTGGACCCGCTGTTCTTTCCCGGCGGCGACATCGGCAAGCTCGCGGTCTGCGGCACCGTGAATGACCTTGCGGTGGGCGGCGCGACGCCGATGGCGCTGTCCTGCGCCGTCATCATCGAGGAGGGCCTGCCGGTGGAGACCCTGCGGCAGGTGGCGGCCTCCATGGCTGAAACCGCGCGGGCGGCGGGCGTTGCCATCGCCACCGGCGATACCAAGGTGGTGGCGCGCGGGGCGTGCGACAAGCTCTTCATCACCACCACCGGCATCGGTGTGGTGCGCCGTGGGCTCGACGTGGGCATCGCCAGGGCGCGGCCCGGCGACGTGCTGCTGGTGAACGGCCTTCTGGGCGACCACGGCGCCGCCATCCTGAATGCGCGGGGCGACCTTGCCCTTGAGACCGCCATCGAGAGCGATTGCGCGCCCCTGAACGGCCTCATCGACATACTGATCGCGGCCGCCCCCGGCATCCGCATGATGCGCGATGCCACCCGCGGCGGCGTGGCGGCTGTGGTGAACGAACTGGCCGAGGCCAGCGCCGTGGGGGTGCGGCTGAAGGAGCTCAGCCTGCCCATGCGGGCCGAGGTGATGGGCTTCTGCGAGATCCTCGGCCTCGACCCGCTCTATCTTGCCAACGAGGGCAAGATCCTCGCCGTGGTGCCGCCCGAGGAGGCCGACGCCGCGCTTGCGGCGCTGCGCGCCCATCCGCTGGGACGGGAGGCGGCCATCATCGGCGAGGTCACGGCCCAGCGGCCCGGACGGGTGGTCATGCAAACGCGCTTCGGGGGAGAGCGCATCGTCGATATGCTGGTCGGCGATCAATTGCCCCGCATCTGCTGAAACCTTCATTTGGGGAGAAGACTATGCGTTACACAGCCCGCACGGCCCTTGCCGTTGCAGCCTTTTCGGTCCTGCCGCAGCTGGCCTTCGCCCATACGGGCGTGGGTGCCGTGCACGGCTTCGATGCCGGCTTCGCCCATCCCATGGGCGGCCTTGACCACCTGCTCGCCATGGTGACCGTGGGCGTCTTCGCCTTCCAGCTGGGTGGGCGCGCTCTGTGGGCGGTGCCGCTGAGCTTCGTCGCCCTCATGGCGGTGGGCGGCGCCCTGGGCGTCGGCGGCATTGATCTGCCCTTCGTGGAGCTGGGCATCGCCCTGTCGGTGGTGGTGCTGGGCGCGGTGGTGGCCCTTGGCCTCAAGGCGCCGCTGGCTCTGGCCATGGGCCTTGCCGGCTTCTTCGCGCTCTTCCACGGCCACGCCCATGGCACTGAGATGCCGATGGATGCCTCCGGCCTCACCTATGGCCTCGGCTTCATCAGCGCCACCGCGCTGCTGCATGTGGCCGGCCTCGGCCTCGGCATGGCCATCGGCCGCTTCGGCGAGACCCATGGCACACGCTATGTGCGCGGCGCCGGCGCGGCGGTGGCGCTGGCCGGCCTCGGGCTGGTCACCGGCATTCTGTGAGGTTTGCCGGGCTTGTCGTCCGGAGCGTCTTCGGGCGAAGCGGATGCCGGTTTGCGTGCGGAAAACGCGTCGACACCCTAGTCTGGGGCGGTGGCCGTGAGCCAAGGCCAGCGGACGGCGCTCTGACGTAAGGCTGGACCCCGCGCCGATCGATTGCAGCGCAATCCGATCGGTGCGGGGTCCGGACCATTTACGTAATCTCATCGTGTATTTGGTCGCATTTTCCATGCAAACCGGTGCCTGCTTCGCCTGAAGGGCGTCGGGCCTGGCCGTAGCGTCCGCAGGAAATGCGGACGATCTTTGAAACGGCCCTCAGGTCTCGTCGGCGCGGGTGCGGATCCACTCCACGATGCCGGAGAAATCCTTGCCTTCGTTCCCCTCCGCCGCGAAGGCGGTGTAGAGGGCGGTGGCCGCCGCGCCCAGCGCCGTGGCAGCGCCGGAGGTCTCGGCGGCGTCCTGCGACAGCTTCAGGTCTTTCAGCATCAGCGCCGCCGCGAAGCCCGGCACATAGTTGCGGTTGGCGGGGCTGGTGGGCACCGGGCCGGGCACCGGGCAGTAGGTGGTGAGCGACCAGCACTGGCCCGACGAGGTGGAGGCCACGTCATAGAGCGCCTGGTGGGACAGGCCCAGCTTCTCGCCAAGCACGAAGGCTTCCGACACCGCGATCATCGAGATGCCGAGGATCATGTTGTTGCAGATCTTCGCCGCCTGACCTGAGCCCGCGCCGCCGCAATGGACGATCTTCTTGCCCATCAGCTCCAGCAGGGGCCGCGCTGCGCCGAAGGCGTCGTCGGTGCCGCCCACCATGAAGGTGAGGGTGCCCGCTTCCGCCCCGCCCACGCCGCCGGAGACGGGGGCATCCACGCTGGCATGCCCCGCCGTCTTAGCCGCCTCGTGGAAGGCGCGGGCGGAGGCCACGTCGATGGTGGAGCTGTCGATGAACAGGGTGCCGGGCCTGGCCGCCGCGAACAGGCCGTCGGAACCGCTGGTGGCGGCAACCACATGCTTGCCTGAGGGCAGCATGGTGACCACCACGTCGGCTTCCGCCACGGCCGCCCTGGCACTGTCCGCCAGCACGACCCCCCGCGCTTTCGCCCCCTCCAGCGCCGCCGGGGCGAGGTCGAAGCCGAGCACGCTGTGGCCGGCCTTCACCAGATTGCCCGCCATGGGTCCGCCCATGTTGCCGAGGCCGATGAATGCGATGGTGGTCATGTGGTTCCTCCCCAATGCCGCAGGGGGGCTTCCCCCCTTCTCCACCCCCCAAGCGGCAGAGGGGGGCGGACCGGTTCTTCCGGCCTGAATGACTTGCCCACGGCCGGCGGCAGCGCCAGCCGGCCCGCTCAGTTCCCCTGCGCGATCAGCGCGCGGGAGATGATGAGCCGCATGATCTCGTTGGTGCCTTCCAGGATCTGGTGGACCCTGAGGTCGCGCACGATCTTCTCCACCCCGTAGTCGGCGAGATAGCCGTAGCCGCCGTGGAGCTGGAGCGCCTCGTTGGCGACATTGAATCCGGCGTCGGTGGCAAAGCGCTTGGCCATGGCGCAGAGCCTGGTGGCGTCCGGCGTCTTGGCGTCCAGCGCTGCCGCCGCGCGCCACAGGAAGGTGCGCGCCACCTCCAGCTCGGTGGCCATGTCGGCGAGGCGGAATTGCAGTGCCTGGAAGGCGTCGAGCCGTTGCCCGAACGCCTTGCGCTCGCGCATGTAGGCGAGCGTTTTGTCGAGTGCCGCCTGCGCCCCGCCCAGCGAGCAGGCGCCGATGTTCAGCCGCCCGCCGTCGAGCCCGGCCATGGCGATCTTGAAGCCGTCGCCCTCGGCGCCGAGGCGGTTTTGCACCGGCACGCGCACGCCCTCGAGGATGACGGCGCGGGTGGGCTGCACGTTCCAGCCCATCTTCTTCTCGTTGGCGCCGAAGGAGAGGCCGGGGGTGCCGGCCTCGATCACCAGGGTGGAGATGCCCTTGGGGCCGTCCCCGCCGGTGCGCACCATCACCACATAAATGTCGGAGGCCCCCGCCCCGGAGATGAACTGCTTCTGCCCGTCCACGATGTAATGGTCGCCGTCGCGCACCGCCTTCGTCTTCAGGGCGGCGGCGTCCGACCCCGCGCCCGGCTCGGTGAGGCAGTAGGAGGCGATGTGCTCCATGGCGGTGAGGCGCGGCACCCATGTGGCGCGCTGGTCCTCGTCGCCGAAGCGGTCGATCATCCAGGTGGCCATGTTATGGATGGAGAGAAAGGCCGCGGTGCCGGGGCAGCCGGTGGCGAGCGCCTCGAAGATCAGCGCCGCGTCGAGCCGCGACAGGCCGGACCCGCCCACGTCGTCCTGCACATAGATGCCGCCCATGCCCAGCGCCGCGGCGGCGCGCAGGGTGTCCACCGGGAAGTGCTTCTTCTCGTCCCACTCCACGGCGTGGGGCGCGATCTCGGCGTTCGCGAAATCCCGCGCCATCTCGCGGATGGCGATCTGGTCCTCGGTGAGCGTGAACATGTCAGGGGCGCCAGTGATCGAGTGAGAGGATTGGGGGAAGGTCCCTCTCGCCCGCAGCCTTGCGAGCGAGCCGGCGGTCGGCAGTCAGGAAAGGGCAATCCGTTTCGCGGGCGAGGCTGAGATAGATGCAATCGTAAATGGCGTGGTCGAGCCTGAACGACAGCTCGATGGCGACAGGAAGCAGCGGCTCGACCGGAAATAGCCGTTGGAAGAAGGGCGGAAGCTGCGCGCAGATGTGGATGGCATCTTCCACCGTCATGGCTCCCGCACGTTTCTTCTTCCAAAGAGCATTGGCGACTTCCGCCTGAACAAGCGTCGGCGCCAGCAGGCTTGCGCCGGATGCAAGAAGGGCACGGGCTTCGGCCCGATCTCCTTCGTCGAAGAACCATTTCAGGACGATGCTGGCATCGACCACGAAGCGGCTCATTCAAGTCCCTCACGAATTTCGTCGAGGGTCAGGGGAGGGGATGGCTTGGTCCGGGCCAGAAAATACTCCGACACCGCCACCCGCTCCTCCGGCGTGTAAGGCCGGTTTCTTTCCAGCAGGTTGCGGATTTCCTGCTCCAGCGAGATCCCGTTCCGCTTGGCCCGCTCCCGGTAGACGTTGAGGGTCTCGTCGGGAATGTTGCGGATCAGCACCTGGGCCATGGCCGCCTCCTGCTCTCATCTCGTGCTATCAAAAATGATAGCACGAGATTTCGGGTGCAAGGAGGAGGATGCACATCTTCGCTCAGGCGCCGCGCGGGCTTGACCCGGCCCCGGCACGCCGGGACCGGCGCCGTCAGCCCATGGTGGGGATGACGAAGTCCGCGCCGTCCTTGATGCCCGAGGGCCAGCGGGAGGTGACGGTCTTGGTCTTGGTGTAGAAGCGCACGCCGTCCGGCCCGTGCTGGTTGAGGTCGCCGAAGCCGGAGCGCTTCCAGCCGCCGAAGGTGTGGTAGGCGAGCGGCACCGGGATCGGCACGTTGATGCCCACCATGCCGACGTTCACCTTGGAGGCGAAGTCGCGGGCCGCGTCGCCGTCGCGGGTGAAGATGGCGACGCCGTTGCCATATTCATGCTCGGTGGGAAGCCGGAGGGCTTCCTTGTAGTCGGGGGCGCGCACCACGGAGAGGACGGGTCCAAAGATCTCCTCCTTGTAGATGCGCATGTCGGCGGTCACATGGTCGAACAGGCAACCGCCCATGTAGAAGCCGTTCTCATAGCCCTGCATCTTGAAGCCGCGGCCGTCCACCAGCAGCTTCGCGCCCTCCTGAAGGCCGATGTCCACGTAGTTCTTCACCCGATCCACCGCCTCGCGGGTGACGAGGGGGCCGAAGTCCGCCGCGCCGTCGGTGGAGGGGCCGATCTTCAGGTTCTCGACGCGAGGCACCAGCTTTTCCAGCAGCCGCTCGGCGGCGTCCTCGCCCACCGGCACTGCCACCGAGATGGCCATGCAGCGCTCGCCGGCGGAGCCGTAGCCGGCGCCGATGAGGGCGTCCACGGCCTGGTCCATGTCGGCGTCGGGCATGATGATCATGTGGTTCTTGGCGCCGCCGAAACCCTGCACCCGCTTCCCGTTGGCCGCGCCACGGGCATAGATGTACTGGGCGATGGCGGTGGAGCCCACGAAGCCGATGGCCTGGATGTCCGGATGGTCGAGGATGCCGTCCACCGATTCCTTGTCGCCGTTCACCACGTTGAGGATGCCCGGGGGCAAGCCGGCTTCCAGCATCAGCTCGGCCAGCATCATGGGCACGCCGGGATCACGCTCCGAAGGCTTCAGGATGAAGGCGTTGCCGCAGGCGATGGCCGGGCCGAACTTCCACATGGGAATCATGGCCGGGAAGTTGAACGGGGTGATGCCCGCCACCACGCCCAGCGCCTGGCGCATGGAATAGATGTCGATGCCGGGGCCGGCGCCGTCGGAATAGTCGCCCTTCATGAGGTGGGGGATGCCCACCGCGAACTCCACCACCTCCAGCCCGCGCTGGATGTCGCCGCGGGCGTCGGGCACGGTCTTGCCGTGCTCGCGGGCGAGCAGGTCGGCGAGCTTGTCATAGTCGCGCTGCACCAGCTCCAGGAATTTCATCAGCACGCGGGCGCGGCGCTGGGGATTGGTGGCGGCCCAGGCCGGCTGGGCGGCCTTGGCGTTGGCCACGGCGGCGTTCAGTTCGTCGGTGGAGGCGAGGGCCACGTGGGCGATCACCTCGCCGGTCATGGGCTGGTAGACGTCGGCATAGCGGCCCGACGTGCCGGGCACGTGCTTGCCGCCGATGAAGTGGCCGATCTCGCGCATGATGCGTTTTCCCTTGTGGTGCGTTTCCAAAAGCCGGCGCCGGCTGACCGGCACCCGTTGTTGGCCGGCACATTGCCCTATCTTTTTGTGCACAGCTACGGCAATCTCCGCACCATCGATGTGCGACAATTCACACTAACGGCACTGGTCTTTGGCCGCTTGGAGGCGTGTCCGGCCACCGGATCGCATGACCGGGATCAATGAGGGGGAGCCGTGCGCGCGGGCGATTTCGACTGGTCTGACCTCACCTTCTTCCTCGCCGTGGCACGGGCCGGGCGGCTGACAGCGGCGGCGGCGCGCCTGAAGGTCGAGCACTCCACCGTGAGCCGGCGCATCGGCGCGCTGGAGGAGGCGCTGGGGGCGAAGCTGTTCGACCGCCGGCCCCATGGCTACGGCCTCACCGCCGCCGGCGAGCGCCTGATGGCCGCCGCCGAGGGCATGGAGACCCTTGCGCTGGCGGCGCAGGGCGAGATCGGTGGGGCGGACCTGGGCGTCGCCGGCACCGTGCGCATCGGCGCGCCGGACGGCTTCGGCACCTTCTTCCTTGCCCCCCGCATCTCGGCGCTGGCGGACCTGCATCCGGAGCTGGACATCCAGCTCCTCGCCATGCCGCGCCTGTTCTCCCTGTCGAAGCGCGAGGCGGACATCGCCATCTCCCTGTCGCGGCCCAAGGAGGGGCGGCTCCATGCCCGCAAGCTCACCGACTACCGGCTGGGGCTCTATGCGTCGCGCGCCTATCTGGAGCGGCACGGGCCCATCGAGAGCCGCGCCGGCCTCCAGCGCCACCCCTTCATCGGCTATGTGGACGACCTCATCTATGCGCCGGAGCTGGACTACGTGCCCCTGGTGGCCAAGGACATCAGGGTGCGGCTGAAGAGCTCGAGCCTTGTCGCCCAGCTCACCGCCACCCAGGCGGGGGCGGGTGTGTGTGTCCTGCCCTGCTTCATGGCGGACCTGTTCGCGGGCGACCGGCCGAATGCGCTGGTGCCCATCCTCCCCGGCGACGTGGGGCTGACGCGCACCTTCTGGCTGCTCACCCACACGGATACGCGCGACCTCGCCCGCATCCGCGTGGCGGCGGATTTCATCGCCGGCGTGGTGCAGGCGGCGCGTGGGCAATTCCTGTCCCCAAGGTAATGCGGTATCAACGAGCGTAGAGCATCGGCCACCGCCGCGTCGTGGACGGAACCGAGCCACGAACCGTCGGCCGAGAGCTCGATGCACACCAGGACACCGCCCGTCGCGTCGTTGCCCGATGTGACACCTGCAAGCCTGCGCCATACGGTGGCCTTGTCGCTGGTGCTCGCCGCCGCCTATGTGGTGCTGGGGCGGCTGACGTTCGCTGTTTCGGTGGAGTACGGCAACGTCACCAGCGTGGTGTTCGCGCCGGAGGGTGTGGCGCTGGCCTTCTGCATCCTGTTCGGGCCGCGGGTGGCGCTGGGCATCTTTCTCGGCCAGACCATCCTGTCCCTGTGGTCGGGGCCCTCGCTGCTCGGCGGGGCGGTCATCGGCCTCACCAATGCCGCAGAGGGCGCGCTCGGCGGCTGGCTGTTCCGGCGCATGGCGATCTCGCCGCGCTTCGGCCGCCCGCGCGACGTGGCTCTGTTCGTGGCGCTGGTGTTCCTGATCCTGCAGCCCGTCAGCGCCAGCGGCGGCGTGCTGGTGCTGTACCTGCTGGGAGCCATCCCCACTGACCTCATCCCGGCGGATTGGGCGCCGTGGTGGATCCAGGGCCTGCAGAAACCCCTGCCGTCGCTGGATCTGGTGCCCTCGGCCTGGGTGCACTGGTGGATCGGCAATTCGGTGGGGCAACTGCTGGTGGCGCCGCTCATCCTCGCCTGGAGCACGCCGCCCACTCCCGGAGCGCCCAAGGGTTGGCTCGACATCATGCTGAGCGCTGGCGGGGTCGTGCTGGTGGCTGCGCTGACCCTGAGCGGGATTCCGACCCATCCCCTGCTCCTGCTTGCCATGACCTATTTCCTGCTGGTGTGGATCGGGCTCCGGCGCGGGCTCAGAGGCATCACCCTCGCCAACGTGCTCATCGGCGCCGCGGTGACCTGGGCGGGGGCATCGGGGGCGGGGTTCATGTCCCACCTGTCGGTGGCCGACCGCCTGTCCAACGTGGGCTTCTTCGTGGCGGCTGCGTGCACCTTTTCCCTGATGCTGTTCGCCATGTTCGAGGAGCGGCGCCTCCTCATCGACCGGCTGACCCGGCTCGCCTCGTGGGATTCGCTGGTCGAGCTTCACAACCGCCGCCATTTCATCGAGAGGGCGGATCGCGAGGTGGCCGCCGCGCAGCGCTACGGCCGCGACCTGGTGCTGCTCATGCTCGATGCCGACAATTTCAAGGAGCTGAACGACCAATACGGCCATGCCGCCGGGGATGCCGCCCTGAAGATGATCGCGGAGGCCTGCGCGGCGGTGGCGCGCCAGACTGACGTGACGGGCCGGATCGGCGGCGAGGAATTCGCGATGCTGCTGCCTCACGCCACCCTTGACGGTGGTCAGGCCCTGGCGGAACGGCTGCGCCGGCAGATCGAGGCCACCCCGGTCCAGATCGCGACCGGCCGTCCCTTCCATGTCACCGTCAGCATCGGCATTGCCCGGCTGGGCCGGCGGGACGGCCTCGATGCGCTGATGCGTGCCGCTGACCGGGCGCTCTATGCCGCCAAGCGGGCCGGTCGCAACCGGGCAGCGCTGGCGGATTGAGGGGCTGGCGGCATCCCATACCTTGACGCCGCAGCGCTCTGCCCCTATACGAGCCGCTTCCCGATAGAGCGGGTGAGTGCGGCAGGGTCGTCTGGCCCCGCTTCGCGTTCCCCGCTGAAGACCAGATAAGAAGGACTTCTGCCATGTCCCGGCGGTGTGACCTGACCGGCAAGGGGGTTCTGAGCGGCCACACGGTGAGCCACTCGAACCACAAGACCAAGCGCCGGTTCCTCCCGAACCTGTGCAACGTCACCCTTGAGAGCGAGACGCTGAAGCGCACCATCCGCCTCCGGGTGAGCGCCAATGCGCTCAAGAGCGTGGATCATCGCGGCGGCCTCGATGCCTTCCTCAAGAAGGCCCGCGACGAGGAACTCTCCCCGCGCGCCCTCGACTTCAAGCGCCTGATCGCCAAGGCTGCGGCCGAGGCGGCTTCCACCGCGGCCTGAGGTCCGGTACCCGGGTTCCGGGCACAATGTTAGAGATGTCGACCCGCGGGTGGCCATGCCCCCGCGGGTTTTCGTCGTTTCGGGGCTGAGAGCCGTGCTCGAAGACGCCTCCCGCCGGCTCCCTGCGTGGTCGCGAGCAGGCGGGAGGCGCTGAGGTTACTCCGCCGCGTCGGCCACGGGCGCCGGCTTCACCCAGCGCAGCACCGGGGCGCGGGCGGCGCGGGTTTCGTCCAGGCGGCGGCGCGGGGCGTAATAGGGAGCGCCGAGGAAGCGCTCCTTGTCCCCGGCCTTGGCGGCCATGGCGAGGTCCCGCAGCGCGGCGATGAACAGGTCCAGCGAGGCCTTGGATTCGCTCTCCGTGGGCTCGATGAGCATGGCGCCGTGCACCACCAGCGGGAAATACACCGTCATGGGGTGGTAGCCCTCATCGATCAGGGCCTTGGCCACGTCCAGGGTGGTGAGGCCGGTGCCGGCCAGCCAGGCGTCGTCGAACAGCGCCTCGTGCATGGCCGGCCGCTCGGCGAAGGGCGCGCTCATGAGGTCCATGAGGCTGGCGCGGATGTAATTGGCCGACAGCACCGCGTCTTCCGAGGCCTGCCGCATACCGTCCGCGCCGTGAGAAAGCATCCACGCCAGGGCGCGCACGAACATGCCCATCTGGCCGTGGAAGGCGCTCATGCGGCCTAGCGCCTGCTGGGCGCCCTCCGCGCCCTCGTCTTCCACCAACGCCAGCCCGTCGGCGGTGGCCACCAGTGCCGGTACAGGGGCAAAGGGGGCGAGCGCGTCGGAGAGCACCACCGGCCCCGCGCCCGGCCCGCCGCCGCCGTGGGGCGTGGAGAAGGTCTTGTGCAGGTTGATGTGCATGGCATCGACCCCGAGGTCGGCGATGCGCACCTTGCCGAGGATGGCGTTGAAATTGGCGCCGTCCGAATAGAAATAGGCGCCGGCGCCGTGCACCGCCTCGGCGATGGCCACCACGTCGCGCTCGAACAGCCCGCAGGTGTTGGGATTGGTCAGCATCAGCGCCGCCACCTCCGGGCCGAGCGCGGATTTCACCGCCTCCGGATCCACCGTGCCGTCGGCGCGGGCGGGGATGGAGCGCACCTGATAGCCGATGAGGGCGGCGGTGGCGGGATTGGTACCGTGGGCGCTCTCCGGCACCAGCACCACGTGACGGGTGGCGCCATCGCCGCGGGCGGCATGGGCGGCCTTGATGGCCATCATGCCGCACAGTTCGCCGTGGGCGCCGGCCTTGGGAGTGAGCGCCACCGCCTGCATGCCGGTCAATTCCAGCAGATAGCGCGACAGCTCCGCCATCAGGCCCAGCGCGCCCTTCACCGTGGATTGCGGCTGCAGCGGATGGATGTCGGCAAAGCCCGGCAGCCGCGCCATCTTCTCGTTGAGGCGCGGATTGTGCTTCATGGTGCACGAGCCGAGCGGGAACAGGCCGCTGTCGATGCCGTAGTTCATGCGCGACAGGCGCACGTAATGGCGCATAGCCTCCGGCTCGCTGAGGCCGGGCAGGTCCAGCGGCGCGGTACGCGCCTGTGTGCCGAGGCGCTCGCGGAACGGCGCGGGCTCGGGAATGTCGACGCCTGTCACCTCGGTGCGGCCGATCTCGAAGATCAGCCCTTCCTCCAGGTCGAGCGCGCGGTTGCCGGTGAAGGTCTGCGGGCCGGTGAGGGCAATGGAATGCGGCGTGGTGGCGCCGCGGCCTTCGCGGTTCATCACAGCACCTCCTTCAGGGCGGCGGCATAGGCGGCGCGGTCGTCCTCGGTGGTCGTCTCGGTGGCGGCGACGAGGATGAGGTCGTCGAGGCCCGATTTCGGCGCGAGGCGGGAATAGGGCACGCCGGCGAGGATGCCTTTCGCCGCCAGCTTCTCCACCACGTCCGCCGCCGGGCCGGGCACGCGCAGGGTGAATTCGTTGAAGAAGGTGTCGTTGACGACGCTCGCCCCCTTCACCGCCGCCAGCCGGTCCGCGAGGTCACAGGCGGCCGCATGGTTGGCGCGGGCGAGGCGGGTGAGACCGGTCTTGCCCAGCAGGCTCATGTGGATGGTGAAGGCCAGCGCGCAGAGGCCAGAATTGGTGCAGATGTTGGAGGTGGCCTTCTCGCGGCGGATGTGCTGCTCGCGGGTGGAGAGGGTCAGCACGAAGCCGCGCCGGCCTTCCGCGTCCACCGTCTCGCCGGCAAGGCGCCCCGGCATCTGGCGCACGAATTTCTGCCGCGTGGCGAACAGGCCCACATAAGGCCCGCCGAAATTCAGCGCATTGCCGATGGACTGGCCCTCGCCCACCACGATGTCGGCGCCCTGCGCCCCCGGCGGCTCGATGAGGCCCAGCGCCACCGCTTCCGTGAACACCGCCACCAGCAGCGCGCCGGCCTTGTGGGCGGCCTCGGCGATGGGCTTCAGGTCGACGAGATTGCCGAACACGTCCGGCGACTGCACCACCACGCAGGACACCGTGTCGTCGATGGGGGTGATGAGGTCTTCCTCGCCGAACGGGGCGGGAGGCAGCGCCACTACCTCGTCGGCGGCATAGCGCGAGACGGTCTCGATGGTCGAGCGATAGTGCGGATGCAGGTTGCCCGCCAGCACCGCCTTGCGGCGCCTGGTGACGCGATGGGCCATCAGCACCGCCTCGGCGGCGGCGGTGGAGCCGTCATACATGGAGGCGTTGGCCACCTCCATGGCGGTGAGCTCGGCCACCTGGGTCTGGAACTCGAACAGATATTGCAGCGTGCCCTGGGCGATCTCGGGCTGGTACGGCGTGTAGGAGGTGAGGAATTCCGAGCGCTGGATCAGATGGTCGACGGTGGCCGGCACATGGTGGCGATAGGCCCCGGCGCCCACGAAGAAGGGCACCGAGCCCGCCGGCACGTTCTGCCCGGCGAGGCGGGCAAGCGTGCGCTCCACCTCCAGCTCGCTCTTGTGGAGGGCGAGGCGCGGCAGCGCGGTCTCGCGCTTGTCGGCGGGGATGTCGACGAACAGCTCATCCACGCTGGCTACGCCGATCCGCGCCAGCATCTCGGCGCGGTCCTCGGGGGTGAGGGGGAGATAGCGCATGGGAATCCCGGGTCAGGCGGTGGTGAAGCGCGGCGTGATGACGATCTCCGCGCGCACGGAATGGGCGATGAAGCACTCCTCGTGCGCCCGGTGGTGGATGGCCTCCACATCCGCCTCGGAGGGCAGCTTGTCGCCGGAGAAGACCATTACGGGCGTGAGGGTGATGCGGGAGATGAAGAGCTTGCCCTTCTCGTTGGGCGTCATCTCGCCCACGGCCGCATCCTCGTAGCTGTCCACGCGGAAGCCGCCGCGGCGGGCAAAATCCAGCGCGAACAGCATGTGGCAGCTGGCGGCCGAGGCCACCAGCGCCTCTTCCGGGTCCACCGCGTCCTCGCGGGAGAGCGGCACGCGCACGGAGGACGGCGCCGACGAGCCGGGCACTTCGAGGCCGTCGAACGCCCAGACATGGGCGCGGGCGTAGCGCCCATCGGTGAAGACGGCGTCGCCCCGCGCCCAGCGGATGGTGGCCTTGTGGTCGCTTGCCATGGTCAGGCCAACGTGTCCAGGAAGTCCTTGTAGGCGTGCTCATTCAAAAGCTCGTCCAGCTCGGCGGGGTTGGAGAGCTTCAGCTTCATGAACCAGCCCTTGCCTTCCGGAGCCTCGTTGACGAGGCCGGGGGCGCCTTCCAGCTCGCTGTTCACCTCCACCACCTCGCCGGAGAGCGGGGCGTAGACCTCGCTCGCCGCCTTCACGCTCTCCACCACGGCGGCCTCGCCGCCCTTGGTCACGACCTTGCCGATCTCCGGCAGCTCGACGAACACCACGTCACCCAGCTGCTGCTGGGCATAGTCGGAGATGCCCACCACGGCCACGTCGCCTTCGACGCGCACATATTCGTGGTCCTTCGTGTAGCGCACGCTCGTCATGGATCAGGCCCCAGTTTTAGGTTTGCGCGCATAGCGCGTCGGCACGAACGGGAGGGATGCGACAGTGGCCGCCAAAGCCTTGCCGCGCACCAGAACGTCGAGGCGGGTGCCGGGCGCCGACAGGGCCGGCGGCACGTAGCCCATGGCGATGGGGGCACCGAGCGTCGGCGCGAAGCCGCCGGAGGTGACGCGCCCCACCACGGCGCCATCGGATGCGATCTCGGCCCCCTCGCGGGCCGGCGCGCGGCCTTCCAGCCTCAGCCCCACCCGAACGCGGGCCGGGCCTTGCGCCAACTCGCGCTGAATACGCGCGTCGCCGGGAAAGCCGCCCTCCGTGCGCCGCCGCTTCTGGATGGACCAGTTGAGCGCCGCCTCGATGGGGGACGTGGAAAGATCGATGTCGTGGCCATAGAGGCAGAGCCCGGCCTCAAGGCGCAGGCTGTCGCGGGCTCCGAGGCCGATGGCCTTCACCTCCGGCTCGGCGAGCAGGGCGGCCCACAGAAGGGGCGCGCTTTCGTTCTCGACCGAGATTTCAAAACCGTCCTCGCCGGTGTAGCCGGAGCGGGAGACCTCCACCGGGATGCCGTCGAATTCAGTCGGGATGGCCGCCATGAAGTCCAGCGTCGCCGCCTCAGGGCAGTGGCGGGCCATGACGGCTGCGGCTTCCGGCCCCTGCAGGGCGAGCAGCGCGCGCTCCGGGCGCTCGACGAGGGCGACGCCCTCCGGTAGGTGGGCGGCGATGTGGGCGAAGTCGCCGGCCTTGCAGGCGGCGTTGACCACGAGGATGAGGGTGCCGTCCGCCTCCGGCGCCAGCGGCCGCGTCACCATGAAGTCGTCGATGATGCCGCCATCCTCGGCCAGGAGCTGGGAATAGCGCTGGCGGCCGGGCGCGAGATTCAGGAAATCTGCAGGGGCGAGGGCTTCGAGGGCTCGGGCGGTGGTGGCGTGGTCGGACCCCTTCAGCAGGGCCTGGCCCATGTGGGAGACATCGAACAGGCCGGCACGGGTGCGGGTCCAGCCGTGCTCCGCGAGGATGCCTTCGGGATATTGCACCGGCATCTGGTAGCCGGCGAACGGCACCATGCGTGCGCCGAGGGCGCGATGGGCGGAGAACAGCGGGGTTTCGAGCAGAGGCTCGGAATGATCCAAGGGGGGCTCCCGGACGACAGCGCCAATTTCCGGACCTGTCCCTCGCGCGACGACACAAAAGGTCGTAACGGCGCAAGACGCAGGTCCGCGCGGCGCCCCCTCTGTCTTAGGACCTGAGAGATTTCACCGCGCCTCGTGGAAGGGCACGGCTTACTCCTTCGGTGAGCGCCGAAGATGCGCGTTGCCGCGCAGCACCGGCGCTGCTTTCCAGAGATTCGTCCCCCTGCGGTCCTTGGGCCTGAGCGGTTCCGGGGCGGTTGCGCCTTCGGCGCCGGCGTACCTTGCGGCCGCCGGTCTCTCCCGCAGGGATCGTCCGATCACGCCCAGGCCGAGGCTTGGGCGCGCGTGCAGCATAAGCCAATGGCGCCGTGCGTCAACGCGGCCTGCTTCAGCGGACCCTGCTTCAGCGCGGGGGCGGCGAGAAGGTACTGGTGGACGGCGGCGCCTCGAAGCCGCCGGTGGAGGGCGCCGGCGTCAGGGTGCCGCTGCTGCCGGGCGGCGGGCCGAACACATCGCCCTGGGGCGCGCCGCCGCTGGAGGCCGGCTTCTGCGTCGCTGCCGGCTTCTTGGCGGCGGGAGCTTCAGAGGTGTCGGCCGCGGGCTTGGGCCTCGGCTTCGGCTTGGCGGCGGGGGCGGGCTTGCGCTCCTTCGCCTCGGTGCCCTGCGGGTCGAAGCCCACATAGATCACGTGGCGCTCCATCTCCGCCGGCTTCAGCAGGGGAAAGGCGATCTGCTCCTCCACCACGGTGAAGGCGGCGTGGCCCGGATCGGCAGGCACGTCCACGGCCACGTTGAAGAATTTGGTGGTGATGTTCTTGGGGGAAGGCCCCTCCTGCACCACGGCGATGCGGATCGGTACCTTGACCTGGCCGGGCGTGCCCTTCTCGCCCATCAGGATGCGGCCCTCGATGCCGACGCGGACCATCATGGTGCCGCCGGAGATGGAGCATTCCCGCGCGAGGCGGCCAAGCGTGCCCTGATAACGCAGGCCGCCGCCGGCAGTGACCTGCCAGGAGCCGGCGCCGGTGCGCACGGTGACCGGCGGGCAGTCATAGGTGACCGCGTCGGGGCCGGTGCCCACCACCAGGGCGCCGGTGGTGGCACTGTTGACCACGCCGGCGGAGGTGCCGCCGGTGCGGGCCACGCCGGTGTCCTGCGCGCCGAACGCGCCGTCCAGCCCTTCGCCCCCGGCGCAGCCGGCAAGCGCCATGGCGAGCAGTGCCGGCAGGGTGAGCCGAGGAACTGCGAGCAAAGGCAGGCGCGACAGGCGGCGGGCGCGCGTGCCATCCGCCGCGCGAGTATCCGCAGCCGTTCCAAATGCACCGGCCTGTTGTGCGCGCACCATGTCCATCAACTCCGTGAGCGCCCCCGATCCGAGTGCCTTATAGCAAAGGGGGCAAGGGCTCGGGAACCGCCCCCGGCGTTTGAAGGGGGCGAGACCGGTTCTCGTGCGGATTAAGGTTACCCAACGCAACCATGCGCCTCGGCCGAGGCCGGGGCTGTCTGGTCCGGGAGAGGCCTAGGTGCCAGGGCTAGCCGCCCAGGCCCGCTGGTTTGCCCACCACCACCACCAGGGCGTCGCGGGCGGTGGCGAGGCGCGCCGCCACGTGCTTCAGGTCGTCGAGGGTGACGGCGGCAATCAGCGCGTTGCGCCGGTCCACATAGTCGATGCCCAGCTCGTCCAGCTGGATCTGGAGCAACTGGCCGGCGACCTTGGAGGAGGTGTCGAAGCGCAGGGCATAGCTGCCCATGAGATAGCTCTTGGCCTCGTCCAGCTCGGTCTGGCTCGGCCCGTCCTTCAGGATCTTGCGGAACTCGTCGGTGATGATGGCGATGGATTCCCCAGCCCGCTCGTTCTTGGTGGCGGTGCCGGCGAACCACAGGCCGGTGTGGCCGAGGGCCACCTGGTAGGAATAGACCGAATAGGCCAGCCCGCGAGCCTCGCGCACTTCCTTGAACAGGCGGGAGGAAAACGCGCTGCCGCCGAGGATGTGGTTGAGCACGAAGGCGGGGATGAAGTCCGGATCACGCCGCTCCAGGCCGCCGGTGCCCATCACCACCACCGACTGGGGCACGTCGAGGGGAATGACATCCACGGTGCCGATCTTCTGCGGCTCCACATGGGGTACGGGGACCAGGGTGGCGGTGGCCGGCAGGATGCCGAACACGGCGTCGAGCCGCTTGCCCAGTTCCTCGGCGCTGATGTCGCCCACCACCGCCACCCGCAGGTTGGAGCGGGCGATGGCGCGCTTGGCGAAGCCGGCGATGTCGTCGCGGCTGATGCGGGCGACCGTCTCCAGCGTGCCGTCCACCGGCCGGCCATAGGGGTGGTTCGGGAAGGCGAGGGCGAACCAGCGGTCGTTGGCGAGGGCGTTGGGCTCGGTGGAGCGGCGGCGTAGCATGGCGAGCTGGGAGGCGCGGATGCGTTCCACCGCTTCGGTGTCGAAGCGTGGCTCGGTCACCGCGAGGCGCAACAGGTCGAACGCGGTCTCCCGGTTCTCCGAGAGGGTGCGCAGGGAGCCGCGGATCTCGTCGCGCCCGGCATCGAAATGCAGCTCCACCGCATGGTCGGCCAGCGCGCTTTGGAAGGCGTGGGCGTCCAGGCCGCCGGCCCCCTCGTCGAGCAGCGAGGCGGTGAGGTTGGCGAGTCCGGGCAGGTCCTTGCCGTCCTGGGAGGCGCCGCCGAGGAAGGCGAACTCCACGGCGATCAGGGGCAGGGTGGTGTCATGCACCAGCCAGGCCTTGATGCCGCCGGGGCTGGTCACCTCGGTGATGCGGCTGGACTGGGACTGGGCCGCGGTGGCGGAAAGAAGGGAAAGGGCCATGGTTACCATCGCAAAGAGGAGACGACCGGCGCGCAGGGCGCTGCCGGTCTGGTCGAAAAGGGGGGCGGGGCCAGCCCTCACGAGCGGTCGTCCTTCTTGATTTCAGCTTTCGGAGCGGCGTCCTTTTTCGGCTCCGACTGCTTCAGGTAGCCGGTGACGGCGCGATTGGTGACAAGGTACCGGCGCGCCACGTCCTTCACCTGCTCGGCGGTCACCGCCTTGATGCGGTCCGGCCAGGCCCGCACATCGTCGGCCGACATGCCGGTGGCCCAGGAGGCGCCGTAGATGCGGGCGAGGGTGGCCTGGTTGTCCTGCGAATAGATGGTGTCGGCGGTAAGCCGGGTCTTGGCGCGGGCCAGCTCCAGGTCGTCCACGCCCTTTTCCTGCAGCTCGGTGATCACCGCGTCCACGGCCGCCTCAAGGTCCTCCAGGCTCACGCCCGGGCGGGGCGAAGCATAGGTGACGAAGCGGGTGGCATCATATGCGGTGCTTTGATACCAGGAGCCGGAACCGGCGGCGATGCCCTTCTCGGCCACCAAGGTACGGTAGAGGCGGCTGGTCTGGCCGCCGCCGAGGATCTGGCCGAGCACTTCCAGCGCCTCGGCCTCGCCCGGCTGGGCGGTGCGGGAGGAGGGCACCAGATAGGAGCGCTGCAGGCTCGGCTGGGCCACGCGCGGGTCGGACAGCGCCACCCGGCGGTGGGCCTGGGGCTCGGGTTCCTGCGGGCGGTTGCGGGGCGGGGTGTCGGCGCGGGCCACCTTGCCGTAGGTCTTCTCGGCGAGGGTGCGGACCGTCTCCGGGTCCACGTCGCCGGCCACCACGAGCAGCGCGTTGTTGGGCGCGTAATAACGGCGGTAGAAGGCGAGGGCATCCTCGCGGTTCAGCCCCTTGATCTCGTGCTCCCAGCCGATGATGGGGTGCTGATAGGGGTGGTTGACGTAGGTCGTGGCCTGCAGCACCTCGGAGAGGCGCGCGCCGGGGTCGTTGTCGGTACGCATGCGGCGCTCTTCCAGCACCACGTCGCGCTCGGGCAGCACCACCTCGTCGGAGAGCTTGAGGCCGGTCATGCGGTCGGCTTCGAAGCCCATCACCTTTTCCAGGTGCTCCTTGGCGACGCGCTGGAAATAGGCGGTGTAGTCCTGCGAGGTGAAGGCGTTCTCCTGGCCGCCGAGACGCGCCACCTCGGCCGAGAACTGGCCCTGCGGGTGGGCGTCGGTGCCCTTGAACATCAGGTGCTCGAGGAAATGGGCAATGCCGGACTTGCCGGCCTGCTCGTCGGCCGATCCCACCTTGTACCACACCATGTGGGTGACCACCGGCGTGCGGTGGTCCGGGATGACCATGACCTGAAGGCCGTTGTCGAGCTGGAACTGGGTAACGTCCGGCCCCGCCGCGTCAGCAATGCGGGGGGCGGCTGTGGCCGCGGTGGCGGCGAGAATAGCAATCATGGTGAGGCGGCTCATGAACACGTGGCGATCTTCCGTCATTCGACGCGCCGAACGACGGGCACGTCAAGGAAAGATAGGAAGCCGGGCGCGGAAGCAAAGGTTGCGCCCGTCAACATCGCCCCGCCCGGTGGATTAACTTTTCGAAATGGAGGGGCCTGTCCGCTTCGAAAAATTAATCCACCGGATCAAAGAGTTCTGCTCCGCCCGTCACTGCCGGTCGAACAGGGTCGGGAACTTGAAGGTCTCTTTCTTCGGCTCCACCACGCCGTAGGGGGCATTGGGGGCCGGGGTCTGGTAGCCCGGCGGGGGCTGGATCAGGTTCTCGCGCTCCGGCTCGCCGTTGAAGGAGAGCTGCTCCTGCTTGCCGGTCAGGCCGCTCATCCAGCTGGTGAAGCCGAGCTGGTCGGGCAGCAGCACGTCACGCTTGGATTCCGCGCCCACGGGCTCGGTGGGGGCGGTGGAGTTGCCGAGGTTCTTGCGCTTGCCGCCCTTGAGTTCCGAGGGTAGCAGCGGCCGGCCGGGATCGTCGCGCACGATGGGCGTCTTGGAGGCCTCCGCCTCGCGCTTGCGGCGCTGGATATCCGGGTCCTTCGGCCAGTTGGGATTGGCGTCCGCCGCGCTCGCCTGCGGCGGGGGCAGGGTCTCCGGCACCTTGGGAGGCACCACCAGCGGGGCGCGCTCGCGATAGTCGATCTCGGGCTTGGGTTCCTCGTCCTTCAGGCCCAGGAGCTGCATGGTGCTTTCCATGAGGCTCGACGACCCGTCGAAGGTTTGCGCCGCCGCAGGGCGCGGGGCCGCTGTCGCGAGGAGGCCGGCGCCCACAAGGGCCGCGGCCAGAAGGCGGGAGTGCCGCAGTGTCATTGCGGAACCACCCGAAAAAGAGACGGCGGAAAGATCGTCTGCGGCCCGCTCGGCGGCGACGCCGCGTGAAAAATTCGAGCTCACGCGCATGGTTCCTGTTTCCCCGACGTCTGGTTTCCCTGAGGCCTTTGGGCAGCCCTTCAGAGCTCGCGCTCAGCTTCGCTCACGCTCAGCTTCGGATTTCGCCGCCATTGGCGGGACCGAGGGCGGCAATTTTGAGGCGCGACCTAAAAACGCATCATAAAGAAGCAGCCCCACCCCTACAACCACGGCCACATCGGCCACGTTGAATACGTACCAGCGGTAGCCCATGGCGTGGAGCGAGACGAAGTCGAACACCGCGCCATAGACCACCCGGTCCACCGCATTGCCGATGGCGCCGCCGATGAGAAGGCCGAGGGAGAAGGCTTCCAGCCGCCCCCGCGATCGCGTCAGCCAGACGGTGAAGAGCAGGGCGGCGGCCACCTTGATGGCCACCAGCACCCAGCGCCCGGTCTCGCCCTGCGGGAACAGGCCGTAGCTGATGCCGCTGTTCCACAGCGCCACGAAATCCAGCCCCGGCGCCACCGTGTGGAGCGGATCCACCCACTGGCGCGACCAGGCGAGGACGAGGCTCTTGGTCGCCTGGTCCACCACCAGGACGAGGACCGCGACGAGAAGGCCGAAGAGGATGTGGCGTCGGCCCATCGTCACCTCACTGCGCCGCCGTCTGGGCGGCGAAAAATTCCCGCAAGGCGTCCGCGTCGCGCGGGGTCACGTCCGGGAACTGCGGATCGGTGCCCACCTCGGCGGAGATCTTCCAGGAGCGGGCGCATTTGCGGCCCTCGGCGCGCACCGGAACCACCGCCACGCCCGGCACGTCGGGCAGGCGGAAGGCCTCCGCCGGCCCCTCGGACCGGATGAGGGTGGCGGCGCTGGTGATGGTGATTTCCGCAAGGTCCAGCCCGTCGAGGGCATCGGCCAGCGCGCTTTCGGAGACATAGACCTCCGGCGCGGCCTCCAGCGAGGAGCCCATGCGCTTGGCGGCGCGCTCCACCTCCAGCGCCCCCAGGACCACCCGGCGGATGACGCGCACCTGGCGCCACTTCTCCGCCAGCGCGTCGTCGCGCCAGTCGGCCGGGGTGTCCGGGAAGCCGAGCAAATGCACGGAGCCTTCCTCATCGCCGGTGCGGGCGATGTAGGCCTCCTCGCAGGTGAAGGGCAGGATGGGCGCCAGCCACGTGATGAGCCGCGCGAACACCGCGTCCAGCACGGTGAGGCAGGCCCGCCGCGTCACCGAGGACAGCGGATCGCAATAGAGCGCGTCCTTGCGGATGTCGAAATAGAAGGCCGACAGCTCGATGTTCATGAACTGGGTGAGCGCCGCGTTGACCTTCTTGTAGTCGAAGGCGCGGTAGGCGGCGCGGATCTCGCCGTCCAGCTCGACGAGGCGGTGGAGGATGTAGCGCTCCAGCGCCGGCATGTCGGCGAAGGCCACGTGCTCGGCCGGCCGGTCGTGGTGCAGGGAGCCCAGCAGCCAGCGGATGGTGTTGCGCAGCTTGCGGTAGGTGTCGGCCGTGGTCTTCAGGATTTCCGGGCCGATGCGCAAATCGTCCGCATAGTCGGAGGCGCACACCCACAGGCGCAGGATATCGGCGCCGGACTGCTTGATCACGTCCTGCGGGGAAGTGACGTTGCCCAGCGACTTGGACATCTTGCGTCCGTCCTCGTCGAGCACGAACCCGTGGGTCAAAACCACATCATAGGGCGGGCGGCCGCGGGTGCCGCAGCTTTCCAGCAGCGAGGAATGGAACCAGCCGCGATGCTGGTCCGAGCCTTCCAGATACATCACCCGGTCGTTGCCCTCGGGTGGGCGCGCCGCCTTCAGGTCCGGCCGCACCTCGAGGGTGAAGGCGTGGGTGGAGCCCGAGTCAAACCACACGTCGAGCACGTCCCGAACCATTTCCCAATGGTCGGGCTTCTCAACGAGGCCCGAGAGGAAGCGCTCCTTTGCGCCCTCCTTGAACCAGGCGTCTGCGCCCTCGGCGGCAAAGGCCTCGGCGATGCGCGCGTTGACCTGCGGGTCCTTCAGGATCACCACTTCGCCGTAGGCATTTTCCTTCACGAACACGGCGATGGGTACGCCCCAGGCGCGCTGGCGCGAGACCACCCAGTCCGGCCGGTTGGCGATCATGCCGGTGATGCGGTTCTCGCCCGCCGCCGGCACCCATTCCACCGTCCTGATGCCGGCGAGCGCGCGCTCGCGCAGGGTGTCGGGCGCGTTGCCGGCGAGCGTCGCCGGGCGCGGCGCGGCGGTGCCGTCCGCAGTGCGGATGTCCTGGTCCATGGCGATGAACCATTGCGGCGTATTGCGGAAGATGACCGGCTTCTTGGAACGCCAGGAATGCGGATACTGGTGCTTCACCCGGCCCCGGGCGAGCAGGTTGCCGGCCTTGATCAGCGCGTCGATGACGGCGGTGTTGGCGTCGCCCTTCTCGCCCTTCTCGGTGATGACGCGCTTGCCCTCGAAGCCGGGGGCCTGCGCGGTGTAGAACGAGTCCGCGTCCACCGTGTAGGGAATGGCGGGGCTGATGCCGCGCTCCTCCAGCCAGCGGCGGTGCTGGGTCCAGATCTCGAAATCCTCGCGGCCGTGGCCGGGCGCGGTATGCACGAAGCCGGTGCCGGCATCGTCGGTGACATGGTCGCCGTCGAGCAGGGGGACCTGGAAGCTGTAGCCGAGGGCAGCGAGAGGGTGGGCGGTGATGAGGCGCCCGAGCACGTCCGCCGGCACGTCGCCGCGCCGCGCGAATGTGGTCACGCGGGCCTGCTTGAACACATCTTCCGCCAGCTTGTCGGCGAGGATGAGCTTGTCGCCGGCCTTGGCCCAGTTGTCGGCGGGAGCTTCCGTGACCTCGTAAAGACCATAGGAGATCTTGGACGAATAGGAGATGGCGCGGTTGCCAGGCAGCGTCCACGGGGTGGTGGTCCAGATGACGACCGTCGCACCCTTCAGCTCACCTTCAGAGGCCACCGGAAACTTCACCCACACCGTATCGCTGGTGAAATCCTGATACTCCACCTCGGCTTCGGCCAGCGCCGTCTTCTCCACCACCGACCACATCACCGGCTTGGAGCCACGGTACAACAGCCCGTTCTCGGCGAACTTCATGATCTCGCGGGCAATCTGGGCTTCGGCCGCGAATGCCATGGTGGTGTAGGGGTGGTCCCAGTCTCCTTCCACGCCCAGGCGCTTGAATTCCTTGCGCTGCTCGGAAAGCCAGTGCTCGGCATAGGCGCGGCATTCCTGGCGGAAGGCCACCATGGCGGCGGCGTCGGTGAAGTCGGGCTTGGTCTTGCCCTTCTTGCGGTAATTGTCTTCCTCGATCTTCCACTCGATGGGCAGGCCGTGGCAGTCCCAGCCGGGCACGTAGTTCGAGTCATAGCCCAGCATCTGCTGGGAGCGCGTCACCACGTCCTTCAGGATCTTGTTGAGCGCGTGGCCGATATGGATGTTGCCGTTGGCATAGGGCGGGCCGTCGTGAAGCACGAAGCGGGCGCGGCCGCGACCCTGCTCGCGCAAGCGGCCGTAGAGGTCGGTGCGGGCCCAGCGGGCGAGCAGCTCCGGCTCCAGCTTCGGCAGGCCCGCGCGCATGGGGAACGCCGTCTGCGGCAGCAGCAGGGTCTTGGAATAGTCCGGGGCGGCGGACGCCTCAGCCGTGGCAGTGTCAGGTGCGGAAGAGTCAGGTGCGGTCATGGAATGCTCGGGGCATGAAATGTCGGATCAGGCGAAACAAACCCGGCGGCCCCCGCGCGCTCAGGCGCGCCGGCGGGGGGCCGGGCCGATAATTCGCGCCCCGCGGCGCGCGCCGGGACGGGGGAGCGCCCCGCCGAACTGGAAAGATCCGCACATGATCCGGCTTCTAGCAGGCGCCCCGTGCCGCGAAAAGCCCGCAGATGAGCGCAGCGGGAGCCGGCGAAGGGGCACGGCCTAAGCGGCACCCGGTCCGGTCCGCCTTTACGGCCATGAAAAAAGCCCCGGCACCAAGGTGCCGAGGCTCTTCTTCGTTCCCCTCTTTTATACCGGCGGGGCGGCGCACCCGAAGGCGCGCCGTCCCGGAAAGATCACGAGTGGTAGGCGCGCTCGCCGTGCTCGTTGATGTCGAGGCCCTCGCGCTCCACGTCGGTGGTGGGACGCAGGCCGACGATCACGGAGATGATGAACAAGATCACCGCGGTGCCGACACCCGACCACACGACGGTGACGCCGACGGCCTTGAGCTGGGCGATGACCTGGGTGGCCATGTCGTAGGGGGCCACGGCACCGGTGGTGTAGTCGAAGATGCCGGTGCCGCCGAGGGCCGGGCTCACCAGGATGCCGGTGGCGATGGCGCCGACGATGCCGCCCACGCCATGCACGCCGAACACGTCGAGCGCGTCGTCATAGCCGAACGCGTTCTTGATGGCCGTGCAGAAGATGAAGCAGATGGGGCTGACGATGAGGCCCAGCACCAGCGAGCCCATGATGCCGGCGAAGCCCGACGGCGGCGTGACGGCCACGAGGCCGGCGACGATGCCCGAGGCGAGGCCCAGCATGGAGGGCTTACCCTTCACCAGCCATTCCACGAACATCCAGGAGATGGCCGCGGCGCAGGTGGCGATGAAGGTGTTCATCATGGCGAGCGCGGTGACCGCGTTGGCCTCGAGGTTGGAGCCGGCGTTGAAGCCGAACCAGCCGACCCACAGGAGGGAGGCGCCGACCATGGTGAGGGTCAGCGAGTGGGGCGAGAGCGCCTCCTTGCCGTAGCCCAGGCGCTTGCCGACCATGAGGCAGGCGACGAGGCCGGCGATACCGGCATTGATGTGCACCACGGTGCCGCCGGCGAAGTCGATGGCGCCGAGGGAGAAGATGTAGCCGGCGTCGGCCAGCACGCTGTCGAGGGCGGCCTGGGCGGCGGTCTTGGCGGCGCCGTCAGCGGCGGCAGCCACGGCCTTGGCGGCGGCGTCGATGGCATCCGGGCCGGCCCAGTACCACACCATGTGCGCGACCGGGAAGTACACGAAGGTCACCCACAGCGGCACGAACAGCACCACGGCGGTGAACTTGGTGCGCTCCGCGAACGCGCCGAAGATCAGCGCGGGGGTGATCATCGCGAAGGTCATCTGGAACGCGATGTACACCAGCTCGGGAATGGCGACGCCCACCGAGAAGGTGGCGGCCAGCGATTCGCCGGTCACGCCCGACAGGAACGCCTTGGAGAAGCCGCCGATGAAGGGCGAGCCGCCGGTGAAGGCGAGGGAGTAGCCGTACAGCACCCAGATGAGGCCGACGATGGCCACGCAGTAGCCGACCTGCATGAGCATGGACAGCATGTTCTTGGCGCGCAGGAGGCCACCGTAGAACAGGAACAGGCCGGGCACCGACATCATGAGCACGAGCAGCGAGGACGTGAGCATCCACGCCACGTCGCCCTTGTTCACGGTGGGGGCCGCCGCGGCGGCAGCGGCGGTCGTGGTGGCATCGGCGGCAGGTGCGGCCGTCTGGGCCAGCACCGGCAAGGCGAATGCCGTTGCCAGGAGAAGCGCGGGAATCCCCACGCGGGACCACGTCTTGGACGTCATGGATGAAAGCTCCGTCGAATGAGAAAGGCTCAAAGCGCGTCGGCGTCGGTCTCGCCCGTGCGGATGCGCACGGCGTGCTCGATCGGAAGGACGAAAATCTTTCCGTCGCCGATCTGGCCGGTCTTGGCGGAAGCGGTGATGGCTTCCACCACCTTGGAGACCTGGTCGGCGGACACCGCGACCTCGATCTTCAGCTTCGGCAGGAAGCTCACGGCGTATTCGGCGCCGCGATAGATCTCGGTGTGGCCCTTCTGACGGCCGTATCCCTTCACCTCGGTCACGGTCAGACCGTGCACACCGATACCGGTGAGGGCGTCGCGCACCTCCTCCAGCTTGAATGGCTTGATGATGGCCATGACGATCTTCATGGATCGGTCCCTGTTCCCTGATGCCGATGCGCCGAAAATGACGCGTTTCGGCTGTTTTCTCGCGGCGGCTTCGCTGAGCGGGTCGGGGAGATCCACGCCGCGGCTGGCAAGCCTGCGCAGGAGGGAATCAAGTACCGTGCCAAGTCATAGGGGCGGGCAATCGCCGTGCCTATTTTTAGGCCACGCAGCGGAAGGGCAGGGGTTCGCCGCCAACTTGCCGCTTTTTTTGCCTAATTATTGATCTTAACGCACAAGGGATTGGCACGCCGTCTTCGCAGCCGCGAGATAGAGTGTTTCAATACCGTTTCGGGCTCTTCAGCGGGGGCTGACGGGCCGCATCAGGCCCTCTTGTGCCGCTGAAGCCACCAGCGTGCCGTCCCGGGTGAAGATTTCACCGCGGCAAAAACCGCGTGCACCGGCGGCCGTGGGGCTCTCCTGGGTGTAGAGCAGCCAGTCGTCGGCCCGGAACGGGCGGTGGAACCACAGGGCATGGTCGAGGCTCGCCACCTGCATGTCGCGGTCGAAGACCGACTTGCCGTGCGGCAAAAGGGCCGCCTGGAGCAGCGCGAGGTCCGAAGCGTAGGCAAGCACCGCCTGATGTGTGGGCAGATCGTCCGGCAGCGGGCCGCGGGTGCGCAGCCACATGCTGGGCCGGGCGCCGGGCGCGCCGAGATAGGCGGGGTCGAGGCTGGTGGGCTTCACCTCCAACGGCCGCAGCGCCATCCAGTCTCGCTTGGCGGCGGCGGGAAAACGCGCCATCAGCTTGTCGCGCCAGGCATCGTCGGAGGGCAGGTCCTCCGGCGCCGGCACGTCCGGCATGGCGCCCTGGTGGTGCAGCCCTTCTTCCACCACCTGGAACGACACCGCCATGCTGAAGATGGCCTGGCCGTGCTGGATCGCCACCACGCGGCGGGTGGTGAAGGAGCGCCCATCGCGGATGCGGTCCACATCGTAGATGATGGGCACGCGGGGATCACCGCCCAGCAGGAAATAGCCGTGCAGCGAATGGGTGACGCGCTCGGCCTCCACCGTGCGCCGCGCCGCCACCAGCGCCTGCGCTACCACCTGCCCGCCGAACACCCGGCCCCCGTCCGGGGTGACGGTGCGACCGCGGAACAGGTTGATTTCAAGGGGTTCGAGGTCGAGGATGCCCAAAAGCGTATCCACGTCGGACGGTGATCCGGTCATAGGGCTTGGCTCGCTGAAAACGCCGGCGCGCAGTGCGCTCCGGAGGGAAGGGATGGGGTCCGAACACGCCATGCTCGCGCGGATTGCGTCAAGTCCCTTTGCGTCAGCCGCCTTCCCTTTAGGGTGGGACGAAGCGCGGCGGAACGGATAGAGGATCGGCGCCGGCCGGCGGGCCCGCCGCGAAACAGGTTCGAGGGAGTGAAGCGATGACCGGGCTGACCATGTCCGAGCCTCAGGCCGAGATGCCGCACGCCGGAGCCGGCTTTGCCGCCACCGCGGCCGCGCCGCGTGCGGACGTGGCCATCGTCGGTGGCGGGCTCGCCGGCCTCAGCCTTGCGCTCGCCCTGCGCCAGGGGCTGGGGCCTGATGCCGACATCGTGCTGTTCGACCCCTATTTGTCCCACGCCACGGTGGATGACGGCCGCTGCTCGGCCATCGCCGCCGGTGCGCGGCGCATGCTCACCACCCTCGGTGTGTGGCAGCACGTGGGTGCCAAGGCCCAGCCCATCCAGGCCATGGTGGTCACCGACAGCCGCACCAAGGACGTGGCGCGCCCCACCTTCCTGACCTTCGACGGCGATGTGGAGCCGGGCGAGGCCTTCGCCCACATGGTGCCCAACGCCGACCTGCAGTACGCCCTCATCGATGCGGCGCGCTCCGCCGGCATCGACCTGCGCGCCCAGTCCGTGGACGATTTCACCGCCGACCGTTCCGGCGTGAGCCTTTCCGCCGCCGGGGCGCCGACGCTTCGGGCCCAGCTTCTGGTGGCTTGCGATGGCGCCAAGTCGCGCATCCGCGGCATGGCCGGCATCGCCAATGTGGCCTGGGGCTATGGCCAGAGCGGCATCACCTTCGCGGTGGAGCACGAACGGCCCCACGAGGGCCGGGCGGAAGAGCATTTTTTGCCCCCCGGCCCGTTCGCCATCCTGCCCTTGCCAGGCAACCGCTCCTCCATCGTGTGGACCGAGCGCACGGAGGATGCCGAGCGCATCGTGGGACTGCCGTCCATCGTCTTCCAGGAAGAGCTGGAGCAGCGATTCGGCCACCGGCTCGGCTGGGTGAAGCCGGTGACCAAGCCGCGTGCCTATCCTTTGGGCTTCGCCATGGCGCGCAGCTTCATCGGCGAGCGCCTCGCTTTGGTGGGGGATGCGGCCCATCTCATCCACCCCATTGCCGGGCAGGGGCTCAACATGGGCCTGCGCGACGTGGCGGCACTGGCCGAGGCGGTGACGGACGCCGCGCGGGTGGGCCTCGATTTCGCCGGGCCGGCGGTGCTGGAGCGCTATCAGCGCTGGCGGCGGTTCGACACCTTGGCCATGGGCGTCGCGACAGACGGGCTCAACCGGCTGTTCTCGAACCGCTCCGACGCCCTGCGCGCGGTGCGCGACCTCGGGCTCGGCCTCGTGGACCGGATGCCGCGCCTCAAGGGCCTGTTCATCCGCGACGCAGCGGGCCTCACCGGGCAGGTGCCGAAGCTGCTGCGGGGCGAGGCGCTTTAGAGATCCGCTCCCCGCTCAGGGGGCAGGGCGCGGATGCCCTGTCCTCAGCGGGAGAGTTCGCTCTCGTCGAGCTTGCGGGCCTCGTCGGCCAGCATGATCGGGATGCCGTCGCGGATGGGATAGGCGAGGCGCGCGGCGCGGGAGACCAGCTCCTGGCGCTCGCGGTCATATTCCAGCGGCGCCTTGGTGAGAGGGCACACCAGGATTTCGAGCAGCTTGGGGTCCACGTCGTGGCCGGGGCGCTGGGCTTGGATCATCGCAACACTCGTCAGGGCGTTTTCAGGCGCGGCGCAGACCGGCTCGCGTGCAGAAAACGCATTGGACACCAGCCGGCGCGGGCCGGCGTCATGAAGAAACGCGAGGCTGCGCCGGATCGCCCCGCTGCGGGGCGGCGCCACCATAGCGGGGGCGGGCGGGCGTTTCACCCCCAATCTGGTTCGATCCATCAGGCCCGCTGATGCAGGCATCAGCCGGATTCGTTATCGCCGGGGCCGCCGGTCCCCTAAGCAGCGGGGGCCACCACCGGCAGCACGCGTTACAAGGCACCCATGGACCGCCGCCCGAATCGCCAATCGCCCCTTGGGCTTGTCCTCGGCCTCGTCGCCGTCGTCATGTTCGGCGCGACGCTGCCCATGACGCGGCTCGCCCTGCACGACCTCAGCCCCTGGTTCATCAGCTTCGGCCGCGCGGCGCTGGCCGGCTTCTGCGCGCTCGCGGTGGTGCTCGTGCTGCGCCGGCCGTGGCCGTTCGGCGCGCGCGAGACCCGGCGTGACCTCGCGCTGGCCACCCTTGCTCTGGTGTTCGGCTTTCCCATCCTCATCGGGGTCGCGACCCAGACTGTCCCGGCGGCCCATGGCGGCATCGTGCTCGGCCTCCTGCCGTTGTGCACCGCCATCGCCGCCACGGTGCTCGCGGGAGAGCGTCCCGGCCTCGGCCTGTTCGCGGCCAGCGCGGCGGGGGCGGGGCTGGTGGCCGCCTTCGCCCTGCGCAACGGCGCCGCGGGCGGGTTCGGCTATGGCGACATGCTGCTCTTCCTCGCCGTGGTGATCTGCGCCGCCGGCTATGCCGTTTCCGGGCGTCTCGCCCGGCGCATGGCGGGTTGGGAGGTGATCGCCTTCATGCTCATCCTCGCCCTGCCGGTCACGGTGCCGGCGGCGCTCCTGACCTTTCCGTGGGGGCGGGAGGTGACGGGCGAATCGTGGGCGGCGCTGATCTATCTCGGCCTGTTCAGCCAGTTCATCGGCTTCTTTTTCTGGAATGCCGGGCTGGCGCTGGGCGGCATCGCGCGGGTGGGGCAGATGCAGTTGCTCCAGACCTTCGTCACGGTGGGCCTCGCCTGGCCCATCAACGGCGAGCGGCCCGATGCGGAGACCCTGCTGTTCGCCCTTGCCGTGGCCGTGGTGGTGGCGCTGGCCCAGCGGGCGGGCCGGCGGCGGCCGGTGGCCTCTGCCGTCGATCCGGCGGGACCTGCCTGAGGCCCCAAACGAAAACGGCCCTCCGAAGAGGGCCGTTCACAGTCTTCAGGGAAAGCGCAGGCGCCCTCAGGCTGCCTTGCTGCGGGCAGTGATGAGCTTGCGGTTCACCAGCACCTCGGCGATCTGCACCGCGTTGAGGGCTGCGCCCTTGCGCAGGTTATCGGACACGCACCAGAAGTTGATGGCGTTGTCCACGGTCGGGTCATCGCGCAGGCGCGAGATGAAGGTGGCGTCCTCGCCGGCGGCCTCGTGCGGGGTGGCGTAGCCGCCCGGCTCACGGGTGTCGATGACGAGGATACCCGGGGCCTCGCGCAGGATCTTGCGCGCGTCCTCGGCGGACAGCTCCTTCTCGAACTCGACGTTCACCGATTCCGAGTGGGAGATGAACACCGGCACACGCACGCAGGTGGCCGTGAGCTTGATCTTCGGATCGAGGATCTTCTTGGTCTCGGCCACCATCTTCCACTCTTCCTTGGTCGAGCCGTCGTCGAGGAAGACGTCGATCTGGGGAATGAGGTTGAAGGCGATGCGCTTGGGGAACTTCTTCGGCTCCACCGGATCGGAGACGAAGATCGCCCGGGTCTGGGTGAACAGCTCGTCCATGGCGTCCTTGCCGGCGCCGGAGACGGACTGGTAGGTGGAAACCACCACGCGCTTGATGGTGGCGGCATCGTGCAGCGGCTTCAGCGCCACCACCAACTGCGCCGTGGAGCAGTTGGGATTGGCGATGATGTTCTTCTTGGTGAAGTCGACGATGGCGTCCGCATTCACCTCGGGCACGATCAGCGGCACGTCCGGATCCATGCGCCACTGGGACGAATTGTCGATGACGACGCAGCCCTGCGCGCCGATCTTCGGCGACCATTCCTTCGACACGGCACCGCCTGCCGACATCAGGCAGATGTCGGTGTCGGAGAAGTCGTAGGTTTCGAGCGCCTTCACCTTGAGGGTTTTGTCACCGAAGGAGACTTCCACGCCCTGCGAGCGGCGCGAAGCAAGCGCCACAACCTCGTCCGCGGGAAAGCCCCGCTCGGCGAGGATCGAGAGGATCTCCCGGCCCACGTTGCCCGTGGCGCCGACGACGGCGACCTTGTAACCCATGATATTCCTCGGGATCTGCCGGCCCTGCTGGCCGGAACGGGGGTTTTAGGCCGAACGGCCCGCGCTTGCAAACTGAAGATTCCGCGAGCGCGCACAGCGACCTTGCGGAGAACTGTTGCGCCAGCGCAACGCGCCGCACCGTCCGTTCGGGGAACATCGCCCTGTGCCCCTGCGTTTCCTTGCACCTGGGGCAAGAGTGTCCTAATTCAGGCAGGGGCGGCGGCTGTGCCGTTTCGGGAGGATGTCATGCGTGTCGCGCCGTACTTCACCATCGCCGCGGCGTTCCGGCTGGCGCTCGCGGTGACGTCCGCGGTGGCGCTGACGGGCGTCGCCTCTGTCGTTGCGGCGGATGACGCCTCGGCCCAGACCGCCGTCAAGAAGCGCAGCCGCATCGAGATCACCCGCCGCTCCTATCTGGATGCCGGCACCGTGGTGAAGCCCGGGTCCAAGTCCTATCTGGACTATGCCCTGCCGCCCGGCTGGTTCTACCCGACCTACGACGGCGGCGGCGCCTCCGGCACCGGCCCCATCAGCGGCATCCGTTCTCCGCTGCCCGGCCCGTTCGATCTGCCGGGCTTCTGATCCGTCGAGGCTGGACGGCTGGAAAGAGGGCCGCACAACGCGGCCCTTTTTTTGTGCCCAAAAAGCACACTGAATTTTCGTGAGATAATTTTTCTCCCGTGGCGGAATGACATTTGGCGCGCGTCACGCCATAACCACCGTTCGATTGCGGCGGTGCCGCGCTCTTCCAAGCCACACAGCCGACAGGGCCGCGTTCATGCCCCGCCTTCGTTTCGCGTTTCCGGCCGGGGCCGGCCGGGCCCCGCGCAGCGTCATTCCCGGCTTCCGCCTCTCCTTGGGGCTGATGCTGCTCTATCTCGGCCTGATCGTGCTTCTGCCCATCGGGGCGCTGCTGCTGAAGGCGGCGGATGTGGGGTTCTGGGGCTATATCGCCATCATCACCTCGCCACGCACCATTGCCTCGTTCCAGATCACTATCGCCACGGCGGCCGCGGCCGCCGTGTTCAATGCAGTCTACGGGCTGGGCCTCGCCTGGGTGCTGGTGCGCTACGAGTTTCCCGGCAAGCGCCTGCTGGACGCCATGGTGGACGTGCCCTTCGCCCTGCCCACGGCGGTGGCGGGCCTCGCGCTCACCACGCTGTTCGCAAAGAATGGCTGGTTCGGTGCGCCGCTGGCCCAATGGGGCATCCAGGTGGCCTATGCCCCGGCGGGCATCGTCTGCGCCATGGCCTTCACGTCCATTCCCTTCGTGGTGCGCACCGTGCAGCCGGTGCTGGAGGACATGGAGCCCGAGCTGGAGGAGGCGGCGGCGACGCTGGGCGCATCGGACCTCACCACCTTCCGCAAGGTGATATTCCCGACCCTGTTTCCCGCTTTCCTCGCCGGCACGTCGCTCGCCTTCGCCCGCTCGCTGGGGGAATTCGGCGCGGTGGTGTTCATCGCCGGCAACCAGCCGTTCCGCACCGAGATCGTGGCCCTGCTCACCTTCATCCGGCTGGAGGAATATGACTATGCCGCCGCCGCCGCCATCGCCGTGACCATGCTGGGGCTCGCCTTCCTTATGCTGCTGGTGGTGAATGCGGTGCAGACGTGGCACCAGCGCAGTGCGCTGGGGGAGGGCTGAGATGGCGGCCCCGGTCAACCGCAACCGTCGCCGGGTGGGCGATGGTGCGCGCACGCGGGCGGTGCTGCTCACCCTGGTGCTCGCCACCACGGCGGTGGCCCTCATCGCGCCGCTCGCGGTCATCTTCTCCGAGGCCTTCGCGCGCGGCTTTTCCGCTTATGCCGAGGCGCTGGTGCGACCGGACACGCTGCACGCCATCGGCCTCACGATTATCACCGCGCTCGTCTGCGTGCCGGTGAACGTCGGCTTCGGCATCGCCGCCGCCTGGGCGGTCACCAAGTTCAGCTTCCCCGGCCGCAACCTGCTGCTGGCGGTGGTGGAACTGCCCTTCTCCATCTCGCCCATCGTGGCCGGTGTCGCCTATCTGTTCGTCTATGGCGGGCAGGGGCTGTTCGGCCCGTTCCTGCAGGCCCACGACATCAAGATCGTGTTCGCCCTGCCGGCCATCATCCTCGCCAGCATGTTCGTCACCGCGCCGTTCGTGGTGCGCGAGCTGGTGCCGCTGATGATGGCGCAGGGGCGCGACGAGGAAGAGGCGGCGGTGAGCCTGGGCGCCAACGGCTTCGACGTGCTGCGGCTGGTCACCCTGCCCAACGTGCGCTTCGCCCTGCTCTATGGCGCGGCCTTGTGCAACGCGCGGGTGATGGGTGAGTTCGGCGCGGTGTCGGTGGTGTCGGGCAACATCCGCGGGCAGACCTCGACCTTGGCCCTGCAGATCGAGCTTTTGTACCAGGACAGCCACGTCCTCGCCGCCTTCGCCGCCGCGACGGTCCTGGCGGGCGTGGCGCTGTTCACCCTGGTGGCGAAATATCTCATCGAACGCGCTGAGCGCGCGCGCGAGGAGCGGGCTCCGCCCCGCCGGCCGGGGCACTGAGGCGGCCGTTTACGGGACTGCGCGCCGCCTCAGTCAGCCGCGCGGGGCGGGCAGGCCGAGGGCGGTGGAGGAGGGCTGCTGGACGGGTGTCATCCGCTTCAGCTCGCGCCTGGCTTCGCGCGCCGCGCGGCGGAAGCGACCCTGCCGGGCCCACACCACGATGCCGCCGGCCAACACGCCCACGATCAGCGCGGCGAACACCAGCGCGAACAAAGGCAGCGTCACCGACAGCGCGGGCGCATCCGGCGAGAACGGGTCGAGGGACAGGGTGACGGGCTTGCGGTTCGCCACGGCGAGGGCCACCGCCACGATGGAGAGCGGCAGGCCGATGAGGATGGAGAGGATACGGGTCACGGGCGCCTACTTTCCGGTGTTGAGACGTTCGCGCATCTCTTTTCCGGTCTTGAAGTAAGGGACGGTCTTCTCGCTCACGTCCACCTGCTTGCCGGTGCGCGGGTTGCGGCCGACGCGGGCGTCGCGCTTCTTCACCGAGAAGGCGCCAAAGCCGCGCAGTTCCACCCGGTCGCCACGCTCGAGAGCGGAGGCCACCTGCTCCAGGATGGCGTTGACGATGTTCTCCACGTCCCGCTGGTAGAGGTGCGGGTTGGCCTCGGCGATCTTCTGGACGAGTTCGGACTTGATCATGATGGCCGCATGTCCCTTGAGAACGATCCGCTGGGTTTGGCGGACAGGCTGCTTTCCGGCGACGGATTGCCGCGTTTAATGCAGGAGCCTCAAGCCCTTGTCACCCGTCGGTGCGAGGGTGCCAGAGGGCCAGAAGACCGTCAAGCTGGGCGCGTTCCAGCGCCCCCCGGGCCGTCTGGGTGAGGAACTCGGCCGCCTGGGGGAAGCCCAGCGCCGCCACCGCGCCCCGCGCCGCGCCGAGCAGCCAGCCGAACTCCGAATCCACCTCCCGGGTGCGCCAGCTGCGGACCTTGAGGTTTTCCGGAACGCCCTTCTCGCGGGCGAGCCATGCCCGGGCGGTGCGCTCGTCGCCCAACTCGTCCACCAGCTGCAGGTCAAGGCCCTGATGGCCGGTGAAGACGCGCCCGTCGGTGACGGTGGCGAGCTTGTCGTCGGACATCTTGCGCCGTTCGCTCACCAGGCCCTTGAACCATGCGTAGCTGTCCTTCACCAGCGACTCCACCGCCGCCCGCGCTTCCGGCGTGGTGGGGGTGTAGGGATTGGGCGAGGCCTTGAGCGGCGAGGACTTGATGTCCTCCATGGCGACGCCCACGGTCTTCAGCAGCTCGGTGACATTGGGATACTGGTAGATCACGCCCACCGAGCCCACCAGCGCGTTGCGCCGGGCCACGATGTGGTCGGCACCCAGCGCCGCGATATAGGCCCCGGATGCGGCGATGCCTTCCACCACGGCGACCACCGGCTTCTTTTCGGAAAGGCGACGCAAAGCGTCGAACAATTGCTCGGAGCCGGTGACGGTGCCGCCGGGGCTGTCGATGGACAAGATCACCGCCCGCGCCCGCGAGCGGCCGATCTCCTCCAAGAGTTCGACCCGCGCGCGGTCGTTGCGGATGATGCCGCCGATGGTCACCCGCGCCACATGGGGCGAGGAGGCCGAAACGCCGTCGCCCGCCACGGAGGCCACACCCACCGCAAGGGCGGCGACAGCGGCGAGCACACCGAGGGTGCGCCAGAAAGTGACCTTCCGCCGCAGGCGGCGGCGTTCAACGATCTGGTCCGCGTCGAGCGACATGACTCAGCTCCTTCAGGGCACTCCGGCCGCCGGAGGCGGACAGGACCGATGGGCCGCACTTAAGCAGGTGGCCCGGGGTTGGCAAGGCACTCGTGGTCAAGGCACTCGTGGTCAAGGCACTCGTGGTCAAGGCACTCGTGGTCAAGGTGCCCCTTGGCGCCCCTACCGGAACCCCGCATTGGAAAAGCAGTTCCCGCGGCGTGGCGCCCCGTCACCGCGGCCGGGACGTTCACCAGCGGTCGCCCGCCGGTGCGCCGCGCCATTCGGCCACGCGCCGCCCGGTGGCGGGGGACATGTCCTGCGGCAAGGCATCGGGCGCAAAGAACTCGGCGGCAACGATCTCCATGTTGCGCTCCGGCCGGGGCCCGATGATGAGCCCGGACGTGCGGTACAGCACCACGTGGTCGCGTCCGCCCACACGGGGATTGAAGAAGACGCCGGCCAAGGCGAGCGGGCCGTCGGCCTCCACATTGGCTTCTTCCTTCAGCTCCCGCCGCGCCGCCGCCTCCGCGCTCTCGCCCACGTCGACGCCGCCCCCCGGCAGGTGCCAGCCCGCCACATAGGAATGGCGCACCAGCAGCACCCGCTGTGCATCGTCCACGGCAAGCACGCGCACCCCGAGCGTCATGCCGTGACGCAGGCGCCGGAGGAAGTGGAAGAGCGGAAGCATGATCCAAGCATAGCCGAAGCCGGCTCAGTGCGCCTCGCGATTCGCGCGCGGCATGCGGGCAGGGTTGCGGGGGTGCGCGCGGGCCTATCCGGCCGCCGCCGCCCGGGCCGCCAGTTCCGCCGCCTCGATGGCCTCGGCGCGGTGGAAGGCGGGGCGGGCGGTGCAGCGCGCCACATAGGCTGCCACCCGGGGCGTGGGCGTGACCACCTTCAGCAGGGTGATGGCGTACCACAGGTCCATGGCCAGCATGATGTCGGCGGCGGAAAACGCCTCGCCCAGCAGATAGGGACCGTCCTTCAGCGCCTCTTCCACCACCTCCATGACAAGGTCGAAGCTGCCCCATCCGGCGGAGACCTTGGGCAGCTCGATGCCCTTCAGCTTCTGCAGGAAGGCCGGCTCCATGCAGCCGGCGGAAAAGAACATCCAGTAGAGGTAGCGCGCCCGCAGCGGATCGCCCACGGGCGGCGCGAGGCCGGCGGCTGGCACCTGCTCCGCCACATAGGCGCAGATGGCGCCGCTCTCGGCGAGATGGGCATCGCCATCGCTCAGCGCCGGCACCTTGCCCATGGGATTGATGCGGCGGAAGGCCGGATCGTCCTGCGCGCCGGTGCGGATATCCACCACCTCCCGCTCATAGGGCGCTCCAGCCTCCTCCATCAGCCAGAGGATGCGGAAGGCCCGCGTGTGGGGCGCCCAATAGAGTTTCATGCTGCTCCTCCCCGTTTGGTGGATCGGAACGTATAGAGAACAAATGGAGGCGTCGAGTCGGTTTTGGGGCCTTGCGATCCGGGCTCAGGCATGGATAATACCAGAACGGCCTGGGGTGCCACGCATCATGCGCGGCTGAGATCACACCCATCGAACCTGTCTGGGTCATTCCAGCGTAGGGAGACGCCGATGAGCGCCAGCTTGTCGACCTTCATGTCCAGTTCTTCTTCAGCCGGCTCGGCAACTCCCGGCGCTGCATCTGCGCGCCCGCGCGTCGCCATCGCGGGCGGCGGGGTCATCGGCCTCGCTCTTGCTTGGCGGCTTGCGCAGGCGGGCTGCCCGGTGGAGGTCTTCGAGGCGGGGGAAACCGGCCAGGGCGCGAGCCGTGCCGCCGCCGGCATGCTGGCCGCCTGCGCCGAGGCGGAGCCGGGGGAGGAGGTTCTCCTCGCCCTCAATCGCGCCAGCCAGGTCCTTTGGCCGGCGTTCGCCGCCGATCTGGAGCAGGCGGCGGGTTCGTCGGTGGACCTGCGCACCGAAGGCACCCTCACCATCGCCCTCACCGCCGACGATCTCGCGCGGCTGCGGCACCTTTATGCCCTCCAGCAGTCCCTTGGCCTGCCGGTGGAATGGCTCACGGCGGCGCAGGTGCGGCGGCGCGAGCCCTATCTCTCGCCCAAGCTGGCCGGCGGCATCCTCACCCTTGAGGACCATCAGGTGGACAACCGCAAGGTGGCCGCCGCGCTCAAGGTGGCGGCGCTGAAGGCCGGCGTGAATATCCAGGAGCACACGCCCGTCGCGCGGGTGGAGACGGCCGGCGGCCGCGTCACCGGCCTGGTGGCGGGTGATACGCTCCATGCGGCCGACGTGGTGGTGCTCGCCGCCGGGGCCTGGAGCCGGGGCATCGACATCACCCCCGCCGCGCCGCTTCCGGTGCGGCCCATCAAGGGCCAGATGCTGGCGCTGCGCATGGACCCCGCCGCGCCCATCCTCTCCCATGTGCTGTGGGCGCCGGGGGCCTATCTCGTGCCGCGCCACGACGGCCGCCTCATCATCGGTGCCACCACCGAGGAGAAGGGCTTCGACACCGATCTCACCGCCGGCGGGCAGCTGGCGCTGCTCACCAATGCGTGGCGCGCCCTGCCGACGCTCGAGGAGCTGACCATCCTCGAGCAATGGGTCGGCTTCCGCCCCGGCAGCCGGGACGATGCCCCCATCCTCGGTCCGAGCGAGGAGGTGGACGGCCTGATCTACGCCACCGGCCACCACCGCAACGGCATCCTGCTTCTGCCGGTGACCACGCAGGTGATCGCCGATTATGTCCTGTCGGGCCGCATGGCGGACGTGGCGGCGCCCTTTGGCGCGGCGCGCTTTGCCCCGCGCGCGGCGGCGGAGTGAGCGCGATGACGCTCGCCCTGAAGGTGAACGGAACGCCCGAGGACCATCAGGCGGCAACGGTCGCCGACCTGCTGCGCGCCAAGGGCCTCGATCCCGAGCGCAAAGGCATCGCGGTTGCGGTGAACGGCGCCGTGGTGCCGCGCCGCACCTGGGCCGAGGCAGCGCTTTCCGCCGGCGACGCGGTGGAGATCATCGAGGCCAAACAGGGCGGCTGAGCAGGGCGGCTGACGGCCGCGACCGCCCGGCCATAACAACAGGCGTCGCCCGACGGCGCCGGGACGAAACCCCAAGACGCGCGCCCGGAAGCGGCGCCGGGAAACACCACCATGAGCGCCTTTTCCGATCCCCATAAGGACCCGCTCGTCATTGCCGGGCGTACCTTCTCCTCGCGCCTGTTCCTCGGCACGGCGGGCTATCCCAACCAGAAGGTGTTTCTGGATGCGCTGGAGGCGTCGGGGTCCGAGATGGCCACCGCCTCCATCCGCCGCATCAGCCTCGCCGGCTATGAGGAGAGCCTGACCGACCTGCTCTCCGGCCGGGTCCATATCCTGCCCAATACCGCCGGCTGCCAGACCGCCAAGGACGCCGTGCTCACCGCGGAGCTGGCCCGCGAGGCGTTGGAGACGGACTGGGTGAAGCTGGAGGTGATCGGCGACCGCGAGCTGCTCTATCCCAATGTGGAGGAGCTGCTGAAGGCCACCGAGGAGCTGGTGTCGCGGGGCTTCGTGGTGCTGCCCTATTGCAACGACGATCCTGTCACCTGCCAGAAGCTGGCCGATCTCGGCGCTGCGACCGTGATGCCGCTGGGCTCCATGATCGGCACCGGCCTCGGCATCGCCAACCCGCACATGATCGAGCTGATCTGCGCCCGCTCGCCGGTACCGGTGGTGCTGGATGCGGGCATCGGCACCGCCTCCGACGCGGCTTTGGCCATGGAGCTGGGTTGTTCCGCCGTGCTGCTCAACACGGCGGTGTCGAAGGCGCACGATCCGGTGCGCATGGCCACGGCCTTCCGCCATGCGGTGGAGGGCGGCCGCCTCGCCCGCCTGTCGGGCCGCATTCCGAAAAAGCTGCATGCGGAAGCGTCCAGCCCCGAGTTCGGGCTGGTGGGGAGCTGAGCGCCGCGTGCTGCCAGAACCGCCGCTGCTGCTGATCACCGATCGCACATTGGCGCAGGGGGATCTTGCGCAGGTGGCGATGGAGGCCTGCGTCGGCGGATGCCGCTGGATCAGCTTTCGGGAGAAGGACCTGCCGGCGGCAGAGCAGATCGCCCTGTTCGCCCATCTGCGTGAGGCGACACGCGCCTTCCGCCCCCGCCTGACATTGCACGGCCCGGCCGATCTGGCCGCCGCCGCCGGGGCGGACGGGGTTCACTTGTCCGGCGGCGGCCATGCGGGCGCGGCGCGGGCGCTGCTGGGGCCCGATGCGCTGGTGGGGCTCTCGGTCCACACTCTGGCCGAGGCGCAAGCCGCCGATGGGGCCAGCCTCGACTACATCACTGTAAGCCCGGTCTTTCTCACCGCCTCCAAGCCCGGCCATGGCCCGGCGCTGGGGGCTTCGGGACTTGCCGCTTTCGTCGCCGCCTCTCCGGTTCCGGTGATCGCCCTCGCCGGCATCGCCCCCGACAACGCCCGCGTGTGCCGCGATGCCGGAGCGGCCGGGCTCGCCGTCATGGGCTCGGTGATGCGGGCGGAGGATCCGGCTGCGGAGTTCTCGGCCCTGCTTGCGGCGTGGGATGGCAAGGGGCCGAACAGCGCGCGTGCCTGATCCTGGCGCGGCCTTGCATGTGCGGGCCAAAAGCTGAACCCTGCCGCAAAAGGGGGAGACGGGCATGGGGCGGCAGGATTCGGGGCAGAATTCCGCGCAGGCGCCGGCGGATGTGATCGTGGTGGGCGCCGGGCCGGTGGGGCTCACGCTGGCGGCGGAGCTGGCGCGCCACAAGGTGCGCTGCCGCATCCTGGAGAAGGCCGTCGCCCCGTCCCTCTATTGCCGCGCGCTGGGCGTCACGCCCCGGACCCTGGAAGTCTATGAGGACATGGGCGTCGTCCGCGCCATGATCGACGCCGGCCTGTGGTTCGAGGGGCTGTGCCTCGCGGTGGACGGGGCGCCGGCGCGGACCATCGCCCCCGACCTGTCGGACCTGCCTTACGGCATGATCGGCATCCCTCAGCCGGTGACCGAGCGCATCCTCACCGCGCATCTCGCCGGCTTCGGCATCGATGTGGAGCGGGGCGTCGCGGTGAACGGCCTCGCGCAGGCGGGAGAGAAGGTGCGGCTCGATCTTGTCGGACCGGACGGGCGGGAGGATTTCGCCCATGCCCGCTTCGTGGTGGGATGCGACGGCGCCCACAGTTTCGTCCGCCATGCCCTCGGCATCCCGTTCGAGGGCGATGCCTTTCCCTATCCCTTCATGCTGGGCGACGTGCATCTCGCTTTCCCCGGCGACCTGAAGCCGGCGCGCGGCATCGCTCTGCGCCTCATGCGCCTGCGTGAGGACACGGCGCCGGACATGTTCATCGCCATCCCGCTGCCGGAGCACGGGCGATACCGTGTCTCCATGCTGGCGCCGGAGTATCTGGCTGCTGCGGGATCGGGCGTGGCCCACGGCATCCAGTCCGAGCGGCCGGGGCCGTCGCTGGGGGACATCCAGGCGGTGGCCGACCGCATCGCGCCCGGGGAGATCGTCGTCGGCGACCTGCGGTGGTCGTCCCAGTTCCGCATCTCCATGCGGCTCGCGGCCCGCTATCGCGAAGGTCAGGTGTTCCTGGCGGGGGATGCCTGCCACATCCATCCGCCCACCGGCGGGCAGGGGATGAACACCGGCATCCAGGATGCCTACAACCTCGCCTGGAAGCTGGCTCTGGTGATGCGGGGCAAGGCACCCGCATCGCTCCTCGACAGCTACGAGGCCGAGCGCCGGCCGGTGGCGGAAGACGTGATCGCCCGCACCGTCGCCGAAAGCGTGAACATCGGCGGCTCCGGTGGCGCCCGCGACCGGCTGGCCGACACTCAGATCCGGGTGTCCTATGCGGGCCTTGCCGGTGCCGCTCTGGTGGGCGGCGCGGCGGCGCCCGAAGGACTGCCGGGCGATAGGCTGCCGGTGGCTGGCGATCGGGCTCCGGATGCCTTGGGCCTGAGGCGGAGGGGTGTCGGGGCGCCGTTGAGGATGTTCCAGCTGCTGCGGGGCACGGATTTCGTGGTTGTCGTCGCGGTGGAGACGCCCGGCGCCCTTGTGGCGGCGGAGGCCCTCGGTGCGAGGTTGGCCGAAAGCGGCCTGCCGGTCCGGGTCGTGGCGGTCGCGCCGGCTGGGGCGAGCCTTGCCGATCCCTACAAGGTGAGCCTTGTGGCGGACGAGGCGGGGGCCTTTGCCGCCACCTATGGGCTTGGCGCGGGTGAGGCCGTGCTGGTGCGTCCCGATGGATATCTCGCCTGGCGAGGCCATGCAGAGCAGGTCGTCGCTGCGCTGCGGCAGGTGGCGGGAGCGGGGTAGGTTGTCGCAGGTGCTTCTGGCGCCATTTCAGGCTGCAACGAAACGTATCCGGCTTCAGGCCAAGATTTCGAGTGTGATATGCCGTCGAAATGGCACCAATACCATTTCATCCCTCCTTCTCGTGCTCTAGCTTTCGCACACCGATGGAATTCGGATGTCATAAAAGGGGAAACGCCATGGCCGTTACACGTCGTACTTTGCTTGCGGGCCTCATCGCGTGCCCGGTCTGTGCCAGCGCCGCGCACGCAGCCGGTGTGCACTGGACGTATGAGGGCCACGGCGGCCCGCAGGAATGGGGGTCGCTGGAAAGCGGCTTCCAGGCCTGCGCAGTTGGCAGCCAGCAGTCGCCCATCAACCTGGAAGGGGCCGTGCAGGCCGCTGGAGACGGGCCGACGTTGGCCTGGAAGCCCGACGCCTTCAAGATCGTCAACAACGGCCACACCATCCAGGCCGACGTGGTGGGGGATGCGGGAACGGCCACCATGGGCGGCAAGACCTACACCCTGCGCCAGTTCCACTTCCATGCACCGAGCGAACACGCCCTGAACGGCGAGCGGACCGCCATGGAGGCTCATTTCGTCCATGACGCGCCCGGAGGCGGCCTGCTGGTGGTGGGGGTGTTCATAAAGCCCGGCGCCACCAACGCCGCCTTCTCCGAGGTGATGGCGAGCGCCCCCCGCGCGGAAGGCTCGACCGCGCTCAAGGCTCCGCTCGATGCCACCGGGTTGCTGCCGGCGCAGCGGGCCACCTATCGCTACGAGGGCTCGCTGACCACGCCGCCCTGCTCGGAGGTGGTGGACTGGAACGTGTACGCCACGCCCATTTCGGTGGCTGAGGCCGACATCGCCGCCTTCCGCGCCATCTTCCCCATGAATGCGCGGCCGCTGCAGGCGGTGAACCGGCGCTTCCTGTTGCGGCTCAATTGATACCTGCGGGCGGGTGATATCTGGCGGTCGAGTGACCGGTGGGCGAGCCTGGCTCTCCCGCCGGTCAGGCCCGCGCGGCGTTCGAGCGTATCCCGTTCCGGGTCGGTGGTCTGATCGCTCCAAGGCAAAAGAAAAGGGCCGGCGCAGCGCGCCGGCCCTCTTTGTTTCTGCCGATCGCGAAGGATGCGATCAGTCTTCCTTCTCTTCGGTCTCGCCGCCGGCGGCACGCTGCTTGAGCGCGGCACCGAGGATGTCGCCGAGCGAGGCGCCGGAGTCCTGCGAGCCGTAGGTGGCCACGGCCTCCTTCTCCTCGGCGATCTCGAGCGCCTTGACGGAGACCTGCACCTTGCGCGCCTTGCGGTCGAACAGGGTGACGCGGGCGTCCAGCTTGTCGCCGACCGAGAAGCGCTCGGGGCGCTGGTCGTTGCGCTCGCGGGCGAGCTCCGACCGCTTGATGAAGGCGGACAGGTCGGTGCCGGTGAGCTTCACCTCGATGCCGCCGTCCTTCACGTCGGTGACTTCGCAGGTGACGATGGCACCCTTCTTCACCTCGCCAGCCTCGGCGAAGGGATCGCCGGCAAGCTGCTTGATGCCGAGGGAGATGCGCTCCTTCTCGACGTCCACGTCGAGCACCACAGCCTTGACCATGTCGCCCTTGCGGTATTCGTCGATCACCTGCTCGCCCGGACGGTTCCAGTCGAGGTCGGAGAGGTGGACCATGCCGTCCACGTCGCCGTCGAGGCCGAGGAACAGGCCGAACTCGGTCTTGTTCTTGACCTCGCCTTCCACCACCGCACCGGGGGCATACTTCTCGGCGAAGGCCTCCCAGGGGTTCTGGAGGGTCTGCTTGAGACCGAGCGAGATGCGGCGCTTGGCGCTGTCCACTTCCAGCACCTGGACCTCGACCTCCTGGGAGGTGGAGACGATCTTGCCGGGGTGGACGTTCTTCTTGGTCCACGACATTTCGGAGACGTGGATCAGGCCTTCGATGCCCGGCTCCAGTTCCACGAACGCGCCGTAGTCGGTGATGTTGGTGACGCGACCCTTGAAGCGGGCCTCCACCGGATACTTGGCCTCGATGCCCTCCCAGGGATCGCCCAGAAGCTGCTTCATGCCGAGCGAGATGCGGTGAGTCTCGTGGTTGATCTTGATGATCTTGACCTTGACCGTCTGGCCGATGTTGAGCACCTCGGTCGGGTGGTTCACGCGGCGCCAGGCGATGTCGGTGACGTGCAGCAGGCCGTCGATGCCGCCGAGGTCAACGAACGCACCGTAGTCGGTGATGTTCTTCACCACGCCGTCGATGGCCTGGCCTTCCTCGAGGTTCTGGACCAGCTCGTGGCGCTGCTCGGCGCGGGTCTCTTCCAGCACGGTGCGGCGGGAGACCACGATGTTGCCGCGGCGGCGGTCCATCTTGAGGATCTGGAACGGCTGCTGGTTGTGCATCAGCGGGCCGACGTCGCGGATCGGGCGGATGTCCACCTGGGAGCGCGGCAGGAAGGCCACGGCGCCGTCGAGATCGACGGTGAAGCCGCCCTTCACCTGGTTGAAGATCACGCCGAAGACCTTCTCGTTGGCGGTGAACGCCTTCTCGAGCTTGATCCAGCTTTCCTCACGGCGCGCCTTGTCGCGCGAGAGGACGGCTTCGCCCATGGCGTTCTCGACGCGCTCGAGATAGACCTCGACCTCGTCGCCCACCTGGATGGGGTTCTCGCGGCCGGGGCCGGCGAATTCGCGCAGCGCCACGCGGCCTTCGGTCTTCAGACCGATGTCGATGATCGCCAGATCCTTCTCGATGGCGACCACGATGCCCTTGACGACGGCACCTTCCTGCATGTCGGCGCGACCGAAGCTCTCGTCGAGCAGGGCGGCGAAATCGTCACGGGTGGTTTCTACGGCGGACATTCATGCTCCAGACTTCTTGCGCCGGCATCTCGCGTTGCGAGGTCCGAACCGCTCGGGTGTCCGCCTTTCCGTGAGGAAGGACGGACGGCCGCCGGCAAAGCGGCGGGCCGGCGCATGTGCCGGGCGGTACGGACGATGAATTGGGTGTCGCACTGTGCGCTCAGCGAAAGCCAGGGCGGGCTGCCTCCGACGATCAGGGCCGCGTATCCCGCGTACCCCTGCCCGCCCGGGCGGCTTCCTGCTTTTGAAGGAGCGCAGCTTCGGACCGGCGCTGAGATAGTCCAAAAGCCCCTTCAGCGCAAGGGCTGGTCCCGCATGCATGGGACCTGGGCGGCCCAGGCGGTAATCCCGCGCCGGATCCGGGCTTGGTCGCACCGGACTTGGTCGTAGCAGACTTGGCCACACCGGATCTGGCCGGATCCCCTTCCCCACCGGCGGGGACAGCGGGGAAGGGGAGGATCCCGATCCCCGTTCGGGATCGGGACGGCTCAGTCCCGCCGTGCCGAAAGGGCGGCGCCGGGAAAGGCGTGTCCGGCAGCGGCCACATGCTCCGCCGCTGCCGCTTCGGCCCGGACCACCAGCACCGGAATGGTCGAATGGGTGAGCACCTTGGTGGTCTGGCTGCCGAGAACCAGGGCGGAGAAGCCCCGCCGGCCGTGGGAGGCCATGACGATGAGATCGCACTTCTCGCGCTCGGCGGTGGCGATGATGGCCTCATGGGGGTGGTCGTTCTCCACGTGCACCGTGGCGGCCTCCACCCCTTTGGCCGCAGCCTTCTCCGCCGCCGCGCCGAGGATGCGGTCGGCGCGATGCTGCATGGTGCGGCGGTAGATGTCTTCGGTATCGGCGATCTGCTCCGCCTCGGTGGTGAGCAGGTGGAACGGCTCGCTGGCGGTGACGAGGACGAGGCGGGCGTGGAGCGCTGCGGCCAGGTCCACGGCCTGGGTGACGGCGAGATCGGAAAGGGCCGAGCCGTCGGTGGCGACGAGGATGTTCTTGTACATCGTCTTGTCCCCCTTTCGGGAGAAGCGATGATAGCAAACCTAGGATGGGCCGCGGCTTGAGGCTGATCAACTCGGCGGGAGCGGGGGCTTTGACGCGCCGCCCCGCCTCACTCGGAGATGATCTTCACCTTCTCGCCGTACTTGAGCTTGGCCGTCGCATCGAGCCCGTTGAGGATCAGGAAGCGTTCCATGGGCCGGTCCGGCACCTGCATGCGGGCGGCCACCTTCTCCAGATTGTCGCCCAGCCCGGCGGTGACGATGCGCACCCGCAGCGGCTTCACCGTCTCCGCCTCGCCGGAGGAGACGCGGCGGAAGGTGTCGGCGGCGGCGCGGAACTGCTTGTCCAGCTCCGGGGTCAGCTCCCGCGCCGCGAAGATGAGGCGGTACACGTCCGATCCGAAGCGGATGGCGAACATGCGGAACGACCACTGGTCGCCGCGGGCGATGGCGGTGGCGGCGGTGAAGCCGTTCACGGTGAGGCTTTCCACCGTGTTGATCTCCACCCCCTCGACCCAGCCGGAGGACAGATACTGCGCCAGCGACTGGTCCGGGGCGACCCGCACTGCGTCGAGGCGCAGCGCCTCCCGCCCGGTCTGGGTGGCGCCCAGCACCGCCTGGGAGGTGTTCTCCAGCGAGAAGCCCTCGGGCGCGGTGAAGGTGAAGCCCAGCTTGGGATGGAAGAACTTGCGCCCGCGCACGAAGCCTTCCTTGGGGTCGTCGCCATAGACCATGCCGTCGATGGCGGAGAAATAGGCGTTGCGATCGCGTTCGCCGTCGCCGGGCTTGGCGTTTTCGGCATATTGCCGGGCATTGGCGATGGCGATGGAGATGCGCTCGGGCGTCGCCGGATGGGAGGACAGGAAGTCCATGTCCGGCGTGGTGGAGGACGAGCCGGAGAAGGCCGCGCTCTTCAGGTCGCCGAAGCGGCCCATGTCGGTGAGGAAGCGCGATGCGCCGTAGGGATCAAAGCCCGCGCGCGCGGCGATGCCCACCCCGATGGCGTCGGCCTCCAGCTCCTGCCCGCGGGAGAACGAGGCGAGCGTCCTCCGGCTCTTCTGCATGGCCAGCGCCCCCAGGTCGGGATCGTTGACCACGTCGGAGATGACGCGGCTGACCAGCACCGCCTGCTTCACCTGGTCCTCGCGGATGGTGGCGTGGCGGGCGATGACATGGGCCATCTCATGGGCCAGCACCGACGACAGCTCGGACGTGTCGTTGGCGAGCGAGAGCAGGCCGCGGGTGACGTAGAGCGAGCCGTCCGGCAGGGCAAAGGCGTTGATGGCCGGCGAGTTGAGCACGGTGACGCGATATTTCAGGTCCGGCCGCTCGGAAGCGGCCACAAGGCGCTCCACCACCTGCTGGATCAGGGCTTTCAGCTCGGGATCGTTGTAGGCGCCGCCATAGCTCGCCACCAGGCGCTCATGCTCACGGCGCTGGTTGGGCGACATGTCGGCGTATTCGGACGCCGAGGCGGGCGAGGTCAAAGGCACGCTCGCCTGCTCGAGGTCGAGGCCGGCGCAGGCCGACAGCAACAGCGGGAACAGCAGCGGCAGCGCGCGGGCGAAGGCGCTCCAATGGCGCATGCCCCAGCGGCATGTGGCGCGCCCGGCCGCCGGCTGCGTCGCCCGCTCCGTCCTGTCGCCTGGCCGTTGTTGCCTCACGTCCCGCACCGAAACCTCATGCACTTGTGTCACTCGCCACCGCGCCTTGCGCGCGTTACCGGCGCCTGCGCGCCGGCCAGAAGGGCGATCTCGCCCGGCCGCCGCAGCATGATGGCAGGCCCCCCTTCTGCGCGCACCACACCGCGCACCTGCAACATGGTGCCGCGCAACATGGCTGGTTCAAGGCTATCGCCCATGATTGTGGCGAAATCCTCCCTTTCCATCATCGCAGTGAAATCTTGCCGCCAGCTTGACCCGAAATTGATAAAAATCCGGTCCCGCGTCCCGCCGGCGGCGAGCACACGCCCTTCTGCTACGGTGAACAGGCCCGAGCGGATGGCCATGGCATCCTCGTTCGCGGCGGGCGCCACGGCCGACGGCTCGGCCCAGATGCCGCGCCGGGCTGTCCGTGCTTCCGTCTCCGCAGCCAGCCGCGGGGCCAGGCAACCGTTATCCTGTGCTGTTGGCTGGGCATAGCCGGCGCCTGCGCGCAGCAGCGCCGTGGCGAGATCTTCCTCCACCGCACCGTTTCGCGCCGGACAGGCCAGCCAGCCGGCCGCCGACAAGCGGCCATGCCTGTCCATGTGCCCGGCGCCGGGCCGCACGAGACAGGTATCGAGGGTGGTGCGCGCCGCGCGTTCGGCCGCGCTGGGGAGCGCCGCATCGCTGGCGAGCCGCGAGGGCAGGGCGATGCCTTCGGGCATGAACCGCCGTCCGTCGGCCAGCAGGAGCGCGCCTGTATCGGTCCATGCGGCGCCAAGGCCGGAAGCACCTTCCTGGCTGCCCGGCTCAGCTGGCACGCAGACGGTGACCGACGCGGCCGGCTCCGCTCCGGCGGCGCCCGCGAGGGCGGCCACGGTTGCTGCGATGGCGAGAAAAGCCGTCCCTGCGCTGCGCAAACCCCATCCCCGCCATGCGTCTGGTGCCTGCGCGCGGCTGCGGGCGAGGCGGGTGTCGTTGGTGCGCAACTGCATGTCTCAACGATAGCCCATGGGGGCGAGCCCATGAAGGCACCCGCGATCAACTCTGCTTACACCCTCTTTCCACCGCCCCTTTTCCCCACCCTGCCGATGCTCTTTCCTCCCGCTGCGGCTCGTTCTAGAAGGAGGCTGTGTCCCGGTAGCTCAGCAGGATAGAGCAGCGGTTTCCTAAACCGCAGGTCAGGGGTTCGAATCCCTTCCGGGACACCAGTTTGGCATCCGGAGACGTCTGGTAACGTCTAAAAATTATTTAAAATCAAAGCATTAATGACCTCAAATGGTCCATCGGGGTCCATTGAGATCCGGTTGTATCTCGCGCGCGTGTAGGCATTCTTGTAGGCATCGCGGCCATGCCTACAAGGGGAGATGCCTACAGATGGCCCTTACCGACCTCGCTTTGCGCAACGCGAAGCCCAGGGACAAAGCCTATAAATTGTTCGATGGCGGCGGCCTCCACCTGCTCGTCAATCCCAACGGAAGCCGAATCTGGCGCCTCGCCTATCGCTTCGCCGGCAAGCCGAAGCAGATTTCCTTCGGCCCCTATCCCACCGTTTCGTTGGCCGAGGCGCGCGAAAAGCGGGAAGACGCCAAAAAGCAGTTGCTCGACAACAAGGACCCCACCACCGTCCGCAAGGTCGAGAAGGTGACGGCCGCCATTTCCGAAGGCAACACCTTCTCCCGTCTGGTCGGCGAGTACATCGAACGGCTCGAGATGCGGAACTCGGCCCCCGCGACGGTTACAAAAAACAGGTGGCTGCTGGAAAATTTGGCGGGTCCCGCACTGGGTCGCCGGCCGATCAGCGAAATCACTCCCTTCGAGGTTCTGGCCGTGTTGCAGCAGGTGGAACGCAGCGGCCGGCGCGAATCAGCCCGTCGCCTGCGCTCGGCCATCGGCAGCGTGTTCCGTTTCGCTATTGCCACGCTTCGCGCCCAGCATGATCCGACATCTGCGCTGAAGGACGCGCTTGAGCGCCCGAAAGTGAAGCATCGCTCCGCCCTCACCGATCCGAAGCAGCTCGGCGGCCTCATGCGCTCCATCGATGAGTATGACGGCTGGCCGACGCTGCGATCGGCGATGCTCTTTACGGCGCTGACCTTTGCTCGGCCGGGCGAGGTCCGTGGCGCACGATGGAGAGAGATCGACCTCGACAAGGCCGTGTGGAGTATCCCTGCGGAACGCATGAAGATGCGACGGGCTCACGTCGTGCCTCTTTCCCGCCAGGCGCTGGAGGTGCTCAGCGAAATCAGGCCGCTGAGCGGAAGCAGTGAGCTGATCTTCCCTTCCATCCGCTCGAACAAGAAGATCCTGAGCGAGAACGCCATGAACTCGGCGCTGCGCCGCATGGGGTTCACGCAAGAGGAGATGACTGCCCACGGCTTCCGGGCGGCGGCCAGTTCGATCTTGAACGAGAAGGGCCATTCGCCCGACGTGATCGAGGCTGCCTTGGGCCATCTCGACCAGAACGAGGTGCGTCGGGCCTATAACCGGGCCACCTACTGGCCGGAGCGCGTCGTCCTAATGCAGGCATGGGCGGACATGCTGGACGCGTTTCGCGCTCTCAAGGGCTGATGCAGTCCCGAACGAGAGCCAGAGCGGCTCCCTATTTGAGTTTCGTAAAAAAGTTTTCGCCAAAAGACTATTAAATTCAATCTATTATCGACATGATATCTGATCATAAGTCGTCATAAGGCGATTTTTATGGACATAGAGATTGCCATTCGGCGCTAGGCGTGTCATAACATCCCCACGTTCGGCGGCGCCGCCGAGCAACCTGGAAAGCAAGCTGATGACTGACGAATTGGAAGAGAAGGAGGTGATCCGGTCGGTCCGCGAACTTTACCAGCGGCACGAATGGGCAAAGAAGCTGTTCGAGAGCCTTTCGCAGCGCAAGAACAATCCGGCTACCACAAACATCGATCGGCTCATGCGGCTTCTCGATGTTCCGCTTTCCGAGGCGACAGCCATCGCTAAGGAGTTACAGGACGCGGGATGCGGCACCTACATCGTCGGACGCAAAGGCAACCCGAGCCGGTTCGCATGGGACTATAGCGCGATCACGCTCGGTCTCGTCGCCACCGGCAAGAGTGACGAAATCATCGGCATGACGGACGAGGCATCCGGGGACGAGCGAGAAGACATCGTCAACCGGCCTACCCTCGCGTCGACCATACAAGAAGCGAAGGAGGCGTTGGCCCGGAGCCTGGGCATCACGCCAGATCAGATTGAAATCATCATCAAGACGTAAGTCCGGCGCCGAAGTTCCATTCAGACACGTCGTGAGTTGAAGTCAGGGAAGATTTCCTTGGACCGGCGGAGCTTTGGCCTCCGACCATCGACCGCATTTTTCGCAAACACAGGACGATATGAGCGCTGCAGCACCCCTCGCAGCGAATGAAGAATTGCGTCGATTGGCGCAATAAGTTCCACCACCACGAAGGCGGTGGAAGTACCAAGAGAAAGAAAGTGTACCAAATGATCACGACATATAACCGGAACTATAGAAATGGCTGTGAACATGAAGATCGTGAAAATAAAGCTCCACCGTGATCTTGGGACGCGCACAAATATATCGGAGGCCGCAAACGATAACGATCGACTGATGCGGCTAACGGAGGTCCTTCAACTGATCCCCATATCGCGCTCCGCATTCTACGCAGGAATCAAGGCGGGTATATACCCGAAGCCTCTGAAGCTCGGGGCGAGAAGCTCCGCCTGGAGGGCGACTGAAATTGCATCCATCGTCGAGAACGGCGTTCGGTCTTAGTCGTTTTCAATGCAACATGTCTTCCGACCCACGGGCCGGAAGATCTCCCTCTAACTTTGGGCTATGGAAATGAAGAAGCCAAGTTCGAATACCAGCTTCCATTCGAAGGCGCTCTCTCAGCTTAATCAGATGAAGTCTGAATACAAAAAGGGGACAGAAGGTCATCGCGCGATGATTTTCGAATCTATGAGCAAGGGGATGAAGTGGGTGATCCCGCTCCGCAAAAGCGAGAAGAAGCGTAACAACTTTCGGGATTTGATCGGCGACGTCAAGAAGAGCCATCTGACGGCTTGTGTGATGCGCTACATCATGTCCGCAAAGAGCGCTAAGGCGAAAAAAGTTGCCGATAAGCGTGCTCGGGCGATGAACTACCTGTACGACGTGCTCAAGATTGACCCTTCCGACTTCGCTAGCGAGATCCCCAAGCATGGCGGCGTCGAAAAGCTGGCTCGGGCCGCCGCGGCAGCGAAGAAGTCGCCCCTCTCGACGTCCGATGCGGCGACAAATAAAAAGAGGAGCTCTGCCTCGTCAGGCACCTTCTCGAAGCCCAGAGCAAAGAGCGCGCCGATCGGCAAGTCACCTTTCCCATCAGGTCGCACGCCACGGGTTGTCTCGGTGAACGACAACTGGCCGCAGGTCACGCTGCGGGTGGACCCTTCGCTCAATGATGTGTTGTTGGAAGCGGATGATGGAGCCCGGATCGAGCTCATTGTCGTGAAGAAACCCAACGGCTTCGATGTGAAGAAGGTGTTGAAGATCGCCAAGAAGTCGGCCGCGTAATCCAGCTTGAGCCGCTGACAACGACAACAGGCCTCGCATCGAAAGGTGCGAGGCCTGTCCCAGTTGTGCCGAAGGGTTGAAAGCAGGCCCGGATTCAAAGACGCCCACTTCGGGAATTAAGTGGCGCTTAAAGCGCCGACCTCAGATGTGCGTACTTTCGATTCGTTCACGGCGCCATTGCATTGAGGTTTCTCGCGAGACGCGAGCCTTACTCATGGGTGTCAGGCCCAAGGACGAGGCTGCAAGTGCTCTAATTTCAACTCAGATCGATGATTTTCGCCGATTCTGTAAATCACTTAATCGACATCAGCTTGATCGCCTGCCGCTTGGGATTTTCCGACAGCAGGACGCCTTGCCTTCGCCATCAGCGCTATGGACCCTCAAGAGGGGCCTGTATATGGCAACTCATGTCTAGATAAGATTTCAGATATCGATATTGAGATTATATATATGAAATTTGGATTATATATTTCACATTACATTAATATTATATAAATATTATAAATAATATAATTGATATCTGGATATGTGTGCAAGGCACAATTATATAAATATCAAAATTATAAATTATAACATAATTTTTACTTCAAACTATGCGTATATTTATTTAATAATTGCATTATTAAATCATATCACGCGGTGCATATTTTATTTAATTTAATGCTTATATCAATTCAATATCACCATAATATGCCAAATTTTATCGCAATCGGGCCTGATGATATCCAGCATAAATGTAGCGGACTGCGCCAATAATCAATTCTGTAAATCACATGCGTACTCTCTTTCTGAGGTTTACGCATGTCTCGTCTTACCCCCTTCGCTTCTAGGTTCGATCGACAGGCCGCCAAGCAGGTTCTCAGCGGCTACGGCAGCTGGGTCGAGGACCACATCGCCCATGGCTACACGGCCTATCTCGTGACTTTCATGTTTGATCGCCTTCCTGCTTCAACTCAAGCCGGGCGTATAGCCGGCATGCTTGATGCGGTGGAGACGGTGTACGCGCGGCTGATACAGTGGTTCGCCAGCCATCCCAACAGGCCGTCCCAGCGCCGGTACCTGCCGCATCTTATTTGCTCGCCTGATCTGCCGGTGTTCAAGCACGACAAGATGGCCTTGGTCGATGTTCAATCCAACGATGGCCTGCACGTGCATGGCATGCTCATGACGCCGCCGGTGTCCCGCTTCAAGTTCGAGCTGGTTTCGTGGATCGATGACAATGTGGGTCGTCTCATCCATGGCACGCCGATAAGGCGCCTTCATATTGTCGAGGTTGATCGCACGCCGGGGTACGCCGCAGAGTATGCCTTGAAGGCCAGCGGTACCCGGATCGATGCCGACACTCTGCTGATCTTGCCGAAGGCCTTGTCCGAGCGCTCTGACAAAACAGCTAAGGGTTACGATGAGGCCGTGCGAACCGTGCGGGGCGCCTCATTGATGCGGAGCGGCCGGCCGCCGATCTGACAAAGCGAGCAGGTTCCGGGCTGGCGCTTAAAGCTCCACTCTCGTCAACACACGACAAAACGGTAACCCGAAAATTCAAAGCAGCATCGTGCTTGCCAGATTGAATAATCTGCGCTTGAACGAGGCTGCTTTTTCTTTTTATACGAGGTTGGCTGTGAACCTGGAAGACAACGAAACAAGAACGTCCGTTCATCTCGATCTTGTCGTGGACATTGTGGCGGCCTTCGTCGGCAACAACACGGTGCCGGTCGGCGAGCTTCCTGCACTGATCGCCAGCGTGTCCACGACCCTCGGCCAGCTCGATGCCCCGGCCGCAGCGCCGGTCGAAGAGCTCAAGCCTGCGGTGCCGGTGAAGAAATCTGTGACGGCGGACTTCATCGTGTGCCTGGAGGACGGCAAGAATTTCAAGTCGTTGAAGCGCCACCTGCGCACTGCCTACGACATGACGCCCGAGGCCTATCGCGAGAAGTGGGGCCTGCCCCATGATTACCCCATGGTCGCCCCGAGCTATGCCGCCGCCCGCTCCGAGCTTGCCAAGACCATGGGCCTCGGCCAGGCGCGCAAGCAGGCAGCCCCAGAGAAGAAGGCTCCGGGCCGCCGCAAGGCTTCTGCCGCCTGATATCGTGGGGGGCCATCACAGGACAAAAAAGAGAGAGGCGGCCGAAGCCGCCCCTCTCTTCCGCTCTTCTGTGGTCCAGTGCCGGCCGCTAAGCCTCGACCTTGCACTCCGGGTGGATGGGCGCGATCTGTGTGATCGGCCGGGTGAAGGTGGGGAAGTCGGCATAGTTCAGCCACTCGAGCGTGACATGGCTGTCGCTACGAGCCTGCACGACGGCTTCCCACCATCCATTGTACTCCCCCTCGCCGAAGTCGGGGGCGAGCACGATGTCGCCCTTCTTGAGCTGCGGCCAGTGCTTGGCGCCCTCCTTGACGACGACGCTGACGAGCGCCTCGCCTGAGGCCTTGTCCGTCGTCTTGGAGAGCATGGCAGCAGCCTTCTTGTGTGAAGGCGCGTTCGCCTTCACTTCAGATTCATTGGCGTCAGCGGCCTTCGCAGGCGATTCTGTGGCCAGGGCATTTTTGGCCTGCTGCTCGGCGATGCCGGCCAGGCGCTTGAAGATCTCCGTCTTGATGTTGCCGAGGACCGGCCGATCGCCTTCGCCGAACTTGCCGGCCGGGACGGCGGCGATGAGATCGGCGTCATCGCTGTCCGCGAGGGTCACAGCTGACGCCTCGTGCTTGAGGGCGGCCGCCGTGGCACGGTCGACCTCTTCGGCAGAGAAGCGCCCGGCCTGGGCCTTGCCGGCCCAGTTCTTGGTGAAGAGAATGACAGTGAGTGGAGCGTTGTGGCTTTCCATTGCAAAGCACCTTCGAATAACGCGCGCCAGTATGCGCATTTATATTATATCATATATGATATGTGTTGTCAATTTATTCCATTTTACGTTGTGTGCGGCACGGAGCCGACATGCTGTAAGGTCCCTGCCGCCACGTCGAAGCACGCCAACCAGCGTCGGCGGCTGTTACAGTTAGTGGCGGCATCAAGGCACGGAGCCCGAACAAGCGGCCCGGATTGCCGGTGCAACATCCCGCCTTCCACCGCCACAACTACGGCGCGACGCAAGATCACGCTCTAGTCGTGCCTGCCACGCACGAGCGATCGAGGATCGGCCCGTTGGGATTCGCCGGACTTGATTGTCCCGGCAGTTTCATCCAACTTTCGCGGTCAGGGTTCATGGGCATTGGGATACCAGATCATTGGCTAAACAGTCTGCGTTTGGGCGCCTCCTCGGCGAGCTCCGCGCACCGGCGCACGATTTCAGACCTACCACAGACGTATTCCCGGCACTGGATCGCGACCAAATCGCCAAGGATCTGGAGCTTGAACGCCTCGGCACTGAGCGCGGCGCGCGGAACGAACCCGCAACAAATTCAGCGACGCTGGACGATGTCGAAACGCGCGTCGTCGAGCGAATCGAGTTTGAAAAGAAACGGGCTCACGGCGTGGCGGAAGACGAGTTGCACACCTATGCAGAGCGCCTGGGCAACCTGCATTTTGAGCAGTCCTTTTTTACGATCAAGGAAGCCGCCAGAGCCTGTATCAGCGATTTTCGGGCGAATGTATCCCAGGGCGTCGATGTGCTCCACGACAAGCGGAAGCGATTGCTCGATCACGAGTCAGAACTGGAGTATTTTAAGAAGGAAAATAAAATAAATAGGGCACCCAGGATACACTCAGGCGCATTTGAGTTATTAAAAATTTCTATATTAGTTTTCTTGTTATTAATTGAAACAGGATTCAACAGCACCTTTCTTGCGAAAGGCAGCGAACTTGGCCTGATTGGCGGCGTCACTGAGGCTTTTGGATTTGCATTTCTTAATATTTTTTTCGCTTTCATTATAGCGCTCTATGGAGCAAGAAATCTCTTTCATAGGAATCCACTGCGCAAATTAATCGGAATTTTGGCGTTACCGCTCTGCGCCGCGGTGGCGACTTCTATCAGCCTGTCCCTTGCGCACTATCGGGAAGTTTCCAGCGCTTTCTCCGAGGCGGCGGGCCGCGCCGTTCTGGAGCGAATGTCAAGTCATCCATTTGCGCTCGAAGAAATTAATTCATGGGTACTGTTCGGCATCAGTCTTGCTTGTTCGCTTGTGGCGTTTATCGAAGGGTGTCTTTGGACCGATCCTTATCCGGGCTATGGCGATATTGAGCGCCGCCTTCGCGTTGCTCGCGCCGATTATGTTGAGAATAGGGAGTCGCTAATCCACGACTTATCGGAAATTCGCGATCAGTATCGCGACGAGATAAAAGAAATCAGCACAGCCATGAGTGTAAAGCGCGGAGAGTACGATTCAATACTTGCAGCGAGATCGCGGTTACTCCAGCTATTTCAAGAACACCAGGCCCAACTGGAAAGATCTGGAAACGCGCTACTCATCACCTACCGTGAGGCAAACACGCGCGCCAGAACCGCAGCAGCGCCCAAGCGCTTTGGAAAGGGCATGGTCCTGGAGAAGGTAGCCCTTGCAGTGCAGGAGCCCGCGCAGGACCGCGCAGAGATTATGCGTCTCGTGACCGATGCCCGGACGCTACTCGGCGGCCAGCTCGAAGAGTTGCACGCGGAGTACGAGCAGGCGATCGGCAAATATCACCAGCTGGACCAACTCTTGCCGGAGACTGCTCGTGTCGCGACGCAATAGGCGCAGACGCAGCACAGAAATCGGCAAGCTCGTTGCCGCAGCGCTACTGCTGCTGCTGTGCGCTATCATTGTCGCCGGCGTTGCGGTGTGGCGCTGGAATGCGCCCGCCCCTGTCGAACTGACCAAGGACACACTCTGCCCTGTGGGCGGACCCTGGGCGATCACGGTCGTTTTGCTGGATGCATCCGACGACATCCCCCCCGTTACGAAAGCGGAAATCCAGACCGTGCTTCGCGACGCTGCGCGGACCATCCAGAAGGGAGAACTGCTGGAACTCCGGGCGCTGGATCCGCGCACTCCCGGCGGCCGCATTTTGTTTGAAAAGTGCAACCCCGGCGACGGGACCGATCTCAGCACCCTGTCCGCCAATCCCGATGCGGCGAAGCGGCGCTGGTTGAGCGAGTTCGATCGCCCGCTTACCGAAACGCTTGCGCACCTGGATGCGTCGTCTTCCGCCACGTCGCCGCTCCTAGCGACCATTCAGGCGATTGCCGTGCAGCGCTTCGGCGGCGCGGCCGCCCGTGAGCTTCGGAAGCGTCTGATTGTGGTGTCCGACATGATCGAACATGGCCCTGAATATTCGCAATATAAGGGGGACCTATCTTACGGGCGCTTCAAAAAAACCGCCACTTACAAGGCGACGCATACCAACCTGAACGGGGCGAGTGTCGATTTTTATTACATTCAAAGGATCAAGCCAATACTGGACTCGGGAGCCCACATTCAATTTTGGCTTGATTGGATTGCAGACAGCAGCGGAACGCTTGGCGTAGCCAAAAAACTGCAGGGAGGCGGCTGATGGCTCGTGTCGTTGCTAATGGACGGCGGGTTATTGCTCCCGCGCTTTTTATCCTGTTTGTCGTTATTGGCTGCTCGTTTATCGTTACTGCGAAGATTTTAGATGTTCGTCCCGCCGTCGTTACGCTCGTACCGGTAGCGATCATGCTCACATATGCGCTGGCGCAGATCGGCCTGCGCGCCGCCCGCATTCGCGATGATCAGGCGGGCGACAATCTCTATTACATGGGATTCCTATATACACTGACCAGCCTTGGGGTTTCGCTGTATCAGTTCGCGGGGGATTCTTCGGCAGAGACGATCGTCCGGAATTTCGGAATTGCGATAGGGTCGACGATTGCGGGCGTGACGCTGCGGGTTGTCTTCAATCAGATGCGCCGAGACCCGCTTGATGTGGAGCAGGCCGCCCGGCTCGAACTCGCAGAGGCTTCGCGGCGGGTACGTCGCGAGCTGGACGGGACGGTTGTAGAGCTTTCCCATTTTCGTAGGGCAATGCAGCAGGCTGTCCGGGAGGCCTTCGAGGAACTGCAGCGGGATGTGTCTGCCGCATCCGGCAAGATGAGCGGGAGCTTATCGTCTTTGACCGCGTCCATCACCAAGCCCGTGGAAGAAACCTCGACCCAGTCAGCGGCGCTTGTCGCTTCCCTCTCCAGGGCGCTGATGGAGAAAATCGAGCAGACGGGCGGCCGTCTGTATGAATCAGGAGACTGGCTGGCCGCGCACACCAAGGAGGTAGCTAAGGAGCTGCAACAGACCTCGGAGCGGCTGAACGCGGTCCAGATGCCGGACCAGGTTGTTCGCATCCAGATCGAGCCAATCGTGGCGGCAATGGCGTCTTCCGTTGAGGCTTTCAACTCGAAGCTTGACACCTACAGGATCGAGACGGAGAGGGTCACAACCGCTCTTGGCGCGGCACGGGACGACGAGGCACGGCGCATCCGCCAACTGGACGAGCTGATCCAGGCTTTGTCGGCGAGCGCGGCTGCCATGCAAGAGGTTTCAAGCCGGCTCAATGCAACGGAGCCGCAACAGCAAAGTGAAACATTTGGTATCGTCTGATGACTTTCAAAACAGTTCGCCTGGACAATAGCTCATATCGACGAGGCGTGGTGCTTGGCCTAACCATGGCGGAGATCATGCTGCTTCTCGTCTTTTGCCTCCTTCTCGGCTTCGCAGCCCTTACGGCAAGGGATCGGGACAGGATCACGAAGCTGGCTCAGGAGCGCGATGCCGCCCGTAGTTCGGTGATGGAGGAGTCCGCCCTGAAACAGCTCGTGGCGGATCTGCGAAATATTGCAGGCAACAAGGACCAGGTATCGGATGCCTGGGAAACGCTTGTGCGCTCGCGCGATGCTATGCAGAGGCTGGAACAGGCTGGGATTTCGGTCGACAATGCCATTCACTCGGCGCGGGCAATTACCGCGTTCGCCAAAGCCGGACTGGAGAGTGGAGATCCCGACGAACTCGTCCGTGACGTCAAACTTGCCCGGCAGATCAAGGGAGCGCTGAACGACCGAAACCTAAGCATTCCGAGCCCTACGGAAATGGCGAGCGCTGTGCAGAACGCTGCCAATGGAAAGGGCGAGCATGATTGGCCGCCTATCGTGAATCTGAGCGAGGCGGATGGCTTTTTCTTCAAAGTGGGATCAGCTCAGCCGAACCCGGATTTCGTGAAGAGCATCCATTCGTCGATCGCCCCACGTTTGATCGATTATATCAAGGAATACAACGTCGATATTGTTGAAGTGATCGGTCATACGGATGAGCAGCCTATGGCTCCGCGTCCGTCAAATCTCGATGGCGCGCTGCTGACGGTGCTGGCCAGCCGATCCGACATATCGACGGCTATGCCGGCGGACAATGCTGGGCTTGGCCTCGCCCGCGCGGTGGCGGTAATGCAGATCCTGAAAGGCGACAGCCGTCTCGCCGGCACGACAATCCTTCCCTTCTCGGGAGGACAGCTTATCCAGCCGGGCGATCGTCTGACAGCCGGAAGCGGGGGTGATGTCAAGGAGAGGCGGCGCATAGAAATCCGGCTACGTCGCTCAAATCCGATGCCTGATGTTAGCGGCCACGCTATTGCAGCGTCATCACCGGCCGCACCGCAAGACGCAACCAAAGGTAACGTCAAAGCCGGCAATCCGGCCGCTCCACCGTTGGCTGAGACCAGGGCGGAGACTGCCGCCTCCCTGGTGCCGGCCCATCAGATCGCTTCGGCGCAACCTGCTCCTCCATTACCGGAATCCCTTGTCGGTCGCGCCACCGTTATCGACGGCGATACGATCAGTATCGGCGATCAAAGGATAAGGCTTTTTGGCATAGATGCCCCGGAAGCCCAGCAAACTTGCGTTGACGGCAAAGGGCAGGACTATCCTTGCGGTAGGAGCGCTGCGCTTGCTCTTAACGAGTTTCTTTCGGCGGCTCGCCCTACGCGTTGTGATCGTAAAGGCATCGACCGATACGGAAGAATCGTTGCAAGCTGCTATCGTGCTTCTGGCGAGGATATCGCGTCATGGCTGGTCCGGTCTGGCTTCGCATTAGACTGGCAGTTATATAGCCATGGCCTGTACGCGAAAGAACAGCAAAGCGCGCGCACAAATCGGGCCGGGCTCTGGCAGGGCCAATTCACTCTTCCATGGGAGTGGCGGGCGAGCGGGAGATAAAAACTCGACCATCTTTGATTCGTTGGCTTACCACTGCCTGCCGCGACTGGAATTATCCCGAAATCACCCTCGACCGCATCCGCAGGATGAGGAATCCCCAGGGACAACTTTCCGAGCCCTGCACAGCGCCTTAGAAGGCCGCCTGGGGCGGATCCGATCATGGCACGCACCCGCGAATAGGCACCGAATAAATATTCGGTGCGACTCAAAACTCAAAATATTTGAGACACTCGGCGGCGCGAGATAAATCAACGACTTGTGTGTCTCGAATTATAGTCTCATAATGTGCGCATGATCATCGGCTATGCACGCGTATCTACTGATGGACAGACGCTAGACAGCCAGATCGAACACCTCAAAACCTCAGGTTGCCAGAAAGTCTTTTCTGAGACGGCCAGCGGCGCAAAGACCGATCGGCGTGAGCTGCGCCGCTGCATCGCTTCGCTCGCTGCCGGCGATGTTCTCGTCGTCGTTCGGCTCGATCGCCTTGCCAGGTCCACGCGGGATCTGCTCAACGTGCTTGCCGAGGTCGCTGAACGCCACGCCGCATTCCGCTCGCTCTCTGACGCCTGGGCCGATACCACCACGCCCCATGGGCGCCTCATGCTGACAGTGCTCGGCGGACTGGCCGAATTCGAGCGCGAACTCATCAAGACGCGAACGGGGGAAGGGAGGGCACGCGCCCAGGCGCGAGGCGTGAAGTTCGGCCGCAAGAGCGTGCTTACGGTCGATCAGCGCGCCTATGTCGCCAAGTTGCGCGCCGAAGGCGAAAGCGTGCGACATATCGCCCGCATCATGGGTGTCAGCAAGGCGACCATTAGCCGGATTGCTCCAATCTCCTAAGGGAATGGTAGCGCCAGGACCGGGCCTTGGCATTTGTCCAGAAAGCAGACACTGCCGCGGGCAGTCCCGGATTCTTGCCGGAAGCTTCGCGCTGAGTGGTAAGTGGGCGGGGTCAAGGGGCACGGAGGCTGGCGGCCCAAGCCTGGACATCGTCGAAATTGCATAAGACCCTGGTCACTGCCCGCATAATCATCGGATTGTCACCGACTGAAAGCAACTGCCGCGGGTCGTCTTTGTAGGCAACGCATTGCTTGCCTAGGGACCATGCGACCCCAAGCTCGAACGCGGCTCCTTCGTCGATCGTTCGCCCGTTAAGCACGATGAGTAGCGCACCGCATTCGCGGAGCGCCCTTATGTCTTCTTGAAAGACGCGCTCCGATGCTATCTCAGGGTTCTCGCCGTTGGCGATCGCCTCCTGCAGCAGAATTCCATCCATCTGAGGCAGGTATACGTCGACCCTAGGGCGCAAGGCATTCGCGAGAGCCTCATTAAATGCGCGTTCGGCATTATTGAAGAGTGGTGCGGCGATGTAGACGCGGCAATTTACCATTAGAGCGCGCCTCGTCCGCCTAAGAGCCCGTTTGGAAATTCAGGGGTGGGCATTTCTGCGGGCGAGATTTGCGCCCATTGCGACGAGGATCATCGCCGTTGAGACGTCGATGCGCCGCTCATAAGCGCTTCGGCCTCGGGGTCACGCACGTCTTCGGCCCTGCGCCAGCTGACGTAGTAGTGGTATTGGCCCGGGTTGATCCGGGCGCTTTGCCGCAGGAGATGCCTGAGCGTCCCGTCCTGGAGGGAAAGACCGATAAAGCAGCAGGTTGTCCGGGCGAGGTGGTGCAGAAGCGGCGCGTGGTGGCCCGCCATACTCTCAATCAGCTGGTCGGCGAAGCTATCCTCCGAAAAGACGAGGTGCTCGCTCGGGTGTTCCAAGAGATTGCTGGGTAAATAACCATTCGGATGATAGATTACGGACACATCGCGCCGGCTCTGCAGGGCGGCGTCCCAGATGCTCTCAAAGCGCCGCCCGTATTCTCCCTCCCTAGGCCCATTCTCCAACTGTAGCAGACGCTCGACCATGTCGTCGAAGTTGTAAGTCACGGTCATCGGCGATCTTGCTATCACAGGAATTAGGCTGGATAGGTACGGATGACTCTCCGCAAGGGTACGAACATCCCTCGGGACGCTCTCGTAGAGCGCGCTCTGCACGATCCGTCGCCATTCTCCATGAATTTTCCGGAGTACGCGCGCCGAGGCGGGTACGCCGAGCTGGTCGAGCCTCTTGGTCCTGAAGTGCTGCAACAGCATCTGGGTCTTGGCGGTCTCGGACGAGTTACCCGAAGCCGCAATGAGGTGGCCTCCCTCGACCTCCGCGGAAGCCGCAATGCGCTTCACGAGTTCACCCCAGGCTGGAAACCCCACCGCCTTGCTGACACCCGCACCGAGGACAAGTCCGAGCGATCGCGCCACGAGTCTCTCGCGCATGTGGACGACCGCGCGTGAGTGCGCGCGAAGCAGATCGCGGTCAACTGGTTGTAACGGCATAGCATCTCGGACCGTCTGAAAAGGGTGATTGACGCATTCAACGGGGGCGACAGCGAAGTGTACACCGAGCGCGAGCATAGGCCGCAACCTCAACGGATTGACGTTGCGCCCGCCCCGAGCCTCGGCCACAGCGCGACATTGGCTCTCGGGCACGGAGCCCAGCCCCGCGGCAGAAACAGGACGTCCAGCGCCTTCGGCTGCGCATCAGCATAAGCCGCGCCTGGGCTAGGCCGGCTCCATCTCGTTTGCGGCCAGCTCGCCCGCATCCTCCACAATCTCATCCTCTTGGTCCTCGTCCGACTCGGCGAGCCCAACGGGCCCACCTTCTGTCGGGGCGGCCTCGCCCCTATAGGCCGCTTTACCCGTGGCACCTTCGATAAGCTTGAGGAGCGCCTCCCGACGCTCTGCGCAAAAAGCTTCAAAGTTATCCATTCGGAGGAGTGTTGGGTTGATGCCGTGCGTCGAGATCACTGCATCCTGTTCCACGATGGTTTCAATTGCTTTTTCTTTAAGCAAGCGCCCGAGGTAAATCGATGGTGCGGAGCCACCAATGGTACGGTTTGATTTATAGAATAGTGGAGTTTTATTAATTATATTATCGTATATGGTACGCTTTATTTTCTTAGCTTCGCACCATGCGCGGGGGAATACGTGGTGAATGTCCACGCTTTCGCCGAAATACACCATATGACTGAAGGCCTGTCCGCTGCGAAAATCCTTGGCGCCGGCCTGCATGAGCAGGACGTGAACGCCCTTGTAGGCCGCAGATAGCCGCGATGTCATGGTGTCCAGCCGCTCGGACCGGAAGGTTGCGTCGCGAATCGTGCTTGGCTCCTCTCCGCCATTCACCCAAGCGGGGACCTCTTGAACGTCCCGCGCAAATCGGCTTTCGATGGCCGAGCCGTAGAGTTCACCAAATACGCCGCACCACCACCAGCGCAGGAGCTTTTGCTTCACGTCGTGCTTGTCGGCCTCTTCCGCGAGATCGGCGAAGACAACGGCAAAGGGCACAAGCTGGGACTGATAGGGCAAATCCTTCACGCCGTAGACGTGTTGGGAGAAGAGGAGCCGGCCGGCAGCCACAAAACCCGCTTCGATCCGAGGGGCAAGTTCCTTGTAGCGATCGAGCGGGATGCGGAGCAGATCGTCTCGTTTTGCGGTGACGGCCGGTGGCTCGCTCGACCCTTGGTGCGCGCGGCGCCGCTCCAGGCTGTGAAGCAGTGATACCGCCTGAAGGAAGTCTGTCGCTTGGAGCTGAGTGAGGGCGTTCTTTGGGAAGGGTATGCCCGATGCGATCCTTTTCGCCCGACCGTCGCCCGCCTCTCCACCGCCGCGCCAATCCGTGCGTAAATCGAATTCGCTGGCGGCATAAATCGCTGTGAGGAGCTCGAATGCATCGAGCTTCTCGCCGCCCGTATTGACCTTCTCAAATACCAAGCATACCGCCTCCCGCGAGGTCGACTTGTCCAGCGCAATCACCGGCATTTGGTATTGCTTGAACGCAGCGAGTACCTCATTTGCGAAAGCGAACCAAAGCTTCATCTTTTCTTGGTCAAATTTCCAATGGTTCGCGAATCCCATCTGCCATTGGTCGGAGTCAAAAATCTTGTTCGTGGGGAACATGCATTGCTCGAATTCGTGCTCTTGTGTGGAAAGGTCACGAACAACCTCAAAGCCTCTCAGTTCTGTCCGATCTTCCCGCACACCGATGATGGCGGCCTCACGATCCACCTGTGGGTCTAGGGCGGCCTGCATGTCGATGTAGTACCACCGACGGATTGGCTGCTTCTTCACGTCTCGGGTGACTACCACCTCTTGGCGCATCGTGAGCTGATAAAGGGAAGTGATGCGCTGTTGGCCGTCGAGCACAAGAGCATCAGGGGCAATCTCCGCGGCGTTCGGGGGCGTCCCTTCGATCGGGCGCGGCTTGAAGTTCACGTCCCCTCCGGTCTGAAGGGTCATTAAGGTCCCGACCGGGAAGGATCGGGAGACGGAGGCGAGGACGGCGCGGAGGCTGTCGTCGCGCCACACCCAACTACGCTGAAAGTCCGGGAGCTGGAGCGTTCCCGCGCGGGCCTGTTTCAAAAGCTCTTCAAGCGGCTTCTTCGTGCTGTCGAACGACACGCGCGTCACGCTATTCTCCCCCAGGCGTAACCCACCGGCTTCAGCAGGCGAGGCACCTTAGCCTCCCGCTTTCGCTTGACAAGACCAGTGCACAACCGGAGGGAGTGCGCGCACGTTAGTGCCCGAGCGCGCCAAGGAGCAGACATCGAGCGGTCGCCATGTGACGGACGTTCAATAGCAATGTTGATTGCGGTCACACCGATTTTTCGAGCCATCCTCTCGACCTGGAAAAGCTCGCATGAACGCCACCGAAATCCCGACTTTGGGCGGAGTTGCCGTTTGTTTCTGTTTTGTTCTCATGCTACGCTCCGGCCATGTCTAGCTGGACTCATCCTCTCTCGGCGTTTGCCAGTATTGCAATGCGCGCAGCGCGACCCGCTTCCCAACGACGTTCCGACCACAGCCATAAGCGTGGGCCGCGTACGACGACGCGAACCCTTTGGTCGACCTCAGTGTCGAGATGTGATGCAAGAGGAGCAGAAAGGGTCGTCCGACCAGCATCATCTAGAGAGAGCCGCACGAACCTATCCATGGCGGCGAGAGCAAGATCGTCCCGTTCAGGCGCCTCAGCGGCATCGATCGCTGCTCTGACCCGCTCGATCGCCTGTTGGCCAGTGGGATCCCATGGCAGGAGTTCCGCCCGCCTCCCTGGCTCGGAAACCGCCAGTAAGTACTTCGCTCCACCGCGCAGCCATGGAAGGCGCTGTCGGATAGCTGGCGGGAACGTCACGCGAGCCTTCGAGGCAAGTGTAAGGACGTCAGTCCAAACCTCGCTGTTTAAGTGCGCGACTGGGTTCCAGCTCGGCGGGCGCCCAGCTTTCATGGGACATTCTGGGAAAAAGTCATCTGGACTTTTGCACAGGTTATCCAGAGGATGTAAACAGGAATCGGCGATGATTTGCAGGGGTTTTCCAACGCACCCTCTGCGACGTGTTTGCGAGTTTCTCCAAAACCGGGAAACTTGCCCTATTCAGTTGGGAAAAAATCATGACCTCGCTTTCCGCGATTGAACACTCCGGCGTGCTTCGGCCAGAACCCTCTTCCGTTCACGAGTACGTCTGCTGGTCGCGCATGCAGGCTGAAGCCGGCCAGCCGCTGTCCGAGATCGTACGGCGCAAGGAGCTGGAGCGCTCGGCGGGCGGTGGCTTCTTCTGCTGGGGGGTCGGAAATGCCCCAGCCGTCATGACGGCTGCATTGGCGAAGCTCAATCAGCCGGTGCAGGCGATCTTCTCGACCATGAAAAGCCGCCCGAAGCTGGTCGATGTCAAACCGTCTCGGGTTGTGGCGTGGCGGAAATTCTTCGATCAGGAAGGCATATTGCGCAGCCTTCCGCGCCACGTCCTCGTCACAAGTCGTGCTGACAGCGCGAAGGGGCCGAAGACCCGCCATTTCGCCTTGATGTGTTACTCTGATCGCGCGCTGGATTTGCAAAATGGCTGCGCGTTCGATCCTTCAGCCTTCCGTAACGCGGGCGGAGCTGGAGCGCCGGTAGGCGCCTCGCAGGTCACGGCATTGCTTCGCCGCGTTTCTAAATCCCGCGAAGAGACGGATTATGAGGTCAACTTGGCGGCGTGGCTGACTGCAGGGTACTGGGTGCGATTGGCCGATCCGGCCGAACTGTCCCCGGAGTTCGAACGGATCAACGCGATCAATAAGAGCTCTGCTGACGAGTGGTTGGAATTTGTTGACTGGGCCCGGCGCGGCATCGATAGGTCAGGTCGTCCTGCATTGCAGCAGGGCTCGCTGCTTTGAACTTAGAATCGGAATGCGGTGAGCGGTGGACGATCACGCCAAAGCCTTGATGAAGGAGTTGCTAGATGCCGGGCTCAGCGAGCAGGCGATCAAGGCGGCTTGGCCAACTTGGTGGAGCGACGCGGCGGCGACGAGTTCATCAGCGAGAGCCGAGCTACGTTTCGTCCTGTCACGGCATCTCGGACTGTCGCCGAAATCACTACTCGGGGAGCGGGTCGAGTTCGTCTGGAGTGACGAAGCTAGGTTCAAAAACCTCACGACGCACGACCAGATATCACGCAGTGCCTTGGCCTCCTTTGGCGTCGCAGTCGGGCGGCTGCTGCTGAGGGCGACACCGAACAGGCGGCCGCTGGATGGCTTGACGGCTAGCCAGCTAAGGACGGCTATTCTCGGCAGCCGGAGCTTTGTCGACCTGGTGGGCCTGTTGTCTGCATGCTGGGCCCTTGGTGTCCCCGTCATCCATCTGCGAGTTTTTCCGCTGCACGCAAAATCAATGCGCGCGATGGTGGTGAATGCAGGTGCCCGCCACGCGATCCTGCTGGGACGCGACGCCAGCTACCCGGCGCCGATTGCTTTCACACTGGCGCATGAGATGGGACATGCTGCGCTCGGTCATGCCGCGAGCGGACAGACGGTCGTCGACGAGGGCGACCCAGTTTATGGCAGCGACGACAAAGAGGAACAGGAAGCCGATGCTTATGGCCTTGAGCTTCTGACGGGATCTGCGCAGCCGGAAATCACCCTGAGCACGGACCGGCCATCGATGCGAAGCCTCGCCCAACAATGCCTGGAGCAAGGGCCTGCCAACGGGATTGAGCCCGGTACGCTCGCTCTATGTGTCGGCCATCTGAACGGCGATTGGAAAACCGCAAACGCGGCGTTGAGGCACATCTATACCGATGCGCGGCCGGTGTGGTCGGAGGTCAATAAGGTAGCGGCAAAGGAGCTCGACTGGGAAGCGCTCTCGCCCGACTCCGTATCGTATCTGCACGCGCTTCTTGGCCAGAATGTCTGAAGCCCTTATCGATAACGACGTGATCATCAAGGTCTGCCGATATTCGCTCGGTTTGGAAGCAGTTTCCTCGATCCAAAACCTCGGCTACGCGCCGGCGCTCCTGGCGGCAGCCAGATTTGTCGTTGAGGATCGGCTTCGTCGGCACGCACCGGTCGCCGGACAGGCGTTGGCGTTGTTGAAGCAGTTTCTCAGTGGATGCCGAACGATAGAGCCGACCGACCGCGAGATCGAGATCGCAGCGGCCTTCGAAGCTGTAGCTCAACGATTGAACCTTGAGTTGTACCCATCCGGCGAGGGCCGCCTTGCGGAGGTGAGGCGATGACGTGAGTCCTAGGAGTAATCCTAGGAGTAGTCATATGACGCTGTCGCGGGTGGAGGTGATCACCTCGGTGGAGCGGCGCCGGCGTTGGCCGCGGGCCGAGAAGGAGCGGCTGGTGGCGCTGGCACTGGAGCCCGGGGCCTCAGCTTCCGAGATCGCCCGCTCGGCGGGCGTGCATGTGAGCCAACTCTTCCGCTGGCGCAAGCAGCTCTGCGAGCGGGTCACGCCCCAGTTGCCAGCCTTCCTGCCGATGATTGTCGAGCCGCCTGCGGATCCCGTGTCACCTCCCGACGAGCCATTGCCGCGTAAGCGCAAGGCTCGTCGCGAGAGCCGCATCGAGATTGAACTGGCTTCTGGCGACCGGCTGCGGCTGGAGGGCGACGTGGATGGCCGAACGCTGCGCGCGGCGATCGCCGCCCTGAGAGCGCGATGATCCCCGTCCCGGTCGGCGCGAAGGTATGGCTAGCGACGGGCCACACGGACATGCGCAAGGGCTTCGCCTCCCTGGCGCTGCAAGTCCAGGAGGTCCTCAAGCGCGACCCGCTCGGCGGCCATATCTTCTGCTTCCGCGGGCGACGCGGCGACCTCGTCAAGATCATCTGGCACGACGGGCAGGCGGCGAACCTGTATGTGCGCCGACTGGAGCGCGGCCGCTTCCTGTGGCCCTCGCCGGCGGACGGGGTCATAGCCATCTCGTCGGCGCAGATGGGCTATCTTCTCTGCGGGATCGACTGGCGCAATCCGGTGGAGGCCTGGCGCCCGACCTCGGTCGGCTGAAGCTTTTTGCCTTGCGTTTGGAACGGGCTGTGATTCCATCCTTGCCATGAGCCCGCCCGCCGCATCGCCCGTTCTGCCTGCCGATCTGGCGGCGGCGCATGCGATGATCCTGGCCGAGCGCGCCAGGCGGATCGAGGCCGAGGCCGCAGCCTCCGGCGTCGAGGCCATGATCGCCCACCTCAAGCTGACGATCGAGAAGCTCAGGCGCGAGCTTTACGGCCAGCGCTCCGAGCGCACGGTGCGGCTCATCGACCAGATGGAACTCCAGCTCGAGGAACTGGAGGCCAGGGCGAGCGAGGACGAGATCGCGGCACAGGAGAGTGCGCGCCTGGCGTCACTGCCGGCGCCCGCGCCACGCCGTCGGCCCGTGCGCAAGCCCTTCCCCGAGCACCTGCCGCGCGAGCGCGTCGTCGTGCCGGCGCCGACCAGCTGTCCCTGCTGCGGCTCGATGAAGCTGTCGAAGCTTGGAGAGGACGTCACCGAGACTCTGGAGATCGTGCCGCGCTCCTGGAAGGTGATCCAGACGGTCCGCGAGAAGTTCACCTGCCGCCAGTGCGAGGCGATCACCCAGCCGCCGGCGCCCTTCCATGTGACGCCGCGCGCCTTCATGGGACCGCACCTGCTGGCGACAATCCTCTTCGAGAAGTTCGGGCAGCATCAGCCCTTGAACCGCCAGAGCGAACGCTACGGCCGCGAGGGTATCGACCTCTCCGTCTCGACGCTGGCCGATCAGGTCGGTACGGCGACTGCAGCTCTGAGGCCTCTGCATGATCTGATTGCCCGGCACGTCATGGCGGCAGAGCGGCTGCATGCCGACGACACCACCGTGCCGATCCTGGCCAAGGGGAAGACCGATACGGGCCGGATCTGGACCTATGTGCGCGACGACCGCCCCTTCGGCGGTGCCGACCCGCCGGCGGCCCTATACTTCGCCTCGCGCGACAGGCGGCAGGCGCATCCGGATGCGCACCTCGCGGGCTGGCGGGGCATCCTCCAGGCCGACGCCTATGGCGGGTACAACGGCCTGTATGATCCCGCGCGTCCGGGCGGACCGGTCACGTCGGCGCTTTGCTGGTCCCATGCCAGAAGAGGCTTCTTCGAACTCGCAGACATCGCCGCGAGCGCGCGGCGCGGGCCCGGCGCCGCACCGGTGTCGCCCATCGCCATGGAGGCGGTGAAGCGCATCGACGCTCTTTTCGAGATCGAACGCGGGATCAACGGCTTGAGCGCTAAGGAACGCCGGGACGCCCGGCAGGCGCAGAGCCGGCCGCTCGTCGATGACCTGCACGCCTGGCTCGGCGAGCAGCGCCTCAAGCTGACCCGCTCGGCCTCGGTTGCCAAGCCGATCGACTACATGCTCAGGCGCTGGGATGGCTTTGCAACCGTCCTCGATGACGGCCGTGCCTGCCTGTCGAACAATGCAGCGGAGCGCGCCCTGCGCGGCTTCGCTCTGGGACGGAAGGCATGGCTCTTCGCCGGCTCCGACCGCGGCGCCGAGCGCGCCGCCGCCATGGCGACGCTGATCACCACGGCGAAGCTCAACACCGTCGATCCGCAAGCCTGGCTCGCCGATGTACTCGCCCGCATCGCGGGCACGCCGCAGAGCCGGCTCGCGGAACTGTTGCCATGGAGCTGGCAAATGCGAAGCTGCCGGACGCCATAGCTGCGACCCCGCGGCCCTCGCCGGAGGCTTACCTTGAGTTGGATGCTGGCGAAAGCCTTTTGCTGGCCATTCTCATCGAACGGCAGGCCGCACTGCTCCTGACCGGCGACAAGCGGGCAATCCGGGCGATTGAGGCGATCGCACCAGAGGAGATCCAGTGCGCGATAGCCTGCCTGGAGCAGCTGTTCGTGACCCTGAACTCCGACTGGGGAGCGCCCCTTATCCAGACGCGGGTGTGCGGCGACCAGGTAGCGGATGCAGCTCTGACGAACAGCTATGGCTGCCGCTCTGGCGCATCGGGTGCCGAGTCCGTGTCCGATGGTCTGCGAAGCTACATTGAGCATCTCCGTCGGGATTGCGCGCGGATTTTGGTCGGCTCTCAAGAGCTACCGCGGTTTGTTCCTTAGGAAGACGGCATAGGGAGCATGCAGCTCGGCCACGAGACCAATAGGTATGAGCCGCGGCTCGCCTTCGTTGATTGCCTCCGGCTGGTTGAGCACCTCAAGGCAAGCCTTGTCGACACGCCCCTGGATATAGCGGCTACCGAGCCGACCCATGCTGGGGCCGACCGGTACACGGGTCTGATCAAGCGGTAGATTGAATTCGCTGCGTTTGAGGCTTTTGATCACCAGAGCGTACCGGGAGCCGAGGACGTGCACGGTATTGGGCACAGGCTCCCACTTGATCCCGTCGGCCGAAAATTCGTCGGCTCGGATCGGGTCAGCTTGGTGTTTGGACTCCATCGGCTGCATGACCAGGTGGATTGGGCCAACTGCGCCGAACTGAGCTGCGAATGGTTGGACCATCGTCCGAGGGTGGCATGTTCCGCCACCATAGCCCCACATTGCAAATCCGGTCTTCTCGATCTCCTCGGTTTTGCGCCCGATAATGTCCTCCAGGCCCTCTTGAGCATGGGTGCCGACCTTCATGAACAGGATGCCCGAACCGGGCTTGATGATCTCATTCATTCCGACTCTCCCAAGAGCTCCAATTCGTATTCGCTATCGTCGGCGTTTCCAGGGTCCACGCGCTTTTTCTCTCGGACGTAGCGAACCAGGGGCTCCTTCGCCCGCCCATAGAAGTTTTCAAGTCGGTCCGCTGATGCCGGCTGGCTGCCACCCTTATTGGCTTCGTTCCCGGGGAGCGAGCTGATGTAGAGATTGCAGGACTGGAGATTGGGATTGTCGTCGAGGTGATAAGCATGCAGCTTGCGTTGCATCCTGGAGACGTAAAAGCCGCGCTCGCGTGAAAAGCTCTGGGTGTTTGCTAAGACCTGCTTCGGCCAGTCCAGTTCGTCGTCATCAGCGATGACGACCATACCGTCGCCTTGGTAGCCAATCGCCTCGATCCCGCGCTCGACGAAGAGGTTGACGCTCTCACCGTTGTTCGAGGCCCCCCAAGGCGGATTGGTATAGAAGCAGTCGTATTTGTCGGTCACTGGGAACGGGTCGAGACAGTTGTAAAGTACTGCATCCAGATTGGTGATGCCCTCGCGTTCGGCGAACTTCGTGACCGCGTTCACGGTGCGCTCGTCGAAGTCGAACACGGTGATGCGTCCGGGGCCAAATGTGAGCACCTTCCGACGCATCATATAGGCGACACAGACGCTGATTGCGTCGCCATCTCCGATGAAAGCCAAGCTTTTGCCTTCAGCCCAATCTGCGACGATCTCGCTCTGCATCAGCATGTCGCCGACCTTCATATGAATCTGGTCGAAAACCCGAAGCGGCTTCGGTCGGTTTTGGACGACGTCTGAGACGGCGTTGATCGCCTTCCTGAGGTCGATGCGGGGGCGTTCTCCGGGCGAATTGCTCAACGCAGTCGCTCCTGTAACCGCAACAGTAATGTATCACGATCCTGCTCGGTATCGAAGAGGTATACTGGTGATGGCGCCATGATGCCGTAGGTGGCGGCGACCGACGCTTGGATCGTCGTGTGCATCCGCGCCTCTTCTTCGGAAATGATAGGCCGCCCACCAGGTGCTTCTGAGATCCGTCGGCGCGTCTCCTGTGGACCTGCGAAGAAGACCCAAACCTCGTCCGGATTGAGCGCGCGGATCTGCTCCGTAGAGAACGCCGTGATCCTGAAGCCGTAGGATTCCTTGGTCACGGGATGGCTATCGATGAGGACCGTTCGGCGGCCGCGGTGCTCGTCAACGAATTCCAGCAGCCGGCGATCCATTTCGACGATATCTTCCGGTCGAATGAGCAACGCCGAATGGGTGCGTATATCGTCCTGGCTTCGGACGTCAGCAATACGTGCCTTGACCATTTCGGTCAGTCTGGCTCCGTATTCGAATATCTGAATGGTCGGGTCAGCTTCCCTCAAACGGGCGACAGTCGAGCTTTTCCCTGCTGCCGGCGCTCCGGTCACATAAACTACTTTAGCCATCATCCCCCCGGGCGCCCTCTCGACGTCGAGGGCAAAAGGTATCGCGTAGGGCCGTTTGTCGGCCGCATTATTGGAAATAATGACAACCATAAGGCGCAGATTCGTCAACGCAATCCTTGCTACCTTTTTGACTACGTGTGGTCAGGGATCGGGAATCGGCCTTGCACCGTAGTTCGGAGGTGCCCTACGGCCACTCGCACTTGTGTTGACTGAACTAACGCCGCAAGCAGTCGTATTTGGCCTGCGGAATGCCATCTCCGACGCTCGGGCCAATCGGAATGCACCGGAAGCGGACGTCCCTAGTGTCGGCTATGGGTCAACACGAGCAGTGTGCAACGGCCTGGTGATTCGATGAACGTTCCATTGCGCCGACCGTCGCGCAACGCCTCACCTTCGCCCGTCAATGGCCCTGGGGCTTGGTCCCGCGCTCAACGTTGATCCGGACTTGCTGTGAGTCCGCACCGCCTGAACGTGTACCCCTCCCGGGTGAGAAAGGCCTGGCGCAGGTCCCAGCCTCCGATGCGCCGCGTCACGGCCTCGCCGGACCAGCGCTCCGTGACCGCCCATGTCTCCCCCTCGCCGGAACATGAGAAGGAAAGCGCGCGACTTGCCCGCCGCGCGGAAGGTGCAACAGGCCCGACCGACGTTAAGCGGCAGCTGCTCTCGTGCCCGTCATATCCCTCGCGTGTCACGACGAGGAACGGGAATTCGCGGTCCACCCCTTCCGGCGGAAGCTCGCAAGACCCATCCTTCGCTGCCCACACCCCGATGAACTCGGCCGGCATCTGCTGGGCTTGCGCAGCAAGGCTGCTCGCGGCCATCGTGGCGGCAATGGCCGCGAGAGCAATGTTTCGCATCTTTGGCCGCTGGCGGCCGTCTGAGAGGCTTCTCGCCGCCAATGCCATGCGCCATGGCGGCTGTGCTTGCGATCGATGCGTCACAGGCTGGCCGCCGGCTGCGGCGCCTGTGCGGCAGGCAGCTCGATCTTCCAGCGCGACATGGCATATTGCGCCTCCAGGCTCTCGGGCTTGGCAAAGATCCAGCCGTGGTCGAGCAGGTTCTTCGCCGTCAGTTCGTTGCCCTTCAGCCCAAGCCAGATCATGAGGCCGATGTCGCCGACGAAGATCGTCATTGTCAGGGCATCGCGCATGGCAGGGTCGATGGGTAGGAGGCTCACGAGGATCGCCAGCACGCGCCAGCCAGCCATGAAGCCGCCGAGCATATACAGCTTGCGCAGGAACAGCGGCAGGCCGAACACCGATGAGAACAGGAACAAGATCCAGCTGAACCCCACCTTCACGGCCTTCAGCTCGCCCGTGCGCGGATTTTTCATCACGACATTCATATGATCCCCCAACCTGTGATGTGAAATGAAAGGCTCAGCGCGCGGCGACGCCCGTGCGAGCGATGACGCCGTCCTTGAGCAGGAAGCCCGCCGTCCCGTCGGCGAGGGTGCCCGGCACCAATTCGGCCATGGGCTCGCCCTGTGGCTGGACCATCGCGATGGGCGCCGTCCATTGCAGCGTTTCGCCCTGGGCCACCTGGCGGCAGTCCCCCGAAGCCGCCAGCACGGTGAGCACCCGCTTGCGCGCCGGCCCCGGCCTTTGTGACAGGATGGCCGCCATCTGCTGCGGCGTGCGGCAAAATAGGGTGACCGCAATCACCCGACAGACATTACCCTGCTGGCAGCTCTCGGCGTGTTCAGCCTGTAGCGGCGCAGGAGAGGCGACAGGCGGGGCACCGGCGCTCCGGACTGGCGTGTCCCGGGAACCGACCTGCGCCTGTTCGGGTGGTTCGCGGATGTCCGTCCCTTGCCGCTTCGTTCCCCCCATCGCAGCTTGGAGCCTTGCCGCTTCGAGGCCCGTCAGCTCGCGGTCGAAGGTGGCGTAAGGCTCATCCTGCGCGAGCCATCTGAGACCATCGACAAAGCCAACCTGCGGGCTTTTGGCGGTGATCTGCGCCTCGGTAGGCGTATCGACGCCGAGGCGTTGCAGGCGCTTGATGCGAATGGCCAGCAAGGTCGCCCGGCGCGCGCCCTCCAAAACGACCGGGTCGGCGACGTCTGCGGCGGACGCCCAAACCGTCCGGTAGCGTTGGCGTATGTGCTGGGCGAGACTTTCCAGCTGCGTATCGGTCGAGAGGGAGTCGGCAAAGGCCGCGTCGAACAGGGCCATCTGCCATAGGCATAACTGCCTGTCGGTCCGCGACGTGCTGCCGCCCATCCCCGTATCGCCCGGAACCTTGACGTTGCCGATGCGCTCGAGTTCGAGCTGCACGGGCGTTTTCTCGAAAGTGAAGGGGTCCGGATAGAGGGCATCGAAGCAGGCTCCGCCCATGGCCTCGACGACATGGCGCGCCGGCAGGCCCATCTGGCCGTCGCGTTTCACCCCCGGCCGGGTCATTGCCAGCATGGCGACGAGCATGGCGTGCTGCTCGTCCAGCGGTTCGGGCAGCACGTAATTCTGCTCGAAGATGCGGTCCTTGTAGCCGAACTCAACACTGCGCTGGGCGGAGGCGGGGACTGGCGCGAGGGCGGCTAGGGCGAGAACGGCAAGAGTCCCATTATGGAATGTGACTGATCGTTTCATGGAAGCGCTTGTCTACATAATGGACAACTATTAATATACATTTTGTTCGTAGACGGCACAAGAGGGTGTATGAACATTTTGTTCTCATGGACCTTTTTGCAGCCAATCTCCGAGCCCGTGCCGCGGCGCTCAATCTCTCCAACGCCGAAGCCGCCCGCCGGGCCGGCCTGAACGAGCGTCGCTACTTCCATTATGTGAGCGGGGCGAGGGAGCCGGACTTGGCAACGCTGGTGAAGATAGCGAAGGCGCTGGGCACGACGCCCGACGCGCTGCTCGGCGTGAACCGCGAGCCCGATGACCTGCCCGAGCCGACCGAGCGCTCGAAGCTGATCGACCGGATGGTGTCGGCTGTGAACAATCTGGGCGACTACGAGCTTGAGATCGCCGTGCTGCAGGTCGAAGTCATCCTGCGCATCCAGAACGAGAAAGACGCCGCGGAGAGGGCGAAGGGCGAATAGGGGGCTCAGCCCCCGCTTGCCTCGTGCGCGCGAAGGGGGACTTCGGCAACTTTATTGCGCGACGGGATTCGAACCTGTTCTGCAACCTAGCGTGTGAGCATGTTTGTAGGCGTCAAATTAATTCACATAAAAATTTACATTTAAATACAAGTGACTAGCTTATTAGTTCGGCGCCCTTCCGGGACACCACATTTATATGCATAAGTCTATGATTTTAAATCATATTTTTTGCGTAAAATTCCCGTCCCAGCATCTGCCCCAGCACATGCGTTAGCTCGTGGTGGTCCTTGGTGGACCGAAGCGGGATTTGCCGGGATCAGGTGGGATCCGGCGGGACGGCGGCCGCTCAGGCCAGATCCATGCCCAATCCGGGATCGGCGCTATTGCATATTGCTACTTCGCCGCATGTTCAGCGACGGCAGTAGCGCTATGGTTGCATAGTCAGGGTTGGGGGTGAGAATGGGCAGGATAGGGCGAGTGGTGATCATGGCCGTAATGCTGGCGACTGCCGGCGGGTGTCAGCTCTCGAACCCTAGGTTTTCCGTGGGCCAGCGCTCAAACCCGATGGGGCCAACCCCAAATTCGGGACCTGACTATGCGCCGCATCCGTGAGACCCATCTATTATAGGTCCACACCTGCGGAGCTTTTCATCCCTGCCCAGCCCGCGCTCGCCAGCGGACTTTTTCGTGTATGCAGCTTGCGCTAAGTCCCGTCCATGTACGGGCAGCATGATGAGCCACGTCAAGCAGGGGCACCTGAGCTAATCTTCTCCGCAGCGTCTTCGGCGGTGAAAGATGCCTGCAGCAGGCCAGAATGGAGGTAGCTTGGGCCATCTGCTCGGAGGGTCGGTTTATTGCAAGTTCGTTTCAACCGCCTCATTTAACCGAGAACGGTAGCATCGCTATCTGAGGAGGGGGCTGTGCGCCGAACCGGCGTCTAGCCCCGCGCCGCAGCTCCTGCCGCCTCATGGTAGAGCAAAGGAGACAGCGTCATGCGCAGGGTGACCCGCAGGCCGCCGAGGTCAGGGCTGCGGTCGAGGACGATTGAAATGTGCAGCAGGTCCGCGATCACCTTCACGATCGAAAGCCCGAGACCGCTGCCGGGTACGTCCGGCCGGTCGGGCGCGCGATAGAAGCGCCGGAACACCTGCTCCCGCTCGGCTTCCGGAATGCCCGGACCGCTGTCCTCGATGGTCACAAGCGCCAAGTGCCCGTCCCGCTCGGCGCACAGCACCACCTGACCGCCCGCGCCGGAATATTTCACTGCATTGTCCAGAAGATTGCCCAGCAGTTCGGACAGCAGAACGGTGTCGGAAATCAGCGGCAAGGGGCGATGCCTGATGAGGCAGGAGATCTGGGTGTCGGGTGGGATGCCGGCGATGCGCTCGGCGATGACATACTCGATCACCTCGCCCAGATCGCAGGGCGTGCCGCCCGCTGCCGCGACGGCGCTTTCGTCGGCACGGGCGAGGGTGAGGAGCTGGGTGATGAGCCGCTCCAGCCGCTCCGCCCCCTGATCCAGCTCGGCCAGGACACTGCTGCGCAGCTCGGGATCGGAGCTCTCCCGTCGCAGCAGATCCACATGCATCCTCACGATCGCCAGCGGCGTGCGCATCTGGTGGGAGGCATCGGCCGTGAAGCGCCGCAGAAGCGCCGTCGCCGAGCGCAGGCGCTCGAACATGGCATTGATAGCGGTGGCGGGCGCCATCGCCTCCTGCGGCACGCCGGACAGATCGAGCGGCCGCAGGTCGCGCCAGTCGCTGACGGCGCGGGTGTCGATTTGCCGGCTGAGATCGGCGAGAGGCATCAGCCCGCGCTCGACGGACACCCACGCCAGCACGGCGATGGCCAGGATCAGGGCGGCCTCAGCAACGCCAAGGTTCCGCAGCATTTCGTTGCGCAGCTGATTGCGGGCGAGCCGGGTCTCGGCGACGGCGACGATGACCGGGCGTTCGACGCCATAGACACGGCGTGCCACCGCGGCGAGCCGCACCGCATTGCCGCGATAGGTGCCGTCCCAGTGGGTCGGCTGGCCGGGCTCCGCGGCCGCCATCTTTCCGAGGGGCAGGTCGGGATAGCCCGTCACCGGCCCGGAGTCGGAGGCGACGAGATAATAAACGTTGTCCTGCGTCTTGGTTTCGAGCATGCCCAACGCGACTTGCGGCATGTCCACCACAACCTCTCCGCTCTCCACCGCGAGGCGCTCGGCGATGGCCATCAGCGAGCCGTCGAGGAGGCGATCATGGGAACTCTCCACCACCGACGTGATCGTGAGGTAGCCGCCGGCTCCGATAGCTACAGCCAGCAGCAGTACCGGCGCGAGCAGATTGAGGAGAACCGCGCGCTTCAGCGAGCGGCGGGCGTCGCGCATCAGCCCCTCTCCAGCATGTAGCCGAGCCCGCGGACGGTGCGGATGCGCAGCCCTCCGGCCCCGAGCTTCTTGCGCAGGCGGGCGATGTACAGCTCCAGGGCGTTCGGGCCTACCGCGTCATCCAATCCGAACACCTCCGAGATGAGGCGTGCCTTGGGTACAAGCTTGCCCGCCTGAAGCAGGAGAAGATGCAGAACCGCCAGCTCCCGCCGCCTCAGATCAAGGGGGGAGCCCTCCAGCCGCGCGACTTGCTGCGCCGTATCGAACTGCAGCGGCCCGAATTCGAGAACGACGTCGCTGACGCCAAAGCCCCGGCGCACCAGCGCACGCACCCGCGCCTCGAACTCGGCGAGGGCAAAGGGCTTATGCACATAATCGTCAGCGCCGAGGTCCAGCGCCTTCACCTTCTCGCTCACATGGTCGCGGGCTGTGAGGATCATGACCGGCGTCTTAAGGCCATTGCGGCGGATCGCCCGCAGCACGTCATATCCGCTTCCGTTGGGAAGGCCGAGATCGAGCACGACCAGATTGTACGCCTCGCGGGTCGCCAACCCGACCGCATCGGCCACATCAGCCTCATGGTCGACCGCATAGCCGAGCGAGGTAAGCGAGCGCTTCAGCCCGCTTGCCAGAGACCGGTCGTCTTCCACGATGAGGATACGCATCAACACATATTCTCCCGCCAATTGTCGGACGGGCGGCCGGAAACCCGCCCGCGCACAGAATTCCGGGCGGTCGATGCGCACCACCTGCTACTTGATCAGGCATTCTTCGGCAAGGGGTGGCCGGAGTACGAGCTGGACGGGCTGGTGACCCGCGCCGTCTCGGGCGAGCAAATCTTGCTGCCGATCTGGCACAACGTCTCGAAGCGCGAAGTGATCGGGTATTCGGCTTCACTCGCCGACCGATTGGCAAGAAGCACCGCTACCCACACTGTTGAGGAGATCGCTGCGGAGATCGCGGAAGTGGTGCGTCTGCCTAAAGCAGCATGACGTTTAGCGCACGCTGTCGGGTTCGGGCAACGGCGCGATCACGCCCTCACCCAGCACCAGAACCGTGCGCGGGCGCGGCATCTGCGCGTAGGCCACGGTCGCCGCCTTGAGCATCGGCGCGGGCAACGGCAACATCACCAGCAGCACATTGGCTTGGCGCGGCCCATCGGCTTCGGTCAGACCCGCGCGGGAAAGATCCAGTCCCGCCGCCAACGCCACATCCACCCCCGGCACCACCAGCGCCCGAAGGTCGCGCGCCATCGCCCCGGCGATCAGGCGGCGCAGCGGCGCAAACGCCCCGGCGCGCGCGGATTGATGGGCGCCCAGCATCGTCATTGCCGCCTGAACGCGCCCTGGCTCCAGCCATAGAGCAGACCGAGAAACAGGATCGCCAGAAACACGCCCATGTCGAGAAGCGCCACCAGCCCTTCCTCGCGGTAGACGACAGCCCACGGGTACATGAAGGCCATCTCCATATCGAAGGCCAGAAACAACAGAGCATAGCCATAGTAGCGCGCGTGATAGCGCACCCAGACCGGATCGCGCGCCAGGCTGCCGGCGGTGGCGGGCACGTCCTTGACCGGTTCGACGCGGGTGCGCCCGATGGCGCGGGCCAGCGCGTAGAGGCTCAGCACCAGCGCCACAGTGCCCAGCGTCAGGCCGAGCAGGAGGGCATATTGTGTCAGCGCGTTCATTGGTCCCTCGCTTCCGGGTGAATGGATCCGGTCGGACCCGTTCAGATATGGAAGACGTCCGCCTCGCCCGGCGTCCAGACGCTCAACCCCTGCAACAGCCAACCCTGCAGGCCGTTGCGATAATAATAGATGTGTCCCGGCGGAAAGCCGGCGGCGGTCAGCTTGTGAATCAGCGTGGGCGACTGGCCGCACCAGACCCCGTTGCAGAACATCGCCACCGGGCGCGCGCCGCTGCAATCCCAGCCGTCGCCGGTGCGCCGACATCCCAGCGCCTCGAGCGCCGTCTCGGGGTCGGTAAACGGCAGGTTGATCGCGCCGGGGATGGTGTATCTGGCGAATTGCTCGGGCTTGCGGCTGTCGACGATCAGGATATAGGGGTCCTGCAGCGCCTCGATCAGTTCAAGCTCGCCCAGCGGCACCACGCCCGGCACCGGCACCAGCGGTTGCAAGACCGCCGGAGGTGCGGGGCGCGAGGTGTGCGCCCACTCGGGCGACAGCCGATGCTTTGGGTCAGCGATCCGCCGGATATCAAGCGGTCCATCGGGTCCCGGCACCGCGCATCGGGTCACGCCCACGGTGATGCAGACCTGGGGCGCGACGACGGCTTCCTCAGGCATCCTTCACCACGCCCGCCAGCATGTCGCGCACCTGGCCGGCCACGCGGGTCAGCTGTGGGTTCTCGATCGCCTGCATCGAGGCCACCGGGTCGATCGCCGAAACCTCGACCCCGCCGTCGACCTCGCGCAGGATCACGTTGCAGGGCAGCATCGCACCCACGCGCGGTTCGATCCCCAGGGCCTGGTGCGCCATCTTCGGGTTGCAGGCACCGAGGATCTTGTAGCCGGCCATGTCCTCGTCCAGCTTCTTCTTCATCGTTGCCTTGACGTCGATTTCGGTCAGCACGCCGAAACCGGCCTCGGTCAGGGCGGCGCGCACGCGCTCTTCGGCCGCGTCCATGGTCGCGCCGTCTAGCTTGCGGTTTATCGTGTAGCTCATCTTCTTTCTCCTTCGCCTTGCGTCACTTGATCCCGCGTCACTTGCGCAGATATTTGACCAGTCCGGCAATCGCCAGCACCACGAGCACCAGTATCAGCAACATCCAGATGCCGCCGAAACCCATTCCAAATCCCATTCCCATCCTTGTTACTCCTTTTCCTGCGGCGGATTCCTGTCAACCGCGGCTTCGATATTTTCGAACATAGGGGTTCCAGTAACTGGAGGATCAAAGGGCCCCGGAGAATTTATTCTGCATTTGCCCCTCGCAGGTCAGGTCACGGTGAATTGCGCCATCATGCCGGCATCCTCATGTTCAAGGATGTGACAATGCAGCATGAACGGATCTGCCGCATCCGCCTTTTTGTTGACCTGGACCAGGATTTCGACGCCGCTTGCGTCGACGACCACCACATCCTTGTGTCCCTCTGTCGCGGGGTCGACGGGCTGGCCCCCGCGCGACACCACTTGGAACGAACACCCATGCACGTGGAACGGATGCACCATCATGGGCGCGCTCACCCGCCACAACTCAGTCTCGCCGAGGGTCAGGGCCGCGTCGATGCGGCCCATGTCGTAGGCGTTGCCGTTGATGCCCATGATACTGCCGGTGGCGCCGAATAGCCTTCTGGCCATCGACCCAATCATGGACCCCGCGTGCATATCGAGCCGGAATTCGCGGGTGCGCACTGGGGCGCCGAGATCGAATGGCGGTGCGGGGAGCGCGGCGGGCAGTGCGGAGGGAGCATTGCCCTGGGCTGATCCCGGCGAAAAGGTCAGGATATCCAGCGTTCCGCCGGAACCGGCCCCACCGCCCATCATGCCGCCCCCCATCATGCCACCCTGCGCGAGGTCGCTGCTGATCAGGCGGACAGGCGCGCTGTCCGCGCTGAAATCGACGACGATCTCGGCGCGCTCGGCCGGGGCCAGGGCGATGCGATTGCGCGCGACCGGCGCGGGCAGCAACCCGCCGTCGCTTGCGACCTGATGGAACTGCCGCCCGTCGGCAAAGGTAAAATCATAAAACCGCGCGTTCGAGCCATTGAGCAGGCGGAGCCGCACCAGTCCGCGCGGCACATCCGCGACCGGTCGGACCGCACCGTTGACGCAGATCGTGTCGCCCAGAAAACCGCCCATCAGGGACATCATGCCGGAAATGTCATAGACCAGCCGCCCGGAGCTGTCGAAGCTGCGGTCCTGCACCACCAGCGGGATATCGTTCACACCATAGTCCGAAGGCAGGCCGTCGGGCGCGGCGGGATCGTCGACCAACAACAGGCCCGCGAGCCCGTGGTAGACCTGCGGCCCGGTCTTGCCGTGGACATGGCTGTGATACCACAGCGTCGCCGCCGGGTGATGCACATCGAACCGCGCCGACCACGTCTGGCCGGGGGCGAAGGCCGTCTGCGGGCCGCCATCCATGTTGCCCGGGACATGGGCCCCGTGCCAATGCGCCGTGACCACGTCGTCGGTCCTGTTGACAACGTCGATCTGCGCGGTGCGCCCGCGCCGCACTCGCAGCGTCGGCCCGAGGTAATCGGCCTCATACCCTAGCGTCGGCGTCTGCGTGCCGGGCACGAAGGCGTGGCTGCCTTTTCGCGCGGTCAGCGTGACCGGCTGCGCGCCGTCGGCCTCTAGGATCGGCGGGATCGGCAACGCCGCGCCGCCTTCCGCCGCGAAGGCGCGCCCGGTCAGCACGAACGGAGCCGCCAGCAGCGCCGCGCCGCCCAGCAAGACCTGTCGCCTGTCAAGATTGTGCAGTGGTGGGTTCAATATGCTCACGATCGAGACCCTTGTCTTGTGTTTGCAGGGTGGTTTGGCATCTCTTGTCGGACATATATTCGCATCAGCCTGCATTCCCCAAGTGGCGTGTCGTTTGAGGTGAAGAGCGCCTGTATCCGAGCGCTAGACAAGGATTTTCTGCCGCAAGCGGCACCTGCGGTCGCGCAGACTGCTGGATCTGGACGGATCAGACCGCGAAGCCGCTGTTTCCTTGCCCAGGGGCGGCGTTTTTCAGCGCAGCGGACAGATCTGTCCAGCCGCTTTCGTTCAGTTTGAGCGTGGATCGCGATCATGCGCATAGCGGTGGCGCTCGCAATCGGCGGATAGCGGCGAGGATGGCGCGTACCATCGTGCCGGTGACAGCGACCTCGGCCAGCTGGAAGGTGATGGTGCGGGCGTGACGGACCACACGTGCCCCGATCTTGATCAGCTTCAGTTGCAGGCTGGTCAACGACCAGTCGGCCATGGCCTCGGGCAGCTCGATGCAGCGCAAGAAGGTGGCCAGGTTGTACGCCAGGGCGTGCAGTTGCAGCCGCACCTCATTGTCGCGGAACTTCCGGCACGACAGCCGCGTCCAGCGAAAGGCGTATTTGCCCTCTTTGATGTGCTGCTCGGCGGTGCCGCGCTGGTTGTAGAACCGCACCACCCAGTCCGGCTCCATCGGCAGGTTGGTGACGATGAAGCCGACACGCGGGAACAGTTCGCCCGGATGCCATTCGATCTTGGCGATCACCCGGCGTTCCTTGTCCCAGGACGCCGCCTGATACTCGAATTCCTCGAAGAACCGCTTGACCTTGGTCAGTGACGGCCGCCCGACAGGGCGCGTTAGCCGATGCGCGATCTTGTCCTTGAGGACCGCGTTTGCGGGCAGCCGGATGGCGTAGAAGAACCGCGCTTCTTCCAATCGCTCATAGATCGCCGGGATCGCGTAGGCAGCATCGGCCCGGAAGAACCTGCCACCAAGGTCGCGCTCCGCGTAGCGCGCAATGACGGGGTCGAGAACATCACGCCAGCCATCGGCGCTGTGGACGTTGCCATGGCGCAGGGCGCAGCGTTCCAGCATCCCGAACTGGTTGAACAGAAAGTTGGGGTGATAGCAGCTACAGTCGAAATGGCCACTCCAGGCGGACCCTTCCTGGTCGCCATGGGTCGGGCTGACCGAGCTGTCCATGTCCAGAACGATGTACTTCAGCCCGTTACGGTCATGGAACCGGTCGATCCATTGCCCGTTCAGGTCGGCCAGCGCGGCACGGTTCCCGGCCAGAGCCAGCGTCTCGGTCTCGAACCGTCCCATCTGCGATGCCGAGGCCGCTTGTGCATCGACCGCTCTGCCGCCGACAACTTGGCGCATGACCGGATCGCAGGCGAGACGGTTGGCGTCGTTGACATCCTCGTATCCGGCCAGCCGCCCAAAGACTGATTGCCGGAACAGGCCGTCGAGCCGATGGACCGTGTTCTTGCCAGAGCGAGTATCGCGCAGCGCCGCTGACGCCAAATCGGACAACCCGAGCGCGTCATCAAGCTCGCGCATCACCAGAAGGCCGCCGTCGGAACTGAGCTGCGTGCCGCGAAATTCCAGCCGCACGCGAGGGTCGAAATCCACCCGATCTGCCCGTTGCAAGCCCGCACCCTCTGGGTGATCCATGAAACGCGCCCCTCGTAGCCTTCAACACCATGTTTTATATAGGAAATATAATGGTCAGGACAGCGAAATCAGCGCCTTACTTGGGAAATGTGGGATCAAGCCGACTCCCGGCCGGGTTGCCACCGGCCGCAAGGCGTTAAAGCCCTCAGTTCGGAGCGCGGAGGATGCCCCAGACGTGACCACGTCCGTCGCATCGCATAATGTAGACTGGCTAGCGGTAGCAAGTTCAAGAGACGTCGCGAACGTGTGTACGGGAGGTAGGTCGATGGCCCCGATGAGCAGCACCGGCGAGAGGATCGCCGTGCGTGCAGCGGGGCGCGTTCGTGCGGTTGCGCGGTGCATGACCGGACTTTTCTTGGCCGCGGGGCTTCTCGTTGCGATGGCCCTGACAACGGCGGTCAGTCAGGCCGGGGCGCAGTCCCTTCGCTCGGACGAAGTTTCGGTCGGCACGGGAGCCGCCGGCGCCCTCAGCGTCCTGTCATCCATCGATCTGGTGGAGATGGGTGAACTGCTGGAACACTGGCGGGCGCGTTATCCGGACATCAAGCTGACCTATCGGCACAAGAACTCGTTGGACGTCTACTCCGATGTGGTCGAGTGCAACGAGGCGCGGCCGTGTCCCGATCTCGCTTGGAGTTCGGCTATGGATCTCCAGATCAAGCTGGTGAACGACGGTTATGCTGCCAGGCACGAGACGGCCGCCGCCGCGGTGCTGCCGCCGTGGGCGGTGTGGCGCAATGAGGCCTTCGGGATAACAGCGGAACCTATCGTCCTCGTCTACAACAAGATGCGGGTGCCTCCGGAAGACGTGCCGCACACCCATGCCGACTTCATCCGTCTCATGCGCGAGAAGGGCGCCACTTACCGGGGCAAGATCGCCGCCTATGATCCGGAGCGCAGCGGCACCGGATATCTATTCTGGAACAGCGATGTGCGGATCACTGCCGACACCTGGCAACTGGTCCGGGCGTTCGGGCGGACAGGGCCGAAGCTCTATTCCTTCGCCCACACCATGCTCGATCGCGTGTCGGATGGAGACCACCTGTTTGCCTACAACATGATCTCATCTTATGCGCGGGCGAGGGCGATGGAAGAGCCGGCCCTCGGCGTCGTTACCTTCGAGGACTATGCGCTGGTGATGACGCGCATTGCCCTCATTCCCAAGCAAGCGCCACACCCCGAGCAGGCGCACCTTTTCCTGGAGTTTCTCCTGTCCCGGGAAGGCCAGGCTGATCTCGCGCGCCGCGCGTTCGGAACGGTCCGGCTCGACACGACGCCGCCGGATGACGCCGGCGCCGATCCCGCAAAATTCCATCCAATACATGTGGGGCCTCAGCTTCTCACTTACCAGGATCAGTCTAAGCGCCGGATCTTCTTCCGCGATTGGCGAAAGGCTCTTGAGACTGAATGATCTGGCGGCCGCATGACCGCAGTCGACGTTAGGCGATCGTCGCGCGTGACGTGACAGGTTCTTGACAGGTTCTCCCCCCTACGCTCGCGCCGATGCCGCCATGCGATGGGCTGCGCCAAGTCTCTGCAAGGGACCGGCGGGCTGCAGGCGGCTGGACGAAGCAACAACAAGCAGCGCAGGGACGCCGCGTGCGGCTGCGCCGGCATGGGAGACAACGCATGGTCGGGCCTTCGGCAACCGCCGTTCCATCCACCGTGACCGCAGAGGTGCCTGCGATCAGATCGAGAACCGCAGCAATCCTGCGCTCGACCAGCGGAAACTTTCTTGAGCAGTTCGACTTTTTTCTTTTTGGTTTCTACGCGACGTCGATTTCCAAGGCGTTCTTCCCGACCGGAAATGAAGTCACGGAACTGCTCCTCACCTTCACGACCTTCTGGCTCGGCGCGCTGATGCGGCCGGTGGGCGCGATCGTGCTCGGCTCCTATCTCGATCATATTGGCCGCCGCAAGGGACTGATCGTGACGCTCGGCATCATGGCCGCCGGCACGGTGCTCATCGCAGTGTGCCCCACCTACGCACAGATCGGCATCGCCGCGCCGCTCATCGTGCTCTTCGGTCGCCTGTTGCAGGGCTTCTCGGCGGGCGTGGAGCTGGGCGGCGTCTCGATCTACCTGTTCGAGATCGCGACGCCCGGCAACAAGGGCTTCTACACCTCGTTCCAGTCGGCCAGCCAGCAGGTTGCCATCTTCTTTGCGGCCATCATCGGCTTCTCGCTGAGCCAGCTGATGCCGTCCGAGACCATCTCCGCGTGGGGCTGGCGCATTCCCTTCTTCATCGGCTGCGCGATCATCCCCTTCATCTTCTTCATCCGCCGGACGCTTGAGGAGACCCCCGAGTTCCTCAAGCAGAAGAAGCACCCGACCCAGAGCGAAGTCTTCGCCGCGATGCTCACCAACTGGCGGATCGTGCTGCTCGGCATGATGCTGACCGCCATGACCACGGTGACCTTCTACTTCATCACCGTGTACACCCCGACCTTCGGCAAGAACGTGCTGAAGCTGTCCATCACCGACAGTCTTCTGGTCACGCTGCTGGTAGCGACAACCAACTTCATCTGGCTGCCCATCGGCGGCGCGATCTCGGACCGCGTGGGTCGCCGTCCGGTGCTGCTGACCATCGCCATCCTGGCGCTGGCGACGGCCTATCCCGCCCTCGCGTGGCTGGTGGTGGAGCCGACCTTCAACAAGATGCTGATGGTGGAGCTGTGGTTCTCGCTGTGCTTCGGCGTCTATAACGGCGCCATGGTGGCGGCCTTGTCCGAAGAGGTGCCCGCCCATGTGCGCACCACCTGCTTCTCGCTCGCCTTCGCCCTCGCCGCAGCCCTGTTCGGCACGTTCACGCCCCTGGTCTCCACCTGGCTGATCGACATGACGGGGAACCGCGCGGCACCGGGCTTCTGGCTCATGGCCGCGGCCGCCTCGGGCCTGATCGCGACCATCCTCATCTATCGCGGACGGGGCGCGGCCCCCGCGCGGAGTTGACGTGATGGACGCGACACTCGCGCGCGTGGACGTCGTCGTCATCGGTGGCGGCAACGCCGGGCTTTGCGCTGCCATCTCAGCGCGACGCTCCGGCGCTTCCGTCCTGGTCGTGGAGGCGGCCCCGAAATTCTACCGTGGCGGCAACACGCGCCACACCCGCAACATGCGCTGTGCCCACGACAGCGCCACGAAGATCCTCTCCGGCCCCTACACGCAGGACGAATTCTTCGAAGACCTCCTGCGGGTCACCCAGGGCCAGACGGACGAGGTCCTCGCCCGGCTGATGATCCGCGAATCCCAGGACATGCTGGGGTGGATCGTTGAACAGGGCGTGCGCTGGCAGCCCTCGCTGGGCGGCACGCTCAGCCTCGGCCGTACCAATTCGTTCTTCCTCGGCGGCGGCCGGGCCATGCTCAATGCGCTTTATCTCACCGCCGAGCGCCTCGGCGTCGAGGTCCTCTACGACACCGAGGTGGTCGAGATGGAGATGGAAGGCGGACGCTGCAGCGGCGTCCTCGTCCGTCGCCCGGATGGCATGCATCGCATTTCCGCCAAGGCCGTCGTCGCCGCCGCCGGCGGCTTCGAGGCCAACATCGACTGGCTGAAGGAGGCCTGGGGCCCCTCCGCCGGTAATTTTCTCATCCGCGGCACGCCCTACAACCGGGGAACCGTGCTGAAGATGCTGATGGACAAGGGCGTGGAGACGATCCGCGATCCCACCCAGTGCCATGCGGTCGCCATCGATGCACGGGCCCCGAAGTTCGATGGCGGCATCATCACGCGGCTCGACTGCGTGGTCTTCGGTATCGTCGTCAACAACCGGGCAGAGCGCTTTTACGACGAGGGCGAGGACATCTGGCCCAAGCGCTACGCCATCTGGGGTCGCCTCGTGGCCCAGCAGCCCGACCAGATCGCCTACATCCTTTTCGATGCCTCCTCGCTTGAGCTGTTCATGCCCTCCCTGTACCCGCCCATCGCGGCGCCCACCATCGCCGAGCTGGCGGGCAAGCTCGGCCTCGATGCCGAGGCCCTCACCCGCACCGTGGAGGGCTTCAACGCCGCCGTTCGACCCGGCACCTTCGACGACAAGACCCTCGATGATTGCCGCACCGAGGGCCTGACGCCGCCCAAATCCCACTGGGCGCGCAAGCTCCAGACGGCGCCTTACTACGCCTATCCGGTGCGGCCGGGCATCACCTTCACCTATCTTGGCGTCCGCGTCGGCGCCGATGCGCGCATGCGGATGGCCGACGGGACAGGCGCGGACAATCTGTTCGCCGCCGGGGAGATCATGGCCGGCAACGTGCTCGGCCGCGGCTATGCCGCGGGCATCGGCATGACCATTGGCAGCGTGTTCGGGCGCATCGCAGGACGGGAGGCGGCCGACCATGCACGCCACTGATGCTTTGAAGGAGGCCGACCGCCTGATGACGGTCTGCAACTCCTGCCGCTATTGCGAAGGCCTGTGCGCGGTGTTTCCCGCCATGGAGATGCGGCGCGCCTTCACCAGCGGCGACCTTAATTACCTCGCCAATCTGTGCCACGCCTGCGGCGGCTGCTACACCGACTGCCAGTTCTCGCCGCCCCACGAATTCAACGTGAATGTGCCGCGGACGCTGGCGACGGTGCGGGCGCAGTCCTACGCGCACTATGCCTGGCCCGGAGCCCTGGCGGTGCTGTTCCGTCGCAACGGGCTGTTCGTGGCGCTGGCGACGGCGGCGAGCGTGGCGCTCTTCATCTTCGCCTTCATGGGGGCGGGTGGCGCGCATTTCGGCGAGGCCGTGCAGGGAACCGGCGCGTTCTACCGCATCATGCCCCATGAGCTGATCGCCTGGCTGTTCGGCGGCGTCTTCACGTTCGGCCTGGTCGCGCTCGCCCTGTCGCTGCGCCACTTCTGGCGGGACATCGGCGATGCCGCCGAGAGCCCGCTTGCGCCGCGCCCGCTCTGGCAGGCCATCAAGGATGCGGGCTCACTGCGCTATCTCGATGGCGGCGGGGTTGGCTGCTACAACAAGGACGAGAAGCCGGACGACAACCGCCGCTTTTACCATCACCTCACCTTCTACGGCTTCATGCTCTGCTTCGCGGCGACCAGCGTGGGCGCGCTCTACCACTTCCTGTTCGAATGGGAAGCGCCCTATCCCTGGTGGGACCTGCCGGTGGTGCTCGGCACCCTCGGCGGCCTGGGCCTCGTGGTCGGCCCCATCGGCCTCCTGCGCGCCAAGCGCCAGCGCGACCCAGCCCTCCTGAGCGAGGCCGGCGCGGGCATGGACAAGGCTTTCACTGTGATGCTGCTGCTCACCGCCGTGTCGGGGCTGCTGCTGCTCGTCCTGCGGGCGACGCCGGCCATGAATGCGCTGCTGGCGATCCATCTCGGCATCGTGTTCGCCCTGTTCCTGAGCCTGCCCTACGGATGGTTCGTGCACGGGCTTTACCGCTTCGCCGCGCTGGTCCGCTACGCGCAGGAGCGTGCCCGCGACGCCTGACGCCAGGTCCCCGCGCGCACCTGCGGTTTGCGTTCGGGCCGAGCCTTTCCGACCCCGGCGGGGTCGGCTGAACAAAACAAAACAAAACAAAGATCAATCACGGGAGGATAGGACATGACGATCGCGAGGAGCTGGCTTTCCGCGCTGCTGGTGGGCGCTACGCTGGTGCTGCCGGCCGCGGCGCGGGCCGACGAGGTGCGGGTGATGATTTCGGGCGGCTTCTCCGCTGCCTACAAGCAGCTGGTGCCGCAGTTCGAGCAGGCCACCGGCCACAAGGTTTCGACCGCCTACGGACCCTCCATGGGCACCACGGAAAATGCCATTCCGGTGCGCCTCGCCCGCGGCGAGCCCGTGGACGTGCTCATCATGGTGGGCGAAGCCCTCACCGGCCTGACGGAGCAGGGCAAGGCAGACAAGGCCTCGCGCGTCGATCTCGCCCGCTCGCCCATCGGAGTCGCCGTGCGCGCCGGCGCGCCGAAGCCGGATATCTCCTCGGTCGATGGCCTGCGCGCCGCGCTGCTCGCTGCCAAATCGATCGCCTATTCCGACAGCGCGAGCGGCGTCTATGTGGAGAATGAACTGTTCAAGCGCCTCGGCATCCAAGAGCAGATGAAAGGGAAGGCGCGCATGATCCCGGCAGAACCCGTGGCCGCGGTGGTGGCGCGCGGCGATGCGGAACTCGGCTTCCAGCAGATCAGTGAGCTGCTGCCTGTCGCCGGCGTGGAGGTTGTGGGTCCCATTCCCGAAAGCGTACAGAAGATCACCATCTTCGCGGCAGGCATCTCCACGAAGGCGGTCTCCGCCAAGGCCGGCGCGGACCTCCTCGCCTTCCTCGCATCCGCCCAGGCCGCTCCCGTCATCCGCAAGACGGGACTGGACCCCATCGCCCATCCGGCTGGGAAATAGCGGCGACTGCAGACCGCGGCGCCAAGAGCGCGGGACGGGCGTCTCCAGCGTCCGTCTGCCTAAAGACGCCATCTCCGAACCCTCCGAGTACAGATGCGTTGCCGCGGTCCGTCAGGCGGTCGCTCTGGGCGGCAACTCGATTCCCCAGCGCGGGGTGGCAAATTGGGCTTCAAGACTAACAGGCTTGACGAAGACCTGCCCCTTGTCGAGTATGTCTTTTCCCGTGTGCTCGTCGCCCTTCAGCCTGAGCCAGAAGACTAGCCTCACGTCGACGACGAAGAGCAGCGGCACGAGACCATCGCGTGCGTCGGCGCTCAACTGTTCCCGTGTCCGACATGGCTCGATCTCGCCGCAGGGATGATGATCGGAATGTCCAATTCCTGAAGGTTTTCCAACTTCTGTTCGTGACGCGAGAACGACCGAGCAGCCTTTGTCCCGTGCTCCACTCGCCCGCGCTCCGGGGCGCCAACACGTGTTCTCGATGCCGCGACGCCGATGATAAAGGCCCCGGTGGTCACCCGCAGCCCAGGGCGACGGCTCTGGACCAACGACATCGCGAAGCTCGGAACGGTCCCGTTGGACGCGCCCCCGCCCGGATGGGGTGGAAAGCGGGCAGTTCCTGCAATCCAGGTGACGTAGCAATTCCATATACTTATGGATAGCCTGCCGTTGCCCTGAGCTGGGGCGTCGGGGCATCTCATGACAGTTCAATCGCTTTTTCACGGCGTGTCGCGCACGCGCGCACTCGGGCTCGTCGCCATCGGCCTGGGCGCCGGTAGCCTTGCGCAGACCGTGCTGGCCGATCCCCTGCCGTCTTCATCGACGACCTATGAGACGTTGAATTACGGGACGACCGGGACGTTCCTCACCGGCATTCGCGGCGACAATATCGTCGGCAATTACACGATCCCCGGCACCACCGAGACCGGCGGCCTCTACTACAACATGACCAGCCACACCTGGTCGCCGATGCCGGAGGCCACCGACAACGGCGCAAACTATCCCGGCGCCATCGGCTCGTCGCCCTATGGGCCGAGCTTCGGAACCCCCGGCGGCATCCTGCGCGTGGTGGGCAGCTACCAGACCGAAGCTTCGGCTCCGTATGACCTCAGCTATCTTTACGATGCCGCCGCAGCGCCGGGGCAGACGCTGACACCGCTCGCCTATCCGGGCACCGACACCCTCTACACCATTGCCCACAGCAACTTCGGCAACCAGGTGGTCGGCGACTACGACACCCGGCTCGCGACCGGTAACGCCTTCATCTACAATATCGACACAAAAACCTATATTACCAACAATATACCAGGCGCCGTCAGCACTACCGCCTATGGCATCTACGGCGACAAGATCGCCGGCGGCTATGGCGAAGTCGAGGTCGGCGGCGGGCTCCACGCCGAGCACGGCTACATCTACGACCAGACCACCGGCACCTATGAAACCTACGATCACCCCGGTGCGGTCGCGACTCATTTCGAGGGTATCACCGGGGCCGGCCGCTCCGGCGAGTACAACCTCGTCACCAACTGGGTGTCGGCGGACGGCGTGGTGCATCCCGCAGTCATGCACATCGATGCCCTCGGTGTCGTGACCTGGTACGAGATCGACATTCCCGGGGCCGTCGTGTCGTCCAACTCGGCCTATGGCGACAACGTCGTCGGCATCTATGTCTCGACCGAGGGCGGCACGACCACCATAAACGGGTTCATCGCCACCATTCCGGGCATGTACAACCCGATCCGCAATATCGGAACGCTGAACTTCGCGGACGACAATGCCGCCGCCCTGTCGGGCCTGAAGGGTGACGACATCATCAACAGCGGCACCATCCATGTCACCGGCAACGGCGGCATCGGCATGCGTGGCGAGACCTATGGCGTGCTGACCAACAAGGGCACCATCACCGCCTCCGGCATCGCCGGGGCAGCGGTGGAGTTGCATGGCACCTACGGCACCTTCCTGAACTACGGCATCCTGCAGACCACGGTCGAGGCCGACGCCCTGCGCACGGGCCCGGACAGCCACGGGACCGTGATCGTGAACACGGGCATCATCGATGGCCGGCTGGCCGCGACGGCCGGGACGGACAAGCGGTTCGAGAACAGCGGCTGGCTCGGCGTGAGCGGCACCGGCCCGACGATCACCCACCTCTTCAGCGGCATCTTCGTGCAGACCGCGGCGGGCACCTACGCAGCGCGCGTTACGGATGAGGGCAGCGACTTTCTGGAGGTGACGGGCACCATACGGCTCTCCGGCACGCTGCAGGCAGCCTTCCTCAACACGAGCTTCGCCCCGACCACGACGCTCATGGTCGCGACCGACGGCATCACCGGCACCTTCGACCAGGTGGTCACCCCCGGCCTGCCGGCGCTGTTCGACGCGAGCGTGGCCTATGCGCCAACCGCCGTCACCATGACCGTCGCCGCCGATCTCGCCGGCAAAGCAGGGAACACGCGGAACCAGCGCGCGGTCGGCGGTGCCATCGATCGCGTCATCAACACCACGACCGACGGCCTGCTGACGACCCTTCCCACCGCGCTCAGCCCGCTCTACGGCCTCACCGCGGCGGAACTGCCCGGCGCGCTCACCGCCCTCTCCGGCGAGGCCTATGCCAGCGCGCAGACGGTTCTGCTGGGCGACAGCGCGTACAGCCGCGACGCCCTGCTGGGACGCATGCGCCAGGGCTCCTATGCCGGCCAGGGTGGCCCGACGGCCGCGCTCGGCTTCGGCGGGCCGGCGCTCGCCTATGCCGCCCCGACCACGCCCGGCGTACCGTTCCCGACCAAGGCGCAGCCCTCCGCCGAGCCCGCGTTCAACGGCACCATCTGGGCGCAGGCGTTCGGAGGATGGAGCGCCTATGGCGGCGGCCGCGACACCGCCGATGTCGATGCCAGCATCGGCGGGCTCATCTCCGGCGCCGATGTCAAGGTCGAGAACTGGATGCTCGGCGCGGCGGTCGGCTACACGCACTCCAGTGCGCAAATGGATGCGCTGGCGAGCCAGTCTGACGCCGACAGCATGCTGGTGGGGCTCTATGCGGGCGCCAGTTCCGGGCCATGGAAGCTGCGCCTTGCCGCCAGCTACGCCTTCAACCAGATCGACGCTTCGCGCACCATCGCCTATCCCGGATACTTCCAGCGAGCGGGTGCAGACTATTCCGGCGGTACCGGACAGGTGTTCGCGGAGGTCGGCTACGGCTTCGCGGTCCAGCACCTGGCGCTGGAGCCCTTCGCAGGCCTTGCCTACGTCCTTCTGAACACCGACGGCTTCACCGAGACGGGCGCCACGGCCGGCCTGACCGGTGCGTCGAGCACCATGGGGGTCGGCTACTCCTCGCTCGGCCTCAGGCTGGCGACCACCGTGGAGCTGTCACGCGGCATGGCGCTGGAGCCCAATGCCTCGGTCGCCTGGCAATATGCCTTCGGCGACCTCACCCCCGATGCCCAACTCGCCTTCCTCAGCGTCCCGAGCGCGAACTTCACCGTCGCTGGCGTGCCGCTGGCGCAGAACACCGCGCTGGTGAAGGCGGGCGCCGACCTGCGCATCGGTCAGCAGGTCCGCCTCGGCATGGCCTATGTCGGCCAGTTCGCGGACAGCGTGACGGTGAATGCCGTCCAGGCCAACCTGGCGTGGCGGTTCTAGCGGGTCGAGCGCGGGATGCGCAGATCCCTGCCGTGACCGACAGCGCCGGCCTGCGCCGCAGCCCCGCCCGTGGGCAGGACAGCCACGGGCGCCTCGTTTCCCGATCTGCCCCGCCCGCTGCCCGGGGCAGCCCTCAGTTCGGGAAGTAGTCGACAGGCACCCCCACGCGCATGGGGCGTGGGGGTGGGTCGAAGGGGGCGTTCTTTTCCACCGTGCGCAGCGCCGCCACGTCATAGGCGGGGGTGCCGCTGGAGCGCTCGATCTTCAGGGTGCCGGGGCGCAGCGCGCCGTCGGCCTCCACCGCGAAGGAGACGTAGGCCGTGCCCTTCCTGCGGATGGAGCGCTGGGCATCCGGCGGATAGACGATGTTGTCCTTCAGCTTCTTGGTCAGGCTGCGCACATAGGCCCGCAGGATCTGGGCCTCGTCGACCTCGGGCGCCACGGTCTGCGCCTGCTTCTGCTCCTGCGCGCCCTGCACGTCGGCAAGGCCGGGCGTGCCCGACTGCGCCTCTGCGGGTTTCGCCCTCTCCTGCGGCGGAGCATCCTGAGCCTGCTGCTCAGGCGATGGGGGAGGAGCCGGCGCGAGGGTGCCGTCGGGGGCCGGGTCCTCCTCCGGCCGGTCGGGAGACGCCGCCTGGGCGACTTGCGTCTTCTGTTCCTCCTGGGCCTCCTCCTGCTGCTTCTGGTCCGGGGCGCCCCTGGTCTGCTGCAGCACCTGCTGCTCGGACTGGGTGTCGGAGACGAGGCCCTGAAGCTCCACCACCAGCAACTGGCTGTCCTGCGGCGGCGGCGGATCCAGCACCACGACGAAGGGCAGGATGAGTGCCCCGTGCAAGGCGAGGGAGGCGGCGAGGCCGTGGCCGAGGGTGAAGCTCATGGTAGCGTTCCCTCCGGGGCGGTTCCCGCACCCGCGGCGATGCCTTTGGTCTGCACTCCGACCTTGGTGAAGGCCAGGGTCTTCAGCACGTCGGCCACGTCCACGAAGCTCTGGAAGGCCACGGCCTTGTCGGCCCGGATCAGGATGGAGGTGTCCTTCGGCAGCACGCCGAGCCGGGCCTTCAGCTCCTCCACCGACAGCGCGACGCCCTCCAGGTGCAGGGTGCCGTCCGCCGTGATCTCGATCATGGTGTCCTTCTGTTGCTCCACCTTCATGGGCGCGGCCTGCGCCAGGCTCACCGGGATCCGGCCCACCGCGATGAAGCTCGCCGTGGTCAGCACCATGGTCAGCAGCACCAGCATGATGTCCACGAACGGGATCACGTTCATGGTCTCGAACGGCTTCTCATCCATGGGACGCCGCTCCGACTGCCGCCGGGGCGGGACCCGCCTCGCGGGCGATCTCCCACCTGAGCATCAGCACCTTGGCGCGGCGTAGCAGCGCGTTGTAGGCCACCACCGCCACCAGCGCGACCACGAGGCCCGCCGCCGTCGCCTTCAGCGCCAAAGCCAGGCCCACCATGATCTTGCCGGGGTCCGCCCCGGCGGAGAGGTCCATGCTGGAGAAGGTGAGCATGATGCCCAGCACCGTGCCCAGCAGCCCGATATAGGGCGCGTTGGAGGCCACCGACGCCACCACCACCAGGCGCTTCGACAGCTCCAGCTCCAGCACCTTGGACGAGGTGTAGGCCTCCGGTCGTACCCGCGCGAAGAAGACGATGCGCTCCAGCACCACCGCCACCACCAGGATGCTCAGCACCAGCAGCAGGCCGATGACGCCGTAGTCGATGGCTTCCTTCAGCCAGCTCATGCTTGCCATGGTGCTGTCCTCAGAAGGTGATGCCGGCCTGGACCAGGCCTACGGTGTTGCCACGGCTGTAGCCGGCCTGGGCCTCGTTGCCGCCCACGCTCCAGGCGAGATACGCCTTCAGGAGCAGGTTGCGGCCGGGCATGTATTCGTAGTTGCCGTAATAGCCGAGGCCGATGTCGCCGAGCTGCACATAGTCAGGCTGGGTGATGGTGTAAGCGCCGTCCTCCAGCGCCACCCCGCCCACGTCGGCAAAGGCGCTCACCGCGTGGTGCCAGCCATAGATGTCCGGCAGGGCGTATTTCAGTTCCGGCGTCACCAGCCAGCCGCTGTCCCCTGACAGCCCTTCGTAATAGCTGCGCACCCCGAAGATGCCGGTGAGGGAGAATTGCTCGGAGGAATCGAGATTCCCCGAGAACGACTTCTGGCCGCGCACGTTCACCGACAGCGACAGCTTCTCCATCAGCGCCACCGTCATCACGAAGGATGCGGTGATCTTGGAGAAGTCGCCCTGGGTATCGGCGCCGATGAGGTTGGCGAGCGCCTGGTCGGCGTCGGGGAAATCCACGTTGCCGAAGGTGATGGCCACCGCCGTGGAGGTCACCACCGGCATGTTCAGCCAGGGCAGCACGCCGGAGGTGTCGCCGTTGAGGCCCACAATGCCCTCGTTGATGTAGCGGTGGGCGTAGGACACGCCCAGGGTCTCGTCATTGAGGTTCTTGTAGGTGTAGGCCGCGCTGCCCCAGACCGAGACCGCCCGCGAGCGCAGGAAGGGGTAAAGCAGGGTGGCGGAGACGCCGTCGGCAACGCCGGTGGCGTTGAGGTCGGCATAGGTGTCGCCCAGCGCATAGGTGGTGCGGAAGGCCGCCACCTCCGCCCTCAGGCCGTCGTACCCAAGCGGCAGGGAATAGGCCACGCGGCCGTTGAGCATGTCGGTGGAGTTGGAGACGAGGCCGAAGGCGGAGAGCCGGTCGCCAATGCCCAGCGGGGAGTTGATGTTGAAGCCGCCGGAGGCGCGCCAGATGCCGGTGTAGGGCGTGCCGAAATTGTCGCCCATGAGGAAGCCGTCGACGAGGCGCTGCTCGGGCACGTCGAACACGAAGTCGGAAGTGCCCTGGGTCGCGCCTGCCCCGATCACCGCCCGCGGCATGCCGGCGCCGGCAAGGTCGGAGATCAGCAGCATGGCCCGTTCCAGCCGGGCCTGCTCGATGAGTTCGCCCGGCAGCACCTTCTGGGTGTCGAGGGTGCCCCTCACCATGAAGTCTTTCACCCGGCTCTCGTTCTTGACGTTCACCTGGCCGTAGCGGCCGGGCACCAGCTTGAAGGTGAGCGTGCCCTTCCGCGCGTCCTGCTGGGGCACATAGACCTTGGCCACCAAATATCCGGCCTCGCGATAGAGCGCGGTGACCTTGTCGGCGGCGGCGTAGATCTCGGCGAGGGAAAGCTTTCTGCCTTCATAGGGCGCCAGAACAGCGCGCAGCTTTTCCTCGCTGACGGCCAGCCCCTCGGTGCCGGTGACGGCGATGTGGCGCACGTGGAGGGTGGACTTGTCCGGCAGCACCAGCTGCGGCTCGGCGAGCTTCGGCAGCACCAAAGGCGCGGCCTGCTGCGGCTGGGGCGCGGCCTGCTGGGACTGCTGCGCGTCACGCACCGCATCGCCGATGTTGAAGGGCAGGCCCTGGGCGAGGGCCGATGCCGGGACGAGCATCCCGACCGCCGCCGCGAGGGCGAGGCCTGAAGCGCTCGCGGTGCCTGGAACACGCGTGTGTCCTGGCCGGGACGAGCCGGCGGAAATCCTGGAACGGGTCATGGCGAGGCTCTCGGAAAGCAAGGTGCGGATGAACGAACGGGATCAAGAGGGCGGGTGAAACGCGGGGCCCGGAAAGTGGGCCATCGGCGGCGGGCGCCGGCCGGATGGGGCAAGTCCGCCCGGCCCGACGCGTGGCGGCCTTACTGCGCCGGTGCGGCCGCCGGAGCGGGAGCGGCCGGCTGTGCCGGCGCGGAAGACGCAGGCGCTGAGTCCTTCTCCAGGTCGAAATGTTGGCCGTCCACGTCGATGGAGCGGATGGACCCGCCAACCCCGCCCTTCGGTGCCGAAGCCGGCTGCACCTGCTGTGCGGCGCGCTTCCTGCGGCGCTCTTCCTGGTCCTGCAGCTGCCGCCAGGAGGTGGTGGGCGCCGGCGCTGCGCTGCTGTCGATCTGGGAGGCCACCGAAGGCCCGGCAAGCGCTGCCGTCGCCGAACTCCCCGCCGCCACGTCTGAGGTCGATGGCGGGTTGTCCGCCGTCTCCTGCACGCCGGTGGTGGCGCTGACCGTGGCTGCGCGCACGGCCGATTGCACAGCATCCGTTGCATAGGCAGGGATCGTGGGCGACGTCACGCCCGACACCGAGGAGCCGATCCCTTGGCCGTTGCCCACGCCTCCGGTCTGGCCGGTGGATGTGGTGTTCCAGGTGCTGTTGGAAACCTTGCCCGCGCCGATGTTGTTGCCGACCAGCCCTCCGGTATTCTGCGTCCCGGAGACTGCGCCGGTGGCAGACGAATTGGTGATGCCACCGAGATTGTTGCCGGCGATACCCCCGACATTGCTCGTTCCGGAGACCGTTCCTGTCGAGGTGGCGTTGTCGATGGTGCCGGTGCTGGTGCCGGCCACACCGCCCACCGTCAGGATGCCTGTCACGCTGCCGGCAAACAGAACGTTGCTGATGGTTCCGCCGAGATTGAGGCCGGCGATACCGCCTACGGCGGCGGTACCCGTCACGCTCCCGGTCACCTGGGAATCGGTGATGGTTCCCCCATTGAAGCCCGCGATGCCGCCGGTGCCGAAGGCCCCGGTCACTGTTCCGGAGAAGGACGCATCGCTGATCGTCGTTCCCACGACCCTTCCAACGATGCCGCCGGTATAGCTTCCAGTATTGGTCACGGTTCCGGATGCAGAAACGTTGGTGAGCGTTCCATAATTGCTCATACCGATAAGTCCGCCGACGTCCTGGCCCGCGCCTGTAACGTTTCCACTGGCATAGGCGGTGTTCAACTTGACGCCGTTGCTGTAGCCGATGAGGCCGCCTACGGTCTGGACGCCGGTCACATTTCCGGTCGCATAGACGTTGGTGTAGGTGCCGCCGGCAGTTCCAGCCAGTCCGCCGACATAATTGTTCCCGGTTACGTCGCCGGTGGCATAAGCATCGCTTACAGTTCCGCCACCGCCGCCGACCAGCCCGCCAACGGTCATGTAGCCCGAGACATCACCGGTAGCGTAGGACCCGGTAATGATGCCGTAGCTGTAGCCAACCAGCCCACCGACGTAATTGCCGGAGCTCGTGACCGTCACGGCCGCGTGGGAGCCGGTGATCGTGCCGTAGTTTTCGCCGATCAGACCGCCGGTGCCGGCCCAGCCGCTGGACAGGCTCGTCACGGCGCCGGTTGCGTAGCTGTTGCTGACGATGCCGTTGTTTTCGCCCGCAAGGGCGCCGACGGTGGAATTTCCAGTGATGTCCGCGTCCAGCAGGCCGAGGTCGCGGACTTTGCTGCCAGTGCCGATGGAGCCGATCAGGCCCACAGAACTGCCGCCAGAGGAGATGGTGAGCCCGCTGACGGTGTGCCCCAGGCCTGCCAGCGTCCCGCTGAGCTTGGCGATCACCGGGCCGTCGTAGGCGGCGGCGCTGGCGTCGATATCGTTGGCGATGGCGTAAAAGCCCGATGCGGTTCCGGTGGCATCGTCGAGGGCCGCCAACTGCGCCATGGTGTGGATGAGCGTATAGGCTTGGCCGTTCATGACGAGGCTGGCGTCGGCACCGCTCAAGGTCACCGCAGCGCCGTTGGCGATGTAATAATCGCCGCCATAGTTCAGATTGAGCCCGGCACTGGTCCCCGTGGCGGTGATCGGTGCATTGATGTTGATGTCGTTGGTGGCGGTGAGGGTCAACGTGGTGTTGGCCGACCATGAGACCGCAGCATTGACAGTGATATCGCCGTCGGTGCCGCTGCCGTCGGTGGACTGTATCTCAACACTGGTGGTGGCAAGCAGGGAGCTTAACTTACTGGCGCTGATGTCGCCGCCATCATCATGCGCCCGGCGGACCCATGGCCGCGTCCAATAGGCGTAACGGCCAATGGTGAAGCCGTCGGGATCGATGAGCCAGCTGCCGGTGTTGCCGCTGCTGGCGAGCGTGGTGATGGTGGCGGCATCACTGATCTTCACCGTGTTGCCGGAAGTCTCGATGGAGCCGCCGTCGCCGCCGTTGGGGGCGGAGGCATCCAGCGTGCCGGAGACCTTCGTGGTGCCGCCGTCCGCCTTCAGGGTGATGGAGCCCTTCTTGTAGGTCTTCGCCGATGAACCGCCCGTCAGCGCGGCCATGGTGCGGGCCTGAATGATCCCGCTGTTGTTCACCTGCGCGGAGAGAACCGCGTCCGCCGCCTTGGCGGTCATGATCACCTTGCCGCCGTCGGCCTTGATGAGCTGCTTGTTCTCCACAAGGGCGTTCAGCACTCCCTCGTCGAGGGTCACGTCAACAAGGGAATTGCCCTCGAAATTGAGGGTCATCTTCGAGGCGGCATTCAGCGAGACGGTGCCCAGCGTGGCGGTGATGACGCCTTCATTCGACACACTCTTGCCCATGAGCGAGACGTAGCCGCCGCTCGCCGCGCTGATGTTGCCCCGGTTCACCACCGACGCGGTGGAGGAGCCGGAGAACACGTAGTTGCCGGCGAGGAAGTCGGCGTTGCTGATGTCCAGCGTCGAGGCGACGAGGCCGCCCACGTTCACCTGGCTGGTGCCGGTGAAGAGGATGCCGTTGGAATTGACCAGGAACACCTGTCCGTTGGCGTTGATGGCGCCGGCGATGACCGAGCTTTCGTTGCCGATCACGCGGTTCAGCGTGACTGAGGCGGCCGACGGCTGGTTGAAGTTCACGGTCTCCGCGGCGGCGACCGAGAAGTTCGTCCAGTTGATGATGGCCTTGTTGGTGGATTGATTGATGTTGGTGGTGGTGCCCGAAGTCGAAATGGTCGCCGTCCCCGAGACCACTGTCCCGCCCTGGGGCGCGGCAAACGCCGGGTTTGCCAGAAGCGTCGCCAGCGCGGTGGAGGCGCAAAGGAGGCGCGTCAGCCGTGCCCGCCGGCCCAGCACGGCAGGGCTCGAAAACGGGACCCCGGCCATTTGCGGTGCCGGAGGAACGACAGCGGCGCGCGCACGCATCCGCATCCCGCGCGGGCGGGAACAGACAATGGACATACGACAATCCTCAAGGCGATAATCAGCTAAGCTATATCCAAGTGGATATAATAATAACAGTACCAATTTACCTACGCGGGCAAATGGGGCGACTTCTTGATGGCGTGTGGCAAAATTGCGACACTGGCGAAGCTGACGCTTCGGGCGCGGGGAATCGCTGCGGTTTGGCAGGGCGGTTCAGCGCAATCACATCAGGACGCATCGTCCCGTGTGAGATGCCGGCGTCCGGCATCGTCGACCCCGCCAGTCAGTGCGGAACCGACATTTTCGGGAGAGCCGGAGGTGACATCGGATTTGGCGCGAGTCAGGAGTATGGTGGGGGCGGGACACCACCCGCTTCAATCCGCCGGCGTCGCCTCGGGTGCACTCGCGCTGGTGGCGGCGGTGGGGTCGCCGGGCTCAGTTTCCCAGGCCAGGCCGGGAATGGCCACGATGCGCCGGCCCTGGCTATCCAGCCGGCAGACGATCACCTGGCGCTCCTCCATGTAGGCCAGAAGCCGCCGTGCGCGGCCGGGGGAGCGGCTGCCGTAGGCGCGGGCCACGTCGGCGTCGGAGGGGCAGGTGCGGTGGTCGAACGCGGCGCGGGCGAGCGAGAGAAACACGCCCTGCATGTCCTCCGGCAGGGTGCCGGCCATGGCCAGCACCTCGGCCCAGGGGGAATCCTCGGCTTCCGCCTCGGCGGCATCGATGCCGGCATGGGCCACCGCCAGCCGGCGGCGGAAGGCCGAGAGGCTCAGCGCCTCCCCGCCGATCCTGTGGATGCGGCAGCGCACCAGGAAATCCTGATAGAGCACCGAGATGGTGCGAAAGCCCGCGTCCCGCTCGCTCAGGATTTCGCGCAGGGCCGAATCGATGGCGGCCTGGCGCTGCTCGGGTGAGAGGGTGGGCGCCTGCGGCGCAGCCGGCGGCGGCGGGGCAGGGGGACCGCTGCGCGCGAGCTGGGCCAGCACGTCCGCCGTGGGCGCCACCGCCGGCGGACGGCGTGGCACCAGCGGGCGAACCTCGTCGGCACCGGGCATGAAGATCAGATCGTGGGCGTCCTCGGCCGCGGCGGGCTCCGGCAGCGGCACCAGCTTGGGGCTGGTGGAGCGCGCGGAGGTTTCCACCGGGCCGATGTGAATCGGCAAAGGCCGGCGCGCCAGCGCGGGACCCAGCGCGATGAAATGGCCGCTCTGCAGGTCGCGGAACATCTCGGCCTGCCGCCGCTCCATGCCGAGCAGGTCGGCGGCGCGGGCCATGTCGATGTCGAGGAAGGTGCGGCCCATGAGGAAGTTGGAGGCTTCCGCCGCCACGTTCTTGGCGAGCTTGGCCAGGCGCTGGGTGGCGATGACCCCGGCAAGGCCGCGCTTGCGGCCGCGGGACATGAGATTGGTCATGGCACCGAGCGACACCTTGCGGGCCTCGTCCGACACCTCACCCGCGGCGGTGGGGGCGAACAATTGTGCCTCGTCCACCACCACCAGAACCGGATACCAGACATCGCGGTCGGCATCGAACAGGCCGCCGAGGAAGGCGGCGGCGGCGCGCATCTGCTGCTCGGCGTCGAGCCCTTCGAGGTTCAGCACCACCGAGACCCGGTGCTGGCGCACCCGGGCGGCAATGCGCTGGAGGTCCGCCTCGCCGCGCTGGGCATCCACCACCACATGGCCATAGCGGTCGGCCAGGGTGACGAAATCACCCTCCGGATCGATGATCGCCTGCTGCACCCAGGGGGCGCTCTGCTCCAGCAGCCGGCGCAACAGGTGGGATTTGCCGGAGCCGGAATTGCCCTGCACCAGCAGGCGCGTGGCCAGCAGTTCCTCCAGGTCCAGCACGGCCGTGTCCCCGCCGGAGCGGGTACCGAGGGCAATGGAGACCTTGGCGGGCGCCGTCATCGCGGCGACCGCCCTGCGGGGAGGGCGCGAAACGTCATGGGGGCACTCATATCAATTCGCGCCGCCGGTTCAACCGCGCGACGCGGAGAGCAGGAGGCCGCATCAGGCTGGCCGGGCTGGCCCGGTCGATCTCGTTGTCTCAAAACGACTGCGAAAAGAATGCGTTGCCCCTGGATCGCGCGGGACGCGGCGGCAAACTGCGCGCGCGGCGTATTGGAGCAGATCGGCCATGTGCAGTCGATGGTGTTGTGACACCTGCGGCTGCGGCAGGGACGCCGCCAGGTCTCCCCGGCAGGCGCCGATTCCTCCTCCCGCGCTCTGGCTTCAAACCTGCATGCACGCACAGACGGTCCAGCGGTTGCGAACCTTTTCGGACAAAACGGGGCGCGGCGCCGGCTCATGCATGGAAGCGCGTGGCATGACGGACAAAGAGCAATGGGTCGTCTGGAACGGCTCCCTGGGGGTCCTCGATACGGTGACCATCGGGCTGGTCGAACAGGGTGAGGGCGGGCGGAGCGCCTGTCTCGCCCCGCCCTATGGGGTGGTCGGGCCGTTCAGCCTTGATGAGCTGGAAGCCACGGGCCGGATCGCCTTTGGCGCATGCCTCGTCATGTCGCGGGAGAGATGGCAGCAGGATCAGGTGGAACTGCGCCTCAAGGCGCGGAACGAGCGCCAGGCCTTCCTGTCCCGGCTGAATGTCGATGACGACGACAAGGAGCACCGCGAGGCCCTGGACCTGCCCATGGACGGAGCGCTCGAGCCGTCGGAGATCAATGCCGCCTTCCGGCGCCTGGCCAAGAGCGCGCATCCGGACGCCGGCGGCAGTAATGAACGCTATCGCCGTATCGCCGAGGCGCGGGACGCCCTGCTCGATCAGTTCGCCGGTGCCACATAGGCCGGGCCATTGGTATCGGGGTCATGGTGGTCGGGGCAGGGCACGCTTTGCCTTCAAGGAACGCTCCACCGGGGCGTGGACGGATGGGACGTTTCGGGCGCCCCCGGCGCGGGACCTTCCGCCCGGCCGCAGCGTCGGCCACGACTCAGTCCCGTGCATGCCACCGCGATCGTCCAGCGAAGCTGCATCCAGTTACCATAAGCGGCTTGCCTTGTGCACCTGCCTCAAGGTTAGACGCGGATCTCCACTGCGTTTGATTCAAACTGAGCTGTTCCTGCACTCTTATGACTGTGGTCAAGAGGCACAGATGAACGGCTTCGCCCCGAGCCTGCAGCACGGGTTTGGTCATCACTTTGATGGGCAGCACGGGGACGGGATGGGCCTTGAGACGACGGTTGATCAAGCTCTTATCCGCGGGTTGAATACCGCACGTCCGTAATCCGTCTTGGGCCATCCCTGTCTAGAGGCGGGCATTGAGCCAAAGCTCAGCCACATAGTGCACAGCGGGAGTTCCCCACCGTGGCCGCATCCCGTCGCCGTGCTGCCCGTCACATCCGCCAGATGGGCGGATGTCTCGTTAGGCCGGCGCTCTCCCTATGCCGGCCGTGATCGTTGCCACGAGCATGAGCTCCTCCTCCCTCACCGGACCGGCTCGACCTGTCGACTGATGGCCCACAAGAACGCTGCCATCTCGCGTGCGATCGCCGCGATCACGATCGGCGCCTTCTTGCCGGCGGCCGTCATCCGCCGATAACGGGCACAGAGCCGGGTCTGCGCCTTCCAGGCGATCTCCCGCACCTCTTTGGGCAAGCCCTCGAGCCGAACCCGGATGGTCTCGGTCACACGAGCGGGGTGGCGGTAACTCCAAGCCCCTTCGACGAGCACGCGCCGGGCGCGCCGATTGCCTGCGAGTGTCAGACCACCGCGCCTGACGGTCTCACCGGTGGAGCGCTCGGACGGCACGAGGCCAAGGAAGGCCATGAGCTGGCGGGGACTGTCGAACCGGCGAACGTCACCGACTTCGCTGACGAACGTGACGGCAACTACGAACGATACCCCACGCAGCGCCTGATAGGCCGCCACCACAGGAGCCATAGACCAGGTGGGCACGAGCTCGACGAGCTGCGCATCCAGCCGCTCAAGCCGCTTGCTCGCATCAGCGATCACGTCGACCTGATCCTGGAACACGATCTGCTGAGCCGGATGCTCGAACTTCTGGGCCGCCAACCAGCGCGAATGAGCGGGGCTCCAGGCCTTGCGGCCGGTGAACGTCCGCCCGTGGCGGAGCAGAAACGATTGGAGCTGCTGACGCTTCTTGCGCAGATCCTCCCCAGCGGCCTCACGCGCCCGCACCAGATCGCGGACCGCCTCATGCACCGCGTCCGGAACCCAGATCCCCTTGAGCTCTCCTGCCCGCAGGAGCCGGGCCAAGGTGACGGCGTCGCGTCGGTTGGTCTTGACGTGCTCGCCCGGTCGCTTGGGGATCAGCGAGGGCGCCACAACCTCACAGGCATGGCCGAGCGCAACAAGCTGGCGATAGAGCCCGTAGCCGGTCGGGCCAGCTTCGTAGCAGAAGTGCAGCCGAGGATGCTTGTGGGCGAGCTTTCGGACGAACCGCTCGACGGCCGCCGAGGTCGTCTCGATCTCACCGACATACCGCACCTCGCCGCTGCGTCCGCTCTCTGCAACTGCGATTGCGTGCTTGGCCTTTGCCACATCGACACCGACGTAAACCACGCTATCCTCGTTCATGGTCCGCCCTCCTTTGCTTGGGGCTCGGCTCGGCCCTCGAGCAACCCCCGACTGCTCACGCTGCAAAGGCTAAGGGCGGGCCGCCCCCCGGACCACGGTCATAACGTCTAGGCGCGCGGCGGCGCGTTCGCCTACATTGGCCACCTCTGCCATCCCGCCGGCTGCATCGGCCCTCGGTTACCTCAGTCCGGCTCGGATGGAAGGAAGAGCGGCTTCGCCCCGACCATGCGTTCGGGGGAGGACCGAGCGGGGGGGGAAATGACCGGACGTTCCTGGGCGCCGCACGGCGCCATCAGCCTTGTGTGCCTTACAGCACTGTTTGCGCCGCGCATGGCCGAGGCGGCCGACCTGCCGGTCAAGGCCCAGGCCACGGAGAATGTTAAGGTCTGCGCAGCCTACGGCCCCGGCTTCTACTACATTCCCGGCACGGACACCTGCCTTCGGGTCGGCGGCTGGGCCCGCATGGACACCTATATGAACGTCGCCGCGATCTTCTCGCAGGGCTCGGCGTTCGGCGGGCCGGGATATTCGCCGTTCGCCTTTCCCTTCCGGGATGCGCATGATGCCGATTATTTCACCCAGGGGCGCGGCGTTGCGGAGATCGATGCGCGGACGCAGACCGACTATGGCACGTTGCGCTCCTATTTCCGTGGCGGCGCCGAATGGGATTCCCAGAGCGGCCCCGGCAAGGGCCCCGGCCCCGCCCTTTATATCGAACGCGCCTTCATCCAGTTCGGCGGGCTGACGTTCGGCTATACCCAGTCGTTCTTCGACACCGGCATCGGCTATTCCATCGCCACCCTGTTCGCGGGCTCGAACACCTGGAACACCACGGCGGCCTACACGGCCGAGTTCGGCAACGGCTTTTCCGCCTCGCTCGCGGTGGAGGATGCGGCCAACCGCACCACCGGCGTCCAGGCCACGGGCGTGAGCATCACCGGCGTGACCTCGCCGTCCGACTTTCCGTTCGTGAGCGGCGGCACCGGCGCCCCCTTGCTCTATTCCAACTACCAGGCCGGTCAGCAGACGCCGGATTTCGTCGCCAACCTGCGGGCCGAGGGGGCGTGGGGGATGGTGCAACTGGCCGGGGCGCTGCATCAGGTGGAGGCTATGCCCCCCGCCTATCTCGGCTCCGCATTCATCGGCAGCTCCAGCACCGGCCAGTGGGGCTATGCCCTCGGCGCCTATACCGAGATCCGGCTGCCCTTCATCGCGGCGGGCGACAGCCTCTACCTCCAGGCCAACTATTCCGAGGGCGCCCTCAATTATGCCGGTCTTGCCGCCGGTAACCAGAACCGGCTGCAGGCCATCGGCTATATCCCGCTCAACAGCGTCGGCCTCATGAGCGGCGCCTATTATCCCCTCGCCGACGCGGTGATGGGCCCGGACGGATCCTACGAGATGGTGGGCGCCTGGGCGATTCAGGGCCAGTTCCGGCATTTCTGGGTGCCGCAGGTGCGCTCCGCCGTGTTCGGTGGCTATGTCAGCGTGGATGTGCCGACCAATGTGGTGGGCGCGGCGAGCTTCGCCATGTGGCAGGCCGGCGTGAACACCTTCTGGTCGCCGGTGCGCAATCTCGATATCGGTGCGGAGGTGGTCTACACCGCCGTCGATGGCAGTCGGCCGCTGGGCATCACCAACGCCGTGTCCGCCAGCGGCGGCGTCATCCCCACCCTGGTGGGCGGGTCGGCCAATGCGGTCTCGGGCGCGGTGCGGATCCAGCGCAACTTCTGAGGGCTGTCGGCCGCACCGCAGTCATATCATCAGCCTCGGTCGTTGACCGAAGCTGCCGGTCCACTTGAGCGCCGCGCGGGCTTGAGCGATCGTCGGTGAATCAATCTCACGGACGATCGGCATTACAGGCGGCGCAGGCTGACCTCCGCCACCTCGTGCTCGCCGGTCTTGCGCAGGATGAGGTCGGCGCGCTGGCGGGTGGGCAGCACATTGTCCATGAGGTTGGGCAGATTGATGCCGCGCCAGATGGACAGGGCGGTGGCGCGGGCCTGCTCTTCCGTGAGCTGCGAGTAGCGGTGGAAGTAGGACAAAGGGTCCTTGAAGGCGGTGGCCCGCAGCCGCATGAAGCGCTCCACGTACCAGCGCTCGATCACGTCCTCGTCGCCGTCGATATAGACCGAGAAATCGAAGAAGTCCGAGACGAAGGGAATGGCCTTGCCGTCCTTCGGAGGACGCGTGGTCTGCAGCACGTTGAGGCCTTCCACGATGAGGATGTCGGGCCGGTCGATCTCCACATACTGGTCGGGCATCACGTCGTAGAAGAAGTGCGAATAGAGCGGCGCGCGCACCGGCCGCCGGCCGGCCTTGATGTCGGTGAGGAAGCGCAGCAGCAGCGGCAGGTCGTAGCTTTCGGGGAAGCCCTTCTTGTCCATCAGCCCCTCGCGCTCGAGGATGGCGTTGGGCAGGAGGAAGCCGTCGGTGGTGACGAGATCCACCTTGGGTGTGTTGGGCCAGCGCGCCAGAAGCGCCTGGAGCACGCGGGCGGTGGTGGACTTGCCCACCGCCACCGATCCGGCCACCCCGATGATGTAGGGCATCTTGCCGTCCCCGTTCGCCTCGCTGTCGCGAGAGTCGAGGAAGTAGCTCATGGCGCGGAAGAGCTTTTGCGTTGCCGCTACGTAAAGTGAGAGCAGCCGCGACAGCGGGAGGTAGATCTCCTCCACCTCCTGCATGGAGAGATGGACGCCGAGGCCCTCCAGCCGGGTGATCTCGTCCGGGCGCAGGGTCATGGGCGTGTCGCGCCTCAGCGCGGCCCATTCGGCGCGCGAGAAGGTGCGGTAGGGAGAGAGGCCTGGGTCGAGCCGTCGATCCATGGTGTGCCTCGTGCTCTTCTCAGCCGTGCTGCCGGGCGGCTTTTTCGGCGAGGCCGGATTGGCCGGTTCGGCGTGCAAGCTCCGCGTGGATCTCGGCCAGCGGCACCCCGCGCGCCTTCAGCAGCACGAGGAGATGGTAGAGCAGATCGCTGGTTTCCGCGACGAGGTCCTTCTCGCTGCCGGAGACGGCGGCAATTACCGTCTCCACCGCCTCCTCGCCCAGCTTCTGGGCGCATTTCCCGATGCCCTTGTCGAGCAGCGAGCGGGTATAGGACGCCCCCGCATCCGCCGAGGCGCGCGCCGCGACGATGGCTTCGAGGTCGGCGAGGGTGAAGCTGTCGCTCATCAAGGTGGCCCGGAAAGGGAGGGCGGGGAGGACGCGTTAAGGCGCGCGGCCTAGACGTCGAGGCGGACAGGCAGCCCCGCTTCCGCAAGGCGTTCCTTGGCCTCGCGGATGGTGAAGGTGCCGAAATGGAAGATGGAGGCGGCCAGCACCGCCGAGGCACCGCCTTCGCGGATGCCGTCCACCAGATGGTCGAGGGTGCCGACGCCGCCGGAGGCGATCACCGGCACATGCACAGCGTCCGCCACCGCGCGGGTGAGGGCGCAGTCGAAGCCCTGGCCGGTGCCGTCCCGGTCCATGGATGTCAGCAGGATTTCGCCGGCGCCGAGGTCCACCACCTCGCGGGCGAACTGGATGGCGTCGATGCCGGTAGGGGTGCGCCCGCCATGGGTAAAGATTTCCCAGCGGTTCTCCTCGCCCTCCTTGCTCACGCGCTTGGCGTCGATGGCCACCACGATGCACTGCTCGCCGAACTTCTCGGCCGCCTCGCCCACGAAGGCGCGGCGGTTCACGGCGGCGGTATTGATGGAGACCTTGTCGGCGCCGGCATGGAGCAGGGTGCGCACGTCGTCCACGGTGCGCACGCCGCCGCCAACGGTCAGCGGCATGAAGCACTGCTCGGCGGTGCGGCGCACCACGTCGAGGATGGTGCCGCGGTTCTCGTGGCTGGCGGTGATGTCGAGGAAGGTCAACTCGTCCGCGCCGGCGAGGTCATAGGCGCGTGCCGCCTCCACCGGATCGCCGGCGTCGCGCAGGTCCACGAACTGGACACCCTTCACCACGCGGCCGTCCTTCACGTCGAGGCAGGGGATGACGCGGACTTTCAGCATGGCACACCTATCGTCCCGCCACCAGCGCCAGCGCCTCGCGGGCATCGAGCCGGCCATCATAGAGGGCGCGGCCGGTAATGGCGCCTTCCAGCTTTTTCGCGCGCGGCGTGAGCAGCGCCTCGATATCGGCGAGCGAGGCAAGGCCGCCCGAGGCGATCACCGGCAGGTTGACCGCTTCCGCCAGCGCCACGGTGGCGTCGAGGTTCAGCCCCTTGAGCAGGCCGTCGCGGGCGATGTCGGTGTAGATGATGGCGGTGACGCCGGCATCCTCGAACCTTTTGGCGATGTCCACGGCGGCAATGTCCGAGGTCTCGGCCCAGCCCTCCACGGCGACGCGGCCATCGCGGGCATCAAGGCCCACCACGATGCGGCCGGGATGGGCCTTCGCCGCCTGCTTCACGAAGTCCGGGTCGCGCACCGCGGCGGTGCCAAGGATGACGCGGGTCACCCCCTTCTCCAGCCAGGCCTCGACGGTCTTCAGGTCGCGGATGCCGCCGCCGAGCTGCACGGGAATGGAGACCGTCTCCAAAATCCGCTCCACCGCCGCCGCGTTGACCGGCTTGCCAGCGAAGGCGCCGTCAAGGTCCACGAGATGGAGGTAGCGAAAGCCGAGGGTCTCGAACTCCGCGGCCTGGGCGGCGGGATCGCGGTTGAACACGGTGGCCCGCGCCATGTCGCCCTGTTCGAGGCGCACGGCGAGGCCGTCCTTGAGGTCGATGGCCGGAAAAAGGATCACGGATGCCACTTCAGGAAATTCGCGAGGAGCGCGAGGCCGAGCCTCTGGCTCTTCTCGGGATGGAACTGGGTGCCGGCCACGTTGTCGCGCGCGACCATGGCGGTGATGGTGCTGCCATAGTCCGTGGTGGCGACGAGGTCGATGCCGTCGGCCGGCTTCAGGTGGTAGGAATGCACGAAATAGGCGTGCAAACCGCCCTCGCCGGTGGGAATGCCGGCAAGGAGGGGATGTTCGCGCGCGGTCTGGAGGGTGTTCCAGCCCATGTGCGGGATCTTCAGCTCGGGGTCGGTGGGGGCGATGCGCTCCACCTCGCCGCGGATCCAGCCGAGCCCTTCGGTCACCCCGTGTTCCAGCCCGCGCTCGGCGAGCAGCTGGAGGCCGACACAGATGCCGAGGAAGGGGCGGCCGCGCTCCTTCACCACCTCGGTCATGGCTTCCACCATGCCGGGCACGGCGTCGAGGCCGGCGCGACAGTCGGCGAAGGCGCCGACGCCCGGCAGAACCACCCGGTCGGCGGTGCGCACGATCTCCGGATCGCTGGTGACCACAACCCGTTCCGCGCCGAGATCAAGCGCGGCGCGCTCCATGGCCTTGGCGGCGGAGTGCAGGTTGCCGGAATTATAGTCGATGATCGCGACGCTCATCGCTCAGGTCCCCGGAAAGGCGCCGATGACGCCGGCCTGGCCGCCCGCGAAGGCGGGGGATGCCATGGGGCGGATGGTCGGCAGGTCGGCGCGTGCCGATGGCGAGGAGTGGGTCTCGACCCAGTCCGCGAAGAAGCGCTGTTCCGCCTCGTCCCGGTTGGCAGCGATCACCACGCCGGCTTCCTCATAGCCCTTTCGCGCCAGCTTGCGCCTACGCAGCGCGGGCAGCTCGAAGGCGAGCAGCAGGTGGAAGCCCGCCATCACCACGTCGACCACTGCCTGGGCGAGGCCGGCGAAGCTGGCCGTGACCTGCAGCAGAACCACCACCGCCACATAGGCGGCAAGCGGCAGCCACAGGCGGAAGCGCGCCAGCACGAACGGCGCGAAAAACAGCGTCGCCCACGAGAATTTCTCGCGCACGAACACGGTGCCGCCGGCCACCGCCTCGGCGGTGTCGCCGGGTTCCGTCCTGCTCAGGACCGTCCAGATGCCCATCGCCCGGCTCCTCAGGTTCCCAGCGCGCCCTTGGTGGAGGGGATCTCCCCCGCCGCCGCCGGGTCCACCGCCACCGCCGCCCGCAGCACCCGGGCAAGGCCCTTGAAGCAGCTTTCCGCGATGTGGTGGGCGTTCACGCCATACAGGGTCTCCACATGCAGGGTCACCCCGGCGCTGGAGGCGAAGGCCTGGAAGAACTCACGCACCAGCTCGGTGTCGAACTCGCCGATCTTGGGCACCGCGAATTCGGTGCGGAACACCAGGAACGGCCGGCCCGAAATGTCGAGGGCGACGCGGGTCAGCGTCTCGTCCATGGGCAGCAGCACGTCGGCGTAGCGGGTGATGCCGCGCATGTCGCCGAGCGCCTTCTTCAGCGCCTGGCCGAGCACGATGCCCACATCCTCGGTGGTGTGGTGGAAATCCACATGGAGGTCGCCGTCGGCCTTGATCTCAAGGTCAAAGCGGGCGTGCCGGGCCAACAGGTCCAGCATGTGGTCCAGGAAGCCGATCCCGGTGGAGATGGCAGAGCGGCCCGTTCCGTCGAGATCGACGGTGAGGGCGACGCGGGTCTCCTTGGTTTCGCGGACGATGTCGGCCTTGCGCATGGAACTCCTCCAAGGCCGCGGGTTCTATCAGCAACCTCGCTGCGACGCCATATGGCGAAGAGATGACGTTTCCGGCGTCTGATCGTCTCGTCGCCGGGCCCCGGCGGATGTGGCATAGCACCAGTGCCAGCGCATGAGGGATGCCAATGCCGACGACGCAGAACGACGGGCTCGAACTTGCCTATCAGGTGAGCGGGGAGGGGCCGCCGGTCCTGATCATTTCCGGCCTGTCCGCCGAGCGCTCGTTCTGGGCTCTGGCGCGGCCGCTGCTCGCGGGCTTCACCCTCATCGAGTTCGACAACCGCGACATCGGCAAGAGCGCGCGGGCCAAGGGCCCGTATGACGCCGCCGACATGGCGCGCGATGCCCTCGCCGTGCTTGACGCGGCGGGTGTCCCGAAAGCGCATGTCATCGGTCATTCCATGGGGGGAATGATCGCGCAGGAACTGGCCCTCATGGCGCCGCAGCGCGTGGACCGGCTGGTGCTCTCCAACACCATTGCCCAGAACGATCTCTACACCACCGAGATCATGCGCCTGCTCAAGGAGCTACGGCTCCAGCTCGACGACGAGCTGACATTCGGCGCGGCGCTCACCAGCTTCGTGCTGGGCATGGGCACGCTGAAGAAGATCCCGCTTTTTGCTGCGGTGCAGCAATCCCTCGATGCCGGGCTCTACCAGGAGAAGGACGCCTTCCTGCGTCAGCTCGACGTGTGCACCAAGGTGGACACCGTGGCGCGGCTCGGCCGCATCTCGGCGCCGACCCTGGCCATCTATTGCGACGATGACCGCATGTTCTCGCCCCACATGGTGCGGGAGCTCGCGAACGGCATCCACGGCGCGGCGCTGGATGAGATTCTCGACAGCGGTCACTGCCCCATGGTGGAGGCCCCCGAGAACTTCGCCACCACCGTCCGCGCCTTCCTGAAGGGCAGCTGACTGGGGAGAATGCTGCCACTCGGTTGCGTCCGCGCCGGAACGCCCTAAGTAAGGCCCCGAGCGGAGCTTTTCATGCAGCATTCCCCGGATACCATTTACGGAACCACCATCGTCACCGTTCGCAAGGGCAGCCGCGTCGCCATCGCCGGCGACGGGCAGGTGACGCTCGGCCAGACCGTGCTGAAATCCAATGCGCGCAAGGTGCGCCGGCTCGGCAGGGGGGATGTGATCGGTGGCTTCGCCGGCGCAACGGCGGATGCCTTCACCCTGTTCGAGCGCCTGGAAGCCAAGCTGGAGCAATATCCCGGCCAGCTCCAGCGCGCTGCCGTGGAACTCGCCAAGGACTGGCGCACCGACCGCTACCTGCGCCGGCTCGAAGCTATGATGATCGTGGCGGATGCCTCCATCTCCCTCGTGCTCACCGGCACCGGCGACGTGCTGGAGCCGGAGGTGGGAGTGGCCGGCATCGGCTCGGGCGGCATGTTCGCGCTGGCCGCCGCGCGGGCGCTGCTGGATCGCGAGGAGGACCCGGAAGCCATCGTGCGCCGCTCGCTGGAGATCGCCGCCGACATCTGCGTCTACACCAACCGCAACATCGTGGTGGAAACCATCGGCGCCTGAGGCCCCGCCCGCGCCCCGGCGGCGCGAGCGACCGCGACCCGAACGCCACCAGATTCCAAGAGCGACCCTTGATGAGCGACTTTTCCCCCCGCGAGATCGTCTCCGAGCTGGACCGCCACATCGTCGGCCAGGCCAATGCGAAGAGGGCGGTGGCTATCGCCCTGCGCAACCGGTGGCGGCGCCAGCAGCTGGACGACAAGCTGCGCGAGGAGGTGCTGCCCAAGAACATCCTCATGATCGGCCCCACGGGCGTCGGCAAGACCGAGATTTCCCGCCGCCTCGCCCGGCTTGCCGGCGCGCCCTTCCTCAAGGTCGAGGCCACCAAGTTCACGGAAGTGGGCTACGTGGGCCGCGACGTGGAGCAGATCGTGCGCGACCTCGTGGAGGTGGGCATCGGCCTGGTGCGCGAGGCGCGGCGCAAGGATGTGCAGGCCAAGGCCCATCTCGCCGCCGAGAACCGGGTGCTCGACGCCCTGGTGGGCGCCACCGCCTCCCCCGCCACCCGCGACGCCTTCCGCAAGCGCCTGCGCGCGGGCGAGCTGGACGACAAGGAAGTGGAGATCGAGGTGCAGGCCGGCGGGCAGGGCATGCCCATGTTCGAGATTCCCGGCATGCCCGGCACCCAGATGGGCGCCGTCAATCTGGGCGACATGCTGGGCAAGGCCTTCGGTGGCCGCTCCAAGCCGCGCCGCGTCAATGTGAAGGAGGCCCATCCCCTCCTGCTCGCCGAGGAGGCGGACAAGCTCATCGACCAGGACGCCATCGTCCAGGATGCGATCCACCAGGTGGAGAACAACGGCATCGTCTTCCTCGACGAGATCGACAAGATCGCTGGCCGCGAGGGCCGCTCGGGCGCGGATGTCTCCCGCGAGGGGGTGCAGCGCGACCTGCTCCCCCTCATCGAGGGCACCACGGTTTCCACCAAGCACGGGCCGGTTAAGACCGACCACATCCTGTTCATCGCCTCCGGCGCCTTCCACGTCTCCAAGCCGTCGGACCTGCTGCCGGAGCTTCAGGGCCGCCTGCCCATCCGCGTGGAGCTGGAGGCGCTGACCCGCGCCGACTTCGTGCGCATCCTCACCGAGACCGAGGCGAGCCTGGTCAAGCAGTCGGTGGCGCTCATGGGCACCGAGGGCGTGACCCTCACCATCACCACCGACGCGGTGGAGGCCATCGCCGACGCGGCGGTGGAGGTGAATTCCAATGTGGAGAACATCGGCGCCCGGCGGCTCCAGACCGTCATCGAGCGGGTGCTGGACGACCTGTCCTTCTCCGCGCCCGACCGCTCCGGCGAGACGGTGGTGGTGGATGCGGAATATGTGCGCTCCCGCGTCGCCGACCTTGCCCGCAACGCCGACCTGAGCCGCTTCATCCTCTGAGGCGGGCAACTCCGAGGCAGCGATCCTCTGGCAGGATCGTCTCACGCAGGCGTCGGCCTCTCTCTCACGAGAGCCGGCGCCGGTCCTGCCAGGCGAGTTTCTTGCGGTAGAGGGTGGAGGGGCTGAGGTCGAGGGCCGCAGCGGCCAGCGGGATGTTGCCGTCAAAGGCGGCGATGGCTGCCTCGATCACCCGCCGCTCCACGACGGCGAAGGGCTCGACCCGGCCGAACGTGCCGCCTTGCGCGGCGTCGATCAGCATGGCGGCCAACTGGGTGCGGGGCGCCTCCTCCGGCTGCGCCGGCTCGGTCTCCTCGAACAGCTCGGGTCCGAGCAATCCGCCGTCGCCGAGAATGACCGCGCGCCGCATCAGGTTCTGCAGTTCCCGCACGTTGCCGGGGAAGCTGCGGGCCCGCAGCACCTCGGCCGCGCCGGGGCCGAGCCGGGAAATGGGCCGGCCTTCCTCGCCGGCGAAGCGGGCCAGGAAGGCTTCCGCAAGGAGAATCACGTCGTCGTCGCGCTCGCGCAGCGGCGGCAGGGCCAGGGTGAGGACGTTCAGCCGGTAGAACAGGTCTTCGCGCAGGCGGCCGACACGCACGTCCTCCAGCGGATCGCGGACCGTGGCGCAGATCAGACGCACGTCGCTGGTGCGCTCGTCCGTCTCGCCGGCCCGGCGGAAGCGGCCTTTCTCCAGGAAATGGAGCAGCTTGCTTTGGGTGGCGCTGTTCAGCTCCGACACCTCCTCGATCAGCAGCGTGCCGCCGTGGGCGCGCTCGATGGCGCCGGGGCCGGTCAGGCCGAACACGGCCTGCTCCAGATAGCTCGCCGGGATGGCGGCGCAGTTGAGGGCGTTGAAGGGGCCTTCCTGCCGGGTCGATGCCACATGAAGGGCAGCCGCAGCCAAGCCCTTGCCGGTGCCGCTCTCTCCGGTCACGAACACCGGCGCCCGCGACGCGGCCAGCCGCTCGATCTGTTCATAAACCGCCTGCATGGCCGGCGAGCGGCCGAGGAAGCCGCAGAAGTCGCCATTGCGCGGCAGTTGCGGCCGGTCGCGCCGCCGCCGCTCCGGACGACGGGCCGGGGTGGACGCCAGCAGGCGGTCCACCACGTCCTCGGGACCGATGGGCTTGATCACCACGTCGTCGGCGCCGGCGCGCATGGCCCCAACGGCATCCCCCACCGAAGCGCCATGGGCCAGCGCCACCACCAGCGTTCCGCCAAAGCCCGCAGCCCGCAGCCGCCGGGTCGCCTCTTCCGGGTGGTCCGCCGCCAGCAGGATGGACGCGCAGCGCGGCGCCAGGGGCAAGGCCGCAGCGAGATCCTCCGCTTCCAGCACATGCAAGGCATCGCGCCGGGCGAACGCGGCACGCATCATGGTGCGCACGTCCGATTCCGGGTCGCAGACCAGAACGCAGGTGCGCCGGTCGGTCTGGAGGGCCGAAGGATTTACAATCATGGCATCTGTTCGTGGTAAAATGTTATGGCAAGAAGACCCGATGGCCATACTAGACCAAGCTGCCGATCCGGTCTCTGCAGCGTTTCAGGACGGAGTTAAGTTAGGATACTGCAGGGTGAAAAGGCATGAAAACAAGAACTCAGAGCATTTTAGGTGAATCCGCGGCCGACGTGAAGGTACTGACGGGTAACATATGCCGCTGGTAACATCTCCATCCCCCCCGGCTTGACGCATGGAATCATTGAGGTAGCCGCTGGCCGCAAGCATGGGCAGCCCTTGCGGGCGGATGCCGGCGCGGGCTTTTGCCGCGATTTCCATGCCAATTAACAGGTAGTGCATGTTGAAATACGGCTGCCCGGGTTCCCTGCAGTTTTGGTCTCGCATTACGGCACGTATGGCGCGCACCTGCTTCAGGTTTTGGTCGAGCACAGCTTCCGGCGCGAACCTGCATCTGATTCGCAAGCGGCAGCGTCTATCCCCGCGGCGGCTTCCCGGCCACAGCCTCGCGAGAGAGGCCCGCGGTCTCCAGGGCCGCGAGGGCTTTGTCGGCCAGCCCGGGCGCCGGTAGCATCCGTCGGACGAGACGGCGCACGCCTTCCGCTCCGTCAGGCATGCGATGGAGCAACGCGCCGACCACTTCCCGCTCGTCGCTCATGCGGCCGAGGGTGTGGAGGCAGAGCGCGAGCGCGAGCTTGTTCTCGATGGCGGAGTGCAGGGTGAGCTGCGGCACCAGTGCCTGCGCGGCGAGGACATCGTCCCGCATAAAGGCGGCCATGCCCAGGAACGCATCCTGGAGATTGGTGCGCACCGCGCCTTCGCGCCGCGCGCGCATGAGCATCCCTTCGCCTTCCTCCACGCGACCGGCGCCGATGAACACGCTGGCCACCGTCGCCGCCACGTCGAAATCGAGCGGATTGAGCTTTAGCGCCTTCTCGGCGGTTGTGATGGCGTCGTCCGGCTCACCGGCGAAGAGCTGCACCAGAGCGAGCGTGCGGGCGGCATAGGCGCTTGCCGGGGCGAGCTCCGCCGCCCGTTCCGCCTCGTCGAGGAATTCCTCCATTTCCTCGGCGGTGGGATTGGGCGTGTCGTCGTGCAGGGTGGCGTAAAGCTGCGCCGTTGCCCGCACCGCATAGCCGAGGGCGAAATCGCGCTCCTGCCTGGTGAGCTCGGCCAGGCACGCAGTACCGTTGCCGCGCTGTCCCTGGGGATCTCCGCGAATATAGGCGATGGCGGAAGCGATGCAGCCGTAGCCGGAGCCGGGGGCCTTCGCCAGGGCCTGCGCCCGCGCCCGGACCGGGATGACACCGTAGCTTTCCATGATGGCGATGGCGACATCGTGCACCACCCGTCGCTCGCTTGTCCCAAGGGCCGTTCCCTGCGCGAGGCCGTCGACGGAGGCCGACCAGATGATCGAGCCGTCGCAGCGGTCGATCACCCGGGTGATCAGGGAGAAGGTGCCGTCGGTGCGACCTTCGGCGAGGCCGGCGAGGGCGAACACCGAGCGCGACTGCGGGCCGGAGCAGATTTCGGGCACTCCGGATTCGTGGGTGGTGGCGCTGGCGGCCTTCACCTCCACGAAGTCGAAGCGGGCGAAGGCGTCGCGCATCTGCTCCTCGATGGCGCGCAATTCGGCGTCCGCCGGCGCGCCGGGGCCGGATGCCTCGAACGGGCGGACCTCCACCACCGGCAGGCGGATGCGGTCCGCCAGCGCGGCCCCGTGATCGGACTTGAACGGGCTGAGGCGCGGCGCGAGCAGGCCGAGCCCCGCGATCAGCACCACGGCCATCGCGGCGGCGGCCATCCGCGGCCAGGTGCGCTGCCAGGTCGGAGTGGGACGCGGCGCCTCTGGTACGATTGGCGCGGGCTGCGGCTCCGGCTCGGCCGGCGCTGGCTCGGCCGGCGGGTCGGTGCGGGGCCGGAACAGGGGGACATAGCCCCCCTTGGGAATGTCGATGACCAGCGGGTCCTCGGCACCCACCGTGGTGTAATAGCGCTCCAGCGCGCGCCTCAGCCGGGTCGCCTCCACCCGCACGATGGGATCGGACTGGGGATCGAAGGAGGGCGGGCGGCCCAAGGCTTCCACGGCGATGGTGTAGCCCTTGATCTCGTCGGCGCGCCCATCCAGGGTCGCCTCCACGACGAAACGCAGGAAGGCCGCGAGGCGCGGTGAGGCGGCAAAATCCGGAGCCGCGAGCACACGCTCCAGCGCGGCGCGAACGAGGAGCGCCTCGTTGTCGCCTGGCGGCATGTCTTCCGGGGGTGCCGAATGGTCAAGGTCCATGACGGCTTCCGGCTCGCAGCCCTTTGGCGTCCGCTCTACCAATATACCATCCTTACGCACGGTCACAATCTTTTTGGGTCAGAACACTGGCGCGTGCAAGGGGCTCCGCTCCAACGTTCCCTCATGCTTGACCCGTCTCCATCGAAAACGCAGCAGTTTCCCAGGAGACGGTGAATCGCCAGCTAATCCCTTGAACGCAGTCGTGTTCAGCGTCCGGAGCGGATCACATGTCACGTGGTCGAGAAGTATTCCGTTCCAGTGTTTCCAGCGGCCACGCGCACTGCTAGCTTCCGCACCGACGCGGCCGAAGAATGGCAGCCGGAAGGCCCGATCCCGCCTGAAGCTGCCGCCGCGCGGGAGAGGTTTCATCATGGCTCTGGACGATCTGGTTACCGAAGGCGCGGGCGTGGGTGCGGACGCGATTCCCAACGATCTCGACGCTTTCTGGATGCCGTTCACCTCCAACCGTTCGTTCAAGAAGCGACCGCGGCTCGTCTCCCGGGCCAAGGACATGCACTATTACACTCCGGAAGGTCGCGCCATTCTCGACGGCTGCGCCGGGCTGTGGTGCGTCAATCCTGGCCATAACCGCGAGCCCATCGTGGAGGCCATCCGCCAGGCCGCCACCGAGGTGGATTTCGCCCCCACCTTCCAGTACGGCCACCCCCAGGCGTTTCGCCTCGCCAGCCGCATCGCGGACCTCGCGCCGGGCGATCTCGACCACGTGTTCTTCTGCAATTCCGGCTCGGAGGCGGTGGACACCGCGCTGAAGATCGCGCTCGCCTACCACCAGACCACGGGCGCCGGCACCCGCACCCGCCTCATCGGCCGCGAGCGCGGCTATCACGGGGTGGGCTTCGGCGGCATCTCGGTGGGCGGCATCGTGTCGAATCGCCGGACCTTCGGCACCATGCTCACCGGCGTCGATCACCTGCGCTCGACCTATGACCGGGAGCATCAGGCCTTCACCAAGGGTGAGCCGGACTACGGCGCGCACTTCGCCGATGAGCTGGAGCGCATCGTTGCCCTGCACGATGCCTCCACCATCGCCTCGGTGATCGTGGAGCCCATGGGCGGCTCCACCGGCGTGCTGCCCACGCCCAAGGGCTATCTCAAGCGGCTGCGCGAGATTTGCGACAAGTACGGCATCCTGCTCATCTTCGACGAGGTCATCACCGGCTTCGGCCGCCTCGGCCATGCTTTCGCCGCCGAGCGCTACGGTGTGGTGCCGGACATGATCACCTTCGCCAAGGGCATCACCGCGGGCGCCGTGCCCATGGGCGGCGTGCTGGTGCGCAAGGGCATCCATGATGCCTTCATGAAGGGACCGGAGCACGTGGTGGAGCTGTTCCACGGCTACACCTATTCGGCCCATCCCCTGGCCTGCGCGGCGGGTCTTGCCACCCTCGACCTCTACGCCAGGGAGCACACCTTCACCCATGCCCGGGCGCTGGAGCCCTTCTTCGCCGACGCGATGATGAGCCTGAAGGACAAGCCCGGCGTGCTCGACATCCGCACGGTGGGCATCACCGGCGCCGTGGACCTCGCCCCCAAGGAAGGCGCTCCGGGCCTGAAGGGCTACGAAGCGCTGGAGCGGGCCTTCCACGAGGAGGGCCTGATGATGCGCATCGCCGGCGACACGCTGGTGGTGACGCCGCCGCTCATCATCTCGAAGGATCAGGTGGGCGAGCTGGTGGAGAAGCTGGGCCGGGTCATCGAAAAGGTGGCCTGACGCCAGCAATGCGCCGGCGGATCCGCCGGCGCGTTGTCATCAAAGGCCTGCCATGCGCCGGGCTGGACCCGGTAAGTAAAGGCGGCAGGCCGGCATGGCCTCCTGAAGGCTGCAGGCGATCAAAGCCGTCCCGTGAGTGCCAGAACGATCACGATGATCAGCAGCACGCCGACAATGCCGCCGGGTCCATAGCCCCAGCCGCGGCTGTAACCCCAATTGGGCAGCGCGCCGACGAGAATCAGGATCAGGATGATGATGAGGATTGTGGACACGGGCGGGCCTCCCTGTCACGACGCGCGCACGCGTCGCCGGCCCGCGTTCGGGCTGGCCCGAGGGCGCAGTCGCTTGGCTTGATCTGAGCGCGGCGCATCGTCTGCCGCGCTTTATGAACGCGGCCGGATGGCGGAGGTTCCGCTCGGGTGTGCGTCATGCCGTGGCAGTATGGCGAATGCCGGCCTGAGGCGCGCGCCAGAAGCGGACGCCCGCCCGTGGGTGGTCAGAGCGGTGCCGTGGCCTGCGCCAGCCAGTTCCGCTCCACCTCGTTAAGGTCGCCGGCGAGCGCTTCGGCCACCAGCGCGTGATAGGCGTCCACCTGCTCCCGCTCGGCGCCATCCAGCAGGCCGAGGTCGATGAGACGGCGGTCGTAGGGCACCAGGGTGAGGGTCGAGAAACCGAGGCAGGGCTTCTCACCGCCCTCCACGGTGCGCTGCTCCACCAAAATCAGGTTCTCGATGCGGATGCCGTAGGCCCCGGTGCGGTAATAGCCCGGCTCGTTGGAGAGGATCATGCCCTCCGCCAGAGCCAGGTGCCCGAGCTGGGAAATGCGCGCCGGGCCTTCATGCACCGACAGGCCGGCGCCCACGCCATGGCCGGTGCCGTGGTCGAAATCCAGTCCCGCCGCCCACAGATATTGCCGCGCCAGCGGATCGAGCTGGGCCCCGGTGATGCCTTGCGGAAACACCGCCCGGCTCAGGGCCAGATGACCCTTTAGCACCAGCGTGTAGTGGCGGCGCATCTCTGCCGTGGGCGTGCCCACCGCGAGGGTGCGAGTGATGTCGGTGGTGCCGTCCGGATATTGGGCGCCGGAATCCAGCAGGAACAATTCGCCGGGATGGATGGCCCGGTTGGTCTTGCGGGTGACGCGATAATGCACGATGGCGCCGTTCTCCCCCGCCCCGGCGATGGTGGGGAAGGAAACGTCGGTGAGATTGCCGGTGCCGCGCCGGAAGGTCTCCAGTGCCTCCACCGCCTCGATCTCGGTGAGATGGCCCTTCGGCGCCTCGGCGTCGAACCACGCCAGGAAACGGGCGAGGGCGAGGCCGTCGCGCACATGGGCGGCGCGCATGCCGGCGATCTCGGCCGGGTTCTTGGACGCCTTCAGCAAGGCGATTGGGTCGGCGCCCTTGTCCACGGTGCCACCTGCCGCCTCGATGAGGCCGGCCAGCCGCACCGGCGCCGTGGCCTGGTCCAGCCGGACCTTGCGGTCCTTGGCGAAGGCGGCGAGCACGGTGTCGAGGTCGCCGGTTCCGTGGAGGCGCGCGTGCCCCGCCAGCGCCGCGCGCACCTCATGGGAGAGTTTGAGCGGTTCGAGAAAGAGGTCCGGCAGTCCCTCGCGCGGCACGATGCACCAGGCCAGCGGCAGCGGCGTGTGGGCGACGTCGCCGCCGCGCATGTTGAACAGCCAGGCCGCGCCGTGGGGATCGGAGATCAGCGCTCCGTCGAGCTTGGCTTCGGTGAGCTTCTCCTGAACGCGCAGGAGTTTGGCCGCCGTGTCCTCGCCCGCCACGGAGAGGTCGAGCAGCCGCACCGGCGCGCGGGGCGGCTCGGGCCGGTCGGGCCAGATGGCGGTGAAGGGGTCGGCCTCCAGCGGCACGAGGATGCCGCCGGCCGCGCCCACCGCCTTGGCCAGCCTGTCGCGGCCATCGATGGTGGTGCGCCAGGGATCGAAGGCCAGCCGCGCGCCACGGGCGAGGTTCGCCTCGACCCACGCCTCCGGCCGGGTCTGCGACAGCGGCACCACTGTGAACGCCGCCGTGTCCACCTGGGCGGGAGCCTGGAGGGTGTAGCGCCCGTCCACGAACAGGGCGGCGGTGTCTTCAAGCACGATCACCGTGCCGGCCGAGCCGGTGAACCCGGTGAGGAAGGCGAGGCGCTCCTCGCAGGCCGGCACATATTCGTTCTGGTGCGCGTCGGCGCGCGGCACCACGTAGCCGTCCACGTTCAGCCGGGCGAGTTCCGCCCGCAGCGCGGCGAGCCGGGCAGGACCGGCCGCGCTGTCGGCGAGGTCGTCGAAGGTCTGGAACACGGCCTTGAAGGCGTGGGGGGTCTTGTGGTGCACGGTCATGGGCGGGGCGGCCGGAGCTGGGGGATTAGAATATTGCGCCAACCATAGAGCCATATGAGGCGCATTGGGTACCGTTTCGCGGCATACGGGGGGCATCCCCTCCAGACGGTGGGTATTTCGCGCAACGCCCTTGCTGGAGAAGGGTGCCTGCGATTATGGTCGCCCGGCGCGCGGGCGTAGTTCAGTGGTAGAACGACAGCTTCCCAAGCTGTATGTCGTGGGTTCGATTCCCATCGCCCGCTCCATCCTGCCTTATTGGGCGCTTCGCGGCCCTACCGCCCCTCGCGGATGGCGAGGCGGGTGGCGTCCACACCGCGATAGGCGGAGGCGCGGCAGCTCAGGATCACCACCTGCATGCGGGTCGCCGCCTCGGTGAGAATCTCCATCATGGTGTCGAAGCGGTCGTCGTCGGCGAAGACGAGGGCGTCGTCGAGCACGAGGGAAGCCGGCTTGCCCTTGGCGATCAGCAGGTCCGCGAAAGCGATGCGCGTCAGGATGGCAATCTGCTCCTGCGTGCCCTTGCTGAGCAGGTCCGCCGCCTCCTCGCGCCCGCCGCGGCTGAGCGCCTCCGGCCGAAGGGTCTCGCCAAAGGCGAGGCTCGCGTTGGGCAGCAGTCGGCGCACATAGGGCTCGATGCGGCGGGTGACCGGCTCCAGATAGCGCCGCGCCGCCTCCTGCTGGGTCTCCTTCAATACCTTGAGCAGGAGTGCCAGCGTGTCCGCCTCCTGCTTCAGTCGCTGGAAGGCGGCCTCGGCTGCGTCCGCCTCTTCGGTCGCGGCGGCAGCACGGCTTGCGGGGCCTTCGCCACCCAGGGTCTTGGCCTGTTCTTCCAGCCGGGCCACCTCGCCGGCGAGGGCCGGCAGCTGGCCCTGCAGGGTCTCGCGGCGCTTGTGGAGCGCGTCGCGCTTGCGCACGAGGGTGGCCTCGTCCAGCACCTCGGCGGCGCGCTGGGCCGCCTCACGATCCATGAGGGCGCGGCCCTCGGCGGTGCGTGCCGCGTCCAGCGCGACCGCAAGGTCGGCATCGTTAAGATCGAGCGTCTCGGCGGCGATGTCGTCGGTCCGCCGGAGCCGGTCGCCCTCGGCGCGCTCCAGCGCGGTGGCGAGGGCCATTTCCCGTTGCTGGGCGCTCTTCAGCCCCTCCAGCAGGGCCTCGCGCCGCGCCGCAGCCTCGGCTTCGGCGGTGCGCAGGGCGCGGGTGCGGGTCTCAAGATCGGCAAGGCCCGCCGGGGCTTCCTTCGCTTCCGGCGCTGGAGCGGTGAGGCCGGAAAGCGCCCCGCGCAGCGGGTCGAGGCCCGCCGGGATGCCGAGGGCGGTATCCGCCGGGCATTCGGCCTTCAGCCGGGTGCGCAGCCCCAGCAGCTCCGCCTCGTCGATGGCCCGCGCTCGCGCCGCCGCGCGCGCGGCGGCCGGTGTGGGATGGCCGGATGTGGCGAGGAAATCTGCGAGCTTGCGCTGGGCGTTTTCAAGCCCGGCGAGGGCGGGCGCGCCGCTGGCGGGCGGGGTGAGGGTGAAGCTGCCGACGCCGGGGACGGCGAGCACCATGGGGCGTGTCAGGCGCACCGTGTCGCCGTCGGCGAGGGGCGCGCCATCCATGAGGATGGCCGGCGCGCTCGGCTCCAGCGCCACCTGCAAGGTGGCGGCGCCGGCTTCCACGGCGGCGCGGGCGGCGCCGACGGCGTCTTCCAGCTGGCGGAGGCGGTTCATGGCCGCCTCGTCCATGCGCTCGGCGGCGATGCGGGCCTCGCGGGCTCGGATATCGCCGGCCAGCGCCTCGGCCCGCTCCAGCCGGGCGAAGGCGGCGACGAGCATGCGGCGGCGCTCATTGGCATCGCGCTCGGTGCGGGCGGTGTCGCGCGCATCCTCGGCGATGCGCAGCTCGGTACGGGCGTGCTCCAGGGCGGCGGCGGCGTCCTGCTCGGCAGTCCGGGCGCGCGCCATGGCCTCGGCATGGTCGGCGACATCAGCGGCCGCCTTGCGTGCCGCCGCCTCGGCCCGGGCGAGGGCGTCGCGCATCTGCGCGCGGGCGGTGGTGCGGGTTTCCAGCGCGGCGCGCTCGCCCGTGGTCTTCTGTGCCGCGAGATCGGCGATGCGCAGGGCCTGTCCCGCCGCCTTGGCGCGGTCGATGTCCTCGCCGAGCCGCTTGAGCTCGGCATCGATCTCCGGGTTTTCCATGTCGCGGACGAGCCGTCGCTGTTCGTTGCGCTTGGCTTCCAGCCGCTCCAGCAGGCCCTCGAACTGGGCGAGCTCTAGCCGGGCCTTTTCGGCCTTGGCGCGGGCGGTCTCCGTTGCGTCCTGTGCCTGCTTCAGGCGGCCGGTGGCGCGGCCGGTGGCGGTGTGGAAATCGGAAAGGCTCTTTTCCACCTGCTGGACCACGGCCTTCGCCCGCCGCCCGCCGGTGACGGCGCCTACCTCGCCGGCCAAAGCCTCTTCCAGCGAACGCCTGGCGGTCTCGGCGGGGGCGCCGAGCTGGAAGGATAGGCCCTGTTCCACCCACAACAGGCCGAGGGCACCGCGGCTTTCATCGTCAGCGCCGCGATTGCCGGCGCGGTTGAAGCCGAGCAGCGTCTGGAGCTTTTCTTCCGCGGCGTCCGAGGAGAAGCGCCCGTCCGGTCCTTCCAGTGTCACCTGCGGCGCAGCCAGGAAGCGCTTTGACAGGCGCCATTCCCCGCCGCCCACATCGAAGGCCAGATCCACCGTCGGCGCCACCTCGTCGCCCTGAGGGCGGAAGGAGCGGATGCGGTCGCTCTTGGCGCTGTGGCGCTCGAACAGGGCGGCGCGCAGGGCGTCGAGCACGGTGGACTTGCCGGTCTCGTTGGGCTCACAGACGAGGTTGAGCCCGTCGGCGAAGCCCTCCAGCACCACCGGAGAGCGGAACTTGCGGAAATTCTCGATGGTCAGGCGGCGGATGCGCATCAGGCCTCTCCCGGCCGCTGCGCCCGATGATGCTCCACGTAAAGCCGCTCCAGCGCGGCAGCGGCGAGGCGCCCCTCGGCGCCGCCTTCGGCCGCCATGGCGTTGAGGCGCTCGGCGGCAGCGCGCAGGTCGCCGAAGGCGTCGATTTCGGCAAGGTCGGTGTCGGTGGGGCGGGTGACGAGACCGCCGAGATCGAGGTCGAGCCAGCGCAGCTCGTGGGCGAGGCCGTCCTCCAGCCGGCGGCGCACCGCTACCTTGTCGCCGAGGGAGAGGAGGCCACTCACGTGCAGCCGCGCCACCACGTCCTGCCGCGCGATCCCTAGGGCAAGGCGGGCCGTGAGCGCGTCGAGATCCGAGGCTGCGGCGAGGTTCCAGTCTGCCTCGATCCAGTGGTGGCGGCCGATGGCAAGGTCGGTGACCTGAGGCGGCGCGCCGGGGCCGGCCAGTTCCACCAGCAGGGCAAGGCCCGTGGCCTCGCGGCCGAAATCGTCGGGCTCCGGCGTGCCGCTGTAGTGGGTGCGCTCGTCTATTCTGAGCCGCCCGTGCCAGTCGCCCAGCGCCAGATAGGCGAGGCCGGCGCGCCGGGCGCGGTCGGGGGCGAGGAGGTTGGTGTCGGGATCGGAGCCGAAGGCCTGCACCGAGCCATGGGCCAGCCCGATGCGCAGCGCGCCGGGCGGTGTTTCCGCCGCATCGAACCATGCCGTGGGATCGGAGAGGCTGCGCTTGTGGGTGAGCGGGGCCGGGAGCAGCACGGCGGCTTCGCCGAGGGCGATGGGCTCGGCCGCGATGGCGGCGATGACGTTGGGCGGCGTCTCCGCCTTGAGACGGGTCCACAGGCCGTCGGCGCGGAGGGGGTCGTGGTTGCCGGGCAGCAGAACGAAGGTGACGTTCGCCGCCTGCCGCATGCGCGAGAGCGCCTGCCGGTAGACCCGGTCGCCGGGCTCGGCGCTGTCGAACACGTCGCCTGCCACCAGCACCAGCGGTGCGTCGTGGGCCTGCGCGGCGCGGGCGAGGGCGTCTATGGCGCCGAGGCGGGCTTCCTGAAGGGCCGCGCGGGCCTCTTCCGGCGCGCGCCCGAACGGCTTGCCCAATTGCCAGTCCGAGGTGTGGATGAAACGCATGCGGCCCTCCCGGGCCGGGAGCTTAGACGCCCGCGCCGCCGGCAAGGCAAGGCCGCGCGGCGGGGCGCGGGAAAACTGCACGCAACACTTGCGGTTGCGCCAAATGGTGCGGGTCTGCCTCGCCGGACGCAGGAACCGGCAGCGGGCCGAGGTGACGAATCACCAAAGGGTGCGTGCGGGAGCGTGTGCGGACCGCGTCGGGGCTGCCCTCGTCGGGGCTGCCCTCGTCGGGGCTGCCCTCGTCGGGGCTGCCCTCGTCGGGGCTGCCCTCGTCGGGGCTGCCTCGTCGGGGCTGTATCGCCGTCTGGCGTGACCAGACCGGCCATGACGGGGGTGGGTGCAGTCATGCCCTTTTGGTGGTCCAAAAGGGCTCCTGCGCCGTCATCGCCGCCGCCCCGGCGCCCTCAGGCCACCCCGTCTTCCCTCAGGCCGCCTCAGCATAACGGGCGACCGAGAGGTCGGCGGTGTCGATGTCGGGGGCGCGTCCGCCTATCAGGTCGGCGAGCACCCGCCCGGAGCCGCAGGCCATGGTCCAGCCCAGCGTCCCGTGGCCGGTATTGGTAAAGAGATTGTCGAGCTTCGTCGGGCCGATGATGGGGGTGCCGTCCGGCGTCATGGGGCGCAGCCCGGTCCAGAATGTGGCTTTTGAGATGTCGCCGCCGGCGGGGAACAGGTCGCCCACCGAATGGGCGAGGGTGGCCCGGCGCGGCTCCCTGAGGCTGAGGTCGAAGCCGGCGAGCTCCGCCGTTCCCCCCACCCGGATGCGCTCGCCGAGGCGGGTGATGGCCACCTTGTAGGTCTCGTCCATGACGGTGGAGCGGGGCGCCGCGTCCGGGTCGGTGATGGGCAGGGTGAGGGAATAGCCCTTCACCGGATAGACCGGCAGCCTGATGCCCAAAGGCGCGAGCAGCGCCGGGGTATAGCTGCCCATGGCGGCCACGTAGATGTCGGCGGTGGCGATTTCGCCCCCCGCCAGCGCCACGCCGGTGATGCGCCCGGCCTCGTGCCTCAGCCCTTCCACGGTGACGCCATAGCGGAAGGTGACGCCCTGCCGCGCGCAGATGTCCGCAAGATTGCGGGTGAAGATGTGGGCGTCGCCGGTCTCGTCCCCCGGCAAGCGCAAGCCGCCGACGAACTTGTCCCGCACCCGGGCGAGCGCCGGCTCGGCGCGGATGCAGCCCGAGGGGTCGAGCAGCTCGTAGCGGACGTTGTGGGCGTCCAGCACCTCGGTGTCGGAATGCACATGGTCGAGCTGCTTGCGGGTGCGGAACAGCTGGAGCGTGCCCAGCATGCGCTCGTCATAGGCGATGCCGGTCTCGGACCTCAGGGCATCGAGGGCGTCGCGGCTGTATTCGGCGAGGGCCACCATGCGCGCCTTGTTGCGGCGGTAGGCCTCCTCGGTGCAGTTGGCCAGCATCTTGGCCAGCCACAGATAGAGCTTGGGGTCGAGGCTCGGCCACACAACCAGCGGGCGGTGGTGCATGAGCAGCCACTTGATGGCCTTCACCGGGATGCCCGGTCCGGCCCAGGGCGCCGAATAGCCGGGCGAGACCTGCCCCGCATTGGCAAATGAGGTTTCCATGCCCGCCGCCCGCTGGCGGTCGAGCACGGTCACCTCGTGCCCGGCCTTTGCCAGGTAATAGGCCGATGCAGTTCCCACGACGCCGCTGCCGAGAATCAGAATGCGCATGGCGAAGACCCCTCCGGACCCGCCCGCCCCGCCGGCACCCCGGCTCCCGCCGGTGCCCCATGAGGCGGCAAAACGACATTGAGCGCCGAACTCGGCGCAATCCAGTCCAGATCAAGCAATTTTCGCGCCTCGCTTGCGATCACGTTTGCTTGCTTGGTCCGAGGGATATCAGGCGCTTTCGGCGCCCGTGCGACGGCCTGTCGCTTCGGTGTGGAGCGCCTTGTCGCTCAATGTTTGATCATGATCAAAGAATGATCGTTCGTCGTCTCATAGCCTTGAAATCGTTGACGGGGGTTTTCGGGTATGCCCGGCGGAGTTCGCGCCGGCCGGCAGAAGCCTGAACACGGCCGCAGGGTTGGCGTTGTCCAGTTGTTCGAGGCAGCGCGACCGTATTCCGAAGGGTCCCGTAGCAGATTTATTGATCTCTTCCAGAGGAGACGATGTGATGAGTGCCGTTGCCAAGCGCATTGAGCTGCCGGTTGAAGAAGCGCGGGTTCAGAAGGCCGATGACGTGCTGATCCACGTCCGCTTCAGCCCCAACGCCGAAGTGTTCACCATTGACCGCCTGCCCGAGGGCGTGGCCCCCAAGGCCTGGTTCGAGCGCCTCTTCCTGAACGCTGCTCCCTATTACCGGACCCTCTCCAACGGCCGCGGCTTCTTCCGCATCCCCGCCGAGACGTTCGCGGCGATCTGATCTGATCGCGTCTTTCCATCTGTATTGAAAAGACCGGCGCCGGCCCTTGGCCGCGCCGGTTTTTTCGTTTGGGATCACATCACTACGATGAAACCTCCGCCCGGCGAGGCGGCTTGCGCGGCCTCTTTGCTCCGGGGCGGGAAGGTGTTGATATCTGACAATGACGAGGCGGCGCGTCCGTCGAAACTGGCGCTGTCCTGTCCAAGTTCCAGGGACAAGAGGGAGAGAGCGATGTCGGAAACTGCCGCCCCGAACGCACCGCACACCAGGCTGGGCGACGAGACCTTCATGACGGCCGATGATCTCAAGGCCTACATGCAGGAGATCGAGCAGTCGAAGCTGTCGAAGGAACTCGCCGCCATGGACCGTGCCGACAAGGCGCGCGAGGAATTGGTGAAGACCCTGTCGCAGCCGGTCGACCTGACCCCCGAGAGGCTGCAGGAGATCGCCTCCAGCCTGCAGACCAAGATGCGCCTTGCCGCCCAGAGGGGTGAGACCGAGATCATGGTGATGCGCTTCCCCAACACCCTGTGCACCGACAAGGGACGCGCCATCAACAATGCGGAGGAGGGCTGGCCCGACAGCCTCACCGGCCGTCCCCGCCAGGCCTACGAGCTGTGGCGCGACCACCTGCGCGCCGGCCACTACAAGCTGAAGGCCATGGTCGTCGACTGGCCGAACGGCATGCCCGGCGACATCGGCTTCTTCCTCAGCTGGGCCTGACCCGCGCACGGGTTCGGGCGCCGGCAGAACAAGAACGGGAGGAACGCCATGGCCCATAATCGTGGGAAAGACGATCACGGGAAAGACGACGATGCCGGCGGGAAAGAACCGCTGACGCGCAAGGAGTATGAGCGCGAGCTCAAGGTGCTGCACGCGGAGCTGGTGAAGCTCCAGCTGTGGGTGAAGCATACCGGCGCCAAGGTCTGCATCGTTTTCGAGGGGCGCGACGGAGCCGGCAAGGGCGGCGTCATCAAGGCGATCCTGGAGCGGGTGAGCCCCCGCATCTTCCGGGTAATGGCGTTGCCGCCGCCCACCGAGCGTGAAAAGTCGCAGATGTTCATCCAGCGCTACCTGCCGCTTCTACCGGCAGCAGGCGAGATCATCATCTTCGACCGCTCCTGGTACAACCGCGCCGGGGTCGAGCGTGTCATGGGCTTCTGCACGGAGGACCAGGCGAAGAAGTTCCTTGCCACGGCCCCCTTCGTGGAAAAGGCGATCGTCGAATCCGGCGTCATCTTTCTCAAATACTGGCTGGAGGTCTCCGAGGAGGAACAGACACGGCGCATGGAGAGCCGCATCGACGATCCACGCAAGGTGTGGAAGCTTTCGCCGATGGATCTCGAATCCTATTCGCGCTGGTACGACTACTCGCGCGCGCGGGACGAGATGTTCGAAGCGACTGACACCCAGTGGGCGCCCTGGTTCGTCGCCCGGTCGAACGACAAGAAGCGGGCGCGGTTGAACATCATTTCCCACCTGCTCTCGCGCATCCCCTACGAGGACGTGCCGCTGGAGAAGATCAAGCTGCCCAAGCGCCAGAAGTCCCACGACTATGTGGAGGCGGACTACGCTCGCCACCGGGTGCCGGAGCGGTTCTGAGCTTTCGCCCGGCGGCGGGTGTCAGGGCCGGCCGGCGGCCGGCGCCGCATCCGCCGAGGCTTCGCGCTGCGTCTTCAGGTCGAGGGCGTAGGACGCGATGGCGAGGGCAAGCCCCGCCGTGGCGATGGTGGCGCCCATGAAGGGCAGGTCCGCATAGGGCAGTCCGGCGGTGAGCGCGAGGCCCCCGGCCCAGGCGCCGATGGCGTTGCCGAAGTTGAACGCGCCCTGGTTGAGGGTGGAGGCAAGGTTTGGCGCTTTCGCCGCCTCGCTCACCACCCGCGACTGCAATGGCGCGATGAGGGCGAAGGCGAGCACGCCCCAGACGAACAGGGTCAGCGCCGCCGGCACCACCGCGTGGCTGGTGAGCGCGAACGATGCCAAAAGCGGGATGATCACTGCGATGATGCCGATCACCGAGGGCATCAGACGCCAGTCGGCCAGCCAGCCGCCGAGGAAATTGCCGCAGGTGAGACCGACGCCGAACAGCAGCAGCATCATCGTCACCCCCTGGGTGCTGATGCCGGTGACGTTCTGGAGGATCGGCGTGATGTAGGTGAACACGCTGAACAGGCTCGCCGACGACACGATGCTCATGGCCATGGCGAACATCACCTGCGGGCTGCCCAGCGACTTCGCCTCCCGCTTGAGGTTCATGGGCGGCACCTCGATGGTGCGCGGCAGGAAGGCGGCCAGCGCCAGCGCGGCGGCGATGCCGATGCCGACCACCACGAAGAACGGGCTGCGCCAGCCCATGGCCTCGCCCAGCGCCGTCCCCGCCGGCACCCCCAGCACGTTGGCCAGCGTCAGCCCCGCGAACATCATGGCGATGGCCTGCGCCTTGCGGCCCGGCAGCACGAGGGCGGACGCCACCACCGCGCCGAGGCCGAAGAAGGCGCCGTGGCACAATGCGGTGAGCACCCGCGCGCCCATGAGCAGCCAGTAGGATGGCGCGAGGGCGCACATGAGATTGCCGAGGATGAAGACGCCCATCAGCACCAGAAGGGCCCTTCGCCGGTCCATGCGTGCCGTCGCCACCGCGAGGAAGGGCGAGCCGAAGGTGACCGACAGGGCGTAGCCCGTCACCAGCAGGCCGGCTTGCGGAATGGTGACGTGAAGGTCGCCGGCCACCTGGGGCAAGAGGCCCATGATGACGAATTCGGTGGTGCCGATGCCGAAGGCGGCAGCGCCCAGCGCAAGCAGGGGCAGGCGGGGATTGCCGCGCACCGGAGCGGGCGACGGAGCGGAAGGCTGTGCGGCCATGACGATCACCGGATGGGGCGGAAGCCGGTTCGGGCGCAGGGCGCCGGATGATGAGCGTCAATTTATGCCGCAGTGCAGCAAAATCACCAAATGCATTTAAAGCCGGGCCGATGTCCGCCGAATGCATGGCCTTTCGGGGCAGGCCGCACACCTGGAGCCTGGGGCGTGAGTATTGGACCGCAGTCTTGGACGAATGGAAGCCCCGCCGGTGGTGGCGTGCCAGGGGCGGGGCGTCACGCGGCGCGGGCGCCGCGGTATCGCTGAATCACATCAACTGCTCACATCAGCCGGCGCGGGGCATCCGGGACGAGCTTCATCGCGTCGGCGAAGGTCTCGAACGCCACCCAGGCCCGACGCTGGAGTTCGGGCAGGCGGGCGGCTTCCATCTGGTCGAGCAGCATCTCGGCATGCTCGCGCACCGGATGCGAGCGGACAAAGCCGATGGCATCATCCAGCGACCGCAGGACAATGCAGGAGCCATCAACGCAGATCTTCAGCGGGCGACGGGCAGCTTCGAACATGGACGGTCCTCCGTATGGGTTGCAGCGCGTTGGCTACGTCTTCTTGTGTCGGCCAGCGCCGCTCTGCGCTTCCCGCATTCGGGGGAAGGATCCTCAGGTCTCGAACCTGAGCCTTAAGCCATGGCCGGAGAGCGGGCACGGAGGCTCCCGGAGCCCGCTCATCGGTGGAAACGCGGGCGGGCGTCGCCGGTTCCCCGCTGTTCCATATTTTTTTGTGCCGCAACGCAGCGGGAATTTCGCTGCATCCTCCAAATTCGGGATGTGGCGCTCGCCGGGCTGTTTAGAACGGACTGCGTGCACGATGCCCGCTCGGCAAAGCGCGCTCAGCCGGACGGCATTTCCCCGCGTGCCGTCCGGCTGCCCCATTTCTGGGGTTATATCTTTGGCATGGCTCGCGCGGCACACCCGCTTGGCCTCGGCCAACCACCGAGGCTGATGGTCTCGGTCCTTCGGCCCTCCCTTCGCATCGGCAGCGGAACCGCCAAGCTTCAGCAGAGTTGGATGAAGCATGGCCTTCACGGCCACACCGAAACGCGACGGTTCAAGGATTGCCGTGCCCTTCTTTCCAGCCCCCCGTACTTGCCGCTCGACCCCGCTCCCCTCTCAAGGGAGGTTTCCGCATGCTTGAGCCCGTGACCGCCGGGGATGATCCGCTCTGGTACAAGGATGCGATCATCTACCAGCTCCATGTGAAGTCCTTCTACGATGCCAATGACGACGGCATCGGCGACTTCCGGGGCCTTATCTCCAAGCTCGACTATATCGCCGACCTCGGAGCCACCGCTGTGTGGCTGCTGCCGTTCTACCCCTCGCCGCGGCGCGACGACGGCTACGACATCTCGCTGTATGAGGGCGTGTCGCCGGACTACGGCACCATGGACGAGGCGCGGCGCTTCATCGCCGAGGCCCATGCGCGGGGCTTGCGCGTCATCACCGAGCTGGTGATCAACCACACCTCCGACCAGCATCCCTGGTTCCAGGCCGCGCGGCGGGCGCCCAAGGGCAGCCCCGAGCGCAATTTCTATGTGTGGGCCGACGACGACAAGGGCTATCCGGGCGTACCCATCGTGTTCTGCGACGTGGAAAAGTCCAACTGGACCTATGACGAGGTCGCCGGCCAGTTCTTCTGGCACCGCTTCTATTCCCACCAGCCGGATCTCAACTTCGACAATCCGGAGGTGCTGGAGCGCGTGCTCTCCATCATGCGCTTCTGGCTGGACCTCGGTGTGGACGGGCTGCGGCTTGATGCCGTGCCCTATCTGGTGGAGCGGGAGGGCACGGACTGCGGCAACCTGCCGGAGACCCACGCCATCCTGAAGCAGATCCGCGCCCATCTGGACGCCCATTACACCGGCCGCATGCTACTGGCCGAGGCCAATCTGTGGCCGGAGGACACCCAGCAATATTTCGGCGCGGACGCGGACGAATGCCACATGGCGTTCCACTTCCCCATCATGCCGCGCATGTACATGGCCATCGCCAAGGAAGACCGCTTTCCCATCACCGACATCCTGCGGCAGACGCCGGAGATCCCGCCCACCTGCCAATGGGCGATCTTCCTGCGCAACCACGACGAGCTGACCCTCGAGACGGTGACCGATTCCGAGCGCGACTACCTCTGGAGCGTCTATGCGGCGGACCGGCGGGCGCGCATCAACCTGGGCATCCGCCGTCGCCTCGCGCCCCTGCTGGAGCGCGACCGGCGGCGCATGGAGCTCATGAACTCGCTGCTGCTCACGCTGCCCGGAACGCCGGTGATCTATTACGGCGACGAGATCGGCATGGGCGACAATATCCATCTCGGCGACCGCGACGGCGTGCGCACGCCCATGCAGTGGTCGCCGGACCGTAACGGCGGCTTCTCCAGGGCCGATCCCGAGCGGCTGGTGCTGCCGGTGATCCAGGACCCGCTCTATGGTTATGGCGCGGTGAATGTGGAGGCGCAATTGCGCGACTCCCATTCGCTGCTCAACTGGACGCGGCGCTTCCTCGCCGTGCGTCGGCAGCACGCGGCGTTCGGGCGCGGCACCTTCCGCCAGCTGTTCCCGCGCAACCGGCGCATCCTCGCCTATCTGCGTGAGCTGGAGGGGGAGGCAGTGCTGTGCGTCGCGAACCTCGCCCACACCCTGCAGGCGGTGGAGCTGGACCTGGCGGACTTCGAGCGGCGGGTGCCGGTGGATCTCGTCAGCGGCACCACGCTGGCCGCGCTCGGCCGCGCGCCCCTGATCCTCACCCTCCCGCCCTATGGCTTCTACGTCTTCAACCTGTCGCAGACGGCGGCGGAGCCCTCCTGGCGCGATCCGGCGCCGGAGGCGCTGCCGGAATTCGCCACCCTGGTGGTGCGCGAGGGGCTCATGGGCGCGCTCTCCGAGCAGCATCGCGCCGTGATTGAAAACGAGGCGCTGCCCGGCTATCTGGCCCGCCGCCGCTGGTTCCAGGGGCGGGCGCAAGACATCGGCGCGACGCGCCTCGGCTGGGCCATGCGCCTGCCCGGCACCGAGCGCGACGTGGTGCTCGCCGAGGTGGAGGCCGACATTGCCGGCGCCACAGAACGCTACCTCATGCCGCTGTGCATCGCGTGGGAGGACCAGCACCCGCCGGCCATTGCCGAGCAACTGGCGCTGACCCGTGTCCGCCAGGGCCGCCGGGTGGGCTTCCTCACCGATGCGGCGGTGCTCGACGGGCTCGCAGCCGGCGTGGTGCGGTCGCTTCGGGAAGAAGCTCCCGTGGAGTTGCCGGATGGTGGCGCCATCGTCTTCTCCCGCACCAGCCACCTCGACGGGGTCACGGTGGAGCGGGGCGCGCCGGCGCAATTCATCGACGCCGACGAGCCGGCCGCCAACCTCGTGGTCACCGATCGTGTGGCGGTGAAGCTGTTCCGCCACATGAAGTTCGGCCACACGGCGGAAGAGGAGATGGCGCGCCATCTCAGCACCCTCGGCCTGCCGCAGGTTCCGCCGCTGCTCGGCGCGGTCACCCGCACCGATCGGGCCGGCGCGCGGGCGCCGCTCGCCCTCGTCTACGGACGCATGCAGCACCAGGGCAATGCGGCGGACTGGACCATGACCCAGCTCCAGCGCGCCCTCGACACCGCTGCCTCCACCGTGGACGGCGCGCGCCAGCGCTTCGAGGACGAGATCGCCGGCATGATGGCGCTGGTGCGCAACATGGGCCGGCGCCTCGGCGAGCTTCATGCGGCACTTTCTGCGCCCACCGACGCCACCGGCTTCACGCCGCAGGACGCCGATGCGGAGCTGCGCGCCTTGTGGCTCAGCCGGGCGGAGGCGGCCTATTCCGCAGCCCTCGACGCCCTCGACCGCTTGCCCGCGCCGGACGGGGCGCGACAGTCCCGGCGTGCGGAACTGGAGGGGATGCGCGCCGCGCTGAACGAGCGGCTTGGCGTGCTGTACTCCGGCACACCGTTGCCCTTGATCCGCATCCATGGCCGGTGCGACCTTCACCACATGCTGGTGGCGGGAGGCGATGCGCTGATCGTGGGCGCCCTCGGCGGCCTGGAAGGCGTGCAGGAAGGGGAGCGGGCGCCGCAGAGTCCGTGGCGGGACGTGGCCGAGCTTCTGGCGGCGCTGGAGCGGGCCGCCGCCCGCATCGGCGGCGGCGAGACCGGTGCGGCACGCGATGCGCCGCAGCTTCGGGCCGAGCTTATCGCAGCCTTTCTCGCCCGTGCGGAACGGGCCGTGCTCGGCGCCTATCTGGAGCGTGCGCCGACGATCGCCACCGCGTCGCGCCCCCTCGCCGAAGCCTTCAATCTGGAAGCACTGGCCCGAGCGGTGGTCGCGGAGCGGGAGCGCCCCCGGTGTGTCCATGCGCTGGCCTCCGCGCTTCATCGCCAGACGGCGCGTCTCCTGAAGACGGCCGACGCGGAAGAGGCGGCCGCGCTCGCCCGCGGCCCCTCATGATCGCCATGTCGGGCATGGGTTCGCGCGGTGGTGGGTGGCGCAGGACATCGACCACCGGGCTCCCCGTAGCCGCGGAGTGCTGAGGGGATCGGGCGGGGCGCGACGTCCCGCCCGCAGCAACTGGCAACGGTGGTTGTCCTGTCGGCCGGAGGGTGGCTGCATCCCGCGTCCCACGGACCCGTTCAGCCGCGCCTGCCCAATTGCGGCGTGGTGGGCTACCGAGCGGAGCAGATCGCTACGGCTGGCCGGGTCGCGTTCGGCTTCGTGAATGCGCTCGCCTCCATCGCTCTGACGGGCGGCGTCACCCCGGTGTTTGGCACCAACCCCATCGCCATCGATTCCGGGCCACCCCCTGCATGCGCACGGCGGGTGCCGGCGTGGCGATTCCGCTGGCCCTCAAACAAGCTGGAGGCGCCTGCACCCTGGCCGTGGGGCCGGCCCCAGGCGCGGCCGGCAGGTCTCTGTGAGGAACGGCGCGGCGGGCATTCCCCGGCGATCGACGGGGGTTGCGTATCGCGCGGACATGCCCTGTATGGCGCTGTGGCGGGTCCGATACCAATCCGGATGCACTGCCTTGGAGGATGACATGGCTGACCTCGTTATCATTGCCTATGAGTCTGAGGCCAAAGCGGAGGCTGCCCGACAGGAGCTCCTGAAGCTCCAGAAGGAATATCTGATCGAACTGGGCGATGCCGTGGTGGCGGTCCGGCAGGAGGACGGCTCGATCAAGCTCAACCAGCTGTTGAACACCACGCTTGCGGGCGCTGCGTCGGGCGGCCTGTGGGGCGGCCTCGTCGGGCTGCTGTTCCTCAATCCGCTGCTGGGCATGGCCATCGGTGCCGGCGCGGGCGCCCTCGCCGGAAAGTTCACCGACGTGGGCATCAACGACGACTTCATCAAGCAGGCCAGCTCGGCCCTCGGCCCGAATCAGGCGGCGCTGTGCGTGCTCGTCGGCAAGGTGACCGCGGACAAGGTAGTGGCCGACATGGCCCAGTTCGGCGGCACCGTGCTTCAGACGAGCCTCTCCACCGAGCAGGAAGAAAAGCTCCAGGCTGCGCTCAGGGGTACGCCTCCCGCCGCGTGACCGGCCGGGCTGCCGCCGGAATGCGGCTGAGACGGCTCCGCGCGCCAGATCAGGCGCGCGGCACCGCCAGAAGGTCCAGATGACCGATGGCGCAGGCCTCGGCAGCGGCGCGGTGGCGCGCCCAGTCCTGCGCCGTCGCCGCATCGACGCGACCGCTTTCCGCCGCCGCTGCGGCCGTGCCGGCGGCGAGCTTTTGGATCAGCGCCCGGTCGCCGGGAACGAGCCGCCACGGGCTCTGCGCCTGCCCCACCTCATAGCCCGCCCGCGCCAGCGCTGCGCCGAGCACCTGCGCGGCGTCCGGACCCAAGGCCGGGCCGAAGCCCTTGTCGATGCCCTGGTGGGCGCGAAAGCCCTCTGCGATGGCGGTGTCCGCCGCATGGGGCGGCGCCCAGGCATCCTGCCCGTCGCAGATGAGGGCGGCGTGGACGAGGATATCCGAGCCGGCCATCCCCTGCGCAAAGCGTTCGCACCAGTCCGCCGAGACCAGATCGTGGAACGCCGAGGCGGTGACCAGATGCGGCGCGAAGGCGCGCGGGGCGGCGGGATTGCTGGCAAGGTCGGCGATGGCGAAGTCCACGCGGATCTCGCGCGCACCCAGGATGAGGACCAGCGTGTCGCCCGCCTCCCGCCAGGTGTCCGCGAAGGCCTTCAGGCGGGAGTGGGCGGCGGCGGCGAGGCTACCGTCGTGATCCATCAGCACCCAGTGCTGGCGCAGCCCGAGGCGGGGCGCCAGCGCCCGGAGGTTCGATCCCGAGCCGGCTCCGAGATCGACGATGCGCTGCTCTTCCACATCTTCCAGATGGCGGGCCAGCTCCGCCTCCAGGGCCATGTTGCGGGAGCGGTGGTCTGCCGGCTCACGCAGCGAGAGCCAGTCGTCAGAGAAGGTGGCGGGGGCGGGGAGGGTCACGTGTGGCTCGTTTTTGCCAGCACCTGGCCGATCACGGCGGCGGTGTCGGCCCAGGAGGGCAGTTGCTGCCCGGCGGCGAAGGCCGCGTCGGCAAAGGCCCGGCGCCGGGCCGGATCGGCGATGAGGCTGCGCAGGGCCTCCGCGAAGGCCTCGGCATCGCCGGGGGGCACCTTGAGGCCGGCGCCGTCGGGCACCGTCTCTCCCGCCGCGCCGCCGGTGGTGCAGACCACGGGCAGGCCGCGCCGCATGGCTTCCGCCAGCACCATGCCATAGCCCTCATAGAGCGAAGGATGCACGAAGATGTCGGCCTGCGCGTAGGCGGCATCGAGGTCGGCGCGATTGAGTTGGCCCAGCAGGCGGATGTTGCCGCGCGGAGCCACCGCCGCCCGCGCCGCCACCATCTCCGCCGTGGGGGGATCGAGATGGGCGGCACCGGCGATGGCGAGGGAGAAGTCGAGGTCGGCGATGCGGTCGAGGGCATCGAACAGGATGTCGTAGCCCTTGCGCGGGGTCAGCGAGCCCACGGCGATGAGGCGGGGCGGTTCGCCATCGGCGGGCACGCGGGCCATGGGCTCGGTGCCGGGCACCGCCAATGTCAGGCGTTCCGGGGAAACGCCATAGCGCGCCACCAGGGTGCGGCCGGTCTCCGGGCTCACGGTGATCACCGCGTCCGCCGCCTTCAGCACCGCCTTTTCGCTCTGGAACAGGTGTTCGGCCAGCTCCGGGGACAGTCCCGTCTCCAGTGCCAGCGGATGATGCACCAAAGCGACGAGGCGCCGGCCCAGCGCCTTCAGCCGGTCCGCCGGCAGGGCGCCGAAGGCAAGTCCGTCGCCCAGCAGAATGGTCTCCGGCGGAGTCGCCGCGAGCCGGGCGAGGGCCGCCTCCACCTGGGCCCCGGACGGGGTGGGGAAGGCGCCGTCGAGGCTCAGGGGCGCGATGTCGAGGCCGGTGGCCGCAAGCTCGGCGATGACGCGCCGGTCATAGGCATAGCCCCCGGTGGGCGTGTCCAGCGGGCCGGGGTGGACGAAGGCGACGGGCATAAGATCTCAGGACATAAGCTGGAGGGTGGCGTCGTCGGCGGCAAGGTCTGCCTCGAACCAGGCGCGGGCCACGTGGGATTCGTGCAGCGTGACGCGGATGCGGGCGAGCGCCTCGCTGCCCGCGCCCAGCTCGCCGGCGCGCGCGGCCTGGGCCATCTTGTCGAAGACGTGCCGGCACAGCACTTCCGTGGTGGTGTTGCGGCCGGCGAAGTCCGGCAACTCGTCGAGGTTCTTGTAGTTGAGCGGGCCGAGCACAGCCTTGAGCGCGTCGTGGGCGCGGCCGATGTCCACCACCACCCCCTCCACCGTCAGCTCGCGGCGGTAGAAGGCCACGTCCACCACGAAGGTGGCGCCGTGCAGCGCCTGGGCGGGCCCAAACAGGGCGCCCTTGAAACTGTGGGCGATCATGATGTGCTCCCGCACCTCTACCGCATACATGCGTAACTCCCTTGGTGGGTTTCGGCGCGTGCCCGAAGGCGGTGGCATCGGCGTCACTTGTAGCGCACCACCGTCGCGATGCCTGCCGCCCCGTCCGCAAGGATACGCGGCAGGGCCTGCGGCAGATCGTCGAAGGCCACCTCCTCGGTGATGAGGGCGTCGAGGGCGGCGTCGTCGAGGAGCGCCAGCGCCTTTTCCAGTCGGCGCCGGTGGCTCCAGCGCGGCCGGCGGCCGGGGCTGACCATCCCCACCTGCGAGGAGACGATCTGCAGGCGCCGGTGGTGGAAGGCGCCGCCGAGCTGCGCAGTCACCCCCTTGTCGCCATACCAGCTCATCTCCACCACGCGGGCCTCGTCGCCGCAGCAGGCCAGCGCGGTGGCCAGCCCCGCGCCGCTGCCGCTGGTGTGGAAGACGATGTCGGCGTCGGCCACCCCTTCACCCGTGGTCGCGAAGGCTGCGCCGAAGGACCGCGCCAGATCCGCGCGGCTTTCATCCGGATCGATGGCCGTCACCTCCGTCCCCGGCAGGCGGGCGGCAAGATAGGTGATCAGCAGGCCAACGAGGCCCGCCCCCACCACGACGATGCGATCGCCGGGGCCGGCACCGCCATCCCACAGGGCGTTGAGGGCGGTTTCCATGTTGGCGGCAAGCGTCGCCCGGCGGGGCGGCAGGCCCTCCGGCAGAGGCGTCAGCAGGGATGCGGGAGCATTGAAACGGGTCTGGTGCGGGGCGAGGGCGAAGACGAGGCGGCCCTCAAGCGCTTCGGGACCCGCCTCCACCCGGCCGACCGCGCAATAACCGTATTTTACCGGGAAGGGAAAGTCGCCCTGCTGCAACGGCGCGCGCATGCGGTCGCGGTGGACGGGATCGGTGAGGCCCTGGAACACGAGGCGTTCGGTGCCGCGGCTGATGGCGCTCCACACGGTGGCGACCTGCGCCGCGTCGGGGCCGGGGGGTGCCAGGTCTTCCGCGCGCAGGGCCGCAGTGCCGGGGCCGACGGTCCAGAGTGCCCGGCACTCGGCGGATTTGAGACATTTTGACGCATCAAGGGCTGCCATGCCGTCGCTTTCGTATAGCGCTTGCGGATACTGCCGTGGCCTTGCCGGCGGCGGGTGCGGGATGCGTTTTCAGCCTTGAGCCGGGTCCGGCAGTTGGAGCTATGCATGTCTTCGAGGTCCGGTCCACCGCCTGAAGTGAGCCCCGCCGCTGATTTCACCCCGGCCCTGCTCCAGCCGATGGCGGCCCTCGCCCGGCGCCGGATGTTCATGCTGGTGGCCAACGCCCTGACGCTGCTGGTGGTGCTGGCGGGGGTCGCCGCGCTGGGCGCCCATGGCGGATTTACCATTGTGGATGGCCTCATCCTCCTGTGCGCCCTCGCCATAACGCCTTGGAACGCCATCGGGTTCTGGAACGCGATCACCGGGCTCGCGCTGCTGCACGCCCGTCGGCGCGGGGTGGAGGCGGCGGCGCCCTTCCTCGCCCCGGAGCCGCAGGGGCCGCTCACCGCGCGCACCGCCATTCTGCTCACCGTGCGCAATGAGGATCCGGCGCGGGCGCTGGCGCGCCTCAGGGCGGTGAAGGCCGACCTCGACGCCAGCGGCCACGGCGCCCTGTTCGATTTCCATGTGCTCAGCGACACCTCGCGCCCGGAGATCGCGGCGGCGGAAGAGGCGGCGGTGGCGGCGTGGCGGAGCGAGGAGGGAGCGTCCCGCATCTTTTATCGCCGCCGGGCGGAGAACACCGATTTCAAGGCTGGCAACATCCGCGATTTCTGCCTCTCCGCCGGCGCGCGCTACGACTTCATGCTGCCGTTGGATGCCGACAGCCTCATGGGCGCGTCCACCATCCTGCGCATGGCGCGCCTGATGGCGGCCCATCCGCGCCTCGGCATCCTGCAGAGCCTGGTTGTGGGGCTCCCGGCAAAGAGCGCCTTTGCCCGCATGTTCCAGTTCGGCATGCGTCACGGCATGCGCTGCTACACCCTCGGCGCCTCCTGGTGGGCGGGGGAGTGCGGTCCTTTCTGGGGCCACAACGCGCTGATCCGCATCGCCCCGTTCCGCGCCTTCTGCCATCTGCCGCACCTGCCCGGCGCTCCGCCTTTGGGCGGGCCGATCCTCTCCCACGACCAGGTGGAAGCGGCCTTGATGCGCCGGGCCGGCTATGAGGTGCGTGTCCTGCCGGTGGAGAGCGAGAGCTATGAGGAGAACCCGCCGGCCGTCACCGACTTCGTGTCGCGCGACCTGCGCTGGTGCCTCGGCAACCTGCAATATCTGCGGCTGCTGGCGCAGCCCGGCTTTGCCGCTAGCCTCAAGCCCATGAGCAGGTTCCAACTGGTCTGGGCCATCCTCATGTTCGTGACCGTGCCGGCCCATCCGCTGTTGATCGCGCTTTTGCCGTTCGCGGCGGCGCAGGCGGCGGGGATGCCGGATTATCCCGCCGGCCTCGCCATGGGGCTTTATGGCGGCATGCTGCTGCTGGCGCTGGCGCCGAAGCTTGCCGGCGTCGCCGACGTGGCGCTGACGCCGGGCGGCGTCGCGCGCTATGGCGGGGCAGGGCGCTTTGCCGTGTCGGTGGTGGTGGAGCTGGTGTTTTCGTTCTTGCTCTCGGCCATCACCGCGCTGGCGGTGACCCTGGAGATCGGCCGGCTGATGCTGGGTCGCGCCCGCTCCGGCTGGATGGCGCAAGCCCGCGACGGCCATGGGGTGAGCTGGGGTGCAGCGGCGCGGGCCCTCTGGCCGCAGACGGTGTTCGGCGTTGCGGTGACGGCGGGGCTCGCTGTGGTGTCACCCGGCCTGATCTTGTGGGCGGCGCCGGTGCTGGCGGGCTATGTGCTCGCCATTCCGTTCACGGTGGCCACCGCCGATCCCCGCTTTGCCCGTTTCGCGGTCAGGACCCGCCTGTGCGCCGTGCCGGAGGAATTCGCGCCCACCGACGTGCAGCGCATTCTTTCGGGCGAAAGCCGGCGCGCGCGGGTCGCGGCCTGAAGCGGTTGGCTTGGCCGGGCCGGCCGGCGGCATAAAGTCCCGATCGACCCAGTCAGGGTTGCGCCTTGCTGGTGCCCCCGAGGATAGCGGACCGAGGATAGCGGAGCACCCCCGGCCCGGAAGTCGCGGGGTGCTCGCTTTCCGGGAGTCGAGGGACGGGCGTGCTGCTCGCCGGCCCGTCCGATCAACTCAGCGACGGAAGCCGCCGCCGAAGCCGCCCCGGAAGCCTCCACCACCGAAGCGGTCGCCGCCGCCGAATCCGCCGAAGCCCCGGTCGAAGCCGCCCGAGCCATAACGCTCGCCGCCCTCGAAGCCGCCACCGAAGCGTTCGCCGCCGCCGTAGCCTTCACCGCCGTAGTGGTCGCCGCCGTAGCTCGACACCCGCTGCTGGCTCACGGAACGGGCATGCTCTTCCGCGTCGAGGCGGCTGGTGTCGGCGGTGCGGTCCACGTTCTGCCAGCCCGAGCCGGTGTTCTTGGCCCAGCCGGTGTCGCTGTGCTGGTAGACGTTGCCGTCATGGTCCACGGCCACGTGGCCGTTGTTCCAGGCGACCGCGTTGCCGGTCTTCACGTTGCCGGCGACCCCCCGGCTGTCCACGCTCACCTTGCCGTCATGGTCGGTAACAGCGGTCTGGGAGGCGTGGCCGGTGCCGGTTGTGGGGTTGAAGCCCGCCGATTCGCGGCCTGCGGCGGCATTGCCCGTATAGGCGTTGCCTTCCACCCCGGCGCGGGATTCGCCCCGGGCGCCGGTGGTGGGATTGTAGCGGGCATTCTCGGCGCCGGCGGCGTAGTTGCCCGTATAGGGATTGAACGCGGCGGCCGAGCGGCCGGTGAAGCCGGTGCCGCCCGCGGTGGTGCCGTGCCAGTCGCGGCCGGACCATTCGGTGCCGTTCCAGGTGGTGCCCCAGGCGTGGTTCACCGTGGCGGCGCCGCCCCAGCGGCCATAGAGATTGGTCTGGTTGATGTTGGTATAGCCCCAGTGGCCACCCCAAGGGCCATAAGGACCATAGGGATAGGGGCCGTAGGGGTGCCAGTACGGACCCCAATAGGGCGTCACCGCCGCGCCCCAGGGCCAGCCGGCGGCGAAGCCGAAGGCAAAGCCGTCCGCCACGCCGAGGGCGAAGCCGGCGCCGACGCCATAGGTGACCGGGCAGGAGAACCAGTAGGTGCCCACATAGCCCGGGCAGGTGTAGCCGGTGCCGTAGACCACGGTGCCGCCCGGCGCGACGACAACGCCCATGTAGCCCGGCGTATAGCCCACCACCACCGCTTCCGGGGTGGAGGCATAGATCCGCACATAGGTGACGTAATGGAGCGGCGAGGAGACCGGGATCGTGTAGATCACGTCCGGCACCACGTCGGCCACGCGCCACGGGCCGGTGGCGGTCTCGGCGACGAACCAGATGCCGTTGTTCACCGCATAATAGCGCTCGGTATCGAGCTGGATCACCGGCGTCGGGGTGTTGATGGCGTAGTGGAGGCCGGTGCCGGGGATGGGCTCGAAGCGCGGCGCCCCATCGAAGGCCACCTTCAGGGGCACGTCCCGCTTCACGGTGGCGGTCTGCGGGATGGTGGCGGCGATCACCGCCTCCTTGGCCTGCGGCGTGCCGGCCACCGAGACCAGCACGTTGGCCTTGGGATCATTGGGCGAGATCTTCGCGAAATCCTTCGGCAGCGCATCGCTGGCCACGAAGGCCCAGGGCCCCTTGAGGTCGGGCGCGCGGAACCAGCGGCCGGAGAGCAGGATGTAATAGGTGTTGGAGGTGGTCTCCATGAACACCGCGTGGTCGGCATTGTTCATGGACAGCAGGTTGGTGCCGGCCACCGGCAGCATCTGCGGCGGGCCGTTGGACTGGATCAGTTCCGCCGGCTGGGTGGCGACGAGGATGGCGGGGGCCGGATTGATGGGCTTGCCCTTGGCGTCGAGCAGCGGGTCGGCGGCCTGCTCCTGGGTCGCGGCCTTGGCGGCGGCGGAGAGCGCATCCGAAATCTGCGGCGTCAGGATCCAGGTGCCGGTGAGGCTGGGGCTCTCATACCAGTGGCCGCCCGCCTCCAGATGATAGGTGCCGGCCTCGTCAAGCAGCAGCAGCGGGCGGGTGTTGGCCACGCGCTGGAAGGTGGGCGCGCCGGAGATGGGCCGCAGCACCGGCGTGCCAGCCACGGGCACCAGCACGGTGGTGGTGGTGGCGAACAGGATCTGGGGCGGGGTGTTGTCCACCGGCTGGGACTTGAGCTTCGCCAGTTCCTGGTTCACCGCGTAGCTCGCCTGCAACTGGTCGAGCGGCACGGTCATGCCGTTGGCCGGCAGGCGCGACTGAAGCGTGGAGCGGATGAGGGAGGCCTTGGCCGGCTCGGTGGGCACCTCCACCCCTTCGATGGAGATGGTGGCGAGGTGGACGAGGCCGGCCGGCTTGTCGACGGCGACGCGGGCCGAGAATCGCACCATGCCGTAGGTGGGCGTGCCGGACTTGGGGCCGATGGCCACTGCCGCGCGGCCGGACATCACATCGCCGGTCCAGCTGTCGATCTGGGGCTGGTAGAGCTGGAGCAGCTGATCGCCGGGGAGAGGAAAGTCCCGCGGCCACGCTAGGGGCGCCTGCTGGCCGGCTGCATCCTGGCCCTGGGACGCCGGTGCGGGCTGGGCCTGGCCGCTCGTGCTCCAGAGCAGGGCGGCGGAGAGGACGGCGGCCGAGACGCCGGTCCAGAGTCGCGTCATGAAGTCACTTCCTTCCGATCCGTCGGGGCGGCAGGACGACTAGCATGTTCTCAGGCAAGCGTCAGCGGTACCTTGAGGCGGCGCTAACCACCGTTCCATTCACATGTCGGTGGGCGCCGGCCCCAGCCCGATCCCGATCCCCTGGACGGATCGGGATCGAAGGGCCGCCGCCCGCCTGCTCAGGCCGGCGCGCCGCAGGAGCGCTGCCATTTCAGCCGGGGGCCTTCCCACGAGACCGACAGGGTCTTGCGGAAGGGGCAGAGGCTACCGGCGCCCGCAGCTTCGGCGGCCGGGGTGCTCCAGTAGCCCTGCCACCGGTAGGGCGCGCCGCTGGTGGCAACCGCGGCATCCGGGCCGCTGGTCGGGAACGCCCGCACGAGGTCGCCGCCGAACAGGCTCGCTGCGACGAGCGTGGCGCCGACCATGGCGATGATGGAAGACCGTTTCATGGCTGTCTCTCGAACAAGTTCCTGTGGGAAGGCGGCTTCACCGACCGGAAAGACCAGAGCTGGAAGATCTGGCCTCGACGATCTGGCTTGCCGCGTTCCCTTCACCTGAACCGCCCCCCGTTTCGCCCAGTGGCGCTCCGGAGCTTGGTGTGTCGCTGCGCCGGGCATAGGACAGCCGGAACCCCCGGTCGTCCCCCCAACGGAGGATGCATGCCTGTGTCATACGCTCGGCGACCTGAACCGGGTGCATCTGCTTGGTCAGGATTTGTTCATCTTTCCGCGAGCAGGCCCCGGAGCCCGCGTCGCGCGCGCGGAAAGATTTGGTGGAGAGATCGCGTGCTTTGGGGTTGTGGGCTTGATCTTTACCCTGATGGGGATTTCGCTGGGCGGGGGCGCCGGCCTGATGGGATCTTGCGCACCGGAGCCGGATCCGATCAGGGCCCCATGAGCCCGATGGGTGAATCCGGTTCCAAACTTGGGAGAGCGCGCACGCGGGCCATGCCTGGAATTCCGGGCCGGCCGGTGCGCCGTTCGGGGAGGGGTTGGCATGAACAAGTATGTGGCCGAGTTCATCGGCACTGCGGTGCTGGTGCTGTTCGGGTGTGGGTCTGCGGTGCTGACGGGCTACGGCTCGGCGCCCATCGGCATGCTCGCCATCGCGTTCGCCTTCGGCCTTGCGGTCACCTCCATGGCCTATGGCATCGGCCACGTGTCGGGCTGCCACATCAATCCGGCGGTCACCATCGGCGTCTGGGCGGCAGGGCGCCTGCCCACCTCTGAGGTGCCCATGTACATCGTCGCCCAGGTGCTGGGCGGCATCGCCGGCGCGGCCATCCTCTTCGTCATTGCCTCGGGCAAGCTTGCCGGCTTCGATGTGGCGACCTCGGGCCTTGGCCAGAACGGCTGGGGCGAGGGCTATATCGGCGGCTACGGGCTCGGCGCGGCCATCGTGGCGGAGCTGGTGGGCACCTTCGTGTTCCTGGTGGTGATCCTCGGCTCCACCTCCAAGGCCGGCATCACCCAGGCGGCGGGCCTCGCCATCGGCCTGTCGCTGGTGATGATCCACATCGTGTTCATCCCGGTCACCGGCGTGTCGGTGAACCCGGCCCGCTCCATCGGACCGGCCCTGTTCGCCGGCGGCAAGGCCATCAGCCAGCTCTGGCTGTTCATCGTGGTGCCGCTGGTGGGTGCTTATCTGGCCGGCCTGCTGTTCAAGCTGAAGGTGCTGGAGGACTGAGCTTCCCAAGCCCGCGCGGGCGCCTGAGCGAAGGCAACGTCCAGCCCGCGTGGCGCTTGAGCGAAGGCGAGGACTCCGCGAATCAAAAAGGGGATGGGTCGGAGCCCATCCCCTTTCCGGGCGCCGGGCGGTGAGCCGCCCGGCGTCCCCCGCATCTTCCCGGCCGTTCACTCGGCGGCGACGGGACCCGATGGATTCTTCTGCTGCTGCGCCGTTTCCGCCGCCTTCTGGCGGGTTTCCTGCTCCAGCGCCGCGCGCACCCCCGCCCCGTATTCCGGGTGGATCTGCGTGAACAGCGCGATCTGCCGGTCCGCGATCTCCTGCGGGATGCCGTACATGCCCGCCGCGAGGTTGGAGTAAAGGCGCGCCCGCTGGCCGGCATCGAACAGCTCGAACAGCGCCCGCGGCTGGGAGAAGTCGTCATTGCCGATGCGGTGGTTGTAGCGTTCCGCATCGCCCGAGATCTTCAGCGGAGGCTCGGCATATTTGGCGTCTTCCTTCGCACCGCCGAACGAGTTGGGCTCGTAATAGGCATCGGTGCTGCCCGTCACCTGCGGGAAGAAGCGCATGGCGCCGTCCTTGTGATAGTGATGGACCGGGCACTTGGGGGCGTTCACCGGCAGGTGCTCGTAATGGGTGCCGATGCGGTGGCGGTGCGCATCCGCATAGGAGAAGATGCGGGCCTGCAGCATCTTGTCCGGCGAGAACGAGATGCCGGGCACGATGTTGGACGGTGAGAACGCCGCCTGCTCGATCTCCGCGAAATAATTCTCCGGATTGCGGTTCAGCTCCATCACGCCGATGTCGATGGGCGGATACTCGCCGTGGGGCCACACCTTGGTGAGGTCGAACGGATTGTAGGAGGTCTTCTCCGCATCCAGTTCCGGCATGATCTGGACCTGCACCTTCCACTTGGGGAAGTTGCCGGCTTCGATGGCGCCGAACAGGTCTTCCTGCGTGGATTCGCGGGTGCGGCCCACCACCTGCGTGGCCTCCGCATTGGTCCAGTGCTCATGGCCCTGAAGCGTCTTGAAGTGGAACTTCACCCAGAACCGCTCGCCAGCCGCGTTGACGAAGGAATAGGTGTGCGAGCCGTAGCCGTTCATGTTCCGCACGCCCACGGGCAGGCCGCGGTCGGAGAACAGGATGGTCACCTGGTGCAGGCTCTCCGGTGACAGGGACCAGAAGTCCCACATGGCGGTGGGCGAGCGCAGGTTGGTCTTGGGGTGGCGCTTCTGGGTGTGGATGAAGTCCGGGAACTTGTAGGGGTCGCGGACGAAAAACACCGGAGTGTTGTTGCCTACGAGGTCCCAGTTGCCTTCCGGCGTATAGAATTTGAGGGCGAAGCCGCGCACGTCGCGCTCGGCATCCGCCGCGCCCAGCTCACCGGCCACGGTGGAGAAGCGGGCGATCATGGGGGTCTGCGCGCCGGGCTGGAGCGCCGCCGCCTTGGTGTATTTCGAGATGTCGCCGGTGATGGTGAGGGTGCCGTGAGCGCCCCAGCCCTTGGCATGCACCACGCGCTCGGGGATGCGCTCGCGGTTCTGGTGCGCCAGCTTCTCGAGCAGCTGGTAGTCCTGCATCAGCACCGGGCCGCGCTCGCCGGCGGTCAGCGAATTCTGATTGTCGGCGATGGGGTTGCCGGCCGTGGTGGTGAGTGTGGGTCGCGTCATGAATGGGCTCCCTGAAAAGGCCCGGAGGGCGAAAATCACGAGCGCAGGATGGGCGTCTCCGGGACTGACTACAAATCAGATTGCGTTCAAGATTCGATAAGATAATCTGATCGTATGCTTTCCATCCGTCAGCTGCGCTATTTCGATGCCCTGGCCCGCCATCGGCATTTCGGCCGGGCGGCGGAAGACTGCGCGGTCACCCAGCCGGCCTTGTCCATGCAGATCCGCGAGATGGAGGAGATGCTGGGCGTGCGCCTTCTGGAGCGCGGGCGCGGTGGCGTGCGGCTCACCCCGGTGGGGGAGGAGGCGGCCGGCCGGGCCCGGGGCGTGCTCGCGGCGCTGGCCGACATGGAGCGCACCATCCGCGACAGCGGCCGGCTGCTGGAGGGGCGGCTGCGCCTTGGTGTCATCGCCTCCATCGCGCCCTATCTGTTGCCGCGACTGCTGCCGGAGATGGCGCGGAGCCATCCGGGGCTGGAAATCGCGCTGCGGGAGAGCCAGACCGAGCATCTGGTAGCGGACCTCGTCCAGGGGGACCTCGACCTCGTCATCCTGAGCCTGCCGGTCGAGCACCCGGCGCTGGAAGCCATGGCCCTGTTCGAGGACCGTTTTGTCCTCGCGGTGCCGGAGGCATCGACGGACTTCCCAGGGCCGCAGGCGTCGCCCGACAGCATCCTCGCCGCCGACCTGCTGCTGCTGGAGGATGGGCACTGCCTGCGCGACCAGGCGCTCAACGTCTGCCGCAAGGTGGATGCCCGGCAATTGCGCCGCTTCGGCGCCTCCAGCCTCGCCACCCTGGCGCAACTGGTGGCGAACGGGCAGGGCATCACCCTGCTGCCGGACCTGTTCGTGCGCGCCGAGGGCGGGCGCCTGGCGGGGGTGCGCCTGCTGCCCTTCCCCGATCCTGTGCCGGCGCGCACCATCGGCCTGGTCTGGCGCCGCACCCTGCCGTCCCGCAAGGATGTAGCGGCGGTGGCGGACATGGTGAAGGCCTGCCGGCCGGGGCCGTGAACAGGGCGGATAACCCGGGCGCGCATGGCCCGGTTGCGCGCCCTGCCTTGCTTTGCCCCGCATTCAAAGCTAAGCCCCGCGCCAGATACGAGGACTTCATGGCTCAGGACGGACTTTCCTACCGCGACGCGGGCGTGGACATCGACGCGGGCAACCGCCTGGTCGATCTCATCAAGCCGCTGGTGAAGGCCACCGCGCGCCCCGGCGCCGACGCGGACATCGGCGGATTCGGCGGGGTGTTCGACCTGAAGGCGGCCGGCTTCGCCGACCCTCTCCTCATCGCCACCACGGACGGGGTGGGCACCAAGCTCAAGATCGCCATCGACACCGGCGTGCACGACACCATCGGCATCGACCTTGTCGCCATGTGCGTGAACGACCTGGTGGTGCAGGGCGCGGAGCCGCTGCTGTTTCTCGACTATTTCGCCACCGGCCGGCTGGCGCCGGAGGTGGGGGCCCATATCGTCGCCGGCATCGCCCGCGCCTGCAAGGAGGCAGGCTGCGCCCTCATCGGCGGCGAGACCGCCGAGATGCCGGGCATGTACAAGGACGGCGACTACGATCTCGCCGGCTTTTCCCTCGGCGCGGTGGAACGCGGCGACCTGCTGCCCCGCAAGGATGTGGCGCCGGGCGACGTGATCCTCGGCCTTGCCTCCGCCGGGGTGCATTCCAACGGCTATTCGCTGGTGCGCCGCGTGGTCGAGCGTTCGGGCCTGGCCTGGTCCGACGCCGCACCGTTCGAGGCGGGCCAGACGCTGGGCGCGGCCCTTCTCACCCCGACCCGGCTCTATGTGAAGAGCGTGCTGTCGGTGATCCGCTCCACCGGCTCGGTGAAGGCGCTGGCCCACATCACCGGCGGCGGCATCACCGAGAATTTGCCGCGGGTGCTGCCCAAGGGCACGCTGGCCCGCATCGACCTCACCAATCTCATGGTGCCGCCGGTGTTCCGCTGGCTCGCCACCGTGGGCGCCGTGGCACCGGAGGAGATGCTGCGCGCCTTCAACTGCGGCGTCGGCATGGCCGTGGTGGTGCCGGCCGAGGAGGAGGAGACCGTGGCTGACGCCTTCGCCGATGCCGGCGAGTGCGTCATCCGCCTCGGCGTCATCGAGCCCGGTGAGGGGCCGGCCCATGTGGCCTATGAAGGCACTACTGATTTCGGATTCGCGTCGTGAGCGCTGGGTCGAGTGAGGCGCCGCGCCGCACCGCCGTCCTCATTTCGGGCCGGGGCTCCAATATGGCGGCGCTGGTGCGCGCGGCCGAACAGGAAGACTTTCCGGCCGAGATCGCCCTGGTGCTCTCCAACCGCGCCGATGCGGCTGGGCTGGATTTCGCCAAGGATCATGGCATCCCCACTCTGGTGCTCTCCCACAAGGGCTATTCCGATCGCCTCGCCTTCGACGCGGCGCTGGATGCGCACCTGAAGGCGGAGGGCATTGAGATCGTCTGCCTCGCCGGCTTCATGCGCCTGCTCACCCCCTGGCTGGTGGAGCGCTGGCGCAACCGCATGATTAACGTGCATCCCTCGCTGCTGCCGAGCTTCAAGGGCCTGCACACCCACGAACGGGCGCTTGAGGCCGGGGTGCGGGTACATGGCTGCACCGTGCATTTCGTGCGGGCGGAGATGGACGAGGGGCCGATCATCCTGCAGGCCGTGGTGCCCATCGAGCCCGGCGACACGCCGGACGTGCTCGCCGACCGAGTGCTGGAACAAGAGCACATCATCTATCCCAAGGGCCTGGAACTCCTCGCCGCCGGCCGGTTGACGGTCGAAGACGAGCGGGTGGCGATCGCGGGCGCCAAGGGCGGGCTGAAACCGCTGGTGGTGCCGGCGGTGTGAGACGCCCCCTCTCCGCGAGCGGAGAGGGTCTGTCCAATGTCAATCCGCCAGCTTCTCCAGCCGCACGCGGTTGTCGTGGAATGCGGCGCCGCCCACCGGGGCCACCGGATCGGCGCCGGTCAGGGTGTTGATGCCGCGGCCCTCGCGATGGGCCCGCGCCGGCTGGATCTGCTCCGACACCACCACGCCCCGCAGCACGCCGTCGAACAGGCGCGCCTTCAGCACCACTCGCCCGCGGGGGTTCTCCACCGCCACGAGGTCGCCGTCGGCCACCTTCAGAGCCGCCGCATCCTCCGGATGGATCAGCAGCGAGGGCTCGCCCTCCCGTGCCGCGGAGGTGGGGGTCTCGGTGAAGGAGGAATTGAGGAAGTTGCGCGCCGGCGCGGTCACCAGACGGAACGGGTGCTCGGGCGTCGCTTCCTCGATCACCGCCCAGTGGTCGGGCAAAGACGGCATGTCCGCCACCGGGCCGAACTTGGCCGGGGCCGGAAAGCCGAGGTTGGCCCAGTCCACGGCGAAGTGGAAGCGCTTGTCGCGATGGCCGAAGCCATTGAGGAAATGCGCGTCCTCGAAGCTCTGCGCCACCTCGATGAAGCGCGCCTTCTCCAGCTCATTGACGGGCGCGCGGCCGCTCTCGCGCAGGGTCCAGTCGATGAGGTCGCGCGGGCTCATGGCAAAGCCGGGGTGCTCCGCGCCCAGGCGCTCGGCCAGGGCAGCGATCACCTCATGGTTGGAGCGGCACTCGCCCGGCGGCTCCACCAGCTTCGGACCGAGCTGGATGTGGGGGTGCCCGCCGGCCTGGTAGAGGTCGTCATGCTCGGTGAACATGGTGGCGGGGAGCACGATGTCGGCGAGGAGCGCCGTGTCGGTCATGAACTGCTCGTGTACGGCCACGAACAGGTCCTCGCGCAGGAATCCGGCCCGCACCTTCTCCTGCTCCGGGGCGATGGCCACCGGATTGGTGTTCTGGATGAACAGCGCCTTCACCGGCGGCCCGCCAGCCAGTGCGTCCTCCTCTCCCATCAGGATGGGGCCGATGCGGGACTGGTCGAGCTGGCGGGTCCTCGGATCCAGCTTGTCCAGCCCCTCGATCATCTTCTTGCGCCAGCCATAGGTGCCTGACAGCGAATGCAGCGCTCCGCCGCCCTCATGTTGCCAACTGCCCGCCACCACCGGGATGGAGGCCACGGCATGCATGTTCACCGCCCCGTTGCGGGAGCGGGAGAAGCCGTAGCCGACGCGGAAGAAGGCGCGGGGCGTGGTGCCCACGAGGCGCGCGTAGGTCTCGATCTCGTCCACCGAGAGCCCGCAGATGGCGGCGGCCCATGCCGGCGTGCGGGTTTTCAGGTGCTCTTCGAGTGCCTCGGTGTCGCGGGCGTAGCGGTCGAGATAGGCGCGGTCGGCGTGGCCGTCGCGGAACAGCACGTGCATGACGGCGCAGGCGAGCGCCCCGTCGGTGCCGGGGCGGATGAGGAGGGGAAGGTCCGCCTGCTCCATGGTGGGGGTGCGATAGACATCCACCACCGCAAGCTTCGCCCCGCGCTCCTTGCGGGCGCGCATGGCGTGGGTCATCACATTGACCTGGGTCGAGACCGCGTTGGTGCCCCACAGGGTGATGAGGTCGGAGGCCGCCATCTCGCGCGGGTCGGCGCCGGAGATGCGCCCGGCCCCCGCCATGTAGCCGCTCCAGGCCGGGTTCACGCAGATGGTGGCGAAGAAGCGGGAATAGCCCTTGGCATGGGTCAGCCGATTGATGCCGTCGCGCATCACCAGGCCCATGGTGCCGGCATAATAATAAGGCCAGACCGATTGGGCGCCGTGCGTGCGCTCGGCCTCCAGCAGCCCTGCTGCGATGCGGTCGAGGGCCTCGTCCCATGAGATGCGGGTGAACTGGCCGGAGCCCTTGGGGCCGCTGCGCATCAAAGGATGGGTGAGGCGCTCGGGATGGTTCGCCCGCTCCGCATAGCGGGCCACCTTCGCGCAGATGACGCCGGCGGTGTAGGTCTGGGCCTTGGCCCCGCGCACGCGGCCGATGCGGCCGTCGGGCATCACGTCCACCTCCAGGGAGCAGGTGGAGGGGCAGTCGTGGGGGCACACGGAGGCGCGCGTCTGGACCGGGCGGGCAGCCGTAACGGAGGCCTGCGGCGACGTGTTCGGGGCATGCACGTTCATGCCCTCAGGATAAAGGGGGAGACGGTCGCCGTCGCCCCCTCTTTTCCCGCCGGCTCGGCTCAGGCGCCGTGCCCGGCCTGGGCGATGGCCCGCGCCCGGTTGCGCAGCACATAGCCGGCGCCCAGCACGATGGCGGCACCGATGACGCTTGCCACATAGTGGGGCAGCGGGGCCGGGTGCATGCCGTGGTCGTCCATCTTCACCAGCGACGGGTCCAGGTGCTGAAGGGCGTTGAGGGACATCACGTCGCCCACCAGCATCTCGCCGGCGATCCAGCCCAGCAGCGCCGCACCGGCCCAGATCAGGATGGGGAAGCGGGTCAAAAGCCGCAGTAGCAGCTGCGATCCGAAGACGATGAGCGGGATGGTCAGCAGCAGCCCGAACACGAACAGTTCCCAGTGGCCGCGCGCGGCGGCGGCGATGGCCACCACATTGTCGAGGCTCATGACGGCATCGGCGATGGCGATGGTGCGCACCGCCTTCCACAGGCTGTCGGACGCCGCGACCTCGTGGCTGTCGCCGTCATTGTCGGTGACCAGCTTGATGGCGATCCAGAACAGCAGCAGGCCGCCTGCCACCTTCAGGAATGGTATGCCGAGCAGCGCGGAGACGGCGAGGGCGAACAGGATGCGCAGCCCCACGGCCGCACCGGCGCCGAGCAGGATGCCCCATTTGCGCTGACTGGGCGGCAGCGACCGGCAGGCCAGCGCGATGACGACCGCATTGTCGCCGGACAGCAAGAGATCGATCCAGATGATTTGCAGCAGCGAGACCCAGAATGTGGGGGCGGTAAAATCCATCGTTCACTCCATGCAGCGCGCTGGACCACCACGCGCCCGCAACAGGTGTGCGTGTCTCATTCCCAAGCGGAAGTCGAGGCGAACCTTTCGATGACGTTACGTCATTGTGGGGTCAAGAAAAAGGGGCCGAGCAGGCCCCGCTTTCCTATGGTCGTTTCAGGCTGCGGCGTCGGTGTGTCCGTGGGCCGCTTTCCACCGGTGAAGTCCGAACGCGATGGCGACCACGACCACGGCTCCCGCCGCAGCTACGATGCGGTGAAGATGCTCCGTGGTGTCCGCGCCGATCCGTTCGATCACCGCCACGTCGCCCAGCAGCATGTCGCCTGCCACCCAGCCGAGCAGCGCCGCTCCAGCCCAGACGAGGAGGGGGAAGCGGTTGATGAGCGCCATCACCAGCGAGGAGCCGGCGATGATGAGCGGGATGGAGATGGCAAGCCCGAAGGTGAGGAGCACCCAGTTGCCGTCGGCGATGGCGGCCACCGCCACCACATTGTCGAGGCTCATGACCACGTCGGCCACCACCACCGTGCCCACCGCTTTCCACAGGCTGTCGCTGGCCTCAACGGCTTCATCGCCGCCTTCGTTGGGGGCTGCGAGGTCCACGGCGATCCACATGAGGGCGAGGGAGCCGACCAGCTTCAGCCACGGCAGCGCCAAAAGCGTCGCCACGATGCCGGTGAAAAGGATGCGCAGCACCACCGCGATGCCGGAGCCGAGCACGACGCCCATGCGCCGCGCCTTTTCCGGCAGCGACCGGCAGGCCAGCGCGATCACCACCGCATTGTCGCCCGACAACAGGACGTTGATCCATATGATCTGCAGCAGCGCGAGCCACAGCACTGGTGAATCGAGCGACATATTACCCACCCCGGGCCTTTGGTCCCCCGCTTTCTGCGGGTGGTATCCTGCGTCTTGTGCGCCGTATTATGGATTTTGACGCTACGCTAACCTGCCCTTAGGTCCGGTCTCAAGTAAAACCGGATGACGCAGCGCATCATTCGTTGGCGCGCTGCGGCATCCGAGCCTGTTACCGCCGCAAGCGAGGGCCCGGAGATGCGGGTGCATCGCCGGGATTTCCCCGCTCAGCCGACGATTTCGTTGCCGGAGAAGAACTGGGCGATTTCCACCGCGGCGTTCTCGACGCTGTCGGAACCGTGGGCGGAATTGGCCTCGATGGACTCGGCGAGCAGCTTGCGGATGGTGCCCTCGGCCGCATTGGCCGGGTTGGTGGCGCCCATCACTTCGCGATACTTGGCGACGGCGTTCTCGGCTTCGAGGACCTGCACCACCACCGGGCCGGAGGTCATGAAGGACACGAGGTCGCCGAAGAAGGGACGCGCGCTGTGCACGGCGTAGAAGGTCTCGGCCTGGGCCTTGGTCATCAGGATGCGCTTCTGGGCGACGATCCGCAGGCCGGCCGTCTCGATGACGGCATTCACGGCGCCGGTGAGGTTCCGACGCGTGGCGTCGGGCTTGATGATCGAGAAGGTGCGCTCGATCGCCATGGGGGACCGTCCTGTCTGTTGCTGGTGGGATGGGATGCCGCAGTGTCCGCGGATGGCGCGGCTCTTAGCAGCCGGAGCCTGAAGGGGCAAGGGAAGGGCTGTCGGCGCGGTATTTCGGTGCCTAAACCGGCTCCAGCACCCCGTCTATGGCCCGCTCCACCGCTTCCGTCGCATCGAACGCCACCGGCACCCCGAGCACGCGCGGCCAGAACAGGGGCTCCTTGATGGCGCCGAGAAACTGCGCCGCCATGAGCTGCGGATCGCGCCCTGCCGGCAGCCGGCCCTCGGCGGCGAGGCTGGCGAGATAGGCTGAAAGCCCCTTCACCGCCGGCTCCTTGCCCGCCGCGAAATAGGCCTTGGACAGCTCAGGAAAGCGGGGCGCCTCGGCGATGACGAGGCGCAGCAGCGGGATCACGTCGGGCCGCGCCCAGTGTTCGGTCAACCGCGCCACATAGGCGCGCAGCACGCCGCGCGGGTCTCCGGTTGCTTCGGTGGGAATGAGGGGCGCGCGGGTGAAATGGGACCACGCCTCGTCGATCACCGCCTCGAACAGCTCGGCCTTGCCGGGAAAGTGCTGGTAGAGCGTGCGCTTGGACACCGGCGCGGCGGCGGCCACCGCGTCCATGGAGGTGCCCTCGTACCCCTTCTCCAGGAACAGGCGGCGGGCCGCCGCGCGGATGCGGGCGGTGGTGCCGCGAGTGTCGCGGCGGGGCTTGGTCGCACCCGTGGGGGGCGTGTCGGCGGCAGGCACGGGAGAAGGCATGGGCGGAACGGGGGGACGGGTCATTGACAAAAGTAAACGGTACGGTGTAGTTTACATAAACGGCCAGCGCCTGTCGCGCCGCCTGCTATTCCTCTCATAGTCATGAGGTCCCCCATGGACCACCGTCCTCTCGGTCGCTCGGGTCTTTCCGTGTCCGCCATCGGCCTCGGCTGCATGGGCATGTCCGAATTCTACGGCCCCAGCGATGACGAGCAGTCGCTCGCAACCCTAGCAGCGGCCCTCGATCTGGGCATGAATTTCTTCGATACCGCTGACATGTACGGCGTCGGCCACAATGAGCGGCTGCTCGGGCGCTTCCTAAAGGGCCGGCGCGATCAGGTGATCCTCGCCACCAAGTTCGGCAATGTGCGCGGGCCAAACGGCGAGCGCCTGGGCGTTTGCGGCACGCCGGACTATGTGCGCACCGCCTGCGACGCCAGCCTCGGGCGTCTCGGCATCGACACCATCGACCTTTATTACCAGCACCGCGTGGACCCCAAAACGCCCATCGAGGACACCGTGGGCGCCATGAAGGGGCTGGTGGAGGCGGGCAAGGTGCGCTTCCTCGGCCTGTCGGAATGCTCGGTGGAGACGCTGCGGCGCGCCCACAAGGTGCATCCCATCAGCGCGGTGCAGATCGAATATTCGCTGTGGAGCCGGGATCCGGAGGCCGGGATGCTGGACGCCTGCCGCGAGCTGGGCATCGCCTTCGTTGCCTACAGCCCGCTCGGGCGCTCCTTCCTCACCGGTGCGGTGACCAGCCCCGACAGCCTCGCGCCGGATGATTTCCGTCGCGCCAATCCTCGCTTCTCAGGGGCGGCGCTGGCGCAGAACCTCAAGCTCACCGAAGCGTTGAAGGACTTCGCGGAGACCAAGGGCGCCACCAGCGCCCAGATCGCTCTGGCCTGGATCCTGAACAAGCAGGAGCATGTGGTCCCCATCCCCGGCACCCGGCGCATCAAGTACCTGCAGGAGAACGCGGCGGCGACCGTCATCCGCCTGACGCCGCAGGAGATCGCCAGCCTCGACGCCCTGTTCGCTCCGGACGCGGTGGCAGGCACGCGCTATCCTGAGGCCGGCATGGCGCAGCTCGGCCTGTGACGGGCGAGGGGCGGCGCCGGTGGGTGCCGCCCCCTGTCTCCATCCACAGGGGATGGACCTGCCGCAAGGGCGGTTCACATCCCAAATTTCACATGCTATGCATGCGTCATGTGAATTGTACATTTCACCGATTGTGAAATGTGGATGGAGAAGCCTGATGATCAGCCGCCGCGCCGTTCTTGCTCTCGCGCTCGCCGGCGCCGCCGCGGCGCCCCTCGGCACCCTGCCGGCCTTTGCCCAGCAAGGACCGGCGCCACAGGGGCCGAACACGCTGCTCAATGTCTCGTACGACATCTCCCGCGAGCTGTTCACCGCGGTGAACGCCGAGTTCATCCCCTTCTGGAAGGGCAAGACCGGCCAGGAGCTGACCGTGAACCAGAGCCATGCCGGCTCCTCGCGCCAGGCCCGCGCCATCCTCGAGGGGCTGGAGGCGGACGTGGTCACCTTCAACCAGGTGATCGACGTGGACACCCTGGCCAAGGCCGGCTTCGTGGCCAAGGACTGGCAGGCGAAGTTCCCGAACAACGCCTCGCCCTATTATTCCTTCCCCGCCTTCCTGGTGCGCGCCGGCAATCCCAAGGGCATCAAGGACTGGTCGGACCTGGTGCGGGACGACGTGAAGGTCATCTTCCCCAACCCGAAGACCTCGGGCAATGCGCGCTACACCTATCTGGCCGCCTATGCCTTCGCGCTGGAGCAGTTCAAGGGCGATGCCGCCAAGGCCGACGCCTTCGTCAAGAAGCTGCTTGCCAACGTGCCGGTGTTCGACACCGGCGGCCGTGCCGCCACCACCACCTTCGTGGAGCGCGACACCGGCGACGTGCTGGTGACCTTCGAGGCCGAGACCCGCACCATCGAGGGCCTCTATCCCGACCGCAAGCTGGAGACGGTGGTGCCTTCCGTGAGCCTGCTGGCCGAATTCCCGGTGGCGGTGGTGGACAAGGTGGTGGACAAGCGCGGCTCCCGCGCCTCGGCCACGGCCTATCTTGAGTTCCTCTATTCCCCGGCCGGCCAGACCGTTGCCGCCAAGGCCTTCCACCGGGTGGTGGACCCCAAGGTGGCCGAGGCGTTCAAGACCCAGTTCCCGCCGGTGCGCCTGGTGAAGGTGGAGGACGTGTTCGGCGGCTGGCAGAAGCTCCAGGCCGAGCATTTCGCCTCCGGGGGCAAGCTGGATTCGCTCTTTACCGGCAAGTGAGCGGGGAAGAGTGAGCAGAGCGGGAGGAGCCCCGGTCGCCCGGTGAGGCGCGCGCGCCCCGGTGACATTCCGAGAGAGGAGAAGGCGCCTTACGGCGCCTTAAGACGATAGCGCACCGTCGCCGTCCGGCTTGACCGGACGGCCCATGGCCCGGCCGGGACACCGCGGCCGGGTTTGCAAAGCGCCGAGACGGAAACTCCGGTCAAGCCGGAGGGTGACGAGCTAGGATGCGCCGACCTCGTCTCTATACCTATGGCGGGGGCGGCGCTCTCCTGTGTCGCTTTCCCGCCCTTGTCGGCTTTGGTCGGCGCGCGCACTCGCCCGAAGGCTGGGGCACTTCGCACTAATATAATGGTGTAACGAGACTTTTCAGGCTCTGGCAGATCCGGCACACATTTTGAATGGCTCCAGACCAGCCCCACCGAGCCGTGAGCCGTCATGTCCGAAGCTGCTGAAAGCGAAGTTCTCGATATCCCGCAGGTCTATACGCACCACGTGTTCTGCTGCTTCACCCAGCGGCCGCCGCAGCATCCGCGCGGCTCGTGCGGGGCCAATGGCGCGGCGCCCCTTTGGGACCGTCTCGCCAAGAAGCTGGAGGCGTCGGGCCGTCGCGACATCGCCATGACCTCCGCCGGCTGTCTCAGCTTCTGCCAGGCCGGCCCCATCATGGTCGTCTATCCGCAGGGCATCTGGTACACGCCCAAGTCCCCGGAAGACATTGACGAGATCGTCACCTCCCACCTCCTCGGCGGCAAGCCGGTGGAACGGCTGATCATCGTTCCGCGCATCTGAATCATGCCTGACGGCGCCGCCCAGCGGGGCCGTCAGGAGCGTTCGGCGAGGCGGAAGGTGAGCCGCACGCAGGTGCCCTTGTCCCGCGCATCCAGGGTGGGCTCGCAGCCCAGCTTGGTGGACATGGCCCGCACGATACGGGTGCCGAGACCGGTGGACGAGGTCGAGCCGGTCTCCGCGGCTTTCGCGGCCGCCATGCCCGCCCCGTCATCCTCCACCGCGAAATCGATGCGCTCGCCCTGCCGCTTCAGCGCCACCCGTATGGCTCCCTCGCCGCCGGGATAGGCGTATTTCATGGCATTGATCACCAGTTCGGTGGCGATGATGCCCACCGCCACGGCGCGGTCGGGATCGATGTGGATGGGATCGGCATCGAGCGTGATGGTGATGCCGCCAAGGTCCCGGTGGGCCGACACTTGGAGGTCGTCCAGCAGCGAGCCGATATATTGGTCGAGGGCGACGGTGGCGATCTGGTCGGAGGTGTAGAGCCGGCGATGCACCTGGGCCACGGCCGAAACCCGGTTGCGGGCGGAGTTCAGCGCCTCCTTCACCCGTCCGTCCTCGGTGGCGCTGGCCTGCACGTTTAGCAGCGACACGATGATCTGCAGCGAATTGCCCACCCGGTGGTTCATCTCGCGCAGCAGCAGGGCGCGCTCGGCCGCCAGCGCCTCGAAGCGGTCGCGGGCGGCGCGGATCTCCGCTTCCGCCGCCTCATGGGCGCGGCGCATGCGCACCTGCTCCACCGCCGCCACGAAGGCGGCACGCAGCAGCTCGATGAAATCGGCCTGGATTTCCTTGACCACATAGTCGGCCGCCCCCGCCTTCAACGCCGCCACCGCGAGCCGGCCGTCCTGGGCGCCGGTGACGTAGACCACTGGTGGGGGACGATCGAGAGCACAGATGGCGCGCAGGGTGGTGATACCGTCCTGGCCCGGCATGTAGTGGTCAAGGGCCACCACGTCGAAACGCTCCGCGGCGACGAGGGCAAGGCCCGCCTCCCCCGAGCCCGCCAGCACCACCTCGAACCCGAGCCGCCCGAGCTGGCGCTGCACCAGGCGGCCCAGCGCCGGGTCATCGTCCACATACAGCACGCGCAGCGGCGCCGGCGGCGCGGACGTGCCGTCCTGGAGCGGGGCGGACGGTTCGGGGGCGGAGCCGTCCATCAGTCTGTCTCCGGAACCTGGATGACGGAGAAGAACAGCCCGAGCTGGCGGATGGCGTTGGCGAAATTCTCGTAGTTGACCGGCTTGGTCACATAGACATTGGCGCCGAGATCATAGCAGCGCTGGATTTCCACCTTGTCGTCGGTGGTCGTCAGCACCACCACGGGTGAGCGCCTGAGGTGCTCGTTGCTCTTGATGCGGGCGAGGATCTCGACCCCGGTCATGTCCGGCAGGTTCAGGTCGAGCAGCACCAGCAGCGCCCGGCCGATATGCTCCCGCCCGGTGCCGTCCGCGCCGAACAGGAACTGCACCGCGCTGGTGCCGTCGGTGAAGGGGAGGATGTCGTTGCGTACTCCGGCGCGACGTATGTTCTTCTCGATGAGGCGCGCATGGCCCTCGTCGTCCTCGACCATCACGATGGTGACGTGTTCAGTCATTGGTCTTTTTTCCGTTGTCCGTTGGCAGGCGGCGCGGCAGCGTAACCTTGAAGGTTGAGCCTTCGCCCAGCGTGGAATCCAGTGAAATCAGCCCGCCCATGCGGCGCACCAATGCCCGCACATGGGCAAGGCCGATGCCTTCGCCCGGCCGGTCCTGGCGGCCGGAGCGGCGGAACAGCTCGAACACCCGGCCGCGATCCTTGGGATCGATGCCCCGGCCATTGTCCTTGACCGTGAAGGTGATGAACCCGGGGGTATCCACGGCGCTCACCTCGATCAGCCCGGGTACTCCCTCGCGACGATATTTCAGCGCGTTGTCGAGGAGGTTGGTGAAGATCTGCTCCAGCGCCAGGCGATCGGAGTGGATGACGGGAAGCCGTCCCGCCCGGATCTCCGCCCCGGCCTCCTGCATCTGGTGGGCCATGGAGCCGGCGATGCTGGCGACGAGCTCGCCCACGTCCACGTCCACGGGCAGGAATTCCTTCCGCCCTTCCCGCGACAGGGCGAGGATGGCGTGAATCAGCCGGTCCATGCGGGTGATGGAGGTCTTGATGAAGCCGAGGGCCTCCTCGAAATCGGCAGCAAGCTCCCCGTCCGCCTCCGGTCCCTCGCCGGCCTTCTCGCGCAGCTGGGCGAGCCGCTCGAACAGGTCGGTGCGCATGACCTCGATCTCGCTGGTGAAGCCCATGATGTTCACCAGCGGCGAGCGCAGATCGTGGCTGACGATGTAGGCGAAGCTCTGGATCTCGTCGTTGGCTTCCTTGAGGTCGGCGGTGCGCTCGGCCACCCGCTGCTCCAGGCCGGCGTTGACGGCTTCCAGGTCCTGCTGCGCCGTCTCCAGCGCCGCGATGGTGCGCCGGTTGAGGTAGAGCGCAAGGCCGCCAAGGGCGAGCACCACGGTAAAGCCGCCGGCGCTCACGGCGGTAAGCCAGCCGGCGGTGTGTCGCGATGCCGTGTCCCGGCTTTCGAGCAATTGCGCCTCGGCCGCCTTCATCTCTATGAGCAGCGTGCCGAGGCGGGTCATGGCGCCCTCGGAGCGGTCGGATTTCAGGTCGGCCTGCGCGCCCTGCACGTCGCCGCTTTTGCGCATGGCGATGCTGCGCTCGAAGGACTCCAGCCGGCTTTGAAGCAGCGGCCGGGCCTCGGCGAGGCGGGCCTGCTGGACGGGGTTGTCCAGCGTCAGCGTGCCGATCTCGTCGAGGGTCGGCAGGGCGCGGGCCTTGGACTCCTCGTAGAAGCGCAGGAACCCTTCGCCGCCGGTGATGAGGAAGCCGCGCTCGGCGCTTTCCGCCCGCCGGATCATGATCTGAAACTGCGAGATCGCGTTCATCACGCGCAAGGTATGGTTGACGCGGTCGGCGTCGTCCTGCGCCCGGTACACCAGCGTGATGGACATGGCGCTGATGGACGCGAGCACCGCAAATCCGAGGATGAGGAGCAGGGTCGGGCCGGGCAGGCGCAGCCCGCCGCCGACCGGAGCGCGCGCGGCTTGCATCACCAGCGCCATGATGCCCCCGCGCCAGAAGGACCGGCAACGGCCGGCGCATCCTTGCGGCGCGCCGATGACAGTGAACCCCGCTTTGGTCCCGCCCAGGTCATGTGGTCGTCACGTTCCTCGTCCGCGAGCGCCGATGTGGCGGCCCGGCCGGCCATGTGTCCGGTACCGCTCCAGTTGCATAATTATCGTCGCGCTTGAAGGTTCCCGAGCTTCGCGCTTGGATGAACAGGAAATCGACTTTTTTGAATGGAGTGTCATGCAGGCCCAGGTTCCAGGCCGCCGACCCGACCCTGCCGCGGCCCTCGGGGTCACGGACGAGGCGGCGGATTATGTGACAGCCTTCGGCGTGCCGGAGGTGGTGGAGGTTCTTCTGCCCGACACCTCCGCGGTGCTGCGGGGCAAGTGGATTCCCGGCCATTCCCTGGGCAAGATCTGGAAGGACGGCGTGGCCATCCCGCTCTCCATCTTCGGCCTCGATGTCTGGGGCTGCGAGGTGGACGCCACCGAGATCCACATGGAGACCGGCGACAAGGACGGCCTGTGCTGGCCGGTGCCGGGGACGCTGAAGCCGGTGCCCTGGGCGTCGCGCCACACCGCGCAGGTGCTCATCACCATGCACGAGCCCGACGGCTCGGCCCGCGGCAGGCCGTGGAAGCTCGATCCGCGCCAGCAACTCGCCGCCGTGGTGGAGCGCTTCGCCGCGCGCGGGCTCACCCCCTGCGTCGCCTTCGAACTGGAATTCTACCTGCTGAAGCCGTCGGACGTGCCGGGCGCGCCGCCCGAGCCGGTGTTCCAGGCCACCGGGCAGGCGCGGCAGAACATGTACGCCATGTCCGACCTCGACGCCTACGCCGAGGTCCTGCACGACATGCGCGCCGCGTGCGTCACGCAGGGCCTGCCCGCCGATACCGTGATCGCGGAGGCGGCGCCCGGCCAGTTCGAGGTCAATCTCTACCACAAGGTGGATGCGCTCGGCGCCGCCGACGACGCGGTGCTGCTGCGCCGGCTGATCGACGGCGTGGCACGCCGCCATGGGCTGAAGGCCACCTTCATGGCCAAGCCGCTGGCGGATTTCGCCGGCAACGGGATGCATGTCCATGCCAGCCTGATGGAGCATGGCGGCGGCAACCTGTTCGCCCGCGAGGACGGGGTGGGCGACACCGCCCTGCGCCATGCCGCGGGCGGCATGCTGGCCAGCATGGCCGACGCCACGCTCATTTTCGTGCCGAGCTTCAACGGCTATCGCCGGCTAGTGCCGGGCAGCTACGCGCCGACCTCGGCGAGCTGGGGCTTCGACAACCGGCTGGTGGCGGTGCGCGTGCCCAACGGCCCGCGCCACGCCCGCCGGCTGGAGCACCGCATCGCCGGGGCGGAGGCTCACCCCCACCTCGTGCTCGCGGCCATCCTCGCCGGCATGCTGGACGGGCTGGAGCGGGGCATCGAGCCGCCGCCGCCGCTGGAAGGCAACGCCTACGAGCAGATCGGCGAGCCCCTGTCGCCAGATATGGAGGTGGCGGTGGACCGCTTCGCCGCCTCCGACTTCATCGCCCGCACCTTCGGGGAGGACTACCGGCGCATCTATGAGGCCATGAAGCGGGAGGAATTGGCTGCATTCCGCAGGGTCATCCTTCCATTGGAGTACGAAACGTATTTGTGAAGCGTGGCGTTTCCTGTTGAGGGGGCTCGCGCGACAACATAGCCTTGGGTCCAGGGGGGCACCTTCAGGGCAACCTTGCAAAACATGACCCCCTTTCCAGAGGAGAACGGCGGATGCGTCGTCATTTCGTAGCGGCAATCATGTGTGCCACGCTGGGCTGGGCCGGCGCGGCTTCGGCCCAGGACAAGGTCCTCAACGTCTTCAACTGGTCGGATTATATCGACCCGACGGTGCTGGAGGACTTCACCAAGGAAACCGGCATCAAAGTCCGCTACGACGTCTTCGACAGCAACGAGGTGCTGGAGACGAAGCTGCTCGCGGGCAAGACCGGCTACGACGTGGTGGTGCCGTCCGGCTCCTTCCTGCAGCGCCAGATCAAGGCCGGCATCTTCCTGACCCTCGACAAGTCGAAGATCCCGAACCTGCAATACGCCTGGCCCGAGGTGACCAAGCGCCTCGCCGTCTACGACCCGGACAATGCCCACGCCGTCAACTACATGTGGGGCACCACGGGCATCGGCTACAATGTGGACAAGGTAAAGGAACGGCTCGGCGACATTCCCATGAATACGTGGGACATCGTGTTCAAGCCGGAAATCCTCTCCAAGCTCAAGGATTGCGGCGTCTATTTCCTCGACGGCCCGGAGGAGGTGATCCCCTCCGCCATGAAGTATCTGGGGCTCGATCCCAATTCGAAGAACCCGGACGACATCGCCAAGGCCGGCGAACTGCTCATGTCGGTTCGCCCCTATATCAAGAAGTTCGATTCCTCGGGCTATATCAATGCCCTGGCGCGCGGCGACATCTGTCTGGCGGTGGGCTGGTCGGGTGACGTGTTCCAGGCCAAGACCCGCGCCGCCGAGGCCGCGAAGAAGACCAAGAAGCCGCCGGTGAACGTGGCCTACGTGATCCCGAAGCAGGGCGCGCTCATGTGGTTCGACAATTTCGCCATCCCCAAGGATGCGAAGAATATCGACAATGCCCTCGTCTTCATCAACTACATGATGCGGCCGGAAGTGGCGGCGAAGAACTCGAACTTCATTTCCTATGCCAACGGCAACCTGGAATCGCAGAAGTTCATCGACAAGGACATCCTGAACAACCCGTCCATCTACCCGGACAAGGAGACGTTCGAGCGGCTGTTCATCGTCACCACCAACGAGCCTCCGGTGCAGCGGGTCATCACCAAGACCTGGAACAGCTTCAAGCGCGGCAAGTGAGGGGCGGGGCTCGCTTGAACGGCTGAGCCGGACGGTCGGCCCAAACGAAAAGACCACCGGAAGCCCCCGCTTCCGGTGGTCTTTGCTTGTGTGGCCGCACCCTCACCCTTCGGCGAGGGCCTGCTTCACCGCCGCGACGATGCGGTCCTGCGTCGTCTCGTCGAGATAGGCGTGCATGGGCAGGGAGATGACCTCCTCCGCCAGGGTCTCGCACACCGGCAGGATGGCGCCGGCGGAGGGATAGTGCTTGTAGGCCGGCTGCAGGTGCATGGGCAGGCGGTAATACACCGCCGTGGGTACGCCCTGGGCCTTCAGCTTGTCGGCGAGGCCGTCGCGCACGCCGGGGGCGAGGCGGATGGTGTATTGCGCCCACACTGAGGTGGCGCGCGCGTCCACCACCGGCACAGTGGCGACATCCTTCAGCAGCTCGTTGTAGCGCCGCGCCACCCGGTCACGCGCCGCGATCTCCTCCTCGAAGATGGCGAGCTTCTCGATCAGCACCGCCGCCTGGATGGTGTCGAGGCGGGCGGTCATGCCGATGCGCACGTTCTGGTACTTGTCCACGCCCTGGCCGTGCTCGCGCAGGCTCTTGAGCACGGTGACCAGCTCCGCGTCGTCGGTGAGGATGGCGCCGCCGTCGCCGTAGCAGCCGAGCGGCTTGGCCGGGAAGAAGGAGGTGGCGGTGGCATCGCCGATGGAGCCGGTGCGCTTGTTGTTCCAGGTGCCGCCGAAGCCCTGGGCGGTGTCGCACAAAACCTTCAGGCCATGCTTCTCGGCGATGGGCAGGATGGCGTCATAGTCCGCCGGCTGGCCGAACAGATCCACCGGAATCACCACGCGTGGGGTCAGCCCCTGCTCGACGGCCACCGCAATGGCCTGCTCCAGGCTTTCGGGGTCCATGTTGAAGGTGTCCGCCTTCACGTCCACGAACACCGGGGTCGCGCCCACATAGGGCACCACCTCGGCGGTGGCGCAGAAGGTGAAGGCCGGGCAGAACACGGCGTCCCCCGCCTTCACGCCCCAGGCCATCAGCAGCAGCGCCAGCGCGTCGGTGCCGCTGGAGCACGAGACGGCATGTTTGGCCCCGGCGAAGGCGGCGAGCTGCTCCTCGAAGGCGCCCACTTCCGGCCCGTTCACGAAGCGGCAGGAAGCGAGCACGTCCAGCACCTTCTCGTCGATGCGGGCGCCGATGCGCGCGCGCTGGGCGGCAAGGTCGATGAAGGGGATGGGGGCGTTGTTCGCTGTACTGGAAGCCGTGGTGGGCTTGGCCGTCGCGGGAGACGTCATGGATGATCCCTGTCAGGTGCCCGTCGGACGGGCGGAATGGCGCGGATGCGGCGGGCTTTTACGAACGGACCCGCCCTTCGACAGGCGCCGCGCGGGCTGGTCCGGGGCAGGTGAGCCGAACTCACAGCCCCCGGTGTGACGCATGCCCGCGCGGTGGGCGCAAAGTCGTAGGCGGCCACGGCCACCCCGGCCGGCCTGTGTTCAGCCCAGGGCGCGGCGCTTCTCGGCCGCCGTCTCGGACGGCGCGGCCTTGGCGGGCGCCGAGCCGGGCAGGCAGGAGATGGCGATCTCCAGGCTCGATACGCCTTCCTCGCCGGTCACTTCCGGCGCGCGGCCGGTGCGTACGGCGGAGAGGAAATTCTCCAGCTCGGCGCGCAGCGGCTCGGCGTAGGCCACCGGCAGGTGGCGGGTGGAATAGGAACCGTCCGGCCGGTAGTCGAAATGCTCGGTCACCTGGCGGGTGAGGAGGTCGCCGATCACGTACTTCTTGCGGGTCGCCACATGCACCGTGCGGGCCTTGAACGGCGTCAGCCAGTTGGTGTTGATGTGGGCGAGCACGCCCGAGGTGGTGCGGAACTGGAGGAGGGCGATATCCTCGCGCTCGGCGATGGCGGCCGAGGTCTGCGGCTGCACCTCGAGGATATCCGAGCCGGTGAACCAGCGGATGAGGTCGATGTCGTGCACCGCGAGGTCGATCACCACGCCCACGTTGGACATGCGCGGCGGGAACGGCCCCACCCGGGTGATGGCGATGGAAAGCAGGCTTTCGTCGCGGATGGCCTCCTTCACCGCCCGGACGGCGGGATTGAAGCGCTCCACATGGCCGACCATCAAGGTCACGCCCTTCTCGCGGGCGGCGGCGACGATCTCGCGGCCTTCCTCCACCGTGGAGGCGACGGGCTTTTCCACCAGCACCGAGCAGCCGGCGGCGATCACGTCGAGGGCGATGGGGTGATGCAGGTGGGTGGGGGCCGCCACCACCACGGCGTCAAGGCCGAGGTCGAGCAGGGCGCGATGGTCGCCCACAGCCTGGCAGCCGAGGAAGTTGGCGACGCGCTGCGCCTGCTCCTGGTCGGGATCGGCGACGGCGACGAGTTCCGCGCCGGGAAGCTGGGAAAGAACGCGGGCGTGGTTGGAGCCCATGATGCCGATGCCCGTGACGCCGATCCGCACCGGCTGGTCGTCCTTCGGACGAACCCGGGCGCGCTCCGTGCCGGGCGCTGCCGTATGAGCCATTTCAGCCCTCTTCCATCATTCAACGAGTGCGGGCTCTAGCACGATCAACGTTTAAAAGGCGAGGAGGGGCGTCAATTCCCCCATCCCGCCACGTTCAAGAATTGCATCGCCGTGTTACCGGCATATCGCGCCGAACCATGCCGCGCCTCTTCCCACGGGGCGCCGCAGGGCTTATCACAGCGCGCTTTTCGCACGTTCCATCGAGCCAGATGGATACCGGTCGCGTCAAGAAAACGCAGCAACACACAAGGCTGGGTCATTTGCTCGGGGCAGTGCGATAACGATCCGGCGGGGAGGACGGCTGAACATGCGTAAGATCGTCGCCGGCAAGCTGCACGGCCTGACCGTGACGGGGGCCGACCTCAACTATCACGGCTCCATCACGCTTGATCCCGAGCATTGCGAGGAGGCGGGGATCCTGCCGCTGGAATTCGTCGAGATCTGGAACCGCAATTCCGGGGCGCGGATCTCCACCTATGTCATCCTCGGCGAGCGCGGCTCGCGCTGCTGCGTGCTCAATGGCGCCGCCGCCCGCACCTGCCAGCCGGGCGACGAGGTCATCATCTGCAATTCGGTCTACGTGCCGGAAGGCGAGATCGTGGCGCTGCGCCCGCGCGTCCTGACCTTCGACAAGGATAACCGCGTCACGAGCCGCCTCACCTATGAGGTGACGCGCGACAGCCAGGGCGCCTACCACTTCGCCGTGCGCGACGAACGCGGCGACGAGAAGCCGATCCCGCTCCGGGTCGAGGCGTCCTGATGTGCGGCGCGGCTGGCGCGCGCGGGATCAGAACTTGTAGTTGATGCCGATCCTGGCGGTCTGCGCGGTCACGCCGGCGCTGGCGCCGAGGGTGTCGTAGAACTTGGAGCCGAGGTCCGTGTAGAGATACTCGGTCTTCGCAGTCCAATGGTCGGTCAGCGCATATTCGATGCCGGCGCCGGCGGTCCATCCGGTGTGGGTCTGCGACTGGCTCGCGCCCAGATAATCGATGGAATTGTTGCCCCAGGCGAAGCCGCCGGTGACATAGGGCAAGATCGGGCCGAAGGCGTAGCCGAGCCGGCCGCGCACGGTTCCGAACGAATCGAGGGTGCTCGACAGGCCCAGGACACCCAGCTGCCCACCCAGCGGACCGGATGCGCTGGCGCCGATGTCGCCGCCCTGGATGTCCGCCTCGATGCCGGCCACGATGTTGTTGCTGAACTGGTAATTGTAGCCGGCCTGACCGCCGCCGAACCATCCTTTGGGATCGACACCGGCCACACCAAGCTCGTCCTGGCCCGACCCCCAGCCATAGCCGGCATTGCCGCCGATATAAAAGCCGGTCCACGAAAACACCGGAGCGGGCACCGCCGCCGGGATTGCCGGCTGCGTCGGGCGTCCAAGATCCGCTGCTGCTGCAGGTCCGGCCGACAGCAGGGCTGCGAGCAGGATCGCAGGCATGGCAAGGGAGGCGCCACGAGGGATGCTGCCTGATCCGCCCAATACCGTCCGTTCCATGGCCGCGCTCCCGCGTCTGTCCGCCTTCCAACTTGGTCCGTTGCGCGGGCGGGGCAAGGGCGGCTCGGCGGCAAAGCGATGGCGAGCGCCGATTCGCATTCACGAATGCGTGCGTGGGTCCGCAATGAGCGGGGCGGCCAAACAAAAGGGCTCCCGGCCACGGCCGGGAGCCCCTCTCTCACCCGAAGAAACGTCTCGGGTAGCGCGGGATCAGAACTTGTAGTTCACGCCCAGCTTGGCGGTGCTGATGTTCGAGCCGACGGAGTAGGAGTCGCCGAAGTAGTCGTTGGTGGTGTTCTTGTTGAAGCCGAGATAGAGATACTCGGCCTTGACCGTCCAGTTGTTGGTGATGGCGTACTCGACGCCGGCACCGACGGTCCAACCCCACTTGGTGTCGTTGTAGGTGTTACCGTAGAAGTCGCTGAAATTCTGCTTGGCCCAGGCCGCGCCACCCGTGATGTAGGGCAGGAAGCGGTCGATGCCGTAGCCGAGGCGGGCACGGATGGTGCCGAAGTAGTCGATGTTCTGCGAGATGGCGCCGCCGGTGAACGGGCCGCCCACCACAAGGCTGGAGCTGCCGATGTCCGACCAATCGAAGTCGGCTTCGACGCCGATAACGACGTTGTTGGCGAACTGGTAATTGTAGCCGGTCTGCAAGCCGCCGATGAAGCCGTTACCGGTGCCGGGGCTGTAGGAATAGCCGATGAGCGAGCCGAACGGGGTCACGTCATAGGTGTTGTCAGCCCAGCCCCAGCCGACGTTGCCGCCGATGTAGAAGCCGGTCCAGGAGAACGTCTGCACCGGAATGGGCGCCGCCTTCACGGGATAGCGGGTGGCGAGATCCGCCGCGGACGCAGAGCCGGCGAGGAGGGCGAGGGCGGTGGCGCCCAGAAGTGCACGCTTCAACATGTTCATTACCTTTGTTGGTCAATCGGTCCAGCCCGGGGCCTCGCCGACGAGTGGTTACGTCATACAGCCAGGTGATGCGGTCGTCTGTAGCGAACGGGCCACACCCCCAAATTCAAAACGGGCAGAGATGTGGCAAAGTCCTAGCACTTATTCAGGTTTGTGGCGTGACCTTCGGTAAAAGCGGCAAACCTGCGACAGGTACAAGGTTTTGCCTTAATCTTTTCCCTTGGGTCATCCTCCGAATTCAGAAGCGATAATTCACACCCGCCCGTAGAATATTGGCGTTGATGCCGCTGTCCACGGGTCCGATCACTGTCGGATAGGTTGCGCTGCCAAGGTCTACGTAAAGATACTCAGCCCGCGCGCTCCAGTTTCGGTCGAAGGCGACTTCCGCGCCGGCGCCGATGGTCCATCCGGTCTGGGTGGAGGAGGAGGAGAGGCCGAGGACATCGAGGCTCCCCTGGCCGTAGGCGAAGCCGCCCGTGCCGTAGACCAGGACGCGGTCGAACGACCAGCCGAGGCGGGCGCGCACGGTGCCGAGATAGTCGAGGCTGTAGCCCCCGGCGGACAGGCCGGAGAAATTGAAGTCGGTCTCCACGCCCAGCACGAACGGGCTGGCGAACTGGTAGTTATAGCCGGCCTGGAAGCCGCCGATGAAACCGCCCGGATCGCTGTTCACGGTGGAGCCCCAGCCGTAGCCGGCATTGGCGCCGATATAGAAGCCGGTCCAGGTGAAGGCCGCGACGGGCTGCACATAGGGCTGCGCGTATGGCGCGGGATAGCGACCGGAAAGGTCGGCTGCAACCGCCGGAGCGGCGAGCACGACGCCCGCCAGGAGCGCGGTGGAAGCAAGCAGACGGGAACGCATGGACTGTCCTCCAGGGTCCTGCCGGCCTTTTCGCCCCGGCAGTGCTCGCACCCTCGCAGACGAATCTTGCCTAATCCTGTCCCCCACCCGCCGGACGCCTGCATACCTAATGCGTTGTTAATTTCATAAACATATGAAATTAAATAGAAAATAGACGATCGCGGCGCGTCGTTCGCCACCGGGGTAGGTCGGGCGTTGGCGGTGTGGTTGAGCGGCAGTTAACGCCTTCGGCTCCGGCGGAGATTCCATCCGACGCCCCGGCGCACTACATAGGCTCCATGACCGGCAGACGCCCCATCGACCCGCCCGAGATCGCCTTTGCCCGAGACGATCAGGCCACCCCTGCGCCCGAATCCGACGAGATGGAGGCCGCGGACGAGGCCGACCTCCTTATTCTCGACGCCATCGACGCGCCGCCGCCCGGTGCCGAAAGCCTGGCCAGCGGACGCGATGCCATCATCCGCGCGGTCAAGCATGCCCCGGCGGGCCCCGGCGTCTATCGCATGATCGCGGCGGACAGTTCCGTGCTCTATGTGGGCAAGGCCAAGAGCATCAGGAAGCGGGTGCTGAGCTACACGCGCCCGGTGGGTCACACCAACCGCATCGCGCGGATGATCGCCGCCACCGCGTCCATGGAGTTCGTCTCCACCCGCACCGAGCCGGAGGCCCTGCTGCTTGAGGCCAACCTCATCAAGCAGCTGAAGCCGCGCTTCAACGTGCTGCTGCGGGACGACAAGTCCTTCCCCTATATCCTCATTACCGCCGATCACGTGGCGCCGCAGATCACCAAGCATCGCGGCGCGCGCAACAGGCCGGGGGATTATTACGGGCCGTTCGCCAGCGTGTGGGCGGTGGACCGCACCATCAATGCGCTGGAGCGGGCCTTCCTTTTGCGCTCGTGCTCCGACAGCTATTACGAGAACCGCACGCGCCCCTGCCTGCTCCACCAGATCAAGCGCTGCGCCGGTCCCTGCACCGGCGAGGTGAGCCACACCGATTATGCGGAGCTGGTGCGTGAGGCCCGCGCCTTCCTCTCCGGCCGCTCCCGCGCCGTGAAGGAAGAGCTGGCGCTGGAGATGGAGGCCGCGTCCCAGGAGCTGGAATTCGAGCGCGCCGCCCGCCTGCGCGATCGCCTCGCCGCGCTGTCCGCCGTGCAGGGCTCGCAGGGCATCAACCCGAGGGGGGTGGAGGAGGCGGACGTGTTCGCCTGCCACCAGCAGGGTGGGGCTACCTGCGTGGAGGTGTTCTTCTTCCGCACCGGCCAGAACTGGGGCAACCGGGCCTATTATCCCCGCGCCGACCGCTCCCTGTCGGAGGCCGAGGTGCTGGGTGCCTTCCTTGCCCAATTCTATGAGGACAAGCCCTGCCCGCGCCTTATCCTGTTGTCCCATAAGGTGGAGGAGCAGGCGCTCCTGGCCGAGGCCCTCTCGGAAAAGACCGGTCACCGCATCGAGATCGCGGCGCCCCAGCGCGGCGAGAAGCGCGACCTCGTGGACCACGCGCTGCAGAACGCCCGCGAGGCCCTGGCCCGCACCCTGGCGGAAAGCGCCACCCAGACCAAGCTGCTGGAGGGCGTTGCAGCCACCTTCGGCCTCAAGGCCCCGCCCCAGCGCATTGAGGTCTATGACAATTCCCACATCATGGGCACCAATGCGGTGGGCGGCATGATCGTGGCGGGGCCGGAAGGCTTCCGCAAATCCCAGTACCGCAAGTTCAACATCAAGTCGGCGGACATCGTGCCGGGCGACGATTTCGGCATGATGCGCGAGGTGCTGCGCCGCCGCTTCTCCCGGCTGCTGAAGGAGGCGCCGCGCGACGGGGCGGGGGAGGGAGGGGACGTAGGTGGCGTCCAGGAGCTGGATGCAACGGGAGGGGACATCGGTCCCGCCAGCGAGGCCCAAAGCACTCAAGCCCCTTCGCCAGCCGTCATGCCCGGCCTTGAGCCGGGCATCCACGCCGGGTCGATAGCCATGCGAGTGGAAGATAGCTCCCGGCCGCGGGGCGAGGATGGCCGGGACGAGCCCGGCCATGACGGCGATCTCTCGGGGGCAGTCGCGCCAACGCAGGTGGAAGCGACGCCCTTGATCGTCGAACCCGACACCCCACCCGATTCCGACCCGGAGGAGGTGGACGCACTGCCGGACGCCACCGAAGCCTCGCCCTGGCCGGACCTCGTGCTCATCGACGGCGGCCTCGGCCAGCTCAATGCGGCGCGCACGGTGCTGGACGAGCTGGGCATCACCGACGTGCCACTGGTGGGCATCGCCAAGGGCCTCGACCGCGAGGCGGGGCGCGAGCAGTTCTTCCTGCCCGGCCGCACCCCGTTCCGCATGGAGCCGCGCGACCCGGTGCTCTATTTCATCCAGCGCCTGCGCGACGAGGCCCACCGCTTCGCCATCGGCTCCCATCGCGCCCGGAGGAAGAAGGACATCACCGAGGCCGGGCTGCAGGCCATCGCCGGCGTCGGGCCCACGCGCAAGCGCGCGCTGCTGCGCCATTTCGGGACGCTCAAGGCCATCGAGCGGGCTTCGCTGGCCGATCTGGAGCAGGTGGCGGGCATCAACGCCGCCACCGCCAAGGCGGTGTATGATTATTTTCATGAGCGGCCGCCCGGCTGAGCGGCCTTGAGCGACGCCCTTTCGGACCCGGTCCAAGGCCTGGGCTTCGGTATCGCGGACCTGCTGGTTTTGCACGGAGGCTTCCGCCTGCCGCCCGCGCAGCCTAAATAGAAGCCGTCCACCTCCCTCGGGATGTGAACGCACAGGCGGCATCCGACCGACGAAGAGACCCGATGGCAGAGGCAGCGACCCGTTCCCCCACCTCATCCGCGCCCGAACGGGGCGGGCGGGGCCATGCGCTTTCGCTGCCGAATATCCTTACCTATTCGCGCTGCGTGGCGGTGCCGCTGGTGGCGGCCTGCCTGTTCTGGTCGGACATCCTGGAAGGCGGCGCGGTGCTGCGCTGGGTGGCGCTGGCGCTCTACATCGCCGCCGCCATTACCGACTTCTTCGACGGCTATCTTGCCCGCGCGTGGTCGCAGCAATCGGCCATCGGGCGGATGCTGGACCCCATCGCCGACAAGCTGCTGGTCTCCACCTGCCTGCTCATGCTGGCGTCCGACGGCACCATCCGCGGCTGGTCCCTGTGGGCGGCCATCGTCATCCTGTGCCGGGAGATCCTGGTGTCCGGCCTGCGCGAGTTCCTGGCCGAGCTGAGGGTTTCGGTGCCGGTGTCGCGCCTCGCCAAGTGGAAGACCACGCTCCAACTCGTCGCCGTGGGCGTGCTCATCACCGGGCCGGCGGGGGAGAGCGTGCTGCCGGGGGTGAACCTCATCGGGCTCACGCTGCTGTGGGTGTCGGCGGTGCTCACGCTGTACACGGGCTATGATTATTTCCGGGCCGGCGCCCGCCACCTGGTGGAGGACGAGCGGTGAAGATCCTGTATTTCGCCTGGCTGCGCGAGCGCGTCGGGCTCGCGGAGGAAGAGGTGGCGCCGCCCGCCGAGGTGGCCACCGTGGCCGATCTCGCGCGTTGGCTCGCCGGGCGGGACGAGGCCCACGCCTACGCCTTCGAGAATGCAGCCGTGGTGCGCGCCGCCCTCGATCGGCGCCACGTGAAGCCGGATGCATCCCTCGCCGGGGTGCGGGAAGTGGCCTTCTTCCCGCCCATGACCGGAGGCTGAGCCGTGTTTTCCGTCCGCATCCAGGAGGCGCCGTTTGATGCGGCCGCCGAAGCGGCGCGCCTCGCGCAGGGGCGCACCGATGTCGGTGGCATCGTCACCTTCACCGGCCTGTGCCGGGCCGATGCGGGAGCGGACGGGACGGGGCTCGCGGCGCTCACGCTGGAGCATTATCCCGGCATGGCGGAAGAGGAGATCGAGCGCCATGTGGCCGAGGCCCGCGCGCGCTGGCCGTTGCTGGGCGCCATCGTGGTGCACCGGCACGGGCGTCTGGTGCCGGGCGACCCCATCGTGTTCGTCGCCACCGCCTCGGCGCACCGGGCGGCGGCTTTTGCCGCGGCCGAATTCCTCATGGACTGGCTGAAGACCAGCGCCCCCTTCTGGAAGAAGGAGGAGCGGGCGGACGGTCCCGACGCCGGCGGATGGGTCGAGGCCAAGGCCAGCGACGACGCGGCGGCGGACCGCTGGGCGCGGGACTGACCGAGCCCATTCCTCGATCCGGCTCCGCCCTCAGGCGAGGAAGGCACCGTGTACCCAGCCCGATTTCTGCGCATCCGAATGCGACGCGGCCGGTGCTGGCCCTTGCGTCCCGCCGCGCGCCACGTCTATGAAACACAGGCGCCCTACCGAAGAGCCGGACAACGGTCCTCGCGCTGGTGAGAGAAACGATCCAGAGACGCATCCCATGGATTTTCGTGTTTCGCTCGACGGTCGCTCCGCCTTGGTGACGGGCGCGTCCGGAGGTCTGGGGGCCTTTTTTGCCGAGCGTCTGGCGGCTGCCGGGGCGCGCGTGGCCGTCGCCGCGCGCCGGCGTGATGCCTGTGCCGACCTGTGCGCCCGCATCGAGGCCACCGGCGGCACGGCGCTGCCCATCGCTCTCGACGTGAGCGACGAGGCTTCGGCCGCGGCGGCGGTGGCCGAGGTGGCGGCGGCGTTCGGCGGCCTCGACATCCTGGTCAACAATGCGGGTGTGACCGGCACCACGCCGCTCCTGGACGAGACCGCCGAGGCGTGGGACCGCATCCTCGACACCAATCTGAAGGGTGGCTTCCTAGTGGGCCGGGAAGCTGCGCGCGCCATGGCGAAGACCGGGCGCGGCGGGCGCATCGTCAATGTGGCCTCCATCCTCGGGCTGCGCATCGCCGGGCAGGTGGCGGCCTATGCGGCCTCCAAGGCGGCCCTGGTGCAGCTGACCAGGTCCATGGCGCTGGAATGGGCGCGCTATTCCATCCAGGCCAATGCGCTCTGCCCCGGCTATGTGGAAACCGATCTCAACCGCGACTTCTTCGCGAGCCCGGCGGGCGAGGCGCTGATCAAGCGCATCCCCTCCCGCCGTCTCGGCCGCCTCGAGGATCTCGAGGGCCCGCTCCTGTTCCTGTGTTCCGACGCCGCCCGCTACGTGACCGGGACGACGCTGGTGGTCGATGGCGGCCATCTGGTCTCATCCCTGTGACGGCGCGGCGGCGCGCGATTCCGCTCGGTCCCGCTTCCGCTTGAGGGACCGGCCTCTTAAGGTCATCGAGGCGCCAGCGCCGAGGAGGAAATGATGCGACACAAGGTGTACCCGGACGCGAAAAGTGCCCTGGAGGGCGTCCTCGCCGACGGCATGATGATCATGGCCGGCGGCTTCGGCCTCTGCGGCATCCCCGAGAACCTCATCGCCGCCATCCGCGACCTTGGCGCGAAGAACCTCACCTGCGTGTCCAACAATTGCGGTGTGGACGATTTCGGCCTCGGCATCCTCCTCGCCAACGGCCAGATCAAGAAGATGCTGTCGTCCTATGTGGGCGAGAACAAGCTGTTCGAGAAGCTGTATCTCGCCGGCGAGCTGGAGCTGGAGTTCAACCCGCAGGGCACCCTGGCCGAGCGCATCCGCGCCGGCGGCGCCGGCATTCCCGGCTTCTACACCAAGACCGGCTACGGCACGATCATCGCCGAGGGCAAGCCCACCCGCGAGTTCAACGGCGAGCATTATGTGCTGGAGACGGGCCTGGTTGCGGACCTTTCCATCATCAAGGCGTGGAAGGCCGACAAGGAAGGCAATCTCATCTACCGCAAGACCGCCCGGAACTTCAATCCGATGATGGCCACGGCCGGCAAGGTGACCATTGCCGAGGTTGAGGAGCTGGTGGAAATCGGCGATCTCGACCCGGACAGCATCCACACCCCCGGCATCTATGTGGACCGCATCGTCGTCAGCAAAGGCGCCGAGAAGCGGATCGAGAAGGTGACCACCCGCAAGCGCGAAGAGGTGAAGTGAGATGGCCTGGACCCGTGACGAGATGGCGGCCCGCGCCGCCCAGCAGATCCGCGACGGCTTCTACGTCAACCTCGGCATCGGCATCCCCACCCTGGTCGCCAACGCGCTGCCCCCCGGCATGACCGTGAGCTTCCAGAGCGAGAACGGCATGCTGGGCATCGGCCCCTTCCCCTATGAGGGCGAGGAGGACCCCGACCTCATCAACGCTGGCAAGCAGACCGTGACCGAGGTGCCGGACACCGCCTACTTCTCCAGCTCCGATTCGTTCGCCATGATCCGTGGCGGCCACATGGACCTGTCCATCCTCGGCTCCATGCAGGTGTCCGAGACCGGTGACATCGCCAACTGGATGGTGCCCGGCAAGATGGTGAAGGGCATGGGCGGCGCCATGGATCTGGTGGCCGGCGCCAAGGAAGTCATCGTGCTCATGGAGCACGTGGAGAAGTCCGGCGCGCCCAAGCTGGTGGAGAAGTGCACCCTGCCGCTCACCGGCACCAACGTGACCGACTTCGTGATCACCGATCTTGCGGTGTTCGAGTTCACCAAGCGTGGCGGCACGCTGGTTCTTAAGGAACTGGCCCCCGGCGTCACCCTCGACGAGGTGAAGGCCAAGACCGCGGCCAAGTTCGAGGTGGGCCTCGCCTGAGGCCTGTGCCTCTGAAGTCCTGACGATGAAGGCTCCTCCGCGCTGCGGGGGAGCCTTTTTCGTTTCCGCTCCCATGCTTACGCCGCAGCTTTGGCCCGCAGCCCGTCCGGCAGGGCGAGACTGACGTCAGCGGCATCCAGAATGTCGCGCAGGGTGGCGCCGTGGAGCACGGCGTATTCCACCTCCCGCTGCTGGGTAAGGGGATCGCGGGCGGTGAGCGGATCGTCCACCCGGCCGGGATGCACCATCACCAGCCCCCCGTCGGGCACGCCCTTCAGGAAGTGGGTGAGCAGGGTCGCGAAATCGTGGTCGGCGGAAAAGTCGTAGGCGCCGCCGAAGCCGCGATTGGTGGCAAGGCCAAGCCGCGCGGCATCCCGCGCGAACCCGCTGGCGAAGGCGCCGATGAGCCGGCCCTTGGCATCGAAGCCGTGCAGCGCCGACTTGGCCGGGGTCACGTCCCGCAGCCAGGCGCGAGGCGCAAAGCGGGCGGTGGCGGCGAGCACGGCCTTGCGCACCACCGGCAGGACATGCACGTGCTGGTGGCCGTCCACATGGTCCGGCGGCCGGCCGAAGGCGGTGAGGAATGCCTCGAACTGCGCCTCGACCTCCGCCGCGACCGCCTTGGCGTCGAGCCGCCGCGACAGGGCCGCGAGCACCACCTGGGACAGGGCGGGGAAACAGCCGTTCGCTCCCGCCATGCCGCGGGTAAGTGGGGGAAAGGTGCCGGTGAGGGTTACATGCAGGCCGATGCTGACATCGCGTTCCGCGGCCGCGGCCTTGAGCGCGTCGGCCTCCTCGATCAGGCCGTCGAACACGGTCATCACCGAGGTGGCGTTGATCCGGCGCGCCGTGATCAGCCGGCGGATGGCCTCCGACACGCCGGGCGAGATGGCGTAGTCGTCGGCGCAGAGCACCACATGCTTCATGGCTCGGCCCTCGACGCCAGCGCCGAGGGGTGGCCGGGGCCCGCGAAGGACTGCCCGACTATGGGCTGTCCCGCCAGCGGGTGGCCGGCGGCGTCGGCCGCGGCGCGGTTGAGCACGTGGTCGGCCACGTAATAGACCGGGCGCGCCTTGATCTCGGAGAGGATGCGGGCGATGTACTCGCCCATCAGCCCCATCACCAGAAGCTGCGTGCCGCCGATCACCATCAGGCCCACCACGATGGAGGGATAGCCCGGCAGCGGGATGCCCCAGACGAGCCGTTCCACCACGATCCAGCTGCCATAGAACAGGGCGAGGCCCGCCAATATGGCGCCGAACGCAGCGGCAAGGCGCAGCGGCGCCGGCGAGAACGAAGTCAGGGCCTCCATAGACAGGCCGAGCAGCCGCAGGAAGCTCCAGGAGGTGGAGCCGTGGGCGCGCGGCGCCGGCCGGTAGGGCACCGCGATCTGGCGGAAGCCGATCCAGCTCGACAGGCCCTTGAAGAAGCGGTTGCGCTCGGGCATGCGCCGCAAGGCGGCGGCGGCGCGCGGGGACAGGATACGGAAGTCCGCCGCATCCTCCGGGATGGCGGTGGCGGCGCCGAAATTCAGAAGCTTGTAGAAGGCGCGCACGAACAGGCGCCGGCTCGCCGCCTCGTCGGAGCGGTCGGCCTTCACCGCATAGGCCACGTCGTAGCCCTCGTCCTTCCACAGGCGCAGGAAGGTGGGGATCATCTCCGGCGGATGCTGGCCGTCGCCGTCCATGAACATCACCGCGTCGCCGCGGGCATGGTCGAGGCCGGCCATGAGGGCGGCCTCCTTGCCGAAGTTGCGCGACAGCGCCACCACCTGGATGTCGATGCCCAGCACCGGCAGGTTGGCGGCGAGCGCGGCACTGCCGTCGCGGCTGCCGTCGTCCACATAGACGATTTCCATGGTGAGCCCGCGGGCCCGCGCTTCGGCGGCGGCGGCGGCGCTCAGGTTGGCATGGAAGAAGGGCAGGCCTTCGGCCTCGTTGTAGAGCGGAACGACGATGCTGAGATCAGGTGTCATGATACTTCCGCCGGGCACGCGCAAAGAATGCAAACTCATCTAGCCGCCTCCGCCCCGAAAGGGAGCAGAAAATTTTTGCGAGGATGCGGAACCTCCGCTGTTCCTCCGCGTTAACGGGTCAGCTCGATCATTCCCCCCATTGATCGTGCCATTGGCGCGGCCGTCTTCCCCCAAGGCGGCCGCGTCGTCATTTGGCGGCCGCCCATCGCGAGGAGTGGGGTCGCTTGCGGGATATCAAGGCCCGAGACTTTGGGCGAGTTTAGGGTAAGGTCGCGTCGTTCAAACGGCCGAACGGGGGCCTTGTGTGATGATTCGCGACATTCTGGTCAATCTCGCCCAAGGGGTCGAGACGGATCGCGCCTGCGATTTCGCGGCGAGCCTCGCTGCAAATTTCGGTGCCCATCTTACCGGCCTGTCGGTCGCCTATGAGATCGATGTGCCGCCCTTCTACATGGGCGCCCTTCCCACTGACTTCATCGATGCGCAGGTGCTGGAGAACCAGGCCGCCGCCGAGAAGGCGTCGGCGCGCTTCACTGCCGCCGCAAGCGCTTCCGGGGTCGCCCACGAGGTGCGCAGCCTGTCCGCGTCGCTCGGCGTCGCCGCCAACAGCTTCGCCGAGATGGCGCGGCTGTTCGACCTCACGGTGGTAGCCCAGCCCGATCCGGACCGGCCGGGCCCGGAAGAGGTGATTGCCGAGACGGTGCTGATGGAATCGGGCCGCGCGGTGCTCATCGTGCCCTACGTGCAGACCAAGCCCTTCAGCGCGGAGCGCGCGGTGGTGGCATGGGACGGCAGCCGTCCCGCCGCCCGCGCGCTGGCCGAGGCGCTGCCTTTGCTCCACCGTACCAAGGAGGTGGAGATCTTCCGCGTGGTGTCCCATCGCGACGAGGAAGACACCGTGGGTGCCGATGTGGTGCGCCACCTTGCCCACCACGGCCTCAACGCCAAGGTGCGTAAGCTGCCGGTGACCTCCGGCGAGCCCATCGCGGCGGCCATTCTCAACGAGGTGGCCGACCAGGGCGCCGATTTCGTGGTGATGGGCGGCTACGGCCATTCCCGCATCCGCGAGCTGGTGATGGGCGGCGTGACCCGCGAGATCCTCGCCACCATGACCGTGCCGGTGCTGATGGCCCATTGAGGCGATCACATCCTGATGCTGAACGGCGTCCCGGCGTTCAGCCAGCGCAAAAGCAAAGAAGGCCCTCTTCCGCCGGAAGAGGGCCTTCTTTGTTAGGCGCCTGAGAGGGAGAGGCTGGGCACCGGTGGAAGGCCGGTGCGGCCGCCATCAATCCTCGTCGTCGTCCTCGTTTTCGTTCTTCTTCGAGCCGCCGAGCTTGGCGAACACGGTCTCCAGGTCGAGGGATTCGCGGCCCTTGGGAGCCTCCTCGATTTCGTCGTGCCCGGTGGTGACATCCGCCGGCAGCAGGGTCGCGCCACGGTCCTCGATCGGGGTGGCGGGACGGTCCTTGGCGGCACGCTGGACTTCGAGGTCAAGGTCGATCTGGCTGCACAGGCCGAGCGTCACCGGGTCCATGGGCGAGAGCTGGGCCGAGTTCCAGTGGGTCCGCTCCTTGATGGACTGGATGGTGGACTTGGTGGTGCCCACCAGGCGGATGATCTGGGCATCCTTCAGCTCGGGATGGCTGCGCAGCAGCCAGAGGATGGCGTTCGGCCGGTCGTGGCGGCGCGAGACCGGGGTGTAGCGCGGACCGCGGCGCTTCTTCTGCTCCGGCAGGCGCACCTTGGATTCCTGCAGCTTGAGCCGGCGGTCGGGGTTTTTCTCGGCGATGGTGATCTCGTCGCGGGAGAGCTGGCCGGTGGAGATGGGGTCGAGCCCCTTGATCCCCTGCGCCACCTCGCCGTCGGCGATGCCTTTCACCTCAAGGGGGTGGAGCTTGCAGAAATCGCCGATCTGCTCGAACGTCAGGGCGGTGTTGTCCACGAGCCAGACGGCGGTGGCCTTGGGCATCAAAGGTATGTTCGACATGGCGGCCTCTTGCGGCTTGTTGGTCGTCGGACGCTTCGGTCCACGGGCTTGTTCGGTCTGTGACGCCAAGGCTTGTGTAGGCGCTGGCGTCGGTATGTGCTGGCGTCGGCATATGCGGGTTCGCAAGGCCACCCCTCCCCTGGGGCGGACCGCGGAACTCATCGCTTTATCCGGGATCGGACCAACATAAGCGCGCCGGGGGCAAGTTGCAATTGCCCTGCACGGGAGGTCCGCAAATCGGGCGGTTCCGCAACGGCGCCCCGAAATCGCCGGCGCGCCGTTGCGCTCCCTTGACAGGCGCGTCCCAAGACCGCCAATTCGCCGGATGCCCTCGATCGAGCCCGCCATGGACCCCGCTGCAGCGCCGGATGCCGCTGCAAAGCCGCCGCTCAAGATCCTTCTTGCCGCGCCGCGCGGCTTCTGCGCCGGCGTGGTGCGGGCCATCGACGCGGTGGAGCAGGCGCTGAAGCTCTATGGCGCCCCCGTCTATGTGCGCCACGAGATCGTGCACAACAAATACGTGGTGGAAGATCTCAAGCGGAAGGGCGCCATCTTCGTGGAGGAGCTGGACGAGGTGCCGGACACCTCCGCGCCGGTTATCTTCTCCGCCCACGGGGTGCCGAAATCGGTGCCGGACGAGGCGACCTCCCGCAAGCTGTTCGCCATCGACGCCACCTGCCCGCTGGTGACCAAGGTGCACCGGGAGGCGCAGGTGCATTTCCGCAAGGGCCGGCACATCCTGCTGATCGGCCATGAGGGCCATCCGGAGGTGGTGGGCACCATCGGCCAGCTGCCGGACGGCGCCTTCACCCTGATCGAGACCGCCGAGGATGCGCGCAAGGTGATGCCGCGCGACCCGGACAACCTCGCCTATGTGACTCAGACCACCCTGTCGCTGGACGACACGGCGGAAATGATCGCCATCCTGCGCGAGCGCTTCCCGGCGCTGAGCGAGCCGCACAAGGAAGACATCTGCTACGCCACCACCAACCGGCAGGAAGCGGTGAAGGCCATCGCGCCCAGGGTGGATGCGCTGGTTGTGGTGGGCGCGCCCAATTCCTCCAATTCCCAGCGCCTGCGCGAGGCGGCGGAGCGGGCCGGCTGCGCCCGCGCCGTGCTGGTGCAGCGGGCGGCGGACATCGACTGGACGGTGTTCTCCAGCATCGCCAGCCTCGGCGTCACCGCCGGCGCCTCGGCTCCGGAGGTGCTGGTGGAAGAGATCATCGATGCCTTCGTCGAACGCTTCACCGTGACGGTCGAGACTGTGACCTCAACGGAGGAGGACGTGTTCTTCCCCCTGCCGCGCGCCCTGCGGCCGGATGCGGCGGAGTAGAACGTGGCGGTCTATACGGACGTTGCGCCGGCGGAGCTTGAGGCTTTCCTGTCCGGCTACGACATCGGCACGCTCACCTCTTTCCACGGCATCGCGGAAGGGGTGGAGAACTCCAACTTCCTGGTTCAGACCACGCGCGGCAGCTACATCCTCACCCTCTATGAGAAGCGGGTGAACCGGGACGATTTGCCCTTCTTCATCGGCCTCATGGAGCATCTGGCGGCGCGTGGCCTGTCGTGCCCGCAGCCGGTGGCGCAGCGCTCGGGGGCGGTGCTGTCGGAGATCGCGGGGCGGCCGGCGGCCATGGTCACCTTCCTGCCCGGCGTCTCGGTGCGGCGGCCCACGGCCGAGCATTGCGCCGAGCTGGGGCGGGGCCTCGCCCAGCTGCATCTGGCCGGCGCTGACTTCGCCATGAGGCGGGCCAACAACCTCTCCGTCGCCGGCTGGCGGCCTTTGTTCGTGGCGGCGGACGGGCAGGCCGACGACGTGGCGCCGGGCCTTGCCGATGCCATCGCGGCGGAGCTGGCAACGCTGGAGGCGAACTGGCCGCAGGGTCTGCCGGCGGGCGTCATTCATGCCGACCTGTTCCCGGACAACGCCTTCTTCCTCGATGAAAAGCTCTCGGGCATCATCGACTTCTACTTCGCCTGCACCGACTTCCTCGCCTATGACGTGGCGGTGTGCCTCAACGCCTGGTGCTTCGAGCCGGACGGCTCCTACAACGTCACCAAGGGGCGGGCGCTGCTGTCGGGCTATGAAGCGGTGCGGCCCCTGTCGGGGGCCGAGAAGGCAGCCCTGCCGCGCCTTGCCCGGGGCGCTGCCCTGCGCTTCCTGCTCACCCGCCTCGTGGACTGGCTGAACGTGCCCGAGGGCGCTTTGGTGCGCCCCAAGGACCCGCTGGAATATCTGAAGAAGCTGCGCTTCCACCAGGCGGTGGACAGCGCGCAGGATTACGGTCTGGCGGCATGAAAGAAGTGGCGGTGTTCACGGACGGGGCCTGCTCGGGCAATCCCGGCCCCGGCGGCTGGGGCGCGATCCTGCGCTTCGGCGCCCACGAGAAGGAGCTGAGCGGTGGCGAGGCCCTCACCACCAACAACCGCATGGAGCTGATGGGCGCCATCGCCGCGCTGGAGGCGCTGAAGGAGCCGTGCACGGTGGATCTGCACACCGACAGCAACTACCTGAAGGACGGCGTGACCAAGTGGATGCACGGCTGGAAGCGCAACGGCTGGCGCACCGCCGACAAGAAGCCGGTGAAGAACCAGGACCTGTGGGAGCGCCTCGATGCGGCGCTGAAGCGCCACACCCTGCGCTGGCATTGGGTGAAGGGCCATGCCGGCCACGCTGAGAACGAGCGCGCGGACGAACTGGCCCGCGCCGGCATGGCCCCGTTCAAGCTCAAGGGCCGACTCAGCGGCTGAGGGCGCGCGGCGCCGGCCGCCGGAGCTATTTCTTCTGGGCCGCCGCTTCCTGTTTCTTGCGCTCAATGCAGCGCGAGATGAGGGTCGAGCGGTCCGCCTGCCGCCCTGGCGGGTTCTCCGCCTGGCAGGCGGCGCGGATCTGGTCGATGGACTTGGTGCCCTGCGCGAGGGCCGCCGGTGTGGCCAGCAGCAGCAGTGCCGGCGCGCATATCCATGCGGACAGTTTCATTCGAAAGCCCCTCCCACTGTTCCGGCCTGTCGCCGAGATAGATCCCGCAAGGGCAGTTTACACTCTCCGGTTGTGGGCGGGGAGGGGCTTCCAGAGGCCTTCTCGCGACCTGAGACCCCGCGCCGGGCCGGAGCGCACTCCCCGGGAGCCCTGAATGTCGATGACGGCGATCCGGCCGGCTCGCGGGGAAGTGATGCGCCTGCGCCTGATCCCGGCTGGCGCCCTAGTCTAGGCTTGAACGGCGATTTCGTCGCCGGTGAGACTGGGCCATGTGCTGCCGCTGCGGCGGCGACACGGCCCTCGACAATCGTGGCCTTCGCCGCGATGAACCGTTTTGCATTGCGGCAGCGTGTGCTATCGGATGCGCCGTCTTCCGGTTTCGGCTCGTCGGTTGCGGGGGGTGCCGAACCTTCTTCACATCTTCGTTGGCGGGCGTTCGTCCGTCGAGGAGCCGGATTGCCATGACGCTTGCCCCGCGCCTTTGGGTTGTTCTTGCTGCGTTTGCCCTGCCGCTTGCCGCCTGCGGACAGCCTTCCGCCCAGCAGCAGGGCGCGCCGCCGCCGCCCCAGGTGACGGTGGCCACGCCGCAGACCAAGACCGTCACCGACCAGGACGAATATGTCGGCCGCTTCGTCGCCATCGACGAGGTGAACGTGCGTGCCCGGGTGGCCGGCTATCTGGACAAGATCCATTTCACCGACGGCCAGATGGTGAAGGAGGGCGACCTGCTCTTCACCATCGACCAGCGCCCCTACCTGATCGCCCTCGACCAGGCCAAGGCGAACCTGGACCAAGCCAAGGCCAATCTCGACTTCACCAAGGCCGACCTCGACCGCGCCAAGACGCTGCTGGAGGACCGCACCTCCAACGCCATCTCCAAGCAGACGTTCGACCAGCGCACCCAGGCCGCGCGCTCCGCCGCCGCGACCGTGCTGTCGCAGGAGGCCGCCGTCCACTCGGCCCAGCTCGACCTCACCTTCACCGAGGTGCGCGCCCCGGTCTCGGGCCGCATTGGCGATCGGCGCGTGTCGGTGGGCAATTACGTGGCGGCCGGCTCCGGCGCCACGCCCACCCTTCTCGCGGTGATCGTCTCCATCGATCCCATCCGCTTCGAATTCACCATCGACGAGGCCTCCCTGCTGCGCATCCTGCGCCGCAAGGGCGGGGCCGACGTGTCCGGCGACCCGGTCGCCCTCAAGCTGATCGACGACAAGGATTTCATCCACCCGGGCAAGCTCGACTTCCTGAACAACGTCATCGACCGGGAAACCGGCACCATCCGTGGCCGCGCGGTGTTCGAGAACAAGAACGGCCTGTTCCGCCCCGGCATGTTCGCCCGTATCCGCCTCGATTCCTCCGCCCCCTACCAGGCGCTGGCCGTGCCGGACGTCGCCATCGGCACCGAGCAGGTGAACAAGTTCGTCTATGTGATCGGGCCCGAGAACAAGGTGCTGCAGAAGGTGGTCACCCTGGGGCCGCTGGTGGGCGACATGCGGGTGATCCGCTCCGGCCTCACGGCGGACGACAAGGTGGTCGTCAACGGCCTGATGCGCGTGCGGCCCGGCGTCACCGTCAACCCGCAGATGGCGGAGGCCAGCCCTCCGCCCGCAGCCGCCCCTGCCGCCACCACCGCGAAGTGAGGTGAGAAGATGCGCTTCTCACACTTCTTCATCGACCGGCCCATCTTCGCCTCGGTGGTGTCCGCCGTCGTCATGATCCTTGGCGCGGTGACCTACCTGCGCCTGCCCGTGGCCCAGTATCCCGACATCGCCCCGCCGGTGATCACGGTGACCGGGCAATATCCCGGCGCCTCGGCGGAGATCGTCGCCGAGACCGTGGTCGCGCCCATCGAGCAGCAGATCAACGGCGTGGAGCACATGCTCTACCTGGCGTCCAACTCGACGGCGGACGGCCGCTTCTCCATTTCCGTCACCTTCGATATCGGCACCAACCTCGACATCGCCCAGGTGCAGGTGCAGAACCGCGTCGCCATCGCCCAGCCGCGCCTGCCCAGCGAAGTGCAGCAGGTGGGCGTGGTCACGGCCAAGTCATCGCCCGACCTGATGCTGGTGGTGAGCCTGTATTCGCCCGACGGCTCGCGCGATCCGCTCTTCATCTCGAACTTCGCCAATATCGAGATCAAGGACGTGCTCTCGCGCATTGACGGCGTGGGCTCCATCACCGTGTTCGGCTCGCGCGAATACGCCATGCAGATCTGGCTCGATCCGGACCGGCTGTCCCAGCTCAACCTCACCACCACCGACGTGGTGGCGGCGCTGAAGGCGCAGAACGTCCAGGTGGCCTCCGGCGTGCTCAACGCGCCGCCGGTGCCGGAGCAGCGTGCCTTCCAGATCGCCGTGCGCACCCTCGGCCGGCTTTCGGATGCGCGGGCCTTCTCCGACATCGTCATCAAGCAGACCGACCAGGCGCTGGTGCGGCTGAAGGACGTGGGCCGGGTGGAGATCGCGGCCCAGGACTATGCCTCGACCTCGTTCCTCGACAAGGACATCTCGATCCAGCTCGGCGTGTTCCAGCGCCCCGGCTCCAACGCCCTCGCCACCGGCAACGCCGTGGTGGCCGAGATGGCGCGCATCGGCAAGACCTTCCCGGAAGGGTTGAAGTACGGCATCTACTACAATCCCACCCAGTTCATCCAGCAGTCGGTGGATGCGGTGGTGCACACCATCGGCGAGGCCATCGTGCTGGTGGTGCTGGTGGTGATCCTGTTCCTGCAGACCTGGCGGGCGGCGATCATCCCCATCCTCGCCATCCCGATCTCGCTCATCGGCACCTTCTTCGTCATGGGCCTGTTCGGCTTCTCGCTGAACAACCTGTCCCTGTTCGGCCTGGTTCTGGCCATCGGCATCGTGGTGGATGACGCCATCGTCGTGGTGGAGAATGTGGAGCGCAACATCGAGGCCGGGCTCTCCCCGCGCGATGCCGCCTACAAGACCATGGACGAGGTGGGCGGGGCGCTGGTGGCGATCTCGCTGGTGCTGTCGTCGGTGTTCGTGCCCACGGCCTTCATCACCGGCCTGTCGGGCGAGTTCTATCGCCAGTTCGCCCTCACCATCGCCGGCTCGACCCTGATCTCGCTTTTGGTGTCGCTGACCCTGTCGCCCGCCATGTGCGCGCTGCTGCTGAAGCCGCACCGCGCCGCCCACGAGAAGCCGGCCTGGTATGCCCGGCCGGTGGTGGGCTTCTTCGGGGTCTTCAACCGGGCCTTCGAGGGGCTCGGCAACGGCTATGCGTACCTGACCGCGCGCCTGGTGCGGGTGGTGGCGCTGGTGCTGATCGTCTACGTGGGCATCGTCGCCTTCGGCGGCTACCTGTTCACCACCACGCCTCAGGGCTTCATCCCGCAGCAGGACCGCGGCTATCTCATCATCGCCGCCCAGTTGCCCCCCGGCGCTTCCATGCAGCGCACCGAGACGGTGATGAAGAAGGCCGGCGACCTGGTACTCGGCACGCCGGGCGTCAGCCGCGTCATCAACATCGCCGGCTTCTCCGGCGCCACCTTCACCAACGCGCCCAACGCCGGCGCCATGTTCGTGATCCTGAAGCCCTTCCCCGAGCGCGACGGCCATCCCGAGCAGACGGCGGCGGCGGTCCAGAAGGTGTTGTTCGGCAAGATGGCGGGCATCCAGGAAGCCCAGATGATCGTGGTGCAGCCGCCGCCGGTGCAGGGCATCGGCAATGCCGGCGGCTTCCGCATGATGATCGAGGACCGCTCCGGCGCGGGCCTGCTCGCCCTGCGCAACGCCACCTACGCCATGATGGGCGCCGCCGCCCAGACGCCGGGCCTGATGCAGGTCTATTCGCTGTTCGAGACCTCGACGCCCCAGCTGTTCCTCGACATCGACCGGCAGAAGGCGCAGCTGCTGAAGGTCAACACCGCCGACCTGTTCGCGGCGCTGCAGACCTATATCGGCTCGTCCTACGTCAACGACTTCAACCTGTTCGGCCGCACCTTCCGGGTGCAGGCCCAGGCCGACGCGCCGTTCCGCCTCGATCCGAAGGACGTGCTCTCCATCAGGGTGCGCACCGCGGGCGGGGAGACGGTGCCGCTCGGCTCCTTCACCACCGTGCGCGACATTTCCGGTCCCTATCGCGTGCCGCGCTACAATCTGTATCCCGCGGCCGAGCTGGACGGCTCGCCGGCGCCCGGATACTCGCAGGGCCAGGCCATCCAGATCATGCAGGAGCTGGCGGCGAAGGTGCTGCCGCAGGGCTTCTCCTATGAATGGACGGCGCTCGCCTACCAGCAGCAGAAGGCCGGCAACACCGCCATCTTCGCCTTCGCCCTGGGCGTGCTGTTCGTGTTCCTGGTGCTGGCGGCCCAGTATGAGAGCCTGACCCTGCCTCTGGCTGTCATCCTCATCGTGCCCATGTGCCTGGTGGCCGCGCTTATCGGCGTGATCCTGAGGGGGCAGGACAACAACATCCTGACCCAGGTGGGCTTCATCGTGCTCATCGGCCTTGCCGCCAAGAACGCCATCCTCATCGTCGAGTTCGCCAAGCAGCTGGAAGACCAGGGCCATGGCCGGCGCGAGGCTGCGGTGGAGGCGTCGCGGCTGCGGCTTCGGCCCATCGTGATGACCTCGCTCGCCTTCATCCTCGGCGTGGTGCCGCTGGTGTGGGCCACCGGGGCCGGCGCCGAGCTGCGGCAGGCGCTGGGCACGGCGGTGTTCTCCGGCATGATCGGGGTGACGCTGTTCGGCCTGATCTTCACGCCCACCTTCTACGTCTTCGCCCGCTGGCTCGCCGGCCTCGGCGCGCGCCGCGAGACCAAGGCCGAGCCGCCGCACCACCCGGCCCCGGCCGAGTAGGACGACCCTCGGCGGCCGCGTGCCCTGCAGCGCGCGGCCGCGTTTGGTCCCGTGTGAGCCGTGGGGGCCGGTGACGCGCCACCGGTCGCGGCGACGGGGGCACCAGCGGGCCGGCACCCTGGGCCGTTTTGACCCGCCGCATTTTTGACCCGCCGCATTTTACTTGCCGCGCCGGGCCCGGGCTCCTATGTGCAGGACGTGTCCCGTGGCCCTTCCTTCCCCGGCGTGCCGGATCAGCAGCCCGTCTTCAACGTGCCCGGCGCGGTCGCCGCCCTGGCGCTGGCGCTGCTGTTCATCCACGCGCTGCGCGCCATCGTGCTGTCGGACGAGGCGGACCTCGAGGTCCTGACCTATTTCGCCTTCGTCCCCGCCCGCTATGGCCTGCCCGACACCCTGTTCTACCTGCCGGGTGGCTTCGGGCCGAAGCTGTGGACCCCGGTGAGCTACGCCTTCCTGCATGCCAACTGGATGCACGTCATCGTCAATCTGGTCTGGCTGCTGGCCTTCGGCACGCCGGTGGCGCGGCGCTTCGGCTCGACGCGGTTCGTGGCCTTCTTCGCAGTGACGGCGGCGGGCGGGGCGCTGGCCCATTACCTGAGCTATCCCGATGCGCTGGTGCCGCTCATCGGTGCCTCGGCCTCGGTGTCCGGCACCATGGCGGCGGCGGTGCGTTTTGCTTTCGCCCCCGGCGCGGCCCTGTCGGGACGGCGCGCCATCTTCGCCGACCATCAGCCGGCGGGCTCGCTGATCGAGAATTTCACCGATCGCCGCGTGCTGGTGTTCGTGGGGGCCTTCTTCGCCCTCAACCTGCTGTTCGCGGTCGGGGTGTCCCTGCCGGGAGCGGACGGGGCGCAGATCGCCTGGCAAGCCCATGTGGGCGGCTTCGTCGCCGGACTGCTGCTATTCCCGCTGTTCGATCCGGTCGGGAAGCGCCAGCCGGCCTGAACGCCGCCGCACTGCGGCACGGGCGGGGCTTCATCTCCCGCAATCCACGTCTCTGACTTTAGTGTGCGCTTGCGTCGCAGCGCATTGCGAGGGATCATCGCTCTTCCAAACCATGCCGCCAGAGAAGACCGGCCAATGCGAAGCCGGTCCCTGGAATGACGAGAAGGGAGCCAACGCCTATGACCGTGAGCGTCATCCTCAGCCGCAAGGGCAACGACATCTGCACCATCGGGCCGGATGCGACCGTGGGCGATGCCGTGGCGCGCCTTGCCGGGCGCCGCATCGGCGCCATCGTCGTGGTTGACGACGCCATGAGCGTGGAAGGCATCATCTCCGAGCGCGACGTGGTGCGCCTGATCGGGGAGCAGGGGGTCAACGTGCTCGCCGAGCCGCTGTCGAGCGTGATGACGCGCGCGGTGGTGACCTGCACGCCCGACGAGACCGTTCCCGTGATCATGGAGCGCATGACGCGCGGCCGCTTCCGCCACGTGCCCGTGGTGTCGGGCGACAAGCTGGTGGGCATCATCTCCATCGGCGATGTGGTGAAGTTCCGCGTGGAGGAGATGGAGCGCGAGAGCGCCCAGCTGCGCGACTACATCATGTCGGCCTGATCAGGCCGGCTGAACCCAAAGCCTGAAACGAAACCGGCCGGCATGAGCCGGCCGGGACGCATGCGGCGGGATGTGTCCCGCCGCATATGGCTCGTGGGCGCATGGCCCGTGGGCTCAGGCGCCCGGCTGGCGCACCACGCGCAGATAGGGCTTCACGGTCTTCCAGCCTTCGGGGAACTTCTCCTTGGCCGCCTCGTCGGTGACGGAGGGGACGATGATCACGTCCTCGCCGTGCTTCCAGTTCACCGGGGTCGCGACCGAATGCTTGGCGGTGAGCTGGAGGCTGTCCACCACGCGCAGGATCTCGTCGAAGTTGCGGCCGGTGGAGGCCGGATAGGTCAGGGACAGCTTCAGCTTCTTGTCCGGCCCGATGATGAACACCGAGCGCACGGTGGCGGTGTCGCTCGCGTTGGGGTGGATCAGGTCGTAGAGGTCGGAGACCTTCTTGTCCGAGTCGGCGATCAGCGGGAAGTTGAGGCTGGCGCCGGTGGCGTCCTTGATGTCGCCCACCCAGGCCGGGTGGTTCTCGATGGTGTCCACCGACAGGCCGATCAGCTTCACGCCGCGCTTGTCGAACTCGGGCTTCAGGTGGGACGCCTGGCCGAGCTCGGTGGTGCAGACGGGGGTGAAGTTCTTGGGGTGGGAAAACAGGATGCCCCAGCTGTCGCCGAGCCACTCATGAAACTTGATGGGGCCTTCAGTGGTCACGGCCTCGAAATCGGGCACCACGTCGCCAAGTCGCAGGGTCGCCATGATCTTCTCCAATAAACATCGAAAAACTGTATATAACTTCATTATACTACAAGTTTTATGCATTTAAAGGTGAATCACATCGTCTGAATCACCTAGCCTGAATCACCTGGGCTGCACCCGTGGGCGGACCCCCATCGCCCGCGAACATGGAAGCTGCTGCCGGCGCCCCGCCCGCTCAATGCGGGTTCATCGGAAATCAGGCATTCCAGCGTCACGTTCAGGCGCAGGCGGCGAGACTAAAACAATCAGAACACAAGATGGAGGACGCTTCCTTGAAACGCATCCTGGCAGCTGCGCTTGCAGCATTCCTTCCCATCCAGAACGCCGGGCTGGCCGTGGCCTGCACGGCGGTGAACGTGGTCGCGGCCGACAAGACCGTGATCGCCGGCCGCACCATGGAATGGGCATTCGACATGAAATGGACGCTCAAGAGCATCCCCAAGGGCACGTCGCTGACGCTGACCGCCCCGACCGACCTCGGCCTGCCTGAGAAGACGGTGGCGACCCTCTATTCCGTCGTGGGCATCAGTGCCGAGGTCATTCCCGGCGGCGCCATCGTCGAGGGGCAGAACGCGGCCGGCCTCGGCATGAGCGGCAATTTCCTGCCCGGATTCACCACCTACCAGACGGTCACCAAGGCGGACACGTCCTACGTCTCCATCCTCGGCTTCGGCGCCTGGGCGCTCGGGATGAACGGCTCGGTGGCCGAGGTGCGCGCCGCTTTGGCGAAGATCAAGGTCTGGGCCGATGCCTCGCTGCCGAGCGGGCCGACGCCGCCCACCCTCCACATGGTCTTCACTGACCGCTCGGGCGCCAGCATTGTCGTGGAATATGTCGGCGGAGAACTGCAGATCCACGACAATGTGGCGAGCGTCCTCACCAACTCGCCGCCCTACGACTGGCACCTCCTGAACCTGCGCAACTATCTCAACCTCTCCACCATGGGCGTCGGCGACCGCCGGTTCGGGACGGCCAACGTCACCGCCATCGGCCAGGGCGGCGGCGCCACCGGGCTGCCGGGCGACTTCACCCCGCCCTCGCGCTTCGTGCGGGCGGCCTTCATGCGCCATTCCATGGCCCAGCCGAAGGACGCCGCCACCGCCACCGCCGCCATCGGCCACGTCCTGAACACCGTGGATATTCCGCTGGGCGTCGCCCAGAGCAAGGACGGCGACACGGTCGTCTCGGACTACACCCAGTGGGTGGCCATCAAGGATCTCACCCACAACCGGATGATGATCTCGGACTATGCCCACCGGGCGACCTTCCTGACCCTCGATCTCGATGCGATCTTCGCCCAGGACAAGCCGAGTGCGCGGCTGGTCACGGACCTGCCGTTTCCGGCCGCGGTGGACGGGACGGCCGCGCTCCGGAACTGAACCGGCGGGCCGGCGCGCAGCCCCTCAGGCCGCCGGCCCCTCGGCCTCTCAGACCAGGGCGTGGCGCGCCACCTGCTCGCCCACCTCGAACACCCGCTTGTAGCGCTCGATCTCCTCCGCCGGGCCCATGGCCTTGGTGGGGTTGTCGGAGAGCTTCACCGCGGGGCGGCCGTTGGCCGAGACCACCTTGCAGACGATGGAGATGGGGTCGAGCGCGCCGTGGGGCGCAAGGCCGCGGAAATCGTTGGTGAGCAGCGTGCCCCAGCCGAAGCCGAGCCGCATGCGCCCGATGAAGGTGCGGTGGATGCGCGCCACTTCCTCGGCATCGAGGGCATCGGAGAAGATGGCGAGCTTCTCGCGCGGGTCCTGGCCCCGCGCCTGCCACCAGGCGAGGGCTTCCTCGCCGCCCTCCACCGGGTCCTTGCTGTCGATGCGGATGCCGGTCCAGTGCGCCACCCAGTCGGGGGCGCGCTTCAGGAAGCCGCTGGTGCCGTAGGTGTCGGGCAGGATGACGCGCAGGTTGCCGTCGTAATCCTCCTGCCAGTCGGCCAGCACCTGGTAGGGCGCCCAGGCCAGCTCCTCGTCGTTGCGGGCCAGCGCCGCATAGACCATGGGCAGCTCGTGGGCGTTGGTGCCGGTGGCCTCCACCTCGCGCCGCATGGCGATGAGGCAGTTGGAGGTGCCGAGGAAGCCCTCGCCCAGCCCCTCGATGAGGGACTGGACGCACCAGTCCTGCCACAGGAAGCCGTGGCGCCGGCGGGTGCCGAAATCGGCGATGTTGATGGGGGCGAGGGTTTTGAGGAACTGCACCTTCTCCCACACCCGCGCCATGGCCCGGGCATAGAGGATCTGCAGCTCGAACTTGCCCATGCCCTTCAGCACCGCGCGCGAGCGCAGTTCGTTGATGATGGCGAGCGCCGGGATCTCCCACATGGTGGTTTCGACCCACGGCCCCTCGAAGGTCAGTTCATACTGGCCGTCGCGCTTTTCCAGGTGATAGGCCGGGAAGCGGAAGCCCTCCAGCCACGCCACATAGTCCGGCGAGAACATCTGCCGCTTGCCGTAGAACATGTTGCCGCGCAGCCACGTGCTCTCGCCCCGGGTGAGCCTGAGGGAGCGCACATGGTCGAGCTGCTCGCGCAGGGCGCCCACGTCGATGATCTCGGCGAGGCGGATGGCGGTGGAGCGGTTGTGGATGCCGAAGGTGACTTGCGTCGACCGGTGCCGGTGGAAGATCGTCTGCCCCATCAGCAGCTTGTAGAAGTCCGTGTCGAGCACGGACCGCACGATGGGGTCGATCTTCCAGGTGTGGTTGTAGACGCGCGTGGCGATGTCGGTCATTGGCGTCTTGCGGGTGTTGGAAGGGGCGGCGTCCGGTCAGGGGCGCGTCCGCAGGGCAGGCGCACCACCTATAGCATGTCGGCGCTGAATGCGATCCGTTCGCAGAGATTTCGCTCGGCGTCGGGCTCAGCGGCAGCCCTTGCGGGCTTCCCAGGCCTTCACCTCGTCCACGTAGCGCTGCTGGGATGGGGTGAGCTGGCCGTAGGGCGGAAAGCAGCGCTCGCCGAAGGTGGCGATGGCGTCCGCGGTCTTGAAGCAGTAGCCGCGCTCCGCATAGACGGCATTGCGCTGGACCCACAGCGCCCGGCACGACAATTCGCTCAGCGCCTGGGCGTGCGCCGCCGGGGCGAGGGCCGGAAGCGCGCCGGGAAGAAGTGCGCCCGCCATGGCGCAAAGCAGCGTGCCCATCTTCCGCATTCCCGCCTCCCTTTTTCGACCGTTGCGCAAGGGTAGCACCGGCCCCGAACCGCGAGAATGACGGCGTTGCGCATGATTGTTTCTCTCAGGGCATCAATGTCATTCCGTTTCTTCCCATAGAAGCGAAGACGGGCCGGGCGTATCCAGTATGCAAGTCAAAAAGACCAATAGGAGGAAAAGCCATGGCCCGCATGCGTGCTGTCGATGCCGCCGTCCGTGTCCTTGAGAAGGAAGGCATCCATTGCGCCTTCGGCGTTCCGGGCGCAGCCATCAACCCGCTCTATTCCGCCATGAAGGCGCGGGGCTCCATCCGCCACGTGCTGGCGCGCCACGTGGAGGGCGCCTCCCACATGGCCGAGGGCTACACCCGCGCGGTGGCCGGCAATATCGGCGTGTGCATCGGCACCTCCGGCCCCGCCGGCACCGACATGATCACCGGCCTCTACTCGGCCTCGGCGGATTCGATCCCGATCCTGTGCATCACCGGCCAGGCCCCCCGCGCCCGCCTCTACAAGGAAGACTTCCAGGCGGTGGACATCGAATCCATCGCCAAGCCCGTCACCAAGTGGGCGGTCACCGTGCGCGAGCCCGCGCTGGTGCCCATGGTGTTCCAGCAGGCGTTCCACGTCATGCGCTCCGGCCGTCCCGGCCCGGTGCTCATCGACCTGCCCATCGACGTGCAGCTCGCCGAGATCGAGTTCGACGAGGAGACCTACGCCAGCCTGCCGGTCTACAAGCCGGCGGCGACCCAGGCGCAGATCGACAAGGCGATGGAGATGATCGTCGGCGCCAAGCGCCCGCTCATCGTCTCCGGCGGCGGCGTCATCAATGCCGATGCCTCGGACCTGCTGGTGGAATTCGCCGAGCTGACCGGCATCCCGGTCATCCCCACCCTCATGGGATGGGGCACCATCCCCGACGACCATCCGCTGATGGCCGGCATGTGCGGCCTGCAGACCTCGCACCGCTACGGCAACGCCAACATGCTGGCGTCCGACTTCGTGGTCGGCATCGGCAACCGCTGGGCCAACCGCCACACCGGCTCGGTGGAGGTCTATACGGAGGGGCGCAAGTTCATCCACGTGGACATCGAGCCCACCCAGATCGGCCGCGTGTTCGGGCCGGACTTCGGCATCGTGTCCGACGCCAAGGCGGCGCTGGAGCTGTTCGTTGTCGCCGCGAAGGCGCTCAAGGCCGCCGGCAAGCTGCCGGACTGGTCCACGTGGGCCAACGAATGCCTGGAGCGCAAGCAGACCATGCTGCGCAAGTCCCACTTCGACGCGGTGCCGCTGAAGCCCCAGCGGGTCTATGAGGAGATGAACGAGGCGCTCGGCCGCGACGTCACCTATGTGACCACCATCGGCCTGTCGCAGATCGCCGGCGCGCAGTTCCTGCACGTCTACAATCCGCGCCACTGGATCAATTGCGGCCAGGCCGGCCCGCTCGGCTGGACCCTGCCGGCCGCCCTCGGCGTGCGCGCCGCGCGGCCCGATGCCAAGATCGTGGCGCTCTCGGGCGACTACGATTTCCAGTTCATGGTGGAAGAACTGGCAGTGGGCGCCCAGCACAAGCTGCCCTACCTGCACGTGGTGGTGAACAACTCCTACCTCGGCCTCATCCGGCAGGCGCAGCGCGGCTTCAACATGGACTTCGAGGTGAGCCTCGCCTTCGACAACATCAATTCGGAGGAGGCCGGCGCCTACGGCGTGGACCATGTGGCGGTGGCCGAAGGCCTCGGCTGCAAGGCCATCCGCGTGCGCACCCCCAACGAGTTCAAGGACGCCTTCGCCAACGCCCAGAAGCTCATGGACGAGCATCAGGTGCCGGTGGTGGTCGAGTTCATCCTGGAGCGCGTCACCAACATCGCCATGGGCCTCGAGATCAACGCGGTTAACGAGTTCGAGGAAATCCTCGACGTGCCGCTGGATCAGGTCCGCGCCCTGGAGCCGGCGGAGTAAAACCCGCACGCTCCGCTCCCGGCATCTGCGGCATCCCCCGGCTTCTCCGGGGGGTGCCCTTTGCCGCCCCTCGCCCCTTTCCAAAAAGCCGTGGATGCCCCGCAAGTGCGGGGCATGGCGGCATGACAAAAGCGTTTTCAAGCGAAGTGGATACCGGTTCGCGTGAAGAAAACGCGTCAGGATATAGCCCAAGGCTCAGCCCGCGGAGAGACGCATGCCCAAGTTCTGCGCCAACCTCACCATGCTGTGGAACGAGATCGACTTCCTCGACCGGTTCAAAAAGGCGGCTGAGGCCGGCTTCACCGGGGTCGAGTATCTCTTCCCCTATCCGTATGAAAAGGATGTGCTGGCGGAGAAGCTGGCCACCTACAAGCTCACCCAGGTGCTGCACAACCTGCCGGCCGGCGACTGGGCGGCGGGCGAGCGCGGCATCGCCTGCCTGCCGGGCCGCGAAGGCGAGTTCCAGGACAGCGTCGGCAAGGGCATCGACTATGCGAAGGCTCTCGGCACCAAGGCGCTCAACTGCCTCGTCGGCCTGACCCCGAAGGATGTTCCGGCCGAGAAGGTCCACGAGACCCTGGTGAAGAACCTGAAGTTCGCTGCCGCCGAGCTGAAGAAGGCCGGCATCCCCTTCGTGGTGGAGGCCATCAACACTCGCGACATCCCGGGCTTCCACCTGCACAACACCAAGCAGACGCTGGCGGTGCTGGACGAAGTGGGCGCGGACGACATCTTCTTCCAGTACGACATCTATCACATGCAGATCATGGAAGGGGACCTCACCCCCACCATCCGCACCAACATTGCCCGCATCAAGCACATCCAGCTGGCCGACAATCCGGGTCGCGGCGAGCCGGGCACGGGCGAGATCAACTATCCGTTCCTGTTCAAGGCCATCGACGACACCGGCTATGACGGCTGGATCGGATGCGAATACAAGCCCAAGACCACCACCGACGAGGGCATCGGCTGGTTCGCGCCCTACAAGGGCTGATCCTCGGGCTTCCCATCGCGCACGAACAACACGACTCTTCAGGAGAAACGCACATGAACGTCGGATTCATCGGCCTCGGCATCATGGGTTCCCCCATGGCGGGACACCTCATCGACGCCGGCCACACCCTGTTCGTCTATGACGTGTTCCGCATCCCCGCGGAGCTGACCGCGAAGGGCGCCACCGCCTGCGCCTCCTCCGCCGACGTGGCCAAGGCCGCCGACGTCATCATCACCATGGTGCCGGATACCCCGCACGTGGAAGAGGCGCTGTTCGGCAAGGGCGGCGTCGCCGAGGGCCTCGCCAAGGGCAAGATCGTGGTGGACATGAGCTCCATCTCGCCGGTGGCCACCAAGGGCTTCGCGGAGAAGATCAACGCGCTCGGCTGCGACTATCTCGATGCCCCGGTCTCCGGCGGCGAGGTGGGCGCCAAGGCCGCCTCCCTCACCATCATGGTGGGCGGGCCGGAAGGCGCGTTCGAGACGGTGAAGCCCCTGTTCGAGAAGATGGGCAAGAACATCACCCTCGTGGGCGGCAACGGCGACGGCCAGACCACCAAGGTCGCGAACCAGATCATCGTGGCCCTTACCATCGAGGCGGTGGGCGAGGCCCTGCTGTTCGCCTCCAAGGCGGGCGCCGACCCGGCCAAGGTGCGCCAGGCGCTGATGGGCGGCTTCGCCTCCTCCAAGATCCTCGAAGTGCACGGCGACCGCATGGTGAAGCGTACCTTCGATCCGGGCTTCCGCATCGAGCTGCACCAGAAGGACCTGAACCTAGCGCTCCAGAGCGCCAAGGCCCTGGGCGTGAGCCTGCCCAACACCGCCACCTGCCAGGAGCTGTTCAACGCCTGCGCCGCCCACGGCGGCTCCAAGTGGGACCACTCCGCCATGGTGAAGGCGCTGGAACTGCTGGCGAACCACGAGATCGCCTGAACGCGGGGCGGGTTCAGGCCCGCCTCGACTGGGTTCAAGCCCTCCCCCACGCGGGGGAGGGGCGGGGCCGGCCGCGCCGGCCTCCTGTCCCTGCCATGGCGCCGCAGCGCGACCACCGCCGAAGGGCGCCGAGCCGCCCTCGTCATCGGTCAGCCGTGCTGCCGCTTATGCGACTTTATGCGTACATGAAGGGCGCGCATGATGTCCCTAGAGACGCACGACTCAACAAGACGCACAACCAACGCGTGATCAAACGCGGGAGCCGGAGGAAGACCCCATGCCCACGAAGCGCCAGCAGCCCCTGAAGCGCCAGCGTGCCACCAAGATCGTCGCCACCGTCGGCCCCGCATCCAACAGCGAGGAGAAGCTGAAGGCGCTGTTCCTCGCCGGCGTGGACGTGTTCCGGCTCAACTTCTCCCATGGCACGCAGGAAAACCATGGCGAGGTGCTGGCCCGCATCCGCCGGCTGGAAAAGGAGATGAACCGGCCCATCGGCGTCATCGCCGACATGCAGGGCCCCAAGCTGCGCATCGGCCGCTTCAAGGACGGCGCCATTGCCATCAAGGCTGGCGACATCCTGCATTTCGATGCCGACGTGGACCGGCCGGGCGACGAGACCCGCGTGCCGATCCCGCACCCCGATATCCTCGCCGCGCTGAACGTGGGCTCCACCGTGCTGTGCGACGACGGCAAGGTGCGCCTGAAGGTGGTCAAGAAGGGCGAGGGCTTCCTGGAGGCCCAGGTGGTGGCAGGCACCCGTCTGTCCAACAACAAGGGCTTCAACATCCCCGACGTGGTGCTGCCGCTGTCGCCGCTCACCGACAAGGATCGCCTGGACCTGGAGTTTGCCTGCGAGGCGGGGGTGGAGTGGATCGCCCTCTCCTTCGTGCAGCGGCCGGAGGACATCCACGAGGCCCGCGCGCTCATCAAGGACCGCGCGGCGGTGATGCTGAAGATGGAGAAGCCGTCGGCGGTGGACTATCTCACCGAGCTGGTGGAGCTGTCCGATTCCATCATGGTGGCGCGCGGTGACCTCGGCGTGGAAATCTCGCTGGCCGAGGTGCCGGCGCTGCAGAAGCGCATGATCGCCGAGGCCCGCAAGTTCGGCCGTCCGGTCATCGTCGCCACCCAAATGCTGGAATCCATGATCACCGCCCCGGTGCCCACCCGTGCCGAGGTGTCGGACGTGGCCACCGCCGTCTATGAGGGTGCCGACTGCGTGATGCTTTCCGCGGAGACGGCGGCCGGCCAGTTCCCGGTGGAGGCCGTCACCTTCATGGACGACATCATCCGCCACGTGGAGTGCGATCCCGGCTACCGACAGGCGCTGGACGCCACCCAGGCGGAATGGGGCAAGACCATCGGCGACGCGGTCACCAAGGCCACCTACCAGGCCGCCATCGCGGTGGATGCCTCGGCGCTGGTGGCCTTCACCCTCTCGGGCACCACGGGCCTGCGGGCCGCGCGCGAGCGCCCGGCCATCCCGATCCTCGGCCTCACCCCGAAGATGGAGACGGCGCGTCGTCTCGCGTTGTCCTATGGCGTGCACGCCGTGCACATGAAGGAGGACATCCACTCCTTCGGCGACATGGTGGACACGGCGGTGCGCACCGCCGTGGAGCACGGCCTGGGCAAGCCCGGGGACCGCCTGGCCATCACCGCCGGCGTGCCCTTCGCCAAGCCCGGCACCACCAACATCATGCGCATCACCACCATCGGCGCCGACAGCCCGCCCTCCCGCCACGACGCCGACACGCCCGCGGTGCGCTCGACCAAGGCTCATGAGAGCAAGGGGCAGGAGAAGAAGGCGCACGGCAGCAAGGTGCACGCCTGAGGCGATGCGGTGCGGCCGGGCAACTCCCGGCCGCACCAGCCGTTCTCGCATTCCACGATCCTGCCGCCGCCTTCTGCCGCAGGCGGGCGCACGAAATCGTTTTCTTGCTTCGGTCGGTGCCATGGAACCACCCTGGCTCTGGACGTGCCGGCGCAAAATGGGGTTAAGCTGACGCCTCTTAGGTCAAGCAGCTGATGCCCGTCGAAATCGAGCGCAAATTTCTGGTCAAGTCGGCTGGCTGGCGCGCCGGAGCGCGCGCCTGCACCATCCGGCAGGGCTACCTGTCCAGCGGCGGGGCGACCGTGCGCATCCGGATCGCCGATGCTGAAGCCTTCATTACAGTGAAGGGGAAGACCGAAGGAATCGCCCGCGCGGAGTTCGAATATCCCATTCCGCTCGCGGATGCGCAGGCCATGCTTGAGACCCTCTGCGCCCAGCCGTTGATCGAGAAGACCCGCTATGCCGTCGAGCACGCCGGTCGGACCTGGACGGTGGATGTCTTCGAGGGTGAGAACGACGGCCTCGTCATGGCCGAGGTGGAGCTTCAAGGCGCCGACGAGCATGTGGAGCTGCCGGACTGGGCGGGCGAGGAAGTGACCGACGATCCCCGCTACCGCAATTCGTCCCTCGCGAAGGCTCCGCTCGGCACCGCCGACCTTTAAGCGATCGGTGGCTGAGCGATCGGCGGCCGAGACCGCAACGGTTAGCCTACGCGCGCGCCAACCGCTGGTTCACTGGCCAACAGGCGCATCGGGGAAATCGTGCCAGCGGGCAATCTTCCAGCCGTCGGCGCCCTTCACCAGCCAGCCCTCGTAATTGAGGCTCGAGACGACGCTGAAGGTCCGGCCGTCGCTCGTATTGGCGAGCAGCCCGACGACGCTGACATGGGCCGCCGCGTCGGACTGGTCGATGAACACGATGTTCGACATGAGGTGCCGCCGCACGTTGCCGGAAGCAGCGAACCCCTTCATCCGCTCGCGCCAGAAAGCGCGAAAGCCTTCGCCGGAAAACGCAACCGCTGGCCCACCGGGCATGCCTGCGACGAATACCGCATCGTCGGTGAACAGACCGAGCCAGGCATCCGCCTGACCATTGTCATAGGCCAGGGAATAGGCCCGGATCAGGTTTTCGATCGCCAGGCGGTCAACGGCGCTGAAGCCGGTACTGCCGGGATTCCTCGGGGGCGTGAACACCCGCAGGGGCTTGGCATCGGTGGCGATGGTCGCGCCCTCGGGAAGGTGCGTTTGCGCTGCGGCACCCCCGCAGGGAAGCGCAAACGCCGCCACCGCGCAGGCCACCCGTAGAAGCGTTCTCAAGATCGTCTCTCCCCATCCGTTCCAGGCGGCCGGTCGGCGCTGGCGGATCGACCATCAGTGCCCGTTCGCGAGCGCGGCTTCCACTGCCAGCATGTCGCGCCAGGCGAGGCGCTTGCCCAGCGGCGTGCGCAGCAGATAGGCCGGGTGGAAGGTGGCGATGGCGCGGATGGTCCGGGTGCCGCTCTCATAGTCCATGAAGCGGCCGCGCAGCCGGGTGATGCCCTCGGTGGTGGCGAGCAGCGCCTGCGCCGACGGGCCGCCGAGGCACACCAGGATATCCGGATCCGCCAATTCGATCTGGCGCTTGATGAAGGGCAGGCACACCGCCGTCTCCTGGGGCGTCGGGGTGCGGTTGCCCGGTGGGCGCCAGGGGATGACGTTGGCGATATAGGCGCTGGTGCGGTCGAGGCCGATGGCCGCCATCATCAGGTCCAGCAGCCTGCCCGAGCGGCCCACGAAGGGCAGGCCCTGCTGGTCCTCGTCGCGGCCCGGCGCCTCGCCCACAAACATCACCTTCGCTTTGGGATTGCCGTCGGCGAACACCAGCCGTGTCGCCGTGCGCTTCAGGGCGCAACCCTCGAAGCCGTCGAGGATGGCGCGCAGGGCGTCCAGACTCTCGGCATTCCGCGCCGCTTCCCGCGCTGACATCACCGCCTCATCCGGCGGTTGGGTCACCAGCGCCGACGCACCCGCGGCCGACGCCGACAAGGTACCGGAGCGCGGCGCGGGAGCGGCCGGCGGCGCGGGGCGCGCGGAAGCCTGCGGTCGTGAGACGGTAGGCGGCGGTGGCATGTCCGGCGCCGGGACAGCCGGCGGGCGTTGCGTGCGACTGCGTGCCTGCTCGGCCGCGCTTTCAGCGAAGCGATCCACCGGCGCCTCGCCCACGGCCACGTCCACGCCCGCCTCCAGATAGAAGGCGAGAATATCGGCGATGTCGGAGAGGTGATCTTCGGGGTGATCTTGGGGCGTCGCGGTCATGGCATCATTCTAGAGCCGGATCGCCGGGAGCGGAAACCGCAGCGTTCCGGCCGGCTCCCGCGCGCCGGAGCGGCTTACCCAAATTGGTCATCTTGTACCCGCTTAGGGCAATAGATTGTCGTATGCGGCATAGACGCAATTGTCATTGCGCTGCAACCGTGGAAGAAGTCCAACCAAGAAACGAGAGAGACGGGAGCTTGATGCATGAGCGCGGCGGATTTGCCTGAACGCGAAGGCATGGATTATGACGTGGTGGTGGTTGGCGCCGGGCCTGCCGGGCTTGCCACCGCCATACGCCTGAAGCAGCAGGCGGCCGAGCGCGGCAGCGACATCTCGGTGGTGGTGGTGGAAAAGGGCTCCGAGGTGGGCGCCCATATCCTCTCCGGCGCGGTCATCGATCCGGTCGGCCTCGATGCGCTGGTGCCCGGCTGGCGCGAGGAGGCGGATGCGCCGCTCTCCGTCCAGGTCAATGACGATCATTTCTACCTGCTCGGCCCCGCCGGCGGCATCCGCCTGCCCAATTTCGCCATGCCGCCGCTGATGAACAATCACGGCAATTTCGTCGGCTCGCTGGGCAATGTCTGCCGCTTCCTCGCCGCCAAGGCCGAGGCGCTGGGGGTGGAGATCTATCCCGGCTTCGCCGCTGATGAGATCCTCTTTGACGACAAGGGCGCGGTCACCGGCATCGCCACCGGCGACATGGGCGTCGACAAGAACGGCGTGCCCAAGGGCGAGTTCACCCGCGGCATGGAACTGCGCGGGCGCTACACCGTGTTCGCCGAGGGCGCGCGCGGCCACCTCACCAAGCAGCTCATCGCCAAATACGGCCTCGACGCCGGTCGCGACGTGCCGAAGTTCGGCATTGGCCTCAAGGAGCTGTGGAAGGTGAAGCCGGAGAAGCACAAGCCCGGCCTGGTGCAGCACGGCTTCGGCTGGCCGCTGGACGGCAAGACCGGCGGCGGCGCCTTCCTCTACCATATGGAGGACGAGCAGGTGATGGTGGGCTTCGTGGTCCACCTCAACTACCAGAACCCGTATCTCTCGCCCTTCGACGAGTTCCAGCGCTTCAAGACCCACCCTTTCTTCAAGGACACCTTCGAAGGTGGCAAGCGCATCGCCTATGGCGCGCGGGCGCTTTCGGAAGGCGGCTACCAGAGCGTTCCGAAGCTCAGCTTCCCCGGCGGCGTGTTGGTGGGCTGCGCGGCGGGTTTCGTGAACGTGCCGCGCATCAAGGGCAGCCACAATGCGGTGCTCTCCGGCATCCTGGCCGCCGACCACCTCGCCGGGGCGCTCGCCGAGGATCGCGGCCACGACGAGCTCGCGAGCTACGAGGCGGCGTGGCGCTCCTCCGCTATCGGCGCGGACCTGAAGAAGGTGCGCAACGTGAAGCCGCTGTGGTCCAAGCTCGGCACCTTCCTCGGCATTCCCTTGGGCGCGCTGGACATGTGGACCAACACGCTGGGCTTCTCGCTGTTCGGCACCCTGAAGCACGGCAAGACCGACGCCGCCTCGCTGAAGCCGGCCAAGGACTGCAAGAAGATCCAATATCCCCGGCCGGACGGTGTGCTCACCTTCGACAAGCTGTCCTCGGTGTTCCTCTCCAACACCAATCACGAGGAAAACCAGCAGGTGCATCTGGTGGTGAAGGACATGGCTTTGCAGAAGGCGTCGGAGCACGACATCTATGCCGGCCCGTCCAACCGCTACTGCCCGGCCGGCGTCTATGAGTGGATCGAGGAGGGGGCGGACGCGCCGCGCTTCCAGATCAACGCGCAGAACTGCGTGCACTGCAAGACCTGCGACATCAAGGACCCCAACCAGAACATCACCTGGACCGCCCCCGAAGGCGGCGGCGGACCGAACTATCCCAATATGTGAGGGGCGGGGAGGGGCTACACCCACCGCATCACGCCCTGACGCCATCTCGCCGCCGTCATCCCCCGGCTTGACCGGGGGATCCATCGAGCCGCTTGCCCGGCCCGGCGGCGTGGATGCCCCGGTCAAGCCGGGGCATGACGAGAGTGTGTTTGGGACGTATTCCTGAAGGGGGCAACGCGGGCTGGCGTCGGGATTCGCCCCTCAGCCGCCGTTGGCGGCAGCCTGGACGATCTGGGGCAGGGCATCCACCGCCACTTCGGCCAGGGCCTGGCCGTAGAGGATGAGGCAGGGGCCTTGCGCGCCCACCTCGGCGGCGCGGGCCACCTCTTCCGCCAGCGTCGCGACGGTGGCGAGGATCACCTTCTCCTCCGGCCGCGTCACCGAGAACATGGCCACCGCGGGCGTCGCCGGATCGATGCCCGCGGCCATCAGGTTGCGCACCAGGTCCGGCAGGGTGCGGCGGGGCATGTAGACCACCGTCGTCGCCGCCTTGTCGGCCAGCGCGTTGAAGTCGAGGTCCTTGGGCAGCTTGCCGTCGCGAGCATGGGCGGTGACGAATTGCAGCCGCCGTGCATGGTCGCGGTGGGTGAGCGAGGTGACCAGCCGGCTCGCCGCCCCCTGCGGTGCCGAGATGCCGGGGATCACCTCCACCGGCACCCCCGCCGCATGGCAATGGGTGATCTCTTCCCCGGCGCGGCCGAAGATCATGGGCTCGCCGCCCTTCAGGCGCACCACGCGGCGGCCTTCCTTGGCGAGGTCCACCATCAAAGCGTTGATGTCGTCCTGCTTGCAGGAGGGGCCGTAGCCGGTCTTGCCCACCAGCATCTTCTTCGCCTCGCGCCGGGCGAAATCGAGGATCGCGCCGGAGACGAGGTCGTCATAGAGCACCACGTCCGCCGATTGCAGCGCCCGCACCGCCTTGAGCGTGAGCAGCTCCGGATCGCCGGGGCCTGCGCCCACCAGCACCACCGAGCCCGCGTGGCCGGAGCGGTGCGGCGTGCCCTCCGCCTCGATGGCGGTGAACAGGGCGGCGCGGTCGGTGTCCTGCGGCGCCCGGTTGGGCTCGGCCAGCGCCGTGGCGGCGAAGCGTTCCCAGAAGGCGCGGCGGGCGTGGTGGGAGAGGCCGCGCGCGGTCACCGCCTGCCGCCACGTCTTTGCGGCCAGCGCCCAGGCCTTGAAGCCCGAGGGCAACAGCGCCTCGATCTTGGCCCGCACCGCCTGCCCGAAGACGGGCGCCGCGCCGTCGGTGGAGATGCCCACCACCAGCGGCGAGCGGTTCACGATGGCGCCGAAGGTGAAGTCGGAGAGGGCCGGCTTGTCGATGGCGTTCACCGGCACGCCGGCAGCGCGGGCGGCGGTGGTGAAGTTGAGGGCGTCCGCCTCTTCGTCAAAGCCGGCCACCGCGAGGACGGCGCCGGGGATGTCGTCGGCGTGCCAGTCGCGCACATGGATCGAGATGGGTCCACGGGGCGGCGCGCCGGCCAGCCGCCACAGGTCCTCGCAGACATGGGGGGCGATCACCTCCACCCGCGCCCCGGCGGCGGAGAGCAGTTCCGCCTTCCAGGCCGCCGGCTCGCCGCCGCCCGCCACCAGCACGCGCCGGCCCTCCAGGCCAAAGAACACCGGCAGGCGCGCGAGGGCCTCCATGCGCGCATGTCCGGCCTGGCGCGGGGCGCGGGGCGACAGGGCGCCGGAGTTGGGGGTGTCGGGGCCGGTGGCGGCCATGGGGAAAGGTGCTCCCGAAACTGTTGGATCTTCAACGTAAGGCGTGCCGGTCCGCCGATCAACGCGGCTGCGGCCCTCCGGCGGACGCGCGGGGCGCCGCCGGAGGATGTCGAACGCTGAAGCTCAGCCGCGGGCGGCGACCACGATGATTTCCACCAGGAACTTGGGGGCAGCGAGCTTGCCCTCGCTGGTGGCGCGGGCCGGCGGGTTCTCCTGGTCGACCCAGGCGTCCCACACGCTGTTCATGCCGGCGAAATTGGCGATGTCCGACAGCCAGATGGTGGCGGTGAGGATGCGCGACTTGTCGGTGCCGGCGCGGGCCAGCAGGGCGTCGATGGAGGCGAGGACGGCCTTGGTCTGGCTTTCCACGTCCGGCCCCTCGGCCACCTGGCCGGCGAGATAGACGGTGTTGCCGTGGATCACGGCTTCGCTCATGCGGCGGCCCTTGTCGAGCCTCTCGATGCTCATGGGATGGTCCTTTCGGTTGGATGGCAGGTGTCTAGCAAATGTGCGGGGGGCTGTGCCACCGGGCGCGGCGCCGGGCGTGAAAGTCGATGTCCGGACTGGGATCTCCCGTGAACCCTCCCCCGCACGCGGGAGAGGGGGTGCGCTGGCGCCGGAACGGCCGCCGGCCGGGGCACCGGCCGGACGCCCCCTCAGTGCGCCTCTTCCCAGTTCTTCGCCGCCCGCGCATCCACCTTCAGCGGCACGGCGAGAGCGACGGCGGGGGCGGAGGCGGTTTCCATGCACTGGCGCACCACGGGGATGGTGGCGTCCGCCTCGCCCTCGGGCACCTCGAACACCAGTTCGTCGTGCACCTGCAGCAGCATGCGCGCGGATAGCTTCGCCTTCTCCAGCGCCGGCTCCATGCGGATCATGGCGCGGCGGATGATGTCCGCCGCCGTGCCTTGCAGGCGGGCATTGATGGCGGCGCGCTCGTTGAAGGCGCGGATGGAGGGGTTCTTGGCCGCGATCTCGGGATAGTGGCAGCGCCGGCCGAACAGGGTCTCCACATAGCCGTGCTCGCGACAGAAGGTCTTGGTCTCCTCCATATAGTCGCGGATGCCGGGGAAGCGCTCGAAATAGCGCTTGATGTATTGCCCCGCCTCCTCGCGCGGAATGCCCAGCTGGTTGGCGAGGCCGAAGGCGGAGATGCCGTAGATGATGCCGAAATTGATGGCCTTGGCGCGCCGGCGCACCTCGGCGGGCATGTCCTTCACCGGCACGTTGAACATCTCGGAGGCGGTCATGGCGTGGATGTCCAGCCCCTCGGTGAAGGCGGTGCGCAGGGCCGGGATCTCGGCGATCTCGGCGAGGAGCCGCAGCTCGATCTGCGAATAGTCCGCTGAAACCAGAAGGTTGCCTTCTTCCGCCACGAACGCGCGGCGGATGCGCCGGCCTTCCTCGGTGCGGATGGGGATGTTCTGCAGGTTCGGGTCGGAAGAGGACAGCCGCCCGGTGGTGGTGGCGGCCAGCGCATAGGAGGTGTGGACCCGCCTGGTCTGGGGGTTCACGAAGTTGGGCAGGGCGTCCGTATAGGTGGAGCGCAGCTTGGAGAGCTGGCGCCATTCCAGGATCTTCTGCGGCAGCTTGTGGCCGGCCTCGGCCAGCTCCTCCAGCGCGGTGGCCTTGGTGGACCACATGCCGGTGGCGGTCTTGGTGCCGCCGGGCAGGCCCATCTTGCCGAACAGGATGTCGCCCATCTGCTTGGGGCTGCCCACGTTCAGCCGCTCGCCGGCCAGCTCCGCGATCTCGTCCTCGATGCGCGCCGCGCCTTGTGCGAACTCTGAGGAGAGGCGCGCCAGCATGGCCTTGTCGATGGAGATGCCCCGGCTCTCCATGCGCGCCAGCACGGCGATGAGCGGGCGCTCCAAAGTCTCGTAGACGGTGGTGCGGCCCTCGGCGGCGAGGCGGGGCTTCAGCACCTGCCACAGGCGCAGGGTCACGTCCGCATCCTCGGCGGCATAGTGGGTGGCGGGCTCCAGCGCGACCTTGTCGAAGGTCACCTTTCCCTTGCCCTTGCCGGTCACTTCCGAGAATGCGATGGGCTGGTGGCCGAGATGGAGCACCGACAATTCGTCCATGCCATGGCCGTTCTTGCCTGCGTCCAGCGCGTAGGACATGCACATGGTGCAGTCGAACGGGGCGACATCTATGCCGTGGCGGGCCAGCACCAACTGGTCGTACTTCACATTGTGCCCGACCTTCAGGGTGCCCTTGTCCTCCAGCACACCCTTCAGCGCGGCGATGGCATCGCGGACCGGGATCTGGCCGGGAAGCTGCCCCTCGCTGAATAGCCCGTCGCCGGCTCCGGTATGGGCAAGGGGGATATAGCAGGCCTCGTTGGGCGACAGCGCGAGCGAGACGCCCACCAGGTCCGCCTGCATGGGATCGAGGGAATTGGTCTCGGTGTCGAAGGCAAGCAACCCCTGGTCCTGCGCCTTGGCGCACCATGCCTTCAGCTCGGCGAGGTCGAGGACGGTGCGGTAGGCCGTGCGGTCCACGGGGATGGTGCGTGCCGTGCTGGCGCGGGCATGGGCGAGGTCGGACGGGGTGAGCGTGCCGTCCATGGCCTGCGCCACGGCCGAGACCGCGGGCGCTTCCCCACCCGTGGCCGGCTCTGCGCCGTCCGTCTCCTCGGCCGAGGTGGGGGCGGCGGGGGAGAACAGGCCGGCGGGGGCGAGCCTGGGGTCGGCCTCCACCTCGGCGGCCTCCACGCCATAGGCCTCGGCCACGCGGCGGGTGATGGTGGTGAATTCCATGGCCTTCAGGAAGGCGATGAGGCGCTTCGCGTCGGGCGCCTCCAGCACCAGGTCCTCCAGCGGCACCTCCACGGACACGTCGCGCACCAGCGTGACCAGCGTCTTGGAGATGCGCGCCGCCTCGGCATTGGTGAGCAGCGATTCGCGCCGCTTGGGCTGCTTGATCTCGCCGGCGCGGGCCAGCAGGGTTTCAAGGTCGCCGTATTCGCCAATGAGCTGGGCGGCGGTCTTGATGCCGATGCCGGGCACGCCGGGCACGTTGTCGGTGGAATCCCCCGCCAGCGCCTGCACGTCGGTGACCTTCTCCGGCGGCACGCCGAAATATTCGAGCACCTCGCCCACCCCGATGCGCCGCTCCGGCCGCGCCCCGCGCCCGCCGCTCTCGCCGGAAGCAGGGTCGTACATGGCGACCTTGGGGCCGACCATCTGCATCAGATCCTTGTCGGCGGAGACGATGAGCACGTCCGCCCCCGCCTTCACCGCCTGGTCGGCATAGGTGGCGATGAGGTCGTCCGCCTCGTAGCGCGCCTGCTCCACCGGAATGAGGCCGAAGGCGCGCACCGCCTCGCGCATGAGCGGGAACTGGGGAATGAGTTCCTCGGGCGGCTCGGAGCGGTTGGCCTTGTAGTCGGGGTAAAGCTCCTTGCGGAAACTATCCTCCGACTTGTCGAAGATGATGGCGAGGTGGGTCGGCTTGATGCCCACCGCCCCGTCGCGCACGAATTGCAGCAGCTTGGTGCAGAACAGCCGCACCGCCCCGGTGGGCAGCCGGTCGGAGCGGAAATTGTACTTTCGGTCCTGGTTGATGGACTGGAAATAGGCGCGGAACACGAAGGACGAGCCGTCCACCAGGAACACATGGTCGCCGGGCTGAAGCGGGCGGGGGGAGGGCGACATTTCAAGGTCCTCAGGAACAAGTCCGCGCAGGCAGGCGCTCAACAATGGCGCGCACGATGCCCGAGGGGCCGGCCCGGAACAAGTGCGCGTCCCGCGCAGTCCCCGGCGCCGGCACGGGCGGGCGGCGCGGCGCCCTGTCACGCAGCGGTGAGGCGCCGCCATTGGATTTGGCCGGCCGCCCACGCTATCCTGCGCCGCGCTCCCGGCCGAAATCCGGCGCGGGGCCGCCGCAACGGAACCTGACCAGCCATGGCCCTCTCCCTCCACCGCCAGATGGATGCCGCCGCCGGCTCTGCGCCGCGCGGGTCGCAGTCCGGCCGGTCGGGTTTGGGTGTGCGCATGGTCGTGGTCGGCAGCGTGGCGGTGGCCGGGGCACTGTTCGCGGCCGCCTGCGTGCTGTGGGCGCGACATGGCGCCACCGTCTTCTTCGACATCATGAGCGCGGGCATCGCCGCCTGCCTGTGACCCCCCACCCGGCGCGGGTTCGCTGACGCCCTGGCGCAACCACGTCCGGACCTGATCGCAAAGGCCAAGATCGCCAGCCCATGTCCCAGATCAAGCTGTCGCAACGCACCAAGATCATCGCCCTGTTCTGCGCCTTCGCGGCTGGCGCCCTCGTCATGGTCACCGCCGTGACCATGCTGGTGGGCAGTCCGGCGCCGCGGGTGACCAGCACCGGCACCGCCGCCGTGGGCGGGCCGTTCAAGCTGGTGGACCAGACCGGCGCCCCCGTCACCGAAGCCGCGCTGAAGGGCAAACCGAGTCTGATCTTCTTCGGCTTCACCCATTGCCCGGACGTGTGCCCCACCGCCCTGTTCGAGATGTCGGAGATCCTCACCGCCCTCGGCCCGGACGCGGGCAAGGCGCAGGTGTTCTTCGTGACCGTCGACCCCGAGCGCGATACGCCGGAGGCGCTGAAATCCTATCTGTCGAGCTTTGCCCCGCAGATCCGCGGCCTCACCGGCACGCCGGAGGCGGTGGATGCGATCAAGAAGGAATACCGGGTCTATTCCAAGAAGGTGCCGCTGACCGGCGGGGACTACACCATGGACCACACGGCGGTGGTCTATCTCATGGACAAGTCCGGCACCTTCGTCGCCCCGTTCAATTCCAAGCGGCCGCCGGCCGACGCCGCGGCGGAGCTGAAGCGCTATTTATGAGGCCTGACGCCGGCCGGGTCGGCTGAACGCCGCGCCCGGGCGCGGCACCGGCCGCCCTGAACCGGCCACGGCCGCTCGCAGGCGTGTGCCCATGTCCCGTTCCGAACGCCTTTTCGTTCTGCTCGACCTCCTGCGTCGCCACCGCCGTCCGGTCAGCGGCAAGGCGCTGGCGCAGGAGATGGGCGTCAGCATCCGCACGCTGTATCGCGACATCGCCAGCCTTCAGGCGCAGGGCGCGCACATCGAGGGCGAGCCGGGCGTCGGCTATGTGCTGAAGCCGGGGTTCCTCCTGCCGCCCCTCATGTTCACGCTCGAGGAGATCGAGGCCCTGGCGCTGGGCTCGCGCTGGGTGGCCGAACGCGCCGACGGCCGGCTCGGCACGGCGGCCCGCGGCGCGCTGGCGCGCATCGAGGCGGTGCTTCCGGCCGATCTGCGGGCGGAACTCGAAGCCTCGGCCCTGCTCATCGGCCCCGGCCAGACGATCCCGGGCGACAGCATCGATCCCGCCCTGCTGCGCAAGGCGATCCGGACCGAGCGGAAGCTGTGGCTCGCCTATAGCGATGCCTCGGCCGCGCCCTCACAGCGTGTGGTCTGGCCCTTTGCGCTGGCGTTCTTCGATCAGGTGCGGGTGCTGCTCGGCTGGTGCGAGCTGCGCGGCGATTTCCGCGCCTTTCGCACTGACCGCATCCAGGACGCGGAACTGCTCGATGCCCGCTATCCCAGGCGCCGGCAGGCCCTGCTGAAGGCGTGGCGTCAGTCGCAGTCCCGGGGGGCATGATGCTGCCGGAAACTGACAGTATGTTGCCATAAGCATGGCTCCCGATCGAAACCGAGCAGGAGCCCATCATGACCGAGACCAACAATCTTCTCCTTTATGTCAGCGACCCCGAGGCCAGTGGCCGCTTCTATGCCGGGCTGCTGGGGCGTGTGCCGGTGGATGTGAGCCCGACCTTCGTGCTGCTGGTGCTGCCCTCCGGGCTCGCGCTGGGCCTGTGGAAGGCAACCGGCGTCGAGCCGGCACCCACGGCGTCGGGTGGCGGGAGCGAACTGGGATTCAAGGTGGCGGGCGCCGCCGACGTGGATGCCGCTTATGCCGCATGGCTGGCGCGTGGGGCGAGGATCGCCCTGCCGCCCACCGACCTTGATTTCGGCCGCAGCTTCGTTGCGCTCGATCCCGATGGCCACCGCTTGCGCGTCTATGCCTTGGCGGACGCCGCATGAGCGGGGCCGACCTCGGGGCTCGTCGCAACGCCCGTGGACGGGCTCCGACGGAGCGCGGCGGCCTGAGCCACGCGGTGGCGGGCGACGCCGTGCTCGGTCTTCTGCCAGTGGTGAGGCCGGCGTAGCAGCTCGATGAGCGCCCGCCACGCCGCCGCCGACAGCAGCAGCCAATAGAACGGGATGCCGAGCACCACCTTGAGCCCCGGCACCCGGGCGCGCCGGCGCAGCCCCACATAGGTGATGGCGGCGGTGCCGGCGTAGCCTGCGAACAGGGTGGTGAAGGTGAGGGCCGACGTCAGCGCCTCGGCCATCGAGCCGCGTGGCAGGCCGATGACCCCGCGCAGCAGGTCGGCCAGCAGCAGGGCCACGCAGAACGGGTGGACGAGGGCCGCCGCGAACGGGCCGGCGGCAAGCAGCAGTAGGGCCAGCGCGGGGCCTACCCCGAGATCCGCCATCAGCGCCCCTGGCTGGCGCAGGTGCACCAGCAGCGTCTGCGCCCAGCCCTTGAGCCAGCGGGTGCGCTGGCCGACCCAGGCGCGGGCGGTCACCGGGGCTTCCTCATAGGTGGTGGATGAGATCACCCGCGTCTGCCAGCCGGCGCGGGCGAGGCGGATGCCGAGGTCCGCGTCCTCGGTGACGTTGAACGGGTCCCAGCCGCCCACCTCATCCAGCACCCGGCGGCGGAAATGATTGGAGGTGCCTCCGAGCAGGATGGGCAGGCCCAGCGCGCTCAGCATGGGCAAGAGCACGTCGAACTGGGCGGCATATTCGGCGGCGAAAGATGCGGCGATCCAGCTGTCGTCGCCATTGTCGATGGCAAGGCGGGCCTGCACGCAGGCGATCTTCGGCCCGCCCGTGCGGAAGGCTTCCAGCGCCCGGCGCAGCTGGTCCGGCTCCGGCAGGTCCTCTGCATCATAGATGGCGACGAAGCTGCCGCGGGCCGCCGCGAGCGCCACCTCCAGCGCCTTGGGCTTGGTGCGCGGGCCGACGGCAGGCACTGGCACTTCTTCCATCTGCGGCGGCAGGGTGAGGGCGGCGATGGCGGCGCGGGTGCCGGCGTCGTCCGCTTCCACCACCAATTTGATGTCCAGCTTCTCCGGCGGATAGTCGAGCGCGCCGAGGGCGGCCACCAGATGCGGCACGCTGGCCGCCTCGCGATAGAGTGGCACCAGCAGGGAATAGACCGGCAGCTGCCGGTCATCCAGCGTCGGCGGCGGGTCGGGCGGCGCATCATAGGCGCAGGCGGCAAGGCGCAGGGAGACCCAGCCGAGGAAGACCAGCGACAGCAGCGCCTGCACCGCAAGCACGCCCTGTTCTGGCGCCAGCGCCACAAGGCCGGCCAGCGGCAGGCCCACCACCAGCGCGATGCGCCCGAGGACCCGCTTGGGGTCGAGGGTGGCGGCCGATTTCAGCGGGTCGCGGTCGGGAAGCCGCTTGACGGCGGCTTGTGCCAGTATGGGGCCGGCGGCGGTCAGGACCGCGCAGCGAAACGCGCCCGGCACGGCGAGGCGCACCCGTCCGGCAAGGCCCGGATCCCGCCGCAGCGCGCGGAACAGGCGCCGCACGTCGCGCCCCCGGGCAGCGAGGGTGAAGCGTGGGCGTCCCCCGTCCGGAGCCTCGATGCGCACCCCGGTGCGCAGGACGGCTTCGGCGGTGGCGGCGTCGGGCGGTGGGGCGGCGTCTTCGGGGGCGGCGACGGCAAGGCCGAGATGGGTGGCGAGCAGGTCGGTTGCCTCCGCCTCGTCCACCACGCCCTGTGCGACGAGCACCTCGTCGGCGCCGACGCCGAGCTGGCGTGCGCGCCGGGCGGCAGCCCGGAGATCGTCGTGCGGAAGATGGCCGACGAATGGCCGCAGTTCGAAAGGCAAAGGTTCGGCGCCCCGGCGCCGGGTGGCCACAGCCGGTGCGGGCGTCGCACTCAGGCCGTGCACGGCGCTGCTTTTCGGGCTATTTCGCTCCTCGGCCCGCCGCCCGGCCCACCCCTTGTCGGCGGACCGCGCATCCCCCACCATGCGCCGCCCCTTCGAGTGCAACCCTAAGGTAACCGCGCCGACATGGCTCTACCAGTCCTTATCGCCCGCCTGCGGGCCGTGGTCGCGGGTCGTGGCTTGAGGCGTCGCCTTTGCGTCGCGCTCGCGCTGGCGGCCCTGCCCTGGGTCGCGCAGGCCCAGCAGCCGCCGGGGCCGTCGCCCGTGTGGGGTCCGGTCCGGGGCGGGCAGGTGAGCGGTGGGGGCGCCGGCGGCGTATCGGTGCCCAATTTCTGGAATGTGGAGCGACGGCTGGAGCGGCCTGATGCCGCGCGCCTGCCCAAGGAACTGCGCTTCGTTACCACCGACGACTACCCGCCCTTCAACTTCCTGAATGCCGATGGCGCCTTGACCGGCTTCAACGTGGACCTTGCCCGCGCCATCTGTGCCGAGCTGGGGGTGACCTGCGTGATCCAGGCGGCAGCCTTCGACACGCTGGCCGACAGCGTCGAGCAGGGCCGGGCGGACGCGGCCATCGCCGGCCTCACCGCCACGCCCCAGTCCCGCGCCGCGCTGGATTTCTCCGAGCGCTATCTCGGCACCCCGGCGCGCTTCGTGGGCAAAAGGCAGGAGACGCTCGCCGCCGCCACCCCGGAGAATGTGGCGGCCAAGAAGGTGGCGGTGGTCGCCCGCACCGCCCACGAGGCCTATCTGCGTTCCTTCTTCAACGAAGCCGCCATCCGCCCCTATCCGGACCTGAAGGCGGCCCAGGAGGCGCTGAAGGCAGGCCAGGTGGACCTGCTGTTCGGCGACGGGATCACGCTCGCCCTGTGGCTCAATGGCGCCGACAGCGCCAATTGCTGCCGCTTCCTGGGCGGCCCCTTCACCGAGAGCCGCTTCTTTGGCGACGGCTTCTCCGTGGCGGTGAAGGAGGGCAACGACACCCTGCGCCACGCCATGGACTTCGCCCTGCAGCGCATCTGGGAAAAGGGCGTCTATACCGACCTTTACCTGCGCTGGTTCCCCATCGGCTTCTATTGAGGAGCCATCGGGTCCCGTCGCGGACGGTGTTTCGGCCCGCCCGCGTTGACGCCACCCGCCGACATTCCTAAGTTCGCGCTCCTTTTTTGGAGCCTGCCATGTCCGCCGCCCCGTCCGATACTGCCTCGTCCGCCTTCGCCGATCCGGCCGACCTCGCCGGCGAGCTGAAGCGCGTGGCCGAGACGGCCACGGCCTGGCCGTTCGAGGAAGCGCGCAAGCTGGTGGAGCGGCTGAAGCGCCACCCCAAGGAGCGCGGATCGGAAGAAGTGCTGTTCGAGACCGGCTACGGCCCCTCGGGCCTGCCGCACATCGGCACCTTCGGTGAAGTGGCGCGCACCACCATGGTGCGCCACGCCTTCCGCGTGCTGACTGAAGACAAGGTGAAGACCCGGCTCGTCGCCTTCTCCGACGACATGGACGGCCTGCGCAAGGTGCCGGACAACGTCCCCAACAAGGACATGCTGCAGAAGGCCCTGGGCCTGCCGCTGACCAAGGTGCCCGACCCCTTCGGCACCCACGACAGTTTCGGTGAGCACAACAATGCCCGCCTGCGCGCGTTCCTGGACGCCTTCGGCTTTCGGTATGAATTCATGTCGGCGACCGACTGCTACATGTCCGGCCGGTTCGATGCCACGCTGCTGAAGGTGCTGCATCACTACGAGAAGGTGATGAACGTGATGCTGCCCTCCCTGCGCGAGGAGCGGGCGGCGTCCTATTCCCCCTTCCTGCCCATCTGCCCCCGCACGGGCCGCGTGCTCCAGGTGCCGATCCTGGAACACCATGTGAAGCACGGCACCGTCACCTACGAGGACCCGGATACGAAGGAAAAGGTGACGGTCCCGGTCACCGGCGGCGGCTGCAAGCTGCAGTGGAAGCCCGACTGGGCCATGCGCTGGGTGGCGCTGGGCGTCGATTACGAGATGGCGGGCAAAGACCTCATCGATTCCGTGAAGCTCTCCAGCCAGATCGCCAAGGCGCTCGGCGGCGAGCCGCCGGAGGGCTTCAACTACGAGCTGTTCCTCGACGAGAAGGGGCAGAAGATCTCCAAGTCCAAGGGCAACGGCCTGTCCATCGAGGACTGGCTGAAATACGCCTCGCCGGAGAGCCTCAGCCTGTTCATGTTCCAGTCGCCCCGCTCGGGCAAGCGGCTCTTCTTCGATGTCATCCCGCGCAACGTGGACGATTATTTCGGCTTCCTCGGCAAGTATGAGGAGCAGGACTGGAAGCTGCGCCTCGGCAACCCGGTGTGGCACATCCATGCAGGCGAACCGCCCAAGGTGGACATGCCGGTGTCCTTCACCATGCTGCTGAATCTGGCCTCCGCCTCCAACACCGAGGATGAAAGCGTGTTGTGGGGCTTCCTCAACCGCCACGTGCCGGGGGTGTCCGCGGAAACCCATCCCAAGCTTGCCGAACTGGTCGGCTACGCGGTCAAGTACTTCCACGATTTCGTCAAGCCGAACAAGGTGTTCCGGGCGCCCGACGCGGTCGAGCAGGAGGCCCTCGCCAAGCTCGATGCGGCGCTGGCGGCACTGCCGGCCGGCGCCACGGCCGACGACATCCAGAACGCGCTCTACGACGTGGCCCGCCCCATCGAGCGCTATCAGGACCTGAAGGCGAAGGGCGCCACCCCGGAGCGGCCGGGCGTGTCCATCGAGTGGTTCAACACCCTCTACCAGGTGCTGCTCGGCCTCGGGCGCGGCCCGCGCTTCGGCTCCTTCGTGGAGATCTACGGCGTGGCCGAGACGCGGGAGCTGATCCGCAAGGCCCTGGCCGGGGAACTGGCGACGGCTTGAGGGGTCACCATGGCCGGGCAGGTTTTGACCGAGTCGGACATTTTCTGGCCGTGGCGATTTAAAGCCTGCTGGCGCAACTCGGCTATCTGCTGGTAGGCATCGACTGGCGGCATCCGCAGAGGACGTGGCGACCTGGCGCGTCAGGGGGATTTGGGCGTGGCGTAGGGACGGCGGATATGCTTCCATTTCCCTATATGGACCCTTTGCCGCGCGACCTTGCTGCGGCTCGCGCCATGATCCTGGCGGAGCGTGCCGCGCGGCTGAAGCTGGAGATCAAGAAGCTCCGGCGCGAGTTCTTGGCGGTGTGGACACCGACTTGAGCCAGATAACGGTGGCGGCGCGAATGACGTTGCCCCTCCTGGCTGATCCAGCTTGAAGTTCGTTCTGGCCCATTGCGAGGACCAGACCATGAGGCATAGCCGGTTCACGGAAGAGTAGATCATCGCCATCCTGAAGGAGCACGAGGCCGGTGTGCCGGTCTCCGACCTGTGCCGCAAGTACGGGGTCAGCGATGCCCGCATCTACAAGTGGAAGGCCCGGTTCGGCGGCATGGAGGTGTCGGAAGCCAAGAGGCTGCGGGCGCTGGAGGACGAGAACGCCAAGCTGAAGCGCATGCTGGCCGATCGTCACCCGGCGCAGCGGCCCCACCGTGAGCGCGATGCTGCGCGATCCGCGGGTACGTAAGGTGAGCTTCACTGGCTCCACCGAAGTTGGGCGCATCCTCCTGAAGGAGGCGGCCGATGGTATCCGGAACGCCTCCATGGAACTGGGCGGCAATGCGCCATTCCTGGTATGCGCCGATGCCGCCGTGGAAGCTGCCGTGGAGGGCGCCATGTTCAAATGGAAACGCCTTCATATAAAACAAAGAACCGGCACTGACCGAAAAGACTATGGCTCATTCGCCGAGGTCAGCCGCCTCCTGCTCGATCATCTCGAGCGCCAAGCGCGCGGCCGGCTCGCTTTCGGAATAGCCGTGCCAGAGGATCTGCTGCCTGATCACCGGCATGTCGAACATTGGCGTGACGAGGCGTATGGGCGACCGCTGGACCCTCATCCTTGCATAGCTCAGCGGAAGGCTCGCGAGCATCGGCGTGCCGACGATGTAATCGACTAACAGGCCGAAGCTTTCGCACTCGACGCGCGCGGAGTGCTCGCAGTCATGTTTCATCAAGAATTCCTCGACCACCGAGGGCTGGCTCAGATCGCCGAAGCGACAGACAGCCAGGGGATGGTTGAGGAATTCGTCGAGCGTCAACTGGCTGCCGACCTCGGTGTTATCCCGACAGGCAATCACGACGAAGCGGTCCGCGAAGAGGAATTTGGTGTTGGGCCAGTTTTGATACACATAGCCGGGCGCGACGAGAAAATCGTAAGTGCCCTGCAGAAATTTCTGGATGGCCGCGGCGGAGATGGGCACATGCCGAAGATTGACATGTGAGGTGGCCGAGACCAGCCGGCGCCCGACCCGCGTGAGGAGAACCGAAGCGATATAGTCGGAGGCAACGATGGAGAAGGTGCGTTCGGTCGTCTCGGGGTCGAACACGCTCCGCTTCTGCGCGATCACGCGCGACAAATGGATGAACTTCGCGACAGGTTCGCGTAGGTCGATGGCAAGCGGCGTGGGCTCCAGCTTGCGGCCAACCATGACGAACAGCTCGTCGTCGAAGTGACGGCGAAGCCGCGCGAGGGCGTTGCTCACGGTCGGCTGCGTCAAGTGAAGCTGTCTGGCCGTTCGGCTCACATTCTCAGACTTCAGCAGGGAATCGAACAGGACGATCAGGTTGAGATCAAGCCGTTCAAATCGCATCAGGGGCCTCCCTTTGTTGTTTGATTTTCGTTTCTCGTTTTTCTGCGCCCCACCAAGCCCCTCCCGCAAGCCTCAGCCGGCCATAGAAAATCGGAATATGTAGAATTGAAACAAATGATTGGCGTTTTTCAAGCATCTGCCTATATTTTTTGCCATACAACAAATAAAAAAATGCGAAGAGCGAATTACGCCTCCGCATCAAATAAAAATCCAGGGAGATGAAGATGCGATATTTGAAATTTTGGAGCTTCGGCTTACCGTTCGCGAGCCCGCCTGGACGCTAGACTCAGGTTGCTTGGGCGTTCACGCCGTCGTTCAGACGTGACCCCGCTCGTTCGCCGAGGGGCAACGGGGTTCGCATGGGCGACGCGCGCCATCGTGCGTCCGCTGGCCTGCTTCAACTGCGCCGCATCATCCGCAAAGCCGCAGCCGACATGCACCGCGGGACGCGGCGCGCCCGGTTGACATCATTGATGGGTATTCGCATGAACGTTTCGCAGCGAGTCATCGCTATCTCTTTGCTCTCGATTTCAATCATGGCGACCAACGGTGCGCTCGGTTCCGAAAGAGGAGCGCTGCCGTTCGCCGTTGGATCCACGGGCGATTTCGTCGTCGAGTTTCCTCCCATTCCTGGTCTTTTTTTGGTTAATCAGACTTCATATACTAGCATCAGCGGACTGAATGGCGATAATGGTAAGATAGTTACTGGCAGTGATTTTACTGGTTCAGCAGTCGCAAATACAAACCGCCTCCTCTACTCCTGGCTGGGAGACTATGGTAATTTCCATATCTATTCTCAGCTCGTCGTACCCGTAGTCACGGGATCAACGACGCTGAAATTTTATGGAGCACCGGCCTCGGCGGGAGGTGATACGGGCTTTGGCAACGTGGTTTTTTCTCCACTGATCGTTACATACTCGTTCGATAAGAATAATGCACTCGTCGTTGCTTACGATTATGCGAGCAGTATTGGCACCTATAGCTCGACAGCAGCCTTCAATCCGGCGACGGGTTATGCATCGCACCAGCCGATCATTGGCTTCAGGCACAATGACAAGGACGGATTTTATGTCGGTATTGTCGGGCGCGGTATTTTCAACGAGACCAATCCCGATACGCAATATCACAGTGGCAGCGCGATCGAAGCGGATTTCCGCACCGGCTGGAATTTCGGCAAGCTGAGCGTTGGTCTGGTCGGCGGCTATTATCATCAATATCAGGCCGATAGCGGACTTGGTAGCCTGAACGGCAAGACCCAGCTTCTCAACATTGGCCCTGCCATCAGCTACGACTTCGGGCCACTGATCCTCGGCGTCAACATTCAGACGGCCGCTTATGCGGCCAACACCTCCAAGGGGACGACTGCCTGGTTGAACCTGGCGCTCCCGCTCTGGGTGCCACCGCCGCCCGCCCGGTAAGTATGCTCCGCCCGACACCCAGGGCGCGTGACAGTATAATGAGCGCTGACGCATCAATAGCAAGAGGAAGGCGCGACAGGCCGCTCGGTCTGGCCGTCCGACGGCCTGACATCAAATTGTAATGAGGCGGCATTTTGCCCCAACTGTGGCGGTTATTAATAATATATTGGTGTGCTTTGTAGGCATTTATAATAAAAATGTCTTCAATTCATAAAATAAACTGGCAATAATATTGCCGTATGTCACGCTCGCGCGGTCTGCTGGTGCCTGTGCGGTCACCTTGGATGCTGCTTCGGGTGCGGTGGTGAGGGAGAGGGTGATGTTCAAGTATTTCTCGAGTAATTATCCCTGGAACCTCGCTGTCGATCTGGCCATCGAGATGGGCGCCAAGATCGGCGAGGTCGAGGCCATGTGCGGGCCACTCCAGGAGGCGGCGCGGCAGCCCGATGCGGCGGGTGTCGCCGCGTTCCGCCAAAGCTGGTGCGACATGGCGGACAAGCTGTGTGCACTGGCCGAGGAGGACGAGGCGCGCGGGCGCACCATTTCGGCCGGCGACAAATATGGCCGTGCCGCCACCTATTATCTCACCGCCGAACGCCTGATGGCCCATGGCTCAGCCGGGCGGACGGCGCTTTATCGGCGCTTCCTTGGCGTCTTTGAGCGCGGCATAGCGCTTGCCGGCGAGAATTGCCAGCGCGTCGAGATTCCCTACCACGGCGGGCATCTCAGCGGCCTGTATGTGCGCGCCGAGGGGGCGGCCGGGCCGGCGCCGTTGCTGCTTCAGGTCAACGGCCTCGATTCAACTAAGGAAATGAAATACCGCGTCGGGCTGCCCCACTGGCTGGCGCGGCGCGGCGTGGCATCGCTGGTCGTCGATCAGCCCGGCACCGGCGAAGCGTTGCGGTTGCATAATCTCACGGCGGTCTACAATGCGGAGGTCTGGGCCAGCCCGATCGTCGACTGGCTTGAGACGCTGGACGACGTTGATCCCAGGCGCATCGGCATGGAGGGTGTCTCGCTGGGGGGGTACTATTGCCCGCGCGCCGTGGCCTTCGAGCCGCGCTTTGCCTGTGGCGTGGTGTGGGGCGCCAACCACGATTGGCGCGATGTCCAGAAGAAGCGGCTCCAGCGCGAGGGCAATTTCCCCGTACCGCATTATTGGGACCACGTCCGCTGGGTCTGGGGTGCCCGTGACATGGACGATTTTGTGCGGATCGCAGAAGACGTCCATCTCGACGGCGTGCTCGATCGGATCAAGGTGCCGTTTCTGGTCACCCACGGAGAGAAGGATTCGCAGATTCCGCTCGTCTGGGCACAGCGGACCTATGATCAACTGGTCAACAGCCCAAAGCGTGAGCTGAAGATCTTCACCGATCGCGAAGGCGGGTGTCAGCATTCCAGCTTCGACAATTCGGCCAATGCGGGCGCCTTTATCGCGGATTGGGTGGCCGAAGTGCTGGGCGGGCGCACCGCGGCCGAGGCGGCGGAATGACCGTCGCGGAGCGGGCAACGGCGATGGTCCTCGCAAAGCAATCCGTGTTTACCCCGCTATCGGGCTCCCCGGCGCTGGTAGGGGGTGAACACGAACATCATCGGTCCGGATCATCGGGTCTTCGGTGTGGACGACCTTCGCGCCCGTGGCCGCGATCCGGCGGATTTCGCACCGCAGGCCGTCGATGACAGCGGCACCGGTCGTGCCTTGCGGAGGGCAGTCCAGCTTCGACACTTCTGCCAACGCCGGAGCCGACATCGCCGAGAGGGATGCGGCAACGCGCAGCGGCCTGACACATTCGGAGAGCAAGCATGAATATCATCGGACCTGATGCGTTGGTCTTCGGCGTCGACGACGTCGCGGCCTGCGCCACCTATCTGACCGATTTCGGTCTGCAGCCGACCGGCGATAACCTGTTCGAGGCTCTCGACGGAACAGGTATCGCGATCCGCCACCGCTCCGACGCCGCCCTGCCTGCGGCGATCGAGACCGGCAACATGTTGCGGCAGATCATCTATGGCGTGGCCGATGAGGCGACCGTTGACGCCATTGCCGACGAGCTCGGCAAGGACCGGCAGGTTACGTGGGGCGGCGACGGTTCCATTGAGGCCTTCGACGATCACGGATTTGCCCTGAAGTTCCAGGTCAGCGTCCGCCGCCCGCTGGACTTGCCCGGCGAGCGCGTCAATGCGCCCGGCGCGCCTGCACAGCGGGCGCCGAACGAGCGCGGCGTCTGGCAGGAGATGCCGGCCAAGCCGCGCACGCTCTCCCATGTGGTGTGCTTCGTGCCCGACATTGACACGGCGGAGGCGTTCTACGTGCAACGCCTGGGTTTCAAGGTCACCGATCGCCTGCTCAATGCGGGTCCGTTCCTGCGCCCTGCGGGGACGCAGGACCACCACACGCTGTTCTTCATCCAGACGCCGCCTTTCATGCAAGGCTGCGAGCACTTTGCCTTTCACATGGGCGGCCCCACCGAGCTGATGCTGGCCGGCACACGCTTCGCACAGGCGGGCTATCAATCCTTCTGGGGACCTGGGCGGCACAAGATGGGCTCGAACTGGTTCTGGTACTTCAACAGCCCGCTCGGATGTCACGCCGAATATGATGCGGACATGGACCTTCACGATGACGAATGGGTTCCGCGCGCGACGCCCATGAGCGCGGAGGCCTCGCAGGCGTTCCTGTTCGAGTACCGGGAGAAATGGGCGCCGGGCGGTCCGCCGTCGGCGGGCAAGCCGCAGGGCGATGCCGGGGGACACGCGGGATGAACGCGGCCCGGCTGCGGGACCACGTGGTGATCGCGCAGGCGGGCGCCATCGCGGAGGGCGAGGCCCGCGCCGTCCCCCTCCCGGGCACGGCGAAGGACAAGCTGGTCTTGGTGCGCCGTAACGGCGTCCTGCGTGCCTTCCGCGATGCCTGTCCGCATTACGGCGACACGCCTCTGGCATGGCGCGCGGGCGCATACCTCAATGCCGGGCGCGATCGCATCGTCTGCGCCGCCCACGGCGCGGAATTCGACATCGAGACAGGCCGTTGCGTCCTTGGCGCAGCGCTTGGCCTGTCGCTGGAAATGGTTTCGGTCACGGTCAATGCGGCCGGCGACGTACTTCTTGAACAAGAGAACAAGGGAGAGGAATGACATGCCGGTGAGCTGCAAACGCATCCTAATCATCGGCGGCGGCTTCTCGGGCATGGCCGCGGCCATCGAACTGCGGAAGCGCGGCGCGGCCATCGATGTAGTCGAGATCGATCCCGGCTGGCGCACATATGGCGCGGGCATTACGTTGGGCGCGCCCACGCTCCGCGCTTTAGACACGCTGGGCGTTCTTGATGAATTCCTCCAGCATGGCTACGCATCGGACGAGACCGAATTGCTCTCCAGCGCAGGGCATCCGATCGCCCGGCTGCCGACACCGCGCCTGGCGCGGTCGGATGTTCCGGGAGCAGGGGCGATCATGCGCCCCGTCCTGGCCCGCATCCTGGCGCAGGTGACCCTGCGCTCCGGAGCTGAGGTGCGGCTCGGCGTCACCTTCAAGACGATCGCGCAGACCGACGCCGGCGTGGACGTTACCTTCAGCGACGGCACGCGCGGCACCTATGATCTCGTCGTCGGAGCCGATGGCCTGTATTCGAAGACCCGCAGCATCCTTTATCCTGCTGCGCCCGCGCCGCGCTACACTGGGCAGTGCGTCTGGCGTGCCGTGCTACCGCGGCCGCCAGAGGTGTCCAAGGCGATCATGTGGCTGGGCGCCAAGGTCAAGGCGGGCGTCAACCCGGTCTCGCGGGAGGAGATGTACCTGTTCGTCACCGAGGATCGCCCCTCGAATGACCGGGTCGACCCTGCGGATTTCCTGAAGTTGCTCAAGGCGTTGATCGTCCCATTCACCGCGCCCGTCATGCAGATGGTGCGCGAGAGCCTCAATGAGGCCTCGCAGATCGTCTATCGCCCGCTCGAAGCTCTGCTCTTGCCGCGGCCGTGGTCTCAAGGACGGGTAGCGCTGATCGGCGATGCCGCCCACGCCACCACGCCGCACCTTGCATCGGGAGCCTGCATCGGGATTGAGGACGCGATCGTGCTGGCCCAGGAACTGGAGCGCTGCGACAGCATCACGGACGGGCTCGCCGCCTTTGAAGCGCGGCGCTGGGAGCGCTGTCGGATGGTGGTTGAGAACTCGGTCCGGCTCGGCGAAATCGAGATTTCGGGCGGCAGTCCCGAAGAGCATGGGCAGATCATGCACCAATCGATGACGGCACTCGCTGCCCCGATCTAGGGGCTTGACCGCGTCAAGGGATCCCGCCGGAAGCGGGGTTCTCTTGCCGGAGATAATCAAACAAAATCAATGCTATGACGAGTATCGCGGCCCGCCTTGAGCGGGAGCGAGAAGTCCGACTCGCTTCATTAGAGCCGGATCCGCTCAGATTGCGATGCAATCCGACCAGCGCGTGCTCTGGAAAGGCGTTCGCCGTTCAGCTGCAGAGGCATCCTGCTGTCTGAACGGCGCACGACCTCAGGTCAAAAAATCAAAGGGGAGGACAGCGATGCGTACAAGCACGGAAACCTGGTTCGGTCGCGCCGCGCTAATGGTGGCGCACTGCGCTGGGATGCTGGATCTCGTCGCGCTGCCCGTCTGGGTGGGGACGCTGATCGGGGACTATAAATTCGATCCGGCCTATGCGGGCGGGCTGGTGACGCTGTTCCTCATCAGCGCCGTGTTGAGCAGTATCCTGTTCGCGCCGAGATTCAACCGCATCCCGACCCGTCCCACGGCCGCGATCAGCTATGCGCTCGCGGCGCTGGCGTTCTTCGGGGCAACCCTGACCCGCGACTTCGTCATCCTGGCGGTGTTGCACGTCGTGGCTGGCGCCGCCACCGGCTGCGGCCTCAGCCAGGCGCACGGCACGATCGGGCGCGCCGCCAATCCGCATCGGCTGTTCGCCATCGTCGGAATGGCGCTCGGCGTTTTCGCCATCGTGTTTCTTGGGGCGACGCCGCAGGTGATCGCGGCGTTCGGCGGGGCGGCCCTGTTCCAGGTCTTCGCCGGCGTGATGGCGGTGTCGGCGATCGTCGCGTGGATCGCCTTCCCGCCGGCGTCCGCCCGTTCCGCCGATGCGCTGTTTTCCGCCTCTGCCCGTCTTTGCCCGGCCGTCTGGTTCGGCATCGCCGGCATCGCTTGCATGGCGCTGACGCAGGCGATGATCTTCAGCTTCGTGCAGCGGATCGGCATTGACCGGGGGGTCGGCGGGGACGCCGTGTCAGGTGTCCTGATCGCGCTCGGCGTGGTCGACCTGCTCCCGGCGCCGCTTGCCGCCGTTCTGGAAAACCGCCTGTCCGCCCGCGCGGTGCTTCTCGCAGGTCCATTCGCCCAGGCGGTGCTGGCGCTGGTCATTTGCCTGTCGAGCAGCTTCGCTGCCTATGCGGTCCCGACGGCGGTGTTCGCGGCGGTGATGATTTTCACCCACACCTTTGCCTTCGGCATTCTCTCGCGTCTGGACCCCACGTCGCGGGCACTGGCCGCGACCCCCGCCATGCTGATGACCGGCGCCGCCATGGGGCCGATTATGGGCGGCATCCTCGTGCAGACGCTCGGCTACGGCGGGCTCGGCGTCGCGGCCATGATCGTCGCGTTCGTCGCCATGGTCCTGTTCTCGCGCGTCCATGCCGCGCCTCGGGCCGTGCTCGCGGCCCCTCCCGCTCAAGCGTGAACCCTTACAGCAGCTGGAGATGATCATGTCCTTCCCTCCGATCCGCCGTGTCGTCACCGGGCACGACGCGGAAGCCCAGGCGATTATCGTCACCGATGGCGCGCTGCCGCATGTGGTGGAATTGGCGCATATACCGGGCACGATTTTTCATGAGGTCTGGTCGACCGCCGGCAGCCCGGCGCCGGTGGGCAATGGCCCCGATCCGACCCTCGGGGCTCTGAGCCTGCCGCCACCGGAGAACGGCACCCGTATTCGTTTCGTGGATATTCCGCCGGATACGGACGAATTCATGCTGCACGGCGCCGCGCGCATGACGGCGGCGTTCGCTGAAATCGGTGATGCGTCTGCCTCCACGGTGAAGCTCCATTCGCCGCATCCGCTGATGCACCGGACGCAATCCATCGACTATGGCATTGTGATTTCAGGTGAGATGACGCTTGTGCTGGACAGGGGCGAGACCTTGCTGCGGCAGGGCGATGTGGTCATCCAGCGCGGCACCAATCATGCGTGGGCCAACCGGTCGGGCCAGCCGTGCCGGATGCTGTTCATCCTGGTGGACGGACGCTACGACCCCGAAATCGCTCCTGACGGGAGACACCCATGAAATTCGCCACTTATGCTGATGGCTCCCTCGACGGGCGGCTCTTGATTGTCTCAAGGGACCAGTCCCGCGCCGTCGATGCCACGGCGATCGCCCCCAACCTGCTCACCGCCGTGCAGCGCTGGCGCGAGGTGGAGCCTCACCTTGCGCGGCTCGCCGGCGAACTGGAGGCGGGCGTCGTCGCGGAGGCCGTTGCCTTCGACCCGTCGCTCGCGCTCGCGCCGTTGCCGCGCGCGCCGCAATGGCTGGATGGGTCGGCCTTCCTCAATCATGGTCGCCTTATGGACCATGCATTCAACAAGTCGCCGATCCCGGATTTTGAAACCACTCCCGTAATGTATCAGGGCGCGAGCGATGATTTTCTCGGCCCCCATGCCGATGTGCCCTTCGTCAGCGAGGACGACGGAATCGATCTGGAAGGCGAGTTCGGCGTGGTCGTTGACGAAGTCGCGATGGCGACGCCTGCCGCCGCCGCGCCGGATCACATCCGGCTCATCGTGCAGATCAACGACTGGAGCCTGCGCATCATCGGTGCCCGCGAGATGCCGCGCGGCTTTGGCTTCCTTCAGGCCAAGCCTTCCACGAGTTTCGCTCCCCTGGCGGTGACACCGGACGAACTGGGACCGTGCTGGTGCGACGGTCGCGCCGACCTCTTCCTCCATGTGCTGCGGAACGGTGAGCGCATCGGCGCCGCATCCGGTCGCGAGATGGCATTCTCCTTTCCGGAGCTGATCGCCCATGCCGCGCGCACGCGGCGGCTGACGGCGGGCACGATCATCGGCTCGGGGACGGTCTCCAATGCCGACCGCGCTGCCGGATCCAGTTGCCTGGCAGAGCAGCGGGTCATCGAGCTTCTGGATCAGGGCGCCGTGCGGACGCCGTTTTTGAGTTTCGGCGACCGAGTGGAGATGCAGGCGTGTTTCCCCGACGGCCGTCCCGGACCGTTTGGTCGCATGGACCAGCGGGTTGTCCGCGCTGCGGGGGTGCCGGCATGAACACGCTCGTCACCGGCGCGGCCGGCTTTCTGGGAGCGAACCTGTTGCGATCGCTGCTGGCCGATCCCAGGGGAGGGCACATTGTCGCCGTGGATCTGGTGCCGCAGTCGTTTCCCGATGCGAGTGGGCGGTTGCGATGGATCACCGGGGGACTCGATGATCCGGCGGGGCTGGCGGCGGTGGCGGCAACGCGCTTCGATACGGTCTTTCATCTGGCGAGCATCCCCGGGGGCCTCGCGGAGCGCGAGCCTGCACTTGGCCGCCGGGTCAACCTCGATGCGACGCTGGCGCTCTTCGATCGGCTGGCGGAGGCGGGCACCCGGCCGCGCGTCGTCTTCGCCAGCAGCATCGCTGTCTATGGCGAGATGGCCGGTGACGCCGTCCATGCCCTGACGCCGACGCGGCCGACGCTGACTTATGGCGCGCACAAGCGCATGGCGGAAATCGCGCTGGCGGACCTGACCCGGCGCGGCGGGGTCTCGGGCATCGCCCTCCGGCTGCCGGGGCTCGTCGCCCGGCCGGGCGGGTCCACGGGGCACGGCTCGGCGTTCATGAGCGACCTCCTGCGGTCCGTGGCAGCGGGCCAGCCCTATGTCTGCCCCGTGGGTCCCGAGGCGACATGCTGGTGGATGTCGGCGGCCTGCGCCGTCGCCAACCTCCGGCATGCCGCCGCTATCGTCGCCACCGGCGACATTCAGCTGCCGGCGCTGCACCTGTCCGTCGGCGAGGTGGTGGCGGCGCTCGCGGAAACCTTCGGCCCGGCGTGTGGGCGCCTCGTCACCCATCGGCCCAGCCCGGAGATCGAACGGCTGTTCGGCCGCTTGCCCCCGCTGTGGGCGCAGGAGGCGGAAGCGCTGGGCTTCGCACACGACGGCTCGGCGCTTCGGCTGGTCGCAGCGGCGCTGGCCGCGGATTGAGCCGGTCATTTCTTCCCCGACCCGACACAGGAAAAACGAGATGCCCCTTCCGTTTCCCAAGTTCCGCCTGCTGGACCTTTCTGTGACACTCGCGAACAACCCCTTCACCGACCCGCCGGGATACGGCCCGGAGATCGTGTATCTCGACCATGACCGGGGGGCCGATGATTTCGCGAAGATCTTCCCCGGCCTTGCCAAGGAGGATTTTCCCGGCGGCGAGGGCCCGGCGGCTGAGCTCCTGCACGTCTCCGCCCACAACGGCACCCATATGGATGCGCCCTGGCACTATGCCTCGACCATGGATGGCGGCGCGCCGGCCAGCACGATCGAGCAACTGCCGCTCGAGTGGTGCTTCCAGCCGGGGGTGAAGCTCGATTTCCGGCAGATGCCCGATGGTCATATCGTCACCGCCGCCGACATCGCGGCCGAGCTGGACAGGATCGGCCATGAGCTGGCCCCGCTGGACATTGTAGTGGTGAACACCGCCGCCGGCGCGAGATATGGCCAGCCCGGCTATATCGATGTGGGCTGCGGCATGGGACGGGAGGCGACGCTTTACCTGCTCGAACGTGGCGTGCGGGTGGTGGGCACCGACGCCTGGAGCTGGGACCCACCGTTCTCCTTCACGCGGCAGCGCTATTTGGAAACCGGCGATGCCAGTCTGATCTGGGAAGGCCACAAGGCGGGCCGCGACATCGGCTACGGCCAGATGGAGAAGCTGACCAATCTCGATCTCCTGCCGCCCGACGGCTTCTGGATCTCCTGCTTTCCCTACAAGATCGAGCGTGGATCGGCGGGCTTCATCCGCGCGGTCGCCTTCCTGCCAGAGTAGGGTCGTGCGGCTGAGCGGAACAGCAAAGTATCGTAAGGTGATTATTTCTTTTCAAAATTCCCATTCGGAATTAGATGCAGTAATGGGCTGGCGCCTGACAAGCAGTGAGGTAGTCCCCACTGCGTGGACAGTTTGGCGGCTTTGCTAAGCTTGGGTCTGGTGGGCGTTACGCCGCCATGTTGATGCCGTCGCAGGCCGTATGGACCTCCTCCAGCGTTCTGCCGCCCAGGGCCGAGTGCGGCCTCGTGCCATTGTAGTAGCTGATCCAAGTGCCGATGCCGGCCCGGGCCTCGGACCTGTTGCTCGACAAGGCGATGTTGCAGGACGTGCTGTCAAAAAAGCTCTGAGGCCTGCGCGCAGACGCGAGCTTGTGGACAGGCTGCGCGACGATTGGAAAGTGTCGGCCAGGCGGGCCTGTGCCACCTTGGCGGTCGATCGAGCGCTCTATGCCTACAAGTCGAAGCGAGGCACGCAGGCCGAGCTGAACCAGCGGATCAAGGAGATCTGCGAGACACGCGTGCGCTATGCCGTCCAGCTTGGCGCCCGCTCAGACCCCTCACACCGGCATCTGGAAGCTCAGCAGCTTGCCCTGGGGGAAGTCGTAGAGCTTGCCGGTTTCCATGAAGGTGGGGAGGCACAGGGGCAGGATGGCGGCGGCCGCCTCCTCGGGGGCGGGGAGGGTCATGGGGTCCTCGCCCGGAAACGCCTTGGCCCGCATCAGGGTGCGGATGGGTCCGGGGTTGAACAGGTTCACCTTGAGATTGCCGGAGACGCTCTCCGCCGCCCAGGTGCGGGCCATCACTTCCAGCCCCGCCTTGGTGAGGGCGTAGGGGCCCCAATAAGCCCGCGCCTTGTGGGCGGCGCCGGAGGAGATCATCACCACCCGCCCGGCCGGCGACAGCTTCAGGAGCGGATCGAACGAGCGCACGCAGCGCCAGTTGGCGGTGAGGTTCACCGCGACGATGTCGTCCCAGTCCTTGGGATAGACATGGCCCAGCGGCGACAGCGGGCCGAGCACGCCAGCATTGGCCACGAACACGTCGAGCCGCCTGTAGCGCTCGAACAGCACGCCACCGAGCCGGTCGATGGCCTCGGAATCCTTGAGGTCGAGCGGCACCAGGGTGGCGGTGCCGCCCACGGCACGGATGTTGTCGTCGATGTCCTGGAGCCCGCCATCGGAACGGCCGACGCAGACCACATGGGCGCCGGCCCGGGCCAGTGCGATGGCGGTGGCCGCGCCAATGCCGCGGGTGGCGCCGGTGACGAGGGCGATCTTGTCGGCGAGGGGCCGGTCGGCGGTCATGCGGCTTCCGTGGACTGAAGGGAAAAAACACCCTCCCCCGCAGGTTGGGGGGAGGGCTTTTCAAGAGGCGCGTCTCAGCTCGCCTCGGCCAGGAGCGAAAGCTGCTGTTGGCCCACGGCGCCGGCCCGGTCGGTGAGCGGGGTGGGATAGTCGCCGGTGAAGCAGTGGTCGGTGAATTGCGGCTTCACCGGATCGCGGCCCTCGAAGCCCATGGCGCGGTAGACGCCGTCCACCGAGAGGAAGGCCAGCGAATCCGCGCCGATATAGCGCCGCATGCCTTCCAGGTCGTGGGTGGCGGCCAGCAGCTTGTCGCGGTCCGGGGTGTCGATGCCGTAATAGTCGGGATGGGTGATGGGCGGGGAGGCGATGCGGAAATGCACCTCCCGGGCGCCGGCGTCACGCATCATCTGCACGATCTTCACCGAGGTGGTGCCGCGCACCAGGCTGTCGTCCACCAGCACGATGGAGCGGCCTTCCACCACCGAGCGGTTGGCGGAATGCTTCATGCGCACGCCCTGGTCGCGGATGGACTGGGTGGGCTGGATGAAGGTGCGCCCCACATAATGGTTGCGGATGATGCCCAGCTCGTAGGGGATGCCCGAGGCCTGGGAGAAGCCGATGGCCGCCGGCACGCCGGAATCCGGCACGGGAACGATGACGTCGGCATTGGCGGGGCTCTCCTCCGCCAGCACGCGACCCATCTTCTTGCGCACTTGGTAGACCGAGCGCCCGCCCACCACGGAATCGGGCCGGGCGAAATAGATGTACTCGAAGATGCAGGGCCGCGGCGCCATCTCCGGGAACGGCTTGAACGACTGCAGGCCGTCCTCGTCGATCACGATGACCTCGCCGTTCTCCACGTCGCGCACATAGCGCGCGCCGATGATGTCGAGGGCGCAGGTCTCGGAGGCGAGGATGGGCGAGCCGTCCAGCATGCCCAGCACAAGCGGGCGGATGCCGAGGGGGTCGCGGGCGCCGATGAGCTTCTTGTTGGTGAGGGCCACCAGGGAATAGGCCCCCTCCAGCGCGCGCAGGGCGTCGGTGAAGCGGTCGATGAAGCGCGGCTTCTTGGAGCGGGCGACCAGATGGAGGATGGCCTCGGTGTCGGTGGTGGACTGGGTGATGGCCCCGTCCCGCACCAGCTGCTTGCGCAGGGTGAGGCCGTTCGTGAGATTGCCGTTGTGGCCCACGGCGAAGCCGCCGGCGTCGAGCTCGGCGAACAGGGGCTGCACGTTGCGCAGCAGGGTCTCGCCGGTGGTGGAATAGCGCACATGGCCCACCGCCATGTCGCCGGGCAGGCGCTCGATGACGCTGGCGTCGGAGAAGGCGTCGCCCACGAGGCCGAGGCGCCGCTCCGAATGGAAGCGCTTGCCGTCGTAGGAGACGATGCCGGCCGCCTCCTGCCCGCGATGCTGGAGCGCATGCAGCCCGATGGCGGTGATGGCCGCCGCCTCCGGGTGATTGTAGATGCCGAAGACACCGCATTCCTCGCGGAGTCGGTCACCGTTCAGGTCGAGATCCGCCTGTTCGGCCTGGGTCAGCCCGGCCAGCCGGGGATGGCCATCCTCGGAACGGGGGTCGTCGCCCGCGGTCATCGGGGCGTCACTGTCGAAATCCATCATGCACCTCCGCTCGGGCGGCTTACTGGCCGGTGCCGCGCGTGCTGGCGACGAGCTGGTCGAGGCCCTGGCGTTCCGTGGGGCGGTAGGACTTAACCCCCGCAACGGATGCGTCAGCCGACCCGGCTGGTCTTGTGGTGCCCCCCAAATCCGAACGCTGCCCCCCCGTCGGGGCGGCCGGGGCGGCGGGCGTGTCGCCCTCCTCTCCGGCGGGCGGCTTCTTCAACTTGTTCAAGATGGTGTTTTCAGGGTCATCCGGCAACTGCGCCTTAAGCCACTCCCCCGCGCTCTTGATGGCGGGGAGCGATTTTGCATTGGCGACCCACGGCGGCAGCTTCTCCGGCGGCACCAGCCAGTTGAAGAACAGCATGGCGATCACCATGAGGAGCAGGCCGCGCGCCAGCCCGAACATGAAGCCCAGCGTGCGGTCCAGCGCGCCGATTCGGCTGTCGAGCACCACGTCGGAGATGCGCGCCGTGATGATCGTCGCAAGCAGAAGCGTGCCGAGGAACAGCACCGCAACCGTGACGGCAAGAGCTGCCGTATCCTGGGCGATGTATTGCTTCACCACCGGCAGGAGCTGCTTCTGGAAATACACGGTGACGCCGGCTGCAACCACCCATGAGAGGATGGAGAAGACCTCGCGCAGGAAGCCGCGGACCATGGCCAGCAGCCCCGAAATCAGCATGACCGTCAGAACGATGATGTCGAGCAAAGTCACAGGCATCGGCGCAGTGTTCCGTCATCCGCGCACCGCGACGTGCGCATGCGCGCGGCATGCCGTCCAGGTGTTGCCTGGGGGAAGCCCGCCGCGCGGCTGATATAGCTTGCGCGCCGGCCCGCGTCACCTTCCTGCGTTACAGCTTGGCCTATCCGGCCTCGTCGTCCGCCCATTCCGCGTGCTCGACGGCCCGGGGCCTTTTGTCCCGCTCGCCGCCGCCCCGCGAATCGCGCATGGCAGGCCGGCGAGGGGCGCAGGCCGCGATGGCCGCCACCAGTTCCGCCAGCGAGCCCACCGGCTGCAGCGAGACTTGCGCGTCCACCCCGTCGAGACCGCCTGAGGGCAGCACGGCGCGTGCAAATCCCAGCTTCGCCGCTTCCTTCAGCCGCGCCGCCGCTTGCGCCACCTGCCGCACCGCGCCGGTGAGGCTCGCCTCGCCGAAATAGACCGCATCCGCCGGCAAAGGCGCGCCGGTGAGGGAGGAGACCAAGGCTGCCGCAACGGCAAGGTCGGCCGCCGGCTCGCCGATCCTCAGGCCCCCGGCCACGTTCAGATAGACATCATGCCCGCCGAGCCGCACGCCGCAGCGCGCATCCAGCACCGCCAGCACCATGGAGAGGCGGTTGGGGTCCCAGCCCACCACGGCGCGGCGCGGGGTGCCGAGCGAGGAGGGCGCCACCAGCGCCTGGATCTCCACCAGCACCGGTCGCGTGCCCTCCATGCCGGCGAACACGGCGGTGCCCGGCGCGCCGGCATCGCGGTTGGAGAGGAACAGCTCGGAGGGATTGGCCACCTCGGACAGGCCGCGCCCGGTCATCTCGAACACGCCGATCTCGTCGGTGGGGCCGAAGCGGTTCTTCTGGGCCCGCAGGATGCGGAACTGGTGACCGCCGTCGCCCTCGAAGGAGAAGACGGCGTCCACCATGTGCTCCACCACCCGCGGCCCGGCGATCTGCCCGTCCTTGGTGACGTGGCCGACGAGGATCACGCACGCCCCGGTCTGCTTGGCGTAGCGCACCAGCAACTGGGCCGAGGTGCGCACCTGCGTCACCGTGCCGGGGGCGGATTCCACGCTGTCCGACCACATGGTCTGGATGGAATCGATCACGACCATGTGAACAGGCGGGCCGCCGGACAGGGTGGCGATGATGTTCTCGGCATTGGTCTCGGCGGCAAGGCTCACCGGCGCCTGGTCCAGACCGAGGCGCTGGGCGCGCATGCGCACCTGGTCCACCGCCTCCTCGCCGGACACATAGATCACCCGCTGGCCGTTCGCCGCCAGCGCCGCCGAGGCCTGCACCAGCAGGGTGGACTTGCCGATACCGGGATCGCCGCCGATGAGGAGCACCGAGCCGGGCACGAAGCCGCCGCCCGCCACCCGGTCCAGCTCGCCGATGCCGCAGACCATGCGGGGGGCGGGCGTGGCGGTGCCCTGCAGGGTTTCCAGCACCACTGAGCGGCCCTTGCGGCCGGAGCGCTGGGCGGCGGGCACGCTGGCGACGACGGCGACTTCCTCGGCAAGGGTGTTCCAGGCGCCGCACGCCTCGCACTTGCCCTGCCAGCGGGTATAGGACGCGCCGCAGGACTGGCAGATGAAGGACGTGTCGCGCTTGGCCATGATCCTGTTCCGCTAGAGCACGCACCGATCAGATTGCGGAGCGAATCTCCCTGCGCTCGTCCATTAGAGCACAAAATAGGAACATATGGTCCAGATGGCCCCTTACCCGCCCACGTAATGGCGGGCGTAGCGGGCGCCCAGTGAGGTGAGCACCTCGTAGCCGATGGTGCCCGAGCGGGCGGCAAGATCATCCACGCTGATGCCGTCGCCGAGGAAGACGGCGGTGTCGCCCCGTTGCACCACGCCGTCCGGCAGGTCGGTGATGTCCAGCGTGGCGAGGTCCATGGAGACGCGGCCCACCAGATGGCAGCGCTGGCCGTGGACGATGGCCTCCACCCCCTTGATGGCGTCGGTGGAGCCGCCGGCGCGGAACAGTCCGTCCGCATAGCCGATGGAGACGGTGGCGAGCCGGCTCGGCCGCTTCAGCCGCTGGGCGGCGCCATAGCCCACCGTCTCGCCGGCCGGGGCGGTGGAGACCTGCACCACCTTCACCTCCAGCCGCACCACCGGCCGCAACGGCGGTACCCCGTTGATGGCGATGCCGCCATAGAGGAAGATGCCAGGCCGCACCAGCTCGAACCGGAAGTCGCGGCCGAGCAGGGTGCCGGCCGAATTGGCCAGCGATCCCGGAATGCCGGGGAAGCGGCGTACCACGTCGGCGAACACCATGCGCTGGCGGGCGGTGAGCACGTGCCCCGGCGTGTCGGCGCAGGCGAGATGGCTCATGATCAGGCTGGGGGTGAAGCCCAGCAGGCGGAAGGTGCCGGAGAGCTGCACCGCCTCCTCCAGCGACAGGCCGAGCCGGTGCATGCCCGTATCCACATGGATGGCGGCGGGCAGCTTGACGCCGGCGTCGCGGCAATAGTCGCTCCAGTCGGAGATTTCCGGGGTCGATCCCAGCACCGGGCGCAGATTCGCGGCCGCATAGTCGGCGGCGCAATCCGGCAGAAGGCCGTTCAGCACATAGATGATGGCCTCGGGCAGCAGGGCGCGCAGGGCCACCGCTTCCTTGAAATGGGCGACGAAGAAATTGCGCGCGCCGGCCCGCCACAGCACCGGAGCGACCCGGTCGATGCCGAGGCCGTAGGCGTTGGCCTTGACCACGGCGGCGCATTCGGCCGGGGCGGCAAGCGCCGCGATGGTGCGCCAGTTGTCGGCGATGGCGCCCAGATCCACGGTGAGGATTGCGCCGGCTTCCCGCGCCTCGCGGTCGGCGGTCTCGTGCGCCGCGGCGAGGGCCGCGGCCTCAGCTTCGGCCTCCTCCGGCGAGGGCGCGCTCAGTGGCGCTCCGGCAGGTGGTCCTCCCGCGCCAGGTTGGAGAAGCGGGTGAACTGGGGCTCGAAATGCACCTTCACCGTCCCCGTGGGGCCGTGGCGCTGCTTTCCGATGATGACCTCGGCCGTGTTCTCGGCCGCCTTCATCTCGATCTCCCACTTGAACCACTCCTCTGTGCCGGCCTTCGGCTCCTTGCTTTTAAGGTAATATTCCTCCCGGAACACAAACATGACCACGTCGGCGTCCTGCTCGATGGAGCCGGATTCGCGCAGGTCCGACAATTGCGGCCTCTTGTCGTCTCGCGCTTCAACCTGACGCGACAGCTGCGACAGCGCCATGATGGGCACTTGCAGCTCTTTCGCCAAGGCCTTCAGTCCGGTGGTGATCTCGGTGATCTCCTGGACGCGGTTCTGGGACGAGCTTTTGGACGAGCCGGACAGGAGCTGGAGATAGTCCACCACCATGAAGTCGAGCCCGCGCTGGCGCTTCAGCCGCCGCGCCCGGGCCACCAACTGGGCGATGGAGAGGCCGCCGGTGTCGTCGATATAAAGCGGGATGGTCTGCATGGTCTGGGCGGCGGCGGCGAGCTTGGAGAATTCGCTCTCCGAGATGTCGCCGCGGCGGATCTTGTAGGAGGCGATCTCGGCCTGCTCGGCGAGGATACGGGTGGCCAGCTGCTCGGCCGACATTTCCAGCGAGAAGAAGCCAACGATGCCCCCCGACACGGTCTCGATGCCGCCGTCGGGCCGCGTCTCGCCGCGATAGGCGGCGGCGATGTTGAAGGCGATGTTGGTGGCGAGCGCGGTCTTGCCCATGGCCGGGCGGCCGGCGAGGATCACGAGGTCGGAGGGCTGCAAGCCGCCCATCTGGTGGTCGAGGTCGTCCAGCGCCGTGGCGATGCCGGAGAGGTGGCCGTCGCGCTGGAAGGCCTTGGAGGCCATGTCCACCGCCTCGCGCAGCGCCTCGCCGAAGCGCTGGAAGCCGCCGTCGTAGCGGCCGGTCTCGGCGATCTCGTAAAGCCGCTTCTCCGCCTGCTCGATCTGGTCCTGCGGGGTGGCGTCCACCGGGGCGTCGAACGCCTCGTTCACGATCTCCTCGCCGATGCGGATCAGGTCGCGCCGCACCGACAGGTCGTAGATGGTGCGCCCGTAGTCCTCGGAATTGATGATGGTGGTCGCCTCCGCCGCGAGGCGGGCGAGATATTGCGGCCCGGTGAGGCCGGCCACGTCGAGGTCCGAGGGCAGGAAGGTCTTGAGCGTCACCGGCGTGGCGAGCTTGCCGGCGCGGATCAGCGCGCTCGCCAGTTCGAACACCCGGGCGTGGATGGGCTCGTAGAAATGGCGCGGCTCGAGGAAGTCGGAGACCCGGTAGAACGCCTCGTTGTTGACGAGGATGGCGCCCAGCAGCGCCTGCTCCGCCTCCAGATTGTGCGGGGCCTGACGATAGGAGGGTTCGAGATCACCCGGATTGGGGAGGTCGAGCATGGCGCCAAGGTTCCGCTGGATGGGTCACTTCCTTACCAAGTCCGGGGTCCCGAGCACAGTAAGTTCTTTGTTTGTTCCGAAATCAAGGGGGTGCTTTTTTCCACAGGGGGATGGATCTGGGGATAGCGGGTACAAGCCGGTCCCGGCTCCGCGCGTGAGCGCTGCCCGGCTTCCCTTTCAGACGCGGTTGGTTCCGGCGACTTCTGGCTTTGCTCGCTCCCGCAAGGTGGGATAGAGCCGGTGCCGACGGCACGAATGCGAAGGGAATCGTCATGCGCGGAAATCTTGGCGGCGTGTTTGGCCGCGCCATTCTGGCGATGGCGATCGCCGGCCTGTCCTTTTCCGCCCTCGCCCAGAGCGGGGACCCGCTGGCGCCGCCGCCGGATCTCGGCGCTCAGGGCCTCCCGGTGCCTGTCGATGGCACCGCCATCTACGGCCAGAACACCCCGCCGCCCGAGGGCATGATGGCGATCCCGGTGCCGCCCTCCACCTGCGCCGGCGTCGCCCAGGTGGTGCGCACCCAGGGTCTCATCCTGATCCCCACCGGCAACGGCAATGCCCAGCGCTATGTGCGCGACGAGCGCTTCTGCGCCGAGGACCAGATCACCAAGCCGGCGTGGATCGCCACCTCGGACAATCCGCGCTGCTTCGTCGGCTACACCTGCGGCGAGAGCAACGACGACGGCTCGAACTGATACCAACGGCCCCGGTCTTTGACCGGTGCCGAGAGGGTGTCGCTCAGGCGCCGCGCGAGCCTAGCCAAAGGCCCGGCCGATCCGCTCACGTCACCGCCTGGGCGTCGTGCTCGCGCCACTGGATGGCGGCGGGCGGCACCAGCAGCTTCAACGCGCCGGGGGCAATGGCGTAGCGGAGCGGCACCCGCTCGCGCTCCACTTCCCCGTCGGTGGCCACCCAGGCGCGCTCGCGCCGGGCATGGATGGTGACGCGCCGGGCCTGGAAGGCATGGATGCCGGGCTTGTCGCGCCAGGCATTCACCAGCACCTCCGCGCCGGTCTTCAGCCGCGCCAGGGTGCCGCGGTCCTCCGCCACCAGCACCTCCAGAAGCCCGCCGTCGAGCCGCGAGCGGTGCCAGCCGGGGGCGTCGAAGGCGTTCACCGTCACCAGCGCCGCATAGGCCTCGATGGGCTCGCGCACGCCGGCCACCTCCACCTCGATGGACATGCGCCCGGAGCGTGCCACCGCCTTGCCCAGCGCCATGAACCAGCCCAGCACCCGCCCGCGCTGGGCGCGCAACTGCTCGCGGGCCAGCGCCATCTGGCTGAAGAAGCCCACCCCCGACACCCCGTGGAAGGCCCGCCCGTTCAAGAGGCCCACGTCCACCTGCATGGGCCGCGCCTTCTGCAGGGCATCGAGGGCGCCCGCCAGGTCGCGGGGCAGGCCGATGTCGTAGGCCAGCATGTTCATGGTGCCGAGCGGCAGCACGCCGAGGGTGACCTCGGTGTTGGCGAACACGGAGGCGGCATAGGAGACCGTGCCGTCGCCGGCGCCCACCACCACCGTGTCAAAGCCGTCGCGCTCGGCGGAGGAGATGGCGCGGGCCATGGCCTCGCCCTGGGCCACCACCACGTCCACGTTCGTGCCCGGCCGCGTCAGGGCCTCGTCCACGATGGTGCGGACCCGCTCCGGCCCCATATCGTGGATGGTCCCGGCCTTGGCATTGAGTACGACCCGCATCCGCCCCATCGTGGCATCCTCCAGACCGGCACAAGCGCCGGCGCGGCCTTAAGGTTCCCGTCAGAGCACGCGCCGCTCGGCCGGCATTGCAAGCTGGTCTGAGAACGGGTTCTCTTTCCTGGAGTGGAGAGCGATTCACCGATCGGATCGCGCTTCAGGGGACGCGCGGCGGTGCCGGGCTCATCTCATCAAGGGTTCCGATCATGGCCAATGTGCCCCCGTCTTCCAACCCGCCCCGGCCGTCCAAGCCGGCATCCTCCCCTTCCATCCTGCGCCTGCGGGCCGGGCTGCTGCTTCTGGTCGCATCCGTGGTGCTGTGCGGCGCTGGCGGACATTTCGTGGCGCGGCAGTTCGGGCTCGGGATCGGCTGGGCGATCCTGCTGGCCGTGGTGATCTGGGTCGGCGTCGGCATCCTCATCGCGCGGCTCGATACCCGGCTGTTTTTCGGCGCGGCGGTGGCGGTCACGGCGCTTGTGGCCTATTTCGTCTATGATTTTTCGTCTTCGGCCCTCGGCTGGTCCAGCACGGTCTCGCTGGTGCTCGCCTTGGTCGCGACCCTGTTCCTGGCCTTCACCTTCTACGATTTCCGGCGCCTCAAGCACGAGCTGCGCCTGTGGGCGTACAAGAGATAAGGGCGCGTGCGGCGCCTGAACCTGTCAGATTGCATGGCAAGATGATCGGCCTGTAAGCCAAGCCTTGACTTTGCCGTTGCGGCACATTGAAGTTGCGGTGTGGCCGGTTGCAATGCAGGGGCGTGCGATGCGACGGCCCTGGCGCAAAGGGGGCGTCCCGCGTGCGGGCGCTCGAAGGCAAAGAATGTCCGAGGGACGCCTTTATCTCCTGGCCGGCCCGGCCGTCTCGCTCGTTGTCGCCTGCGTCTTTCTCCTGGTCTGGCTGCACCACCGCAAGCGGTCCTACGTGCCGTTCTTCGCCGTGGCGTTCTGCGCCTATGCCATGGCCGCGCTGTCGCAGCTGTTCCAGATCCCGGCAGGTGTCGGGCTCAATACCATGGTCTCGGGCCTGGTCTACACGTTCGGCATCTTCTGCCTTGTGCAAGGAGTGCTGGCGCGGTTCGGCAAGGCAGGCGCCGCCCCGGTGCTGGCGGCCGTCTCCGTGGCGATCCTCGGGCTGCTGTACTACTTCATGTATGTGGACCGGAGCCTCGTGGCCCGGATCTACGTGCAGAATTTCGGCTACGGCGTGATGTTCCTGTTTGCCGCGGTCGAGATCTTCGGGGCCAGTGGCCGGCGGAAGGTGGACCGGATCCTGTTCTGGGTTTTCCTGCTGTTCGGCCTCCATTTCTTCGTGCGCACCGTGCTCACCCTGTCCATCTCGCCCGACCTGTTCGCGCTCGATCGGATGCGTACCGAGGGCGCCGATGCGCGGACCATCGGCCTGCTGTTCCGCCGCTCGCCGTTCTGGCAGGTGCTTAACTTCTCGCTTCTGGTTAGCGGCCTGCTGGTGGCGCTCGCCCTGCTTGGCGCCATCGCCGTCGATGCCATGGACGAGCTGGAGCGGCAGGGCCGCATCGACCCCCTGACCGGGCTCGCCAACCGCCGCGGCTTCGACGATCTCGCCCAGGAGCTCATCGCCGACAAGACGAGCCATCCCCAGAGCCTGGTCTATTTCGACATCGACCGCTTCAAGGGCATCAACGACGGTTTCGGCCATGCGACCGGGGACCTGGTGCTTGCCACCGTCGGCGGCCTCGTCGCCCGCGTGGTGATGCCGCGAGACGTGGCGGCCCGCCGCGGCGGCGAGGAGTTCGTGGTGCTGCTGGCCAGCACCAGCGCCCGCAGCGCGTTCCACTTCGCCGAGCGGATGCGCGCCGAGCTGCGGCGCACCTCGTTCCCCATGCTGCCGCCGGGCGCCGTCGTCACCGCGAGCTTCGGCGTCGCCGAGCGCAGGCCCGACGAGGACCTGGCGGACCTGCTCCACCGCGCCGACCAGCTGGTCTATGCCGCCAAGCACGCCGGCCGGGATCTTGTCCTCACCGACGACGGCGTGCTGGCGGTGCCGGTGGTGGGGCAGGGCGCCGGTTGATCCAGATCAACGTCGCGCGCGGAGCAGGTGCCTAGCCTTCCAAAAAACATCGGGAGGCCCAAGGGCCCCCAAGGGGAGGCCAAGGACATGCCTGCGCAAGTTGCTCTCGTCGTGACCGGGATTGTCGTCGCCTTTGGCGGTTTCGCCTTGGTGCTCGCATTCGCGGACTACTACACCCACGCCGGCCGCAAATCCTGACGGTGTAACTGGCGGTTGGCGCGCGCACGGCCGCGGGCAAGGCGCACCGAGGCGCACCGACCTGACGCGCACCGCCGCGCGCGGGAGCGGACGCGGCGGGTCCGGTGTGCTAGAGGGGCGGCCATGAGCAGCCCCGAAAAGAGCAGCCCCGAAGACGCCCCTCGGGACGACATCGCCCCGGACGCCCCGGCGCCCGATGGGGCCAGTGTCCCGTTCTGGCGGGCGAAGCCGTTGTCGGCCATGAGCACCACCGAGTGGGAGAGCCTGTGCGACGGCTGCGGGCGCTGCTGCCTCGTGAAGCTCGAGGACGAGGACACCGGGCAGGTCGCCTATACGGATGTCGCCTGCCGCCTGCTGGATGCCGCCACCTGTCGCTGCTCCGACTATGAGCGGCGTTCCGAGATCGTCTCCGACTGTGTGCGCCTGACCCCTGAGAGCGTCGCGGAGCTGAACTGGCTGCCGCCCACCTGCGCCTACCGGCTGGTGGGCGAGGGCAAGGACCTGCCGTTCTGGCATCCGCTGGTGTCGGGCGATGCGGGAAGCGTCGCGGCGGCAGGCATCACGGTCTCGGGCAAGGTGGCCGGCAGCGAGAACGAGTTCGGCCTGTTCGAGCTGGTGGACCACATCGTCGCCTGGCCGGTGCGCTGGCCTCGGGGTGCAAAAGGCGCGGCCAAGCCGAGCCCGAAGGGCACGCCCGGCGCAAGCCGCCGGCGTCGTCCGAAGGCCGGTGAGCAGAAAGCCTGACAGGCCTATTCGGCGGCGGTGGAGCGCTTCTTGCGGGTCTCCACCGGAGCCGGCTCGATCAGGGTGCGGCACTCCTCGGCGGTGAGGGGCTCGCCGAAGACCACGCCCTGGCCGTATTCGCAGCCGAAGCGCGCCATCTCGGCGGCCTCGGTTTCCTTCTCCAGGCCCTCCGCCATCACGTCCATGCCGAGGTCGTGGGCGAGATCGATCATGGCGCCGACGATCACCGGCCGGGCCGCGCGGGCGGCACCCTTGGCGGTGTCGCGCACGAAGCGCGGGTCGATCTTCACGCTGTCGAACGGGAAGCGCTGGAGATAGGAGAGGGCGGAATAGCCAGTGCCGAAATCGTCGAGGCACAGGCCCGCGCCCAGCTCCCGCATGCGGCCGAGCACCACGGCGGCATATTCGGGGTTCTCCATCACCAGGCTCTCGGTGACCTCCAGCTTGAGCGATCCGGGCGCCACCGCGTTGCGGGCGAGCACGGATTTCAGGTCCTGGATCAAATCGTGCCGTAGCAGCTGGCGGGACGAGACGTTCACATGCATGAACAACGGCGGGTCCACCCGCAGGGTGCGCTGCCACTGGCCGAGCTGGCGCGCCGCAGCGTCGAGCACGAACAGGCCGAGGTCGAGGATGAGCCCGGTCTCCTCCGCCAGCAGCAGGAATTCGGAAGCGGCGAGTTCACCGAGGCGCGGATGGTTCCAGCGCATATAGGCCTCGAACCCGCCGATGGCGCGGTCGCCCAGGCGCACGATGGGCTGGTAGCGCACCGAGATCTGGTTCCTGGCGAGGGCCTCGCGCAGCTCGCCTTCCAGCACCACCCGGTCGATCTTCTGCTGGCGCATGGCCGGGCGGAACACCTCGATGCGGTCGCCGCCGATGCGCTTGGCGTAATACATCGCGAGCTCGGCGTCTTTGAGCACCTCCTCGCGCTTCGACTGGTCGGGGCCCGCCAGTACGAGGCCGATGGAGGCGGTGACGAACACTTCCCGATCCGCGAAGGCAATGGGCGCGCGCAGGGAGCGGCGCAGGGTGTCGGCGAAGGTGGTGATGCGCTCGGCGTCGCGCTCGGACATGAGGATCATGCCGAACTGGTCGCCGGAGATGCGCGCCAGCGTGTCCTGCGGCTTCAACAGGCGCATCAGGCGGCGGGCCACCGTGAGCAGGATGGAATCGGCCACCGCCATGCCCACCTGCACGTTGACCTGCTTGAAGCGGTCGAGGTCGATGACCATCACCGTCGGCTTCACCTTGTCGTCGAGGCGGGCCATGGTGAGGGCCTGGGACAGGCGGTCGAGGAACAATTCCCGGTTGGGCAGGCCGGTGAGGTTGTCGCGCACCGCGTCGTGCAGCAGGCGCTCGGCGGCGATGCGCTCGCCGGTCACGTCCATCAGGGTGCCGACGCAGCGCACCACTTCGCCGTCGGCGCCCACCACCGGGCGCGCCTTCAGGTTGAAGGTGAGGTAGTGGCCGTCGATGGCGCGCAGCCGGAAGTCCTGGTCGATGCGGCCGCGGCGCTGGTCGATGATGCCGTCCAGCGTGGCGCGGAAGCGGTCACGGTCGGCGGGGTGCAGTACCTCCAGCCAGCCGGCGGCCTCGGTCTCCAGCGAATGCCGCTTGAGGCCCAGCGCCTCCTCCGCTTCGGGGGAGGTGTAGATGCGGTCGGTGTCCACATCCCAGTCCCACACGATGAGGCCGGAGCCGGCCAAGGCCAGCGCCCGGCGTTCCAGCTCGGAGGTGGAGCCCTGGATGCCGCCGATGCCGGCAAAGGCATGCTGCATTACCGTGAAGCCAATGAGCATGACGATCAGCACCAGGCCGCCGGAAAGGGCGGGGGCGGCAAGGTCGTTGGTGACGAAGCCCGCCACCGTGAGCCCGGCCATGAGCACCCACACCACCAGCAGCGACCAGGTGGGGATGATGAGCACCGCCCGGTCATAGCCGTGCTGGCTGAGCCAGATGATGACGCCGAGCCCCGCCACCGCCACCGCCAGCAGGGACAGGCGGGCGATGCCGGCCGCCACCGGCGCGTCGAGCAGGGCCACCGCCACCAGGGCGGCGAGGAAGGTGAGCCAGCCGGCGGCCACGTGCACGTAGCGCACGTGCCAGCGGTTGAGGTTGAGATAGGCGAACAGGAACACCAGCAGCGTGCCGGTGAGGATCGCCTCGCCCGCCGCCCGCCAGAATTGCTCGGCGATGGGCGACAGGCCGAACACCTTGGACCAGAAGGCGAAGTCGAGGCCGATATAGCCCAGCACCGCCCAGGCCAGTGCCGCCGCCGCCGGGAACATCACCGAGCCCTTCACCACGAACAGGATGGTCAGGAAGAGCGCCAGCAGGCCGGCGATGCCGATGACGATGCCGTGGTAGAGGGTGAAGGCGTTCACCCGGTCCTTGTAGGCGTCCGGCTCCCACAGATAGAGCTGGGGCAGGGTGGGGCTGCCCAGCTCGGCCACGAAGGTGACGGTGGAGCCGGGATCCAGCGTGATCAGGAACACGTCGGCGTCGGGCGCGGTCTGCCGCTCCGGCTTGAAGCCCTGGCTGGGGGTGAGCGAGGTGATCCGCCGGTTGCCGAGATCGGGCCAGAACAGGCCGGAGCCGGACATGCGGTAGTGCGGGGCGACGATGAGGCGGTCCACCTGCTCGTCGGTATTATTGGTGAGGGCGAAGGCGATCCAGTCGCCGTGGCTGCGCCCGTCGGAGGTGGGCACCTCGATGCGCCGGACCACGCCTTCCGCGTCGGGTGCGGTGGAGATCTGGAACCGGCCGTCCTCGGTTGTCTCGCGCTGCACGGCGGGCAGCAGGTCCACCACCTTGGCGTCGAGGCGCAGGGCGATGGCCTCCATCGCCCGTGCGCTGCCGGCGGGCAACGTCAGCAGGGGCGCCACGACGAGCGCTACGAGGAGCGCCATCGGCAGAGCAATGACGCGAGCGAGCAACGACCGCAATGTCAGGTCTCCGCACCCGGACTGCTGCCGGGCCGAGTTTCGGTTGAGGAGGGCAGCCTGCCGAAGGTGCGACGCAAAGTGCTGGACGGCAAGAGCTCAAGCTCATCCATGAGGAATGCATGTGCGCCGGGGCTGGCCTCGCGCGAGCGATTCCCTAGCCAAGCCGTGCGGCCGGAGCAAGGCGTCTGGCGGCCTCATAATACCGCCAAAGCGTCCGGGGCCGGAAAAAACGAATGCGCGCCCGGGGTGGGCGCGCATTCGAACCCTTATGCGACCGCTCAGAAGAAGCGGCGGGCGTTGTCCCGGTCGTCGGCGGAGAGCGGGGTCGGCTCGCGGGTCAGGCGGGCGGCCTCTTCCCGGCGCACATATTCGGAGAACGGGTCGAGGGCTTCCTCCACCGCTTCCTCGGCGCGCGCGGAGATCACCTCCAGCGGGGGCTGCGGCGCGGGACGGGCGGCGGGGGGAGCCGGATGGACCTCCTCGGCCGGCACGGCGCGCTCGGAATCGGTGGTGCGCGAGGCCTTGGCGTCGAGCCACGGCAGGGGATAGGGCGAGGCGATGTAGGCCACGCCGTCTTCCTGCTCCCAGGCGATCATGTGGATGGCCTCTTCCGCCGGCATGCCGGGCAAAGAGAACATCTGCGGCAGCTCGCGGGCGCCGCCGCTCCAGCCGATGGTGTGGGCGAGCTGGAAGGCTTCGTCGAGGAAGGCGGTCACGGCAGCGAGCCGGTCCGCACGCAGCGCCTGGGCGAAATCCACATCGAGAAGCCGGCGGAGATAGGTCTCCACGCTGTCCCCGGCAGCCCACTGGGCGCCCGAGGCGAACTGGTAAACATAGACGCGCGGACTTGCCATCACGCAGCTCCGATAAACCATAACTGGGGGCCCCTCATACCAAAAGGGACCCGAAAACACAAAATCGTGCTGCAACTTAACCAGACAAGGCTTAAATTTTTGTGATCCTGCGGTGCAGCACAAGGCGCATTTCGGCCCGGTCCTGGACCGCCGGAGCGCGTTCGGATCGGGTGCGCGGCCATCGGATCGGCAAAGCCCGCTCTATCCTCCATTCTGAGAGGGAATCACCGGTCCGGGCCGATCGGGTCCGGCGCAGGCCCAGGGGAAAGGGTGCCCGATGCCGATCGCTCCGCGTTCCCATGGCCTGTGGCAGGCCACGGCTCCGCCGGCGCCGGCGCTGGCGCCGCTCTCGGGTGCGCTTCGGGCCGACGTGGCCGTGGTGGGGGCGGGATATGCCGGCCTGTCGGCGGCGCTGCGCCTCGCCGAGGCGGGCGCGCGGGTGACCGTGCTGGAGGCGGCGGAGGTGGGCTTCGGCGGGGCCGGGCGCAATGTGGGCCTCGTCAATGCTGGCCTGTGGGTGATGCCGGATGTCATCCGCGCCGCCCTGGGTGAGGCGCGGGGCGAGGCGCTGATCGGCTTCCTCGGCGCAGCGCCGCAAGCAGTGTTCGACCTGGTGGCAAGGCATTCGATCCCCTGCGAGGTGGCGCCCGTGGGCACGTTGCATTGCGCAGTGGGCGCCGCCGGACGCGCCGAGATCGAGGCCCGCGCCGCGCAGTGGCAGGCCCGCGGCGCGCCGGTGCGGTTGCTGGAGGCTGGCGAGGCGCGCGACATGGTCGGCGGCGGCGACTTTACCGGCGCGCTGCTGGATCTGAGAGCCGGCACGATCCAGCCGCTGGCCTATGCACGGGGACTGGCGCGGGCAGCGCTTCAGGCCGGGGCGCAGATCTTCGTGTCGAGCCCGGTTGTCGGGGCCGAGGAGACCCCTGCCGGCTGGCGGCTGGCCACGCCGGGGGGAAGCCTTGAGGCCGACCATCTCATCGCCGCCACCGATGCCTATGGCACCGGGCCGTTCGCCCCGCTGCGGCGCGAGCAGGTGCACCTGCCCTATTTCAATCTCGCGACCGCGCCGCTGCCGCCGGCGGTGCGGGCCACCATTCTCCCCGCCCGGCAGGGAGCATGGGACACCCGATCCATCCTCACCTCGTTCCGCATGGATGCGGCGGGGCGTCTGGTGTTCGGCAGTGTTGGCGCTCTCGACCGTGTCGGCGGCACCATCCACCGGGCCTATGCCCGCCGGGTTCTGGCGCGGCTTTATCCGCAGCTCGGCGGGATAGCCTCCGGGGTGGCCTTCGAGGCCGGCTGGCACGGCATGATCGGCATGACCGCCGACGCCCTGCCGCGTTTCCACCGGCTGGGGCGCTCCGGCGTCGCCGTGGCCGGCTACAACGGACGCGGCATCGCGCCGGGAACAGTGTTCGGCGCCTTGCTGGCGGACCTCGTTCTCGGCCGGGTGCGGGAGGCGGATCTACCGCTGCCGCCAAGCGCGGTGGAGGCGGTCCGCTGGCGGACGGCACGGGAAGCCGTTTATGCCGCCGGCTCCGGTCTCGCCCACCTCGTCGCGGCGCGGCTCTAAGACCCCGGCCGGGGGCGCCTTCGCCTTCACAACCGCGTTTTGCTGCCTTCCGCCAGGTCGGGAGGCGCTGGTGTTGCTCGATCTTCTATTAATAACTCAGATGGATTTATCTATTGACTCGCCATGCGCCCTGCGCTCAGATGCCATGCGGATAACGCATCCGTCCGGCAAGCGGAAACCGCGCCGGCGCATCTGGGAGGACGTTCGATGCACCTGTGGCCACGGCTGCTGATGGCAGCTTCTGTCGCCTGGGCCGGGCTGGCCGCGACATCGCCCGCCGGGGCTGCGGAAAAGCCCGCAGACAAGCCCATCGTGGGCATCGTCATCAAAACCTCCACCAACCCCTTCTTCGTCAAGATGAAGGAGGGCGCGGAAGCCGCCGCCGCGCGGCTGGGCCTGGAGCTGCGATCCTTCGCCGGCAAGATGGACGGCGACACCGATGCCCAGGTCACCGCCGTCGAGAGCCTGATCGCCGCCGGCGCCAAGGGCATCTTGATCACCCCGTCGGATTCCCGCGCCATCGTGCCGGTGCTGGAGCAGGCGCGGGCCAAGGGCATCCTGGTGATCGCCCTCGACACGCCCCTCGATCCCCCGGGCGCGGCGGACGCCACCTTCGCCACCGACAATGTCCTCGCCGGCAAGCTGGTGGGCGAATGGGCGGCCAAGACTTTGGGCGCCAATGCCAAATCCGCCAAGGTCGCGCTGCTCGACCTGAACGTGAACCAGATTTCCGTGGACGTGGACCGCGACCAGGGCTTCCTCAAGGGCTTCGGCGTGAACGTTGCCGACCCCGCCGTCATCGGCGACGAGAAGGACAGCCGCATCGTCGGCCACGATGTCACCCTCGGCAATGAGGAGGGCGGGCGCCGGGCCATGGAGAACCTGCTCCAGCGCGATCCCTATGTGTCCGTGGTCTATGCCATCAACGAGCCCGCCGCCGCCGGCGCCTATGAGGCGCTGCGCTCCATCGGCCGCGACAAGGACGTGCTGGTGGTGGCCGTGGACGGCGGCTGCCCTGGCGTGCGCAACGTGAAGGACGGCGTCATCGCCGCCACCGCCATGCAATTCCCCCTCGCCATGGCCCAGATGGGCGTCGAGGCGGTGCTGAAATACGCCACGGACGGCACCAAGCCGAAGCCCGCGGACGGGCAGGACTTCGTCAATACCGGCGTGGAGCTGGTGACCGACCGGCCGGTGCCGGGACTGCCTTCCATCGACACCGACGCCGCCCTGAAGAAATGCTGGGGCTGATGGGCCCCGTTAAGGCACGCGTGCGCCGGCCGAAACGGCCGGGGAGGGATCTGCAATGACAGACACGAGTGGGGAGAAACGCGGGATGCAGGCGTTCGAAACCGTCCTGAGCAAACAGGACACGCGGGTTGCGGAGTTCGAGGTCCACGCCAGGTCCCCGCTCCAGATGCTGCAGCATTTCCTGCACGCCAATCCGACCGCGGTACCGGCCATCGTGCTGGTGCTGGGGGTGGCCGTGTTCTCGGCCATCGTGGGGCCGCGCTTCTACTCGGCCTTCAACCTGTCGCTGATCCTCCAGCAGGTGACCATCATCTGCATCATCGGGGTGGCGCAGACGCTTATCGTGCTCACGGCCGGCATCGACCTGTCGGTGGGCGCGGTGATGGTGCTGTGCTCGGTGATCATGGGTAAGCTCGCCGTCGCGCTGGGCCTGCCGGTGCCGGTGGCGTTCGCCGCCGGGCTCGCCACCGGGGCGGCCTGCGGCGCGTTCAACGGCCTGCTGGTGGTGCGGTTGAAGCTGCCGCCCTTCATCGTGACGCTGGGCACCTGGTCCATCTTCTTCTCGCTGAACCTCTGGTATTCCGGCGCCCAGACCATCCGTGCCCAGGACGTGGCCAAGGCCGCGCCGTTCCTGCAGTGGCTCGGCACGCCGGTGGACCTCTTGGGCGCGCGGCTCACCTACGGCACCTTCTTCATGCTGGGGCTGGTGGCCATCGTCTGGTACGTGCTCAACCGCACCGCCCTCGGCCGCCACATCTATGCGGTGGGCGATGATCCGGACGCGGCGCGCCTCGCCGGCATCCGTACCGACAAGGTGCTGTTCAGTGTCTATGTGGCGGCGGGGGTCATCTGCGCGCTGGGGGCGTGGGCGCTCATCGGCCGCATCGGCTCCATCAGCCCGCAGGCGGGGCAGACCGCCAACCTCGACAGCATCACCGCGGTGGTGATCGGCGGGGCCAGCCTGTTCGGCGGGCGCGGCTCCATCATCGGCACCCTCATCGGCGCGCTCATCGTCGGGGTCTCGCGCTCCGGCCTCGCTCTGTCGGGGGTGGATGTGCTGTGGCAGGAGTTTGCCGTGGGCAGCCTCATCATCGTCGCGGTCACCCTCGACCAGTGGATCCGGAAGGTGTCGGCATGAGCACGAATACTTTCAGCACGAGCCATCTCGGCACGGACACCGGCGTGCGCCGGCCGCTCATCGAGGCGCGGGGCCTGGTCAAGCGCTACGGCCGTGTCACGGCCCTCGACCATGCGGATTTCGACCTCTATCCGGGGGAGATCCTGGCGGTGATCGGCGACAATGGCGCCGGCAAGTCCTCCCTCATCCGCGCCCTTTCCGGGGCGCTGGTGCCGGACGAGGGCGAGATCCGCTTCGACGGCAAGCCGGTGCAGTTCCGCTCCCCCCTCGACGCGCAGGCGGCGGGGATCGAGACCGTCTACCAGTCACTGGCGCTGGCGCCGGGCCTGTCGATTGCCGACAACCTGTTCCTCGGCCGCGAGCTGCGCAAGCCGGGGGTGCTTGGCTCGGTGTTCCGCATGCTCGACCGCAAGACCATGCAGCGCATGGCCCGCGAGAAGCTCACCGAGCTGGGGCTGATGACGGTGCAGTCCATCAACCAGCCGGTGGAGACGCTCTCGGGCGGCCAGCGGCAGGGCATCGCGGTGGCCCGCGCTACCGCCTTCGGCTCACGGGTGGTGATCCTCGACGAGCCCACAGCTGCGCTGGGCGTGAAGGAATCCCGCCGGGTGCTGGAGCTGATCCTCGACGTGCGCCGGCGCGGCATCGCCGTGGTGCTCATCAGCCACAACATGCCCCATGTGTTCGAGATCGCCGACCGCATTCACATCCACCGGCTGGGGCGGCGGCTCACCGTGGTCCAGCCCTCGACCTGCACCATGTCGGACGCGGTGGCGCTGATGACCGGCGCCCGCGCGCCACAGGAACTGGCCGCCTGAGGCCGGGGCGGTCATGGCGGCGTTCCGCGCCGCCTGGATCGTCCCGCGCGGGGCGGGCAGGTCATGGCACAAGCGCGGAAACAAGAGCCCGGATCACGGCGTCGCATGCCGTGATCCGGGCGTGTTGCTTTGGGAGTGGCGCGGCGCTGTGCCGAGGTCAGGGCGCGCCCTTCCGTCATGACCGGCCTTGGGCCGTGTATCCACGTTTCACCGCTTGAAAGCCGTCCCGGCTTCCCTCAGCTCGCCATGGCAAGCGTGAGGCTGGCTTCCACTTCAGCGGCGGTGGGCAGGTCCGCCCCGGCGCGCGAGCAGGTGATGGCGGCCGCCGCCGTGCCATAGGCCACCAGCTCGCCCATGGCCTCGGTGTCGAGGGTGGCGATGGCAGCGCCTTCGAGGCGGCCGGTGCGGTGCAGCCCGGCGAGCAGGGCGGCGTGGAAGGTGTCGCCTGCGCCCACCGTATCGCGCACCACGACGCTGCGCCCCGGCACGCTGACCTCCCCGAGCTGGGAGTAGGCGACGGCGCCCTTGTCGCCACGGGTGATCACCACCAGCTTCGCGCCGAGGTCGAGGAACCGGCGCGCCGCATCGGTGAGGCCCATGCGCCCGCCGAAGGCGATGTGGATGTCCTCGTCGCTGGCCTTCACGATGTCGGCGGTGCGGAAGAAGCGCTCCGTCGTTTCGGCCCAGCGGCTCAGGTCGCCCACCACCCCCGGTCGCAGGTTGGGATCGACGCTGATGACGCGCCGCCCGGCTTCCCGCTCGGCCAGCGCCGCATAGGTGGAGGCCACCGGCTCCACCACCAGGGTGTAGGAGCCGAAGGTCAGGGCGCGCACCTCGTCCGGCAGGACCGGTGGCAGGCGGTCGGGGGCGAGCATGCGGTCGGCCGCGCCCGCGCCATGGAAGGAATAGAGCGGCTGGCCGTCGGCCTGGGTCGCTACCACCGAGATGGTGGAGAGGCTGTCGGAGCGCACCACGAAGCGCGGGTCCACGCCCTCGCGGGCCAGCACGTCCACAAGGTGGGTGCCGAACCGGTCGCTTGAGATGCCGCCGAAGAAGGCGGTGGGCGCGCCGAGCCGGGCCAGGCCCACCGCCACGTTGAAGGGGGAGCCGCCGGCCACCGCGCGGGCCGGCATCTCGTTGCCCTCGGGGGCGCCCACCAGCAGGTCGATGAGGGCTTCGCCGCAGACCAGGATCATGCCGTGTCCCCTTGCGGTCGGATCACGCCCTTGCGCAGGATGATGTTGCCGTAGAGCCGGCGCTCGCCGCTGGCGACGATGGCATAGGCCGCGCGCACCCGGTCGTAGAAGCTCGGGCCGGCGATGGGCACCAGGCTGAAGCCGGGCTCGCGGGCGGCGATGGCGGCCTCGAACTCCGAAAACACGCTCTCCTCGCGCGCGCAGTCGCCGAAGGCGCAGGGCCGGAAGGCGGCCTCAGCCACGTCGGTATCGAGCGGCATCACCGAGAGCACGGCATCGACGAGGCGCGGGGCATCGTGTCCGTCCATGCGCACCAGCCGCCTGGCGTGGGCCTCAGCCGGATAATTGGCGTCCACGATGGCGATCTCGTCGCCGTGGCCCATGGCGCGCAGGGTGGCCAGCAGATCGGGGCCCAGCAAGGGGTCGATGCCTTTGAGCATGGTCAGTCCTTGAACAGAACGTCGAGGTCGCGGCCGAAGGTGTCGAGCAAAGGCAAGGCGGCACCGCCGATGGCGCGCGCCGCGCGGCCCATGGTGCCGGCGACGATGCGGGTCTCGGTCAGGCCCTGCCGGTCGAGGCGCGCGAAGGCGGCGGCTGTGCGTTTCACCAGCTTGTCCCGCACCGGCGCCGGGAAGGCGCCGTCGATGACCATGGCCTCGAAATCCACCACCGCGAGGCAGGAGGCGATGGCCTGGGCGAGGCCCTCGGCGGCCTCCTCGATCCAGGCGTCCACGGGGGCGGAAAAGCGGCTCCAGTCGTCGGGCTGCTCCCACAACTGGGAACCGGCGATGCCGATGGCGCCGAGCTGGCGCTCCAGCCGGTAGAGGGAGGCCGAGCGGATGAGCTGCTGGACCCCCGCGCCGCCGCCGGGTCCGCGGGCCACCACCGGCATGGAGCCGAAGGCGCCGGCATTGCCGCTGCGGCCGGGAAACAGGCTGCCGTTCAGCACGATGCCGCCGCCGATGAAGGTGGCGATGTAGAAATAGGCGAAGTCGCGATAGGCCGAACCGCCGCCGAAGGTCAGCTCTGCGGCGCAGGCGGCGGTGGCGTCGTTGATGACCCGCACCGGACCGGGGGCGATGCGGGACAGCTCGGCGCCCAGGTCGAAGTCGTGCCACCCGGCAAGGGCATCCTTGGGGGCCTCCAGCACTTCCTCCCAGTTCCACAGCTCGAACGGCGTGGCGATGCCGGTGCCGCAGATGCGCGCCTGGGCTGCGGGCGAAAGCGTCGCGATGAGGTCGGGAAGGGTGCGGCCGGCGAAGGCGATGAGCTGGTCGGGCAGGGGATAGGGATAGGTCAGGCGCTCGCGCCGGCGCACGCCCGCGACGAAATCCATCAGCACCAGCTCGCAGGCGCGCCGGCCCACCACCATGCCGAGGCCGTAGGCGCCGTCGGGATTGAGCGAATAGGGCACCGCCGGCTGGCCGATCCGCCCGCGCTGGCGCTCGCCCGCGAGCAGCAGGCCGTCGGCCTCCAGCCGGTTCATGACCACCGTGGTGGTCTGCAGCGACAGGCCGGTGAGGCGGGCGATGTCCACCTTGGTCAGTCGACCGTGGCGGCGGATGAGGGAGAGGATCAGCCGCTCGTTGTAGAGGCGCACGCCAGTCTGGTTCGTGCCGCGCCCGTGCGAGGCGTGGACCGGGCCAGAATCGTCCTTCAGGGGACTGCGCTGCATGAAACCCTCGACCCCAGTTCCTCGACCCTAATTCCCTCGCGCCGGTTCGGCGCCCTTGCGAGCCGCCCGGTGGCGCCCGTGCGCGACGGATCGTCTTGTTGTCGCAGGATGATGAACGAGGATACAAGCATCGTCAATTAATAACTCGTTCTGATTTATTAATGAGGAGGCTTGCTCCGCCTCGCGCCACGGTGCCCTTCCGCACACCTGCGCCGATCACACGCCACCGTCATGCGATCGGCCCGAATGTCCGCCTCCTGAACAGGGAGCGCGTCGCTCAAAAGTGATAGGCGATGCTCATGAAGGGGCCGTGCAGCGTCGTCTCGTAGCGGAAGTTGGCTCGCGGGCCGGTCACCGATTCATAGTCGGTATAGAGCGCCCGGTAGCCGATGGCCGTGGACCAGGCCTCGGTCCAGTTGTAGCCCACCGAGATCAGTCCCTGCGATGTCAGCTTGGAGCTGGAGGGGAGCCCGAAGCCGCCTACGTCGGCAAGGGCGTTGAGGAACCACTTCTCGTTGATGCGATATTGCAGGGCGAGGCCGAACACCGGATCCAGCCAGTCCTTCACGTCGGTTTCGGAAACGGACAGGATGCCGCCGAAAGAGGAGAGCGTGGTGTCGGCGGTCAGGCGCTGGTAGCGGAAGCCCGCCGTGGCGCTGAGGTCGAAGCCCGGCCCGCCGATGGGCAGGCGATAGCCGGCGGCGCCGGAGACGATGAGGAGGCGCTGCGAGAGGTCGAGCTGCGTGCCCCGGCCGTCATCGATGGACTTGCTGGCGCTCAGCTGCGACCAGAACAGGTCGGCGAACAGGGTCCAGTTGTCCTTCTTGGCGAGGAAGCTGCCCATCACCGCGCCGTCGAAATGGGACAGGATGTCGGCGAACGAGGCATCCACCGGAAAGGTCGGCAGGTCACGGATGCCGAGGTTGCCGTTGATGCCCGTGGCCCAGCCGTAAAGCACCGCCGAGAACTGCCATTTGGATTCCGGCGGCGGCGAAAATGCGGTCGCGGCCGGGGCCGGGGCGGTCGCGAGGTCGGCGGCGCGGGCGGGAGCGGCAAGCGACAGGATGGCAAGCGACAGGACCGCGCAGCAGGCGGCAGCAAGGGGGCCGGCGCGGCGGCGCGGAGGCCTTGGCGTGCGCGAAGGGGGCAGGGTCATGATCTCGGCTTCCTTATCGCTCGGGGCGGGGTCGGCAATGCTCCGCAGCTGTGGCTTCGAAAATGTCGCTTCGCAAGTCTCGCTGTCGCAAAAGTCGCTGCTCAGGTCTCGCTTCGCACGTCTCGTCTGGCCGCATGAACGGTGGCCCGCGCACCGGAGGATTTCCGGAGCGCGGGCGATGGTGGGGCGCCGGTCCGCCTATTTCGACGGGCCGTCGGCAGCCTTGGCAGCGGCGTCGCGCAGCTTGGCGATATCCTCCGGCGTCAGCTTCGGATGATCAAGCGCGAGCGTGATCTTGTTGATCTTGCCGGTGAAGGCGAACGGCACCTGGTAATCGGCATCGTCCACCGGCGTGCCGGTGTCGGAGCCCACGTCCAGATTCTCGTCCCAGGCGAGGATGAGCGGGATGGTGTGGGGCATGGACTGGGTCGCCACCACCTTGCCGTCCACGCTCAGCGTCCCGGTGCCGCTCTGGCCGAGCCCGCTGCCCGAGCCGAAGGCCAGCGTCGCCGCGCCGAGGCCGTCATACTTGAAGTCGAAAACCAGGGTGTGCTTGCCCGGTGCCAGCGGCTCGGTGCCCTGCCATTTCACCTTCTTCAGGCCCACGAGGTTCCAGGTGAAGGTGGGCTTGCCCTTGAGCAGGTAGAAGCCATAGCCGGCAAACCGCCCGCCCTGGGTGATGAGCATGCCGTCGCCGCCGCCCTCGGGCACCACCACGTCCGCGGTGAAGCGGTAGGAGGTGTTCAGCACCGACGGCGCGTCGCCATTGGGCGTGCCGGTGAGCGGAGCGGTCCAGGTGAACACGTCGCGACCCGCGGTGATGCTCGGGCGCGGCGTCACCAGCCGGGTGGCGACGGTGGCGTCCAGCGGGAGCACCTGGTACTTCCTGGCTTCGGACCAGAACAGGTCCGCCATCGCCTTCACCTTGTCGGGATGCTTGGCGGCAACGTCCTCGTACTGGGTCCAGTCTTCCGAAATATTGTAGAGTTCCCATGGGTACTTGGACGGGTCGAGGCCGAGGCCGGCCTGGACCTCCCACGGCGGACGCACCACCTTGCTGCTCAGCATCCAGCCGTCGTTATAGATGGCATGGTCGCCCATCATCTCGAAATACTGGGTCTTGTGGGTGGAGGGTGCGGTCGCATTGGCCTTGTCGAAGGTATAGGTCATGCTGACCCCCTCGATGGGAGCCTGCTTGATGCCGTCCACCATATCGGGAGCCTTGATGCCGGTGGCCTCCAGGATGGTCGGCGCGATGTCGATCACATGGTGGAACTGGGAGCGGATGCCGCCCTTGTCCTTGATCACCTTGGGCCAGGAGATGGCCATGCCCTGCCGGGTGCCGCCGAAATGGGAGGCGACCTGCTTGGTCCAGGAGAAGGGGGTGGAAAAGGCCCAGGTCCAGCCCACCGCCATGTGGTTGTAGGTCTTGTCCGAGCCCCAGACATCATAGAAATACTTCAGCTGGTCTGCGACCGGCACATCGACGCCGTTGAACATGGCGACTTCGTTGGGGGTGCCGATGAGCGTGCCTTCGGCGCTGGAGCCGTTGTCGCCGCTGATATAGATGACCAGCGTGTTGTCCAGCTTGCCCATGTCCTCGACAGCCTGGATGACGCGGCCGATCTCATGGTCCGTATACATCAGGTAGGCGGCGTAGACATCAACCTGGCGCTTGAACATCTTCTGTTCGTCGTCGGTGAGCTTGTCCCAGCGCTTCAGCAGGTCGTCCGGCCAGGGCGTCATCTTCGCGTTCTGGGGGATGACGCCGAGCTTCTTCTGGTTCTCGAAGATCTGCTCGCGCAGCGCGTTCCAGCCCTTGTCGAACAGGTGGAGCTGCGTCGCCTTCTCGATCCATTCGGGGGTGGGGTGGTGCGGGGCGTGGGTGCCGCCGGGCACGTAATAGACGAAGAACGGCTGGTCCGGCGTCAGGGTGTTGATCTTGTTCATGTAGGCGATGGCTTCGTCCGCCATGGCCGTGGTCAGGTTGAACGAAGGATTGCCCTGGAACGGATAGATATAGGTGGTGTTGCGGGCCAGGTTGTCCGGCTGCCACTGGCTGGTGTCCCCACCCATGAAGCCGTAGAAATACTCAAACCCCATGCCCGTCGGCCACTGGTCGAACGGACCGGTGGAGATGGCCTGGAACGACGGCGTGTTGTGGTTCTTCCCGAACCACGAGGTGCGGTAGCCGTTGTCCTTCAGGATCCGGCCGATGGTGGCCTTGTCCTTGGTGATGATGCTGTCGTAGCCCGGATAGCCCGTGGCCATCTCGGACACCACTGCGAAGCCGGCGGAATGGTGGTTGCGTCCGGTGATCAGCGCCGCGCGGGTGGGCGAGCACAGGGCGGTGGAGTGGAAATTGGTGTAGCGCAGCCCGTCATTGGCGATGCGGTCGAGGCTGGGCGTGGGAATGACGCCGCCGAAGGTGGACGGCGCGCCGAAGCCCACGTCGTCGGTCATGATGAGCAGGACGTTGGGCGCGCCGGTAGGCGGCACGATCCGCGCCGGCCAGTACGGCTTGGAGTCCTGCGCCAGCTCCTTGATCACGCCCTCGAACTTCTGCGGCGGCGCCGGGATCTGGCTGCCGTCGATGACGATGCTGGCATCCGGGGCGCCGGGCACGCCGTTGATCTTCTGTGCGCCGGCGGGCGCGGCGGCGGGGATCACGCCGAGCACGGTGAGGCTGGCCGTCAGGGCCAGCGCAAAGATGCGGGACATGTCTTGTTTCCTCCGGCAAGAGGTACACGCCTGCTTCGGGCCGATTTTCCTGACCGTAGGTCAGTATAAACCGGTACCGGCAGACTTTGGATCAGTATCGGGTGCGGAGGAGCGCATATCCCATGATCCAGGTCAATGCGCGTGGTCAACCCATGGATGCAGAATTATACCGCACGCGCCACCACGTATCTGAGCCGCGTCAGGACATGGGTCGCAAGACCGGGCGCGGCCGGATCAGGCGAGAGCGATCCGCCGGGGCTTACGCCACCAGCGACACCACGGCGGCATTGAGCAGGCTTGCCGCCTCGCGCGGGTTGAGGCGCACCTGAAGGCCCCGCTGGCCGCCGTTGATGAAGACGGCATCGTGGTGCACCGCCTGCTCTTCCATGGCGGCCGGCACCTTCTTCATCTGCCCGAACGGGCTGATGCCGCCCACCTTGTAGCCGCTCATGCGCTCGGCGTCGGCCGGCTTCATCATCTGGGCGGACTTGCCGCCGAACGCAGCGGCGAGCTTCTTCATGGACACTTCGTGGTCCGACGGCACGATCACGCAGACCGCCTTGCCATCCACCAGCGCCATCAGCGTCTTGAGCACGCGCTCCGGCGCTTCCCCCAGAGCCTCGGCGGCCTGGATGCCGATGCGGTCCGCGTCGGGGTCATAATCGTAGCTGTGCACGGTGAAGGCGATCTTCGCCTGTTCCAGCATCTTGGTGGCCCGCGTCGCCTTCGACATCCCGATACATCCTGTCCCGATCCGGCGGGGACCCATGTTGGTCCGCGCGGACGGTGTTGGGAAGATGCCGGAGCCGTCACGCGGGCCGCACGCCGGTACCCTCGTGCGGCGAACCTACAGCGCCGGGGCTCCTTGTTTCACCTCCGTGAAAGTGCGGACCGCGCCCTCAAGAGCGAACAGGCGCGCCCCGCCGATGGGTGGCTTCCGTGGGGGGCCGGAAGCCGTCCATCCGCAGGGCGTGCCCGGGGGGTCCGTTGCTGGAATGCCTGCCCGGGGCGGCCTCGGGTCCGACCGCCCTGGGCGGGCCTGGCGTCAGCCGTTGCCGAGGCCGCGGTCGCCCTGCTCCAGGAACAGGCGGTCCTGCTCGGTGATGGCGTGCTGGTCGTTCTTTTCCGAGAGGGAGTTGAAGGGCTGGGCAGCCCTGGTGTTCTGGTGGGTGGCCGGGGCGTAGGCGCGGGGCGCCTCCCGCGAGGTGTTCTGGCCGTTCTCCTGGGCCAGGGCGGCGGTGGAGGTGAGGGCGAGAGCCGAAACGGCGGCGATGATCAGATGACGCATGGGACTTATTCCTTATGTGATCTCAATCCGTCGAGGCAGGCTGGCTGTGGAAGCGAGTGCGCTGCCCGATGCCCAGAACCTAGGGGGCGCCTGTCGCAGAACTGTCCCCGAAAACCGCCCGGATCGTCGCCGAATGTCGCGTCCGGCCGCCTCGGGACAGGCCGTTACATTTGGGACCGGCGGGGCCTTTCGATCGGCGGTTTTCGTCCCCCTCGACGCGCAGTGGTACCGGCGGCCGCGGGGCGCGAAACCGACGCAGGCACAGGCGAAAGCGCCACGCCTGCGCGCCGCGGCACCGGCGGGATCGCAAATCCGTGAACGGTTACAGTCTGATACACTTTTGCAGTGGGCAAGGCGCGCGCTCGGCCTATGGTCCTTGAAGGAGCAGAGGAAATGGACAGCGCACCCCACATTGCCATCGTGGACGACCATCGCGACATCCGCGACCTCGTCGGCAAGTACCTGACCCAGCATGGCTATCGCACCAGCCTCGCGGACAGCGCGGCGGCCCTGCGGCGCCAGCTGGAGCGCGGTGCCGCGCCCGACCTCGTGGTGCTGGACGTGATGATGCCGGGCGAGGATGGCCTGTCCCTGTGCCGCTTCCTGCGTAGCACCACCGACCTGCCGGTAATCCTGCTCACCGCCATGGCGGAGGAGACCGACCGCATCGTGGGCCTCGAGATCGGCGCCGACGATTATGTGACCAAGCCGTTCAGCCCGCGTGAGCTCTTGGCGCGCATCAAGGCGGTGCTGCGTCGCGTCCACAGCCTGCCGCCGCAGAAGGGGCACATCGCCGCCAAGACCGTGCGCTTCGACCGCTGGCGGCTGGACGTGGGCCGCCGCGAGCTGATGGCGGAAGACGACGTGGCGGTGCCGCTCAGCACCGCCGAGTTTCGCCTGCTGTGCGCCTTCCTCGACCATCCCGGTATCGTGCTGAGCCGCGACCAGCTGCTCGACCTGACCGCCGGCCGCAGCGCCGATCCGTTCGACCGCAGCATCGACAACCAGGTCAGCCGCCTGCGCAAGAAGGTGGAGGCCGATCCCAAGGTGCCGGCCCTCATCAAGACCCACTGGGGCGGGGGCTACAGCCTTGCAGCGGAGGTGGAACGCGCATGATCCGCCTGTTCCGGCGCAGCCTCGCGGCGCGCTTCATCTGTTTCACCCTGGTCATTCTCGCCCTGTCGCAGGTGGTGGCATTCTGCATCTCGTGGGACCAGCACGGCCAGTCCCTGCGCAAGGTGGCCAAGGGCGAGATGCTGAGCCGCTGCGCCGCGCTGGTGCGGGTGCTGGAGGCGACGCCGCCGTCGCTTCAGGGCGACATCCTGCGCGCCAGCGACACCAGCCTCACCCGCTACTGGATCTCGCCGGATGCGCCCAAGCCGCCCAAGGAGTGGCGCGCCGCCGCCTGGAGGGAGCTTCGCCGGCCGCTGCCGCGGGTCCAATTGCCCATGCACAGCAGCACGGGGGAGCCGGAGCAGCCGGTGTACCAGCTGCCGAAGGAGCCCACCACGGGCGGCTCGACCGAATGGTTCCCGCTTTCGGGGGAGGCGTGGCCGCTGCCGACCCCGGCCAAGTTCATCTATCTCGATGACGAGAACGGCATGGGCATCGCGGCGCAGCTGTCCAACGGGTCATGGCTCAACGCGGCGTTTGTGAAGCCCGGCCACGAGTGGTTCTGGACCGCCCGCTCGCTCACCTTCCTGGCCGCCGCCGGCCTGTTCTTCTGTGTCCTTGCTGTGGTCGCGGCGCAGGGCATCACCCGGCCGCTGCGGCGCCTTGCCAACGCGGCGGAAGCCCTCGGCCGGGGCGAGAAGATCGAGCCTTTGCCCGAAAGCGGCCCGGATGATGTGACCGCCATCGCCTTCAACCGCATGCAGGAGCGCCTGACGCGCTTCGTCGACGACCGCACCCGCATGTTCGCGGCCCTGAGCCACGACCTGCGCACGCCGCTCACCTCCCTGCGCCTGCGCGCCGAGTTCGTCGCCGACGACGAGCTGCGGGAGAAGATGCTCGGCACCATCGCCGAGATCCAGGGCATGGCGGAGGCAAGCCTTGCCTTCGTGCGCGCCGACGCCACCGCCGAGACCACCCGCACCGTGGACCTGTCGGCGCTGGTGGAGAGCCTGTGCGACGACCTCGCCGAGATCGGCTGGGACGTGACCTTCGAGGAGTCCCCCAAGGTCGGTTGCCGCTGCCGGCCGGATGCGGTGCGCCGCGCCTGCCGCAACCTGGTGGAGAATGCCGTGCGCTACGGCAAGCGGGCGCGGGTGCGGGTGGAGCGCAGCGGCGATGCCGCGCTGATCGTGGTGGAGGACGACGGGCCGGGCATCGCCGAGGAACTGAAGGAGCAGGTGTTTGCCCCCTTCTTCCGGCTGGAAAGCTCGCGGTGCATGGAGACCGGCGGCCATGGCCTCGGCCTTGCCATCGTGCGCACGGTGGCGCGCCGCCACGGCGGCGATGTCACCCTCGCCAACCGGCCAAGCGGGCTCACCGCCATCTTCAGCCTGCCGCTCGACGGCAGCGCGCCGGTGCTGGAGGCGGAGCCTGTCGGCCGGCCGGAGCCCGAGCCGCGGGGCCTCGCCGCGACCTCGTGACCTGAGGCGGGCCGAGGCCGTTCCAAGGGGCGGCGCGCCCGCCGCTTCTCCTGAAATCCCAGGCGGTTGCCGTCGGGTGTCACCGGCCTGACGGGGTGGCGGTCCGGCGGCAGCGGGGGCTTGCGAGGAGCTGCCATGGCCTGCGCGCCCTTTCCCGCGGGCGCCTGATGGCCTATTTGCGCGCACAAGCTCCCCATCTCCCCGAGATCCCCGCGCATGATACGCCTCGACAATATCGGCAAGCAGAACGGCAAGCAGATCGTCTTCATCGAAGCCTCGGCGGCGCTGCTGAAGGGCGAGAAGATCGGCCTCGTCGGCCCCAACGGCGCCGGCAAGACCACGCTGTTCCGCATGATCACCGGCGAGGAGCCCCCGGACGAGGGGCAGGTGAGCGTCGATCGCGGCATCACCATCGGCTATTTCAGCCAGGACGTGGGCGAGATGGAAGGCCGCAGCGCGCTGGCCGAGGTGATGGACGGCGCCGGCCCGGTGAGCGTCGTCGCCGCCGAGCTGAAGGAACTGGAGACGGCCATGGCCGACCCCGAGCGCGCCGACGAGATGGACGCCATCATCGAGCGCTACGGCGAGGTGCAGGGCCGGTTCGAGGAACTGGGCGGCTATGCGTTGGAGGGCCGTGCCGCCGAGGTGCTGGCCGGCCTCGGCTTCAGCCAGGAGATGATGGACGGCGACGTGGGCAAGCTCTCCGGCGGCTGGAAGATGCGGGTGGCGCTGGCCCGCATCCTGCTCATGCGCCCCGACGTGATGCTGCTGGACGAGCCCTCCAACCATCTCGACATCGAGAGCCTGATCTGGCTGGAAGCCTTCCTGAAGGGCTTCGACGGCGCGCTGATGATGACCTCCCACGATCGGGCCTTCATGAACCGCATCGTCACCAAGATCGTGGAGATCGACGCCGGTGCCCTCACCACCTATTCGGGCGACTATGAGTTCTACGCTCAGCAGCGGGCGCTGAACGAGAAGCAGCAGCAGGCCCAGTTCGAGCGCCAGCAGGCCATGCTGGCCAAGGAGATCCAGTTCATCGAGCGGTTCAAGGCCCGCGCCTCCCATGCCGCGCAGGTGCAGAGCCGGGTCAAGAAGCTGGACAAGATCGACCGGGTGGAGCCGCCCCGCCGCCGCGAGAGCGTGTCGTTCGAGTTCCAGCCGGCGCCGCGCTCCGGCGAGGACGTGGCGAGCCTGAAGGGCGTGCACAAGAGCTATGGCAGCCGCACCATCTATGAGGGGCTGGATTTCCACGTGCGCCGCCGCGAGCGCTGGTGCGTCATGGGCGTCAACGGCGCCGGCAAGTCCACCCTGCTGAAGCTGGTGACGGGCGCCACGGAGCCGGACGCCGGCACGGTGGCGGTGGGCGGCAGCGTGAAGATGGCCTATTTCGCCCAGCACGCCATGGAGGTGCTGGACGGCGAGCGCACCGTGTTCGAGACCCTGGAAGATTCATTCCCCCAGGCCGGGCAGGGTGCCCTGCGGGCGCTGGCCGGCTGCTTCGGCTTCTCGGGCGACGATGCCGACAAGCGCTGCCGGGTGCTGTCGGGCGGCGAGAAAGCCCGCCTCGCCATGGCGCGGATGCTGTACGATCCGCCCAACTTCCTGGTGCTGGACGAGCCCACCAACCATCTCGACATCGCCACCAAGGAAATGCTCATCGCCGCGCTGGCGGACTACGAGGGCACCATGCTGTTCGTCTCGCACGACCGGCACTTCCTCGCCGCCTTGTCCAACCGGGTGCTGGAGCTGACCCCCGACGGCATCCACCAATATGGCGGCGGCTACACCGAATATGTGGCCCGCACCGGCCAGGAAGCCCCCGGCCTGCGGAGCTGACGCCGCGGACCGTCATGGCCGGGCTTGTCCCGGAAGTCGGCTGTTGCCGACTTCCGACTCTGAGAGCGGAACCCGCAAACATGCGGGTTCCGGCCATCCACGCGGTGCGGCCGGCACAGGTTTTCGCACGCATTCCCAGGTGGTCAGGCGTGGATGGCCGGGACAAGCCCGGGCATGACGGGGGAATTGCGGCAACACCCCGTGCGCGCCGGCCGACGGTCGGATCCCTTGGACTCAATAGCGCAGGCGCGCGTAATAGGAGGTCTGCGCCGCCGCGCGGGCCTGCCCGAGGGTGACGATGCCGCGCTGGCGCAGCAGCGGCAGCAGCTTCAGGAAGATCTCGGCGGTGGCCAGCGCGTCCCCCAGTGCCGTGTGGCGGCCGGAGACGGCGATGCCGAGGCGCGCCGCCATGGCCTCCAGTCCGTGGCTGTCCTCCCCGGGATGGACGATGGCGGCGAGCAACAGGGTGTCGAGCACCGGCTGGTCGAAGCGCACGCCGCTGGCGTTTTCCTTGAGGGTCAAAAAGCGCATGTCGAAGGCCACGTTGTGGCCCACCAGAACGGTGTCGGCGGCGAAGGCGTGGAAGGCGGGGAGCACCTGGGGAAGGGTCGGCTTGCCGCGCACCATCTCCGGCCGGATGCCGTGCACCGCGATGCCGGCCTCCGGGATGGAGCGCTGCGGGTCCACCAATTGGTCGAAGCATTCGCTGGCGAGCAGCCGGCCGTTGACGATGCGGGTGGCGCCGATCTGGAGGATTTCGTCGCCGCCGGCGGGATCAAGGCCGGTGGTCTCGGTGTCGAACACCGTATAGGCGATCTCGCCCAGCGGACGGTCGTCGCTCTCGCGGCTCTGCGCGCTCGCGGCGAACAGGTCGAAATCATAATAGGCCGGGCGGCTGTCGCCGGGGGCCGGCACCGGCGCCACCGTGCCGGCGGCCACCGGCAGCAGGAAGCGGAACAGGGCCCCCGAGCCGTCGCGCGCATGCTCCAGCCACAATTCTCCGCCGTGCCGTTCCACCACGTCGCGCACCGTGAGGGGGGAGGGGGCGTCGGAGGTCTGCATGGGGCGGGTCTGCCAGCCGGCGAGGTCGAGGCCGGACCCAGTGCCCTGGAATGCGAGGTCGAGATGGGCTCGCCCGCCCGCCGGCGCGAGGCGCAGGGCGAGATTTGGGGCCTTCAGCGTCTCGGACAGGCGCGCGGCGAGGAAGGCGAGGGCCTGGATCAGGGCGAAGCTGTCCACGCTCAGCCAGAGGTCGGCGTCCACCGCAACCGTGTCCACCGCCTGCCCGGTCTCGGCGGTGATGCGCTGGGCGGCGGCGGCGGCAAGGTCGGCGCCCAGCATGTCCTGCAGCGGCCAGCGGGTCTTCATGTCGTGGGAGGCGTCGGCGGCGAGCGTGGTGAGGCGCTGGCTCATCACCCCCACCTCGTCGCGCACCACGGCCTGGAAGCGCTCGCGGTCGGCGGGCTCGAGGTCCGGATAGTCCAGCATGTCGAGGGCGGCCTGCATGCTGGCGAAGGAGGCCCGGCTCGCCTCCGAGAGGTCGAGCCAGCGGCGATCCTGCCGGGAGCGCGCCTCGTATTCGTCAGTGATGTCGTCCAGCAGCAGCACGAAGCCGGTGACATCGCCCTTGTCGTCCGCCGCCGCGCGCACCGGGGCCAGCGACACCTGGATGAGATGGCCAAGGGGCGTCGTGGTCACGAAGCGCGCCGAAGCCTGGGCGTCGCCGCGGGCGATGCGCCGGGCGATGCCTTCGCGGGCATGGTCGATGAGGGCACGGTCGATGACCGCATGGATGGAGCGGCCAAGACCGATCAATTCTGCGCCGGCCACGCCCCCCGGCGCCTGCGAGAGGGTGCGGAAGAGGGCGCGGGCGCGGGCATTGTAGAGCAGGATCCGCCCTTCGAGATTGAGCACCACCACCGATTGCTCCAGCTCCGCCATCAGGGCGGCGAGCTGGTCGCGCTGGAGCGCCACGTCGCGGCTGGCCTCGGCGATGAGGCGGGCCATGTCGTCCTGTAGGGCGCGGCGCTGGCCGGCGAGGGCGTTGATGGCTTCGCCGAGCGCGCGCATGCCGGTACCGGACTGCGGGGGAAGGGGCGGGGCGGCGGCGTCGCCGGCCAGCACGCGGGTGGCATCGGCGAGACGGGCCGGCGCCTCCCCATAGATGGCATGCAGGCGCAGGGCGACGACGCCGGTGCCGAGCGCGGCCAGGAACCACCACAGCACCACCAGCATGCCGTGGCTGTCGATCAGCGGCGCGACGGTGTCGGTGATGGCGGCGCGGTCGGCGGGGCCGAGAGCCGCATAAAGCAAGCCGGCGCCGCCGAGGAGCCAGAGCCCGAGAAGTGCGCCCGGCGCGAGCACGATCAGCGCCAGGCGCCGGTCGAAGCTCATGCCGGCAGGTCCTTCGGCATTTCGCCCGCCGCGGCGCTGCTCGCCGCCACGGCCCCTGCGGCCGAATCCCGGGCCAGCATGTCCTTCACCTGCTGTACCAGATCGCGGGTGGAGAAGGGCTTGGTGACATAGGCGTCCGCCCCGGCACCGACGCCGCGCGCCATGTCGGTCTCGCGGCCCTTGGCGGTGAGCATGACGATGCAGGTGGAGCGCACGTCGGCATCGGCCCGCACCGCCTCGCACACGTCGAAGCCGGACATGCCGGGCATGGTGGCGTCGAGCAAAACGAGGCGCGGATGTTCGCGGCGGATGGTGTCGAGCGCCTGGCGGCCGTCACGGGCCACCAGCACGTCGAAGCCCTCGCGCTTCATCATGAATTCCAGCGAGACGACGATATTGGGCTCGTCGTCGGCGATGAGCACCTTGGTGCAGGCGACGGCGCCGATGGTCGGGGTGGGGCCGGATTGCGGGGTCATGGCGTTTCCTCCCTCGTGTTGCCGCCGGCCAGGGCTTTCACCTTGCCTGCGGGTTCGGATGCGGCAGGGCGAGGCCCTTCCGCTCCGGCATCTGGCTGGAAGGGCAGTCGGAACGCGAAGCACGCGCCGCTGCCGTCTTGGTTCTCCAGCCACATCCTGCCGCCGAAATGATCCACGATCCGGCGGCTGATCGGAAGCCCCAGCCCGGTGCCGGGGGGGCGGGTCAGGGCGTCACCGCCCTGACGGAACTTCTCGAATATGGTGTCGCGCTCGGCCTCTGGCACCCCCGGGCCATTGTCTTTCACCCGAACGACGAGGCCGTCGCCCTCCACATGAAGGCTGACGTGGACGCGCCCGCCCTCGGCCGGGACGAATTTAACCGCATTGGAGATGAGGTTCAGCACCACCTGCGTCAGCCGGTCGGGGTCGGCGCGCAGCAGTGGCACCGTCTCCGGCGCCTCGAACACGATTTCCGCCCCCCGGCTGCGGGCCAGCTCGGTGGTGGCGGTGACGGCGTCGCGCACGAGGCGGCGCAGGTCCACGTCGGCATTGTGCCATTCGCCATGGCCGGATTCGAGCTTGGCCATGTCCAGCACCTGGTTGACGAGCCGGCCCAGCCGCTCGCTCTCGCCCACGATGATGGCGAGGAACTCCTGGCGCTGGGCCTCCTCCATGTCCGGGGCGTCCAGCATCAGCTCCGACAGGGCGCGGATGGCGGTGAGCGGGGTGCGCAATTCGTGGGTGACGGAGGAGACGAAATCGTCCTTCAGCTCGTCCAGAGTGCGCAACTGGGCGTTGGCGGCGGACAGTTCCGCCGAGGCGATCTCCAGGGAGCGGGATTTCTCCTCCAGCGCCAGCGCATACACGCGCAGTTGCGAGGCCTCGTTCAGGATCTCCATGACATCGGCGGGGCTCAGCGGCTCCTCCTCCGCCACCGCCGCCACCAGCACCCGCGCCGAGGCGCTGCCCACGGCGCCGGCGAGGCGCCGCTCAACCTTGTCCACCAGCCGGGCGTCGGCGGTGAGGTCGGTGCCCACGGCGACGCCGCTCTCGTGGGCGTGCTCGGTGAAGATCTGACGCGCGGCGTCGGGGCCAAGCAGGCGGCTTGCCAGCGCCATCAGGTCGGCGGGGCGGGCGCGGCCGCGCCAGAACACCGGGTCGGCGGCGCCCGCGGCGGCCGTGGCATGGCCGCGGGCGAACACGTCCACGAACAAGAGCGCCTGGCTCGCTTCCCGCCCCGAGGGCGCGCGCCACAGGGACAGGCCCACATAGAGGGCGACGTTGACCAGCAGGCTCCAGAACAGGGAATGGGAGAGATTATCGAGGCCCTGAAGGCCGAACAGGCGCTCCGGGGCGAGGGCGGTGATGCCGAACGGGCCGTGGATGAGGAAGCCGTCGTCGATCCATCCCGATTTCGCCACCGAGGGCGCCATCAGGGTGTAGGCCCACACCAGGAAGCCGCCGCAAAGGCCGCCCAGCGCCCCGGCGCGGGTGGCCTCGCGCCAGTACATGCCGCCGAATAATGCGGGGGCGAACTGGGCCACGGCGGCAAAGCTGATGAGGCCGATGGAGACCAGCGCATAGGCCTCCCCCGCCACCTGGAAATAGAGGTAGCCCAGCAGCAGGATGGCGAGGATGGCGGCGCGGCGGATGTTGAGGATCAGCGCCGTGAGGTCGCCGCCGGCCCGGGCGCCGAAATCCCTGCGCCGCAGCAGGGCCGGCATGACGAGATCGTTGCAGACCATGGTGGAGACGGCGATGGTCTCCACGATCAGCATGCCGGTGGCGGCGGAGAGCCCGCCCACATAGGCGAACAGCGCCAGCCCCGTGGCCCCGTTCGCCAGCGGCAGCGACAGCACGAAGGTCTCCGGATCCGCGCCGTTCGGGCCCAGCAGCAGGCCGCCCAGCGCCAGCGGCAGAACGAAGATGTTGATGACGAGGAGATAGGCGGGAAACACCCAGGCGGCGCGCTTCAGGTGGGGCTCGTTCACGCACTCCACCACCATCATCTGGAACTGGCGGGGCAGCAGCAGCACCGAGAGCATGGAGAGCAGCGTCAGCGTGAACCACTGGGCATAGCCGAAGGCGCCAGCCCCGCCCGTGCCGCCAAGGCGCAGCAGGGAGGCCAGCTCCGGCACCGCCCTGGCCCGCGCCCAGATGTCAGCCATGCCATTGAACAGGCCGTAGGTGACGAACACCCCCACCGCGAGGAAGGCCACGAGCTTCACGAGGGATTCGAACGCCACCGCCGCCACCATGCCCTCGTGCCGCTCGGCGCTGTCGAGGTGGCGGGCGCCGAACAGGATGGTGAACAGGGCGAGGGCCAGCGTCACCAGAAGCGTGCCGTCCTGCCACCAGGCCGGGCTCGTTCCGCTGCCGGCGGTCCCGGAGGCGGTGAGCAACTGGTAGCCGGCCGACACCGCCTTTAGCTGGAGCGCGATGTAGGGCACGATGCCCACCACGGTGATGAGGGTGACCAGCGCCGCCACCAGCGGGCTCTTGCCATAGCGGCTGGCGATGAAATCGGCGATGGAGGTGATGCGGTAGGTGTGGGCGATGCGGATCATCTTGCGCACCACGATCCACGCCAGAAGCATGGCCAGCATGGGGCCAAGATAGATGGGCAGGAACCAAACGCCGGTGGCGGCGGCGCGCCCGACGCTGCCGAAATAGGTCCAGGCAGTGCAATAGACCGCCAGCGACAGGGCATAGATCCAGGCGTTGCCGATGATCGAGCGGCCGGCGCGCGCGCGGGCGTCGGCGAAGGCGGCGACGGCGAACAGGAGCGCGAGGTAGACCACCGCCGCGCCCACCACTATGGGCGCGGAGATCATGGCGCCTCCGCGGGTGGCTGTTGGGCCGGGGGCTGTGGCGAACCCTCGCGCAGGGGCAGGATCGGGGGGGACGCCTTGGGCCGGCGCTCGCTGGCCACCGCGAGGGCGGCGATCAGCCCTGCCCAGATGGCGAACAGGGCCACCGGCAAGAGCGGCAGGCCGAACACGCTCACATCCGCATCCCACACCATGAGCAGCGGGAAGTTGAAGGCGAGCACGCCGGTGGCGAACAGGGCCAGCAGGAGTTGCGGGCGCGGCCCACGCTCGGACGCAGCGTGGGCCGGCGCCGCCGCGCGAGGGGCGGGGAGCGGCGGGTCGCCCGCGCTCTGGTCGTCCCCGTTCACAGGGCGTCGAACCGGTAGTGCCGGGACAGCCACTGCTTGAAGCCCCGCACGATGGCGAGGGCCTCCTTCAGCGCCTGGCGTTCCAGCGTGCCGAGGTCGGTGAGGCGGATGGCGTTGCCCGGCGGGCGGCCGTCCGCGATCTGGCGCAGGTTGTTTGCGAGCTTCAGCGAGATGAGGAAGCGCAGCGCGTCGGTGAGGTCGCGGGCGAAGCTCGCCTCCATGTGGCCGGTATCGACCAGCGCCTGAAGCCGGTCGGCGGTGCCGAGCGCGTCGATGCGATATTCCAGCGCCAGCGCCCGCACCCCGTGGACCAGCGGGAAGATGCCCAGTTTCTTGATGTCGATTTCCGCGCCCGCCCGCCCGGTGAGGCCCGGCAGCCGCGTCCACCAGCCGCCGCCCTCGCCGAAGCGCTCCACCGCCTGGGCGAAGCGGGCGAAATAGCCGGCGTCGTTCATCATCAGGAAGTCCACATGGTCCCGCGCCGCCTTCAGCAGCGCGGCGTCCCCCGCCACCGGGGCGGCATCGAGGAAGATGGCGAGATTCATGGGCCCGTCGCGGTCGCCGCCATGGATCCATTGCCGGAGCGTGTCCTTGAAGGCGGACACATTCTGGCACCACAGGGGCCGGCTCAGCATGATGCCGCCGGGGCAGGGCGGATAGCCGAAATCGATCAGCGCCGCGGTGAAGCGCGCGGTGATGTCGTCGAGGCCGTCGCAGGTAAAGCCGTCGGCCAAGAGCAAGGCATTGTCCTGATCGGTCTTGATGATCTGCTCGCCGCGTCCCTCCGAGCCCATCACCACGAGACAGGAATGGGCCCGCAGGTCCTCCGGGGCCAGCATCTCCCACAGCCGGCGGAACACCTGCCGGTTCAGCTCGCCCACCAGCGCCGCGATCACCTCCACCCGCACCCCGTCGGCATCGAGCACGCCGACGAGGCTGTCGATCTGGCGGGCGGCGGCCTTCAGCTCGTCGAGGCTGGTGGCCTGCTCGGCCTCCAGGGCGATGAGGTGGGAGTGGTTGGCCACGAAGGCCATCAGGTCGAGCTGGCCCAGCACGCCGACGATGCCGGCCTCGTCCGTGCCCTCGCGCACCAGCACCCGGTGGATGCGGTGGCGCAGCATCAGGATGAGGGCCTCGAACAGCTCGGCATCGGGGCGCACCGAGCACGGCTCGAAGGTCGCCACCTCGCGGACCGGCAGGCGGGCGGGGGGTGTCTCGCTGAGCAGCGCGTCGCGCAGGTCGGTGGTGGTGAAGATGCCGATGCGGCCGCCGTCGCGCACCAGGGCCTCGCTGAGCCCGCGCTCGGACAGGGCGCGGCACAGGCTGACGAGGTCCATGGACCCGTCCACGTAGAACGGCTTGCGCAGGAATACGTCGCGCACCCGCGAGGTCATCAGCGAGACGAACTCGCGGCGCTCGCGGCTGGTGTCCCTGCTCGTGTTCCTGGGAGGTGAGGCGTTTTTATCGGCCATGGCTGAAAGCCCGCGCGGCGCCTGAGCGAGGCTCTCCCGGCCCCGGTCCGCCGGGGCCCTGGGCAGAGACGACGAAACCCGCCCGGCGACGGGCGGGTTGGGGGACGCTTGCGTGTCCGAGGGAGCGAGGGCATCTGGTCCCCGGGCCGTGTCGGCCCGGGGGGTGCTGGTCCGGCTGTCCTCATCTGCGGTGCCGGGCGGAGGATGATCCGGCCGCGGCATCGGGAGGGCCTTTAGGTCAGTGACCCGAGGCTTCCGACGCCCCGATGCCGGTTTCGGAGCGCACCTGCTGCGCCGGGAAGCCTGCCCGGTCGATCTTCGCCCGCTGGCTGTTGTCGAGGATCGAGACCAGCCAGATGCCGATGAAGCCCAGCGTCATGGAGAACAGCGCCGGCGAGGTGTAGGGGAACGGCGCGGAACCGGCCGGGTTGCCCAGGGTCGCTTCCCACACCGAGGGCGACAGGATGGTCAGGATCACCGAGGCCGCAAGGCCCAGGAAGCCGCCGACCACGGCGCCCTTGGTGGTGCAGTCCTTCCACAGCACCGACATGAACAGCACCGGGAAGTTGGCCGAGGCCGCCACCGCGAAGGCCAGGGACACCATGAAGGCGATGTTCTGCTTCTCGAAGGCGATGCCCAGCAGCACCGCCAGGATGCCGAGGCAGATGGTGGTGACGCGCGAGACCTTCAGCTCCGAGGCGCTGTCGGCCTTGCCCTTCTTGATCACGGTCGAATAGAGGTCGTGCGACACCGCCGAGGCGCCCGAGAGCGTCAGGCCGGCCACCACCGCGAGGATGGTCGCGAACGCCACCGCCGAGATGAAGCCGAGGAAGATGTTGCCGCCGACCGCGCGGGCCAGGTGCACCGCCGCCATGTTGGAGCCGCCCACGAGGCCGCCCTTGGCATCCAGGAATTCCGGATTGGTCAGCACGAAGGTGATGGCGCCGAAGCCGATGATGAAGGTGAGCAGGTAGAAGTAGCCGATCCACCCGGTGGCCCACATCACTGACTTGCGCGCTTCCTTGGCGCTCGGCACGGTGAAGAAGCGCATCAGGATATGGGGCAGGCCGGCGGTGCCGAACATCAGCGCCATGCCGAAGGAGATGGCCGAGATCGGGTCCTTGATGAAGGTGCCCGGCCCCATGATGGACTGGCCGGCCGCGGCCGCCGCCTCGGGGGTGATGCCGGGCTTGGCCGCCGCAAGCTGCGTCTTGATGCCAACCGCCGCCGCGAACAGGTTCTCCGGGCTGAAGCCGTAGCGCCACATGACCATGATGGCCATGAAGGTGGCGCCGCCGAGCAGCAGGCAGGCCTTGATGATCTGCACCCAGGTGGTGGCGGTCATGCCGCCGAACAGCACGTAGACCATCATCAGCGCGCCGACGATCACCACCGCGATCCAGTAGTCGAGGCCGAACAGCAGCTTGATCAGCTGGCCGGCGCCCACCATCTGGGCGATGAGATAGAAGGCCACCACCACCAGCGTGCCGGACGCCGCGAACACGCGCACGGGGGTCTGGGCGAAGCGGAAGGCGGCCACGTCGGCGAAGGTGAACTTGCCGAGGTTGCGCAGGCGCTCCGCCATCAGGAAGGTGAGGATGGGCCAGCCGACAAGGAAGCCGATGGAGTAGATGAGGCCGTCGAAGCCGGAGCTCATCACCGCCGCGGAGATGCCGAGGAACGAGGCCGCGGACATGTAGTCACCGGCGATGGCGAGGCCGTTCTGGAAGCCGGTGATGCCGCCGCCGGCGGTGTAGAAGTCGGCCGCCGACTTGGTCTTCGAGGCCGCCCACTTGGTGATGAAGAGGGTGCCGACCACGAAGATCGCGAACATGGCGATCGCGGTCCAGTTGGTGGCCTGCTTCTCCGAGGCGCCGATGGCCTCGGCCGCGAAGGCCGCCGTGGGGACAAGCGCAAGGGCGGCGAGGCCCGCAAGGCGCGCCGCCTTGCCGATGAAAGCATGCGTCGACATCACTTGAGCACCTGCTGCTTGATCTTCTCGGAAAGGTCGTCGAACTCGCTGTTCGCGCGGCGGACGTAGACGGCGGTGATGAGGATCGTGAAGACGATCACGCCGAAGCCGATGGGAATACCCCATGTCATCACGCCCGAGCCGATACGCGCGGCAAGAACGGCCTTGTCGAAGGCAATAAGCAGGATGAAGCCGTAGTAAACGACCAGCATCGCTAAAGTGAGAGTCCAGCCGAAGCGCGAGCGCGTCGCCTTCAGCTTCTGGTAATTGGGGTCGGCCGCAATGCGGGCGGCCAGAGATGCGTCCATCGGAGCCCCTCCCTTTGGGTCCACGGATATGCCGCGGACCTGATTGTTATCGTGGACGACGCCGGGCTTGAGCGGGCCACACGTCGCGCCTGCAATCTGGACCAGCCGCGCCGTCGGCGCTAGTTGGGGAGATACCGTACTTTCGGCGATACTCCTGCGACAGGCTCCCGCACTGCACACAGGGGCTTGTGGGGCAAAGAAGTGCTTCAAATCAGAAGTTTAGCGGTATTTGGGGCGTATTGCAGTTGCGTTCGTCCACGGCGGGAGCGGTTTTTTCCGAAGACGCCGGAAGCTTATACTTTCGGGTGACGCAACTCAACGATCCGCCGTTCGTCTTATGCCAGATCGTGACACCCCCGCGTGGTACGGTATCCCGAGGGGGTGTCCCAGGGGAAGTTTCGGCTGTGAAGGGGCTGGGACGGCTGGCCGGGGGCCTACGCCGTGCCGTCGAGCAGGCGCATCATTTCGGCGGTGTCGCGGCCGCCGAGGCCCGAGGCCTGCAGGAGGCGGTGGATCTCGGTCACCAGGGAGGTCATGGGCAGCGGGGTGCGGGTGGCCATGGCGAAGGCCTGCACGGATTCCAGGTCCTTCAGCATGTTCTCGATGCGGCCGGTGGGGGTGAAGTCGCGCGCCGCGAACTTGGCCATGAACTCGCCGAGGATGCGCGAATCGGCCCGTCCGCCGCTCAGGGCCACGGGAATGGCGGCGGGGTCGACGCCGCCGGCCTCGGCCAGCTTCACCGCCTCCGCCACGGCCTGGAACAGCACCGCGCAGAACAGCTGGTTGACGAGCTTGGTGGTCTGCCCGGCGCCGGGACCGCCCATGCGGGTGTAGTTGGCGCAAAGATCGTCCATCACCGCGCGGGCGCGCTCCACATGGTCGGGCTCGCCCCCCGCCATCACCGTCAGCCGGCCCTCAAGGGCGCCGGGCACGCCACCGGAGAGCGGGCAATCCACGAAGGCCATGCCGGTCTCGCGCTTCAGCCGCTCGGCCACGCGCTTGGTGGCGCCGGGGTCGATGGACGACATGTCGATCACCATCCGCTCCGGCGCGGCCACGCAGGCGACGCCGTCCGGTCCGAACACCGCCGCTTCCACGATGTCGGCGCGGTTCAGGCTGAGGATGACGAAAGGCGCCGCGCCCGCCGCCGCCGCGACGCTGGCGTGGCCGGTGGCGCCCTTGGCCGCAAGCGCCGCCACGCGGGCGGCATCGATGTCGAACACATGGACGCCATGGCCGGTGTCCAGCAGGCGCTGGGCGATGGCGCTGCCCATGATGCCGGCGCCGATGACTGCGACGTCGGGCTTGTGCACCTGTGTCATGGCGTTTCCCTCGCGGCCTGCGTGCGGCGGGGGCCGGCAGCGGTCTTTGGTTGGTTGCCGGCCGCGGCGGCGGTCGGGCGTTTGCGTGCCTTCGCCGGTGCGGCGGGGCGCGGGGCGGTGGTTTCGCGTTCGATCAGGGTGAAGCCCACGTCCACGTTGCGCTCCACCTCGGCTTCCTGCGCGTCGCGCTTCAGCAGGGCGCGCAGCATGGTGCCGGCGGCGGCGCCGATGGCGCGGGCATCCACCCCGATGGTGGTCATGGCCGGATAGCTGAGGCGGCCCACCTCGAAATTGCCGAAGCCGATCAGGGAGATCTGCCCTGGAACGTCGATGCCGCGCCGCTTCAGCTCCATCATCGCGCCGAAGGCTGCGAGGTCGGACACGGCGAACACCGCCTCCACGTCCGGCGCCCGCGCGAGCAGCGCGCCGATGGCGTTGGCGCCGTGCTCGAAGGAGGCCGGCGGCAGTCCGTGGCGCAGCACCAAAGCGTCGGAGAGTCCGGCCTCGCGCAGCATGGAGGAAAAGCCCTTCAGGCGGGTGTCGGCGCGATGGTCGCACAGGTCCGCGTCGGCCTCCGGCCCGATGGCGCCGATCTTGCGGTGGCCGAGCGCGATGAGATGGCGGGCGGCGGCGCGCCCCACCTCGAAATTGGAGAAGCCCACGGCGCGGTCGAGGGGCTGGTCCGGCTGCTCCCAGATCTCCACCACCGGAATGCCGGCGCGGTCGAGCAGGGTGCGGGTCGCGGCCGTGTGCACCGAGCCGGCGATGACGATGGCGTCCGGGCGGCGGGGCAGCAGCGCGCGCACGAGGCGCTCTTCCTCGGCCACCTGATAGAGGGTGTAGCCGATGAGGAGCTGAGTGGCGTCGGCCTTCAGCACTTCCGCGAGGCCCTGGGCAGTGTCGCCGAAATTGGAGTTGGTCAGGGTCGGCAGGATCAGCCCAACGAAATTGGTGCGCCGCGAGGACAGGGCCCCGGCCACCAGGTCCGGCAGGTAGCCGAGCTGCTCCACCGCTTTCAGCACCCGCTCGCGGGTGGGCGCGGCCACCGTGTCCGGATCGGTGAACACCCGCGAAACGGTCATGGGGGAGACCCGCGCGAGGCGCGAGACATCCCGCATGGTGGGCTTCTGGGTTGGTCGGGACATGGCTTGGGTCCGCTCTCCTGCCGGGGCAGATCCCGCGCGGGGGCGCGCTGGATCTGTATTTCTACTTGGATTTTCGCATTTTATTCAGGTGAGCCAGGAACTGCTTCGCCCGAAAGCGCGGTTTTCCTCAACGAAATCGAGTGACGTTACCGAGGTGCCATCCGCTCATAGACGAAATGGTAGAAGCGGCCGTCGAAGAATTCGGCGAGGCGATCGGTGGCGGCCCGGCCCTCGCTGCGCACTGGGGAGGCGAGCGCCTCGGCGATGGCCTCGCGCGAGGGATAGTCCACCTCCTGCACCATCACGATGGAGGGGGCGCCCGCATCGGGCTCCACCGTGCGCATCACGCGCACCGCCTGCGCGTTCGGCATGCGCTTCCAGATGGGCAGAAGCTCGTTCTCCACGATGGCGAAGAAGGCGTCTTCCTTGCCGGGATGGATGGTGCCCTCGAAGACGGCGCTGCGCGTGAACATGATTGTCTCCAGATGAAGCGGCGCGCGGGCGTCCGACCGGCGCGGAATGGGGATGGGGCGGGTGCGTTCACACGTGCCGGTTCAAAAATGCAGATGCACCTTGATGGCGCGGCTGCGGTCGGCGGCGAGTTGGAAGGCTTCGTCCAGACGGCTCATGGGCAGGTCCGCGGACATGACCGGCTCCACATCGATGAGGCCGCGCACCAGCCAGTCCACGGCGGTCGCGAACTCGCCGGAGAAGCGGAAGGCGCCGACGAAATCGATCTCCCGCGCCATCAGCATGTTGGCCGGCACCGGCACGTCGCCGGGGGGCATCATGCCGAGTTGCACCACCCGTCCGCCCGGCCGCACCACCTTGAACAGGGAGGCGAGGGCCTGCGGCACGCCGGTGGCCTCCAGCGCGGCGTCGAAGAAGCCCTTGTCCTTCTCGTAGCGGGCGAGCTGCTCGGGCGCGGTGGCGACGTTGATGGTCTCGTCCACGCCGGCGGCGCGGGCCAGCTCCAGCGGCGCATCCACGATGTCGGTGATGGCGATGTAGCTCGCGCCAACCCGCCGCGCGGCGATGGCGAGCAGCATGCCGATGGGGCCGGCGCCGGCGATCAGCACGCGCTTGCCCGCCAGCTCGCCTGCACGGCGCACGCCATGGATGGCCACCGACAGCGGTTCGGCCATGGCCACCCGGCGGAACGGGATGTCGCGGGGCACGCTCACGCACTGGTCGGCGCGGCACACGAAGGTTTCGGAAAAGGCGCCCTGCACGTGGGGATAGATGGCGGCGCTGCCGAAGAAGCGCATGTTGCGGCACAGATTGCTGCGCCCGGCGCGGCAATAGTCGCATTCCAGGCACGGCCGGCTCGGGTTCACCGCCACATGGTCGCCCAGCGCCAGCGTGCTCACGGACGCGCCGAGCTTGATCACCTCGCCGGAAATCTCGTGGCCCAGCACCATGGGCTGCCTGAGGGCGAAATCGCCCACCCGGCCCTTGCCGTAATAGGACAGGTCCGAGCCGCAGATGCCGCCGGCGCGGAACGACACCAGCACCTCGTTGGCGGCCATTTCCGGCTCGGGGCACTCGTCGAGGCGCAGGTCCTTGGCGGCGTGGATGACGGCGGCCTTCATGTTTCCTCTCCTTGCTGATGCAGGCGGCGAAAGTGCGGATCGCGGTCCGCTTTGCCTCTTGTCATGTTACCGATATCATGAAATACAGTTCGCGCAAGAGCGGCGCACATTTCTGATGCGCTCCGGCATGGGGAGGAGGACAGCGTGTCCCTCAAATTGTTCGACCTCAGCGGCAAGCGTGCACTGGTCACCGGATCGGGGCAGGGCATAGGCCTTTCGCTGGCCGAGGGCCTGGGCCGCGCTGGCGCCCGCGTGGTCATCAATGGCCGTGACGAGGCCAAGCTCGCCAGGGCCGCCGAGCAGCTTTCCGCGCAGGGCATCGCCGTGGAGCAGTCCGCCTTTGATGTGACCGATCCCAAGGCGGTGGTCGAGGCCGTGGACGCCATCGAAAAGGACCATGGCCCCATCGATATTCTCGTCAACAATGCGGGCATCCAGCGCCGCGCGCCGCTGGAGGAGTTCGAGGTCGACACCTGGCGCGAGGTGATGCGCACCAATCTCGACAGCGTGTTCTTCGTGGGCCAGGCGGTGGCCCGCCACATGATCAAGCGCGGGCGCGGCAAGATCATCAATATCGGCAGCCTCATGAGCGCGGCGGCGCGCTATTCGGTGGCGCCCTATACGGCGGCCAAGGGCGGCGTGCGCAACCTCACCTTCGGCATGTGCACCGACTGGGCCCGCCACGGCCTCCAGATTAATGCGGTGGGGCCGGGCTATTTCGCCACCCCGCTCAATCAGGCGCTGGTGGAAAACCCCGATTTCGACCGCTGGCTGAAGGCCCGCACCCCCGCCGGCCGCTGGGGCAGGGTGGAGGAATTGCAGGGCGCCGTGATCTTCCTCGCCTCGCCCGGATCCGATTTCGTCAACGGCCAGATTCTCTACGTGGACGGCGGCGTTCTGGCGACGCTTTGAGTCTCGCGCGCGGCATCCCTCATCCGGGCGCGAAGACCCGGGGATGCAGCCTTGAAGTAAAAATCGACCAAAATCGGGAGGACCTGACCCATGCGAAAGATGTTCCGCACCTTCATCGCGGCCGGGGCGCTGGCGCTTGCCGCCGCCGGCCCGCTGGCAGGCCTTGTCGCCGGCAGCGCCGACGCCACCAGCCTTTCCGACATCCAGAAGCGCGGCAAGGTGCGCATCGGCGTGCTCACCGGCGCCCCCCCCATGGGCATGGTGGACGAGCACGGCAAGCCGGCCGGCTATGACGTGGACGTGGCCAATCTCGTCGGCACCATGTTCAACCTGCCGGTGGAACTGGTGCCGGTGACGCCGCCGGCGCGCATTCCCGCGCTCCAGACCGGGCAGGTGGACTTCCTCGTGGCGACCCTTGCCCCCACCGGCGAGCGGGCCAAGACGGTGATGTTCACCACCCCCTACAGCGCCTTCAACATGGTGGTCGTGTCGGGGCCGGGGAAAGTCTACAACGTGGTCGGCGATCTCAAGGGCAAGCGCATCGCCGTCAATCGCGGCTCCTCGCAGGAAACCGCCCTGCGCCGTGCCAACGTGCCTGGCCTCGAGCTCGTGGTCTATGAGGACGACGCCACCACCGCCCAGGCCCTGCTGTCCGGCCAGGTGGACGGCACCGCGCTGCCCTCTACGGTTGCCGCCGCGCTGCTGAAGCAGATGCCGAGCGCCGGCCTGCAGGTGGGCCAGCCGTTCTTCCGCCAGGGTAATTCCATGGCGACTTTGCCCGGCGACTTCGAGCTGCTGCACTATCTCGACACCCTCATCTACTTGATGAAAGTCTCCGGCCAGCTCGACGCCATCGCGGTGAAATGGACCGGCGAGCCCTTCCCGGCGAGCCTGCCCACCTTCTGATTTCGTCGCCGCGCAGAGAGGCTTCGCCATGCCCTATGAACTCAGGCTGGAGGTGCTCGCGCAATATCGCGAGCAGCTTTTCGACGGGCTCCTGATGACCGTCTGGCTGTCGGTGGCCTCCATCGCCGCCGGGACCTTCTTCGGCGTGGTGCTCGCCTCGCTGCGCAGCGTGCGCGGGGGGCCGGTGCGCTTCCTGGTAGATGCCTATGTGGAAGTGATCCGCAACACCCCGTTCCTGGTCCAGCTGTTCATCATCTATTTCGGCCTGCCCACTCTGGGCTTCCGGGTGGGGGCGGTGACGGCGGCCCTCATCGGCATGACCATCAATCTGGCCGCCTATTCCACGGAGATCATCCGCGCCGGCATCGAATCCATCCACAAGTCGCAGATCGAGGCGGGCGAAGCTTTGGGCCTCACCCAGCTGCAGATCTACCGCGACATCATCATTCTGCCGGCGGTGGCGAAGGTCTATCCCTCCCTGTGCAGCCAGTTCGTCCTGATGATGCTGGCCTCCAGCGTGTGCTCGGCGATCTCCACGCCGGAATTGACTGCCGCCGCCTCCTACGCCCAGTCGCAGAGCTATCGCTCATTCGAGGTCTATATCGCGGTCACGCTGATCTATCTGGCGCTGGCGCTGACCTTGCGCGGCGCGCTCGCGCTCATCGGCTGGCGCCTGTTCGGGCGACCCGGCGGGCGCGCCGTACAGCCCACCCTCAAGGTGGAGGCGGTGTGATGTTCCTGCGCAGCTTCGGCCTCAATGAATTCTACTTCCTGCTCGAAAGCCTCCAGTGGACGCTGGCCCTCACGGGGCTGGCCATGGTGGGCGGCGGCATCGCCGGCTTCCTGGTGGCGCTCATGCGCACCGCCCGCACCAGCGCTTTGCGCATCGCCGCTGGCGTCTACATCCAGGTGGTCCAGGGCATCCCGGTGCTGATGATCCTGTTCCTCAGCTATTACGGCCTCAGCCTTGCGGGATACCAACTGCCGGCCATCGTGGCCGCCGGCCTGTCCATGTCCATCTATGCCTCGGGCTATCTGGGCGAGATCTGGCGCGGCTGCATCCAGGCGGTGCCGAAACCCCAGTGGGAGAGCGGCGAAAGCCTCGCCCTCACCATCCCGCAGCAGTATCTCTACATCATCCTGCCGCAGGCGATCCGCATTTCCCTGCCGCCCACCGTGGGCTTCCTGGTTCAATTGGTGAAGAACACTTCCATCGCCGCCCTGATCGGCTTCGTGGAACTGACGCGGGCCGGCCAGCTCATCAACAACGCCACCTTCCAGCCGTTCCGGGTGTTCCTGACGGTGGCCGCGCTCTACTTCGTCATCTGCTACCCCATGTCCCAGCTCTCGCGCTGGCTGGAAAGGAGGCTCCATGTCGGAAGTCGTCATTGACCAGGTCCACAAGAGCTTCGGCGCGGTGGAAGTCCTGAAGGGGGTCTCGCTCTCCGTCGCCCCCGGCGAGGTCACGGCGCTCATCGGCCGCTCGGGCTCGGGCAAGTCGACGCTGCTCCGCTGCATCAACGGGCTGGAGCAGTTCCAGTCGGGCGCCATCCGCGTCGCCGGCCACGATGTGACCCCCGACCGCGCCGCCCTGCGCAAGCTGCGCACCGACGTGGGCATCGTGTTCCAGAGCTACAATCTGTTCCCCCACCTCAACGTAGCGGAAAACATCATGCTGGCCCCACGCCGGGTGAAGGGCGTGGACAAGGCCACTGCCCGCAAGAAGGCCGAGGAGGTGCTGGCTCTGGTGGGCCTGTCGGAGAAGATCGAGGCCTATCCCGACCAGCTCTCCGGCGGCCAGCAGCAGCGCGTCGCCATCGCCCGCTCGCTGGCCATGCAGCCCAAGGTGATGCTGTTCGATGAGGTCACCTCGGCGCTCGATCCCGAACTCACCGGCGAGGTGCTGGCGGTGATGGAGAAGCTCGCCCGCGACGGCATGACCATGCTGCTGGTGACCCATGAGATGGGCTTCGCCCGCCGCGTCGCCAACACCACGGTGTTCATGCACCAGGGCCGCATCCATGAGGCCGGCCCCTCCCGCGACCTGTTCGAGAACCCGAAGACCCCGGAGATGCGGCAATTCTTGAAGGCCGACGTGAAGTAATCGCGGGGCAGTGATCTGCCGGCTTGCGGGGGAGGGGTCCCACCCAGCCCCTCAGCATCGGTTCTCAGAGACTGTTCGGTTATTCGCCCAAGTGGGCGCCTGCAGCGCTCACGCCCCCTAATCGCCGTCATGGCCGGACTTGACCCGGCCGTCCACGCGGCAAGGCTGGGGGCGATATTCACAAGCTGTCTCAAGCGGTTCGACGTGGATGCCCGGGTCAAGCCCGGACATGACGGGAGTCATCGCGATTATGCCTTTTTGAGTTTCCAGACGGGCTCCTAAAGCCGAGGCATCTTCCGGCCATTTGTCAGAGGACACACATGAAACCCGAGATCATCCAGTATTGCCCGCTGATGCCGGGCCTCGAGGCAGCGCTGGCCGAGCGCTTCACCGTGCATCGCTTCTTCGAGGACAAGGACCCCGAGGGCTTCCTCGCCCACCATGCTGGTACCATCCGCGGTTTCGTCACCGGCGGCCATCTGGGCCTGCCGCCGGACCTCGGCGCGAAGCTGCCGGCGCTGGAGATCGTCGCCATCAACGGCGTGGGCTTCGACAAGGTGGACCTCAACGAGGCCAAGCGCCGGGGCGTCCGCGTCGCCAATACGCCGGACGTGCTCACCGAGGACGTGGCGGACCTCGCCATCGGCCTGTCCATCGCGCTGCTGCGGCAGATCGTGAAGGGCGATGCCTATGTGCGCGCCGGCCAGTGGCTGGGCGGCGACCTTGCGCTGGGCGCCAAGGTCTCGCGGCGGCGCTTCGGCATTTTCGGGCTGGGCCGCATCGGCCGGGCCATCGCGCGGCGGCTGGAGGGTTTCGACGCCCAGATCGCCTACAGCGACCGGGTCAATCTCGATGTGCCGTATGATTTTGAAGACACGCCCCAGGCGCTGGCGGCGCGCAGCGATGTGTTCGTGGTGGCGGCGGCGGCCTCCGCCGAGACGCGCAACGTCATCGACCGCTCGGTCATTGATGCCATCGGGCCGAAGGGCATCATCGTCAACGTGGCGCGCGGCTCGCTGGTGGATGAGCCGGCGCTGCTGGCGGCGCTGAAGGAGGGCCGCATCGGCGGCGCCGCGCTCGACGTGTTCGCCGACGAGCCGCGGGTACCGGACGGCTTCTTCGGCCTGCCCAACGTGGTGCTCACGCCCCACATGGCGAGCGCCACCGGCGAAACCCGGCAGGCCATGGCGGACCTTGTGCTGGCCAATCTGGTGGCGCACTTCGCCGGCGAGCCTTTGCCTACCGCGCTGGTGTAAGGCGGGGGAATCCGAACCAGCGGGACGGCCTCACTCCTCCCGCGCCAGCTTCTCGTCGCGGGCGGCTGCCACTTCCTCGGCCAGCGCCTCCAGCACCGGGTCGGGGATGCCGAGGGCGCGCAGACCTTCGCAGGTCTGGAACAGATAGTCCGCCGCCGAGCCGATGGCCCCGGAGGCGTTGGCGAGCCGGTGGATGATCTCGGCGCGGGGGAGGCGGCCGGCATATTGGCAACTGGCGCGGTCGATGGTGAAGGAGATGGCGCTGCCGAAGCGCGCGCCATCTGCATCGAAAACGTCCAGCCAGCGCGGTACATAGGCGCCTGACAGCATCTCCCGCCGCCACAGGATGGACAGCTCGCGCTCCAGGATCGCATCGTCGATGCGCAGGGCGACGCCGTGGCAGACGCCCCCTTCGTCCAGGCCCAGCGTGAGGCCGGGATTGTCGGTGGTGCCGCGCCCGAGCACGGTGGTCAGGCAGAAGGCCCGGTGCCAGCCCTCGATGCGGGCGGTACGGTGTTCCTGCGCATGCACGGTGGGGTTCCAGATCAGCGAGCCATAGGCGAACAGCCAGGCGTCCCCGTCGGGGCGCGCGTCCAAGGTGGCGCGCAGTGATGCGGCACGCTCCGCGTCGGTGAGCACGCGCAGGGCCGGGGCGTCCCGTGCCGCAATGGCATCGATGCCGCCGGATTCGATCAGTTCGCGGGTGAGCTGTTGGATCTTCATGGCGATGCGAGGATATAAGCAGGAACTGCGCCAATGCCATGGCGGCCGCCCGCCCGCCGGATGCATGGTCGCAAACGGCGATTGCGCCGCCGTCAGCCTGCGCGATTTTAACCAGCTCACGGGTGCGTTTGGCTTGGCCGGAACCGTCGTGCAATGGATGGCGTTGATCGACATGGCTTCCGGTAGATTCGGCCGTGCACGGTAGAGCCTCCGCTTGCCATGCCCGCCGGGCCCACCGAGCCGAAGGTCGATGCGTACGCCGTTCATGCCCTACCGCCACCGATGCAAAGCCTGAGTTGATGGAAGACGCGACCTCCCGCCGCCCGGCCCGCTCCGATCTCGACCCTCTTACCGTGTGCGACCGCGAGCCGATCCACAGGCCGGGCGCCATCCAGCCCCACGGCCTGCTGCTGGTGGCCGATTCGCGCACCCTCAAGGTGGTCGCCGCGGCGGGCGACGTGGAGGGCCGGCTCGCCGCCGACTGGGCCGGGCGCGACCTCGGGGCGCTGCTCGGCCGCGACGTGGCCGCCCTGCTCGGCGCGGCGGCGGTGGGCACGGTGCGGGTCGGGCGGGTGGCGGGACGGGACGAGACCTTCGAGGTGCAGATCCATGCCTCCGGCCGGGGCCTGCTGGTGGAACTGGAGCCCGCCGGCGCGCCGCTGGCGGCCGCGGATATCCTCGCCGGTCTCGATGCCTCCGCCACCCGGTTCGAGCAGGCGCCCGACCTGCGCGCCCTGTGCGCGGAGGCGGCGCAGGCGTTCCGCCGGATCACCGGCTTCGACCGGGTGATGATCTACCAGTTCCGCGAGGACGAGGCCGGCGTGGTGCTGGCGGAGGCCAAGGCGCCGGAGATGGGCTCCTTCCTCAACCACCACTTCCCCGGCGGCGACGTGCCCCGGCAGGCGCGCGCGCTATATGTGCGCAACCGCGTGCGCGTCATCCCCGACGTGGCCTACGTGCCCGCGCCGCTGCGGCCCGCCGCGACCGACGGCGCTGGGCCCGACTGGAGCGATCTGGACATGAGCGACCTCGGGCTGCGCTCGGTCTCGCCCATCCATGTGCAATATCTGAAGAACATGGGGGTGGGGGCCTCGGCCTCGGTGTCCATCGTGAAGGATGGGCAACTGTGGGGGCTGGTGGCCTGCCATCACCGCACGGCGCGGCTGTTGCCCTACGAGCTGCGCCTCGCCTGCCAGTCGCTGGCGGGCAACCTTGCCCGGCAGATCCGCGCCAAGGTGGACGCGGTACTCTATCGCGAGCGCATCCGGCTGCGCGCCGCCGAGGACGCGCTGGCCGACGCGCTCGCCGGTGACTTCGCGGTGGAGGACGTGCTCGACCGGCACGGCGACGACCTGTGCCGGGCGCTGAGCGCCGACGGCTTCGCCGCCGTGGCCGGGTCCATGCTCCTGACCAAGGGCCGCTGTCCGGATGAGGAAACCGTCCGGCGCATCGCGCAATGGGTGGAGACGCAGGCGCAGGTGCGCGCCTTCAGCACCCACGCCCTGTCCGAGCACCTGCCCGCCGATTCCGGCGCGGTGGACGCGCGGGCGAGCGGGCTGCTCGCCCTGACCGTGCCGGGCGAAGAGCCGCTGGTCCTGCTGTGGTTCCGCGCTGAGCAGGTGGAGGTGGTGAACTGGGCCGGCAACCCGCACAAGGCCTCGTCCGCCGATCCGCAGGCGGAGCTGACGCCGCGCGCCTCCTTCGCGGCCTGGAGCGAGACCGTGCGCGGGCGGTCGCGCCGCTGGACGCTGGTGGAGACCGAGACCGCCCAGCGCCTCGCCCACACTTTGCTTCAGGCCCGCCAGCAGCGCCGGATCCGCGAGCTGAACCGCCAGCTCTCCGCCACCGTGGTCGAGAACGAGCGCCTGCTCCAGTACAAGGACCACCTCATGAACGAGGTGAACCACCGGGTGCAGAACAGCCTGCAACTGGTGGCCTCCTTCCTGCGGCTGCAGGCGCGGACCCTGGGCGACGCCCCCGCGCGCGACGCGCTCGCCGAGGCCGAGCGCCGCATCGCCGCCGTGGGCCTCGTCCACCGACAGCTCTATGGCGGCGAACAGGTGGAGACGGTGGACCTGTCGCGCTACCTCACGGACCTGTCGCACGAAGTCACCAATTCCCTCGGGGCTGAGTGGCGCGCGCACCTGATGCTCGACCTCGCGCCGGTGCTGATGGCCGCCGACCGCGCGGTGCGGCTCGGCCTCATCCTCACCGAGCTGGTGCTGAACACGGCCAAATATGCCTATCTGGGCGCGCCGGGGCCCCTGATCCTCGCCCTCGACCAGAACCGCGACCGCTTCCGGCTGGTGGTGGCCGACCGGGGCGCCGGCAAGACCGGAGCGCGGCAGGGCTTCGGCACCGTCATTCTCAACGCCATGGTCCAGAGCCTCAACGGCACGCTGGAGGACCTCGACAACGCCCCCGGCCTGCGCACCGTCGTCACCGCGCCGATCGGCATCGGCTAGGGCCGCCGGGATGGATGCGGTGGATGCGCCCGCCCTCGGCCGCGCGGCCCGCCTGAAGGCGGAAACGGCGGCGGTCCATGGCCGGCTCGATGCCCGGATCATGGCGGCGGGCGCGTTCACGGACCGCGCCGGCTATGGGCGCTTCCTGCTGTTTCAACGCCTGCTCCACGAGGACGGCGCGCCGCTGTACGGCCATCCGGCGCTGGCCGGGCTGCTGGCAGAGGCCGGCGTGGGTGCGCGGCTCCATCTGGTGGAGCGCGACCTCGCGGATCTCGGCCAGCCGCGCAGCCGCCCGGCCGGTGCGCCGGAGCCGGCTTTCGCGATGGGCCTGCCCGATGCCGCCCCTGCGCTGGGCTGGCTCTATGTGCTGGAAGGCTCGCGCCTCGGCGGCGCCGTGCTGCTGAAGGGCGCGCAGGGGCTGGGGCTGACGGCCGCGTTCGGCGCCCACCACCTCGCCCCGGCGCACGAGGGTGTCCTGGCCCATTGGCGGCGCTTCACCGCCGGGCTGGAGGACGCGGATCTGGACGGTGTCGGCGAGCAGCAGATGATCGCGGGCGCCATCGCCGCCTTCCAGCGGGCGCATGCGCTGGCTGATTTCGCCTTCGGCTGAGCGGGGATTTCCTCTTCAAGCCCGCGCGGCACCTGAGCGGAAGCGTCCCTCTTCAGCCCGCGCGGCGCCTGAGCGAGGCCCTCCTTCTCAGACCGCGTGGCCGATGAGTGCGCCGATGGCGGCAGTGACGGCCATGGCGAAGGCCCCCCAGAAGGTGACGCGCACCGTGGGCTTCAGCAGATCGGCGCCGCCGACGCGGGCGCCCACCGCGCCGAGCAAGGCGAGGCAGGCCAGGGAGCCGCCCGCCACCACCAGCGGGATCGACCCCTGCGGCGCCACGGCGGTGAGCACCAGCGGCAGGGCGGCGCCGGCGGCGAAGGTGCCGGCGGAGGTAAGCGCCGCCTGGATTGGCCGCGCCACCATGTGCTCGGACAGGCCCAGCTCGTCGCGGGCGTGGGCGGCGAAGGCATCCTTCGCCATCATCTGCTCGGCCACCTTGAGGGCGAGCGCCTTCTCGACGCCGCGCTCCACATAGATCTGCGCCAGCTCGGCGAGTTCCGCCCGGGGCTGCTCGGCCAGCTCCTTGCGCTCGCGGGCCATGTCCGCCGCCTCGGTGTCGGCCTGGGAGCTGACCGAGACATATTCCCCCGCCGCCATGGACATGGCGCCCGCCACCAGCCCGGCGACGCCTGCCACCAGGGGCTCGCTCGCGGTGGCGGAGGCGGCGGCGACGCCGATCACGAGGCTCGCCGTGGAGATGATGCCGTCATTGGCGCCGAGCACCGCCGCCCGCAGCCAGCCGATGCGGGAGATGAGGTGGTTTTCGCGATGCATGGCGTTGCTCCCTGCGTCCGGCGCCGATTCTGCCGGGATCACAGCCTGCATACGCCTTTGAATGCAACTGGATATGACGCAGTTCATATACCTTCAGGAAAAGGCGCGCGCCCCTCCTCAGGCCGCGAACACGGTCGGGCGGCCGGGCTCCAGCGGGACGAGGCGCTCGGCGATGCCGAGGGTGGCGAAGGCGGCGGCCAGCTCCGTGGCGCTCTCCTTGAAATGCACCCAGCCGTCGGTGTGGGCGGCGACCAGCGTAGCATCGGGGAAGGCGTTCGCGGTTTCCAGCGCGTCGTTGGCATCCATGGTCATGTGGAAGCGGCCGCGCGGCTCCGCCGAGCCGGCGAAGACGATGACCACCCTGGGCGCGAACCGCCGCGCCACCTCGGCCACGCCCTCGTAGAACACCGTGTCGCCGGTGACATAGAGGAGGTCCCCCGGCGCGTCGCGGCCGAGGAGGAAGCCCACCACATCGCCGGAAATGGGTTCGATCCCCGGCGGGCCATGGCGCGCCGGGGCGGCGGTGACGAACAGCCGGCCCTTGCCCGGCACGTCGAGGGTGGTGGTTTCGAACGGGGCGAGACCGAGGACATTTTCGCCGCCCAGCCGGGTGGCGCCGGCCTGCGTGGTGAAGACGGTGCCCACCTTGGGCAGCAATGCGCGGCCGGCGTGGTCGAGATTGTCGAGGTGCTGGTCGTGGCTCAGCAGCACCGCGTCGAGAGGCAGCACCGCCTCGGCCTCGATGGCGGGGCCGACGGTCTTCTCGAAATGCACCGGCGCGGTCTGGTAGAGGCGGGGCGGATCAAAGGTGGGATCGGTGACGAGGCGCAGGCCATCGATCTCGATCAGCACGGTGGGGCCGCCGATCAGGGTGAGGGTGAGGTCGCCGGGCGAGCTGGTCATGGGAAGGCTCCTGTTTCGCGACGACCATGGCGCGCTTCAGGCTCCGCGAAAATCCGCTATTGTCGCGCAATGGCTGATCGAAATCGCACAGGGCCGGACTGGGAAGACGCTCGCTTCTTCGCGGCGCTGGCGCGGCATGGCAGCCTGTCCGCCACGGCGCGGGCGCTGGGCGTCAACCACGCCACCGTGGCCCGGCGCGTCGCCGCCATGGAACAGGCGCTCGGCGAAAAGCTGTTCGAGCGCCGGCCGGACGGCTATGCGCTCACCGCCGCCGGCACCCGCGCTCTGGAGGCGGCCGACGCCATGGAGAAGGCGGCCCGCCGCCTGCTGCGGGCGCAGGAGGAGCGGCCGCTGGGCGGCCTCGTGCGCATCGCCGCCACGCCGAGCCTCGCCGACCTCTATCTGGTGTCGCGCTTCGCTGCCCTCGCGCAGCGCCATCCCGGCATCGACATTGAGATCGTCTCCGACCGGCGGCTGGCGAGCCTCGCCCGCCGCGAGGCCGACATCGCCCTGCGCCTCGGCGCCCCCAAGGATGCGCGGGGGGTGGATGCGGACGTGATCGCAAGGCGCCTCGCCACCCTCGCCTTCGGCTATTACGGCACGGCGGACTGGCGCGGCAGGATCGCGGCGGGGGCGGCGCCGGTCTTCGTCGGCTTCGACGAAGCCAACGCCCATCTGCCGGAGTCAGCGTTCCTCGCCCGGCATTTTCCCCGGTCGCGGCTGGCGGTGCGGGCCAATACCCAGTCCACCCAGGCCATCGCGGCCCGCGCCGGCCATGGCATTGCGCTTCTGCCGCACTTCATTGCGGCGGAGGAGGGCGTGCTGGTCGCCGTGCCCCTCGTCCCTCTGCCGCCGACGCGCGACCTGTTCCTGCTCACCAACCGCCTGAGCGCGGACGACGGGGCAGTGCGAGCGGTGCGGGATTTTCTCGCCGAGCTGTTTCACGCGGACGCCGCGTTGTTTTCCGGTCTGGACGATTGAGACGCGGGCACGCCTTTTACCGCGGCTCCCGCCTCCCTATCTGAAGGACGGGGCGATCCGCTGGAGCACGCGCCGGCACGCTTGCGGGGCGGGCCGGGCAACGCGCGCTCTTTCCTGAAGTCTGGTGCCGGGCGCGGCACCAGCGCGGTTGAGGCAGGGTCTCATGGTGCAGCTTTCCATTCTCGATCTGGTGCGGGTGCGGCAGGGGTCCAGCCCCCGCGATGCCCTCGACAATGCCCGCGATCTGGCGGCCCACGCGGAAGAGTGGGGCTATCGCCGCTTCTGGGTGGCCGAGCATCACAACATGCAGGGCATCGCCAGCGCCGCGACCTCCGTGGTCATCGCCCATGTGGCCGCCGGCTCCCGCCACATCCGGGTGGGGGCGGGGGGCATCATGCTGCCCAACCACGCGCCCATGGTCATCGCCGAGCAGTTCGGCACGCTGGCGCAACTGTTCCCCGGCCGCATCGACCTCGGCCTCGGCCGCGCGCCGGGCACCGACCAGAACACCATGCGGGCGCTGCGCCGCTCGCTGACCAATTCCGACCATTTCCCCAATGACGTGATCGAGCTTCAGGCCTATCTGGGCGATGCCGAGCCGGGCCAGTCCCTGTTCGCGGTGCCGGCCACCGGCACCAACGTGCCCCTGTGGATCCTCGGATCGAGTACGTATGGGGCGCAGCTGGCGGCGGCGCTGGGCCTGCCCTATGCGTTCGCCTCCCATTTCGCGCCGGCGGACCTGATCCCGGCGCTGGAGCTGTATCGTGCCCGCTTCCAGCCCTCGGCGCAGCTTTCCCGGCCCTATGCCATGGCCGGCCTCAACGTGATCGCCGCCGAGACGGACGAGGAGGCGCGCCACCTCGCCACCACCCAGCAGATGTCGGTGGCGGACATTTTCCGTGGCGCCCGCGGCCTCAGCCAGCCGCCTATCGCCGATATCGAGACCTATTGGTCCCCCATGGAGAAGGCGCAGGCCGCCCGCTTCCTCTCCCGCTCCGTGGTGGGCAGTCCGCAGACCGTGCGCGCCGGCATCGAGGCCTTCGTGGCCGAGACCTTGGTGGACGAGGTGATGATCGTGTCCGACGTGTTCGACCACCACAAGCGCCTCGCCTCCTATCGCATGATCGCCGACGCGGTACCCCACGCCGCCGACTGGGAAAAATCGGCGGCGTGAGGGCTGAGGGCTGACCCTCAGCTCTTCAGCGTGGCGTCGAGGCTGATGGCGGCGCGGATCACCTTGGAGAGGGGGCAGTTGGCCTTGGCAGTGTCCGCCAGTTCCGCGAACTGCTCCGGGGTGGCGCCGGGGACGATGCCTGTGAGGGTGAGGTCCACGGCGGTGATCTCGTAGCCCGCCTCCTTCTTCTCCAGCGACACCTTGGCGGAGGTCTGGAGATCGGTGGCGGTGAGGCCGGCCCCGCCGAGGATGAGCGAGAGCGCCATGGTGAAGCAGGCGGCGTGGGCGGCGCCCAGAAGCTCCTCGGGGTTCGAGCCCTTCTGGTTCTCAAAGCGGCTGGCGAAGCCGTAGGGATAGGCGGACAGCGCGCCGCTCTCGGTGGAGATCGCGCCCTTGCCGTCCTTGATGCCGCCGCTCCACTGGGCCGAGCCGGTGCGGATGATCGCCATGTTCGTCTCCTTGTTGGTCCGGGGGGCCTGTCGCGGGCGAGGACCGTGCCCATCGGTTTCGGCGCCCGACCTCGGGCTCAACAATCGGGCGGGCAAATCGTTCACTTCCGGTTGGCGCTTTTTTGTCCACGCGGGGGCCGCCGCGCGCGTTCCGGCCCCCGGCGGAAACGTTCGGATACGGACGGAAAACAAACGATGCGCCCGGGTCCTATTGCGGTCACCTCGACCGTGACACTGGGGCCATGAACCGGCCCACCCCCTCGACCCCTTCCGCTCCCGCCTCTGTGCGCCGGGACGTCCCGGCATGGCGTCCATGACGCATCGGGTGTTGGCGCGGGTTCGGGCGCAGGTTCCGACGCGGATTCTGGCACGGGTGGCGGCCGGGCCGCTGGCGGCGCTGGTGCTGTCGGGCTGCGCCGTGGGGCCGGGCTACGAGACACCGCAACTCGCCATGCCCGACCACTGGAGCAGCGGGCGCGGCGCGAGGGCGGAGGTCGCGCCGCAGCTCCAGCGCTGGTGGCGACGGCTGGGCGATGGCGTGCTCGACGGGCTGATGGAGGAAGCGGTGGCCGGCAATCTCGACGTGGCGACTGCCAAGGCCAAGGTGCGTGCGGCCCGTGCCACCTATCGCGAGCAGGTGGGCGCCCTGTTTCCGCAGGTCACCGGCAACGCCTCCGCCACACGGGGCGACAATGGCGGCAACGTGGGGTCGGGGGGCGATGTCACCGTCGCCAGCACCTATGGCCAGTATCAGGCGGGGCTCGACGCCAGCTGGGAAATCGACCTGTTCGGCGCCAACCGCCGGGGCGTGGAGGCCGCTGCCTACGGCTCGGATGCAGCGGTGGACGATCTCGACGCCGCCCTCGTCACCCTCGTGGGCGACGTGGCCACCAATTATATCGACGCGCGCGGATATCAGGCGCGCATCGCGCTCGCCCGCCGCACCGCGAGCGCCCAGCGCGAGACCGCCGCGCTGACCAGGCGCAAGCTCGACGCCGGCGGCGCCTCTGCTCTGGATGCCGCCAATGCGGCCGGGCAGGCGGCCAGTACCGAGGCGGACATTCCAGAGCTTGAAGCGGCCTATGCCCAGAGCGTGCATCGCCTGTCCGTGCTCACGGGGCGGGAGCCGGCGGCGCTCACCGGACGGTTGGAGCGTCCGCGCGCGGTACCGGCGCCGCGCCTGCCGGTGCCCAAGGGCATTCCAGCGCAGGTGCTCACCGCCCGCCCGGACGTGCGCGCCGCCGAGCGGCGGCTGGGCCAGTCCACGGCGCTGGTGGGGCAGGCGACGGCCAACCGCTATCCCTCCATCAGCCTCGCCGGCACGCTCAACACCACCGGAACGCAACTGGGGGATCTGGCGCGCGGCTCCTCCATCAGCTGGTCGTTCGGGCCGACACTGACGGTGCCGATCTTCACCGGCGGGCAGCTCAAGGCGGCGCAGGAACTGGCGGAGGCAGAGCGCGACCAGTCGTTCCTCGCCTATCGCGCGGCGGTGCTCACCGCGCTGGAGGATGTGGAGAATGCCTCCGTCTCCCTCGGCAAGCAGCGCCTGAAGGCCGGCCGGCTCGCCGCCTCCGCCGCCTCCTACCGCGAGGCGGGGCGGCTCTCCCACGCGCTCTATGGGGCGGGCTCGTCGAGCTTCCTCGACGTGCTCACCGCCGAGCGCTCGCTCTATGCGGCCGAGACGGCGCTGATCGAGAGCCGGGTGGCGGTGGCGACCTATTATGTGGCGCTCAACAAGGCGCTGGGCGGCGGCTGGGACGGGGCGGTGGACACGACCACGCCGGTGGTCGTGGACGACAATACCGGCCCCCATTTCGCGCGCCTGCCGGCGTCGGCAATCCAGTGAGGCCGTCGGCATGAACGCGCTTCCGCCCTTCGATCCGGCGCCGGCCGCCACCCACCGCGACCCCGCGCCCAAGCTGCCCGCGCGCCCGTCGCGCCGGCTCTGGCGCTGGGGCGCGCTCGCGGTGCTGCTTGCGGTCGCGGCCTATGGCTATTCCCGATTCACCGCGCCCGATCCCGGCAGCGCGCTGATGACTGCTGTCGTCACCCGGGGCGACGTGGCCGAGACCGTGCTCGCCAGCGGCACGCTGAAGCCGTCGCGGCTGGTGGCGGTGGGCGCGCAGGCGTCCGGCCGCATCACCTCGGTCAAGGTGCGGCTGGGGCAGAAGGTGACGGCCGGCGACCTCGTGGCCGAGATCGATTCCGTCACCCAGCAGAACGCGCTCGGCACGGCGGAGGCGTCGCTCGCCAATGTCCGCGCCCAGAAGGCGGAGAAGGAGGCGACCCTCGGCCTCAACGAGCAGACGCTGGCCCGCCAGCGCACCATGGTGGCGCAGAAGGCGGTGTCGCAGGCCGATTTCGAGACCGCCGAGGCCGCCGTGAAGGTCACCCGCGCCCAGCTCGCGGCGCTGGAGGCGCAGATCGTGGAGGCCGCCATCGCGGTGGAGACGGCCCGCGCCAACCTCGGCTACACCCGCATCACCGCCCCCATCGACGGCACGGTGCTCGCCCTCGTGGCCCAGGAGGGCCAGACGGTGAACGCGACCCAGTCGGCGCCCACCATCGTCATCCTCGGCGCCCTCGACGTGATGACGGTGCGGGCGGAAATCTCCGAAGCCGACATCGTGAAGGTGGCACCAAGCATGTCCCTGTGGTTCACCATCCTCGGCGCCCCGGACATCCGCTATGACGGCAAGCTCGCGTTCATCGAGCCGGCGCCGGAAACGATCAAGACCGACAGCAGCTTCACCACCACGAGCACATCTTCTTCTTCGTCGTCTTCTTCCTCGTCCAGTTCTTCCTCAGCCATCTACTACATGGGCCTGTTCGACGTGCCGAACCCGGAGGGGCGGCTGCGCACCTACATGACGGCGGAGGTGCACATCGTCCTCGGCGAGGCCAAAGGGGTGCTCACCGTTCCCGCCACCGCGCTCGAGCGCGACGGGGCGGGCGACAGCGTGCGCGTGGTGGAGCCGGACGGCACGCTGGCGCGGCGCAAGGTGGAGGTGGGTCTCAACGACAAGATCACCGCCGAGATCCGCTCCGGGCTGAAGGCGGGCGAGCGGGTGGTGACCGGCGAGAAGGTGCAGGGCGCCGCCACGGCCTCGCGCATGCCCGGCCCGCCGCCCATGGGGTTCTAGCCATGCGCATGGAGCGGGTGCCTCTCATTGAACTTTGTGGCCTCAGCCGCGCCTATCCGGCCGGCGAAGGCACCATCACGGTGCTGAAGGACATCACCCTTGCCATCGCCGAGGGGGAGATGGTGGCCATCGTCGGCGCCTCGGGCTCCGGCAAGTCCACCCTCATGAACATCCTCGGTTGCCTCGACCGGCCGACGCGCGGGGCCTACCGCATCGCCGGGCAGGAGACCTCGGACCTTGATGCCGATGCGCTGGCGGCGCTGCGCCGGGAGCATTTCGGCTTCATCTTCCAGCGCTATCACCTGCTCTCGGAATTGACCGCGCTGGGCAATGTGGAGATCCCGGCCATCTATGCGGGGACGCAGGCCGAGGCGCGGCGGACGCGGGCGAGCGGCCTGCTGGCGCGGCTCGGCATGGCGGACCGCACCACCCACCGGCCGGGCCAGCTCTCCGGCGGCCAGCAGCAGCGGGTCTCCATTGCCCGCGCGCTGATGAACGGGGCGCAGGTGATCCTCGCCGACGAGCCCACCGGCGCGCTGGACAGCAAGAGCGGCGCGGAGGTGCTGCGCATCCTCGACGAGCTGCACGCCGAGGGCCGCACCATCATCATCGTCACCCACGACATGGGAGTGGCCGAGCGAGCGCAGCGCATCATCGAGATCCGCGACGGCGAGATCGTCGCCGACCGTCCCGGCAAGGGCGGTGCGCGTGTCGACACCGCCCATATGGACACCGCCCTTTCCGATCGCTTCGGGCGCCCACCGCCCGAGCGGGCGCCGGGATCTGCGCGGGGGCAGGTTCCGGCGCCAATTTCCCGCGCCGCGCGGGCCACAGCCTATGCCGGGCGCCTCAAGGAGGCGTTACGCATGGCGCTCCTCGCCATGGCAGCGCACCGGTTGCGCACCTTCCTGACCATGCTCGGCATCATCATCGGCATCGCCTCGGTGGTGTGCGTGGTGGCGCTGGGCGAGGGCTCGCGCCAAAGGGTGCTGGCCGACATCTCCGGCCTCGGCACCAACACGCTGGAGATCTTCGCCGGCCGCAGCTTCGGCGACACCCGCTCCGGCCGCATCACCACGCTGGTGGTGGCGGATGCCGATGCGCTGGCCCGCCAGCCCTATGTGGCGGCGGTGACGCCCACCGTCTCCACCCAGAGCACGGTGCGCTTCGGCGCCATTGAGGCCAACGCGCTGGTGAACGGGGTGGGGCAGGGCTATTTCGCCGCCCGCGGCACCAAGCTCGCGCAGGGCCGCTTCTTCGACCGCGACAGCGTGCGTGCCCTCGCCCTTGATGCAGTGATCGACGAGAACACCCGCAAGGCCCTGTTCAAGGACGTGGACCCCATCGGGCAGGTGATGCTGGTGGGCAGCGTGTTCTGCCGGGTGGTGGGCGTCACCGCGCCCCAGCAGGGCGGGTTCGGCGGCAGCCAGAACCTGTCCATCTACCTGCCCTACACCACGGTGCAGGCCCGCTTTCTCGGCAGCACGTCCCTGCGCTCGATCACGGTGCGGGTGGCCGACGACACCGATGTGGCCCTCGCCGAGCAGCAGGTGACGCGGTTCCTCACCCAGCGCCACGGCATGAAGGACTTCTTCATCCTCAACACCGACGACATCCGCAAGACCATCACCGCCACCACCCAGACCATGACGGCGCTGATCGCGGCCATCGCCGTCATCTCGCTGCTGGTGGGCGGCATCGGGGTCATGAACATCATGCTGGTGTCGGTGTCCGAGCGGGTGGGCGAGATCGGCGTGCGCATGGCGGTGGGGGCGCGGCAGGCCGACATCCTCCAGCAATTCCTCATCGAGGCGGTGCTGGTGTGCGTCGTGGGCGGCATCGCCGGCATCGCGCTGGCGCTGGGCTTCGGCGCGCTGTTCGCGCTCACGGGCTCCAATTTCCAGCTGGTCTATTCGGCCGCGTCCATCGTCGCCGCGGTGGCGTGCGCGAGCCTCATCGGGGTGGCCTTCGGCTATCTGCCGGCCCGCAACGCCGCGCGGCTCGATCCGGTGGCGGCGCTGGCGCGGGACTAGAGCGGTTTCGAGGACCGGGCGGGCCTCACATCCATTGGGCGGCACAGCAGTTGCTTTATAGAATTGAAAGGCGAACCGTCATGACCCAACCCTGCGCCAGAACCGCCGCCGCCCCCGTTGTGGCCCCCGCCAGCCGTGAGGCCGACACGCGCAGTGCCGACCGCGCGCGCTCCGGCCGCGCGCGCTGGCGGCTGTGGCTGATGCGGGCGCTGGCGGTGGGCGGCATCGTCGGCCTGTGCCTCGTCTTGTGGAATCGCATCCCCCTGCACACCCGCATGATCTGGAAAAGCTACCGCGTGGCGCTGATGACGGGCGCGCCGGTGCTGGCCCTCGGCGACAGCATCACCTTTCAGGCCGCGCCTTCCCACCTGTGCGGGACCAAGGTGCTGAATTCCGGCATCCCGGGCGACCGGATCGACGATCTTCTCGCCCGCGCGCCCATGTTCAGCCGGCTGGCGACGCCCCGGCAGGTGGTGGTGGCCATCGGCGTCAACGACGCCCGCACCGGCCACATGGACATCGGGACCTGGGCCGCCAAGTACCGCACCCTGCTGGGCTATTTCCCCAAGAGCGCGCTGGTGCTGGTGGAGGTCAATCCGGTCGACCTCGGCAATCCGCACTATCTGCCGGTGCATGACCGGGACTTCATCGCCAGCCAGAACGCCGCCATTCGCGTGCTGGCGGGCGAGACCGGCGCCCGCGTGGTGACAGCGCCGGCCGCCTCTCCCACCATGGATGGGCTCCACCCCGACAAGACCGGCGTGGTCCTGTGGCAGCAGCGGCTGGCGGCGGTCGCCTGCGCGGGGTGACGCTTGTGGGTTGATCGGGGTGGCCGTGGCAGGCCGCCCGGCCGCTGCGACATGGCGCGCCGGATCAAGCCCGGCGGCAGGTGGGGTTCCGCTTTCCGGCCTGAGGCCCCTATAAGGGCCACCGCCCGCGCGCGAGCCGGTGCGTGACCCACTCAGGAAGCCGCAGCCCGGGAAACCGCATCTCATGAGTTCCATTCTGGCGAGCCTGCTCGCGCTCTTCGCCATCTGCGGCAGCGCGGTTATCGGCCTCTGGCTGGCCCCCAAGCTGCCGGAGCACCACCTGACCGGGGAAACCGGCACCGCCGTGTCCGTATCCATGGCGGTGGTGGGCACGCTGGCGGCGCTGGTGCTGGGGCTGATGGTGAACAGCGCCTCGTCCTCCTACAGCGCTCGCACCACGGCCATCGAGGCGCTGGCCGCCGACATCATCAAGCTCAACCGCGTGCTGCTCGGCTACGGCGTCGAGACCGCCGGCATCCGCGACGGGCTCGCCGCCTATGCCCGTGCCAAGGCGAACGAGATTTCCAAGCCCGTCTCCACCACCGACGAGGTGGGGGTGACCACCCTGCACGAGCTGGAAGCCCTCAACGACGAGGTGCTGCGGCTGGAGCCGAAGACCGACCGCGAGCGGCACATCCAGGCCCGCGCCATCAGCATCCTGGAAAACATGGTCGATGCGCGCTGGACGCTGGTGGAGAAGTCCAAGATGGTGATGCCCGCCCCGTTCTTCGTGATGCTGGTGGCGTGGCTGTCGCTGCTGTTCGCGAGCTTTGGCCTGTTCGCGCCGCGCAACGCCACCGTCATGGCCTTCCTGCTGCTGGGGGCCTCCGCCATCGCCGGCTGCGTGTTCATCATCCTGGAGCTGGGGGCGCCCTCGCAGGGGCTGATCCGGCCCTCGGCGGACCCGCTCTACCAGGTGGTGCGGGAACTCCAGATCACCATCGTGCGCCCCGTCCATGGGCCGGCCTGAACCTGCCCGGGACGACAGGGTGGCACCAAGGTAAGGCATGCTGCCCTTGTGGTGCTGAAATCCTGCCGCAACGCAGCAAGAGCCCTTGAGCGGTCTGGCTTTTCACGCTTACTCTCGGCGTGAGGGGCACGCCATGCAGATGATCCGACACGTCCGTTCCGTGATGCGCCGCAGCACCCGCGCTGGGAGGGCCTGAGCCATGCGGCTCGTCTGCCTGCCCCATGCCGGAGCCTCGGCGGCGCTGTTCCGGCCCTGGAAGGTCACGCTCTCCGGCATCGCCACCGTGGACAGCCCGGAGCTGCCGGGCCGCGGCACCCGCTACGGCGCCCCCTTCGCCACCGACATGGCGGCACTGGCGGATGATCTTGCCGACACGCTGGCGCAGCGCACCGTGCCGCTGGTGCTCTATGGCCATTCCATGGGCGCGCTTTTGGCCTTCGAGGTGGCGCGATCGCTGGCCCGGCAGGGGGTGAGCGTGGCCGGGCTGGTGCTGTCGGGCCGCGCCGCGCCGCATCTCGACGGCCCGCCCCGCGCCCGCCACACCATGACCGACGCCGAGCTCGTGGCCGAGCTGACCGCCATCGGCGGCACCTCGAAGGAGGTGCTGGCCCAGCCGGACCTGCTCGCCATGACCCTGCCCGCCGTGCGTGCCGACTTCCGCATGGTGGACACCTACGCCTTCAAGCCCGGCCCGGCGCTGGCGGTGCCCGCCATCATCCTCGGCGGCTCCCAGGATGCCGCGACCCCGCCGGAAACCCTCCACGCCTGGAGCGCGCTGATCAGTGGCCCGCTCACGGTGGAGCTGTGGCCCGGCGGCCATTTCTTCGTGCGCGACCAGGAAGCGCGGCTGCTCGCCCTGCTGGCCAAGGTCATCCCCGCCTGGCGCGCCGCCCGCGCCGCTGTCGTCTGAGCGAGACGGGTCAGGCCCTTGAATATCCAGCTCCACACCCTCACGTACCCATCTGTGAAAACGTTTCCAGACCCCGCCGGCCTGCCGCTCCCCGGCCCCGGTGACAGCCTGGTGGTGCTGGCGCGGGTGGCGGACCTTGCCGCATGGCCGGGCCTCGGCTTCGCCTTGCCCGAGGCCGAGGAGGCGCGTATCGCCCGTCTGCTGAAGGCGGAGGACCGCGCCGTCCGCCGCGCCGCCTGGCAGCTCGCGCGTCTGCTGCTCGGCGCGGCGCTGGACTGTGCCCCGGCCGCCGTGCGGGTGACGCGCGCGAGCAACGGCCGCCCCCGGCTCGAGGAGGCGGGCGACGTTCCGCGCGATCTGGACTTCAACCTTGCCCATTGCTCCGGCGCGGTGGCGGTGGGCCTTGCGCGCGGCGGGTGCATCGGCGTGGACGTGGAAGACCCGCGCCCGCTGGACGTGTGGACCGACATCGCCCGCGACATGTTCGATCCCGCCGATCACGCCTCCTGGCGCGCGATGCCGAAGGAGGCCCGCGCCGCTGCCGCCCTCGCCGTATGGTGTGGCAAGGAAGCTGTGCTCAAGGCGACGGGCGAGGGCCTCGCCGGCGACCCGCGCACGGTGAAGCTGGGGCCGTCCGGCACGCCGTCCGCCATCCAGCGCGGGGAGCGGCGCCTGCTGCTGGCGGCCGGGCCGGTGCTGGCCCCCACCGGCTTCGCCTGTGCGGTGGAGAGCGATCGCCCGCCCGCCGTCGTCGTGCTGGCCCCGGACGGCTGGCGAACTGCGGATCCCTGAGGGCGGATCCGATCGCCTGTGGGGAGGAGCCCCGAGCCGCAGCCTCGCGCCTGCGGTCCGGCGCGGCGCTCCGGCGACGCCTTCTCCCGCCGATCAAGCGGATGTGCCCCCGCCCGCCAACCTGTCGCGTTGGGACCGCTCCACCGCCGTGCTATGCGAGCGACCGGGGCAGAGCGCGGGAGATCCCCGCGGGAGATCACCAGCCGTGAGCGACGCCAACGCGCGCGACGACAAGCGCCTGTCTGCCTTCCTCTCCCGGCTGCGCGCGCCGGCGCGGCGCGACCTGTCCCGGGCCTATGTCTTCGCCTTCGTCGCCGGCCTGTGCGTCATCGTCCAGGCGGCGCTGGCGGCGCGGCTGGTGGATCAGGTCATCTTCGCCCATCGACCGCTGACACAGGCTGGCGCCGAAATCGCCGGCTTCCTCGCCGCCATCGCCCTGCGCGCCATCTGCGGCTGGGCGGCGGAGCGGGCCGGCTTCGCCGCCGCGGCGCGGGTGATGCGCACCCTGCGGACCGACCTGCTGGACCATGTGGCGCGGCTCGGCCCCGCCGGCCTCTCCGCCCTGCGGACGGGGGAGACCGTGGCGGCGCTCTCCGCCGGCATCCGGGCGGTGGAGCCCTATTACACCCGCTACCTGCCCGCCTCCATGATGGCGGTGGTGCTGCCGCTGGCCATCCTCGTCGCGGTGTTCCCCCTCGATTGGGTGTCTGGCCTCATCTTCCTTGCCACCGCCCCGCTCATCCCGCTGTTCATGATCCTCATCGGCAAGGGGGCGGAGGCGCTGAACCAGCGCCAGTGGCGCGCGCTCGCCCGCATGTCCGGTCATCTTTTGGATGCGGTGCAGGGCCTTGCCACGCTGAAGGCCTTCAATGCCACGGCGCGCATGGCGCAGCGGGTGGGCGAGGTGGCCGACGCCTATCGGCGTGACACCATGACGGTGCTGCGCGTCGCCTTCCTGTCGTCGCTGGTGCTGGAATTCTTCGCCACCGTCTCCATCGCGCTCGCCGCCATCTTCATCGGCTTCCGGCTGCTGTGGGGCGGCATGGATTTCTTCAACGGCCTGTTCATCCTGCTGCTGGCGCCGGAATTCTACCAGCCGCTGCGGGCCATGGGCACGGCCTACCACGCCAAGATGGAAGCCATCGGCGCCGCCGAGCGCATCGTCGCGCTGGCCGACGCGCCGGCCGTCGCCGAGCCGGGCGGCAGCGGGCCGGTGCCGGGCATCCATGCCGAGCCGCCTGCAACATCTTTCGGAAGGTCTTCCCAGTCCCCCGGCGTGGTGGATGGCCGGGACAAGCCCGGCCATGGCGATGCTCTCACCCCAACAGCCCCCATCGCCCTGCGCTTCGAGGATGTGACCCTCGTCTTCCCGGACGGCCGCCGCGCCCTTGATGGCATCACGCTGGAGGTGCCCGCCGGCGCGCGCGTGGCGCTGGTGGGGGCGTCGGGCGCGGGGAAGTCCTCGCTCCTCCATCTGGCGCTGGGCTTCGTGCGGCCGACCTCCGGCCGGGTGCTGGTGAATGGCGCGCCCCTCGCCGACCTGAACATGGCCGAGTGGCGCCGGCACGTGGCCTATGCCGGCCAGCGCCCACGCCTGTTCGCCGGGACGCTCGCCGACAATATCGCCCCCGGCGAGGCCGCGCCCGATCCCGCCCGCCTCTCCGCCGCCCTTGAGGCCGCCGGGCTCGGCCCGGCGGTGGCGCGGCTGCCCGGTGGCCTGATGGCGCGGGTGGGGGAGGGCGGCTCCGGCCTTTCCGGCGGCGAGGCCCACCGGCTGGCGCTGGCCCGCGCCTTCTATCGCTCCGCGCCCTTCATCGCGCTGGACGAGCCCACCGCTCATCTCGACCGCGTCACCGAGGCCGAGGTGAATGCCGCCCTCTCCCGCCTCATGGCCGGCCGCACCGCCTTGTTCGCCGTCCATCGCCTCGCCCAGGCGGCAGAGGCCGACCTGGTGGCGGTGCTGGACGGCGGCCGCATCATCGAGCGCGGCCCGCCCGCCGATCTCCTCGCCCAGGGCGGGGCCTATGCCCGCCTTGCCCGCACCGGGCCGGACGTGGCCATGGAGGCGCTGGCATGAACACCTTCCTGCGGCTGCTTTCCCTCATGCGCCGGGAGGCGGGCTGGATGGCCCTCGCCGTGCTGCTGTCGGCGGCAGCGAGCCTCTCCCATGTGGGGCTCATGGCGGCCTCGGGCTGGTTCATCACCGCCATGGCGCTGGCCGGCGCGGCGGGGGCAGCCATGAACCCGTTTACCGCCTCTGCCGCCATCCGCGCCTTCGCCCTCACCCGCACCGGCGCGCGCTATGGCGAGCGGCTGGTGGGCCACGACGCCACCCTGCGCTTCCTCGCCCGGCTGCGGCCGTGGTTCTTCACCCGGCTGGTGCCGCTGGCCCCGGCGGCGCTGGAGGCGGAACGCTCCGGCGATCTCCTCGCTCGCCTGCGCACCGATATCGACCGGCTGGAATTTGCCTTCCTGCGCATCCTCTCGCCGGTGCTGGCGGCTCTGGTGGTGATCGTGGTGGCGGTCGCCTTCATGGCCGCTTATGACGGCTCCATCGCCTTGCTGCTGCTCGCGCTGGCGCTGGTGGCCGGGGCCGGGGTGCCGGCGCTGGTCCATGCTTTGGGCTCCGGCGCCTCCCGCCGCCTCGCCGCCGGCACCGGGGCTTATGAGGCGGCGCTGGTGGATCATCTGGAAGGCGCGGCGGAGCTTGCCATCTACGATCCGGCGGGCCGCCATCGCCTGCTGATCGAGGCGCAGGGCGATGCGCTGCTCGCCGACGAGGGCCGCCTCGCCAGCCTCGCAGGCGCCGCCGGGGCCGGGGTGGGGCTGGTGGCGCAGGTGGCTTTCCTCGGCGTGCTGCTCATGGGCGCCCCGGCGGTGCTCGGCGGTGCGCTGGGGGCCTCCGACTGGGCCATGCTGGCGCTGGCCGCCCTCGCCGTGTTCGACGCCCTGGCGCCGCTGCCGCTGGCCATGCAGGCTTTGCCGGTGACGCTGGCCAGCGCCCGGCGCATCTTCGCTTTGGTGGACCGGCCGGCGCCGGTGAACGAGACCGGCGCGCCGGCCCCGGCCGAGGGGGCGCTGGTGTTCGCCGGCGTCGGCCTCACCTATCCCGGCGCGGCGCGGCCGGCGCTCTCGGACATCGACCTTGAGCTGGCACCGGGCCGCCATGTGGCGGTGGTGGGCCCCAGCGGCTCCGGCAAGTCGAGCCTGGTCGCCCTCGCCCTGCGTTTCCGCGCGCCCGACCAAGGGCGCATCACCTATGGCGGCGTCCCGGTGGAGACCATCGACGCCGATGCCCTGCGCGGCCGCCTCGGTGTGCTGCAGCAGGACGACCACGTGTTCGCCGACACCCTCATGGACAATCTGCGGGTGGCAGACCCGGATGCGTCGCCCGCGCGGTGCGCCGCCGCCTGCGCCACGGCGGGCATTCTGGGCTTTGTCGAAGCGCAGCCGTTGAAGTTCGAGACCTTCGTGGGCGCCCATGGCACCAGCCTGTCCGGCGGAGAGGCGCGGCGGCTGGCTTTCGCGCGCACCCTGCTGAAGGACGCGCCGATGTTGATGTGTGACGAACCTCTTGAAGGTCTGGATACAAACACCGCCCGGGAGGTGATGGCGGCGGTATTGGATGCCGCCCGCGGCCGGGCGCTGCTGCTGGTCACCCACAGCCGGGTCGGGCTGTCGCGCATGGACGAGATCGTGGTGCTGGAGGCCGGCCGCATCACCCGGCGCGGGCCGCCGGGCGAGGTCCTGCCGTTTCTGGATAATCCTGATCTGATAGAGGGTTAGACCTTCGTCTTCCGTTCGCGTTCGTCCCAGCCGCCGAGCTCCTCGCTGGCGGGCGGGGCCTCGTGGCGCGGGGTTCCGGCAAGGCGCAGGGTGCGGTCCAGCAGCACCTCGTAGATGGGCTTTCCGCCCAGCGCCTCGGCCACCAGATTGGCGGTAACGCAGGTCAAAATCACTGGAACAAGAAGGTCATAGGCGCCGGTAAGTTCGGCCACCAGCACCATGCCCACCAGCGGCGCCCGCACCGTGGCCGAGAACAACCCGCCCATGGCGGCGACCCCGAACGCCGCCACCGCATCGGGAGGCATCGGCACCGCCAGCGCCAGCAGGGTCGCGAACAGGACCCCAACGGCGGTCGCCAACGCCAGGATCGGGGCGAAGATTCCGCCTGGAATTCCAGTGGAGTAGCTCGCCATGGTCATGGCGAAGCGGATGATGACGATGCCCGCCAGCGTTAGCGCCGGCAGGCCGAGGCCGGGCAGGGACACCGCCAGCTGCTCGCCGCCGAAGGTCGCCTCCGGCCGCAGCAGGATAAGCGGCCCCACCGCCGCCCCCACCAGCACCGGCAGCAGATAGGGCGAGACCTTCAGCGCCAGCCGCCGCGCCGCATCCAGCGACGCCACCAGCGCGTGGTTGAAGGCCACCCCCACCGCCCCCAGCACCGCCCCCAGAACCACGAATGCGGGCAGCAGCAGGAGGGGCATGTCCGGTACCGCGAGCTTCATGTCCGGTCCGGAGCCGTTGATGGCCTCGGCCATCACAGCGCTGGCCACCGAACAGAGGATGACGGCGCTATAGGTGCGCAGGCCATAGGGAAATTGGCGCCGCGTCTCCTCGATCACGAACAGGATGGCGGCCAGCGGGGCGTTGAAGGCGGCGGCCAGCCCGGCCGCCGCGCCGGCGGCAAGCAGGCCGCGTGTATCCCGGGTGCCGAGCCCGACCGCGTCCGACAGGGCCTTGGTGATGGCGGCGCCCATGTGGATGGTCGGCCCCTCCCGTCCGGCCACCAGGCCTGAGCCCAGCGCCAGCACGCCGCCGACGAACTTCACCGGCAGCACCCGCTTCCAGCGCACCGGCCGCAGGCCTTCCAGCGCCCCCTCGATCTCCTGTACGCCAGATCCGGCCGCCTCGGGCGCGAAGGCGCGCACCAGGGCCACCGCCGCCGCCACCATCACCGCCGCCACCGCCGACATGGCGAGATAGAGCAGGGGACCGTCGAGATGTGCGCGCACAAGGTCCGGCCACCGGGAAATCCCATCCACGGCCATGTGGAAGACCGTGCCCACCGCGCCTACCACAAGCCCGGACCCGGCGGCGAGGGCGTAATAAACGGCGTCGCGCGGCGTTCGGCGGGGATCGACAGGCGCGGAGGGAATCACGCAAGGCCTCGGGAGCAAGAAGGAGCAACGGTGCTCCCTTAAGGCTTAGCGGAGGCAGGTGCGCCGGGGCAAGCAACTCCGTCTCAGGTGGAGTGGAAGTCTCAGGTCGGGTGGAAATCTCAGGTCGGGTGGAAATCTCAGGTCGGGTGGAACATGGGGGCGGAGGCCGGCCGCAACGTACGGGGCGTCTCCTCGCCATGCAGGTGCAGCACCCGGTCGTGCAGGTCGGCGAGGCTGGAGCGGTGCCCGATGGAAATGAAGGTGGCGTTCGGGAGCCGGTCTTGCAGCAGCGCGTAGAGCGCCGCCTCGGACGGCTCGTCCAGCGCCGAGGTGGCCTCGTCCAGCAGCAGCACGTCAGGGGCGTCGAGCAGCGCGCGGGCGATGGCGAGGCGCTGCTGTTCCCCGAGCGACAGTTCGTGGGGCCACAGCGCCTCCTCCTCCAGCCGGCCGGCGAGGGCGGGCAGGCCCACGGCGGTGAGGATCTCGGCGAGGCGGTCCTTCGGCACCATGTCCACCGGCCGCGGATAGGTGAGGGCGACGTCGAGCCTGCCTACGGGCACGTAGGGCTTCTGCGGCAGGACCAGCAGGCGCTGGTCCTCGTTGCGGTGCACCGTGCCCGAGCCGAACGGCCAGATGCCGGCGATGGCGCGCAGCAGCGTGGTCTTGCCTGCGCCCGACGGGCCGGTGATCAGCACCCGCTCGCCGCGGCCGATGGCGATCTCGCCGGTGCGGATGAGCGGGCCGCCGCCGGGCAGGCGCACGTCGAGGTCGCGCAGGGTGAGGCCGTGGGCGCTGGCCGCGCCCGTGGTGGCGAAGGCCGGCACGTCCGCGCCGACGCGGGCCTTGGTGATGGCTGCCTCGAAGCCGGTGAGGCGGTGCACCACCGAGGTCCACTCGGCGAGCGTGACATAGCTGGAGATGAAGAAGGAGAAGGAGCCCTGTACCGAGCCAAAGGCGCTTGCCGTCTGCATCAATTGCCCGAGCTGGATCTGGCCGGCGAAATAGGCGGGGGCCACCACCACGTAGGGGAAGATGGTGGAGATCTGGTTGTAGCCGGCGGTGAACCAGGTGAGGCGCTTCTGCGCCTTCATGAGATCCACGAAATTGCCGAAGATGCGGGAGAAGCGGCCATCGAGCTTGCGATCCTCCGCCGGAGAGCCGTTCAGCAGGGCGATCTGCTCGCCATTCTCGCGCACCCGCACCAGATCGACACGGAAGTCGGCCTCGTAGCGCTGCTGGTCGAAATTGAGCTTCACCAGCGGCCGGCCAATGAAGTGGGCGATGAGCGTGCCCACTGCCGCATAGATCAGCGCCGCGAAGAACAGATAGCCGGGAATATTGATCTCGTGGCCAAAGAGCTTCAGTCCCAGCGGTCCGGACAGGTTCCACAGGATGACGCTGAAGGAAAACAGGGAGACGACGGTGCCCAGAAGTCCAACGCCGACCGAGATGGTGCGGTTGACGAAGATTTGCACGTCCTCGGCGATGCGCTGGTCCGGATTGTCGGCGGCATCGCCCGATAGGCGCAGGCGATAGTGCACGTCGTCGGAGAGCCAGGCGTCGAGATAGCGCTTGGTGAGCCAGCGCCGCCAGCGGATCTCAAGCCCCTGTTTCAGGTAGACCTGATACACCGCCACCACGATGGCACCGGCGGCGAGGCCGCAGAAGATCAGAATCTGCTTCTGGAACGCCGGGAAGTCCTTGTCCTGGATGGCGTTGTAGAAGGCCACGTTCCACTCGTTGAGCAGCACGGTGGCGAACACCCAGGCGAGTTCCAGGGCGACGACGGCGGCGAGCAGGCCGATGGCGGTCCACCGCTCCTCGCTCCTGAAATAGGGTAGGGCGAGGCGGCGGATGTCGCCGACGAGGGTGAAAAGCGCGCGCACGAAGGACCTCTCCCGACACGAAGTGCGCGCAGCTTTGCCGGCTGCCGCATGACCGCACCATGGCCGCCGCATGAACGATTGGAAAGGTGCCGAAGGGGAAGTGGGCGCAGGGCGGACGGGCCAGATGGAGGGCCCAGGCGGAGGGGTGGGTTACAGACAGGATTGAAAAAGCATGTCTGTAACCCAGCGACCGAATCCGTGAAGCGCGCGAACGCGCTCAGGCCTTCTTCACGAACTCCGTGCGCAGCACGAGGCCCTTGACCTTCTCGACCTTGCAGTCGATCTCCTCCGGGTCGTCGGTGAGGCGGATGCCCTTCACCAGCGTGCCCCGCTTCAAGGTGACGGACGTGCCCTTCACCTTGAGGTCCTTGATGAGGGTCACGTTGTCGCCATCCTTCAGGATGGCGCCGTTCGCGTCCTTGACGTCCACTCAGACCTCCTTGGCCATCTCGCGCAGCCGGAACTTCTGGATCTTGCCGGTCGACGTCTTCGGGATCTCCTCGAAGACGATGTGGCGCGGGCACTTATAAGCCGCCAGATGGGTCCGGCAATGGGCGATCAGGTCCTCCGCCGTCGCGCTCGCGCCCTCGCGCAGCTCGACGAAGGCGACCGGGGTCTCGCCCCACTTCTCGTCGGGCTTGGCCACCACCGCCGCCGCACTCACCGCCGGGTGCTTGTAGAGGGCGTCCTCCACCTCGATGGAGGAGATGTTCTCGCCGCCCGAGATGATGATGTCCTTGGAGCGGTCCTTCAGCTGGATATAGCCGTCGGGATGCTTCACCCCGAGGTCGCCGGAATGGAACCAGCCGCCGGCGAACGCAGCGTCGGTGGCGGTGGGGTTCTTGAGGTAGCCCTTCATCACCACGTTGCCGCGGAACATCACCTCGCCCAGCGTCTCGCCATCGGCGGGCACCGGCACCATGGTGTCGGGATCCAGCACATCGAGGGCTTCGAGCGCGCCGTAGCGCACGCCCTGGCGTGCTTTCTTGATGGCGCGCTCCTGCGCGGGCAGGGCGTCCCACTCGGCGTGCCACTCGTTGACCACGGAGGGGCCGTAGACCTCGGTGAGGCCGTACACATGCACCACGTTGAAGCCCGCCTCCTGCATGGCGGCGAGCACCGCTTCCGGCGGCGGGGCGGCGGCGGTGATGAACTCCACCTTGTGGGGCAGGGGCCGCTTGTCGGCGTCCGGCGTGTTGAGCAGCGTGGACATGACGATGGGGGCGCCGCACATGTGCGTCACCTTGTAGTCGGCGATGGCGTCGAAGATGGGCTTGGCGCGTACCTGGCGCAGGCACACATGGGTGCCGGCGGCCAGCGTGATGGACCAGGGGAAGCACCAGCCGTTGCAGTGGAACATGGGCAGCGTCCACAGATAGACCGGATGCTTGCCGAGGCTGCAGGTGACCACGTTGCCCACCGCCAGCAAATGCGCGCCGCGATGGTGATAGACCACGCCCTTGGGGTCGCCGGTGGTGCCGGAGGTGTAGTTGAGCGCAATAGCGTCCCACTCGTCGTCGGGCGTTTTCCAGGCGAAGTCGGCGTCGCCGGTGGCCAGGAAATCCTCGTATTCGATGGTGCCGATGCGCTCGCCCTTGCCGGTGAATTCCGGGTCGTCATAGTCGATGACCACGGGCTTGCGCGTCGCCATGGCCAGAGCAGCCTTCATGACGGGGGAGAATTCCCGGTCGGTGATGAGCACCTTGGCCTCGCCATGGTCGAGGGTGAAGGCGAGGATGGCGGCGTCGAGGCGGGTATTGAGGGAATTGAGGACCGCGCCCGTCATGGGCACGCCGTAGTGGGCCTCCAGCATGGCCGGCGCGTTGGGCAGCATCACCGCGACCGTGTCGCCCTTGCCGACGCCCAGCTTGGCGAGGGCCGAGGCGAGCCGCCGGCTGCGCGCATAGAAATCGCGATAGTTGCGACGCAGCGCACCGTGGATGATGGCCGTGTGGTCCGGGAACACGCCGGCTGCCCGCTCCAGGAAGCCGAGCGGCGTCAGCGGCTGGAAGTTCGCGGGATTGCGGTCGAGATGCAGGTCATAGATGCCGCCGGCCATCGGTCCCCCCCTTGGTCTAGGCTTTTAGGGCGCGGCGGTGTCGGCGCGCCGAAATTTCGGTTGTATTCGGGCCGCGACCGTAGCCGAGGCAGGCGATCAGGTGCAATCTCGCCAACGCGCGACGAAAGTCTCACCGGTGTCCGCCATATGGCTGTCGCGGATTGCGATCTGCTGATTCGGGTCAATTTATTGGACCAGGTGAACTGTGTGGTCCAAGAATTTTCCCGACCAAGGTCTTACGCATTTGTGCGAACTTGCGTCGTGGATAGGTGACCGGCAGTAACCAACCCCAACAAGAGGGTCGAATGGGAGGCGTCCATGTCCGAAGTCGGAACGAGCGGATACGCTGAAGCCTATGCCAGCTGGCGTGCGGATCCTTCCGCTTTCTGGGGCGCGGCGGCGCAGTCGCTGGAGTGGTCCAAGGCGCCAGAGAAGATGTTCGATCCCGAGGCCGGCGTCTATGGTCGCTGGTTCCCCGACGCCGTGGGCAATATCTGCCACAACGCCCTCGACCGCCACGTGGCGGCCGGCCGTGGCGACCAGGCGGCGTTGATCTATGACAGCCCGGTCACCGGCGCCAAGCGCACCCTCACCTATGCGCAATTGCTCAAAGAGGTGAGCACGCTCGGCGCGGTGCTGCAGGATCTCGGCGTCGGCAAGGGCGACCGGGTGCTGATCTATATGCCCATGGTGCCCGAGGCCATCGGCGCCATGCTGGCCTGCGCCCGCATCGGCGCCATCCATTCGGTGGTGTTCGGCGGGTTCGCGGCGAAGGAACTGGCGACCCGCATCGAGGATGCCGAGCCGAAGGTGATCCTCGCCGCCTCCTGCGGCATCGAGCCCAACCGCGTGGTGGCCTACAAGCCGCTGCTTGACCTCGCCATTTCCATGTCGGCGGTCAAGCCCCAGCGCTGCCTCGTGCTCCAGCGTCCCGAGGGGCCCGGCGCCCTGACCGAGGGTCGCGACCTCGACTGGGCGGTGGCCTGCGCGGCAGCGGCCGATGCCGGCAAGAGCGCGCCCTGCGCGGACATGGCGGCCACCGACCCGCTCTACATCCTCTACACCTCCGGGACCACGGGCAAGCCCAAGGGCGTCGTGCGCGACGTGGGCGGCTACATGGTGGCGCTCGACTGGAGCATGAAGAACCTCTACGGCATCGCCCCCGGCGAGGTGTTCTGGACCGCCTCCGACATCGGCTGGGTGGTGGGGCATTCCTACATCGTCTACGGCCCGCTGATCCATGGCGCGACCACTCTCGTCTACGAGGGCAAGCCGGTGGGTACGCCGGACCCCGGCGCGTTCTGGCGGGTGATCGAGGAGCACAAGGTGGTGGCGCTGTTCACCGCGCCCACCGCCCTGCGCGCCATCAAGAAGGAGGATCCCGACTGCCTGCTGAAGCAGGGTCGCGACCTCTCCCGTTTCCGCACCCTGTTCCTCGCCGGCGAGCGCGCCGATCCCGATACGGTGATCTGGGCGCAGCAGCAGCTGAAGGTCCCGGTGGTGGACCACTGGTGGCAGACCGAGACCGGCTGGGCCATCGCCGCCAATCCGGTGGGCCTCGGCCTTCTGCCCACCAAGCTCGGCTCGCCCACCGTGCCCATGCCGGGCTATGACGTGGAGATCGTGGACGAGGCCGCCAAGCCGGTGCCGGCGGGCACCATGGGCTCCATCGTGGTGAAGTTGCCGCTGCCTCCCGGCTGCCTGCCCACACTGTGGCAGCAGGACGACCGCTTCGCCGAGGGCTACCTCGCCGACTATCCCGGCTACTACAAGACCTCCGATGCCGGCTTCCTGGACGATGACGGCTACGTCTTCGTCATGGGCCGCACCGACGACATCATCAACGTCGCCGGCCATCGTCTGTCCACCGGCGGCATGGAGGAGGTTCTGGCCTCCCATCCGGACGTGGCCGAGTGCGCGGTGATCGGCGTCAAGGACGAGCTGAAGGGCGAGGTGCCCTGCGGCTTCGTGGTGCTGAAGGCCGGTGAACGGCGCGCGCCCGACGTGATCGAGAAGGAACTGGTGGGCCTCGTGCGCGACCGCATCGGCCCGGTGGCAGCCTTCAAGCTGGCGGTAACTGTAAACCGCCTGCCCAAGACCCGCTCGGGCAAGATCCTGCGCGGCACCATGAAGAAGATCGCGGATCACGACGAATGGTCGGTTCCGGCCACCATCGATGACGCCGGCGTGCTCGAGGAGATCGAGGACGTGCTGAAGGCCCGCGGCATCGCCTGAGTTCGTATGGGAGAAGAGCCTGGACGCAGCAATTGCGTGCCTGCGTCCAGGCCCCAGACACCGATCCGCAACAGCGATCCGGCAAATGCTGCCGGTCCGTCGCCGGGGGCGAGAGGCCCGTCCGGCCTCTCTGTCAGTCGTCAGCGGCTATAGCTGCCGCCGCGGAATGGCTCGAAACAGCTATAGCCGATGAAGCACTGGGGATTGTCCTTTGTCGGCACCCATTCCGGCCTGGTGTCCTGATCGTAGAGGCAGAAGCTCCGGTCGCGCACATAGCGATCGTAGAGCGTTCGGGAGGTCGCCAGTACGGCAGACCCCCGCGTGTTGATAAGCGCCGCCGCTTCCGCGCACGTCATGGTGATGCTCGGGGTCTGGGCAACAGCGTGGCCGGTGCCGGCCAAAAGCGCGAGGCCCGCGAGAAGCCCGGGACCGGCCAACAGCGCGAACGTGCCGATGGCAAGGGGCAATCGTCTCATCTTCGACCTTTCCGTTCGGAATGTCCGTCGGGCTGACGCCCTACAGCTGGTGCGCGGCGGTCCGATCCTCAAGGGTGTCCCGCCTGCGGAGCGGGTCTCGTGAAGCGGCTCCTGCCGAAACCGCGCTTGCCGAATCGGCGCCTGCGCGGCCGTCACCGGCCCAGGCCGTTGTCGCGACTCGGCACGTAGCACGTATATCCCACAAAGCACTGTGGATTATCCCGCGTCTTCACCCACTCCGCCTTGAGCTGCTCGGCACCCGAGCAGTAGCGAATCTGGCTGACATAGCGGTCGTAGATGTTGGGACCGGTGCCGAGCACGATGGCGCCGCTCCTCGTCACCAGGCCGGCGGCCTCCTGGCAGGACAGGGCAAGGGTGTCCGGGCGCGCCTGGGCCTCGACCGGGCCGGCGGCGAGGGTGGCGAGGAGGAGCGCGGCCGCCAGCGGTGGGACTCGGGAAAGTTGCATCGCAAGGCTCCTCTTCGGGGATCGGACCGGCTCGAATCCCAATCTCTTCCCCCTTATCTGAATGAGGGCTGAAGACATTGTGTTTACGTTCTTTTTACCGTTTGGCCACGGAACCGACGGCCTCGCGCTCCGGAAGCCCCGCAAATTGCGCTAAGGGACGGTAACCCAATATAATTTCGGCAATTGGTTGTGCTGATTTGGGTTCGGTGTGGCAGGAATGTAACGGCTTTCGGAGAGGGCCTCTGCTAGATAGGTGCCACTGGACGAAGTGACTCGTGTTCCGCGTCTGTAACGAAACGAATTTGCGTAACACCCAACAAGGGGGTTGGTCATGAAGAAGTTCCTTCTCGCCACTGTCGCGCTGGCGGCGCTTTCGGCTCCGGCCATGGCTGCTGACCTGGCGACGAAGTACCCGGTCAAGGCCGTGGCCGTTGTCCCGGTGTTCTCCTGGACCGGCTTCTATATCGGCGCCAACGTCGGTTACGGCGGTGACAAGTTCACCTTCGACGAGGTCGAGTCCTACTACTATGGCGCGTATCCCTACTACGCCAACAGCACGAGCCTGAACTCTTCCGGCTTCTTCGCCGGCGGTCAGATCGGCTACAACTACCAGTTCGCCAACAACGTGGTGCTGGGCGTCGAGACCGACCTGCAGTGGTCGGGCATCGAGGGCAAGGAAGACTACTCTTCCGTCTACATCTATGGCGGCTATCCCTACACCTCCAGCTACGGCGCGTCGGTTGACTACTTCGGTACGATCCGCGCTCGCATCGGCTACGCTTTCGACCGGTTCCTGCCCTACATCACCGGTGGTGCGGCCTACGGCAAGACCAAGGTCTCTGGCAGCTACGCTGGCGAGGGCTTCGGATCCTTTGATTCGTCCTCCACCAACTGGGGTTGGACCGTCGGCGGTGGCGTGGAATATGCCATCACCAACAACTGGACGTTCAAGACCGAATATCTGTACGTCGATCTCGGCAGCACCGACTACACCTACGGTTCGTATGACGGCTTCTACACCTATGCCGGCACCGTGGACACCAAGTTCCACACCCTCAAGGCTGGTGTGAACTACAAGTTCTGATCGAAGCACTGCTTCGTCGGGAAAGCCCGCTGCTTCGGCAGCGGGCTTTTTTATTGCGCGGCGTGTTCCGGGGGATCTACGTCACGTAGCTCCGTTCCGTCAGCAATTTCCATGGATGTGATTCGGCGACCCCGGCCTTGCACCCGGCTCCGCATTGTCATCGGCTGCACGCCGCGAGGCCGCCTGTGTCCGGTGGCTGATCCCGGTAGGAACGTCCGCCCGACCGCGGAGGGGCATCCTCTGCTACCACCCTTCAATCTGGTCGTGCCGTCCGGGCCGATTTCGGTATCCTGTTAACGGGCAGGTCGTTCTCTCCTAACGGATCAGCCGCTGTTTCGGCGCGACTGTGACTTGAATGTAACAGCAATCCGACGGGGCCTCTGCTACAGATCATCCTCGAACGCGGCGTCTCCCGGGGCGGTCGCAATCAATGCGAATTCACAAGCACGGCTATTCCCAAAAAGGGGTTGGTTATGAAGCGTCTTCTTCTCGCCACTGTCGCATTCGCGGCGCTCTCCGCTCCGGCCATGGCTGCTGACCTGGCGACGAAGTATCCGGTCAAGGCCGTGGCCGTTGTCCCGGTGTTCTCCTGGACCGGCTTCTATATCGGCGCCAACGTCGGTTACGGCGGTGACAAGTTCACCTTCGACGAAGTCGAGTCCTACTACGGCTATCCGTACTACGCCAACAGCACGAGCCTGAACTCTTCCGGCTTCTTCGCCGGCGGTCAGATCGGCTACAACTACCAGTTCGCCAACAACGTGGTGCTGGGCGTCGAGACCGACCTGCAGTGGTCGGGCATCGAGGGCAAGGAAGATTACTCTTCCGTCTACGTCTATGGCGGCTATCCCTACACCTCCAGCTACGGCGCGTCGGTTGACTACTTCGGTACGATCCGCGCTCGCATCGGCTACGCTTTCGACCGGTTCCTGCCCTACATCACCGGTGGTGCTGCCTACGGCAAGACCAAGATCTCGAGCAGCTATGCTGGCGACGGCTTCGGCTCGCTCAGCGCTTCGGCCACCAACTGGGGCTGGACCGTCGGCGGCGGCGTGGAATACGCCATCACCAACAACTGGACGTTCAAGACCGAATATCTGTACGTCGATCTGGGCAGCACCGATTACGCCTACGCCGACGGCTACGGCTACTACAGCTATGCCGGCACCGTGGACACCAAGTTCCACACCCTCAAGGCTGGTGTGAACTACAAGTTCTGATCGAAGCACTGCTTCGTCGGGAAAGCCCGCTGCTTCGGCAGCGGGCTTTTTTATTGCGCGGCGTGTTCCGGGGGATCTACGTCACGTAGCTCCGTTCCGTCAGCCATTTCCATGGATGCGATTCGGCGACCCCGGCCTTGCACCCGGCTCCGCATTGTCATCGGCTGCACGCTGCGAGGCCGCCTGTGTCCGGTGGCTGATCCCGGTAGGAACGTCCGCCCGACCGGCGAGGGGGGCTCCGCTACCGTCCTTCAATCTGGTCGTGCCGTCCGGGCCGATTTCGGTATCCTGCTAACGGGTAAGTCGTTCTTTCCTAACGGATCAGCCGCTGTTTCGGCGCGGCTGTGACTTGGATGTAACAGCAATCCGGCGGGGCCTCTGCTACATAACATCCCAGAACGCGGCGCCTCCCGGGGCGGTCGCAATCAATACGAATTCACAAGCACGGCTTTGCCCAATAAGGGGTCGGTTATGAAGCGTCTTCTTCTCGCCACTGTCGCGTTCGCAGCGCTCTCCGCTCCGGCCATGGCCGCTGACTTGGCGACGAAGTATCCGGTCAAGGCCGTGGCCGTCGCTCCTGTGTTTTCCTGGACCGGCTTCTACATCGGCGCCAACGTCGGTTACGGTGGTGACAAGTTCACCTTCGACGAAGTCGAGTCGTACAACGGCTATCCCTACTACGCGACCAGCACGAGCCTGAACTCTTCCGGCTTCTTCGCCGGCGGTCAGATCGGCTACAACTACCAGTTCGCCAACAACGTGGTGCTGGGCGCCGAAACCGACCTCCAGTGGTCTGGTATCGAAGGCAAGGCAGACTACTCTTCCGTCTACCTCTATGGCGGCTATCCCTACACCTCCAGCTTCGGTGCTTCGGTCGATTACTTCGGTACGATCCGTGCTCGCATCGGTTACGCCTTCGACCGGTTCCTGCCCTACATCACCGGTGGTGCCGCTTACGGCAAGACCAAGGTGTCCGGCTCCTACTACGATTATAGCGTCGGTGGGTTCAGTGCTTCGGGCACCAACTGGGGTTGGACCGTCGGCGGCGGCGTTGAATACGCCATCACCAACAACTGGACGTTCAAGACCGAGTATCTGTACGTCGACTTGGGCAGCACCGATTACACGTATGCCAGCGGCTCCGGTCCCGAGGCAATGATTGCTCTGGACCGCGGCTACTCCAACACCACCGGCTCCGTGGACACCAAGTTCCACACCCTCAAGGCCGGCGTGAACTACAAGTTCTGATCGAAGCTCGGCTTCGTCGGGAAAGCCCGCTGCTCCGGCAGCGGGCTTTTTTATTGCGTGAGTGCCCTGCGCCGCCCGTTGTGGCCTGTTCTCTCGCGTGGTCCGAGGCCCCGCCACGGCGACATCCGCAGGCTCACCCGGACGTTGCCCGCAGTAAGCGCCCTCTTGAGTTTGAGCGTGGATTCCCCGATCAGCTTGGTTCAGCCCCGATCATATCCGGCTCCGGCCCACCTGAGCCGCAGACTGGATCATCAGGCCCGGCATCATGAGGCTTGCACCATGAGTGAGGACATCGCCTTCAACCGCACGTTCGAGGCTCCGGCCGGCCGGGTGGATGAGGTGTCCCCCCTGGTGCGCCGGATCGTGGCGCCCAATCCCTCGCCCTTCACCTTCACCGGCACCTGTTCCTACATCATCGGTCGCGGGCAGGTGGCGATCCTTGATCCCGGCCCCGACGATCCCGCCCATGTGGCCGCCCTGCTGGACGCCGTGCGCCATGAGACGGTGACGCACGTCTTCGTGACCCACACCCATCGCGACCACTCGCCGGCCGTGCGCGCGGTCGTGGCCGCGACCGGTGCGGTGACCCTGGGGGAGGGGCCCCATCGCGCGGCCCGCCCCCTCGCCATCGGTGAGGTCAACCCCCTCGATGCCAGCGCCGACACCGACTTCTCCCCCGATATCCGCCTTGGCGAGGGCGACACCATCGCCGGTCCGGGCTGGACCCTGACGGCCATTGAGACCCCCGGGCATTGTGCCAACCACCTTGCCTTCGCCCTGAGGGAAAACGACCTGCTGTTCTCCGGCGACCATGTGATGGCCTGGGCCACCTCCATCGTCGCGCCGCCGGACGGCTCCATGGGCGACTATATCCACTCCCTCGAAAAGCTCGGGCTGAGGGAGGAACGCATCTATCTCCCCGGCCACGGCGGGCCGGTCACCGATGCGCCCGATTTCGTGCGGGCCTATCTGACCCACCGCATGTCCCGGGAAGCTGCCATCCTGCGCGCCCTCGACCGGGAGGTGGAAACCATCCCCGATCTGGTGCGCGGCATCTATATCGGCCTCGATCCGCGCCTGGTGGGCGCGGCGTCCCTCACCGTGCTGGCCCATCTGGAGCATCTGGTGTCGAGCGGTCGCGTGGTGACCGATAGCCCGGTCGCAGCCATCACCGGGCGATTCCGCCGTGCTGCCTGACACCGGCCAGACCGGAGCGCGCGCCTGATGTGCGGGCGATTCGTCCAGCAGATGCCGCCGATCCGCGCCGCCGAAATGTTCGGGGTGGACCCGGTTCTGGCGGCCCTGCCTAACGCGCCGCCGCGCTACAATGCGGCGCCGACGCAGGATCTCATGGTGGTCCGCCGCCATCCGGAAACCGGCGCGCGCCATCTCTCGCTGCTGAAGTGGGGGCTGGTGCCGTCCTTCGCCAAGGACACCTCGGGGGCCGCCCGGCTCATCAACGCCCGCTCCGAGACCGCGCCGGAAAAGCCGTCCTTCCGCGCCGCGTGGCGGGCCTGGCGCCGCTGCATCGTGCCGGCGGACGGCTTCTATGAATGGGCGCGTGCACGCGGCCGACGCCAGCCCTTCTTCATCCGCCGCGCCAATGGTCGCCCCCTGGCGCTCGCGGGCTTGTGGGAGGGCTGGAAGGATCCGGCGACCGGCCAGTGGCTGCGCACCTTCACCCTCCTGACCACGTCGGCGGATGCAAAGTTGCGCCCGCTGCACGAGCGGATGCCGGTGATCCTGCCCGAGACGGATATCGCGGCCTTCCTGGAGGCGGAGGATCCGCGCGACCTCATGCGGTCTCTTCCGGGCACGGACCTCGATCTGTGGCCGGTCTCGGATCGCGTCAATGCGGTGCGCAACGATGGGCCGGACCTCATGGCGCCGCTGCCGGCCGAGGCGGCGGCCTCAGCCATGGCGCTGCTCACTGCCAAAGCGGGCCCCGAGAATCGCGGCTTCGGCGATCCTGAGAGCCCCTGAGCGGATTGGCCCTCAGCGGTGGCGGCGCTCGGCGGCAAGGTCCGCCATCAACGCTTCCACGCGTTCGGAATTGGTGCCGAGATCATGGGAGCCGTAGCGGGAGGCGGAGCGCACATCCACGCGCGCGCCCTTGGCGGTAGGCCGGATGCGGATGGAGACGTTGGAGCGGAAGCCCATGATCGGCGACACCGCCACCGCCTCGATCTGTCCGTCGCGCCGGGTGCCACGGGGCGGCACGGCGTCGAGGATGGTCCAGTGCCGCTTCTGCACCAGGGCAAGGACGGTGTTGAAGGCCTCCTCCGGCGTCGCCGTGAGATCCACCGGCTTGATGCCGGGATAGGCCATGCGCTGGACCGCGGCATTGTCGATGCCGCCATAGGTCAACGAGTTGGCCTCGCGCGGAGAGGCGAGGGCGAGGGAGCGGAACCGCGGCGGATCGGCTGCGTCGGTGGAGATGTCGGTGAGCGGCGGCAGCATCATGCCGCGCGCCAGCACGGCGGCCGGCCCCGCCAGCACCAGCACCGCGATGCCCACGGCCGCCATGGCCCGGCCGATGCCCAGCCATCCGGTTTCCCAGGTGATGAAGAAGGCCACGGTGCCGAGGATGCCGGCGATGGCCGCAAGGCCAAGCCCGGTGGCAAGCGTGACCAGCGCCGGCTGGAAATCGAGGAAGCCGGTGCGGTAGAGCAGCGCCGCGAGCGCCACCACCGGCAGCGAGAACAAGGCGAGCCGGAAGCTCCACCGCGCCAGCGGGGAGAAGCGTTCTTCCGTGTAAAGCCTGCGTCTGATCATTCCATCCGTCCGCTTGCGGGCGACTGTTTGGTTAGACCGCGTTTTCCCGCTCTGGGGAAGAGGGCGCCAAGGCCAGAAGCCGGGGCAGGTCGTCGATGCTGTCCACAACGAGGTCCGCTTCGGTCATGAGGTCGTCGATGGGCGCGGGACCTGAGCGCACGGCGATAAAGCGGGCGCCGGCACCGCGGGCAGCGGCCAGGTCGTGGGCACTGTCGCCGATCACCGCCATGGCGTGGGGCGCAAGGCCGAAGCGGGCGCCGAAAGCCGCAACCATCCCCGGCCCGGGCTTCGAGCCGAAGCCGGAATCATAGCCGTGCACCGCCGCCAGCAGGGGCAGGATTCCGAGCGCATGCGCCTGCTTGCGGGCGCTGTTCTCGGCATCATTGGTGACGATGCCGAGGGTGAAGCCGGCGCTCTTGAGGTGGGTGAGCGTCGCCAAGGGCTGGCCGATGGGGGTGAGGAAGGCCAGGCCCTCACGGGCGAAGAGGTCGTCGATCTCGGCCAGAAAGTCCGGCGTCGCCGGTCGGCGGAGGGCGTCGGCCCACAGCGGGCCGTAATGGGCCGACGATCCTGAGACCAGAGGCGAGGTGTGCAGGAAGCGCCCTTCCGCCGGCAGATAGTGGCTCACCTCCTGAAGGCGCGCCAGCGCTGCGGCGTCGTCCCCGGCCAGGGCGCGCATGGCCGCCCCGCAGGCGGGACCCCAGGTTCGGTCGAAATGGACGAGGGTGCCGTCCTTGTCGAACAGCAGGGCGGAAACATCGCGCATGGGCAGGTCCGGGCGAGGCGGCCGAAGGCGCGCCGGGAGGAAACTGATACCGGTCCGGCCGTATCGACCGGGCGGTTCGGCTTCTCTACTATCACGCCTCATGCACTCGCGACGATCTGCGCCGCCCGGCGTCCGCCTTTCCGCTCCGCCGGCCGCCGCCGCGTCGGATCCTGCCCGGACCGCATGGATGCGGATCGCACGGTCAGGGGTGTCCTGCCTCGTGCTCGTCGCCAGTGGACCTGCCTTGGGGGCGACGGCGCCGCTGCCGCCGAAGAAGCCGCAGGGGCTGTCAGTGTCGGTGTCGGCGCCTACCGCCGTGCGGCGTCCGCTCGTTCGGGCCGTGCCATTGCCGCCGCCGCGCCCGGCTGAGCTGGATGCCGAGGAGGAGGAAGCGCAGGAGCCCGCCGCCGCCCCCCGGCTTGCATCGCGCACGGTCGGGCCGCAGGAGGACGTGGACACAGCAGGGCAGGGGCGCGCGCCCGGCGCGGTGCCATTGCCGCCAACCCGCCCGGATGCGCAATCGCCGGCCGGAGATGACGCCGCCGTGCCGCCGGCGTCGCCCTCCGGCGCGCGGGAGATGCCGGCGGCGTGTGCCGCCCTGATCGAGGAGGGCACCATGGTTGCGACCCTGGAGGCCCCCATCACACCTGCGGGCGGTTGCGGCCTCGCCCAGCCGGTGCGCCTCACCGGCGTGCGCCTCCAGGACGGTCGTCTCGTCGCCTTCAAGCCCGCCGCCGTGACCCGATGCGAGGTGGCGGCCGCCGTCGCCGACTGGCTGCGCGAGGACCTGGCGCCGGCGGTTGCCGCTCTGGGATCGCAGGTTGCGTCCGTCACCGTGGCGGCGTCCTATGACTGCCGCTCGCGCAATCGCATTTCCGGCGCGCGCATGAGCGAGCATGGCCTTGGCAATGCGCTGGATGTGGGCGGATTCGAGCTGGCCGACGCCCGCATGGTGAAGGTGGAGAAGGGCGGGCTGCCGCAGCGCCTCCGCGCCGCCATGAAGGAGAGCGCCTGCCGTCGCTTCACCACCGTGCTCGGCCCCGGATCGGACGGCTATCACGAGGACCATATCCACGTGGACCTCGCCCAGCGCCGGCTCGGCATTCGCCTGTGCCGCTGGAACCTCGATGCAGGCACGCTGATCGCGAAAAAGGACAAGCCGAAGCCGAAGGATGCGGCACCGACCCCGGCGTCCTCCGGCGGGCCCGGCAAAGACGATCCGGCGGCGGATGCCGAGGCCGACGCCGCGGCGGAGAAGCCGAACGGGAAATAGCGGGTATTCCCTTGGGGCTGCGTTGAAGGCCACAACCGCTGTACCGTCTCCCGCTCAGCTGAAGCTGCTGGATCACAGGCACAAAAGAAAAAGGGCGCGGATCAACCGCGCCCTTCGTCAAACATCACTCTCTACTGGTCAGGCGCACATGCCGTGATCAGAGAACCACCACTTCGGTACCGGTCGGCACGCGGCTGTAGAGGTCGATCACGTCCTCGTTCAGCATGCGGATGCAGCCCGAGGAAATGGCCTGCCCGAGATATTCAGGCTGGTTGGTGCCGTGGATGCGGAACAGCGTGTCCTGGTTGCCCTGGTACAGGTACAGCGCGCGGGCACCCATGGGGTTGTGCGGGCCGGGGGCCACATAGGAGGGCAGGCCGGCGATGCGCTGGTGAATTTCCGGGGTGGGGGTCCAGCTCGGCCATTCCGCCTTGCGCCCCACCTTCGCCTGGCCGCGGAACGCGAGGCTTTCCTCGCCCACGGTAACACCGTAGCGGATCGCCTTGCCGTTGCCTTCGACGTAGTAAAGGAACTTGTTGGGCGTATCGATGACTATGGTACCCGGCTTCTTGTTCGTCGGATACTCGACGATATGCCGTGCGTAATCTCCGCTCGGCTTCACATTGGGATACGGCTTGTTCGCGAGAAGCTGCTTGTCCCGCGCCGTCTGCGCCGATTCAGGTGCCGGCGCATAGGTTTCCGACATGCAACCGCTGAGCATCAAGCCTGTCAGCAGTGCTCCGACCACCCGCCACATCATGTTCGCCTCGTTTTACTCGCCTTGCTGCGCAAGGAGGAATCGATCCCGCTCCGATTGAATTAACCCAATGTCCGCCATGCTTGAAGAGTTCTGCGCATGCTCCTGCCTGCTTGTGCGAAAGCGTTGCAGAAATGCCGCACAGCCTGCCGTTTCGTCATCGGCTTTTGGAGTTTCTCAAGGAATTGGGCGCGTACTCCTCACATGACCTCGGAGAAGTCGCATCGGTTGCACAGTTTTGACGCAGTCGAACGCCATTTCTGGAGTGGTCACGCGAAGGTGCCGCAACGTCAAAAGTCGCACCGTACAGGAGTAGGACATGTCTACCGCACAGCCGTCGCAGGGGCTCAGCACCCGGGTGGAATCGGATCTGAAGCGAATGGCGCAGAACCAGCAGTGGCGGGAAATCGGGATTTCGGCCGTTGCCGCGGCCGCCCAGCAGGCGAGCGAGAAGCGCATCGCCGAGGCTAAGGCCGCTGGTGAACCGAACCGGATCGTGACCCTCAGGGACATCGACTTCCTCGCGGCCTGAGGATAGCTGATCGCCAACGGACCCGGCGCGGGGCCGGGGCCACGGCGGCAGTTCCTCTGGCATTCCGCCGGGGCTACAACAGCCGGGGAATTCGGGGACATGCCGCATGCTTGTTGCCTATGTGTTCAGCGATGGGGCCCTGAAGGGCAACCCTGTCGCTGGAGGGCCGATACCGCCTGACGCGGTATGGCTGGACCTGATCTCGCCCACCGAAGCCGATGATACCGCGGCTGAGGCGTTCGCCGGCATCTCTGTGCCGACCCGCGAGGAGATGGGCGAAATCGAGCAATCGAGCCGCCTCTATATAGATGGCGAGGCACGATACATGACGGCCTCGCTGCTGTGCGGGGCCGACACGCCGACACCGGTCATGCTGGCGGTCACCTTCATCTTGAGCCGCGGCCGGCTGATCACGGTGCGCTACGGCGAGCCCCGCGCCTTTCCCTCCGTTTCCGGGCGCCTGGCCAAGTCCTGCCCCTCTTCAATTACCGGCGAAATCGTCCTCATCGACCTTCTCGAGGCGATCGTGGACCGGGCCGCCGACGTGCTGGAGCAGATCGGCGCCGACGTGGAGCGCATCTCCAAGCGGATCTTCGATCGCGACCAGGGCAACGAGAACGCCAACCAGCGCTATCGCGCCATCCTCTCCCACATCGGTCGCAAGGAAGGCCTGGTCTCCTACGCCCGCGAGAGCCTGGCCTCGCTGCAGCGACTTCTGTCCTTCCTCGGAACGGAGACCGAAGGGGCGGCGGTGACCAAGGATTCCAAGTCCTCGGTCAAGTCCATGAGCCGGGACGTGTCGGGCCTGTCGGACTACGCGGCCTTCATCGGCGACAAGCTGCAGTTCCTGCTCGACGCCACCATCGGCCTCGTCAGCCTTGAGCAGAACAATATCATCAAGATCTTCGCGGTGCTCTCGGTGGTGCTGATGCCGCCGACGCTGATCGCATCCATCTACGGCATGAACTTCCACAATATGCCGGAGCTTGACTTTGCCTACGGCTATCCGCTGGCGCTCTGCGGCATGGTGGTGTCGGGCATCCTTCCCTACGTCTTCTTCAAGTGGCGCCGTTGGCTCTGAACCCAAGCCCGCGCGCCGCCTGAGCGAAGCGCCTCAAGATCCCGCGCCGGCCTCACACATGCTGGCCGCCGTTGATGTGGATCTCCGCCCCGTTGAGGTAGGACGAGGTATCGGTGCACAGCACGTAGATGATCTTCGCCACCTCGTCGGGGGTGCCGAGCCGCTGCATGGGGATCTGCTCGACGATCTTGTCGGTGCCCGGCGAGAGAATGGCGGTGTCGATCTCCCCCGGCGCGATGGAGTTGACGCGGATGCCGCGCCGCCCGAAGTCCGACGCCATCTCCCGCGTCAGCGAGGCCAGCGCCGCCTTGGAGGTGGCATAGGCTGCTCCCGCGAAGGGATGCACCCGCGAGCCGGCGATGGAGGTGACGTTCACCACCGAGCCCTGCGCCTTCTCCAGCTCCGCCGAAAGTCCTCGCGCCAGCATGATGGGGGCGAAGAAATTCACCTGAAATACGTCCACCCAGGTCTCAAGGTTGGTGTCCAGGGTGCCGAGCCGTGAGCCACCCTCGCCCTTGGGGGAGATGGCGGCATTGTTGACGAGGGCGTCGAGCCGGCCGTCCGGCAGGCGGCGCTTGACCTCGGCGATGGCGTCCTTGGTGCTGGCGGGGCTGGAGAGGTCCACCTGGATGTGGTCCTCCGGCCCGGCGCCCCACGGGCACTTGTCCGGAAACGCATGGCGCGAGCAGGAGATGACGCGCCAGCCGGCGGCGGAGAAGCGCTTCACCGTGGCATGGCCGATGCCGCGCGAGGCCCCGGTGAGGAGCATGATGCGGGGCGGGGCTTCGGGTTCGGCGATCATGACAAGGGTCCCGGGCCGGCATTCAGGGCTGAAGCATGTCGGCCCGACATGCAGCACCCTCTCGCTGCAAGGTCAAGAAAGTGGGCGCGAAGGCGGGGCCCCTCAGGGAAACAGCCGCGTCCTCGACCAGTCGGCGCCTTCGCCCTCGCGGCGGAACACCACCCGGTCGTGCAGCCGGAACGGGCGGTCGTGCCAGAATTCGATGGCCACCGGCAGCACGCGGAAGCCGGTCCAGTGGGGCGGGCGCGGCACGGTGCCGAGGGCGTATTTCGCGGTCGCCGAAGCCACCGCCGCCTCCAGCGCGAAGCGGCCCTCCAGCGGGCGCGACTGGCTGGAGGCCCAGGCGCCGATCTGCGACAGGCGGGGGCGGGTGGCGAAATAGGCGTCGGCCTCGTCCGCCGTCACCTGTTCCACCGGCCCGCGCACCCGCACCTGCCGGCGCAGGGATTTCCAGTGGAAAACCAGCGCAGCCTTCGGCGTCTGCGCCAGTTCGCGGCCCTTGGCGCTCTCGGTGTTGGTGAAGAACACGAAGCCGCGCGCGTCGAGCCCCTTCAGCAGCACCATGCGGGCGTCGGGCAGGCCATCGGGATCGACGGTTGCGAGCGTCATGGCGTTGGGATCGTTGGGCTCGCTCTTCCCGGCCTCGGCGAGCCATTCAGCAAACAGCCGGAACGGCTCGGAGACTTCCGTAAAATCACCGGATGTTAAGGGGTTGTGGGCTTCCATGCCTGTGCTTGAAGTCATGTGGGAGCCCCTCGTGCCTCGCCTCTCGCGCGCCGTCCCCATGGCCGGCTGCCGTTCCTTATATAGAAGCGTGATCCGCCGGCGCGAAGCTCTGTGTCGCATGGCGGCCGCGGGGCTCGTCGTGGCGGGCCTCGGCGGCTGTTCCACCGTCAACGTGTCGCCGGATGATGCCATCGTCACCGGCTCCATCCGGGCGACGCCGGCCTCCCTCCCGGTGCCGGACGGCCTTGCCCCCACCGGCATTGCGCCCAGCGACTGGGTGCAGGCCAAGATCGCCCTCGACCAGGCCCTCGCCGCGCGCAACAAGGATGTCTCCATCCCCTGGGACAATCCGGAGACCGGCTCCCGCGGCACGGCGACGCCGGTTGGGGCTGCCCGCGCCGGCGGCTGCCGGGACTTCATGATCTCGCTGGTGGACGGCAAGACCGCCGACCGCTGGATTCAGGGCGAGGTCTGCAAGGCGCGTTCGGGCACTGTCCTGTCGCAGGTCCGGGTGCTGGGGCAGGCCTGAGGCAAGGCGGGGATGCGAAAAGCTGAGCCGCTGGCCAGCGCGGCCGTTGCATTTTTCGCGCCGCGAACCACATCCTGAGATGCGGCTGGCCGCCTGAGTGCCGGCCGGCGAGGTGATTGACCCATGCGTGATCCTTACGACGTCCTCGGCGTCTCCAAGACCGCCGACGAGGCCGAGATCAAGCGCGCCTATCGCAAGCTTGCGAAGAAGCTGCATCCCGACGCCAATGCGTCCGATCCCAAGGCCCAGGACCGCTTTGCGGAGCTGAATACCGCGCACGAAATCCTTGAGGACAAGGAGAAGCGCGCCCAGTACGACCGCGGCGAGATCGACGCCGAGGGCAAGCCGAAAGCCCCCGAATTCACCGGATTTCGCGGTGGCGGCCCGCGGCGCGGGCCCGGCGGCTTCTCCGGCTACGACGGCGACACGATTTTCGAGAGCTTCTCCTTCGGTCCCGAGGGGGCACGCCGCTCGTCCGGGCGCGGCGGCGGTGGCGGCTTCGAGGACATCGGCGACATTTTCGGCTTCGGCCGCCAGCGCCGCTCCGCCGGCGGTGGCTTTGCGCCCCAGCCCGGCGCGGACATGGAAATAACGCTCCCGGTCTCCTTCGAGGAGGCGGCCGAAGGGGCCTCCAAGCGCGTCGGCCTGCCCAACGGCAAGCAGATCGACATCAAGATCGCCGCCGGCACCCGCGAGGGGCATCGCATGCGCCTGAAGGGGCAGGGCGAGCCCAGCGCCATGGGCGGCCCGCCGGGCGATGCCTATGTCACCATCTCCTATGCGCCCCATCCGATCTTCGAGCGGGACGGCGACGACCTGCGCCAGAACGTGGACGTGGCACTCGCCGATGCGGTGCTGGGGGCCAAGGTTCGCGTGCCCACCCTCAAGGGGGCGGTGGAGCTTGCCATTCCCGCCTGGACCTCCGGCGGGCGCACCTTCCGCCTGCGCGGCAAGGGCCTGCCCACGGCGAGCGGAGGCCACGGCGATCTGCTGGTGCGCACCAACCTCGTCCTGCCCAAGGACAAGGACGGCGACCTGGAAGCCCTCATGAAGAAGCTGCGCGAGCAGGCGGACTGAGCACGGAGGCAGATGCGTTATCGGCCGCCAGTGCCGGGGTGAGCACCGGCCTGCGCTGTGCAGGCCCTACCATATTTGGGGGATGCCCGGCCGCTGCGCCGGGGCCATGATTGGCGGATTGCGACCTGGGTTCCTCAGGAGGCGATCCATGGCAAAACCCATTTTGGACGACCAGCTCGCCGCCGAATATGCGGGCCTGTTCGCGTCCCTCGTCATCCGGCCCGAGCGCCGCGACGAGGTCCAGCGTGTCGCCGACCGTCTCCTGCGCCCTGCCAACCGCAAGCAGTATGAGACGGTGGAGGCCGCCACCTCCGTGCCCTGGTTCGTGGTGGCGATCATCCACAATCTTGAGGCCGACATGGCCTTCTCGGCCCATTTGCACAATGGCGATCCGCTGACCGCCCGCACGGTGCACGAGCCGGCCGGGCTGCCGAAGAAGGCCCCCGCCAGCGGCGGCGCCTACAGCTGGGTGGAAAGCGCCATCGATGCCCTCGCCTATGACGGGCTCGACACCTGGACCAAGTGGACCGTTCCCGGCATCGCCTACGCGCTGGAGCGGTACAACGGCTTCGGCTACCGTGCCCGCTTCCCCTTCGTCAAAAGCCCCTACCTCTGGGGCTTCAGCAACGTCTACACGCGCGGCAAGTTCATCCGCGACGGCGTGTTCTCGCCCGATGCGGTGAGCCAGCAGTGTGGCGGCATGACCCTGCTGTCCGCCCTCATGGACGAGGACGATATCGCCCAGCGTCTCGGCTTCCAGCCGCCGCCGGACAGCGACGAGGTGGCCAAGCCCACGCCGTTCCTGCCCGTGGACGGCAGCGTGGTGGAGTTTCCGGACAATCCACCCCGCTTTCCGGGCAAGTATCTGATGGAGAAGACCGGCGACAAGGTCTCCGTCACCCGCCTGCAGAAGCGCCTGGCCGACATGGGCGCCTCGCCGGGCGCGCCCACCGGCGTTTTCGACACCCCCACCAAATACGCGGTCCAGCTCTTCCAGGCGCGCTCCGTGGACCTGGACGGCGCGCCGCTGGAGATCGACGGCATCGTCGGCCCCATGACCTGGGGGGCGCTGTTCGGTCCCCTGTCCATCGAGAGCGAGTGGGTGAAGCCGCGCGTCGTCATCAAGAAGGCGGAGAAGACGCTGGCCTCCGCCGTGCTCGACGTGGCGTCGGAACAGATCGGCGTCCGGGAGATCCCGCCCAACAGCAATTGCGGTGCGCAGGTGGAGGCCTTCCTCGCGAGCGTCGGCCTCGACCGGGGCAATCCCTGGTGCATGTCGTTCGTCTACTGGTGCTTCGCGCAGGCAGCCGACACCCTTGGCGTGCCCAACCGGGTGCCGCAGACCGGGCTGGTGCGCGGGGCGTGGAAGCAGGCGCAGGCGCTGACCACCGGGGTGCGCGTGGTGACGGCGCGGGATGCGCAGGTCGATCCCTCGCTGGTGGTGCCGGGCATGGTGTTCTTCCTGGGCTTCTCGGGGAACACCGGCCATGCCGGCATCGTCGCCGACAACATCAACGGCAAGCTCGTGACCATCGAGGGCAACACCAATCAGGATGGCGTGCGCGACGGCGGCGGCGTCTTCCGCCGCGTCGGCCGCAAGGTGACCGACCCGACCGTGCTCGGCTTCGCCGCCTTCGGCTGAGGCCACGCCAGACAGGTTGCGCCAGGGCACGCCTGCAGCACAGCGGCAGGGCGGGGCTACCTCACCCTTTGGCTGTCTTTCCACGCGCTCCGGCGCGCTCTAAAGTCCGCGCCCGAAAAAGGACAAGGAAGCGCGCCCATGTTTCTCGAGCTGCAGAACCTCTATTTCGAAGACCTGACCCTCGGTCGCATCGAGCGCATGTCCAAGACCGTGTCGTCCTCGGACATCGTCGGTTTCGCCGAGCTGACGGGCGACCGCAACCCCATCCACCTGTCGCAGCATTTCGCTGCGAAGACCCCCTTCGGCGGCCGCATCGCCCATGGCCTCTATACGGCGAGCCTGATCTCGGCCGTGCTCGGCACCCGCCTGCCGGGCCCCGGCGCCATCTACATCTCCCAGACCCTCAACTTCCGGGCCCCGGTGCGCATCGACGACACCGTGGAAGTGGAGGTGAAGGTGGTGGAACTGATCCCCGAGCGGCACCGCGCGCGCCTGTCCTGCATCTGCAGCGTGAAGGGCGAGGTGGTGCTTGACGGCGAGGCGCTGGTGAAGGTGCCGTCCTCCGGCGTGCAGAAGGTTGCGTCGGCCTGAGGTGTCGGCCACGCTGCCCGTCCTGGGTGCGGGGAGGACAGCATGTTCGAATCGGCCACGTTTGAGCATCGGCTGGACAAGGCCGCCTTCAAGGCGCTGGAGCCCAGCCTGCGCGAAGACCTCCTCAATGCCCAGTTCGCGCTCATAGAGGCGAAGCGGCGCAGCCTGATCGTGCTCATCCACGGTCCCGATGGCGCCGGCAAGGGCGCGGTGCTCAACCGGCTCTACAGCTGGCTCGACGTGCGCAAGGTGCAGACGCTCACGTTCGAGATGCCCTGCGCCGAGGAAGACCGCCCGCCCATGTGGAAATACTGGCGCGAGCTGCCGCCGTTCGGCCAGATCGGCGTCATGCTCGGCTCCTGGTACCACGCGCCGCTGTGCAAGCGGGCGCTGGGCACCATGGGGCGGGCCGATTTCATGGCCTCGCTCGACGAGATGGAGCGCTTCGAGAGCATGCTCCACGCCGAGGGCGTGAGCCTGCTGAAGATCTGGCTCTATCTGGACGGGGACGAGGCCCGGCGCCGGCTGAAGTCCCTGAGCAAGGGCGACTACCAGCGCCCCATCGTGCGTGAATGGGCCGAGGTCGAGGGCGCCGCCGCCCGCAAGCGGCTGCACCTGGCGTCCGAGGAGGCCGCCCGCGCCACCTCCACGGAAATTGCTCCCTGGCACGTGGTGCCGGCCGCCGACACTGAATATTGCGACGCCATGGTCGGCAGCCTGTTGCTGGAGAAGCTGCGCGCCATGGCGGCGGAGCCGGAGCCAGCCCCGCTGCCCCTGCCGCCCAATCCCACCCACGTGCCGAGCCTGCTGCCCCCCTTCTCCATCCTCTCCACCCTCGACATGTCGCGCAGCCTGCAGGAGGCGGAATACGACCGCGAGCTGGCCCAGGCGCAGAGCCGCATCACTCGCCTCACCAACGCGCCGGCGTTCGCCCGTTCGGGGCTGGTGATCGCGTTCGAGGGCTCGGACGCGGCGGGCAAGAGCTCCACCATCATGCGCCTGCGCCGGGCCCTGGACCCGCGGCGCTTCCGCGTCCATCCCATCGCCGCGCCCACCGACGAGGAGCGGGCGCGGCCCTATCTGTGGCGGTTCTGGCGGCACATTCCCGCCCACGGGCGCACCGCCATCTTCGACCGGTCCTGGTATGGGAGGGTGCTGGTGGAACGCGTCGAGGGCCTGTGCGGACCGGACGACTGGGGCCGGGCCTATGGCGAGATTAACGATTTCGAGGCCCAGCTCACCCGCGCCGGCTATGTGGTGGTGAAGTTCTGGCTGGCCATCAGCCAGGAGGAGCAGGCCCGCCGCTTCGAGGAACGTGAAAAGATCGCCTACAAGCGATTCAAGCTGACCCCCGAAGACTGGCGCAACCGCGAGAAATGGCCGCTCTACGAGGCGGCAGTGACGGAGATGGTGGACCGCACCTCCACCCGCGAGGCGCCGTGGACGCTGGTGGAGGCGGAGGACAAGCACTTCGCCCGGGTGAAGGTGCTGAAGACCGTCGCGGACCGGCTGGAGGCGGCGCTGGGGGGGTGACGACCGGGTGCAGGTCTCAGCTGCGCCAGACCTCGCCGGGATGGAACGGCAAAAAGCGCTCTTGCGCGATGCCGGCCTCGCGCAGTGCTTGGGCGAGTGCGTGCTTCGGCGCATCCTGGCCCTCGTCGGTGAGGCGGAACGTGCCCCAGTGGATGCCGAGGCCCTGTTCCGCGCCGGTGTCCTCCAGGATGCGCACCGCCTCTTCCGGATTGGTGTGCTGGGGCGCCATGAACCAACGCGGCTCGTAGGCCCCGATGGGGATGAACGCGAGGCGCGGCGGTCCAAAAGCGCGGCGCACCGCGCGGAAGATCTCGCCGGTGCCATAACCGGTGTCGCCGGCGAAATAGATCACGCCTTCCGGTGTCGTCAGCACGAACCCGCCCCACAGGGCGAAGCGGCGATCCTTCAGGCTGCGCGCCGACCAGTGGTTGGCGGGATGGATGATCGCGTCCACGTCCGCGCTCAACGCGAAGCGATCTCCCCAGTCGCCCGTCACCATGGCCAGGTCCGGCAGCTTGCGGCGGATGACGGCGTCGTTGCCCAGGGGGGCGACAAGGCGGAGCCGGTGCGCCCGCGCCAGCCGGCCGAGGGTCGGCAGGTCGAGATGGTCGTAATGATTGTGGCTGAGCAGGACCACATGGATCTGCGGCAGCGCCTCAAACGGGATGCCCGGCGGGTTGAACCGCTTCGGCCCGACGAAGGGCAGCGGGCTCGCACGCTCCGACCAGACTGGATCGGTGAGGATGTTGAGGCCCGCCACCTGAATCAGCACGCTCGCATGCCCCACCATGCTCACCCGGATGCCGGAGGTGACCTCGGCGGGCGGCGTGTCGGTGGCCGTGGTCAGGGCCGGCACGGCCGGCCACGCGCCGCGGTCCGTGCGCCGCTTGCGCCAGCGCATCAGATCGCGCGCGGTCTTGTCGGTGGAGGGGTGATCGGGATTGAAGAAGCGCGTCCCGTCGAAATGGTCCGAGGGTGCGCCCTGATGGTAGGGGCGGGGCATGGCCTGCTTATATCAGCGCACGCCGGCAAGGTCCCGCGCCGCCCGCCGCCCGTGCTCCTTCGGCCGCTGATCCTGCCGCCGCACAGGCGGGTGCGTAATGGCTGGGGCGCCTGGATTCGAACCAGGGAATGGGGGAATCAAAATCCCCTGCCTTACCACTTGGCTACGCCCCAACGCGGCGGCGGACCATATAGCCGCGCCCTGCGCTTCTGTCCAACGCGTTGCCGCGGGTTTGGCAACGAAGGCGTTATTGTGCCGCGCGCGGCGTGCTACATCTTAAGCGTGAAGTTGATTCCGACTTCACGTCGAACCGACTGCGCGTCCCGGCGCAGCACCTCTGGAGGCCGCGCAATGTCCTTCCGCATCGCGTTCTTCTGCGTTGCCCTTGCCGCAACGGTTCCCGCCGCATCCGCCGCTCTGGCCCAGACCACGGCAACGCCGCCGACCCAGACCGCCCCGGCCGGAAAGCCGGCGACGGCCGCGCCGGCGACCACCCCTGCGGCGCCCACGGCCACGAAGCCGGCCACTTCCAAGCCAGCCACCCCCGGCCAGACCGCCGCGCACCAGCGGCAGACGGCCTGTGGCGCGGAATGGCGTGCGGCGAAGGAAGCCGGGAAGGTGCCCGCCGGCCAGAAGTGGCCCCAGTTCTGGAGCGCCTGCAACAAGCGCCTGAAGGCCCAGGGCAAATAGCCGGACTGGCGGTGCTCGAAGGGCCTGGTCGGAAGGCACGCGCCTCAAGGTCCTGCCAGGAAGTCCGCCGCCCGCATCCGGGCGGCCGCCCTCAGCTTCCGGAGAAGCGCGGCGCGCGTTTCTCCGCGAAGGCAAGGCGGCCTTCGCGATAATCGGCGCTGGCATTGGCCGCACCGGTCGCGCGGCGCGCTTCGCCCAGCAGCGCCTGCGAGCCGGTCTCGGCGGCGCGGATGGCGAGCTTGGCGGCCTTCAGAGTCAGTGGCGCATTCTCGGCGATGCGCTGGAGCGTGCGCTCAGTGGTGGCTTCCGCCTCGGCGGCGGGGATGAGCACATCCACGGCGCCGATGGCATGTGCCCGCGCCGCCGTCAGCCGCTCGGCAGTGAAGAACAGGTGCCGCGCGCCCTGGCTGCCGAAGACCCGCAGCGCCCGCGCCATGCCTCGCGGATCGTATCCGAGGCCGAGGCGGGCGGCGGGAATGGCGAAGAAGGCGTCGTCCGCGGCGATCCGCATGTCGCAGCTCGCCGCCAGCGCCGCGCCGGCGCCCACGCACGCGCCTTTCACCAGCGAGATGGTGGGACAGGCCAGGTTCTCGATGGCCGAGCAGGCCTGTTCCACCAGGTCGTCATAGCTCTGCGCGCCCGAGGCATCGGAGCGGGCGGTGTCGAAATCCGAAATGTCGGCGCCACCGGAAAAGGCGAGGTCGCCCTCGCCGCGCAGCACCGCAACGCGGATATCGCTGCGATGGGCGGCGTCCTGCGCGAAAGCGATCAGGCCCCGCCACATGGTGCTGGAAATGGCGTTGCGCCGTTCCGGATTGGTCAGCACAAGGCGGGCGATGCCGCCCTCGACGGAAATGGCGATGCTGCCAGCCACGCGTCCCTCCCCCCAGGCCTTCTCGAAGCGGTCGTGCTCGAACCTGTCTTGGATTGCCCGGCTTTTGGCCGGCGACAGAGGCCCGGCCGGCCCTGTCCCGTCGTGTCTAAGCGCAACGGCACGGGGAGGGAAGTTGCCGCATGCAGGGATGCGCCGGAACCGGGGACGACTTTCGGCGCAGAAGGCGCGACTTTTGGCGCACAAGGCCTTCGGCGGCGGGGTTTCGGGGCGGCGGGTTCCGGGGCGGCGCATGAAGCGCCACCCCGTCCCCAACGGGCGCCGGTCAGGGCTAGGCACCCGAAGCTCGATGGCTCGAAGCCACATCGGATCAGCCCGTCTCAACCAGCGGGTTGGAGGTAGCTCATTCGTGATGTGGCGCTCACTCTTCTGTGACCGCGGACAAAAGCAGTTTCAAGAAAAAAGTGAGATTGCGGTCAACAAAGCGCGCCATCGGTAACCGCGTCCGCGTATCACGCAAATGAATGGTTGTGGGGCCGGGTGCGTTCCCGCATTCCTGTGCGGTCTTCAATCCCGCCGGAACAGCAGGTTGCCCATAAAGCCCACCACGAGACTGCCCAGCGCAACCACGAGACCGTACAACCAACCGTCTCTTTGGGAAAATTCTGCGATCTTTTGCTCAAAACCCGTCTTGTTGACATCGAAGCTCGAAAGTTCAGTGGCGGAAAGGGATCCGTTTCGGAATACCTTGACCGCCACCGTGTAGCGCCCCAGCGGTGCGGTGCCGGGAATGCTCACCTCCGCGCGAAATACCCGCGGTGCGAGGAGTGCCACGCCGCGCGCGTCCTCGCGATAGACCCCCTGGGCCGCCTGGATGCGCAGGAAGGCGGTGCGGAACGGGTCGCTCGGCACCACGTCGGCGAAGTCCGGCCCCACCCTCTGGACCAGGATGTTGTAGTTGAGGCCGATCTGCTCCACCCGCAACGTTTCCGGGCTGGCCATCTGGTCGGTGGGGCGGTTGGACAGGACAGCGAGGAAGGCCGGCGCCTCCACGAAGGTGCGGCTGTCCGAATTGACCCACAGGCCGAGCACGCGGGACTTGCGCCAGGTGGTGAAGCGCTCGCCGGGGCCGCGCACCGTCACCACCACGTCGATTGGCCCTTCGTCCTGGTCCTGGGATTCGGCGACGCCGAAGACCACCAGCTCCGCACCGGTGAAGCTCGAGGTGATGCGCACCTGGGGCTGGGAGACGGACACCACCAGGCGGTCGGCCCGCACGGGCAGCGCCGCGAGGCCGATCATGACGGCGAGAAGCGCCGAGCCGATCCGCAGGCTCCTCAAGGCTGCGCCCAAGCTTTGCTTCACGGCTGCGCCGACCTCTTCCTTCACGGCTGCGCCTCCCGGGTGACCGCGAAGGTGTCCGCCGGGCGGCTGACGAGGTCGACGGCGACGCGCACCGCCACGGACAGGACCAGGATGCCGAGGAGGAGGCGCAGGTGCTCTGCCTTCAGGGTCTGTCCGGTACGTGCGCCGAACTGGGCACCCATGGTACCGCCGATCATCAGCACGAAGGCGAGCACAGCATCCACGGTGCCGTTGGCCTCGGCATGAAGCACGGTGGCCGCCGCCATGGTCACGAGGGTCAGCACCAGCGAGGTGCCCACCGAAGTCTGGGTCGGCACCCGCAGCAGATAGATGAGTGCGGGCACCAGGATGAAGCCACCGCCCACGCCCAGCACCGCGCCGAGCAGACCGATGATGAAGCCGATGCCGATCACCGGGAGTGCCGAGACATAGATGCGGGAGCGGCGGAAGCGCATCTTCAGCGGCAGCCGCATGAACCAGGCCCGAGTGCCGGGACGGCGCACCGTGGGCGGCTGGCCGGCGCGCATCCGCGCCAGGGCCTTCAGGCTCTCCACCAGCATGAGCGTCCCGATTGTGCCCAGCAGCAGCGCATAGGAGATGCGGATGGCGAGATCCACCTGGCCGATCACCCGCAGCCACAGGAACAGCATTACCCCGGCCGCTGTTCCAGCCAGGCCCCCGCTCAGCAGCACGCCGGCGAGCGTCAGGTCCATCATGCCCTTGCGCCAGTAGGAGAGGGCACCGGAAAAGGACGAGGCGGCCATGTAGGGCGACACGCTCGCCACCGCCACCGCCGGCGGCACGCCGGTGAAAATGAGCAGCGGCGTCATCAGGAAGCCGCCGCCGACGCCGAACATGCCGGAGATGAACCCCACCGCCAGCCCCATTGCGAAGACGGTGAAGATGGCGATCGGAAGCTCGGCGATGGGCAGGTAGATGGTCACGGGGGAACTTTCGCTGGCGCGCGGCGTCCGTGCCTATACGGCTGGAGCAGGGCGGATGAAAGCTGAAGCGGACGCATCGGGCAAATGGATGTGCAGTCAATCAGCGGGTTGCACGTCTAGGTCACCATAGTACCTTGGCGGACGCGCCCTTCCCGAAGGTTCGGTTCGGGCGCGGGATTTGGGGCGCAGGATCATGAGGCAACCAACAGGGCGGGTCGGGTGCCAAATCTAAGATCTTACAGTTTCATGGGCGGCCTTCTCGATTCCATCGACATCGCCTTGTGCCTGTTCGATGCGGACGATCGGACACTGGTATGGAACGACTGCTTCCTGCGCTTTTTCCCCGAGCACGCAGGCCGTGTGCACCGGGGCGAGGCCTACCGGGAGAATCTGCGCCGGTTCTATGACAGCCGGCTCGATGGCGAGGAGCGCCGACACCTCGATCGTTACGTTGAGGAGGGCATTGCCCGCCACCGGGCGCAGTCGCGCCCCTTCGTTTTCACTCATCTCGACCGCCGCCTGCGCGTCGCCTCCCTGCCGACGCCGGAGGGGCTGCGCATCCGCATCTGGCAGCACCTGCACGAGGAGCCGCAGCAGATGCGTGCCGGCGGCTGGGATGTCTTTCCCATCGACCTGCTCGACCATATCGCCGATGGCGCCATGGTGCTCGACCAGAACGACCGCATCATCGCCACCAACAACGAGTTCCGCATTCTTTACGACGTTCCCGAAGGTCATTCGGTGATCGGCGCCACGCTCCAGGACGTGGTGCGGGACGCCTGGGCCAAGGTCGATCAGCCGGAGCGCTGGACCGACGGCTTCGTGCAGGACAGCCTGCATTTTGCCGGCGCGCCGTTCGAGGTGGAACTGCCGGCGGGGCGCTGGCGCCGTGTCATTGCCCGGCGCACGGCGTCCGGCATCGGCTACTTCACCCACTCCGACATTACCGAGCTGAAGCGCCAGCAGGCCGCGCTGGAGCGGGCCCTGGCCGAACTCTCGGCCATCGCAGCCACTGATGTGCTCACCGGCCTTGCCAACCGGCGGGGGTTTGAAAAGGCGATCTCCGCCGCCTGGCACGCATGTGGCGTGGCCGGCACGCCGGTGGCGGTGATCATCATTGATCTCGACCACTTCAAGGCCATCAACGACCGGTTCGGCCATGCCGCCGGCGACGAGTGCCTGCGGCGCATTGCCGACGCGGTGCGCAGTTCCGTGACCCGGGCCGATGATCTCGCCGCCCGCCATGGCGGCGAGGAATTCGCCATCCTTCTGCCCAACGCCACGGCCGAGGAAGCGCTCGCCATCGGTCAGGGCATCCGCCGTTCGGTGCGCGTGGAGCCATGGGCCCAGGTGCATCCCGATCTCAACCGGCTCACCGTGAGCATGGGGATCTGCGCGGTGAAGTCGGCGTGCGAGGTGGATATCGACTTGGCCATGCGGCATGCGGATGAGGCCCTGTATCGGGCCAAGAAGCGCGGTCGCGACCGGATTGAAATCCAGCGAGCCTGACGGCCTCGGTCGGGCTCAGGCGGGGTCGAGACCCTGTCCCTTCCGGGCGGGTGCATTGGAATGCCGTCTCCGCGCGTCCGCCGCGAGTGTGACGAGCAGGCCGGAGAGCGCGCGGGCAAGCCCGGCGCGGGAGGCGCCGCGCGGAACGCCCGAGCGTCCCGGCAGGTGAACGAAGAGAACCGGCGGCACGGCGCCTGTTTCCGGCCGCTGCCCGCGGGCGGCCGCGAGCGTGTGGAAATAGGCGGCGTTGCACAGATAGCGGCCGGCGTCGCGGGACGCCGAGGCGGCGATGCCCGCCCGCTGCAGGGCCGCCACCCCCGCCAGCGCCGGGGCCGTGGAGGCAATGGCATCGAGCCCCCGGCGTGAGAGGCGTCGCCCTGGCGGGTGCAGGCCGGCGGCATCCGGGAACGCGCGGGCCGCATTCACCGCGCGGGTCTCAAGGCAGACACGCCGGCGCCGGGCTGCGACGCCGAGCAACAGCACGGCGTCGAACGCCTGCTCCCGCATCAGCGCGTCGAGGCGCGGCAGCTCATCCCAGCGCGTGGGCAGGATCCTGAGCGTGATTTCCATGCCGCAGAGCGCCGGGCGCTTCAAGCGCAGCAGGTCCTTGGCGGTGCGCTGGGAGGGGTTCAACGGCACCCCCGGGAACGGTCCGAACGCCGTCACCAGAATGCGGAGCGGGTGCGCCACGGCCGTCCCTCACAGCCCGATCAGGCCGGCGATCTCCGCCGCCGCCAGCGCCGGGGCGAGCGTTCCGGCGGCCACCTCCTGCTCCAGCGCGGGCAGGCGGGCCTTCACCGCGGGGTCGTGGGTGACCCGCTCGGCGAGGCGCTCGTTGAGCAGGGTCCACATCCAGCGCACCTGCTGCGCCCGGCGGGTCGCGGCGAAGGTGCCCGCCGCCTCGCACTTGGTGCGATGCAGCCGCACCTGCTCCCACACCTCGGGGATGCCGGCCCCGGTCAGCGCCGAATAGGTGAGCACCGGCGGCGACCAATGGGGCAGGCGGGCGCCCAGCAGGTGGAGCGCGGTGCGATATTCCCCGGCGGCGGCGCGGGCGCGGGTGATGTTGTCGCCGTCGGCCTTGTTCACGGCCACGATGTCGGCCAGCTCCAGCACGCCCTTCTTGATGCCCTGCAATTCGTCGCCGGCCCCCGGCAGCATCAGCACCAGGAAGGTGTCGGTGAGATCGGCCACGGCGGTCTCGGACTGGCCGACGCCCACCGTCTCCACCAGCACCACGTCGAAGCCGGCGGCCTCGCACAAGAGCATGGTTTCTCGCGTCTTGGCCGCGATGCCACCGAGCGTGCCGCTGGAGGGGGAGGGGCGGATGAAGGCGTTGGGGTCCACCGCGAGGCGGGACATGCGGGTCTTGTCGCCCAGGATGGAACCGCCGGTGCGGGTGGAGGAGGGGTCCACCGCCAGCACCGCCACCTTGTGGCCCTGCTGGGTCAGATAGGTTCCGAGCGCGTCGATGGTGGTGGACTTGCCCACCCCCGGCACCCCGGTGATGCCGACCCGGAAGGCGCCGCCGGTGCGCGGCAGCAGGGATTGCAGCAGCGCCTGCGCCCGCCGGCGATGATCGGTGCGGCGCGATTCGACGAGGGTGATGGCCCGCGCCAGCGCCGCCCGCTCACCTTTGGCGACGCCCTGCGCAAGCTTCTCGTCGTCCTCGTGCCGTGCCGTCATGATTGGTTCCCCCGTTCCGCAAAAGTTTTAATCCGGAACCTGTGTGTCAGCGTGAACGTTCTTCCAGCATAATTCCACTCCAACGGAGGACGAACGCATGAACTGGGATCGCATTGAAGGCAACTGGAAGCAGATGACCGGCAATCTCAAGGCGCAGTGGGGCAAGCTCACTGACGACGACATGACCGAAATCAACGGCAACCGCGAGATCCTCGAAGGCAAGCTGCAGGAGCGCTACGGCTATGCCAAGGATGAGGTGAAGCGCCAGGTGGATACCTGGTCCACCAACATCCGCACCATGTGATCGCGGACCTGTCCGACCCGCCCCGCGCCACCCGGCGCGGGGCTTTTTGTGCGTTTTCAAGCGACTGCGACCTTCTCGATGCCGCTCTTGTCGAGCGCCGCCAGCGCATCCGCCGCGCGCACCCCTGAGACCACGATGTCCGGCGCGATCTCGGTCAGGGGGACCAGGGCGAAGGCGCGCTCAAGCAGGCGGGGATGCGGGATCTCCAGGTCCGGCTCGGCGATCGTCTCGTTTGCGAACAACAGGATATCGATGTCGATGCGGCGGGGCCCGAAGCGCACCTCGTGGGGCCGGTCGCGCCCCAGCATGCGCTCCACCGCAAGGGCCAGGAACAGCAGGCTGCGGGGCGGCACCGGGCTTTGGATTTCAACCACTTGATTGAGGTAAGGCCCCTGCGGGATCGGCCCCCAGGGCGGCGTCTCATAGAGCGAGGAGCGGGCGCCGATGGTGAGGCCGGCGCGGGCCAGCACACCCAGCGCCAGCCTCATGGTGGCGGCCCGGTCGCCCACGTTGGACCCCAGGCACAGATAGGCGGTGCGGCTGGTCACGAGGCGTCCCGGATGGCCTCGGCGACGCGCGCCGCCTGCACATGGGCGGCTACGTCATGCACCCGGATGATCTCCACCCCGGCCATGATGGCGATGACGTTGGAGGCGATGGTGCCCGGCAGGCGTTCCGCCGGCACGGTATCAATCACCTTTCCGATCAAGGACTTGCGCGACGCGCCGAGCAGGATCGGCAGTCCCAGCACGCGGAGCTCGCCGAGGCGGCGGATGGCGGAGAGGTTCTGCGGGAAGCTCTTGCCGAAGCCGATGCCGGGGTCGAGCACCAGACGCTCGCGCTTCACGCCCGCCTTGTCGGCCGTATCGAGAGCTTTCGCGAAGAAGTCCAGCATATCGGCGACGATATCGAGGGATTCATCGACTTCGGTTCGGTTATGCATGATGACAGCGGCGGCGTCGTACTCCGCCACCACTTTGGCCATGTCCGGATCGCGGGAAAAGCCCCACACGTCGTTGACGATCACCGCCCCCGCCTCCAGCGCCCGCCGCGCGACCGAGGCCTTGTAAGTGTCCACCGAGATCGGAACGCCGGTCTCGGCGGCCAGCGGCGCGAGCACCGGGGCGAGGCGTGCCCATTCGTCCTCCGCCTCCACCGGGGTGTGGCCCGGCCGCGTCGATTCGCCGCCCACGTCGAGCAGGTCCGCGCCCTCGGTCACCAGTCTCCGGGCGTTGGCGAGGGCGCTGTCCGGCGCGGCGCTTCTACCGCCGTCGGAGAAGGAATCGGGCGTCACGTTCAGGATGCCCATGACGAGGGTGCGCGGGCCGAGCGCGAGGGCGCGGCCACGGGCAAGGAGGGTGCGGGAGGGAGCAGCGGGCAAGGAGGGGCGAGCCTGGGCACGATCAAGGAGAGGGGCGCCCAATGAACCGCGCGGCGCCCGCCTTTGCAACAGGGGGCCGAAACGAAGCAGGGCGCAGCCTGCGCCGCGCCCTGCCTGAAAAGTGTGCTCCTGTCGTGCCGGGAGGCTACTGCGCCGCGACTCCGGTGCCGATGGGGCAGGAGACGCCGGTGCCGCCGAGGCCACAATAGCCGGCGGGGTTCTTGGCCAGATACTGCTGGTGGTAGCCTTCCGCGAAATAGAACGGCCCCAGCTCCGCGATCTCGGTGGTGATCGGCCCAAAGCCCTTGGCCTTCAGCGCCGGCTCGTAGGCGGCCTTGGCCGCTTCCGCCGCCACCCGCTGGCCGGCATTGGTCACATAGATGCCGGAGCGGTACTGGGTGCCCACGTCATTGCCCTGGCGCATGCCCTGGGTGGGGTCGTGGGATTCGAAGAACAGGCGCACCAGCTCGTCATAGCTCACGGCCTTGGGATCATAGACCACCAGCACCGCCTCGGTATGCCCGGTACGGCCGGAGCACACCTCCTCGTAAGTGGGGTTCTCGGTGATGCCGGCCACATAGCCGACAGCGGTGGCCCACACGCCGGGGGTCTGCCAGAACTTGCGCTCGGCGCCCCAGAAGCAGCCGAGGGCGAACACCGCGGTCTCGAACCCGGCGGGGTAGGGGCCCTTGAGGGCATGGCCGTTGACGAAATGGGTCTCGGCGGTGGGCACGGGCGTGCTGCGGCCGGGCAGTGCGTCAGCCTTGGTGGGCAGGTCGAGGGACTTCTTCAGCCAGAACATGGCGGGCTCCTCGCGGGGGCGCCGCGCCGGGCATCGGACCCGTCGCGCGCGAATGGGGCTTGAAGGAAAGCGCCGGCGGCAAGCCGGGCCGGATCCCCAATATGGGATGTGCCCGGCATTTCCGCGAGGGGGTGCCCTTCGGCCGAGCAATTTCGATTGATGCGTTTTCGTCACGCGAACCGGTGCCCGCTTCGCTCGAGAACGCTTTAGCGCGAAACCTCGAAGCGCGAGCGCTCGCGCACCCGGCCGAGGGCGAGCAGGATCACCCCCACCACCACCAGCAGCAGGAAGGCCGGCAGGGACAAAAGCGGCAGGATGGCGGTGTTCCACAGCAGCGGCAGGCCGGCGCGGCCGGAGCGTTCTGCCTGTTCCAGGGTGCCCGGCGAAAGCGCGAACCAGGCGTCTCCGGTGGAGGTGAACACCAGCGCGGAGGCCGCGATGGAGCGCGTGCCATCCACGATGAGGGAGACAAAGCCGCCGGCCACAAGCCAGAATCCGATGAAGCGGAACAGGAAGCGGATCATGGGTGGGCGCCTGGCTCCCTTGCATCTGCGGGCTGCGCGCCCGGCCATTCCCATTTAGGCGGGATCGCACAAGATTGCACGCCCCTCGGTGCGGGGGGCGGCGCCTTGGGGCGATAGAGCGCCGTCGCCGTCCGGCTTGACCGGACGGCCCATGGCTCGGCCGGGACAATGCGGCGGGGGCTTGCAAAGCGGCGAGATGGACCCTCCGGTCACGCCGGAGGGTGACGGGGTGGAAAAGTGCCCCTCCCTTCTCCCCCTCGCGGGAGAGGGCCGTTGAGGGAGTTACGGCGGCTTGGGGCGGGAGGGCAGCTCCCTTTGCTCCGGCAATCAAGCCCGCAGCCCGCCCCGCCATGCACAGGCCGCCAGACGGTATGTCGCTGCTGCGCACCATTGCCCCTTGAAGCCGGGCGCGGGGAATGCTTCCATCACGTCATGAGCACGGGCCTCATTGAAATCCGCAGGGCCAAGCCGGCCGACGCCAAGGCGATCGCGGCGGTTCACGACGCGGCTTGGCGCACGGCCTATCGTGGCCTTATTCCCGGCGTCGAGCTTGAGCGCATGGTGGAGCGGCGTGGCCCGCGCTGGTGGGATGCCGCGATCCGGCGTGGTAGCCGGCTCTCCGTGCTGCTGGTGGGCGATGATCTCGCCGGCTATGTGAATTACGGTGGCAACCGCGCCAAGAGCCTGCCCTATGGCGGCGAGATCTATGAGATCTACCTACAACCTTTGTATCAGGGCCTCGGTTTCGGACAGCGGCTGTTTTCGGCGGCCCGTCGGGACCTAAGTCTTGCCCGGCTCGACGGAATGGTGGTTTGGGCACTGGCCGAGAACGAGAATGCGGTGGGCTTCTATCGGGCCTTAGGAGGGCAACCGGTCGCATCCTCCACCGAGCAGTTCGGCTCGAAAACGCTGGACAAGATCGCCTTCGCTTGGCAGCGGTAACCTCCGCGCGGGCAACCGCCCGCGTGGACCGTAGCTATCCAGCGAGTGTATCATGCGCATCGATGCGATCCCGATCGGCAAGAACCCGCCCCACGATGTCAATGTCGTGATCGAGGTGCCCATCGGCGGCGAGCCTATCAAATACGAACTCGACAAGGCTGCCGGCACGCTCTTCGTCGATCGCTTCCTTTATACCGCCATGCGGTATCCCGGAAACTACGGTTTCATTCCCCACACTCTTTCCGGCGACGGCGACCCCTGCGACGTTCTGGTGGCGAATACCCGCGCCATCATGGCCGGCGCGGTGATCAGCGTGCGTCCCGTGGGCGTGCTGCTGATGGAGGACGAGGCCGGCGTCGATGAGAAGATCATCGCCGTTCCCTCTTCCAAGCTCACCAAGCGCTACGACCGGGTCACCAACCATTCCGACCTGCCGGAGATCACGCTCAAGCAGATCGAGCACTTCTTCGAGCACTACAAGGATCTCGAGCCCAACAAGTGGGTGAAGATCCTGCGCTGGGGCGATGCCGCCGAAGCGCACAAGCTCATCCTCGAAGGCATCGAGCGCGCCAAGGCCGAAGGCAAGGAAGGCTGAAGCCTTCCCTTAGAGCGTTTTCGAGCGAAGTGGATTTCCGGTTCGCGTGAAGAAAACGCTCTAGTGAGCCAGTCGAGCGGCACACGCTCGAAAGGGGCGGGACCACCCGCCCCTCAGGCCGGTACCGTCGTCTCCGCGAGGAGGCGGCGGATCTCGGGCAGGCATGAGCCGCAGTTCGTGCCGGCCTTGAGCTTTTCCCCCACCATGGCCGCATCGTGCGCGCCGGCGCGGATGGCGCCCACGATGGCGTCGCGCGGCACGCCGAAGCACGCGCAGACCAGCGGACCGCATGCGGCTGCAGCTCCCGCCCGCCGGCCCGCCAGCAGGGTGCGCCGGTCGGCGGTGGAGACGGTGTCTTCCTTAAGCAGGCCCTTCAGCGCGTCCCAGGCCACGCGCCGGCCGGCCGTGCCCTCGAACACCGCGAAATCCAGCCGCCCGTCGGCGTCGAAGGCGGCAGCCCTGTAGAGGCCGGAGGGGCCGTCTACCAATTCCGCCACGTCCGCCGGGCCTTCCGCCTTCACCCACTGCGCCCACTCGTCCGGGCCGAGGCTGCCCGCGGTGCGCCAGCCGAAGCCGCCCTCCAGCGCCGCCCGCGCCCACCACAGGCCCTGCGGCATCGCAAGTGGGCGCCGCGACAGCACGAAGCCTTCGAACGGCGCGGTAAAGGGTGCGAGGGTGGCCGGTGTCGCCTTGGAATCGGGCTGGCCGGAGAAGGGGTCGGTGACCGCGTGCACCAGCGGCCCGACCCGCCCGTGGGAGGAGGTCGCCCCGCTCCAGTGGATGGGCGCGAACAGGGTGCCGCGCTTTTGCCCGGCATCGATCTTCACCTCCAGCACCGCCGCGCCATGGGCGCTCGACACTCGCGCCAGCCCGCCGTCGGCAAGGCCGAGGGGCGCCGCATCGTCCGGATGCACGGCCACGAACGGCGCCAGGATGTGCGAGCCGAGGCGCGGCGACAGGCCGGTGCGGGTCATGGTGTGCCACTGGTCGCGGATGCGGCCGGTGTTGAGCAGGAACGGGTAGGCCTCGCTCGCCCGCGCCGCTGCCACCGGCGCAGGCGACACGAAGCGGGCGCGCCGGTCGGCGGTGAAATAGCCGCCGTCCGCGAACAGCCGTGGTGTGCCCTGCGGCCGCCCGCGCGGGGCCGGCCACTGTACCGGTGTGAAATCCTGGTAGGCCGTGTCCGACAGGTCGGCGAAGGCGGAGATGTCGAAATCGCGGCTGCCGGCATTCTCGAAGCCGGAGAGCGCCGCATGCTCGCGGAAGATATCCGCCGGCCCGCGCCACGCGAAGGCCGCGCCGAAGCCAAGGCGGCTCGCCACCTGCGCCAGCGCCCACCAATTGGGCTTCACCGCACCGGGCAGGGCGAGGAAGGGCCGCTGGCGGGAAATGCGCCGCTCGGAATTGGTGACGGTGCCGTCCTTCTCGCCCCAGGCGGCGGCGGGCAGCATCACATGGGGATGGCAGGCGGCGGTGTCGTTGTGCACCACGTTCTCGGACAGCACGAACAGGTCGAGGCCCTTCAGCGCCGCGCGCACGCCGTCCGCCTCGGGCAGGCTCACGGCCGGGTTGGTGCCCATGACCCACAGCGCCTTGATCTCGCCACGGCCGATGGCGGCGAACAGGTCCACCGCCTTGTGGCCCTCGCGGGTGGCCATATGGGGCGCATCCCAGAAGCGGCGCACCCGGTCCACCTCCTCCGGGGAAAAGCCCATGTGGGCGGCCAGCTGGTTGGCGAGCCCGCCCACCTCGCGCCCGCCCATGGCATTGGGCTGGCCGGTGAGGGAGAACGGCCCCATGCCCTCGCGGCCCATGCGGCCGGTGGCGAAATGGCAGTTGAGGATGGCATTGACCTTGTCGGTGCCCGCCACCGACTGGTTCACCCCCTGCGAATAGCAGGTCACGGTGCGCGCGGTGTCCGTGAACAGGGCGAAGAAGCGCGCCACGTCTTCCACCGCAAGGCCGCAGGCGCGGGCGGTGGCCTCGGCATCGGGGGCCATGGCGCGGGCGTGGGCGAGCGCGGCGTCGAAGCCGGTGGTGTGGTCGCGCACGTAATCGGCGTCGAAGGCCGGGCTCTGGGCCAGATGGGCGAGCAGGCCGGAAAACAGCAGCGCGTCGGCGCCGTGGGCCAGCGGCAGGTGCAGGTCGGCTTCCGCCGCCGTCTCGGTGCGGCGGGGGTCGATGACCACGAATTTCGTGCCCCGCGCCTTGCGCGCCGCCTCCATGCGGCGGAACAGCACCGGATGGCACCAGGCGGTGTTGGAGCCCACCAGAACGATGAGATCCGCCGCCTCCAAATCCTCATAGGAGCCCGGCACCGTGTCCGAACCGAAGCCGCGCTTGTGCCCGGCCACGGAGGAGGACATGCACAGGCGCGAATTGGTGTCCACGTGCGCGGTGCCGAGGAAGCCCTTCGCCAGCTTGTTGGCGGCGTAATAATCCTCGGTCAGCAACTGGCCGGAGAGATAGAAGGCGATGGCTCCCGGCCCGTGGGCGTCGCGCACCGTCTTCAGCCCGTCCGCGATGCGGTCGAGGGCGGTGTCCCACGAGGCGCGGGCGAGCGCCCCGTCAGTCCCGCGCACCAGGGGGTGGAGCAGGCGGGTATCGAGCCCCACCGTCTCCCCCAGCGCGGCGCCCTTGGAGCACAGGCGGCCGAGATTGGCCGGGTGGGCGGCATCGCCTTCGACCAGCGCGCCGCCCAGGCCGTCCGGCGTCGCCTTCACCCCGCAGCCGACGCCGCAATAGGGGCAGGTGGTCTTCACCGAGGGGGGCGAGGCGAGAGGCGCGTTCATGGGGGGCCGATCCTGCCTGAGGCGTTTCGGGGGTCAGTACACGTCGGCCTGGTAGCGGCCGGCGGTCTTCAGGTCGGCCACGAAGCGGGCCGCGGCCTCCGCCGAGAGGCCGCCATGCTCGGCGGCGACCGCCGTCACCGCCGCTTCCACGTCCTTCGCCATGCGCTTGGCATCGCCGCAGATGTAGAAATGCGCGCCGGCCTGAAGCCACGCCCATAGCTCTGGCCCCGCCGCGCGGATCTTGTCCTGCACGTAGACCTTGGCGGCGCCGTCCCGCGACCATGCGGTGTCGAGCCGGGTGAGGGTGCCGCAGGCCTGGAGGCCGTTCAGCTCGTCCTCGTAGAAGAAGTCCGTGTCGCGCTTCTGGTGGCCGAAGAACAGCCAGTTGCGGCCGGGGGCCTTGGTGGCGAGGCGCTCGTGCAGGAACGAGCGGAACGGGGCGATGCCGGTGCCCGGCCCCACCATGATCACATCCTTGGAGAGGTCTGCCGGCAGGGCGAAGCCGTGGGCCTTCTGGATATAGGCCTTCATGCGCGTGCCCGGCGCGATGCGGCCGCCGAGGAAGGTGGAGGCAACGCCGAGCCGGGTGCGGCCGGTCTGCTCGTAGCGCACCGCGTCCACCGTCAGGGTCAGCTTGCCGGGGGTGGCGGTGGGGCTGGAGGAGATGGAGTAGAGCCGCGGCTGGAGCGGCTCCAGGCATTCCACCAGAGCCTCCGGATCGGGACGGATGCCGGGGAACTTCTCCAGCGCCGCCAGCACGTCGAGGGTGGCGGCATCGCCGTCCGGATCAGCGCCGGAGGCCAGCGCCCGGGCCTTGGCCTTGCGATCGCCGCCGGTGATGTAGGAGATGAGGGTGAACAGGGCGTCGGGGGCCGATTTCAGGCACACCTCGCGGGAGAGCACCTCGCCCAGCGTCTTGTCGGCGATGGGGAAATCCGGCGGAGCGTGGAGCGCGGCGAGTACCGCCGCCACGAGGTCGGGATCGTTCACCGGGAACACGCCGAAGCTGTCGCCGGCCACATAGTCGATGCCCGAGCCGGCAAGATCGAACTCGATGTGCCAGGTCTCCTTCTCGGAGCCGTCCTTGTTGAGGCGGGTGCGGCCGAGGAAGGTGACCTCGCCGGGATTTTCGCGGGTGCCCAAAGGTGCCGGGGCGTGGGGCTCGTGGGCGTAGGAGACGGCGGCGGCGGGCGTGGCGGCCGGCTTGGCGGCGGGGGCGGAGGTCTCTTCCGCCAGCTGCTTCAGCATGCGCAGGGTCTCCTTGCCGCCGGGGGCGCAGAGGTTGAGCTTGCTTTCGGCGCCGTCGGCCAGTGCCTTGGCGTAGGTCTCGCAGACATAGCCGCACTGGCCGCAATCCTGCTGGGCCATGGCCGCCATCATGCGCCGGGGCAGGGCCCTGCCCTCTGCCAGCGCCATGCGCTCGGCCAGCGGCATGGCGGGGTCGTGCCAGGGTGCGCCATCGTCTTCCGGCGCTGCCGCGGGGACGGGCATGCCCGGCATCAGTGCCGCCGCGTCGCCCGCCGAGAGGGCGGTGGGGGCGCTGACCTGATCGGCGGAGAGGATGGCGGCGAAGAAGCCGTTCAGCCACGCCCGCTGCTCGCCGGTGAAGGGCGCGCTGTCGGGCAGGACGGGCACAACGGGAATGCGGGTCTGGAGGCTCATGGCTGTGGTCTCGGTGTCGGGTGGCGCGCCTTGGGCGCGAAATCGAGCGTCAGGCCGCAGTGCGGCCCGGCTGGTTGGGCGTCATGCCACCTCCGCCAGCGCCTTCAGCGCGTCGGGGTCCATGCGGCGGGTGAAGTGCGCGAATGCCTCGCCCTCCTCGCGGTGGGCGAGCCAGCTCTTCAGCAGGCGCTCCACCACCGCGGGGGCGTCTTCCGCCTTCACGTCGCGATAGAGTTCGCGGGCGATGGCGGCGTCCGCGCCGAATCCGCCGCCGACGAACAGGTGATAGCCGTCCACCGTGTCGCCATCGTCATTGATGGCCACCCGCGCGCCGATGAGGCCGATGTCGCCGATATAATGCTGGGCGCAGGAATTGTGGCAGCCGGTGACATGGATGTTCACCGGCCCGTCGAGGTCGAGGCGTTCCTCGCAATGGGCGAGGATGGCGCGGGCCGTGCCCTTGGTGTCGGCGGCGGCGAAGCGGCAGCCCTTGGATCCCGTGCAGGCCACAAGGCCGGCCTGGAGCGGCGTCGCCTGGGTGGACAGCCCGAGCGCCGTGATGGCGGTGCACGCCTGCGCCACGTCCGCGTCGGCAACGCCCGAGATGAGCAGGTTCTGCCAGACCGTGAGGCGGATGTCGCCGTCGCCGAGGCGCGCGGCGATGTCAGCGAGGCCGTGCATCTGCTCCACGCTCATGCGGCCCACCGGCAGGCCGACGCCGATGTAATTCAGCCCCGGCTGCTTCTGGGCGTGAACGCCGAGATGGGCGAGGCGGTCGGCCTCGGCGCGGGGTGCCACCGCTTCCGCCGGCAGGCGGGTGAAGGGACGGCCCAGCTTCTTTTCCACCAGCGTCAGGAAACCGTCGAAGCCCATGGCGTCGAGCACGTATTTCAGCCGCGCCTTCTTGCGGTCGGTGCGGTCGCCGGTGTCGATGAAGGCGCGCACGATGGCGGCGGCCACGTCGCTCGCCTCGTCGGGGCGCACCACGATGCCGGTGTCGCGGGCGAAATCCTTGTGGCCGGTGATGCCGCCCAGGGCGAGCCGCAGCCAGATGCCCGGCGCCACGCCGAACCCGTCCTTCACCTCCACCGCCTGGAAGCCGATGTCATTGGTGTCCTCCAGCGCGCCGATGGTGCCGGCGCCGTCGAAGGCCACGTTGAACTTGCGCGGCAGGCCGTACATGTCGCGATTGTTGAGGATGTAGTGGTGCCACTCCTTCGCCAGCGGCCGGGTGTCGAGCAACTCCTGCGGGTCGATGCCGGCGGTGGGGGTGCCGGTCACGTTGCGGATATTGTCCGCCCCAGAGCCCTTGGCGGTGAGGCCGAGGTCCACCAGTTTTTCCAGCACGGCGATGCCGTCGGTGGCCGGGATCTCGCGGATCTGCAGATTGGCCCGCGTGGTCACGTCGGTGTAGTTGCCGCCGTGGGCGGACGCGATGTCGGCGACGCCGCGAAACTGCCAGTGGGTGAGGATGCCATTGGGAATGCGCAGGCGGCACATGAAGCTGTCCTGCGCCGGCGCCACATGGAACAGACCGTGGTACTTCCAGCGGAGCACGTCCGGGCCCTTGGGAAAGACGCCCTCGTGGGCGGCGGTCCTCATGCGGGGGTAGGCATCAAGGCCCAGTTCCTCGCGCTTGCCCTTCTCCTCCGGCGAGAGCTTTTTGCCCTCCGCCTCGAAGCGAGCCATGGCCTTCAGGCTCGCTGCGTCGGGGCCGGTGGGCTCGGCGGCAGCGGCAGGCGCGCCTGCGGGCGCAGCGCCCCGGGTGATCTGCACCGCCTTGGCGCCGGAGACGAAGCCTTCCAGATAGCGTTTCTGGTCGATGGTAAAGTCGCTGCCCATGGGGTCTCTCCTCATGCCGCCGCGGCGATGGCGTCCCGCCCGAAGGCGAGATCGGCGCGCATGGCGGTGATGGGGGTGCGTTGGGTGATGAGGTCGAGATAGAACAGGCCATCCGCCGTATCGCCGAACAGCACGGCGCCGACGAGGAGCCCGTCCTTCACGATGAGCCGGCGATAAACGCCCAGCCCCCGGTCGGTGAGCACGATGTCTTCCGTGCCCTCGCCGCCGGTGACGTCGCCCGCCGAGAAGACGGGAACGCCCGAAACCTTCAGATTGGTGGCCATCACCGAGCCGTCGTACCGCGCCTCCTCCCCCGCGAGGCGGTGGGCGAGCACGCGGGCCTGCTCATAGGCCGGCGCCACAAGGCCATAGGCGATGCCGCGATGCTCGGCGCATTCGCCGATGGCGCAGATGGCGGGATCGGAGGTGGCAAGGGTGTCGTCCACCACGATGCCGCGCTTCACCTCCAGCCCCGCCGCGCGGGCAAGGTCCGCATTGGGGATGACGCCGCAGGCCACCACCACGAGGTCGGCCTCCACCACGCGCCCATCTTTGAGTCTGAGGCCAGTGACGCGGCCCTGCTCATCCCCCTCGATGGCGTCGCTGGCGGCCTGAAGCAGCACCTCGACGTCCTTGCCTTCCACCGCCCGCCGCAGAAATCCGGCGGCGGCGGGATCGAGCTGGCGCTCCATCAGCCGGTCCATGAGATGGACGAGGCTTGTCTTCACTCCCGCCCCGGCAAGGCCCACGGCGGCCTCAAGCCCCAGCAGCCCGCCGCCGATTACCACCGCCCTTGTGCCGGGAACGGCGGCGGCGGCGAGCAGCGCCTCCACATCCTTCAGGTCGCGGAAGGTGTGGACCCCGTTCAGGTCCATCCCCGGCAACGGCAGGCGGATGGGATGCGAGCCGGTGGCGAGCACGAGGCGCGCATAGGACAGGCGCCGCCCATCCGCTAGCACGACGGCGCGCTCGGTGCGGTCGATGGCGACGGCGGGGGTGCCGTATTGCAGGGTCACGCCGCGATCGCGCCACCAGGAGGCGGGCTTCATCTGCGCGTCCGCGGCGGTCATGTGGCCGGCGAGCACCTCCGACAGCAGCACCCGGTTGTAGGCGAGGTGCGGCTCCGCCCCGATCACCGCGACCGCATAGCGGCCGAGCGCGCGCTGGCTCAGCTCCTCGCAGAGCTTTGCCGCCGCCATGCCGTTGCCGATGATGAGGAGGGGCTCGCTCATGTCGCGATCCTCAGGCCACCGGCTCGGGGGCTTCGGCGGCGGCGATCATGACGGAGGAGAGCAGGCCGTAGGCGTCGGCCCAGGCGGCCTTCACCTCGGGGGTGAAATCGGCGCCGAGGCCCTGCTCCAGCGTCCACAGCAGAGCGGCGCCGACGGGGGCATAGTGCTCGGTCTTGACGCCGTAGCCCACATGCTTGCGGGCGAGGTTCTGCGCGGCGGGCACGATGCGCGGCAGGTCCTTCAGGCCGGCGACCACCACGCCGAGGGTGGCCATCAGCTTCTGGCCCTGGGTGGTCATGTCGCCCTTGAACAGGGGTTTCACTTCCGGCGCGATCTCGAACAGGCGGCCGTAGAACAGGCCCGCCGCCGTATCGGCGATGGGCGCCACCTTGGCGAAGCTGGCCTGGACCAGGTCAATCTGGGTCGGTGTCATGGCAATATCCCCGGCTTTGAAAAAAGGTGAGGGGAGCGGGCGCGCCGGCCCGCTCCGAAAGGGCTCAGGCGGCTTCCACGTAGCGGTGGCGCTCGTGGAGGAATTTCAGCACCGCCTCGCGGGCCTTGAGGTAGGTGGCGTTGGTGACCAGCTCGAGCCGCTTGCGCGGACGCGGCAGGTTCACCTCCAGCACCTCGCCGATGCGGGCGGAGGGGCCGTTGGTCATCATCACGATGCGGTCGGAGAGCAGCACCGCCTCGTCCACGTCGTGGGTGATCATGATGATGGTGTTGCCGAGCGAAGCATGGATCTGCATGACGCTGTCCTGCAGGTGGGCTCGGGTGAGGGCATCCAGCGCGCCGAAGGGCTCGTCCAGCAGCAGCACCTTGGGCTCCATGGCCAGCGCCCGGGCGATGCCCACGCGCTGCTTCATGCCGCCGGACACTTCCGAGGGGCGCTTGTCCTTGGCATGGCCCATCTGCACCAGGTCGAGGTTGTGAATGGTCCAGTCGTGCCGCTCGGCGCGCGAGCGGGTGCCGGAGAACACCTTGTCCACCGCAAGGCGCACATTATCGTAGACCGTGAGCCAGGGCAGCAGGGAGTGGTTCTGGAACACCACGGCGCGGTCGGGGCCGGGGGCATTCACCTCCTTGCCGTCGAGGATCACGCCGCCGGTGGTCACCGGAGTGAGGCCGGCGACGATGTTGAGCAAGGTGGACTTGCCGCAGCCGGAATGGCCGATGATGGAGATGTATTCGCCCTTGGCGATGTCGAGCGAAACGTCGCGCAGCACTTCCGTGGTGGCGGCGCCGCGGGTGAAGCTCTTTCCGATCTGGCTGAGCTCGAGATAGGCGGGCATGGGATGCTCCTCGAAAGTGCGATCAGGCAGCGCTGGTGCCGCGGGTGACGAAGGCGCCGACGCCGGCCACGAGGCGGTCGAGCACGAAGCCGACCACGCCGATGTAGACGAGGGCCACGATGATGTCGGGCAGGCGGGAGGAGTTCCACGCATCCCAGATGAAGAAGCCGATGCCGACGCCGCCGGTGAGCATTTCCGCAGCAACGATGGCGAGCCAGCTGAGGCCGATGCCGATGCGAAGTCCGGTGAAGATGTAGGGCGCTGCCGACGGCAGCATGATCTTCCAGAAGAATTCGACCGGGTTCAGCCGCAGCACCAGCGCCACGTTGCGGTAATCCTGCGGAATATTGCGGATGCCCACCGCCGTGTTGATGATCACCGGCCAGATGGCGGTGATGAAGATCACGAAGATGGCCGAGGGATTCGAGTCGCGGAAGGCGGCCAGCGCGATGGGCAGCCAGGCCAGCGGAGGCACGGTGCGCAGCACCTGGAAGATGGGATCGAGCCCGCGCATGGCCCACACCGACTGGCCGATCACGGCGCCGACCAGGATGCCCACCACCGCCGCGAGGCCGAAGCCCACGGCCACCCGCTGGAGCGAGACCAGCACGCGCCAGCCGAGGCCGATATCCTGCGGGCCGGCGACGAAGAAGGGATCGAGGATCAGGTCCTTCGAATCCGCCCAGATGCGGCTCGGCGGCGGCAGGGTGGCGCCGGGGCCGGAGCACAACAGCTCCCACAGCAGGCCCAGCAGCACCACCATCACCAGCGGCGGCAGCACGCTGACGGCGACGTTGCGGGCGATGGCGGGCCAGCGCGAGGGGCGCGCCCGGGTGGCGGGGGCGGCAAGGCGGACTACGGCGGCGCTCCCGGAGCGCCGGGCCTCTTTGGGCGGCTCTTTCAATGCGGTGACGGACATGGGGCAAGGCTCCGGTTCGGGGCGTGTCGTATGTTCGGGGCGGACACCCTCTCCCGCTTGCGGGGGAGGGCAGGGAGGGGGCGGCTCAGTCTCTTCGCGCCGCCGTCATGGCCGGGCTTGTCCCGGGCATCCGCGCCGTGCCGCTTGCACAGCGTTCGAATGGTGCGCCGGGCCTCAGGCCTCGACGCGCTTGATGCCGAGGCTCTTCAGGTAAGCCTGCGGATCGGCGGGATCGAAGACCTTGCCGTCGAAGAAGGTTTCCTTGCCGCGCGAGGTGCCGGCGGGAATATCCGCGGCGGCGACGCCGAGCGCCTTGGCGGCATCGCGCCAGATGTCCTCGCGGTTCACCTTGTTCACGAGGGCGTTGATGTCCGTCGAGGGCTCGAACTTGCCCCAGCGGATGTCCTCGGTGATGAACCAGGCATCGTGGCTCTTGAAGGGATAGGACGCGTGTTCCTTCCAGAACTTCATGTAAAGGTCGGTGCCCTTCTCAACCCGGCCGTTGCCGTAATTGATGTCGCCCTTCAGGCGGCCGATGATGTCGGCGACGGGAACGTTGAACCACTGGCGCTTGCCGACGATCTCGGCCAGCTCCTGCTTGTTCTCCATCTTGTCGCACCATTGCTGGGCTTCCATCACCGCCATCAGGATGGCCCGGGTGGTGTTGGGGTTTTTCTCCACGAAGTCGGCGCGCATGCCGAGCGCCTTCTCGGGGTGGTTCTTCCAGATCTCGCCGGTGGTGCAGGCAGTGAAGCCGATGCCCTGGTTCACCAGCTGCTCGTTCCACGGCTCGCCCACGCAGAAGGCATCCATGGTGCCCACCTTCATGTTGGCCACCATCTGCGGCGGCGGCACCACGATGGTGGAGACATCCTTGTCCGGGTCGATGCCGGCGCTCGCCAGCCAGTAGCGGATCCACAGGTCGTGGGTGCCACCGGGGAAGGTCATGGCGATTTTGACTTCCTTGCCGTCGGCCCTCTTCTTGGCGAAGGCAGTCTTCAGCGCGCTCGCATCGGCGGTGACCTTGAGGTCCTTGTATTCGTTGGAGACCGAGATGCCCTGCGCGTCGAGATTGAGCCGCGCCAGGATGACCATGGGGGTGGGCACGTTGTTCTGCGTCACCTTGCCGGCGGAGATCAGGTAGGGCATGGGCGAGAGGATGTGGGCGCCGTCGATGCCGTTCTTCTCGCCGCCGAGCACGAGGTTGTCGCGGGTGGCGCCCCAGGAAGCCTGCTTGTTGACTTCCACGTCCGGCACGCCGTGCTTGGCGAAGAAGCCCTTCTCCTTGGCGATGACCAGCGGCGAGGCGTCCATCAGGGCGATATAGCCCAGGATCGCCTTGGTGGTTTCCGGCGCGGCCGCATAGGCGGACGGCACGCCGCCGGGGAAGGCCATGCGCACGGCGTCGAACAGCGCGGCAGTGCCCAGCGTGGCCGCCGTGCCCTTCAGCAGCGAGCGGCGGGACATGCCTTCGGCGGCGGGAGACTGGGTCTTCGCATCAGACTTGGTCTTCGAAGCGTCGCTCATCTTGGTTCCTCTGGATCGGCGGACGGCGCAGAGGGGACCCGAAACAAAAAAAGCCGCAGGACATCACGACCGGCCCAGAGGCCATCGGTGTCAGCGGCTTTGCTGCGGGTCCCGTCATTGGGACGAATGTTATGGGTGGCGCGATCCTCGTTGACCGCGCTTGGGGAATATCAAAGCAAGCGGCGGGCCAACTAGGCGAATGCGCTATCTATCTGAAATTAAACTATTTATTTTGTGATGAAAATTTGGGCGGTGTCGGATTCTGCCCTTCGTCTGCGCATGGGTGCGATGCACCTGCATTCAAATTGTGCGCTGCGGTGGGCATCGAGGGGCTGTTTCGAACCCATTCGCAGCGGTCTTCGGGTCCTGGCTGCGCGCCTAACTCCCATCGCCCAGGAATGCCCGCGCATCGAACACGGCGCCGAACTGGGTGGCGACGCAATCCGGTTCCGGATGCTTCACCGCCACCGGGCCGACCGCCGCATCGAAGATGTCCGGCCGGTACACGCCCATGGCTTCGCGCGCCGCGTCGGCGGCGAACTCGCCCTGGCCTGCGGCGACGATCTGGGCATACATCCACAGGGCATGGTCGCGCTCGGGCCGGTTGGCGCCGTCGCGGTTGAGCACCAGATAGTCGGGATGCGCGCGCAGCCGGCCGCCGGGGGCCGAATGCAGCCGGCCGTCCAGGGTGCGCTTCAGCACGTCGGCGGGCAGGTTGAGATGGCGCGGCTCGCTCAGAAGCCGGGCGAGGTCGTCGTGGTTGGCCGGGTCCTCGCACCAGCGGGCGGCGGCGTAAAGCGCGCGCACCAGGCGGTGCAGCAGCTCGGGCTCGGCATTGGCGAAGCGGGCGTGCACCCCCAGCACCTTTTCCGGCACCCAGCCGAAGATCTCGGCGCCCAGCACCGCGATGCGCCCCACGTCGGCGTCCACCGCCACAGAATTCCAGGGCGAGCCCACGGAGAAGCCATGGATGAGCCCGCCGCGCAGGCTCTCGGCCATGAACGGGGGCGGCACCACCACGAAGCGCACGTCCCGGTCCGGGTCGATGCCGCCGCCGGTCAGGAAGTGGCGCAGCAGGTAGGTGTGGGTGGAGAAGGCATAGACCGAGGCGAAGGTGAGCGGGTCGCGGCCCTCGGCCTTGCGCTGGCGCACCACCTTGCCCAGCGCCTGCGCCGCGCCGAGGGCGGTTGCGAGGTCTTCCCCCACCTCGGCCATGGCGGCGTAGACGTGCTTGTCGATGGTGACGGCGCTGCCGTTGAGATTAAGCGCGAACGGCACCACCAGCGGCACCCGCACATGACCGAGGCCCAGCGAGGAGGCGATGGCCAGCGGGCCCAGCATATGGGCGCCGTCGAGCAGGCCCACATTCACCTTGTCGCGGATGTTGGCCCAGGACACCTCCTTGTGCAGCTCGATCTCGATGCCCTCCGCCATGGCGAAGCCGCGCTCCGCGGCGGCGATCAGCACCGCCGCGTCGGTGAGGGGGATGAACCCCATGGCGAGCCGTCTCATCGCAGGAGCTCCGCAGCGGTGATGATGGACTGGGCAATGTCGGCGATGCGCTTCTTCTCGTTCATGGCGGTGCGGCGCAGCAGGCCGTAGGCGGCCTCTTCGTCGATGCCCTTCATCTTCATGAGGATCGTCTTGGCCCGGTCCACCACCTTGCGCTCCTCCAGCTGGTTTTTCGCCTCCTCCAGCTCCGCCTTGAGCCTTGCAAAGGCACGGAAGCGGGAGATGGTGGTCTCCAGGATGGGCTTCACCCGGTCCTTGCGCAGACCGTCCACCACATAGGAGGCGACGCCGGCCTCGATGGCATCCTCGATGGTCTTCGAGTCGGTCTGGTCCACGAACATGGCGATGGGTCGCTTCACCTCGCGGCTCACCTGGAACATCTGCTCGATGGTGTCGCGGGAGGGGTCCTCGAGGTCGATGAGGATCACGTCCGGGTCGATGGCGTAGATGCGCTCGAGCAGGTTGGTGCGCCCGGTGATGCGCAACACATTGAGGAAGCCGGCCTCCTTCAGGCCTTCCTCCAGAATGGCGGCGCGGACGGGGCTTTCGTCCACGATCACGATCCGCAGCGAGAGATCATTCGCCATGAGGGTCCGGGGCATTGGCAGGTGCGGCGGGACGGAGCCGCGCCTCACCTCACCCGCCGGGACCGGCAAGGTCAAGCCTTCCCGGACGCCGCCGGCGTGGACCTTGGCGCAATCGCGCTCTAGAACGCGGGCGAATGCGGCGTCGCGCCGCGCGTCGGGTGCATGGGCCGAGGTTCCTGGGATGATGGTGAGCATGGAGGCGGGCGAGCGGCGAAGGAGCACCGTGGCGCTGCGATGCCTCATCTTCCTCATCGTGGCGCTGCTCGCCACCGCCGTCATGGTTGCCCAGCAATTGGGCGCCGGCGCCTATGTGGCGGAGCTTGGCGCCACCGATCCCGACGAGGCGCGCCATTTCGTCACCGCCCTCATGGTGGCGGACCATGCCGCCGCCGGCTTTCCCGCCCCGGCCGCCTTCGCGGCCGACTATGCCCTACATGCCCCGCAGGCGCTTCCGCTCGCCCGGCTCAGCCTGTTCCATGGGCTGGCGGGCGGCTGGCTCATGCTGTTCATGCCGACGACGCCTGCGGCCCTGCTGCTGCCGGCGGTGCTGGCCGCGCTGCTGGTGGTGAGTGCGGGCTGGGCCACGGCGCGGGCGGCGGGCGTGCTGCCGGCGGTGGCTGTGGGCTTCGTGCTCGCCGCCCTGCCGTTGCTGCGGGAGGCGAGCTTCGTGCTGGGCCTCGATCTACCGCTGGCCTTGTTCACGCTGTTGTCCGCCTTGGCCCTCGGCCGCCATATGAGGCTGGGCACCAAAGCGTCCGCCGCCCTGTATGCCGCCGCCGGAGCGGTGAGCGTGCTGATGGCGCCGGCGGGCGCGGTAATCGTGCTGCTGCCGCCGCTGGCGGCGCTGATGGCCGGGCGGCTCGATGTGATGCGGCGGGCTCGGGTCCTCGTGCCGCTCGCGGGCCTTTCCCTGCTGGCGCTCGTGGTGGCTTTCGCCGCCGGCCGGCTGCCGCCGGTGGTCAGCGCGGAGGGGCCGGGCTTCATCTGGCAGACGCTGCGCGCCGTGTTCGGCACCCTGCCGCTGGCCTGTGCGGCAGCCGGCCTCGCTTTCACCGTCTTCGAGGGCTGGCGGCGGGATGAAGATGCGGTGGACCCGGCCGCGCTGGCGCCGGTGGCGGCGCTGGTGCCGGCCTTCGCCCTTGCCTTCGGACTGGGCGCCGGCCGTGGCGTGGCGCTGGATGCCATCGTGCTCTTGGCGCCGGTGGCCATGCTGGCGGCGTTCGGCGCCATGCGGCTCATTGGCCTCGTGGTGTCGGGCTGGGGCACCCTGCGGGAACTGGCGGTGGCGCTCATGCTGCTGCTTGCCGCCATGCCGGGACTGCTGCAACAGGTGCGCAAGGGCGCCATCGGCATGGATGCGGCGGCGGAAGCCTTCCTCGCCCGCGATGCGGTGCCCCCGGTGATCGTCGTCGCCGGCGACGCGCGGGGCGAGGCGGCGCTGGGGGCCGCCATCGCCCAGCGCGACCGGACCCGCCGCAGCTTCGTGGTGGATGCGAGCCGCCTGACCGCCGCCACCCCGGAAGAGCTTCTTGCCGCCCTTGACGCCATGGGCGCGGCCGCCCTCGCCGCAGAGACGCGGGAGACCGGCGCCGTGCCCGCCAGCCGGCTGGCGCAGGCGACAATTCTCGCCTTCCCGGACCGGTTCCGCGCCATCGGTACCTTCCCGCGGGCGGACGGGCGGGGCGAGGTGGTGCTCTATGCGCTGTCCCGCGCCGCACCCGCGCCTTTAGACCCCGCCGCCGTGCTGCGCCGCCTCTCGGCGCCGGCCCAGCCCTGAGCCGCCCCATGCGCGATATCGCCGATTATTCGCTCAAGGAGTGGCTGGGAGGCGCCCCGCTCGCCCATCGCCTGCGGCGCGCGCGCAACCGTCTGGTGGATTTCATCTATGCCCGCCGGCAGGCGGACGGACAGGCAGGACTGGTGGCGCGGCTGAAGGCTGAGCGCGCCCCCGCGCTGGCCTTCACCGTCGCCTTCAACATGCCCGAGGCCATCGCCTTGCTTTCAGAGGCCATGGCCCGCTTCCTGCCCGGCACGCCGCTGGTGGTGTGCGACAATTCCACCGATCCCGTCGCCCGCGCCGCCATCGCGGCTTTGTGCGCGGAGCGGGACCTCGCCTATTGCCCGCTGCCGCCCTCGCCCTATCGCGGCGGGCGCAACGGCTCGCGCTCCCATGCGGTGGCGCTGAACTGGATCTGGGCCAACCTGGTGCGCCCGGCGGCGCCGCCGGTGGTGGCCCTGCTCGACCACGATCTGCTCCCGCTTCAGGCCGACGACCTGCCGGCCCGCGTCGTCGATCAGCCCTGCTACGGCATGGCGCGCCATGGCGAGGGCAATGGGGCCTGGTACCTTTGGCCGGGGTTCAGCGTGTTCAATTACAAGGCGGTGCAGGGCCTGCCGCTGGACTTCGGCACCGACACCCCGCTCACCCTTGACACCGGTGGGCAGAACTGGAACGTCCTCTACCGCCGTCTCGACCGGGACGCCCTGGCGTTTGCCGAAACCCGCACCGTGTTCGTCGCCGATCCCGGCACGGAGGCGGGGGAGGATCACCTGCTGGTGGATGGATGGCTGCACGCCGGCGGCGCCGGCCATGGCACGCGCGGACGGGCCTTCGACACGGTGGCGCGCGCCTTCGCGGCGGACCCGGACGGGCTTCTCGCCCGACTGCGCGCCGGCGCGGACGCCACCACCGCATCGGGAGCAGCCACATGAGCGGGTCTGACGGGCACAAGCGGGCCGGCCTCTCCGGCATGGTCGCCGCGCTGCCGGGCCTGCATTGGCTCAACCACGCGCGCTATGCGCTGATGGACCGCCTCTATCGCGGCCGTCCGGCGCAAGGACAGGCCGAGGTGGTGGAGGCGCTGAGCCGCCGCCGCGATGGTGCTGTTGCCTTGACCATCGCCTACAACGTGCCCGAGGCGGTGGCGCTGCTGGCGGATTCCATGGCGCGCTTCGCCCCCGGCACGCCGCTCCTCGTCTGCGACAATTCCACGGAGCCGGAGGCGCGGCGGGCGCTTGCCGCCATCGCCGCCGAGAAGGGGCTTTATTACCTCGCCTTGCCGCCGGCCCCCTTCGTGCGGGTGCGCACCGCGCGCTCCCACGCCGCCGCCGCCAACTGGGTGTTCCACAACGTGCTGCGCAAGGTGAAGCCGCGCGTGTTCGCCATGCTCGACCACGACCTGGTGCTGCTGAAACCCACCGACCTTGCGACACTGGTGGCGCATCAGCCGGTCTACGGCCTCCAGCGCTGGAGCAGCCGGGTGAAGGCCTGGTATCTGTGGCCGGGCTTTTCAATCTACGATGGCAGCCTCGTGTCGAAGCCCCTTGATTTCGGCCCCGACCGGTTGCTGGGCACCGACACCGGCGGGCGCAACTGGCATGTGCTGTTCCGCAAGCTCGATGTGACGGGCTTTGTCTGGCCGCACGCGCGCTCGGTGCGTGTGCCCTCGCCCGATGGCAGCTGGAGCGAGCCGAAGATGCTGCTGGATGCCTGGCTGCATGTGGGCGGCGCGAGTTATCGCGGCGGCGAGACGGCGCTGGCCGAGATCCGCCGCGCCTTCGATGCCGATCCGGACGGCCTGTTCGCCCGCCTGCGGGACGACGGGGCCGAGGCCTGAGCGGCCTCCGATGCCTTCGTTCGGGTGCCGCGCGGGCTCGAAACGAAAAAACGCCCCCGGGGTGGTCCCGGAGGCGTTGAATACGCGAAGCTTCAGGCGGCGGATGCCGGCCTTGAGGCTCTGTTCACTCGGCGGCGGTGGGAGCCGGGGCGGACTTGCCACCCTTCTTGATCTTGCCGTCGGCGGTGCGGTCCTGGCGCTCGGCGATACGGGCCGACTTGCCGCGGCGATCGCGCAGGTAATAGAGCTTGGCGCGGCGCACCTTGCCGCGGCGGACCACCTTGATGGAATCGATCAGCGGCGCATAGACCGGGAACACGCGCTCCACGCCCTCGCCGTAGGAAATCTTGCGAACCGTGAAGCTCTCGTTGAGGCCGCCGCCGGACCGCGCGATGCACACGCCTTCATAGGCCTGCACGCGCGAGCGCTCGCCTTCCACGACCTTCACGTTCACGATGATGGTATCGCCGGGCTGGAAGTCCGGGATGGCACGCTTTTCGGCGAGTTTCGCCGCCTGCTCGGCTTCGAGCGTCTGGATAATGTTCATGTCGCCAACCTTTGTGCAGCCACCGGTTCGGCAAAACGCCCCGGTGCCACGTTGTGTCGTTTTAAGTTAAGGGACGCGGCTCCATAGCCGAGAAATGGGGCCGTGTCATTCCCTTTCCTTCATGGTCCCGTCATGCGGGGCCACGGGAGCGAGAAGATCCGGCCGCCGCGCGCGGGTGACGGCGAGGGATTGGGCATGGCGCCAGCGGGCGACGCGGGCGTGATCGCCGCAGGTCAGCACGTCGGGGATGGGCTCGCCCTCGAACAGCTGCGGGCGGGTGTATTGGGGATATTCCAGCAGGCCCGCGGAAAAGCTCTCCTCGGTGCCGCTCTCCGCCTTGCCCATGACGCCGGGAATGAGCCGCACGCAGGCATCGAGCAGCAGCAGCGCCGCCGCCTCGCCGCCGGACAGCACCACGTCGCCGACGCAGATTTCCTCAAGGTTGCGGGCGCCGACGATACGCTCGTCCACCCCCTCGAACCGCCCACACAGGATCACCGCGCCGGGGCCTTCCGACAAGGCGCGCACCCGCGCCTGGGTGAGCGGGGCGCCGCGCGGGGTCATGAGCAGGCGCGGGCGGGGATCATCGGGCGGGGAGACCGCATCGATGGCGCGCGCCAGCACATCGGCGCGCATCACCATGCCCGGGCCGCCGCCGGCGGGGGTGTCGTCCACCGAGCGATGCTTGTCGAGGGCATGGTCGCGGATCTGCACTGCCTCCAGCGCCCACAGCCCCTTCTCCAGCGCCCGGCCGGCCAGGGCATGGCCGAGAGGACCGGGAAACATCTCCGGGTAAAGGGTGAGGATGCTGGCGCGGAAGGTCGGGGAGGTCATGGCAGCGTGATGGGGGAGGGGGGCGTCCGAGTCAAACGGGTGCCCCTCTGCGCATCAAGTGGGAATGCGCAGCGCTCACTCGCCCCCAGTGTCCTCGCCCTCTTCCGGCTCTGCCGGGCGGCGTTCCACGAAGGCTTCGGCGACGACCACGCGCCGGCCGGGCACGTCCACCACCGGCACCGCATCCTTTGAGAACGGCACCATCAGGGTCTTGGCCTTGGTGGCGGGCAGGGTGGGGGCATATTCCAGGATGTCGCCGGCGCCGAAATCCTGCAGCGCCACCACCTTGCCGATCACAACGCCGGCCTCGTCCACGACATCGAGGCCGATGAGGTCGGCGTGGTAGAAGGTGTCGTCGTCGTCCGGCGGCGGCAGGGCCTCGCGCGGGACGAACAGGTCCAAATTGGTCAGCGCCTCGGCCGCGGTGCGATCGGCGATGCCCTCGATGCGGGCGACGAAATGGTCCTTGGCCGCGCGCAGGGCGGCGATGCGGAAGCGCTTCTTGCCGGTGGCGTCGGTGAGCGGGTCGTAGTCCAGCACCGCGCCGGGATCTTCGGTGAAGACGAAGAGGCGCACCTCGCCCCTCACGCCATGGGGGGCGCCGATGCGGGCGACGAGGATGCGGTCGGCCATGAAGTCTCCGGAACGGACGGGTCTCGGCTCTCAGTATCGGACAAGAGCACGCGTTCTGCGATCAGCCCGGCAAGGCAGGCTGACCGGCGCGTGCTCTAGCGCAGGTCCTCGCCCTTTGCCAAGGACTTGGACCGTGTCCCGCGCCGGGTGTCCGCGCCGGCCTCTTGCGTCGTCGTCTCGCCCGCGCCTTGCCGTAGCCCATCTGCCGCCTTGGCGCGGGCCGCCCGCTGCTCGATCACCCGCAGCAGGTCGGCGTGCACCTTGCCGATATGACCGTCGAGGAAGGAGGTGGCCTCCGCCACCGCGCCGGCCCGGCACAAAGCGATGAGCTGGGCGTGCTCGCTCTTGGCCCGGTCCATGGCTTCCGTGGTGGAGAGCTGGAGCCGGGTGTAGCGGTCCGAGGTCTGCAGCAAGGCGGCGACGATCTGGCGGGTGCGGGGCAGGGCCGCGCGGTCATAGAGCGCCATGTGGAAGTCGGCGTTGAGAATGCCCCACTGGCTCACATCGTGGGCCTTGGTGGCGGCGGTGAAGCGGGCGTGGATGGCGTCGAGCCTGGTGAAGTCCGCGTCGGTGAACAGCGGGATGGCGCGTTCCAGCAGGCGCGGCTCCATGATCCGCCTCAGCTCGAACACGTCGTTGATCTCCTCCACCGACAGCTCTGAGACGATGGCGCCCTTCTGCGGCACCATGCGCACCAGCCCCTCGGCCTCCAGCTGGAACAGCGCCTCGCGCACCGGGATGCGGCTGACGCCATAGGCATCCGCCAGCGCATCCTGCCGCAGCTGGGTGCCGGCGGGATGGGTGCCGTCGAGGATCGACTGGCGCAACTGGTCGAGGATCGCCGCCGAGAGCGTGCGGTGCTTGAGGCCCTTCTGGGCGGCGGTCGGGCTGCCGGAATTCATGAGGTTCAGAGCTACATTAAAAATCGTTGGCGGGGTATTGACGTGTCGATTGTATAAAATCTACATTCAGATTGAAAGCACCAAATCGAGGCCCACAAGGGTCCGCCTTCCAGAGCGACGAAAACATGAACCATGCGACCAAGACAGGCGCCGCGGGAGCGGGGCCGTGCGGGCTGTTGCTCGCCCTCTCGTCCGGCCTCCTCGCCTTCGAGCGGGTGGCGGTGATCGGGCTGATGGGGCTCGTGGGCTGCCTCATCCTGCTGAATGTGGTGACCCGCTATTCCGGGACGCCCATCTACTGGATCGATGAATCGGCCATCTACGCCGTGGTCTGGCTGGCCTTCATCGGCGCCTCGGCCATGACGCGCCTGCGCCTCGACTTCTCGGTGGGCATGCTCACCGAACGCCTGCCGCCCACCGGGGTGAAGGTGGCGCGGGCCATCGCCACGGCCTTCACCGTGCTGTTCGGGTTGATGCTCTCCTACATGTGCTGGCTGTGGATGGATCCCGTCGGCATCGCGGCGGCGGGGTTCGATGCCAGGACCTTCGCCGGGGAGACCTTCAACTTCCTCTATACCGAGCATACCCAGACCCTGAACTGGCCGACCTGGGCTGTCAGCCTCGTCATCCCGCTGTTTGGCGTCTCCATCACTATTCACGGCCTCGCCAACCTGGTGGAAGACCTGGAATTCGTGCCGCGCCGCGTCTACCGCGGCTTCCCCATGGCCAATGCGGAGGCGGCAAGCTGATGGTCACCACCGCCGCATTCCTCATCACCATGCTGGTGGGCGTGCCCATCAGCCTGTGCCTGGCCCTGTCGGGGGTGGCGTTCATCCTCGCCACCGGCAATCCGCTGCTGCTGCAGACCTTTCCCACCCAGCTGTTCGGCGGCGTGGACAGCTACGGCCTCATCGCCATCCCGCTGTTCGTGCTGATCGGCGAGATCATGAACGGCGGCGGCATCACCCGCCGGCTCATCGACATGGCCATGGCGGTGGTGGGCCGCATGCGCGGCGGCCTCGCCTATGTGAACCTCATCGCCAACATGCTGGTCTCGTCCATCCTCGGCTCGGCCACGGCGCAGGTGGCCATCATGGCGCAGATCCTGGTGCCGGAGATGGAGAAGAAGGGCTACGACAAGACCTTCGCCGCCGGCCTCACCGCCTATGCGGGCATGCTGGGACCCATCATCCCGCCGTCCATCATGTTCGTGGTGTATTCAGTGCTGGCGCAGGTCTCGGTGAGCGACATGCTCATCGCCGGCATCATCCCCGGCGTGCTTTTGACCGGGCTGTTCTGCCTGTGCGTCTACATCATGGGCTTCTTCTACAATTACCCCCGCGGCGAAAGCATGACCTGGCGCCAGCGGGCGGACATCGTGCTGAATGCCATCCCCACCCTGCTCATCCCCATCGTCATCGTCGGCTCCATCCTCACCGGCCTTGCCAATGCGACGGAATCGGCGGCGGTGGGCGCGCTCGCGGCGCTGCTCATCGGCCGCTACTGGACCAAGGAATTGTCCTTCTCCCAGCTGCCGCAGATGCTGCTGAAGGCCGGGCTGTATTCGTCCGTCATCCTGTTCCTGGTGGCGGTGGCGGCGGTGTTCTCCTGGGTGCTGGTCTACGGCAAGGTCCCGCAGGCGGTGGCGGCCTGGGTGCAGACCGTGGCCCATGACCCCATCAGCTTCATGCTGCTGGTCAACGTGATCCTGCTGGTCATCGGCACGGTGATCGACGGCGCGCCCGGCCTCATCATGACGGTGCCGATCCTTCTGCCCATCGCCGTGGATGTCTACCACATCGATCCCGTGCATTTCGGCGTGGTGGTGGTGATCAACCTTGTCCTCGGCTTCCTCTCCCCGCCGGTAGGCCTGTGTTTCTTCGTCGCCTCCGCAGTTACGGGGGCGAAGGTGGGGCGGATGTTCTACGTCACCCTGCCGTTCTTCTTCGCCGCCTGCGCGCTTCTGGTGCTGCTGTCGCTGGTGCCGTGGCTGTCGACCGTCCTCGTCAAATAAAACCAACCTTCCCGGAGCCCTGCCATGTCCCGCCCTGCCATGACTTTGTCCCGTCGTCATTTCCTCATGAGTGCCGCCGCCGGCGCCGCCCTTCCGCTTGCCATGCCCAACGTGGTGCGGGCCCAGGAGGCGCGGGAATTCCGCCTCGGCATTATCACCCCCGGCGGCCATCCCTGGAACGTGGCCGCCGACAAGGTGGGGGCCATGCTGAAGGAGGAGACCAAAGGCCGCCTCTCCATCACCGTCTTCCCCTCGGGCCAGCTCGGCAACGAGGCGGCCATGCTGCAGCAGATGCAGACCGGCGCCCTCGACATGGGCTGGATCATGACCGCGGAACTGGGCTCGCGGGTGCCGGCCATCGCCGCCATCAATGCCCCGTGGGTGGTGGATTCCACCGCCAAAGCCGGCAAGCTGGTGCGCACCCCGGTGGCCATGAGCCTGCTCGACGTGCTGCCCAAGGAGACCGGGACGGTGGGCCTGGCCTGGGGCATCACCACCATGCGCGTCGTGTTCTCCGCGAAGCCCATCACGGGCATCAAGGACCTCAACGGCATGAAGCTGCGCATCAACACCACGCCGGCCTATCGCGACTTCTACCAGCTGCTCGGCGCCGCCCCGACGCCCATCCCCACCCCGGCGGTGTTCGACGCCATGTCCAACGGCCAGGTGGACGGCCTTGAGGCCGACCTCGACTTCTCCTGGAACCAGCGCTTCGACAAGGTGTCGAAGACCATGCTGAAGATGGACGCCATCTTCATGCCGGTCATCGCGCTGGTCTCGGGCCGCGTCTGGCAGACCCTTTCGCCCGCCGACAAGGCGCTCATCAGCAAGCTCACCAAGAGCGCCCTCGACGCCCAGGTGGACGAGACCGTGGTGAACGAGCCGGTGCTGCTGGAGAAGTTCAAGGCGGTGATCCCGATCAAGGTGGCGGAAGTGGCCGACCGCGAGAAGATCATCGCCGAATACGACAAGATCTGGCTGCCCAAGGCCCCGATCCTCGCCGACCTGCGCAAGGCCGGCGCCGCCCTCTGATCCCTGAAACCCGCACGCGGACAGGGCAGGGCCTTGTCCGCACCCCTTATCGACACAAGGATGACATGAGATGAAGCCGGCAATCAGCTGGGAAGGCGTCTTCCCGGCCGTGACCACCCAGTTCCGCGACGACTATTCGCTCGATATCGACGCCACCGCCAAGGTGATGGAAGGCCTGATCCGCGACGGCGTGTCCGGCATGATCGTGTGCGGCACCGTGGGTGAGAACTGCTCGCTCACCACCGCCGAGAAGATCCAGGTGATGGAAGCCGGCAAGGCGGTGGCCGCCGGCCGGGTGCCGGTGATCTGTGGCATCGCCGAGTTCACCAGCGAATTCGCCATCGCCACCGCCAAGGAAGCCGCCAAGGTGGGCGTGGACGGCATCATGCTCATGCCGGCGCTGGTGTATTCCTCCAAGCCCCATGAGACGGCGGCGCATTTCCGCACCGTCTCCAAGGCCACCGACCTGCCGGTGATGATCTACAACAACCCGCCGGTCTACAAGAACGACGTGACCCCGGACGTGGTTGCTTCGCTCGTGGATTGCGAGACCATCGTCTGCTTCAAGGAAAGCTCGGGCGACACCCGCCGTTTCATCGACCTGCGCAACAAGGTGGGTGACCGCTTCATCATGTTCGCCGGCCTCGACGACGTGGTGGTGGAGAGCATCGCCATGGGCGCGCAGGGCTGGGTGTCGGGCATGTCCAACGCCTTCCCGCGCGAGGGCGAGACCCTGTTCCGCCTCGCCCGCGCCGGCCGCTATGCGGAAGCCATGAAGCTCTATGAGTGGTTCATGCCGCTGCTGCACCTCGATGCGCGCCCCGACCTCGTCCAGTGCATCAAGCTGTGCGAGCACATCATGGGCCGCGGCACCTTCCTTACCCGCCCGCCGCGCCTGGCGCTGCTGGACCACGAGCGAGCCGAGGTGGAAGCGCTGATGGCGGCCGCTCTCAAGACCCGTCCGGAACTGCCCGACGTGGGGCTGAAGGCCGCCGCCTGAGGAGGTCGAGGGCGAGGGTCTGCCCCTCGCCCTTACTCCCGCCATTCATGCCCCAGCCGACTGGAGCGATGGCGCAAGGAGAGCCGGGGCCCAGCGCACGGAACCGCCGAAGGCGCTTCCAACCCATCGGCCCGCATTGATCTGGCCTGCCGTGCAGGCGTCTTGCGCTGTATCCCGGCTCGACGCTCCGACTGCGCAGTCGCTGGTCCGGGATGCGATTCCGCACCGCACCCAACCCGGCCCTTGCGGAGCCTGGGGCCGTGCGGCACCCTCCCGGCCATGTCGAGCCACGCCCCGCATCCCGTCCTTCTCGATGCCGCCCGCCTTGCTGCGCTGCTGGAGCGCATCGCCGCGCGCATCGGTCCCGCCCGCGTGGTTACCGACGCGGCGGAGCTGGCCCCCTGGCTGGTGGAAGGACGTGGCCTGTTCCAGGGCGCCACCCCGGCCATGGTGGAGCCGGCGACCACGGACGAGGTGTCCTTCATCGTCGCCGCCTGCGCCGAGGCGGGGGTTCCCGTGGTGCCGCAGGGCGGCAATACCGGTCTTGTGGGCGGGCAGGTGCCGTTCGGCGGCCTGCTCCTCTCGCTGCGGCGCATGAGCCGCATCCGCGACCTTGACCCCATCGATCTCACCGTGGTGGCGGAAGCAGGCTGTACGCTCCATCAGGTACAGCAGGCGGCGGCGGAGACGGGCTGCCTGTTCCCGCTCTCCATCGCCTCGGAAGGCAGCTGCCGCATCGGCGGCAACCTCTCCACCAATGCCGGCGGCACTGCCGTGCTGCGTTACGGTAACATGCGGGAACTCACGTTCGGGCTGGAAGTGGTGCTGCCGGACGGGCGGATCTGGAACGGCCTCAGCCGCCTGCGCAAGGACAATACCGGCTACGCCCTGAAGGACCTGTTCATCGGTGCGGAAGGCACGCTCGGCATCATCACCGCCGCCGTGCTGCGGCTTTATCCGGCGCCACGCGCCCACGCCACCACGCTGACCGGCCTCGCAAGCCCCGAGGCCGCTCTCAAGCTGTTCCAGCGGCTGCGCAATGTGGCGGGGGATGCGCTCACCGGCTTCGAGATCCTGCCGCGCTTCGGCATGGAGACGGTGCTGACGCATATTCCCGGCACCACCCGCGCGCTGGCCGGCGACCACGGCTGGTATGCGCTCGCCGAACTCACCTCCACCCGCCGCGACGACGACCTCTCCGCCTTGGCGCTGGAGGTGTTCGGCGAGGCGTTCGAGGCGGGGGAGATCGAGGATGCGGTGATCGCCGCCAGCGAGGCCCAGGCCGAGGCCCTTTGGAAGCTGCGCGAGGCCCTGTCCGACGCCCAGAAGTTCGAGGGCGGCTCCATCAAGCACGACGTGTCGGTGCCGGTGTCGCGGGTGCCGCACTTCATCGCCGAGGCGGCCCGCGCCTGCGAGGCCCATATGCCGGGGGTGCGGGTGTGCGCCTTCGGCCACATGGGCGACGGCAATATCCATTTCAACCTGAGCCAGCCGGTGGGCATGGACAAGGCGGCCTATCTGGCCTGCTGGGAAGGCTTCAACCGCATCGTCCACGACATCGTGGCCGGGCTCGGCGGCTCCATCTCGGCAGAGCACGGCATCGGCCTGCTCAAGCGCGAGGAACTGCCGCTCTACAAGGACCCGGTGGCGCTGGAGCTGATGGCGGCCATCAAGGCCGCCATCGATCCCAAGGGCCTCGCCAATCCCGGCAAGGTGCTGCCGGGCGGGTAGGACCCGTTTGAAAAATCGCTTGGATGGACGCCTGCAACCCGCGATGGGGCTTTCTCTCCGTCATGGCCGGGACAAGCCCGGGCATGACGGGGTGATTGCGGCCAGGCCCTGAAGCCGCGGGCCAAGCCCCCGCGGCGCCTGGCGGGCCTGACGGCCTCGGTCGAAGACATAAGGCCGATGGCATAACAGCCGCTCCGCTCACTGCGGCCGGCGGCGCACCGCGAAGGCGGTCAGCACCGCGAGGCCGAGGGGGATCGCCGCGCCCACGAACACCAGGCGCGGCAGGTGGTGGTCGAGCATGAGGCCGAACATCAGCGGGCCCAAGAGCGCGCCGATGTCGTAGCCCGAATAGACCACGCCGAACACCTTGCCCGTCGCCCCCGCCGGCGCGGCGCCGCGCACCAGCACGTCGCGGGACGGCGTGGTCATGCCCATGGCGAAGCCCACCAGCGCCACCAGGCCCACGGTCACCTCCGGCGGCACCACCAGCAGGGCCGCGAGCAGCGCCAGCGCGCAGGCGCAGGCGAGCCCGCCCATGGCGATGAGGTGATGGTTGGCGGTGCGGTCCGCCACCGCCCCGCCCAGGGCGACGCCTGCCGCATTGCCGCACTGGTAGAGCGCGACCGCCAGCGTCGCCAGCGCCACCGTGGCGCCGAAGCCCTCCTTCAGGGCGACGATGGAGAAGCTCTGGATGCCCGACAGCGAGATGGAGGTGAGGAGGAAATACAGGAAGGCCGTGAGCACCACCGGCATGGCCAGCACCTGGAAGAAGGTGGGGGCGGGGCCGTGCGCGGCCTTGGCGCTGTGCGCGGCACCCTGCTCCGGATCGGTCTTCAGGGCCTTGCGGCAGACCAGCAGCACGAGGCCGAGCACCGCCACGCCGAGCCCCATGGCGCCGAGCGCGGTGCGCCAGCCATAGGCCGTGGCGATGGCGGCGGAGACGAGGGGGGAGAGCGCAAAGCCGATGCTGCCGGCGATCACATGGGCGGCGAAGGCGCGCCCGAGCCGGGCCGGCGCCACCTTGTGGCTGAGGATGGAGAGATCCGCCGGGTGGTAGACCGAGTTGCCGAGGCCGGCGAGGGCGGCGAGCGGCAGCAGCACCAGGTAATGGGGCGCAAGGCCCATGGCCGCCGTGGCGGTGCCCTGCAGCAGCACGCCGGCGAGGAGCAGACGATGGGCGCCGAAGCGATCCACCAGGATGCCGGCAGTCACCTGTCCAACCCCGGAGAAGAGATAAAACACCGCGAGCACCGCGCCCAGGGCGACGAAGGAGACGCCGAGGTCCGCCCGCATCATCAGGAACAGGGGGGCGAGGGCGAGCTGGAGCAGGTGGCTGCAGAAATGGGCGACGCCCACGGCGCCGATGGTGGAGACTTCCCCGGCCGGCCATTCGGCCGTTCGCGCATTCATGGTCACGATCGACACTCCTCCCCGGGCCGGCATGATGCCGTCCCTTCCGGCGATTGCCGCCGGTTATTGCGCCTCCCCTCGTCTGGTCCGCGGCGGGGTTGATCCCTGCCCTTGTGCTTCCGTGCCCGCTGGCGTGGGCCGAGCATGGGTGTCTTACCCTGTTGCCGCCGACGCCGTCACCCTCGAAGCGGGGCGCGGGCCTTCACGTTTGCGCACGGTCCGTTGCGGCCTTCGTGCTCATCTGGCGCTTACCTGGTACGGCGCGGTCCGTGGCCACCGAAGTACCGCAGCGTCAGGCAGGTGATGTCGTCGGCCTGCGGCGCGCCGCGTTCGAACACATGGACCGAGGCCAGCACCCGCTCCGACAGTTCGGGCACCGACCAGTCCGCGGCGCCGCTGCGGAGCAGGTCTTCCAGCCGTTCCTCGCCATAGGGCTTCTCGTCCACGTCGAACGCCTCGTTGACGCCGTCGGTGTAGAGGAAGAGCGTGTCGCCCGGCTGGAGATGCAGCTCGTGCTCCACGTAGACGAAGCCCTCCAGCACCGCCACCGCCATGCCGCCGGTGGAGGGCACGGTGGAGACCTCACCCGCGCGGGTGATGCGATAGGGCAGGTTGTGGCCGGCATTCACATAGGTGACGCGCCCGGATGACAGGTCGATCACGCCGTAGAGCACGGTGACGAACAGCATCTGCTCGTTCTCCACCGCCAGCAGGTCGTTGAGGCGGCGGATAGAGCTGGCCGGCGAGCGCTCGAACAGGGCGGTGGAGCGCAGCAGTGTGCGGGCGATGGCCATGAACAGGGCCGCCGGCACGCCCTTGCCGGAGACATCCGCCACCACGAAGCCCAAGTTGGTGTCGTCGATCATGAAGTAGTCGTAGAAGTCGCCGCCCACCTCGCGGGCCGGCGTCATCTGGCCGTGGATGGCGACGCGGGCGTCCGGCGGGAATTCCTTGGGCAGGATGGCGAGCTGCACCTGCCGGGCGATCTCCAGCTCCTGCTGCAGGCCGGCGAGCTTGGTCTTGGTGATGAGGGCTTCGCGCAGTTCCACCACCATGGAGGACAGCCGGGTGTGCTGCTCCACGATGCGCCGCGACAGGTCGTGCAGCACGCGGGCGACGCGCCGCAGCTCGTCGTCCTGCTCGCCCTCGGAACCCTTGGCGAGCAGCGCGAGCACTTCCTCGCGGTCGGTGGGGTCGATGGCGTCGGCCAGCGCCTGCAACTCGGCGGAGATGACCGCCTCCTGCCGGCGGCGCACGCGCTCGCGCTGGCGCCGGGTCTCGGCAAGGGCCTGCACATTACCGCGCAAGGCGAGCACGGCGGAGGCGATGCGGCCGATCTCGTCGTTGCCCACGTGGCCGACGGTGACGGAGGTGTCGCCCCGCGCCAGCGCCTGCAGCACGTCGATGGCCGATTCCAGCGGCCGGAAGCTGTACCAGAGGAACACGTTGAGCCCGATGACGCCGATCAGCACCAGGCCGATGGCGCCGGTCACTGCCGACTGGCGGATGAAGGCGGTCGCCTGGACGGTCTCGGTGGTGTCCTCGAAGCTCACCAGCGCACCCACGGTGCTGGCGCTGATGTCTGAAATGGGGATGCTGGTGACGTTGTAGTTGCGCCCGTCCAGCACCATGCGCTCGGAGGTGGGCCGGCGCGGCGTGATGGAGAGCTTGGCCCGTTCCCACAAGCGGAAGTCGGTACTAGCCACCACCCGGCCGCGCAGGGTGACGAGGGTGGTCGTTGCGGTGAGGCCGCGGGCGAAGCGCTCCATGCCGAGGGCGGCGTCGCGCCCGAGGATGAGCACGGCTGTGCCCTTGCCGGGAAGCTCCACGGTGCGGGTGGTCAGCACGACCACCTGGTTGGCGCCCACCTGCCGCAGGCCGGAGAGCACCTCGCCCTTGAGCGCCCGGTCGAGGCTGCCGGCGTCGAGGATGTAGCGGTTGGCGGTGCCGCCGTCGCTGAACACCACCTCGCGGTCGGCGGTCATCACCTCGAAATAGGTGTCGTCGTCGTTGATGTTGACGCCGAGCTCGCGGATGGCGGCGGCAACGCCCGGCCGGTCGGAGAAGCCGAGCGCGATGCGGAAGGCGGCGGAGCTGTCCACCCGCTCGAGGATACGGGCGAGGTTCGAGGTCTGGAACGCGACGATCTCGCGCCAGAGCACGGTCTGGCCCTCGATGGCCAGCTCCGCCTCCTGGGTCTCGGCCACGCGGTCGCGCAGCAGGGTGGCGCCCCAGATGCCCAGCATGAGGACGGCGAAGCCGATGGCGACGATCAGGGTGATGCGGGTACGCAGCAGCATCAGACCCCTCGTTCCGTCTCAGCCGCGCCGGGCGGGGCCATCACCTCGCGCCGCACTCGTTCTACGTCCGGCCGCAGCCCGCCGTCGAAATCCACCGCCAGCAATTCCTCCGCATAGGCCTCGAACACGGCGCGGCGATCGGCCACCCGCCGGTTGCCCCGTTCCAGCGCCCGCAAGGCGCGGCCGACCGCGCCGTGCGGTCCGGACCGGCGGCTGTATCGCAACGGGTCGTCAGAGGTGCCGTAATGCCCGTCCACCGCCGCCAGCAGGCCCTCGGCCAGTCGATGACGGTTGCGTTCCAGGGCGCCGCCCACCAGGAGGCCGGCGGCAAGGGCGGCGAGCGCGGCGCAGACCGCCACCACCACGGCGGCCTTGACGCCGATGTCGGCGAACGAGGTGGCGAGGGCCGCAGGATTGGTGGTGACCTCCACCGAGGCCACGGTATTGCCGTCCACCGTCACCGGCGCGGACACCGAATCAGCGCCCGGATGCTCGCCGATGGCGCTGCGGATCTCGCGGCCGTCGGCGCCGCGCAGGACGATCTGGGTCAGGCCGGGGGTGCGCGTCAGGGTTTCGGAGAGGTGGGTCTCAACTCCCGGCAGCAGCTTCAGCGGGATGCCGAAGCGCGCCGCCTTCTCGAACTGCTGCGCCAGGGTGCGCGCCACCGAGGTGCCGATGACGAGCGCGTCGCGCCGCGCGCTCTCCTCCACCCGCGCGCGGTAGCCGTTGAGGAGCACCGCCGCGGCGAGGGAGCCGAGGATGAAGGTGACGAAAAGGGCGAACAGGCCGGTCAGCAGGCGGGCGCGTCCCCCCTCCGGAAGCTCATGCGGCATCGTCGAGCGCTCCCAGCTGGCCGAGGCCGCGATCCACGCGATCCTCGGCGTCGCGCCAGCTCTTCACCGTTTCATCGGCGAGTTGCGTGAGGGGGCCGTCGTCGTTGGAGGTCGCTCCTTCGCCACTGAGGATGCGGGCGACCCGGTCGAACGGCCGGGTCAGGACATAGGCGAAGGTCACCGCGGCAAGGCTGGCGGCCAGCGCCGCGGCGAGGGTGAGGATCGCGGTGCGGGAGACGAGGTCGAGGCCGAGCCGGCTGGCGCGGGAACTGCGCGCCTCGTCCGAGACCGTCACCGAAATGCCGCCGGCGACGCCGAGGTCGTTCTCGAATCGGGTGCCGAACACCGTGTCGCCGCGCTCCGCCTCGGTCCACACCTCTTCGGAGGCCAGGTTCCGGACCCAGCCCGGGGTCACTTCCTCGCCGATCACGCTGCGATCGGTGGAATAGATGGCGCGGCCGGCGGCATTGAAGATGTCGATGGCGAGGATGGAGGGGTCGCTCGCCTTCTCGCGCTCGATGCGCGGCTGCAGCAGCGAGATCTGGTCGAGCAGCAGGCCGATGGAGAGGTTGGCCTCGGTGGAGGCGCGCAGGGTGCCGAGCAGGTTGGCGACGCGGGCGCGCTCGATCTCCTCGCCCACCTTGTCGCTCGCCGTGAAGGCAATAGCGGCCACCGCGATCACCGCGGCGCTCACGGAAAGGACGGCGACCAGGATGAGCCGGCTTACGAAAGTCATGCAGTGAGCTTCGGTGGAAGGGCCGGCCGGACGTTAACCGCCAGCTTCAAGCCAAACCAGACAAAAACTCATCGATGACCAAAAAAACCTTCAATCTCAGATCCCTTTTCGTGGCATGAAGAACCCTGCCGGCAGGGTAGGAGGTTGCCTCTGTCGCAAATTGCCGTCAGCGGCGAGACGATTCGGGCAAGACGGTTCCGGCAAAACGATTCCGGTAAGACGCTTCGGGTAAGACGCTTCGGCCTGTTCTTACGGACCAGAGACACGCGGATCCAACACATGGCGCGGACCACTCTCGGGCTGATCGCTGTGTTCGCACTGATCGCGGCGGCATGCGTCGCGTTCGGCGCCTACTTCTCCTATGTCACCCTGCTCAATGCCCACCGCTCGGTCATCGAGGCGCGATTCGGCATTGCCGCCGAGCGGGCCGCCGACGTGGCCGAGCAGGCCGCCTCGCTGGGCATCGCCCTGCCGGCGCAGAGCACCCTGACCAGCCTGCTCGACCGCGAAGCGCGGGTGGAGCCCGCCATCCGCTCCATGGACCTGGCCGACGAGCATGGCATCGTGCTGTTCTCCAGCGATCCGGCGCGCGTCGGCATTGCCGAAGCCCAGGATGGCGGGCGCGGCCTCACCCGGCCGGTGCGCAACGACCTCAACGAGGTCATCGGGCACGTGGTGGTGCGGTACGACCCCCAGATCCTCGCCGCCGGCGCGGCGGCGCTGGGCGAGGACCTCAAGGTGATCGCCCTGCCGGCGCTCATCGGCGCGGGCGTCGCCACCGTCGTCATCGGGCTGCTGCTGGCCGCCCTGCTGCGCCGGGCCGTGCGGCGCGCCTCCGATCCGCGCGGCTGGCCGCCGGCGGCGCGGGCCGCCCTGGCGGCGGCCGATAGCATCCATCGCGAGGCGGCGGGAGGGTCCCGCAGCGGCAACCTGTCCTTGGGTAAATCGACTTCAGGCAAATCCCCTTCGGGCAAATCCCCGTCCGGAAAACCCCCTTCCGGGCCTACCGAATCGCGGAGGCGGGCATGATCGGGCTGCGTGGCGGCATCACCATCGCCATCGTGCTCATCCTGTGTTCGGCCCTCGCCTTCATCGGCTGGGGGGCCGAGCGGGCGGCCCACCGCACCATCGCCCCCGAGATCCTGGCCAAGGCCAATACGGTGGCGCGGTCCGCCGCCGACCTGCTGGGCCGCGCCGGCACGGTCGGGGTGCCGTTCGACCGGCTGGTGGGCGTGAGCGACTATTTCGACAGCCTGCGCGCCGCAAATCCCGATTTCGCCCAGATTAGCCTCGTGTCCGCTGCAGGCGCGGAGCTGGCCAGCGCCGGCGACGCGACGGGCTTCGAGGGCGCGCCGCAGGCCCGCGTTCCGGTGGCGGACCCGTCCGGGCGGCGGCTCGGCGACGTGGTGATCCTGGTGGATCCGACGGCGGTGACGGCGCAGGTGGGCGCGGTGCTGGTGGACGTGGCCTTTATCGGTGTCGTTTCCCTGCTGGTGGCGCTGGAGCTGGTGGCCCTCGTGGTCGGCTCGCGCGGCATCGGCGCGCTGATGGCGGTGGAGCGGCGCCTGAAGGCGCTGGGGCGGGGCATGCTGGCGCGGCACGAGGGCGATCCGGGCGCCGCCGGCAGCCTTGTCGGGCCCATCGACCGCCAGGTGGATGCCCTCGCCGAACGCCACGCGGCGATCCGGGCGGCGGCGGAAGCGCGGGGCGACGCCGCGGCGCTCGCGCGCCTCGCCGACCTTGAAACCCGGACCGGCCTCGGCCGGGTCCAGGCGGCGGAGAGCGAGGCCGCCATCGCGGTGCGACCCGCCCTGTTCCTGTTCATGCTGGCGGAGGAGCTGACGCGGCCGTTCCTGCCGCGATTCGCCCAGTCCATCGCCGGCGGCAGTGCCCTCTCGCCGGATTTCGCGGCGAGCCTGCCCATCGTCGCCTTCATGGCGGTGGTGGCCCTGTGCCAGGTGCCGTTCGCCGGCATCTCGGAACGGCTCGGCCGGCGGCCGGGGTTCGTCTTCGGCGCCCTGCTGGCGGCCACCGGCTATGCGCTTTCGGCGGTCAGCCCGTCCTATGGCCTGTTCGTGGGCGCGCGCGTCGCCACGGCGGTGGGCTATGCGCTGGTCTTCGTCTCGTCCCAGGGCCATGTGGTGGATTTTTCCGCCGGGGCGGCGCGCAGCGCGGCGCTCGCGGTGTTCGTGCGGGCCATCATGGTGGCGAGCCTGTGCGGACCGCCCATCGGCGGCGTCATCGCCGACCGGCTGGGGGCGCCGGCCGCTTTCATGGCCTCAGCAGGCCTTGCCCTCGTGGCCCTCGTGGTGGCGTTGCTGACCCTGCCGAAGACGGTCCGGCGCGCGGGCGCGGCGGCGGGCGTGGGCCTTGCCGATCTCAAGGACGCGGCGCGGGCGCCGGGGCTCATGGCACTGCTGTTCGGCTGCGCATTCCCGGCCAAGTTCCTGTTCGCGGCCCTGTGCTTCCTGCTGGTGCCGCTGGAGTTGCAGCGCCTCGGCTACACCTCCGCCGCCATCGGCCGCTTCCAGATGATCTATCCCATCATCATGGTGCTGGCGGTGCCGTTCTTCGCCGCCATGGCCGACCGGTTCGATGCCCGCGGCGGCTTCGTGGTGGCCGGCGCGCTGGTGTCGGGGCTCGGCGCCATGGCCATGGTGCTCAATCCGTCCATTGCCTTCATCGTGGTGGCGCTGGTGGCGCTCGGCTACGGGCAGGCCCTGTCCATCGCCTCCCAGTCGGCGCTGGTGGCCGACACGGCCTCCGCGCTCGGCGGCGGGCGGGCGGCCGGTGTTCTTGGCCTGTTCCGGCTGGTGGAGCGCAGCGGCAACGCCGCGGGACCCGCAAGTGCCGGTTTTCTCATGGCGACCATCGGATTTGCGGCCGCGACCACGCTTATCGGCGCTGTGGTAGTAGCCGGAGCAGCCCTGTTTGCGCTATCCGGGCTTAGAACCGCGCATCACCCCCGCCGCGCCTCGTCCGCGGCCGCATCGGAAGGAAGCTCCGCCTGATGGACCGCCGCTCCCTCCTTGCCCTGGGCCTCGGTGCCGGCGCCGCAGGGCTCGCCGGCCGGTTGCCCGGCGCCCACGGCCAGCCGGCCCCCACCGGGCCGGTGGCCTCGGGATCTGCCGCCGCGCCGCGGGCCGAGCCGTTCCGCGTCCTGATGCTCACCTTCCGGGGCGACACCGACGTGGAGCGCGGGTTCCGCGACTATTTCGCCGCCAACGAGATCAAGGTGGAGTTCCTCACCCGCGACGTGGAGCGCGACGCGGGCCGGGTGAAGCCGATCCTCGCGGAGGTGCTGCCCAGCTTCAAGCCGGACCTCATCTATACCTACGGCACCCCCAACACCCTCGCCGTCGCCGGCCCCTACGATGCGCCGCCGGACGCGCCGTTCGTGCGCGACATCCCGGTGGTGTTCGCGCTGGTGGCGGCGCCGGTGCAGGTGAAGATCGCGCCCTCGCTGGCCTCGTCCGGGCGCAACGTCACCGGGGCGGTGCACGTGGTGCCAACCGACGTGCAAATGCGCGCCATGCAGAGCTACAAGGCGTTCCACAAGGTGGGCGTCATCTACTCGCCGAACGAGCGCAACTCGGTGGCCATCATCGAGGAGATGCAGGCCTTCTCCGCCGGCATCAACGCGAGCGTCATCGCCCAGCCCCTCACCATGGTGGGCAGCCGGCCCACCGGCGACGGGGTGGAGGACTTCGTGCGCAACCTGAAGGCACAGGGCGCCGACTGGCTCTATCTGCCCGCGGATACCTTCCTCGCCACCATCTTCGACCGGGTGGGGCCGGCGGCGCTGGCGGCGGGCCTGCCCACCTTCGGCGCCACTGAATACTTCCTGCGCGAGGGTCTCGGCCTCGTGGGCCTGGTGAGCCGGTACTATTCGGTGGGCCAGCTGGCCGCGTCGAAGGCGGTGGAGGTGCTGGTGCAGCGCGTGCCCCCTCGGGATATTCCCATAGAGACGCTGAGGCGCTTCGCGCTCATCATCAACATGAACATTGCCAAGCAGCTTGGGGTGTATCCGCCCATCGCCATGCTCAACTATGCGGAAGTGATCACCTGATGAACGCCCTGCGCGAGTTCGCACAGACCGAACCGCTCACCCCTCGCGAGCTCGGCCCGGACGATCTTGATGCGGTCGACGCGCTGCACCACCTCGCCATCGGCCCGCTGGTGCGGCCGGAGGTGGTGAAGCCGGAGAACCGCTCGTATTTCGAGGGCATCCTGGGCGGACGCGGCTGGACGGTCGGGCTCTATGACGGCCCCATGCTGGTGGCCTACGGCATTCTCCAGCACGACCATACCCCCAAGGATGGGCCGCACCGCCTGCTCGGCCTGCCGCCGGAGACGAAGGTGGGCCGGCTGGCCGGCGCGTCCGTGCACCCGGCCTATCGCGGGCGGGGGCTCCAGCGGGTGCTGATCGCGGCACGGGTGAAGGCTGCGCCGCCCGACATGGTGCTGTTTTCCACCGCCGCGCCGGTGAACACGCCGAGCTGGTCGAGCCTGCTCGCCGAGGGCTTCCCCATCCACGACATCCAGCTCTTCTTCGGCGGCTATGCCCGCTATGTCCTGGTGCGCGACGGCAGCACCTATGATCCGGCGGAAGCGGTGCTGGTGGATCCCCTCGACACTGCCCGGCAGAAGGCCCTGTTCGCCGAAGGCTGGCACGGCTACGAGCGCAGCCGGCTGGAATGCGGCGCGGCCGGCGTCCTGTTCGCGCGGCCGATACGGGCCGAGGGCTGAAGCGCGCCGGAAAAGTCCGGGGGTGAAGCCCCGGGCGTGGACGGCCGCTGTTTCCGCTTCCGGCCGTTTTCACTAGACTGTCGGCGTGGCGGGACTGTCGCAGTGGCGGACCACCCTGTGCCAGGTTCCGCCCGCCCTGGATCGTGAGAGACACGCGCGCATGAAGATCGAGAGTCAGCCGCTGCGACCCGGCGTCGTCCTCGTCAGCCTCGACGGGCGTCTCGACATTTCCGGCGCCGCCCAGGTGGAGCCGCAGTTCAAGGCCGCCTGCGACGCGGCCAACGTGGTGCTGGTGGACCTCTCCCGCACGCCGTTCATGGCCTCCATCGGCATCCGGCTGCTGCTCACCGGCGCCAAGGGGCTGCGGCGCAAGGGCGGCAGCCTGCACCTGTGCGCCTGCGACCCGCAGGTGGAGAAGGTGCTGGTCGCAACCGGCGTGCACCAGCTGGTGGCGATCCACGCCACGCGGGATGAGGCGCTCGCCGCGGCGGGCTCCTCCAGCGGCACGTGACGGGGCGCCCATGCCCGCGCTGCTCGCCGAGAGCCTGATCTCCTCCCTCGATGTGGAGGCCCGCATCGACGACATCACCAAGGCGACCGGCTGGCTCGGCGCCCTCGCCGAGGATGAGGGCTGGTCGCAGGCGACCCAGTTCGCGCTGGAGCTGTCGCTGGAAGAGGCGCTGACCAATGTGGTGTCCTACGGCTTCCAGGACAGCACTGTGGTCCCGCATATCCGCATCGAATGCTACCGCCTGCCGGAGGGACGGGTAGCGGTGCGCCTGATCGACAACGGCGTCGCGTTCGATCCCACCACCATCGCCGAGCCGGAGGTGCCCGCCTCCATCGAGGACGCCAAGATCGGCGGCCATGGCGTGCAGCTCATGCGCAACTTCCTCGAAACCCTCGCCTATGCCCGCGAGGGCGGGGAAAACCACCTGACCCTCATCGCCGGCAAGCCGGACTGAGTCCGCGCCCCGGAAGGGCACAGGACGGGCGATGGCTCCCGGCCGGGCGCCGCGCGGCGCCTTTGCGCGCGAGACTGTTCCAGCCCCACCCTTTCCCGCCCCGTCTTTTCCAGCCGCAACTCAACCAGCCGCGACTCAACCAGCCGCGACTTGGCCGCCGCACCCCGGCCTGCGGCGACGGGGCGCCGGGCCGGCATCGCGGGTGCCGTCATGTGGTCGTCGTCATAATGATACAGACCTGCCCCAGAATGTGCGGTCATCCCGCATCTGGACGGAGGGCGCTGCAAAACAGCCATGGCGATCATTGCGCAAATTCTCGCCGGGCTGGGCCTGCTCTTCGTCGGACTGAAAATCATGTCGACGCACCTGCAGCAGGCCACGGGCCGGCGGGTGCGGCACCTGCTGCGCACCGCCACCCGCTCGCCGTTCGCGGGGCTGCTGTGCGGAACGCTCGCCGGGGCGGCGACCCAGTCGTCAAACGCGGTGGCGGTCATCAGCGGCAATCTGGTGCGCGGCGGGGTGCTCGCCACCCGTGACGCCATCCCCATCGTGGCCGGCGGCAACGTGGGCACCGCCGCCCTGGTGTTCGTGGCCGCCATCGATTTCCGCCTGCTGGTGCTCTACCTGGTGGCGATGGTGGGCTTCGGCTTCCAGTTCAAGCTCGACCGCCGCCCGGCTTTCAAGGAATGGATGGGCGTCGCCCTCGGCCTCGCCCTGGTGCTGCTGGGGCTCGACTATATCAAGCAGGGGCCGCGCGCCCTCGACGTGAGCGCGCTGGCGGCATTCCTCGACACTGGCATCTCGCCGTGGGTCGGCTTCCTGCTGGGGCTCATCGCCGCCGCCGTCAGCCAGTCCTCGTCCACGCCCACCATCCTGGTGGTGGCGCTGATGCAGTCCCAGGTGCTCGGCCTTGATGATTCTATCGTCATCGTGATGGGCGCCAATCTCGGCTCGGGCATCTCCGCCGTGCTCACCGCCGGGGAGCTGGAGGGCACCGGGCGGCAGCTGTGCTACGTGCACGTGCTGGTGAAGGCGGTGGGCTGCCTCCTCGTCGGCGCGGGTTTTCTGGCCGCCGGGTGGCTCGGGGCCGAGCCGGTGGCCCTGCTGTCGCAGATGGGCGGGGGAAAGGCCTCGGCCTCCTTGTCCCTGCTGTTCCTGGCGCTGCAGGTGGCCGGCGCCGTGCCGGTTTCCTTCGCCCGTGGGGTGACCGAGGCCATCGCAGCGCGGCTGAGCCCGCCCACCATGGAGGACGGCGCCTCCAAACCCCGCTTCATCCACGAGCGAGCGCTGGGCGATTTCGCCACCGCCCTCGATCTGGCCGAACAGGAGATCATGCGGCTGGTGAAGCTCTTGCCCACCCTGCTGCCGGACCTCGACCAGCAGGACCAAAGCGGGCCGGCGGAGCGGCTGGCCCTGTGGCGGGGCGCCAACGCCATCGGCGTCGACATCGAACAGTTCCTGTCCGATCTCATCGCCCGTGGCGTGCCGAGGGGCAGCCTTGAGACTGCCCTGCATCTGCAGGCGCTGGTGGAAACCGTGCGCACCCTGCAGGACACGCTGCACGCCTTCACCGAGGTGGTGGAGGGCTTTGCCGACCTGCCGCCCCTCGGCTTCAACCTGTCCGAATCCCTGCGCACCATCATCCTGTCACTGGCCGACGCCACCGACGGCGATGCGGAGGACCTCGACCTCATCATCACGCTGGCGGGCGACCGCAGCGACCTCTTGAGCCGCATCCGCCGCCAGCTCGCGGCCTCGGCGCTGGGCACGGGGGAGGACGCGCGCCAGCTCCTGCTTGCCACCAGCCTGTTCGAGCGCGGCGTCTGGCTGGTGCGGCGCGGCGCAGTGGCGTTGCGTGCTCCCGAGAATGAGGCTAATCCCGTGGTCAACGCGGCCTCCGGCGAGGCGCGCAAGCGAGAAGAGGCCGATGCACATCGAACGTGAGCAGCTCGGGTCCGAGGTGGTGCTGAAGGTGGCGGGACGGCTCGATACGCCCAACGCGAAGCCGTTCGAGGCGAGCCTCATGGAAGTGGTGACCACCACCGATGGCGGGCTCCTCGTGAACCTCGCCGGCGTGGACTATGTCTCCTCCTCGGGCCTTCGGGCCCTGCTGGTGGCCGGCAAGGCCATGCGCACCGCCAAGCGCAAGCTCACCTTGTCCTCGCTCCAGCCGCAGATCCGGGAAGTGTTCGACATTTCCGGCTTCTCGACCCTGTTCGAGATCACCTGAGCCCGCGCGGCGCCTGAGCGTGGCCTGAGCTAGCCCGCTCGGCGCCTGAGCTGGCATCAGCCCACCGGTGCCCACAGCACGTCCTCGATGCGACGCGCGCCGCTGGCCAGAACGGCGAGGCGGTCGAAGCCCAGGGCGCAGCCGCTCGCGGGCGGCATCGCCGCCAGAGCGGCCAGGAAATCGGCATCGATGGGATAGCGCTCGCCATAGAGCCGTTCTTTCTCGTCCATCTCCTCCTCGAAGCGCCGGCGCTGCTCGTCGGCGTCGGTCAGTTCGCCGAACGCATTGGCCAGCTCCAGCCCGCAGGCATAAAGCTCGAAGCGCTCGGCGAAGCGCGGATCCTCCGGCTTGGGCCGGGCCAGCGCCGCCTCGCTCACCGGATAGTCGCACAGCACCGTGGGCCGCCCCATGCCGAGCCGGGTCTCGATCTTTTCCACCAGCACCCGCGAGAAGATGTCCGCCCAGGTGTCGTCCGGCGCGGTGCGGATGCCGTGCGCCGCCGCCAGCTCGGCAAACGGCCTCGGATCGGGCCGCTCGCCGGGGGCGGGCAGCACCGTGGCCAGAGCCATGCCGGCGTGGCGCGCGAACGCCTCTTCCAGCGTCAGCCGCTCCGGCGCGGCGAAGGGGTCGCAGGTGTGTCCCCGCCAGGCGAAGGTCGACACGCCGCCGGCCTCGGCGGCACAGGCGAGAAGGCCGGCACAGTCGTCCATGAGCCGGTTATAGGGCGCACCGGCCCGATACCATTCCAGCAGGGTGAACTCGGGATGGTGGGCCATGCCGCGCTCCCGGTTGCGGAACACACGGGCGAACTCGAAGATCTGCTCTTCCCCCGCCGCCAGCAGCTTCTTGGAGGCGAATTCCGGCGACGTGCGCAGATAGAGCGTGCGCCGGGCACCGTCCGGGCCGATGAGGTCGGTGGCGAAGGCGTGCAGGTGCGCCTCGTTGCCGGGCGAGACCTGGAGCGCCGGCGTCTCCACCTCAATGAAGCCTTCGCCGGCAAGGCGGGCGCGGATCGCCGCCATCATGCGCCCGCGCGCCAGCAGGAACGGCCGCCGGTCGGCGTGGACGGAGCGGCTCCACCATGGGCTGGGATTGGGGCTGGGATTGGCGCTGGGATCGGGGCTTGTGCCGGGCGTCGATACCGCCATGGGGCGCGAAATCCTTATTGCGGCAGGGGGCCGGAGGCAGAAAGGCGGGCACGAGACTGGTTTTGTGCGCCAAGATCGCTATGTTGCGCGCCGATAGATCAGGAGCGGCACGCCGCCGCACAAAGTTCAAGGAAGACGCGACGTGGTCAAGGTCATCGCCAGCTCTCTGCGCAAAGGCAATGTGGTCGATATCGACGACAAGCTCTATGTGGTGCTCACCGCTGAAAATATTCATCCCGGCAAGGGCACGCCGGTCACCCAGCTCGACATGCGCCGCATCTCCGACGGGGTGAAGATCTCCGAGCGCTACCGCACCACCGAGCAGGTGGAGCGCGCCTTCGTGGAAGACCGCCCGCACACTTTCCTCTACGAGGATTCGGACGGCTACACCTTCATGAACCCTGAGAATTTCGATCAGGTGATCGTGACCAAGGACGTGATGGGCGACTCGGCGGTGTATCTGCAGGAAGGCATGGAATGCATGCTCTCCACCCATAACGGCGTTCCCATCGCCATCGAGCTGCCGGCGCGCGTGACGCTGGAGATCGTGGACACCGAGCCCACCGTGAAGGGCCAGACCGCCTCGTCCTCCTACAAGCCGGCCAAGCTTTCCAATGGCGTGCGCACCATGGTGCCGCCGCACATCTCCGCGGGCACCCGCGTGGTGATCATGACCGCCGACAACTCCTATGTGGAGCGGGCCAAGGACTGACCGGCAGGCTGACCCCGGGACGGTCCCGCTGGGACCGTCCTGCTCGGGTCCGCCCGCTTGGCGGCCTCTCGCGCTCCGTCTCGTCGCCCTGGTGCGTCGTTTCGCGGCCGCAGCATCCTGCGGAAGGAATGGAACTTTTCGCCAGGTCCATCCGTTGTCGCGGAAACGGGTGTCAGTCAGGGCGTATAGTTATGATCTTTTCGGGAAAGCGGGTTCTCGTCGTGGAAGACGAGTTTCTCGTCGCCTTAGGGCTGGAAGACAATCTGAGGTCGCTGGGCTGCACCGTGGTTGGCCCCATCGCGAGCCTCGCGGGCGCCATGGAAGCCGCCGCCCATGAACGGGTCGATGCTGCCATCCTCGACGTCAATCTGGCGGGGGAGGCGGTCTATCCCGCCGCATCCATCCTCGCCGACCGGGGCATCCCCTTCATCTTCTGCTCGGGCTACACCGGCAGCGTGCGCATGCCGACGGAATTCGCCGACGCGCCGCGCGTGGCCAAGCCCTATACCAGCCGGGCCATCGCAGAGGCCCTTTCGGACCTCCTGTCCAGCGGCCCGTCCGGGGAAACCATCCTGCACGGCCCGGCAAACGCCGCCAGCGAGATGTAAAGGCCGCGCAGGATGCGCGGCCGGGATCTTCCGACTAAGGCTTCGCCAATCGGGCTGGACCAAAGGCCGTCGATCAAGGTGCTCCGGCCCTTCGTGTAGGGGACAATAACGGCGACAGGCCCAGAGGGTCAGGCCGCCCCGGCTTCCTTGTCCTTGCCGGATGTGGCCTCGGCCTTCGGCCCACCGCGGGCGACACCCACCATGGCCGGCCGCAGCACCCGCTCGCCGATGACGTAGCCGGACTGCACCACCTGCACCACCGTGCCCGACGGCACGCTCGGGTCGGGCACCTCGAACATGGCCTGATGCAGGTTGGGGTCGAACTTCTCGCCCTTGGGCTCGATCTTGCGGATGCCGTGCTTTTCCAGCGCCTTGACGAGGCCGCGCTCGGTCAGCTCCAGCCCTTCCAAAAGGCCCTTCACGGCGCCGTCGGCGGTGGCCTTGGCCTCCTCGTCCACCGTGCCGAGGGCGCGGGCGAGGTCGTCGGCCACGTTCAGCACGTCGCGGGCGAAGGAGGCGATGCCGTAGGTCTTGGCGTCCACCACTTCCTTCTCGGCGCGGCGACGGATGTTCTCCGCCTCGGCGAAGGCGCGCAGGAACTTGTCCTTCAGGCTCGCGATCTCGGCTTCCAGGCGCTGCTTTTCCGCAGCGAAGTCGCCCCCGATCTCCTGGTCGGCGGTCGCGAGGGCTTCGGCCTCGGCGGTCGCCTCGTTGACGCCCGCGTTCACACCGTTTTCGCTTGCGTCGCCGCCGGTCTCGGGCGCGCGCTTCTGCTCGCTCATCCGGTTATCCCCTGCCATGAATGTCGCCCCCGCAGGGGCAAATGCCTAATGTCAACGCGGATATCGGGGCCACGGCGGGAAAAATCAAGACTGCGCGAGAACCGGCGCCGGACTGCCCCCGACAGTTTCGCGGCTTTCGGGCGATCCGTTCAGGCGGCGTCCACGCCGGGCGCGCCGAGCACGCGGCTGACCAGCCGGGCGGTGAAATCCACCATGGGCACGATGCGCCCGTAATTGAGCCGGGTCGGGCCGATGACCCCGAGCACCCCCACCACCCGGCCCTGGCCGTCGCGATAGGGCGCCACGATGGTGGAGGAGCCGGACAGCGAGAACAGCCGGTTCTCCGAGCCGATGAAGATGCGCAGCGCCTGCGCCTCCTCGGCGCGGCCCAGCAGGTCCACCACCTCGCGCTTGGTCTCCAGGTCGTCGAACAGCAGGCGGATGCGCTCCAGGTCCTCCAGCGCCCGCAGGTCCTCCAGCAGCTTGGCTTGTCCGCGCACGATGAGCTTGCGGTCGCCCGGCTCCTCGCCGGACCAGGAGGCGAGGCCGTCCTCCACCACCCGCGCGGTGAGGGCGTCGAGGTCGAGCCGCAGCTCGGCGAGCAGGTTCTCCATCTCGGCCCGCGCATCGCCGAGGGTGCGGCCGCGGATGCGGGCATTGAGGAAATTGGTGGCCTCGGTCAGCGCCGAGGTGGGCAGGCCGGGCGGCAAAGGCAGCACGCGGTTTTCCACCTGCCCATCCTCGGAGACGAGGATGACGAGGGCGCGGCCCGGCTCCAGCGGCACGAACTCCACATGCTTGAGGCGCGGGTCGGTCTTGGTGGCGGTCACCACGCCGGCGCCACGGGCGAGGCCCGAGAGCATGGCGGAGGCTTCCTGCAGCACGCCTTCCACCGTGGTGGTCTTGGCGGCGGCCATCACCTGGGTCTCGATATTGGTGCGGTCGCGCTCGTTCACGTCGCCGATTTCCATCAGCGCGTCCACGAAGAAGCGCAGGCCGCGCTCGGTGGGCAGGCGGCCGGCGCTGGTGTGGGGGGCATAGATGAGGCCCGCCGTCTCCAAATCCGCCATCACGTTGCGCACGGAGGCCGGCGACAGGGTCATGGGGATAAGGCGCGAGAGATTGCGCGAGCCCACCGGCTCGCCGGTAGCCAGGTAGCTTTCCACGATCTGGCGGAAGATCTCCCGCGCGCGCTGATCGATCTGCGCGAGGCCGCCGGTCGACAGGGGCTGGAACGGATCGAGCGCCACTGGATCACCGCTTTCCACTGAACCGGGACTGCCCCGGGACACGTATTATGTGTCCATCACGGGGGCACTGCACAAGCGCCGTCGCGCATCGGGAAGGGCTTTGCTTCCCTCGCGCCGTCCCTCGCAAGAACGGGCCCCGTACACGGGAGCCGTTCGCTCTTCGGCGTCTGCCGCATTTCCTTCACGCGAACCGGTCTCCACTTCGCTCGAAAATGCTCTAAAAGGGGCGCCCGATGACCAGACAAGAGGTAAGTCCCATGCGCCCCAGCAAGCGCGCCGCCGACGAGATGCGCGCGGTCTCCTTTGAACGGGGCGTGATGCGCCACGCGGAAGGCTCCTGCCTCGTGAAGTTCGGCGACACCCATGTGCTCGTCTCCGCCACGCTGGAAGAGCGCCTGCCGCCGTGGCTGAAGGGCCAGGGCCGGGGCTGGGTGACGGCGGAATATTCCATGCTGCCCCGCGCCACCCACGATCGCACGCGGCGTGAATCCACCACCGGCAAGCAGTCCGGCCGCACCCAGGAAATCCAGCGCCTGATCGGCCGGTCGCTGCGCTCGGTCACCGATCTCGTGGCCCTGGGCGAGAAGCAGATAACCCTCGACTGCGACGTGCTGCAGGCCGATGGCGGCACCCGCACCGCCGCCATCACCGGCGCCTGGATCGCGCTTTACGACTGCCTGAGCTGGATGCGTCAGCGCTCCATGGTCAAGGAGATCCCGCTCAAGGACCACGTGGCGGCGGTGTCCTGCGGCATCTACAACGGCACGCCGGTGCTCGACCTTGACTATGCCGAGGATTCGGTGGCCGAGACTGACGCCAATTTCGTCATGACCGGCACCGGCGGCATCGTCGAGATCCAGGGCACGGCGGAAAAGACCCCGTTCTCGCAGGACGAACTGCTGGGCCTTTTGTCCCTCGCCCGTTCCGGCGTGGAGAAGCTGGTGGGGCTGCAGAAGCTGGCGGTGGGCTGATGGACCATCGCATCCTCAAGGGCCGGCTCGTGGTGGCCACCCACAATCCCGGCAAGCTCATCGAGATGCGCATGCTGCTCGCCCCCCACGGGGTGGAGGCGGTCTCGGCCGGGGAATTGGGCCTCACCGAGCCGGAGGAGACGGAAGAAACCTTCTCCGGCAATGCCCGGCTGAAGGCGCAGGCGGCGGCTCAGGCGGCGAACCTGCCGGCCTTCGCCGACGATTCGGGCCTCGTCATCGATGCGCTGGGCGGCGCGCCGGGCATCCACACCGCCCGCTGGGCGGGGCCTGACCGGGACTTCGAGATGGCCATGGAGAAGGTTGAGGCCGAGCTGGAGAAGGTGGGCGCCATCGCCCCCGAGCAGCGCCGCGCCCGCTTCGTCTCCGCTTTGTGCCTCGCGTGGCCCGACGGGCACGTGGAGGAGTTCGAGGGCGTCGTGGAGGGCACCTTGGTGTGGCCGCCGCGCGGCGCCAAGGGCTTCGGCTACGATCCCATGTTCATCCCGGAGGACTATCCCAAGACCTTCGCGGAGATGACGGCGGACGAGAAGCATTCCATGCCGCCCAAGGGCTTCGGCCTCTCGCACCGGGCGCGGGCCTTCCTGAAGCTGTCGCAGGCGTGTCTGGAGGGGTGAGCGAAGACTTGGATCAGGCTTCCTCCGATAGGACCAACGTGAACCCTCTCCCGCCTGAGGCCGAATCTGTTCGGCCTCAGGCCGTGGCAACCGAACTTGGCAACAGCCGAGTTTGGGCGGGAGAGGGAGCCTCGCCCGTACCCGACCCTGCGGGCTTCGGCGTCTATGTCCATTGGCCGTTCTGCAAGGCCAAGTGCCCCTATTGCGACTTCAACAGCCATGTGCGCCACGCCCCGCCGGACGAGGCGCGCTTCATCGCCGCCTTCCGCCGCGAGATCGCGCACATGCGCGCCTTGTCCGGCCCGAAGCAGGCGCAGACGGTGTTCTTCGGCGGTGGCACGCCCTCGCTCATGGCGCCGGCCACGGTGGCCGCCATCCTCGAGGCCATTAACGCCGCCTGGCCGCTCACCGCCGATGCCGAGGTGACGCTGGAGGCCAATCCCACCTCGGTGGAGGCGGAACGCTTCGCCGGCTATGGCGCGGCGGGGGTCAACCGGGTGTCCTTGGGGGTGCAGGCGCTGCATGACGCCGATTTGCAGGGCCTCGGCCGCATGCATTCGGTAGCCGAGGCCCTGGCCGCGGTGGCCATCGCCCGCCGGGCGTTCAGGCGGGTCTCCTTCGACCTCATCTATGCCCGCCCGCGCCAGACCCCCGAGGGCTGGGCGGCGGAGCTGAGGCGCGCCCTGGCCGAGGGCTGCGAGCATCTCTCCCTCTACCAGCTCACCATCGAGCCCGGCACGCCGTTCGAGCGGCTCTATGGCGCCGGCAAGCTGATCCTGCCCGACGACGACATTTCCCGCGCCCTGTGGGACGTGACGCAGGAGGTGACGGCTCAGGCCGGCCTGCCCGCCTACGAGGTCTCCAACCACGCCCGTCCGGGCGCGGAGGCGCGGCACAACCAGATCTACTGGCGCTACGGCACCTATGCCGGCATCGGCGCCGGCGCCCACGGCCGGCTTGTGGTGGACGGCACCCGCCGCGCCCTCTTCACCGAGCGTGCGCCGGAAGACTGGCTGGCGCGGGTGGAGGCGCACGGGCACGGCATCGTCTCCGACGAGGCCCTGTCGGCGGCCGAGCAGGCGGACGAGATGCTGCTCATGGGCCTGCGCCTGAAGGAGGGCGTGGATCTTGCCCGCCATGCCCGCCTCGGCGGCCGGGTGGATGAGGCGCGCATCGCTGCTTTGGCGGCGGCGGGTTTCGTCACCCGCACCGGTGACCGGCTGGCGGTGACGCCCGCCGGCTTCCCGGTGCTCAATGCAGTGATCGCGCAACTGGCGCAGTGAGGCCGGCGCGGTTCACGCCTGCGGGGTCCCGGCGTTATAAGGCTGTCCGGTATCAAGGCGCGTTTGCCATGCGGCGCGCCGGTCCAACGAGGCGGAAATGAGCGAGAGCGTGCTGAAATCCCTGTCCGGTCCCGTGGTGCTGCTGGGCGCCGGAAAGATGGGCGGGGCCATGCTGGAGGGCTGGCTGAAGCTGGGCCTGCCCGCCGGCAAGGCCGTGGTGCTCGATCCGAACCTGCCGGCGGATGCCGCCGCCGCCCTGGCCGCGCGGGGCGTCGCCGTCAATCCTGCTCTCGCCGACATTCCGGCGCCGTCCGTGCTGCTGCTGGCGGTGAAGCCGCAGGTGGCGCCCGATGCGCTGCCGCCGCTGGCGCCGCTGGTGGGGGCGGGGACGCTGGTGGTCTCCATCATGGCCGGGCGCACGCTGGCCTTCATGTCCGCCATCTTCGGTGCGGGGGCGGCCATCGTCCGCTCCATTCCCAACACCCCGGCCGCCATCGGGCGAGGGGTGAGCGTCTGCGTGCCCGGGGCGAACGTGTCCGCCGCCCAGCGCGACCTTGCCAGCGCCCTGCTCGGCGCCATCGGCATCGTGGAATGGATCGACGACGAGGCGCTTATGGATGCCGCCACCGCCGTTTCCGGCTCCGGTCCCGCCTATGCGTTCCTGCTGGCGGAGGTGATGGCGCAGGCGGGTGCCGCCGCCGGCCTGCCGCCGGAGCTGGCCGCCCGCATCGCCCGCGCCACCGTGGCCGGGGCCGGTGCGCTCATGGACCAATCGGACCTTCCCGCCGCCACCCTGCGCCAGAACGTCACCTCGCCGGGCGGCACCACCGCGGCGGCCCTTGGGGTTCTGATGAACGAGACCGCCGGTTTCGGCCCGCTGATGGTGGAAGCGGTTGCCGCCGCCACCAGAAGGGGCAAAGAATTGGCGGGCTAGAGCACGCGCCAAGCAGATTGCGAAGCAAGCGGATTGGATGACGTATTCTTCTTCTTAAGGTCCAAGGCGCGCCGTTCCCCATTGCGAGGAAAAGACATGACCTCCGAGACCACCCGCGACGCCTGCCTGCGCAGCTTCCTCGCCCTTCTGGCCGAGCGGCCGTTCGCGCGCATCGCCCTCGGCGACGTGGCGGAGCGCTGCGGCGTGTCGCTGGCGCAGATGCGCGCCTCCTTTGCCTCGCCCCTGGACCTGCTCGCCGCCTTCTTCCGCGCCACCGACCGGCACGTCTTGTCGGAAGGTGGGCCGGATGCGGAGGAGTTGGCGGGGGAGGGACCCAAGGAGCGCCTGTTCGAAGTGCTGATGCGCCGGCTCGACGCGCTGGAGCCCCACAAGGAGGCGGTGCGCTCGCTCAACCGCTCCGCCCGGCTCGATCCGTTGCTGGCCCTGCACCTGCTGCGCCTGTCGGAAGGCTCCCAGCGCTGGATGCTGGCGTCGGCTGGCATCGACTGCACCGGCCTTGCCGGCAGCATCCGGGCCAAGGGCCTCGCCGTGCTGTTCGCACGCGTGCTGGGAGTGTGGCTGGAGGACGAGGATCCCGGCCTTGCCCGCACCATGGCCGCCCTCGACCAGGAATTGGCAAGAGGGGCCAAGCTGCTCGGCATGCTGGACGATGTGGCCTCTATCGCCACCCCTTGGCGCAAGCGCCGGGGCTCGGCGGAATCCCGCGAGGCCGCGCCCGCCGCAGGCGAGCCGGCGGCCTGACATGAGCCAAGTTTCGGTAAGGGATGCTCCCATCGCCCTTTATATCGACGCCGACGCCTGCCCGGTGAAGGAGGAGGCCTACAAGGTCGCCTTCCGCCACAGCCTGAAGGTGTTCGTGGTCGCCAACACCCCCATCGCGGTGCCGCGCCATCCGCTGGTGGAGCGGGTGACAGTGCCGTCGGGGCCGGACGCGGCCGACGACTTCATCGCCGGCCGGGCGATCCGCGGCGACGTGGTGGTGACCACCGACGTGCCGCTCGCCGCCCGCTGCGTCGCCGCCGGGGCGGATGTGATCGCCCCCAACGGCCGGCCCTTCACCCGCGATTCCATCGGCATGGCGCTGGCCACCCGCAACCTCATGGAGGACCTGCGCTCGGCGGGCGCGGTCACCGGCGGGCCGAAGCCCTTCGGCCCCCGCGACCGCTCGGCCTTCCTCTCGGCCCTGGATCTCGCCATCGTGCGGCTGAAGCGGGCGGGCTTTGCCGCCGGCACGCCGGGGTGATTGCGGGGCCGCCTGTTTGAATTTCCAAACTGGCCTTCAGAAACACTCCTCTTCCAGCGTCTTGAGGTCGGCGAGGGCGATCTCGTCTTCCTGCTCCTCGAACAGGTCGACCATGTAATAGACGTGGGAGTGAAGCAGTAGCAGCTTGTCGCAGATGGTGGCCGCGCCCGCTTCGGCGGCCTGAAGGCGCGCCTTGAAGCGGTCCCAGAAGGCGTTGCCGTGGGCCGGATCGTCGATATAGCGGTAGAGGTGCGCCAGCACCCGGCGCATGTTGCCCTCGAAATCGATGCCCTGGAAGGTCAGGTAGCGGTCGGGCTGCTCAAGCTCGAAATGCAGGGCCGGGAAGCCGGCGGCGGGCTGGTCCATGTGTGTCCCCTTGTTCAGCGCCGGACGGCGTCTTGAGGGGACGGTGCGCGGCGCAGGGGCGCCCTTCAACGGCCAAGGCGCGACCCACAGGGGGCCTGCATGAACGGCATCCCGGCTGCACGAACGGCATGCGCCGGCTCGCACAGGGGCGCTTAATGGGCGCGTCAAACCGCCAGAAGCCGGCGGATTGCCTCCACCTTGCCGCGGCTCACCGGCACGCGGGTCCGGGCGGTGTCGGCCATCACCAGGTGCCAGGCGCCGTCCTCGCGGGTGGCGGCGCGCACATGGCGGATGTTGACCAGGTAGCGCCGATGGACGCGCACGAACAGCGCCGGATCCAGCCGCCGCTCCAGGTCCGCCAGCGGGCGCGGGCAGAAGGCGGAGAAGCCGAGGGTGCGCGCCTCCGCATAATGCCCCTGGGCCACCAGGCACACCACCTCGTTGACATCGATGAGGCTGATGAGGTCGCCCTTGCCCTGCACCAGCGGCAGCTTCATGAGCGGGCACAGGGCCTTCATGGCCGCTTCCCCGGCGACTGAGAGGCCGTCCACCTGAACGTCGGCATCGTCCGCCTGCGAGCGTCCCATCACCGGGGCTTCCGCGAGCGCATGGATCATCATGCAGAAGCCTTCCACCGGTCCGTCCGGGGTCTCCTCCAGCCGGCTGATCTTGGCAATCAGGCTGCCCATGGCCGTGGTGACCACCAGCGACGAGGTGCCGTCCGCCGAGGTCCGCGCCCGCTCGATGAGGAAGGCGACCTTCTCCCGCGCCTCGTCGGGGTGGAGGGAGAGGATGTCCACGCCCGCCAGTCTCTGCCCCGGCGGGGCCAGGAGGCGCATGGCCACCGGGTTCACCGAGCGGATGGTGAGATCGGCATCGAGCAGCACCACGCCTACGGGGGTGCGCTGGAGGCGATACTCGAACGATTGGCCGGCCGGCGCGGACGCGCGGGCGGCTGGTGTGTCGGCCATGGTCGGCTGTTCCCTGCCCGCATCGGGGCACCGCCAGCTTATACCATCGGCATCGATCTTTGGCCGATGCCGAGTGGGTCCGCTCAGGCGCCGCGCGGGCTTGACCAACGCTTCCAATGGTCGACCGGCCCATGCGCCGGCCGTCGGTGATAGATCGCCCCTGACCCGTCCCGGCGCATCGGCCGGCCAAAACGCCCTTAAAACGCCGCGTTTGCCACGATGAAGCCGCATGGATACTTTACGCGCCCTTTTGCCGGTGCGCCGGCCCATCGCAAGTCCCGGACCCCATGACCGATATTTTTCACGAGATCGAGGAAGACCTCCGGCGCGAGCGCCTGCGCAAGCTGTGGGACCGCTTCGGCGGGCTCATCATCGCTGCCATCGTGCTGGTGGTCGTCGGCGCGGCCGGGTGGAGCGGCTATAAATATTGGCGCCACCAGCAGGCGGTGACCGCCAGCGCCGCCTTCCAGTCCGCCATAAGCCTCTTCGACGCCGGCAAGTTCCCGGAGGCGGAGGCCGCCTTTGCGGCCGTCGCCAAGGACGGTCCGGCCGGCTACCGCACGCTGGCCCTGTTCCGGGGCGCGGCCGCCGCCGCCGCGCGGGACAAGGCAGCGGGCGTCGCCGCCTTCGACGCCATCGCCGCCGATGCCGGTCTGCCGTCGCTGGTGCGCGAGTTGGCGCAGCTGCGCGCCGCGCTGATTCTGGTGGATACGGCCGGCCTTGCCGAGGTGAAGCAGCGGGTGGCCGCCATCGCCGCCGGCACCGGGCCGCTGCGCAATGCCGCCCGCGAGGCGCTGGCGCTGGCGGAATTGAAGGCCGGCGATGCCGCCGCCGCCAACAAGACCGCCACCGAAATCACCTCCGACAGCGAGACCCCGCCCGGCGTGCGCTCGCGTGCGGAGCTGATCCGCCGCCTCACCGCCGGCGCCGCATCCGAGCCCGCCGCGCCCGAATCGGCTGCGCCCGCCCCCGCCGCTCCCGGCGGCGCGGCCACTCAATGAGGACCAGCCGATGACGAAAGACAGTCGCGTTTTCAGGTCGGTGAAGCTGGCGCTGGGCCTCGGTCTGGCGCTCGGTGCCACCGGCTGCGAGGCCCTCGACAAGTTCAACCCGTTCGACCAGCCCAAGAAGCCGCTCTCCGGCACCCGCCAGCCGGTGTTCCCCACCGGCGTCCCCGGCGTGGACTATGGCACACCGCTCGGCCAGCCGAGCAATGCCAACGTCTCCGTCGACCAGCTTCCGCCGCCGCCCAAGAGCGGCCAGCAATAGCGCTGACCCCTTTCTCGACCTGACCGGCCGGACGTTCGCAAGCCTGGCCAAAGAGCCCATTTCATGACCTTTTCCCTGGCCATCGTCGGGCGTCCGAACGTCGGCAAGTCCACTCTCTTCAACCGCCTCGTGGGCAAGAAGCTCGCGCTGGTGGACGATCGCCCCGGCGTCACCCGCGACCGGCGGGAAGGGGATGCGCGCCTCGGCGACCTTTCCTTCCGCATCGTCGACACCGCCGGCCTCGAGGAGGCGGACGCTGCGAGCCTGGAAGGCCGCATGCGCGCCCAGACCGAGGCGGCCATCGGCCATGCCGACGCCATCCTGTTCATGATCGACGCGCGCATCGGCCTCACCCCCACCGACCGCGCCTTTGCGGACCTCGTGCGCAAGTGCGGCAAGCCGGTGATCCTGCTCGCCAACAAGAGCGAGGGGCGCGGCGGCGAGGCGGGGACCCTGGAAGCGTTCGCCCTCGGCCTCGGCACGCCGCTGCCGTTCTCCGCCGAGCATGGCGAGGGCCTCTCCGACCTCTACGACGCCATCTGCGACGCCCTGCCCGAGCAGACCCGGCCCGAGCCGGAGGAAGACGAGGACGCCGACACCGACTTTGTGGAGGAAGAGGCCGACGACAAGCCGCGCCGTCCCATCAAGGTGACGGTGCTGGGCCGGCCCAATGCCGGCAAGTCCACCCTCATCAACCGCCTTCTGGGCGAGGACCGGCTGCTCACCGGTCCGGAAGCCGGCATCACCCGCGATTCCATCTCCGTGGAAGTCACCTATGCGGGCGCCAAGCTGGAGGTGTTCGACACCGCCGGCCTGCGCAAGCGCGCGCGCATCGAGGACAAGCTGGAGAAGCTCTCCGCCGCCGATGCCCTGCGCGCCATGAAATTCGCCGAGGTGGTGGTGCTGCTGGTGGATGCCACCCACCCCTTCGAGGAGCAGGACCTGCGCATCGCCGACCTGGTGGCGCGGGAGGGGCGGGCCCTCGTCATCGGCTACAACAAGTCGGATCTCGTCGCCCGCGGCGGCCTCATCACCCGCCTGCGCGAGGATGTGGACCGACTGCTGCCGCAGGTGAAGGGCGTGCCCATCGTGCCGGTGTCGGGGCTCATGGGCCACGGGCTGGACAAGCTGGTGGCCGCCATCTCCTCCGCCCACAAGGTGTGGAACAAGCGCGTCGCCACCAATCCGCTGAACCGCTTCCTGCAGCAGGTGACCGACAACCATCCGCCGCCGGCGGTGTCGGGCCGGCGCATCAAGCTGCGCTACATGACCCAGCCCAAAGCGCGGCCGCCGTCCTTCGTGCTGTTCTGCTCGCGCACCGATGCGGTGCCGGAGAGCTATATCCGCTATCTGGTGAACGGCCTGCGCGAGACCTTCGATCTGCCGGGCGTGCCGATCCGCCTGACGCTGCGGGAGAAGGGCAATCCCTACGCCGATTGACCCTGCGCAAGGGGTTATCCCACGCAGAAACCCCCGTCGCGATTGCGCGCGGGGTGAGCTGCTCCGGGCCTGAGTGGCCTTCTATTCCGTAACGTAAAGACCAAGCGATAGCCGGCGGGAGGTCCGCGCCGGCTATCGGGATCAGGCTTCGCCCCAGATCAAGCCTCGCCCCAGATCAAGCCTCGCCCACGGTGTCGAACAGGGCGGTTTCCATGGCTTCCTTGGCGGTCTTGCCGGCCCAGACTACGAACTGGAACGCGGGATAATACCGCTCCACCGCGTCGAGGGCGGCGTCCAGGATGGCCGCGCACTGCCGGTCCGAGGCGGTAGCACCGCCCGCCAGCACCAGAGCGTAGCGGAACATGATGACGTTTTCCTGCGACCAGATGTCGAAATGGCCAAGCCACATCTGCTCGTTGACCAGAGACAGCAGCTTCAGCACCTCGGCGCGGCGGCCGTCGGGCACCTTGAAGTCGAAGGCACAGGCGATGTGCAGGGATTCCAGCTCGTCCATCCACTGGAACGAGACGTGGCAGTCGGTCCAGCGGCTGGTGAGCGAGAGGGTGATCTCGTCCTCGTCGGAACGCTCGAACGACCAGTCATTGAGGGCAGCGAGCTGCTCCACAAGATCTACGGGGTTCGCCGGTGCATCGGCTTCGATGTCGATGAGAGACATGGCCTCGACCTCGCGGTGTGAGGAACGCGGAGAGGGTCGAACGCGGCACTTGGCGCAATCAGGCCATTTGGCGAACGAGGCCACGTGGCATGCGCGTCACGGCGTGCCGGGCGGAGGCCCACTGAGGTGATACCCCAAGACGGGTCATTCCCCAAATCGGACCTCCTGGCGAGCTACGCCCCGTCGTACGCCTGATACGACGAACCGGCTCCGAATCGCCACGAAAATCAGTATATCGCGGGTAAAGATTTCCCCGCTACGACAGATTGTATCCCGTCTGGCCCGAGACCACGGCTTTTTTGCGGTGCGGCAGGCCGAGACGTTTCGCCGCCGGTCAGGCCGGGTTTCCCGATACCGTGCTGTCGGGCGGGGCGGCGGGGCCGCTGTGGCCGGCGGGCGTGGGATGGGTGTGGGCGAGGAGTGCCGCCTCCAGCCGCAGCACGCGGGCAGCGAGGGCTTCGCTCTCGGCGCGGGCGGCGGCGGCGAGGTCCTTCACCGCGTCGAATTCCTCGCGCTTGACGAGGTCCATGTCGCGCAGAAAGCGCTCCATCTGGGCCTTCATGGCCGTCTCGGCCTCGCGGCGCACGCCCTGGGCGACCCCCGCGGCGTCGTTCACGAGACGCGCCATCTCGTCGAAAATGCGGCCGGTGGTCTGGGTCATGAATGCCTCCTCGCGTGCGTCGCGCTCAACGGCGAACATGGCGAGGTGCGCGCGCGGGTGCAAGTGCGGAGCAGGCCGGTCGGGTGGGTGCGCGGCGGCGCCGCACCCGAAAGCGGCGCGGCCGCCGCCTTTTTGCCGTTCCGGGGCGCATGGGTTCGGCGGCGTCGGCCCCATGCGTGGGCCGGCTTGACGGCGCAGCCCCCGGCGCGGCACATGACGGCGCTCGCTGCGGTAGTGCATTCCGGGGATCAGATGCCGACCTTCGCCCTGCCTTTCCCGGCCATAGACCCGGTCCTGGTCCAGCTCGGCCCGCTCGCCATCCGCTGGTATGCCCTTGCCTATATCGCCGGCCTCGTCCTCGGCTGGTTGCTGGCGCGGGCGCTGGTGGCGCGCCCTGCCTTGTGGGGCGGCACCTCGCCCATGACGCCGCAGGACCTCGACGACGCTTTGTTCTGGGCGACGCTCGGCGTCATCCTGGGCGGGCGGCTTGGCTATGTGCTGTTCTACAACCCGGCCTATTTCGCCGCGAACCCGCAGGACATCGTGGCGGTGTGGAAGGGCGGTATGTCCTTTCACGGCGGGCTTGCCGGCACGCTGGTGGCCCTCGTCATGTTCGCCCGGTCGCGCGGTATCCGGGTCATGTCGCTGCTGGACGTGTCCGGCGTGGTGGCGCCCCTCGGCCTGTTCTTCGGCCGCCTTGCCAATTTCATCAATGGCGAGCTGTGGGGCCGGCCGGCGGACGTGCCGTGGGCCATCGTCTTCCCCCATGGCGGGCCCGAACCGCGCCATCCCAGCCAGCTTTACGAGGCGGCGCTGGAAGGCATCGTGCTGTTCCTCATCATGCTTCTCGTGGTGCGCCTCGGCGGGCTGAAGCGGCCGGGGGTGGCCGCCGGCATCTTCGGCATCGGCTACGGCGTTTCCCGCATCATCGGTGAGTTCTTCCGCGAGCCGGACGTGCAACTCGGCTACCTCGCCTTCGGCACCACCATGGGCATGTGGCTGTCGGTGCCGCTGGTCGTCGCCGGCGCCGGCCTTCTGCTCTACGCCCTGAAGCGCAAGCCGGCCGCGTGACCACGCCCCTTTCCAAGGAGATCTCCGCCCTCATCGCCGCCGAGGGGCCGATGCCGCTCAGCCGCTACATGGCCCTGTGCCTCGGCCATCCCCGCCACGGCTATTACATGACGCGCGATCCCCTCGGCGCGCGGGGCGATTTCACCACCGCCCCCGAGATCAGCCAGATGTTCGGGGAATTGCTGGGCCTGTGGGCGGTGGCCCAGTGGCAGGCCATGGGATCGCCCCCCGCTTTCCGGCTGGTGGAGCTTGGCCCCGGCCGCGGCACCCTGATGGCCGATGCCCTGCGCGCGGCCCGGCTGGTGCCGGATTTCGGCGCGGCGGCGCGCATCCATCTGGTGGAGACGAGCCCGGTGCTGCGGGCGGCGCAGGCGCGCACGCTGGCCGCCCATGCGGACCGTGTATCCTGGCACGACCGCGTGGAGGAGGTGCCGGACGGCCCGGCGCTGGTGCTTGCGAATGAGTTCTTCGACGCCCTGCCCATCGACCAATATGTCTTCCACGCCGGCCATTGGCATGAGCGGCGGGTGGGCCTTGATGATGGAGGCCGGCTCGTCCTCGGCCTTGATCCCGCCCCGTCGCGGGCCGCTCCCGCCTTCGCCGCCCATCTGCCGCCGCCCGCCGAGGGGGTGGTGCTGGAGCATCTGGAGAGCGGCCCGGCGCGGGCGCTGTCCGAGCGGCTGAAGACGCAGGGCGGGGCGGCGCTCATCATCGATTACGGCCATGCCGGCGGCTATGGCGACACCTTCCAGGCACTGGAGCAGCATCGCTTCGCCGATCCCCTGGCGGCGCCGGGGAACGCCGACCTCACCGCCCATGTGGATTTTTCGGCGCTGGCCCGCATCGGCCGCGCGGCGGGGCTGCGCGCCTTCGGGCCGCTGGAGCAGGGGGCGTTCCTGGCCCGCCTGGGTCTGGCCCAGCGCGCCGAGCGGCTGAAGCGCGATGCGACGGACGAGCTCCGCGCCGGCGTGGATGCGGCCGCGCGCCGGCTGGCGGGGGACGGGGCAGGGGAGATGGGGCGTCTGTTCAAGGTGCTCGTCCTCGCCCATCCTGAAATCGGGCTGCCGCCCGCGTTCGATTCGACCGAGGAATGGGTGCGATGAGGTGTGCGTCATGAAGATCGAGGCCCCCTCGCTCAAGGCCCTGCCCGGCATCCGCCACGCCTTCTTCACCCGGCAGGGCGGGGTCTCGACCGGCCTTTATGCGAGCCTCAACGGCGGCATGGGCTCCAATGACGATCCGGCCGCCGTGGCGCAGAACCGCGCCCGCATGGCGCAGGAGATCGGCATCGCGCCGGAAGCGCTGCTGGCCCTGTGGCAGGTGCATTCGGCCGATCCGGTACTGGCCACCCAGCCCTGGACCCGCGAGGACGCGCCCAAGGCCGACGCCATAGTCACCACCACGGCGGGCCTCGGCGCGGCGGTGGCGGTGGCCGATTGCGGCCCGATCCTGTTCGCCGATCCCGATGCCCGCGTGGTGGCCGCCGCCCATTCCGGCTGGAAGGGCGCGGTCTCGGGCATCATCGGCGCCACGGTGGCGCTGATGGAGCAGCAGGGGGCGAGGCGGGGCAACATCCGCGCCGTCATTGGCCCGCTCATCCGCCAGCCGAGCTACGAGGTGGGGGAGGATTTCGTTGCCCGCCTGCTTGCCGAGGACAAGGGCTTCGCCCGTTTCTTCGCGCCGGCGGACCGGGCCCACCATGCCTTGTTCGACCTACCGGGCTTCATCCGCCTGCGGCTGGAGCAGGCGGGCGTGGGCTTCATCGAGGATCTCGGCATTGATACCTATGCGGACGAGGCCCGCTTCTTCTCCTATCGCCGCACCACCCACCACAAGGAAGCTGATTACGGCCGGCTGATCGCCGCCATCACCCTCGCCTGAAACCGCCGCCTGACCCTGCCCGGACTGACCGCATGCGCTCCACCGATGCCACCCTTCTCATCGTGCCCGGCTGGCAGGGCTCCGGCCCCGACCACTGGCAGAGCCGGTGGGAGCGCAGCCTGTCCTCCGCCCGCCGGGTGGAGCAGGCGAACTGGGACCGGCCCGACCGGGAGGACTGGCCGCGCCGCCTCGCCGCGGCGGTTGCGGCGGCTGACAAGCCGGTGGTGGTGGTCGCCCATTCCCTCGGCGTGCCCACCCTGCTCCATGCCGCGCCGCTTCTGCCGGTGGGAAAGGTGAGGGGCGCCTTCCTGGTGGCGCCTCCCGATCTTGATGTGGCCGAACTCGACCCGATGGTGGCGAACTTCGGCCCCATGCCGACGGCGCCGCTACCCTTTCCCTCCGTGCTGGTGGCGAGCCGCACCGACCCCTATTGCAGCTACGCGCGGGCGGAGGGGTTCGCCCTCGACTGGGGCTCCGCCCTCGTCGATGCGGGCGATGCCGGCCATATCAATGCGGACGCCGGCTACGGGCCATGGCCGGAAGGCTCCATGCGCCTGCTCGGCCTGCTCCAGTCGCTGAAATAAGGGCGGGGCGGCGATCTTTACCAAAGCTTAGAACTTTCTCGGTGCCTGGACGGGGCCCGTCCGGGGGGCGCCTTCCCTTGAGTTTGCTGGATTCCGCGCTTCCGTTAACCGCGGCTTAACCGTTTTTCTGGACCCGGCCCCCGTTTCCCGCTACGCCTTCGGTGACGCGACAAGCACCGGGAGCCACCATGCGGGGATACGAGGCAGAAGCCGTTCCGGAGGTGCGTGCGCACCGGCCGTTCGTCTTTTCCGCCAGCCGGTCCCGGACCCTGGCACGCGTTGCCGGCCTCTCCCTGTGCATCGCGCTGGGCGCCTGCCAGACCGACGGATCCGGCATGGCCTCCTCAGGCAATCGCGCCCTCGCCTTCGACACCATCGACGGCCCGCCCCCCGCCACCTTCGACAAGCTGGTGGGCCAGCTCTCCAGCGAGGCGCAGGACCGCAAGGTCGCCGTAGTGTCCCGCAGCACCAGTGCGGCTTATCGCGTGAAGGGTTACCTCGCCCTGCACGTGGACAAGGGCAAGGCCACCGTCTCCTACGCCTGGGACGTGTACGACCAGAACCAGACCCGCGTCGCCCGCGTCGCCGGCGAGGAGCCTGCCGGCAGGGTGAAGGGCGGCCTCGCCAACGGCTGGGCGGCCTGCGACGACGCGGTGCTTTCCCGCGTCGCCAACCGCTCCATGGCGAGCCTCGCCGAGACCCTCGGGGTCGGCGGCGCGCCGCAGGCGGTGTCCCAACCGGCGACGGCTGTCGCGGCTTCCGCTCCCGCCGAGGCTCCGGCTGCCGAGTCTCCCGCCGCCGAGCCGGCCCCGCGCGATCCCACGGGTGTGCCCGTCGCCGCGCTCTCTGCGCCTTCCGCAGCCCTGGCATACGCCGGCAACTGACACCGGCGCGCCACAGGCGGCCACATCGCCCGGAAATCCTTTTCCTCCAAGGCTGCGCAGGCCTGCCCCCGCCCTCGCGCGGCGGATTCCTGCCGATCCGGCACGGTACCGGCGCATTCGCCGATGCCTTGGGGCCTTTACAAGATTGTGACGGCCCGCCTATCAGAACGCCTCAAGCTTTCGATCAGCTCCCGGCCGGACCGGGGCGGAGCGACCCATGTCAGCGGAGAACGGTCCCATGAAGCTCGTCGCGGGCAACTCAAACCGCGCGCTCGCTGAAGCCATCGCCGCTTATCTCGCCACCCCGCTGACCAAGGCGGTGGTGCGACGCTTCGCGGACATGGAAATCTTCGTCGAGATCCAGGAAAACGTGCGCGGGCAGGATGTGTTCGTGGTGCAGTCCACGGCCTTTCCGGCGAACGACCGCCTGATGGAGCTGCTCATCATCATCGATGCGCTGCGGCGGGCCTCGTCCAAGCGCATCACGGCGGTGCTGCCCTATTTCGGCTACGCCCGGCAGGACCGCAAGCCCGGCCCGCGCACGCCGATCTCCGCCAAGCTGGTGGCCAACCTCATCACCCATGCCGGCGCCGACCGGGTGATGACGCTGGACCTGCATGCAGGCCAGATCCAGGGCTTCTTCGACATCCCCACCGACAATCTCTATTCGGCCCCGGTGATGGTGCGCGACATCAAGGAGCGGTTCGACCTCTCCAACGTCATGGTGGTTTCGCCGGACGTGGGCGGCGTGGTCCGCGCCCGGGCGCTGGCCAAGCGCATCGACGCCCAGCTCGCCATCGTCGACAAGCGCCGCGAGCGCCCCGGCGAGAGCGAGGTGATGAACGTCATCGGCAATGTGGAAGGCCGCTCCTGCATCCTGGTGGACGACATCGTCGATTCGGGTGGCACGCTGGTGAACGCGGCCGAGGCTCTGCTGGCCCGCGGCGCAAAGGAAGTGCACGCCTACATCACCCATGGCGTGCTGTCGGGCGGGGCAGTGGCGCGCATCACCGCGTCCAAGCTCAAGGAACTGGTGATCACCGATTCGATCCAGCCCACCGAGGCGGTGCGGGTGGCCCGCAACATCCGCGTGCTCTCCATCGCCACCCTCATCGGCGAGGCCATCGCCCGCACGGCCCACGAAGAATCGGTCTCCAGCCTGTTCGACTGAGGCGTGTTGCTGCGGTGGATGGGGCGGAATGTTGCGCGAAAGGGTTGCGGTCCCTTAAATGAAGCCCGACCAATCGGCGGGGCGGGGGCTCCAGTGCTCGGACTGAACCGACGCGGGACCGGCGCCCCGTGAAGGGTGGGATGGGCTCATGATCACCGACGTTCTCGCACGGGACACCACAGTGCAGCGGCTTGAGGCGCCCGAACATCCGGTGCCGGAGGCGGCCTCGTCCGCCTTGGCCGCCTATCCTGCCGACCTCAGCGGCGACTATTATGTCACCGTTCTGAAGAAGCTCGCCAAGACGCGCAGCGTGAAGCGCTATCTGGAGGTGGGGGTCAACAAAGGCAACTGCTTCTCCCAGATCGCCTGCGAGCGTGCCATCGGCGTCGACCCGGCGTTCGAGCTCAAGGAGAATGTGACGAACGGGAAAAAGGATGTGCGTCTCTTTCAGATGCCGAGCGATGCCTTTTTCGAAGAGGTGGACGTAAGGGCGGCTCTCGGCGGGCCTGTCGATCTGGCGTTTCTCGACGGTCTGCACCAGTTCGAATATCTCTTGCGCGATTTCTACAATACCGAGCGGTTGTGCGCGCCCAACTCTCTGATCGCGATGCACGACTGTTTGCCGGTCAGCGAAACCATGATGTCCCGATCAATCTCGGACACCATGCGGCTGAGCAAGGGGACGCGCCATGAGGGCTGGTGGACCGGCGACGTCTGGAAGGTCATCGCTATCCTGCGGAAGTTCCGGCCCGATCTCAGGATCGTCTGCCTCGACGCCGCCCCTACCGGCCTCGTCTTCGTGAGCAACCTTGATCCGGCCAACACTGCCCTGTCACGCGACTATTGCCGGATCGTCGACGAATTCGCGTCGGTTCCCAATACCCTTCAGGCAGTCTCGGAGGTCTATGAGACGCAGCCGATCCTGCCCACCTCGGCGATCCTCAACGGCTTCGACCACAGTCTCTATTTCCGCGCCTGAGACGGCTGTCGGTCCGCATCGTCGTAGGCCGGCATTGCGCTCTCGCCTTCCACCTCGCCACGGCGCTGCAGCCACAGCATCAGCAGCCAGCAGGAGCAGGCCCAGGCCGCGCCCAGGGCCCAGCCGCCGAGCACGTCGGTGGGCCAGTGCACGCCGAGATAGATGCGGCTGATGCCGACGATGACGGTGAGCGCCGCCGCGGAGCCCAGGAAGAACACCTTCACGCGCGTCCGCGCCTGGGTGCGCGCCAGAAGCGCTCCGAGCGTCAGGTAGACCACCGCCGAGAGCATGGCATGGCCGGAGGGAAAGCTCTGACTGTAGACCGCCATGCCGTGGGGCACGAGGTCCGGCCGGGGGCGGTCGAACCCCCATTTCAGGATCTGCGACAGCGCGGTGCCGCCCGCCACCGAAAGCAGCACCAGCCAGGCCGCATGGCGCTTGCGCGTCATGATGAGGAAGACGGCCACCAGGATGGTGAGCAGGGTGAGCACGCTGGTTCCGCCGAGCGCCGTGAAGTCCCGCATGGCCTCCTCAAGCCACGGCGGACCGATGGGGTCGGACGGGTCGGTGGGGTTGCGCAGGGCGAGGAGGATGCCCCGGTCCAACTGGCCGGTGGCGCCTTCCAGCACCTCGTCGGCCACTTTCACGAAGACATAGAAGGCGGTGGCGACGAAGCCGAGAATGGCCAGGGTCGCCCGTTCCATGCCGCTCACCGAGGCGAGCAGGGGCCCGATGACGGGCACGCTTTCGAGACGGCGCAGGCCGGCGTGGAGGAGGGAGTTTCTGGGGTGCGCGTTCACGCGCAAGGTGTGGCGTGCTTCGGCTGGAGCGTCAACACCTTGTGGCAGGGGATGACGTTTCAGTGACGGGAAGGCTTCGCTGCGGGCGTTCCAGCCCCGGCGCAAAGAAAAAGGGCGCCGCGCAAGCGACGCCCTTTTTCATTTCAATGCGAAGGCCGTGTCAGGCGGCCTGCTGCTTCGGGCGCACCTCGGCGGTGTAGGAATCCATCAGCTGATGGGTGATGCCCGAGGGAGCGAAGTGCCAGTCGGCGATGGAGCCCACCGGGGTCACCTCGGCGGCGGTGCCGGTGATGAAGCATTCGGTGAAGGAAGACAGCTCCTCCGGCTTGATGTGGCGCTCCACCACCTCCATGCCGTGGCGGCGGGCGATGTCGATCACCGTGCGGCGGGTAAGGCCGTCGAGGAAGCAGTCCGGAGTGGGCGTGTGGATGACGCCGTCCTTCACAAAGAAGACGTTGGCGCCGGTGCACTCGGCCACATAGCCGCGATAGTCGAGCATCAGCGCGTCGGCGAAGCCGCGGCGCTCGGCCCGGTGCTTGGAGATGGTGCAGATCATGTAGAGACCGGCAGCCTTCGCCTTGCAGGGGATGGTGGCGGGATCGGGCCGGCGCCATTCCGACAGGTCGAGCCTGAGGCCCTTCTGGCGCTGCTCGGGATCGAAATAGCTCGGCCATTCCCACACGCCGATGGCGAGGTGGATGGTGTTCTTCTGGGCGGCGACGCCCATCATCTCGCTGCCACGCCAGGCGACGGGGCGGATATAGGCATCCACGAGATTGTTCTTCTCGAGCGTCGCCTTCTTGGCCGCGTCGATCTCGCCGATGGTGTAGGGGATGGTGAAGTCCAGCATCTCGGCGGACAGGCGCAGGCGCTCGGAATGCTCTGCGCTCTTGAAGATCGTGCCGCCGTAGGCGCGCTCGCCCTCGAACACGGTGCTGCCGTAGTGCAGGCCATGGGACAGCACGTGCAGCTTGGCGTCGGCCCACGGCACGAACACGCCGTCGTACCAGATCCAGCCGTCACGTTGGTCGAAGGGGACACCCTGCGCGCTCATGATCTCGAACTCCTTTTTCCAACCGCGTCGTCCGCGCGGCTTCTCCCCGCTACAACCGCCGCTTTTCAGCGATGCCGCATGGGGATATCTTTACGCCTGCTCAAGAAGCCGGCAAAGCCACGAAATGATCGAACCTTGTGTAGAGGGTGGGCGACCGATCATTTCGTAGAACTGGCTCTTTAAGTAACGAACAGAACGAAAAAGTCAACATGGCTGACATAAATTCTCTCATGGACCCCGCACCTGCTCACGCTGCCACGGCGGTGGAGGATGGCGCGGCGGCCCTGCCGCTGGTGGATTTCATCGAGCTTTTGTTCTTCGCTTACAGGGACTTTGTCGGCGATCCGGACCAGATCCTGGCGCCCATCGGCTTCGGCCGGGCGCATCATCGCGTTGTCCATTTCGTGAACCGGCACCCCGGCATGCGGGTGACCGACCTGCTCGATATCCTGCGCATCACCAAGCAGAGCCTTGGCCGGGTGCTGCGCGAGCTGGTGGACGAAGGGTTCGTGGAAAGCCGGGCGGGGTCTTCCGACCGCCGCCAGCGGCTGCTGTTTCCCACTGCCAAGGGCGAGGCGCTGGCGCGCCAGTTCGTCGGCTTGCAGAGCCGGCGCATGGCCACGGCGCTGGAGGCGAGCGGGCCGGACGGCCGGGAGGCGGTGCAGCGCTTTCTTCTCGCCATGATCGACCCGGAGGATCGCGCCGCGGTGGAGCGCCTCATCGAACGCGCCGACCGTGCGGCACGGGCCCGGCCGGCGTGACGGCGCGCCGGGTGGTTCGGCCGGATGCCCGAGCGGAGAACCCTGCCGACACCGTGACCGTGATCTGGATTGTGACCTGCGAGCGCCCCCATGTCTGATGCCGCTGCTGCGCCCGCCCCCATGCCCCTCGCCGACGACGCGCCGCATCTTCTTGTGGTGGACGACGACAACCGGATCCGCACCTTGCTGTCGCGCTTCCTCACCGAGCACGGCTACCGGGTGACCACCGCCGCCAATGCCGCCGAGGCGCGCGGGCGGCTGGACGGGCTCGCCTTCGACCTTTTGGTGCTCGACGTGATGATGCCGGGGGAGAGCGGGCTCGATCTTGCCCGCGACCTGCGGCGCTCGTCCGCCGTGCCGATCCTGATGCTCACCGCCCGCTCGGAGACCTCCGACCGCATCACCGGGCTGGAAGCGGGCGTGGACGATTATCTCGCCAAGCCTTTCGAGCCGCGCGAGCTGCTGCTGCGCATCGGCTCCATCCTGAAGCGGGCGCTGCCGCCGGCGCAGAAGGCCATCGAGAGCGTGCGCTTCGGCGAGTTCGCCTTCCACCTGGAGCGGGGCGAACTGACCCGCAACACCGAGATCGTGCGCATTACCGAGCGCGAGCGCGACATGCTGCGCGCGCTCGCGGAAGCGCCGGGCGAGACCGTGCCGCGCCTGGCGCTCGCCGGCGGCGGGGCGGCGAGCGAGCGAGCGGTGGACGTGCAGGTGAACCGCCTGCGCCGCAAGCTGGAGCGGGACCCGGCCAATCCGGTTTTCCTGCAGACGGTGCGTGGCATCGGCTATCGCCTGGTGGTGACGCCTTGAGCGTGGCCGAAAGCGGGCCGTCGGGACTGCGCCTGCTCGGCGGCTGGCTGAGGGACGCCAACACGCGCTTTGCCGCCTGGTTCAACCGGGTGACACCAAAGGGGCTTTATCCGCGCTCGCTGCTGATCATCGTCACCCCCATGGTGATCCTGCAGTCGGTGGTGGCCTTCGTCTTCATGGAGCGCCACTACAATACCGTCACGCGCCGCCTGTCCGCAGCTGTCAGCCAGGATATCTCGGCGGTGGTGGCGCTCTACGACCTTTTGCCCAAGGACCGGGACTTCACCGAGCTGCGCCGCGTCGCCTGGCGCAACCTTGCCCTCAACGTCACCGTGCTGCCGCCGGACCCGCTGCCGCCGCCGGGGCCCAAGCCCTTCTTTTCGGTGCTCGACAGTTCCCTGTCGCGGGAGATCGGCCGCCGTATCCAGCAGCCGGTGTGGATCGACACGGTGGGGCGCTCCAACCTCATCGAGGTGCGCATCAAGATGGACGACGCGGTTTTGCGCATCTTCGCCCCGCGCAACGCCGCCTATGCCTCCAACTCGCACATCTTCATCCTGTGGATGGTGGGGACATCTCTGGTTTTGTTGACGGTGGCCATCCTGTTCCTGCGCAACCAGATCCGCCCCATCGAGAACCTGGCCGATGCCGCCGAGGCCTTCGGCAAGGGGCGGGACGTGGAGAATTTCCGCCCGCGCGGCGCCCGCGAGGTGCGGCGCGCGGCCATCGCCTTCCTGGAGATGAAGCGGCGCATCGAGCGGCAGATCGAGCAGCGCACCACCATGCTCGCCGGCGTTTCCCACGACATGCGCACCATCCTCACCCGCTTCAAGCTGGAGCTGGCCTTCCTGGGGGAGGGGCCGGAGACCGAGGCGCTGAAGAAGGACGTGGACGAGCTCCAGGGCATGCTGGAGGCCTATCTCGCCTTCGCCCGCGGCGATCCCGGCGAGCAGGCCGTGCTCACCGACATGGCGGCGCTGGTGGAGGACCTGCGCCTCAATGCCGAACGCGACGGCGCCATCGCCGAAGCCAGCTTCATGGGCCCGCCTCTGGTGGAGGTGAAGGGAGACCAGCTCAAGCGCTGCGTGGGCAATCTCGTGAACAATGCGGTGCGCCACGCCTCCCGCGTCGCCATCACCGGCACCCGCGACGCCCGCTGGCTGATGGTGAGCGTGGACGACGACGGGCCGGGTATTCCGGAGGAGAAGCGCGAGGAGGTGTTCCGCCCCTTCCTGCGGCTCGATGATGCGCGCAATCAGGATGACGGCGGCTCGGGCCTCGGCCTCTCCATCGCCCGCGACATCGCCCGCGCCCATGGCGGGGAGGTGATCCTCGCCGACAGTCCCATGGGCGGGCTGCGGGCCACTGTGCGCATCCCGGTGTGAGGCCGGACCGGCCTCTATCGCTTAAGTAATAGGCATGCCTTATTCATGGGCTTGCCATCGCGCCGGGGGTGGTGGTCCTATTCCCGGATGGACGAGACGCCCCCCTTCCGCATCGAGGACATGATCGAGACCCATCCCGGTCTCGCGCTGCTGCGCCTCGCCGCCCTTATCGCCGAGAGCAGCCCGAAGGACGCGCGCGCTGACGAGGACACCCTCGACCTCATGTTCGAGCAGATGGAGGTGGGCGCGCTCGACGCTCTCGACCCCGTCCGCATGTGGGCGGAGCTGGAGCGCGGGCTGATGGCCCCGGCCCCCGCCGCCATGGTGAAGGCCCTGCGTGAATGCGGGGTGCTGGAGATCGTGCTGCCGGAGGTGGCCTCCCTGTTCGGCGTGCCGCACATCACCGATACGGCGGACGAGATCGACCTCGGCGTGCTGATCCTCAATTCCCTCACCGAGGCGGCCCGGCGCAACGCGCCGCTGGAGGTGCGGTTCGCGCTTCTGGTGATGCATGCGGGCAAGTCGGATTCCCCGCGCGAGCACCTGCCGGTGCATTACCGCCACATGGAGCGCGGCCTGCCCCGCATCCACGCCATCTGCGACCGCTTCGCCCTGCCGGACGTGTGCCGGGACCTCGCTTTGCTGGCGCTTCAGGAGTGCGAGCGGGTAGGGCGCGTGTCGCCCATCCGCGCCGGCCCGGTGGCGGCCATGCTGGAGCGCACCGGCGCCTTCCGCGATCCGGACCTGTTCGCCAAGCTGTTGCTGGTCTCCACCTGCGACTACTTCGGCTACGGCGACAAGGAAGGCGACACCCACCCCAAGGTCGACCTCCTGCTCGCCGCCCGCACCGCCTGCGCCGCGGTGGACGGCGAGGGGCTTGAGGGCGACGAGTTGGCCACCGCGCGGGCGCAGGCGATTGCGCTGGCGTTCCGGTCGGAGCGGTGGGCGGAGGCTTGAGGGGATGCCTTGCCGGATGCGCGACGTTTCTTACATGGTAAGGTAAGAAATCCGGAGGCAGCCATGCGCATCACATCCAAAGGGCAGGTGACCATTCCCGCGGACATCCGCGCGAAGGCCGGCCTCCTGCCCGATACCGAGGTGGAGTTCCACTTCGACGGCACGGTGGTCACCCTGCGCGCGGCCCAAGGCCGCAAGGAAGGCCGGGGTGCCCGCCTCGTGCGTCAGCTGCGCGGGCGGGGGGATGTGGCGCTCTCCACCGATGCCATCATGGCATTGACCCGCGAAGACTGATGGGCACCGTCTTCATCGACAGCAACATCCTGCTCGACGTGCTCACCGAGGACCCGCAGTGGTTCTCCTGGTCCAGCGCCGCGCTGGCCGAGGCGGCGGACCGGCACCGCCTCGTCATCAATGCGGTGGTCTATGCGGAAGTCTCGGTGCGCTTCTCGCGTATCGAGGATCTGGAAGCTGCTTTGCCGGCGCAGCTGATCGAGCGCGAGCCCATTCCCTTTGAGGCGGCGTTCCTCGCGGGCAAATGCTTCCGCGCCTACCGCCAGCGTGGTGGCGCCCGCACCTCGCCGCTCCCCGACTTCTTCATAGGCGCCCATGCTGCAGTCGCCGGCTACGACCTCCTGACCCGCGATGCGGGGCGCTACGGGACGTATTTTCCGAAGGTGAGGGTGATCGGGCCGGGGTGAGGAAGTGAATACTTCTGCCCTTGGTGGCATATGCAGGGGATGAAGAGGGCTGAGTCACGCTCTCAAGTATGACTTTGGGCGCCACGGCTTAACACAAGTCACTCTGCGAGCACTCATTCTGAAGCCGGATTTGGTTCTCGGATTCCGAGTACCCTATCAATATTCCGGCGGAAATTATGATCGCAAAGGCCGTTAGTACGAGCCACTTAGCTTGCAGCTTGCGCGCGGCGACCTCGACGTAGAGGAAGCTGAATATCGTGATGGGCGCCTGCGCCATCAGCGCATCCATATAACGCGACCGCGTCAATCCGTGCTGGTATGGCTCCCAATCCGGACCCGCATTTATCCCCAAAATGAAATCGTGAAGGGTAAAATAATCAAAGCAGTACCAAGTCGCGATGGCGATCGCGGGCAGCATGAGCAAGACGCAGAAGCGTGCCGGCTTGCCGAAGCCATGGACCAAAACTTTCATGAGAAACGCTTGCAATGCCTGTGGTATGGCGAAAACAAAAATCGCGAAAATTATATTAATTATCGAAAGAAATAGCTGGAATAATATTATAATGACGAAAACATTTTGATGAGAACGGTTGGGGTTCACATGTATGAAATCGAAAAAACTAAGTGCGCTATCGTCGATATGGAAGTCAGAGCAACTAAGAGTCCAAGGACCCAAAGGAAACTAATCAGATAAGCCCGTCCGATCACCTTTGTGTCGGAAAATGTACTCACTGGCGACCTCCCTCCGGGCATTTCTGCCCTCCTCACCCCTCAAACCGCTCCATAAACCCCACCACGCGGCGGTCCACGCGCACATCCTGCCCGCGGATCGGTCGCACCAGCGAGAGCCCTTCCAGAGACCGCGCCCGCGAGAGGGCCACATAGGCCTGGCCCGGGGCGAAGGCGCCGTCGCCGAAATCGATGCGCACGTCTTCCAGCGTCAGGCCCTGCGCCTTGTGCATGGTCAGCGCCCAGGCGGGGGCCAGCGGCAGCTGGGTGTAGGTGCCCACCACCTGCGCCTCGATGCGGCCCCCCGGCTCGTCCCAGCCGTAGCGGATGCGCTCCCAGGTGAAGGATTCGATCTCCACCACCGGCCCGGCATCCAGCTTCACCATGGCGGAGGTCTCGCCCAGCCCCACCACCGTGCCCACTGAGCCGTTGACCCAGCGCCGGGCCGGATCGTTGCGCAGGGCCATCACCCGCGCGCCGCGCTTCAGCACCAGCCGCTCCGCCACCGGCAGGCGGTCGCCCTCCAGCCCGAACTCGCCCTTCAAAAGGCCGGAGAATTCGCGGCCGGCGTCGGACAGGGTGGCAAGGCCACGGGCGTTGTAGGCGTCGGCGCGGGCGTTGGTGGGGGTGAGCAGCACCGGCAGGGCGCCGTCGCGATGGGGTCGCACGCAGGCTTCGTTCAGCGCCTCCGCCGCCTCCCGCGCGCCGCGCCCGCGCCGGATGGCGTCCAGCATGGCGATAAAGGCGCGGTCGGTCTGCCTGTGCACATGGGTGAACGGCACGCCGACCGGCTCGCGGTCGGCCAGGGCCTTGGCATTGAAGGCGAAGGGGCCCTCATAGCCCATCCGGCCCAGCATCTCCTGCTCGGCCATGGGCACCACCGGGGGCAGTTGCAGGAAATCGCCCACCAGCACCATCTGCACCCCGCCGAACGGCTCGGAGGTGTCGCGGGCGATGCGCAGCGAAATGTCGATGGCGTCCATGAGGTCGGCGCGGACCATGGACACTTCGTCGATCACCACCCGGTCGAGTTTCTTGAGCAGGCGGCGCACCTGCACCCGCGGCTTCACCTCGTCGGGGTTGAGCAGGCGCGGCGGGATGCCGAAGAAGGAATGGATGGTCTGCCCGCCGGCCTGGAGCGCCGCGACGCCGGTGGGGGCGAGGAACACCTGCCGCCCGCGCGGGGTCTTGCGCAAGGCGTGCAGGAAGGTGGTCTTGCCGGTGCCGGCGCCGCCCAGCACCATGAGGAGCGGGGCGCGGCTGTCGATGGCGGCGAGCGCCCGGCCGGCCGCATCCGTCGCGTCGGGCGCGGCCGGCAAATCGCTCGGCAATTCGCTCACGACAGGAGGCCGGCCTCGCGGGCGAGGTCGAGGAGGGGACGCTGGGGCCGTGCGCCCATCTGGCCGATGATCTCCCCCGCCGCCAGCGCGCCGAGGCGAAGCGAGGTGGCCGGGTCCAGCCCGCGCGTATAGCCGGTGAGGAAGCCGGCGGCGAACAGGTCGCCGGCGCCGGTAGTGTCCACCACCTTTGCCACCGGATGGGCCGGCACGCTGACCACCGCGCCGGAGGTGACGAAGGAGGCGCCCTTCTCCGAGCGCGTCACCACCGCTTCCTTCGCGTCACGGCGCAGGGCGACGATGGCGGCATCGAAATCGGCGGTCTCGTAGAGCGACTTCAGCTCGCCCTCGTTGCAGAAGACGAGGTCGACCGTGCCGCCCCGGATCAGGTCTACGAACTCACCGCGATAGCGGTCCACGCAGAAGGCGTCGGAAAGGGTGAGGGCCACCTTGCGCCCGGCGCCGTGGGCGATCTGGGCGGCGGCGAGGAAGGCGTTCTTGGCGGGCGGCGGGTCCCACAGATAGCCTTCCAGATAGGTGACGGCGGCGCTTTCCACCTCGCCCGCGTGGATGTCGGCGGTGGTGAGGTGCTGGGCGGCACCGAGATAGGTGTTCATGGTGCGCTCGCCGTCCGGCGTCACCAGGATCAGGCAGCGCGCGGTGGCGGGGCCGTCGGTGGCGGCCGTCGTGGCATAGGCGACCCCGGCCGCGCGGATATCGTGGCCAAAGACGGTGCCCAGCGTGTCCGCCTTCACCCGGCCGACGAAGCCGGCGCGTCCGCCGAGGGAGGCGATGCCCGCCGCCGTGTTGGCCGCCGAGCCGCCTGAGGCTTCGGTGCCCGGCCCCATGGCGGCGTAGACCTGTTCCGCCCGCGCCTCGTCGATGAGGGCCATGCCGCCCTTGACCATGCCGTGGCGGGCCAGGACATCCTCCTCGGCGCGGGAGAGGACATCGACGATGGCGTTGCCGATGGCGAGAACGTCGAGGGCGCTTGAGGTCACGAGGGGCAATCTCCGCAAAGAATCGGCGGAGCCGTAGCATTGGGCGAGGGGCCGGCGCAATCTTCGCCTTAACCCTGTGTTCGTCCCTGGCGGCTAGGCTGTTTAGGGCGGCGTATCTTCCCGTTGCGGCCAAGGCTTTGTTTTTGACACTTTTGTAGCCGTAGAGAACACCAGATCGGGGGCAGTTATCCCGGGGGCGGCGAAGCCGGGCTTCGTTACGCGCGCGTCACCAGAAGTGATGATGCGGCCCGCCCCAAGGATGCTATGGCAGGTAAACCCCTGTGGAATCAGTGCTCGCGCCAGCGTGGAGCAAGAGGGAACATGTCGCGCAGATATTTCGGAACGGACGGTGTGCGCGGGCGCGCCAACGCAACGCTGACGGCCGATCTGGCGCTTCGGGTCGGCATGGCGGCGGGGCTGATCTTCCAGCGGGGCGAATATCGCCACCGCGTGGTCATCGGCAAGGACACCCGCCTGTCCGGCTACATGATCGAGAATGCCCTGGTGGCCGGCTTCACTTCGGTGGGCATGGACGTGCTGCTGCTCGGCCCGGTGCCGACCCCGGCGGTGGGCATGCTCACCCGCTCCATGCGCGCCGACCTCGGCGTGATGATCTCCGCCTCGCATAATCCGTTCGACGACAACGGCATCAAGCTGTTCGGCCCCGACGGCTTCAAGCTCTCCGACGAGGTGGAGCGGGAGATCGAGGAGCTGATCGACGAGGACATAGCCAAGCGCCTCGCCAAGCCCGCCGAGATTGGCCGGGCCAAGCGGCTGGAAGGCGTGCACGCCCGCTATATCGAATATGCCAAGCGCACCCTGCCCCGCGACCAGACCTTCGACGGTATCCGCGTGGTGGTGGATTGCGCCAATGGCGCCGGCTACAAGGTCGCCCCGGAAGCCCTGTGGGAGCTGGGGGCGGACGTGGTCTCCATCGGCGTCGAGCCCGATGGCATGAACATCAACCGCGACGTGGGCTCCACCTCGCCCGCCGCCCTCTCCGCCAAGGTGCGGGAAGTGCGCGCCGACATCGGCATCGCCCTCGACGGCGACGCCGACCGGGTGATCATCGTGGACGAGAAGGGCCACGTGGTGGACGGCGACCAGCTGATGGCGGTGGTGGCCGAGAGCTTCAAGGAAGACGGCCGCCTCGCCCGCAGCGGTCTGGTGGCCACCGTCATGTCCAATCTGGGCCTGGAGCGGCATCTGGCGGGGGAGGGCATCTCGCTCGCCCGCACCGCCGTGGGCGACCGCTATGTGCTCGAGCGCATGCGCGCGGACGGCTACAATGTAGGCGGCGAGCAGTCCGGCCACATCATCCTGTCGGACTATTCCACCACCGGGGACGGCCTCGTGGCCGCGCTGCAGGTTCTCGCCGTGGTGGCGCGCCGGGGCAAGCCGGTGTCCGAGGTGTGCCATCGCTTCGATCCGCTGCCGCAGATCCTCAAGAACGTGCGCTATGCCAGCGGCCGGCCGCTGGAGGACGAGAAGGTGAAGATCGTGATCGCCGATGCGGAGCGCCGCCTCGCCAATCACGGCCGCCTGCTCATCCGCCCCTCGGGCACCGAGCCGGTGATCCGCGTGATGGGCGAAGGTGACGACCGCGACCTGGTGGAGAACGTGGTCGATGATGTCATCGACGTGCTCCAGAAGGTGGCCGCCTGAGCGTCCGCTTAACTGTTCGTCAGGGTTAATCCAGCCTTAAAGCTTGCCGTGCGAGGGTCTGCTTCGAAAGCGGATCTTGGCACGGGTTCAGGCGATGGTGCGGTTTTGGAGTGGGTGGCGTTGTGGACTTGCCGGCGCGGCGGCGGCCGCCTTCCTGTCGGCCGGAACGGTGGCGCAGGCGGCTGATCCAGAGGCCGCCGACATGCTGGCCAAGCTCGGCCGCCCCGGCGATTTCTCCCTCGCCCCGCCCGAGGTTTCCGACGATGCCCCCTCCGGCTGGTACATGCGGGCGGATGCCGGCTATGTGGCCTCCACTGGTAGCCGCGTCACCAGTGCCGGTGTCCCTGCGGCGGGTGAGCTTTCCGGCTCGGGCTGGTCGGTGGGTGGTGGAATTGGATACCGCTTCCTGCCGGTGCTGCGCGGCGAGGTGAGCCTCGACTATCTCGATCTCGGCACGGCCCGGAACGGCATCGCCCATATGTCGTCCAACGCGACGGTGGCGCTGGCGAGCCTGTACTGGGACGTGATCACCGTCGCCGGCTTCACGCCCTATCTCAGCGCCGGCGCCGGCTTTTCCATCAATTCGCTCGATGTGGCCCCGGCGGCCTTTGGCCCGGCGGTGAACGACTGGCAGTTTGCGTGGTCGGCGGGGGCGGGGGTGTCTTACGCGCTCAGCGCCGACCTCAGCCTGGATGTGAGCTACCGCTACCTCGACCTCGGTTCGCCGTCGTCTGCGGGGGTGTTCGCGGTGAGCGATGCCATTGCCCACCAGGTGCGCTTCGGTGTGCGCTACATGCTGAAGTGACGGCCCCGATCGCCCCGAACAGGGTGCGCCGTCAGCGGTTGCGTCCGCGGCGGGCCATGAGCCAGCGGATTCGGTCGGCCAGTTGCTGGGGCTGGTACGGCTTGTCGACGGCCGGGCCGTCCTCGCACAGGTCGGTGGCCTGGGCGGCGGCCATGGCGGGCGAGCCGGCCAGCACCACGTCTATGTGGGGATAGGTCTCCCGCAGCCAGCGCGCCAGCGCGAAGCCTTCCCGGTCACCGGTCGCGGCAGCATCAGCGAGCACGATGTCGATGCCCTCGGCTTCCACATCCAGGATCAGGCCGGCTTCCTCGCCGGTTGCCGCCTCCAGCACCCGGTAGCCGCAGCCGCGCAGGTAGTCGGCAATGACGTGGCGCACGAGGATGTCGGTCTCCACCACCAGGATTGTCGGGGCGGGCTGAAGTGCTTCGGCTTGCGGCATCAGGAGGCCTCGTTGGCGAACTGGGCTTGAATGAGCTGGATCACGGTTTCCACGCTGTAGGGCTTGGCGAGGAAGGGCGCGACCAGGGCCGCGACCGAACCGTCCAGATGGCCGGAGGTGAGGATGACCGCCAGGCCGGGGCGCTCCGCCTTCAGCATGCGGGCCAGCTCGTAGCCATCCAGCGTGCCTTCGGTGCGCACGTCGGTGAACACCACGTCCACATGCAGGCCGGCGACGATGGCATCATAGGCCTCTTGCGCCGAGGCCGCCTCGATGACGGTGAGGCCGGCATCCCGCAACTCGCCCGCTGTGACCAGCCTGACGAGGGCATCGTCCTCGACCAGCAACACCGTTCGTGCGGCTGCGACCGTACTTGGCGCGAGACGTTCAGCTGACATGATCCGATTATTCTTCCGGCGCGGCTTCGAATCTGAGAACGCCACGGTTGCGCTCTGGTTCCGCCGGCCGTCGATGCGCGGCACACAAAATCAGGAAAGCCGATGCCCGCCATCCCAACTTTCGATTGGCCGGGGGCCGTCGGGCCGGTGACAGTGCGCCAGATGGTCCAAATTCGCTCGCCAAACTCGCCTTTCAGAAAACAGGACACCAGCGGTGGCAACCACGATCTTCTTCATCAACGGGCCGAACGCGAACCTCTATGGCCTCGACCCGTCCGGCACCTATGGCAGCGAGAGCTTCCCGGCCATCGAGGCGCGCTGCCAGGCCCATGCGGCAGGACTGGGTGTCACCCTCGATTTCCGCCAGTCCAACCATGAGGGCGTGATGGTGGACTGGATCCAGGAGGCGCGGGCCAAGGCGGACGCCATCGTCATCAACGCGGCGGGCCTCACCTATACGTCCATCGCCATCCTCGACGCGCTGCTGGCCTTCCCCAAGCCCATCATCGAGGCGCACATGAGCAATGTGTACCGGCGCGAGCCGTTCCGGCACCATTCATTCGTCTCCAAGGCGGCGACGGGGATCGTGGCGGGGCTCGGCGCGCTGGGCTACGAACTCGCCATCAGCGCGGCGGCGAAGCTGGCGCAGGCGGAAGGGGCGCAGCTGTGAACGAGCAGGCGAGCGGGGCGCTGGTGTTCTACAGCGCCGTGGACATCGGCCAGGACTGGAAGAGCGCCCTTCAGGCCGCCCATCCCGGCCTCGACGTGCGGATCGCGCGGGCGGGGGACGGCCATGTGGAGGGCGATCCGGAGGAGGTGCGCTATGCGCTGGTTTGGAAGCCGCCCCACGGCTTCTTCGCGCGCTTCCCCAACCTGAAGCTCGTCATCAATCTCGGCGCCGGGGTGGATGCCCTGGTGGCGCGGGATGACCTGCCGGACGTACCGGTCACCCGTCTCAGCGACCCCAACATGTCGCAGATGATGGCGTCGTTCGTCCTGTTCTGCGTGCTGCGCCACGCCCGCGACATCCCCACCTTCGAGCGGGCGCAGCGCGAGGGGCGCTGGCACTATGTGCATCCGCGCACGGCGGCCGAGATCCGCGTGGGCGTGCTGGGCCTCGGGGACCTGGGCGCGGCGGCTGCGCTGGAACTGGCCCGGCACGGCTTCGACGTGCGGGGATGGTCGCGCACTCCCAAGGCGCTGGAGGGCGTTTCGTGCTTCCACGGCCTTGAAGCACTGCCCGGCTTTCTCGCAGGCAGCGAAATCGTGGTGGTGATGCTGCCGCTGACGCCTGAGACGCGCGGGCTCATGAACGCCGAGCGCCTCGCGCATCTGCCCAGGGGCGCCAAGTTCATCAATGTGGCCAGGGGGCCGGTGGTGGACGAGGCGGCGCTGATCGCGGCGCTGCGCTCAGGCCACATCGCTGAGGCCACCCTCGACGTGTTCGAGGTGGAGCCGCTGCCTGTCGGAAGCCCGCTCTGGGCCATGGACAACGTGCTGGTGACGCCGCACCTCGCCTCCATCGCCATCCCGCGCACCGCCGCGCCCCAGATCGTGGAGAATATCCGCCGCATCGAGGCGGGCGAGCCCGTCCTGAACCAGGTGGACCCCAGACGCGGGTATTGAAGGCGCGAGGGGAGGCGTCCCCTCGCGCTGCCGGCGGTCCACTCAGCGCTTGGCGATGATCTCGCAGGCGCGCTCGTGGGGCGCCACCGCTTCGGGCGTCATGGCGTCACCGAAATCGGCCATTTCGTAGAGCGGGCGGATCTCGATCTCGCTGGGGCCGGGCATGGGGTTGGGGCAGCGCTTCACCCAGGCCACCGCCTCCTCCATGTCCTTGACCTCCCATAGCCAAAAGCCGGCGATCAGCTCCTTGGTCTCGGCGAAGGGGCCGTCCATGACCATGCGGCCCGGGCCGTCGAAGGCGATGCGCTTGCCATGGGACGACGGCTTCAGGCCGTCGCCGGACAGCATGATGCCCGCATTGGCCAGCTCCTCGTTGAACCGGCCCATGGCGTTCAGCAGTTCGGACGAGGGCATGAGGCCCGCCTCGCTGTCGGCCGTCGCCTTCACGATCACCATCACGCGCATGTCGCTCTCCCTGGTTTGCGCTGGCCGTGGCGGCCTGCATCCCCCCAAGGACGAATGCCGGCGGGCGTTCCGACATCCCCAAGGACATTTACGCCAGGTGGTCGCGGCTCCGGGCATCCATGTCCGGCGCGATGGAGCCGGGGGCGAACATGCCGCCGGGGGAGAAGGCATCCGAAAGAAAGCGGGCGAAGACCTCCACCGCCGGGCGCATGGGCTGGCGGCGCAGGGTGAGGCGCATCACCTTCACCGGCGGCAGGCGCTCCTTTAGCGGCCGCACCGCCACCCGGCTGCCGTCATAGGCCATGGTGGTGCGCGGCGAGGCATTGTGCAGCGTGTAGCCGCGCTTCTGCCCCACCAGGCCCCGGATCAGCTCATAGGAGCGCGAGCGATAGGCGATGCGCGGGGTGATGCCGGCGGCATCGAACAGGGAGAAGAAATAGTCGCGGGTGTGGGGCAGGTCGTAGAGCAGGAAGGGCTCGTCCGCCACGTCCTGCAGCGAGACCACGCTCTTGCCCGCCAAAGGATGATCGGCCGCCACCACCAGCAGCGGCGGCAGGTCGATGAGCAGTTCACCTGACAATTCCTCGGGCACCGCGTAGCCGTAGGACACGGCAATCTCCAGCCGGCCGGAGAGCAGGCCGTCGAGAATCTCCCGCTGGTCACCTTCCTCCAGCTTCACCGTGATGCCCGGCTGGACCTCGGCGAAGCGCGCCAGCAGCGCTGGCATGAAGCGAGGGGCGATGGTGAGGAAGCAGCCGAGCGCGATTTCCCCCCTCAGGCTGTCCCCCAGCGCCTCGGCGGTCTGGGCGAAGTCGCGGGCGTGGGCGAGAAGATGGCGCGCCTCGTTCACATAGCGCTGCCCGGCGGAGGTGAGCGAGATGCCTCGCGCATGGTGGCGGACGAACAGTTGCAGCTTGAGGTCCGCCTCGGTCTGGGCGATGGCGGCGGAGATGGACGGCTGGGACACGTTGAGCTGGCGTGCCGCCTCGGTGACGTTGCCGCAATCGGCCGCGGCCACCACGTAGCGCAGGGCGCGCAGGGACACGTTCATGGCCGGCGGGCTTCCGGCCGAACCAGGGCGCTGGACAGAAACGACAATTTCGAAGGCGGGCAGGGGGCGGACACGACCACGTCGACAGGGCTCCGATGATGACCCCACTCTGACGCATTGATCTGGATCATAAAAGCCGATCTTTTCGCCTCAGAGAAAATATTTTATCGATCCCGGCGCCGGCCCCACACTCTGCACCAATCCTAGGCATGACCAATTCGGGAGCAGGCGCGAGATGATCAGGACCGGAGCCGCCTACAAGGACGGCCTGCGCGACGGGCGCGAGATCTGGATCGACGGCGAGCGGGTGAAGGATGTCACCACCCATGCCGCCTTCAAGCCCATCGTGGACATCAAGGCGCGCATGTACGACCTCCACCACGAGGAGGCCACCGCCCCGGCCCTGACCTATGTGGAAGACAATGCGGTGCATTCCATCTTCCACCAGCCGCCCACCACGCAGGACCACTGGCACGCCAAGCGGCAGGGCGTGGACATCCTTTTGAAGGACGTGGGCGGGGTGGTCACCCGCGTCGGCGACGAGACCATCGGCGAGATGTGGTCGCTGCAGGACGGCCGCGACATGCTGGCGGCCATCGACCCGCGCTTTGCCGCCAACATCGACAACCACATCAAGCGCGTGGTGGAGGAAGACCCCTTCCACGTCTCCGCCAACACCGATCCCAAGGGCGACCGCTCCCGCCACATCTCCGAGCGCGACCCGGACATGATGGTGCATGTCACCAAGGAGACCGACGCCGGCATCATCATCCGCGGCGCCAAGTACGAGACCGCCGCCGCCTATGCGGACCAGGCCTATCTGAAGCCCACCGTGGGCGCCTGGACCGACGAGAAGGAAAGCGACTACGCGCTCGGCTGCATCGTGAAGATGGGCGCGCCGGGGGTGAAGCACATCTGCCGTTCGGGCTTCGCCGGCCGTACCAACCCGGCCGACTATCCTCTCGCCAATCGCTATGACGAGGTGGATACGTTGGTGATCTTCGACGACGTTCTCATCCCGTGGGAGGACGTGTTCTTCTATCGCTACACCAAGGCGGCCCAGTTCGTGCGCGGCACGCTGCACCGCTACTCGGCCTATCCTTACGTGCTGCGCCTGCTCTACGTGGCCGACATGATGATCGGCGCGGCACTGTGGAACGCCAAGCAGACCGGCCTCGACAAGCTGCAGTCGGTGCAGGAAAAGCTGGCGGACCTTGCGGTGTATCGCGAGGGCATCAACGCCCACCTCACCGCCTCCATCGCGCTGGCCGAGAAGAGCCCGGCGGGGCTGCTCATGCCCAACCAGTCCATCCTCTATGCCGGCCGTGTGCTCGCCTGCTCGCAGCTTCCGGCGATGATGCACGCCACCCGCGAGCTGATCGGCGGCCAGATCTGCGTGACGCCGAACGTGGCGGCGTTCGAGGCCGAGGGCACCTCGGACTGGCTGAAGAAGTTCTACACCCTCAACGACAATTGGGAGTCGGAGGACCGCCGCAAGCTGCTCGCCTTCGCCCGCGATCTCGTCTCCTCCGACTATGCCGGCCACCGCCTCGCCTTCGTGCAGTTCGCGCAGGCGCCGCACTTCAATCACCTGGCTGCGGTCTACAAGAGCTTCGATTTCGAGGGTCCGCTGGACTTCGTGCGCAAGACCGCCGGTCTCTCCGATAAGGTGAAGGGCTCGCTGAAATGAGCGGCGCCCCAGCCCCCATCGATCCGGCGCTGTTCCGCGAGGCCATGCGGCGCATGGCGTCGGGCGTGGCGGTAATCGTCACCGACGGGCCGGCGGGGCGGGCGGGCCTCACCGTCTCCTCGCTCGCCTCTTTGTGCATGGAGCCGCCCTCGCTCATCCTTTGCATCCATGAGAAGAGCGCGGCGCTGGCGACCATCGAGGCCAACGGCGTGTTCGTCGCCAACGTGCTCGCCCATCACCAGTCGCGGGTCGCCGACGCCTTTGCAGGCCAGATCCCCGAGCTGCGCGAGGACCGCTTCGCTGCCGCCCGCTGGGACGTGGCGGCGAGCGGCGCGCCGGTGCTCGCCGACGCGCTCATGAGCTTCGATTGCCGGCTCGCCGCCCACCATGCCTATGGCACCCACCGCATCGTGGTGGGTGAGGTGACCGCGGTCCACGGCATCGAGGCCGAAGCCGAGCCGCTGCTCTATGCCAACCGCGCCTACCGGCGCCTCTCCGCTGCATAAGGGTTTGATCGTGCCCACCCACACCCGCATCCGCCCGTTCAATACCAAGCAGGCCTATCCCGAGCAGAAGCTCGACAATGACGTATGCATGGCCGTGCGCGCCGGCAGCACGGTCTATTTGCGCGGCCAGACCGCGATGGATCTTGACGGCAACATCATCGGCGTGGGCGATGCCGCGGCCCAGGCCGAGAACGCCATGGCCTGCGCCAAGGTGTTGCTGGAAGAGGCCGGCGCGCAGCTCGAGGACGTGGTGAAGATCGTCATCTACATCACCGACCGGGCCTATCGCGAACCGGTCTACCGCGTGGTGGGCGCCTGGCTGAAGGGGGTCTATCCGGTCTCCACCGGCCTCATCGTGCAGGGCCTCGCCAAGCCGGAATATCTGATGGAGATCGACATCATCGCCGAGATCACCGCCGAGCGGGCGTGACGGCGCAGGGGTACCGGCCACGCGCGCGGCCCGTCGTGGCGGCGCGCTGCGGCATGTGGATGACGCGCTCCGAATGACGTCATCCCCCGGCTTGGCGGAGGGAATTCCTTCCGCGGCCGGGTCGCGGCTCCGGACCAGCCGGGGCAGGGCGTGGTGAAAGATCGGGTTTCGCATCCTCGCCCCGGCATCGGTGCGGGGGATGACTGCGTTAAATGAAGTATTTATGCGTTCAAGTGCCTCTAAAATACTTCAAGACGGCAATTTTCCTGTTTATTTCCTGCCTCTATCTACGTACATTTACGTAAATGTCTCGCGCCGGATGGCGCGGGGCAGGTTCCTAAAATCAACCGCCGCAAAGGCGGATCCAGAGGAGAACACGGATGAAAGGCAAGTTCCTTGCCCTCGGCCTCGCGCTGGCCGCCCTCGCGGCGGGTCCGGCAAGCGCCGCGGAAAAGCTGGTGGTGAGCACGTGGGGCGGCAGCTTCCGTGACCTCATCGCCGACACCATCGCCAAGAAGTTCACCGCCGAAACCGGCGTGGAGGTGGAATACATCACCGGCGGCACCATCGACCGGCTGAACAAGGCGAAGCTCGCCAAGGGGGCGCCCGAAAGCGACATCACTTTCACCACGGCGCACGTGGGCTGGCTCTATGCCACCGACGACCTGTTCGAGACGCTGGATCTGGCCAAGATCCCCAATGCGTCGAAGCTGGTGCCGCAGGCCAAGGTGAGCCCCTATCACATCGGCGCCTGGGCCTATGTCTACACCATCGGCTACCGGCCCGACCTGACGCCGAAGAACATCACCTTCTCGTCCTGGGCCGACCTGTGGAACCCCGAGCTGAAGGGCATGATCGCGGCCCCCGATTTCGACCCCAGCCACATCATCGCGGTGTCCGCGCTGCTGGCCGGCGGCTCGCCTGCCGACTGGCAGAAGGGCGAGCAGAAGCTCTTGGCGCTGAAGCCGAATTTCAAGGCCTTCTACACCAACGACGCCAATTCCCAGCAGCTCATCGCCACCGGTGAAACGCCGGTCCAGATCATGCTGTCGATGAATGCCTATTACATGATCGCGCAGGGCGTTCCGATCAAGCTGGTGATCCCGAAGGAAGGCGGCGTTCTCGGCATCGACACCATGGCCATCATGAAGGGCTCCAAGAAGCAGGAGCTGGCGCAGAAATTCATCAACACGGCGCTTGATCCCGAGGTGCAGGGCCAGATCGCCGAGCTGAAGAAGGGCTCGCCCACCGTGCTGGGGGCCAAGGTGAGCGCCGAGACGGCCAAGCTTCCCGGCGTCTTCACCACCGCCGAGCAGTGGGAGAAGGAGACCATCATCATCGACCACAAGCTGCGCGCGGAGAAGACCGCCGAGTGGCGCAAGTGGTTCTCCGAGAACATGATCGCCAAGTAGAGCGGGGTCACCAAGTCGTCGTCGACATTTTCCGGTCATGGCGGGCGCGGTTCGGCGTCCGCCCGCGATGTGAGGCGGACGCCTGGCCCCCAGACTGCCCTGGCCGGTGGTCGGGCATCGCATCACCGCGGAGGGGAGGGTGGGTCCCCTGCCCACTCTCCCCTCCGCCCCGGCCGGGACGCCGGGACGGCTCAAGAATGGTCGAATGGCATGAACAAGCGCCCTTTCCTTGCCCTGTTCGTCACCCCCGCCGTGCTGGCGGCCCTCGCCTCGGCGGCGGCGCTGGCGGCGATCCTGCAGTACGCGTTCCGCGCCTATGTGCCGGGATCGCTCGATCCGGGCGGCTTCTCGCTGGCGAATTTCGAGGCGCTGCTGCGCCCGCTCTATGCGCAGGTGTTCGTGCAGACCGTGTGGATCTGCCTGCTCACTGCCTTCATCACCCTTGTGGTGGCCTATCCGCTGGCCTTCGCGCTGGTGCGCACGCGCAACGTGGCGCTGAAGTCGTTCCTGCTGATCACGGCGGTGACGCCATTGTTCCTCGGCGAAGTGGTGCGGACCTATTCCTGGATCATCGTTCTGGGGAACACCGGCTTCATCAATTCCATCCTCATGGGCCTCGGCCTCGTAGAACGGCCGGTGCAGATGATGTTCACCACCTTTGGCGTGGTGGTGGCGCTGGTGCATGTGACCCTGCCGGTGATGGTCATCATGCTCGCCGCCGCGCTCTCCCACATCGACGTGGACTACGAGAAGGCGGCCACCTCGCTCGGCGCCGGGCCGGTGAAGGCGTTCCTCACGGTGACGCTGCCGCTCTCCATGCCGGGCGTGGTGGCGGGCGTCTCCACCGCCTTCGCCTGGACCTTTTCCGCCTTCGCGACTCCCCAGATGATCGGCGGCGGACGGGTGAGCATGATCTCGACCCTCGTCTATCAGCTGGGCTTTGCCTCCTTCAATTTCCCGTTCGCGGCGGCGCTGTCCATCACCGGCATCGCGCTCACCTTCGCGGTGCTGGCCATGGCGAAGCAGGCCATCCGCCCGCTGGAAAAGATCGGAGCCCACTGATGCGCCGCCGTCTGATCCCCGCGCGCGTGGGCGAGCGCATCCTGAAGGTCGCCGGCTGGAGCGTGGTGGCGCTCATCATCGCCTTCATCATCCTGCCGGCGGTGGTGGTGGCCATCTCGGCCTTCAACGACCGCGCCATCCTTGCCTTCCCGCCGCAGTCGTGGTCGCTGCGCTGGTTCCGGCGCGCCTTCACCTATCGCGATTTCGCCGTGGGCTTCCAGAACGGTCTCATCATCACCGCGTTCGCCTCCTCCATCGCGCTGGTGGTGGGGGCGGGCTTCGCCTTCGCCATCGACCGCTACAGCTTTCGCGGCAAGAGGACGCTGGAGGCCATGCTGACCTCGCCGCTGGTGATCCCCCATTTCACCATCGGCCTCGGCTTCCTCATCCTCGCCGCGCAGGTGCATGCCACGCGCACCTTCGCCCTCGTCATCGTGTGCCACGTGGTGCTGGTGCTGCCCTTTGTCATGCGCTCGGTCTATGTGTCCCTGCGCAATCTCGACGGACGGCTGGAACTGGCCGCCGCGAGCCTCGGTGCCAGGCCCGGCATGGCATTGTGGACGGTGACGCTGCCGCTCCTCATCCCCGGCCTGTTCTCGGGCTGGCTGTTCGCGGCCATCCTGTCCTTCAACGAATTCACCGCCTCGCTGTTCGTCACCGCCCAGGCGACCCAGACCCTGCCGGTGGCCATGTATAATTATGTCCGCGAATATGCCGACCCGACGCTCGCGGCGCTCTCCGTCATCTACATCGTGGTGACGGCGGGCCTCCTCACCCTCGCCAACCAGTTTCTCGGCCTCGGAAAGGTGCTGAACGTTGAGCATGCCCGCTGAACGCCGCGATCCGCAGGAGCGCGCCTTTATGTCCTCAATTCCGCCTGACGCGGCGTCCCGGACCCGCCCGGTGGGCGTCCAGATCGACGGTGTCACCAAGCGCTTCGGCGACGCCACCGCGCTGCATGAGGCGTGGCTGAAGATCGGCCAGGGCGAGTTCATGACGCTGCTCGGCCCGTCCGGCTGCGGCAAGACCACCCTTTTGAACCTCATCGCCGGCTTCCTGGAGGCGGACGGCGGCGAGATCTTCGTCTCCGGCAGCCTGATGACCGAGACGCCGCCCTATGATCGCGAGATCGGCGTGGTTTTCCAGAACTACGCGCTGTTCCCGCATATGAGCGTGGCGAAGAACGTGGGCTATGGCCTGCGCATGCGCGGCGTGCCGAAACGGGAAATCGAGCAGCGGGTAGCCGAGGCGCTGGCTCTGGTGAAGCTTGCCGCCTTCGGCGACCGCAAGCCGCGGCAGCTCTCCGGCGGCCAGCAGCAGCGCGTGGCGCTCGCCCGCGCCCTCGTCATTCGCCCCAAGGTGCTGCTGCTGGACGAGCCGTTCTCGGCCCTCGACAAGAATTTGCGCGGCTCCATGCAGTTGGAGCTGAAGGAGATCCAGAGGAAGCTCGGGGTCACCACCATCTTCGTCACCCACGACCAGAGCGAGGCGCTCTCCATGTCGGACCGCATCGCGGTGATGTCGGATGGTCGCATCCGCCAGGTGGGCACGCCGGACGAAATCTATCGCCGGCCGCTCGACCCCTTCGTCGCCGCCTTCGTGGGCGATGTGAACGTGCTGCCGGCGCGGCTTGAACGCCGGCTCGGGGATATGGCCACCGTCGTCCTGGGCGAGGCCCGGGTGCAGGTGCGCGCGCAGACCCTGGACGGCCTTGCGCCGGGCGCTGCCGTGGACCTGTTCGTGCGGCCGGACGCCATGCGGTTTGCCGAAGCCGAGGGCGTGCTGTCCGGCACGGTGGCGACCCATGTCTACCAGGGCTCCCACGTGGACGTGCTGGTGGATGTGCCGGCTGCGAAGGGCGGACGCGTCATCGTGCGCGTGCCCGGCCATGAGGCTCCGGGCCGCTGGCCGGCGGGCGCCCGCGTCACCCTCGATTTCGCCGCGGGCGACGCTGTGGCCTTCGCCTCCGATGCGAATTGATGCGGGCGGTGGGGGGCTGGAACTCGTGCCGCAATTCAAAGGCGGCGCTGTTGCAACCACCCCCGTCATGCCCGGGCTTGTCCCGGGCATCCACGCCGACCCGCTTGCGGCGCTGTGCGAAAGCCGTTCCCGGCCTTGCCGTGTGGATGGCCGGGACAAGCCCGGCCATGACGGTTCCGAAGAAACGAAATGGACCTCAAAAGCGGATCCGCAGAAACCTTCAAGCGGGTTGATGGAACGCAAGATCCTAGAAGGCGGGCGCCGTGGCCGGCGCTCGGGCGCGGCTCTCGAAGGCGGCCTGCTCGGCAGCGTAGCGATCCCACAGGGCGCGCAGGGCGCCGATAGGGGCCTCGTCCCAGTCCACCCGCAGGTCCACCACCGGCCAGTCATAGGTGCGCGCCACGTGAAGGCCCGCCGAATGCTCGTCCCCGGTCTCGCCGCCGGCTTCGAGCCCGGCTTCCAGGCCCCGCAGCAGCCGCTCGGCCAGCGGCAGGGCGGGGTCGGCGAGGAAGGCATCGCGCATGGCCGCCGGCGCGCCGTCATGGGTGAGGAGATTGCCGAGCGCGATGCAGCCGGGCCCTTCCGCCACCCCGGCGATGGGCAGGGCCTCGGCCCCCGAATGCCACGCCACCTGCCCGTAGCGGTCGATGACGCTGGCCTGCCGGAAGGCGGGCTCCGGCGTTCCGGCCAGCAGGGTCGTGAGCACGCCGCCGGCGCCGAGGCCCTGCCGCAGCAGCGCGAGGCCCGCAGGCCCCAGCGCCGGGTCGGTGACGTTCTGGGTGGTCACGAGCCCGAGCGGGCTCACCCAGGCGCAGCGGCTGGCGACGCAGATGCTGGACGAGGTGATGGCGATGCCGAAGGCCCCGGTTTGCGGGCAGCGCGCGGCGATGGAATAGGTCATTCCCGTCTCCTTTTCATGGAATTTCTAGCGAGGCGGCCATGAGCAGGCAAGTATCATCTGAAGAAATACTTGATAAACTCATCTCAATTTCTTCAATTACAGATACGCCCAATGAGGAGGTGGTCGCCGCCATCGCGGCCATCGCCGCCCCCTTCGCCCGCGTGCGCCGCCTGCCCAACGCCGGCGGGGAGAAGACCGCGCTGCTGATTTCCATCGGGCCGGAGGACCGCCCCGGCATCGTGCTCTCCGCCCACACCGATGTGGTGGCGGTGGAGGGGCAGCCTTGGACCAGCAATCCCTTCCGCATCGCCGCGCGCGATGGCCGGCTTTACGGGCGCGGCACGTCCGACATGAAGGGCTTCATCGCCTGTGTCCTCGCGGCGCTGCCCGCCTTCGCCGCCGCCGATCCGCTTACCCCCGTGCACGTTGCGCTTTCCTATGATGAGGAGATCGGCTGCAAGGGCGCGGGCGATCTCGTGGCGGCGGTGGCGGCCCTGCCGGCGCGCCCGCTCATGTGCATCGTCGGCGAGCCTACGGCCATGAAGGTGAAGCGCGCCCACAAGGGCAAGACCGGCTGGCGCGCCACGGCGCTGGGCCGTACCGGCCATTCGGCCCTGCCGCACCAGGCGGCGAACGCGGTGACGGCGCTGGCCCGCCTCGCCGCCCGGCTCGCGGATCTGGCGGACGAGTTGAAGACCGGCGCGCAGGACCGCGCCTTCGATCCGCCCTATGCCACGCTCCACATCGGCTCCCTCCATGGCGGCGGGGCGCTCAACGTGGTGCCGGACCGGGCGGTGATGGAATTCGAGCTGCGCACCATTCCCGGCAGCGACACCAACACCCTGTTCCGCCGCATCGAGGCGCTGGTGCAGGAGGCGCGCGCGGTCCTGAAGGCGCAAGCGCCCGAGGCCGATCTGCTGCTGGAGGAGCTGTCCGCCTATCCCGCCCTCGCCACCGCCTCCGACGCGCCGGAGGCCGCTGCCGTGGCGCGGCTCACCGGCGACAATGGCGTGCCGGGCACCATCGCCTTCGGCACCGAGGCCGGGCTCTATGCGCAGGCCGGCATTCCCACCCTCGTCTGTGGCCCCGGCGACATCGCCCGCGCCCACAAGGCGGACGAATGGATCGGCCGCGAGGAGCTTGCCCAGTGCGATGCCATGCTGGCGAGACTCGCTGATATCATCCGCCGTCCGGCGGCCGACTGGATCAATGACCAACCGCGCCGCACCTGAGCCGGGACGCAAGACTGAGAGGCCGTTCATGTCGACAGAGAAAGCCGCCTTCACCCGTCCGGCCGCCCGCCTTACCCATGCCGGCGCGCTGGTCGCGCTCACTGCGGCGGTGGCGAAGGCGGAGGCCATGGGCGTGCCGCAGAACATCTCCATCGTGGACGAGGGCGGCAATCTCCTCGCCTTCGTGCGCATGGACGGGGCCAAGCTGCTGTCGCGGGAGACCTCCCTGTCGAAGGCCATCAGCGCCGCCTCCCACCGCCAGCCCACCAGCCGGCTCGATCCCGCTCTGGAGCTGAAGCTCGCCATCGCCGCCGGCGGGCGCCTGACCAACCTGGAGGGTGGCTTCCCCATCATTCTCGACGGGGTGTGCGTGGGCGGCATCGGCGTCGGCTCGGGCAAGGGGTCGGAGGACGTGGAGGTGGCGAAGGCGGCTTTGGCGGCCATCGGGGCGGAAGTTTAGGCAGGGCCAAGGAGCAGGCAGACGGCGCGGGCGCGAAGGTCTGCCGCGGGGCTGCGGCAACCGGCGCCATCGGCGCGCTTGCCTTGCCCCTGAAGCTGCGGCACACGAGAGGCGCCATCACCCGGGGAACAGCCATGTCGTCGACCATCTCTCCCCTCGCGCCCAAGTTCGTGCCCGAATTGCTGCCGGTGCCCGGGGTGAACTTCACCACCGCCGCCGCCGGCATCCGCTATCACGGGCGCACCGATGTCCTGGTCATGTCGTTCGCGCCCGGCACCACGGTGGCCGGCGTCACCACAAGGTCCCTGTGCCCGTCCGCTCCGGTGGAGTGGTGCCGCGAGCTGCTGAAGAAGGGCAAGGCCCGCGCGCTGGTGGTGAATTCCGGCAATGCCAACGCCTTTACTGGCCTGAAGGGCCGCGAGGCGACCCAGCTCACCGCCGAGATCGCCGCCGTGGCGCTGGGCTGCAAGACCTCGGAGGTGTTCCTCGCCTCCACTGGCGTCATCGGCGAGCCGCTGGACGCCACCAAGTTCGAGGGCGCGCTGACCGAGGCCGCCGGCCGCCTGGTGGACTGGCCGTGGCTCGACGCCGCCCGCGCCATCATGACCACGGACACCTTCCCCAAGCTCGCCACCGCGCAGGTGCTGCTGGGCGACGTGCCGGTGACCATCAACGGCATCGCCAAGGGCGCCGGCATGATCGCCCCTGACATGGCGACCATGCTCTCCTTCGTCTTCACCGATGCGCCCATCGCGGCCGGGGTGCTGCAGGACCTGCTCTCCAAGGGTGTGAAGAACACCTTCAACGCCGTCACCATCGACGGCGACACCTCCACCTCCGACACCCTGCTGCTGTTTGCCACCGGCGCCGCCAAGGCGCGGGGCGCGAAGACGGTGAAGAGCGTGGACGATCCGGCCCTGCGCGCCTTCCGCCACGCGCTGGTGGACCTACTCGCCGACCTTGCCGAGCAGGTGGCCCGCGACGGCGAGGGCGCCCGCAAGCTGCTACGCATCCAGGTGACCGGGGCGGTATCGAAGAAGTCGGCGCGGCGCATCGCCATGTCCATCGCCAACTCGCCGCTGGTGAAGACCGCCGTGGCCGGCGAGGATGCCAATTGGGGCCGCGTGGTGATGGCTGTGGGCAAGGCCGGCGAGCCGGCCGACCGCGACCGCCTCACCATCGCCTTCGGCGACTATCGCGTCGCCCACGAAGGCGCCCGCGATCCCGATTACGACGAGGCCGTGGTCTCCCACTACATGAAGAACGACGTGATCGACCTGTTCGTGGACCTCGGCCTGGGCCGTGGCTCCGACCGGGTGCTCACCTGCGACCTCACCAAGGAATACGTGGCGATCAACGGGGATTATCGCTCGTGAGGGCGGGGGCGGCCCTGGCAGTGCTGATGGTGTTCGTCGCGGCCGCCTCTGCGGCTGGGGCGCAGTCGGCGGCGCGGGCCGATGCGAGCGTACCACTAGCGAACGTGGAAGTTCGCGGGAGTGCGACCGTCTCGCTGGTGCCCGACATGGCCATCGTCTCTCTCGCCGTGGTCACGCGGGCCGAGAAGGCTCCCGCCGCGCTCGACCAGAACTCGGCAGAGGCGGCGCGGCTAATCGCGTTCTGCAAGGAGTCCGGCATCGACGGCGCGCTTATCCGCTATGGTCCGGTCAGGGTTACGCCGCGCTTCCGGACTGCCAATGACGGCCGGGGCGCCGTGCAGGAAGATGGATACGAAGCGAGCAACATGATCCGCGTGAAGCTGGCTGACCTGTCCAAGGTCGGGGCCTTCGTGCGGGACGCGATCGATCACGGCGCCAACCGGGTGAACGGTGTTGAGTTCAACATCGCGGACCGGGACACGGCGAGTGAAACCGCCCGGGCTGCCGCCTTTGCCGACGCGCAGCGCAAGGCGCAGCACCTTGCTGGCCTTGCACACCTCAAGCTGGAGCGCGTGCTCCGCATCATCTATCCGCCTCGCGCCGCGGAAGCGGCGGGCGAAGTCAACTTCGATCTGCCCATGCAGCCCCGGCTGAACGTACCCCTTGAGGCCGGCACCATTGACCTCCACGCCGAGGTGGACGTCACCTGGAGCGCCACTGGGAGCGCAAAGTGACCCTCCCCCTCAAGATCACCCTCGTCGCCGCCTGCGCCCTCGTGGACGCAGACGGCCGCGTGCTTGTGGCCCAGCGGCCGGAGGGCAAGGCTCTCGCGGGCCTGTGGGAATTCCCCGGCGGCAAGGTGGAGCCGGGGGAGCGGCCCGAGGCGACGCTGATCCGCGAGCTGGACGAGGAACTGGGCATCGCGGTGAAGGAGGCGTGCCTGGCCCCGCTCACCTTCGCGAGCCACGCCTACGAGACCTTCCATCTGCTGATGCCCCTGTGGATCTGCCGCCGTTGGGAAGGCAGCATCCAGCGCAAGGAGCATCAGGCGCTGCAATGGCTGCGCCCGGCGCGCCTGCGCGACATCCCCATGCCGCCCGCCGACGAGCCGCTGATCCCCGCCCTCATCGATCTGCTGGGCCCCTGAGCGGCGCGTCATGACCTCCGCTGCCGCCACCCGCATCGGCCTGCTCGCCATCCTGTTGTGGGCGACCCTTGCCGTTCTCACGGCGGCGACGGGGCAGGTGCCTCCGTTTCTCCTCACAGCGCTGACCTTCGCCATCGGCGGAGCGGTGGGCGTGGGGGCGGCGCTGGCCGGGCCGGGGCTGGGCGTGCTGAAGCAGCGGCCGCTGGCCTACCTGCATGGGGTGGGTGGGCTGTTCGGCTACCACTTCCTCTATTTCACCGCGCTGAAATGGGCACCGGCGGCGGAAGCCGGGCTGATCGCCTATCTGTGGCCCCTGCTCATCGTGCTGCTGTCTGCCTTCCTGCCCGGCGGCGGGCTGCGCCGTGTCCATGTGATCGGCGCGCTCATGGGCTTTGCTGGAACCGTGGTGCTGCTGTTGGGGAAGGGCGGCTTCACCGGCGTGGAGGCGCGCTTCGCTCCGGGCTATCTCGCCGCCTTCGCCTGCGCCTTCATCTGGTCGTCCTATTCGGTGGCCTCGCGCCATTTCGCGGATGTGCCCACCCAGGCGGTGGCGGGCTTCTGCCTCGCCACGGCGGTGCTGGCCGGCCTGTGCCACCTGGCGCTGGAACGCACCGTGTGGCCCTCCGGCGCGCTGGAATGGGCGGCGGTGGCGCTGCTGGGCATTGGCCCGGTGGGGCTGGCCTTCTACACCTGGGACATCGGCATGAAACGAGGCGACGTGCGCCTTCTGGGCGTCGCCTCCTATGCCGCGCCGGTCCTGTCCACGCTGCTGCTTGTGGCGACAGGCTTTGCCGCGCCGTCCTGGTCGCTGGCACTGGCCTGCGCCCTCATCGTCGGGGGAGCCTTCGTCGCCACCCGGCGTTGAGATGGCGTCCCCCTGAAGGAGAAAAGCCATGGCTGATCCCGTGCCTGCCCATCCCGCCCTTGCTTCCGGTGCCGTGGCGGTCGTGACCGGCGGCGCCTCCGGCATCGGCCTTGCCGCCGCCGCCCGCTTCGCCGCGCGGGGCCTGAAGGTCGCCATCGCCGACCTGCCGGGGGAGAAGCTGGAGGCCGCCGCCGCGCACCTTGCGGGCATCGCGCCCGGCGGGACGGCCGATGTGCTTGCCGTTGCCACCGACGTGAGCGAACTGTCCGATATCGAGCGGCTGGAAGCCGAGGTGGCGGAGCGCTTCGGCGGCACCGACGTGCTGCTGAACAATGCCGGCATCCAGCCCGGCAGCGCCCTGTTCGGCCCGCTGGAAAACTGGGAGAAGGTGATCGCGGTGAACCTGTGGGGCATCATCCTCGGCTCCCGCGTGTTCGGGCCGAAAATGATTGCCCGCGGCAGGCCGGGGCTTATCGTCAATACCGGGTCCAAGCAGGGCATCACCACCCCGCCGGGCGACCCCGCCTACAATGTATCCAAGGCCGGGGTGAAGGTGTTCACCGAGGCCCTCGCCCACGAATTGCGCAACATTGAGGGCTGCGCGGTCACCGCCCACCTGTTCATTCCCGGCTTCGTCTTCACGCCGCTGGCGGCCGGCGGGCGCACGGAGAAGCCGGCCGGAGCCTGGACGGCGGAACAGACCGTGGATTTCATGCTGGAGCGCCTTGAGGCCGGCGATTTCTACATCCTGTGCCCGGACAATGATGTGACCCGCGCCCTCGACCAGAAGCGGATCGCCTGGGCGGCGGGGGACATCATCGCCAATCGGCCGCCATTGTCGCGCTGGCACAAGGACTACGCGGCCGCCTTCGCCGCCTTTGTGAAGGGCGACTGACGCCGCGTTGCAGCAACGATCTTGCGCCGGTGGCCTTGCACTTGAAGAGGCGAGGCCGTAGCACTCCGCGCCGGAACCGCCGCCTTCAGGGTGGCGACAGCGCCAAGACGGCTCGATGCACGACTGCTCGATGCACCACTGCTCGACGCCGCAGGCCAAGAGAACTCAAAGAGACTCCAAGGACACCACCCATGGCCACCCACAAGCTGCTCCTCCTCGCCGGCGACGGCATCGGTCCCGAAGTCATGGCCGAGGTGAAACGGGTGGCCGCATGGCTCGACCAGGCGGGCCTTGCCTCCTTCGCCATCGAAGAGGATCTGGTGGGCGGCTGCGCCTATGACGCGCACGGCGCCGCCATCTCGGAGGATGCCATGGTCCGCGCCAAGGCGGCGGACGCGGTGCTGCTCGGCGCCGTGGGCGGCCCCAAGTGGGCGAGCGTACCCTACGAGGCGCGCCCCGAGGCGGGCCTGCTGCGCCTGCGCAAGGACCTGCAGCTGTTCGCCAATCTGCGCCCCGCCATCTGCTATCCGGCGCTGGCCGATGCCTCCTCCCTCAAGCGCGAGGTGGTGGAGGGGCTCGACATCCTCATCGTGCGCGAGCTGACCGGCGGCGTCTATTTCGGCGAGCCCAAGACCATCATGGACCTCGGCAACGGCCAGAAGCGCGCCATCGACACGCAGGTCTACGACACCTACGAGATCGAGCGCATCGCTGCCGTGGCCTTCGAGCTGGCCCGCACCCGCCGCAACAAGGTGACCTCTTCCGAAAAGCACAACGTGATGAAGTCCGGCGTGCTCTGGAAGGAGGTGGTCACCGCCCTCCACGAGCGCGCCTACAAGGACGTGGAGCTGGAGCACAACCTCGCCGATTCGCTCGCCATGCAGCTCGTGCGCTGGCCCAAGCAGTATGACGTGATCGTCACCGACAATCTGTTCGGCGACATCCTTTCCGACATCGCTGCCATGCTCACCGGCTCGCTGGGCATGCTGCCCTCCGCCTCGCTGGGCGCGGCCGATCCGGTCACCGGCAAGCGCGCGGCGCTGTACGAGCCGGTGCACGGCTCGGCCCCCGACATTGCCGGCAAGGGCATCGCCAATCCCATCGCCATGATCGGCTCGCTGGCCATGGCCCTGCGCTATTCGTTCAACCAGGGCGAGGTGGCGGACCGCATCGACCAGGCCATCGCCGGCGTGCTGGCCTCCGGCAAGCGCACTGGCGATATCGCCGGCCCGGGCACCGAGACCATCGGCACCCAGGACATGGGCAAGGCCATCATCGCCGAGCTGGATGCTGCCACCGCCTGATCAGGTGCGAACAAGCCCGCGCAGGGCTTGAGCCATATCTTCTCGGCACCGGTCAAGGACCGGGGCCGTTGGCTTTACTCAACGAAAACGCGCCGTCCGGGGTCCGGGCGGCGCGTTTTCGTTTCGGGTCTGACGATTCGGATCCGGAGGCCTGCGTGGCTCAGCCGCGCTCGACCTCGAAGCCGGCTTCGCGCCAGCCGATGATGCCGCCCTTCATGTGCTCCTCATAAGGCAGGCCCGCCTTCTGGGCGTAGGCCGCGGCCTGCTGCGAGCGCTGGCCCGAGCGGCAGGAGAACACCAGGCGCTTGCCTGCCGGATCGGGCAGGGCGGCGGGGTCGAACTTGCTCAGCGGAAACGGTGTCGCGCCCGGGATGCGCTCGGCCTGGATCTCGTTCGCCTCGCGCACGTCCACGAGGAGGATGGTGCCGTCGGCGAGGCCCTGGCGGACCTCGGCCGGCGATAGATGCGTGATGGTCCCGCCGAAGGGGTTGCGTTCGCTCATGAATGATTGTCCTGGAACGAGGGTGCCGGAGCCTGCACCGAACCGGCCTTGCGAAGCAAGAGCCGTTCCTGAACGAATGGTGTTCCGCTCCTCTGCAGCCAACGCCATCTGGGTGGTATCGAAATACATCACAACCCCAAGCGACGCGTGACCCTTTACGGCGACAGGCGGGGGATGCAGAACGGTTGCGAAGCTGCATGACGGCCGAACGTCCCGCTCATCTGGCGTTCATGTTGGCTTTGCTAGATCAGCGTCCATCGCAGCACGCCATCGGCACCATCCGGTGGCTGCGGAAAGGAAGACAATGACCATCCGTTCCGGCCTCGCCCTGGCCCTCGCAGTGGCCACTTTCGCCGGCACCGTGGCACCGGCCGCGGCGCAGAACAGCACGGTGGGCGGCGCGCTCATCGGCGGCACGGCAGGCGCGCTTATCGGTGGCGCCGCCACCGGCTCCGCGGGCGGTGTCGCAGCGGGTGCCATCATCGGCGGCACCACCGGCGCCATCATCGGCAGCCAGCAGGACCGCAACCGCGCCTACTACTTCTGGGGAAATGACGGCCGCTGCTATCTGCGCCAAAGCAATGGCGCGGTGGTGCGGGTGTCCCGCGGCAACTGCTGATATATCAGGTTTCCCGGCTGTTGATCGGTTCCGTTCCCCCGCACGGATCCGATCAGTGGGAGAGGCGCCGGCTCTGGCCGGCGCCTTTTTCCGTTGCACGGCGCCATCCAGCGGCCCCGGTTACATTGCAAGCGGATCGGCGCGTGCTCTAGACTTGTGCCATGCCGTCTGCTCCCGCCACCGCCGCCCAGCCGCCCATGCTCGATCTCGACAGCCTGCGCACGGGCGGAAAACGCGTGGTGGCCCAGGCCCTTGCGTTGGTGGAGACCGCGCGCGGCGCACCGGGCCTCGTCGCCCTTCTCGATCAGGCGGCTGAGGCCGGCAAGGCCCATGTGCTGGGGCTGACGGGGCCGCCCGGCGTGGGCAAGTCCACCCTCACCAATGCCCTGGTGCAACGCGCCCGCGCCGGCGGCCGCACCGTGGCGGTGCTGGCGGTGGATCCGTCCTCGCGGCGCACCGGCGGTGCTCTTCTCGGCGACCGTGCCCGCATGAAGACCGACCCGGAAGACCGCGGCGTGTTCGTGCGGTCGATGGCCGCACGTGACCGCCTCGGCGGCCTGTCGGATGATTCGGTGGCGGCGGTGGTGCTGCTGCGCGCCATCTATGATCTGGTGATCGTTGAAACCGTGGGCGTCGGCCAGTCGGAGGCGGACATTTCCCTCGTCGCCGACACGGTGGTGCTGTGCATCCAGCCGGCCTCCGGCGACAGCCTGCAATTCATGAAGGCAGGCGTCATGGAACTGCCCGACATCATCGTCGTCACCAAGGCCGACATGACGGAGGTGGCACGGCGGGCGGCCTCGGAAGTGGCTGGCGCGCTTTCACTTTCCGGCTCCGGCGCGGCGGGCTGGACGGTGCCTGTCATCCGCCTGTCGGCGGCGACGGGGGAGGGGCTCGAGGCATTCGACGACGCCGTCTCGCAGCACCTGGCCTTCATGGACAAGGACGGGCGGCGTGCCGCGCATCGGGCCGCGCAGGAGGAAAAATGGGTGGAGGAGGCCGTGCGCGTGCGCTTCGGCACCCATGGGCTCGCCCGCGCCCGCCGCCTCGCGCTTGGTGCCAAGACACCGTTCGCCCGCGAGGCGGAACTTGCGACGCTGTTAACCACCGGGCAAGGCTGATCGGACAATGCTCTTGCGTGTCACCGTCGGGCAACGCTCCGGCGCCCCATTAGGGACACGATGACACGTCAAGGGCAGGAGCCATGGAGTTTCGCCGAGACCGAGGGACACGCATCAGGCGGTTCGCTTCGCCTGTCCTGCTTGCCGCCGCTTTCGCCGCCGTGCCGCCCGCAATCGCCGGGGCGGATGGCGCCGATTACCGTTCATCCGCCAATGGGCTCGTCATGCTGGCCGCGCCGGCGCGGGCGCTCAAGGTCAGCACGCTGGACCTGCCCCAGCCCATCGGCACCGGCCTGCCCGAGCCGCGGGCGGCATTCAACGACGCCCCGCGGGTGATCCGGCCCGGGGCGCCCATCGTCACCGCCTCGCTTACCGATGTGTCGGTTCCGCCTGAGGCCTTCAGGGCCGCCGCCATCGCCGGCGCGCCGGTGGCAGATGACCTGACCCCGTCGCCCGCCGTTGCAATGGCCTCGGCATCGGACGACGACGCCTTCGCCTATCCCCCGCCGCTGGTTCTCGACGCCGAGGATGTGCCCGTCCGCACCGGGCCGAGCCAGCCCCACCTCGAACTCGCCCTCGATCTGCTGCTGGAACTGCCGCTGATCCAGGACAATTCCGGCCCCATCGCCGAGGATGCCGCCTTCGGCCCCGATTTCGGGGCCGCGCCCGAGGCCGCATCCGCCGGGGAGGAGCCGCCCGCCGCGCCCATCGACCAGGCCGAGGCGCAGCCGGCGCTCCATCACGATCCGGTGGCGGTGTTCAGCCGCGATCCCAACGTTTTCCCGGCATTGGCGTTCGAATATCACGCCCTGGCCGAGCAGGGCTTCGTGCCGCTGCCCGCGCCGCGCCCCACCGGCGCGGCTGAGATCGCCACCAGCGCTGGCGCCGAGGCGGTGGAAGCGGCCGAGGATGGCGAGCGCGACGGCATCTGGCCCTCGCCTGCGCAGCGCCTCAGCCTGGCCGGCGAGCAACTGGCGCGGGCCCAGAAGTGCCTGGCGGAAGCCATCTATTTCGAAAGCCGGGGCGAGCCGAAGCGGGGGCAGGTGGCGGTGGCGCAGGTCATCGTCAACCGGGTGTTCTCCGGCTACTACCCCAATGATGTGTGCGGCACCGTCTACCAGAACGCCCACCGGCACCTGGCCTGCCAGTTCACCTTCGCCTGCGACGATGTGCGCGACGTGGTGCGCGAGCCGGACATGTGGGTGCAGGCCAAGGACATCGCCGCCGATATGCTGGACGGCAAATTGTGGCTCACCAGCGTGGGCCGGGCCACCCACTACCATGCCTATTGGGTGCACCCGAGCTGGGTGAAGGAGATGCGCAAGCTCGACCGCATCGGCGTACACACCTTCTATCGCCCCCGCCGCTGGGGCGAGGGCTGACACCTTTGGCTTAAGCCCTCCCGGCGCCGGTCGCAGACCGGCGCTGTTGGCATAACCTCCAAGCCCGCGCGGCGCTGAGCGTCGCCCTCTCGGCGCCGGTCGCAGACCGGCGCTGTCGGCAAAAGCTGCCCGTCAGGCGTGACCGGCTTCGCTCGAGAGCATGCCGGGATCGACCCCGAGCTTGCGCAAGGCGTGGTTGTACTTGGTATCCACCCCCTCGCCGAAGATGAGATCCGAATCAGCCGGGCAGTTCAGCCAGCCGTTGGCCTGGATCTCGGTCTCCAGCTGGCCGGGCGCCCATCCGGCATAGCCCAGCGCCAGCACGGCGCTGCGCGGCCCGCGACCGCCGGCAATGGCCTTCAGGATGTCCAGCGTCGCCGTCAGGCAGATGCCGTCATCGATGGGCAGGGTGGAATTCTCGACGAAATAATCGGCCGAGTGCAGCACGAAGCCGCGGCCGGTCTCCACCGGCCCGCCGCGCAGGACTTTGACCGCCCCGGCGCTCTTGGGCAGCAGGATGCGCTCGGAGGAGGGGATCACGTCGAGCTGGACCAGGAGGTCGGTGAAGTCGATGTGGCTCGCCGGCTGGTTCACCACGATGCCCATGGCCCCCTCTGCCGAGTGGGCGCACAGATAGACGAGGGTGCGTGCGAACTGCTCGTCGCGCATGGTCGGCATGGCAATGAGCAACTGCCCGTCGAGGAAGCTCGAACCCCCGCTTGGGACGTTGGGTTTGTGGCTCGCAATCATCTTGGAAGGGTACCGCGCATCCGGACTTTTGGAAATGCGAATTGAGAGAATGGTCGCCGGCTGTCGATGCGAAACCGCTTTGCCTGCCCCCTGCCTCTCACACGCTTGTGCGCGCGGGGGGCTTTGCGCGCCGCCGCGGAGAGGCTACCCGCTGGGGCATGATCTTGCTGCGCATGTTTGCCGAAAGCGGCCGCCTGGGGCTTGCCGCCCTGTCCCTGTCGGGCCTCTGGCTTGCCGCCTCGCCGGCCTCGGCGGAACCCGTCGCCAAGGTTCCCGGGGCGGAGGTGGAGCTTCTGGCCGGGGCGGTGTCGGGCGCACAGGCGGAGGCCGGCATCGAGGTGCGCCTCGCGCCCGGCTGGAAGACCTATTGGCGCTATCCCGGCGACAGCGGCGTGCCGCCGGACCTGTCCTTCGAGGGCTCGCAGAACGTGGCCGGTGTCACCATCGCGTGGCCGGCACCGAAGCGCTTTGCCGACGGCGGCGGCGGGTTTTCCATCGGCTACAAGGGCGCGGTGCTGTTCCCGCTGAAGGTGGAACTGGCCGATCCCGCCAAGCCGGCGCGGCTCCAGCTCGCGTTCGATTTCGCCGTGTGCGAGGCCCTGTGCATGCCGGCCAAGGTGGACCTGTCCCTGGCTATCGATGCTGGCGGCGGGGCGGACGCGGCACGCGGGGTGGATGCGGCGCGCATCGCGGCCGCCCGCACCGCGTTGCCGGCGCCGCAGGCGCTGGGGGCGGCGGAGACGCCGGCGGTGCGGTCCGTCGCCCTCGACACGACGGCGACGCCGCATCGGCTTGTGGTCGAGGTCAAGGCGATGAACCCCAAGGCCGACCTGTTCGCCGAAGGCCCCGACGCGCACTGGGCCCTTCCGTTGCCGCAGAAGACCGCGCTGCCGGACGGGGCGGCCCGCTTCATGGTGCCGCTGGAAGGCGTGCCTTCGGGCGTGGATCCGACGGGCGCGCTCATCACCTTCACGCTGGTGGACGGGCCGAAGTCCGTCACGACAACGGTGCCTGTGCCGGCCCCCTGAGGAGGCGAATGGTCGCGGCTGTCCGGCCTGCCGCCCGGGCCTCCCGGTGCGCTTTTCTCCTCCGTAAAACCCCGTATTGTCGGCGCGGGCCGGAACGGCCCGCGACTGTCGGAGAAAACGATGCCCATTTCGGTCGGCGATAAACTGCCCAACGCCACCTTCCGCGTTCCCACCGAAGACGGCCCGGTGCCGAAGACCACCGACGAGATCTTCAAGGGCAAGAAGGTGGTGCTGTTCGCGGTGCCGGGCGCCTTCACGCCCACCTGCCACAAGAACCACCTGCCGGGCTACGTGCACGAGGCCGACGCCATCAAGGCCAAGGGCGTGGATGCCATCGCCGTGGTCTCGGTGAACGATCCCTTCGTCATGGGCGCCTGGGAGAAGGCTTCCGGCGCGGATGGCAAGATCGTGTTCCTGGCCGATCCGGACGCCGCCTTTTCCACCGCCCTCGACCTCACCTTCGACGGCTCGGCCGCCGGCCTCGGCGTGCGCTCCAAGCGCTATTCCATGGTGGTGGAGGACGGCGTGGTGACCAGCCTGAATGTGGAGGACGTGCCCTCGAAGGCCGACATCTCCGGCGCGCCCGCCCTTTTGGCGCAGCTCTGAGCATTTCCGCGCCGCATTGACCCTCCGGCCTGGCCGGGGGGCTTTTTTCAGGCGATTCCGGCCTCGGGCCGGCACCGTGCGCCCGGCCGCAGGCTCAGGCGATGATGTCCGGGAACAACTGGTCCTCCACCTGGCTGATGCGGTCTTTCAGCTGGAGCTTGCGCTTCTTCAGCCGCTGGATCTGCAGCACGTCCGAGCCGGACACCGCCATCAGCGCGTCAATGGCTGTGTCAAGGTCGCGATGCTCCTGCTTCAGCCGCTCCAGATGGATCCTGAGATCCCGTTCGTCGTCGCTCGTCATTCCCACATCCGTCACCGGCAGGCTCGCCATTCGTCTTCGCGGGGACATGGCGCCGGGCGGCGCCGGCAGATCCCCGCGGACACAAATGCGCGACCCCGCTGCCGCATCGCCGAGGCCCTGGAAAAACCGTCGCTTCCCAAAGTTGAAACAGGGACGCCGCCCTTTCCCCGAATTTCGTACTGACTATGGCACGCGCTTGCCGCGCTGCAAGATAGGAGCTTGCCGGAAGAGCAAGAAAGGCAATCGACTCTTCGTCGGCTCCGTGACAGACTGATGTCGTGTTGCAGACAGGGAGTGGCTTAGAATGTCCATCCAGTCGCACCTTCAGGAGTTGAAGCGGCGCCACCAGGCCATTGAGCAGGAACTCAATCGCGAACTTGCACATCCGGCTTCCGATCCCGTTCGCATTGCCGAGTTGAAGCGCAAGAAACTGGTCCTCAAGGACCAAATGACCAAGATCAACGGATCTTCCACCCTACATTGATGGTTCAAGCGAACGTCACCGACCGGGCGGTTGCGTCCGGACGGTGCGTTTCGCGCGTCCCTGGATCGAGCTGAGCGGCGGGCGCCGCAGCAACCCTTTGCGTTCCGGCGCCGGGGGCTTTAATCCGGCGCCATGGCTCCTCCCCTCGTTCTCCTCCAGGACATCCATCTGCGCTTCGGCGCGACCCCCCTGCTCGACGGGGCGGAACTTTCTGTTTCCGCCTCCGAGCGCGTGTGCCTTGTCGGGCGCAACGGTTCCGGCAAGTCGACGCTGCTGAAAGTGGCGGCGGGCATGGTGGCGCCGGATTCCGGCACCCGTTTCTTCCAGCCCGGCACCACCGTGCGCTACCTGCCGCAGGAGCCCGATTTCTCCGGCTACGCCACGACCTTGGCCTATGTTGAGGCGGGGATGGGGCCGGGGGATCAGGAGTATCGCGCCCAGTACCTGCTCGACGAACTGGGCCTGAGCGGCCGGGAAGACCCCTCCAATCTCTCCGGCGGCGAGGCGCGGCGGGCTGCGCTCGCCCGCGTCATCGCGCCGGAGCCGGACGTGCTGCTCCTCGACGAGCCCACCAACCATCTCGACCTGCCGGCCATCGAATGGCTGGAAAGCGAGCTGAAGAGCTTGCGCTCGGCCATCGTCCTCATCAGCCATGACCGGCGGTTCCTGGAAACCCTGTCGCGCGCCACCGTGTGGCTCGACCGGGGCCAGACCCGGCGGCTCGAACAGGGCTTTTCCGCTTTCGAGGCCTGGCGCGACGAGGTGCTGGAGCAGGAGGAGACCGAGCGCCACAAGCTCGACCGCAAGATCGTCGCCGAACTGGACTGGCTGCGATACGGCGTCACCGCCCGGCGCAAGCGCAACGTGCGGCGCCTCGGCCTGCTGCATTCCATGCGCAAGGATCGCCGCGAGGAGCGCCGCGCCGTCGGCAACGTCAAGCTCACGGTGAGCGAGGCGGAGACCTCGGGCAAGCTGGTCATCGAGGCCAAGGGCATTTCCAAGTCCTACGGCGACCGCACCGTGGTGAAGGATTTCTCCACCCGCATCCTGCGCGGCGACCGCATCGGCATCATCGGCCCCAATGGCGCGGGCAAGACCACCCTCATCAAGCTCCTGACCGGGGAGCTTGCCCCCGACAGCGGCACGGTGAAGCTCGGGACCAACCTGGAAATCGCGAGCCTCGACCAGAAGCGCGCGGCGCTCGATCCCACCACCACCCTGCGCGATGCGCTCACCGGCGGCGGCTCCGACCAGGTGATGGTGGGCGGCCAGCCCAAGCACGTCATCGGCTACCTGAAGGACTTCCTGTTCTCGCCCGACCAGGCTAACGCACCGCTATCGGTGCTATCCGGCGGCGAGCGCGGGCGACTGATGCTGGCGCGCTCCCTGGCGCTGCCCTCCAACATGCTGGTGCTGGACGAGCCCACCAACGACCTGGATCTGGAAACCCTCGACCTGCTGCAGGAGATGGTGGCTGATTATCCCGGCACGGTGATCCTGGTGAGCCACGACCGTGACTTCCTCGACCGCACCGTCTCCAGCGTCATCGTGGCCGAGGGCGACGGTGTGTTCCGGGAATATCCCGGCGGCTATTCGGACATGGTGACCCAGCGTGGCCGAGGCGTGGAGGCGCGGGACAAGGGCGCTCCGGTAGCGAAGGCCAAGGGCGGCGCGCCGGAAGGCAAGCCCGTGCCTGCGGCTCCTGCAGCCGCGGCGCCGGCCAAGGACAAGCGCAAGCTCTCCTTCCACGAGCAGCACGCGCTGAAAACCCTGCCCAAGACCATGGCGACGCTCAAGGCCAAGGTGGAGAAGCTCGCCGCCGAGCTGGCGGATCCGGCCCTCTACGCCCGCGACCCCGCCCGCTTCCAGAAGACCTCCGCCGCGCTCACCGCGGCGCAGGGGGAGCTGGATGCGGCGGAAGAGGAGTGGCTGCGGCTGGAAATCCTGAAGGAAGAGCTGGAAGGCTGAGCGACGGCGGCGGGGCCCCTCGGCTCAGCCGCCCTTGCGTGCCACCAGCACCGCGCTCTCGAAATCGATCACCAGGTCGCCGTGCTGGTTGGTGCCGGAATTATAGGCCTTCAGCAGGCCCCACTGGGGCCGCCCGCGGGTGGCGATCTTCTCCCGCGCCTCGGTGGCGTAGGTGATGGTGTCGCCCGCATAGACCGGCTTCAGCCAGCGCAGGTTGGTGAAGCCGGGGGAGGGGCCCACCGCCAGCATCCGCCCGCCCTCGGCCTCCAGGGCCTTGGTGGATCCGGTGTTGAAGGCGATGAAGAACTTCATCCACATGGAGGCCGTGTGCCAGCCGGAGGCCACCAGCGCGCCGAAATGGCTGCGCTTGGCCGCCTCGGGATCCACGTGGAAGGGTTGGGGATCATAGAGCTTGGCGAAGGCGATCATCTCGGCTTCGGTGAAGGTGTGGCGGCCCAGCACCTCGTGGTCGCCGATTTCCAGTTCCTCGAAATAGGTCATGCGAGGCGGGCTCCCGGATTGCGGCGGCCGATCATGATGACGCAGACCTGCGACATGGCAACGGTCTTGTCCGGCTTCACCAGCTCGAAGCGGAAGGTGACGAGGCCCATGTCCGGCTTGCTTTTGGAGGTGCGGCTTTCCAGCACCGTGCGGCGCAGGGTCAGCACGTCGCCGGGGAAGACCGGGGCGAGCCACTTGTTCTCGGTGACGCCGGGGGAGCCCATGCTGGCGGTGCGCAGAAGGAAGCCGTCGCAGATAAGCCGCATGAGGACCGCGCAGGTGTGCCAGCCGGACGCCGCCATGCCGCCGAGCAGGGACGCCTTGCCCGCCTCCTTGTCCAGATGCATGGGCTGAGGATCGAATTCGCGGGCGAACGCGACGATCTCCTCCTCGCCGAACTGGTGGGAGCCGAACGTTTTCACCTCACCGATGATGAAATCTTCGAAGAAGATGTCGGGCAAGGCGCCCCTCCTGTCGTTGGAGTGCGATGGAAGGCGAGGATGCCGCAAACGTCAAGGTGGGCTGGGGATAAGGTGGCAGGGAACGAGGGGCGGCGCGGGCGATCAGAACGTCATCTTGGCGTCTTGGCCATAGCCCGACATGGCCTTGCGCCGGTGGGGCCAATCGATCTCGAAGCGGCAGCCCCAGCAGCCGAACTCATCGTCGATGGCCGGCTTGTAGAGCCGGATGGGGATGGCGAGTGGCGGTCCTGCCGGGGTTCGCAGATAGAGGGTGTGGGTGAGGATGAGCATCAGTTCGGCTCCCAAATGGCTCGCCGGCCGAATATCGCATCTTATGGAAGGCATGATCGGGCTTCGCGTTACAAATAGATCTTGTCCACCCCGATCAGCATATCCCGGACATTCCGGGATACGGGGAAGCCGTAGCCTTCTTGACCCTCGTAAGCGCGCAGTGCTCCATCGTGGTGATAGGAGCTCGTGTAAATTTGGACGCCGATCATCTGCAAGGACACCACCAGCGCCTGCAACGCATCTACTCCGGCTCCCGACATGGTCTTGGTTTCTTCCGGCCAATCGATTTCAAATGCGCATGCCCAGCAGCCGTCTTTCGGGGCAGGCTTGTGAATACGGATCTCGATACGGATCTCGCCTTCGGGACGGTTTAGAAAAAGTGTGTGTGTGAGCATGATCATATTTATTCTCTCAAAAAGGGAGTGGAGGAATTGGCTTGCCCCTCAAGCAAGCAGAGTAACGTTCCGACGCCTGACCATGGCATGCGGGATTTTTCAATGTATTACAGTAGGCCGTATCGATTTTATTCAAGAGATTACATTCCGCTTCCCTCGCGCGGGAAATGGCGCGCGCCGCCATTGAAACCGGGCGATCAGTCCGGGTCGGCTTCGTTGGTGTGTATACATCGCCAGTACCTCCTCCAGCCCATCGCCCGCCACCCGGCTCGCCGCTGGGAATGCGTGGCTGGCTGGGATCATAGCCGCCCTTCAGGGCGAGGCGGAGCTGCCAAGCCGCAAGATCGAGCCGCAGACCGAGGGTGATGCGGCGCAGGTCGTCGAGTGCGCCCGGCTCGGCAGGTGACGGTTTGGCAAGTGACGGTTTGGCAGGTGACGGTTTGGCAGGTGGTGGTGACACGGCGTCCCTCTCTCCATCCAGTGGATGAAGGGATTTTAATCCTAATCAAGAGTCGCGTGAGTAGTTTGCTCAGCCTGGGCTCACAGCGGCCCATCCGGCGCCATGTGCTTCAGCTCGAAGGTGAGGACCTCCGTCCCATCCTCCCGCCGGGCGCTGTTGCGGCGGTGAAAGATGGTCCAGCCCGGCCGGCTGCCGCTGGGGCGGGCCTCCAGGACCTCGGTGAAGAAGGTGAGGGTGTCGCCCGCGCGCACGGGGGCGAGCCATTTCAGGTCGCTCATGCCGAAGCCCACGCCCACCGGCGAGAGCACGGCCGGGTGATCGGCCGGCAGTCCGTCCACGGCGCCGTTCGCGCGCACGAACAGGCCCATCCAGACGCAGGCCGTGTGCCAGCCGGAGGCGACCAGCCCGCCGAACGGGGAGGCGGCGGCCGCCGCCGCGTCCACATGGAAGGGCTGGGGATCGAAAGCCCCGGCGAAGCGCGCGATCTCCTCCTGCGTGAAGGTGAAGCGGCCGATCTCCTGCGGCCCCTCGCGCCCGGCCATTCCCATCGCCCTCGTGGCTTCAGTTGGCGAAGCGGAAGTGCAGCACATCGCCGTCGGCGACCACATATTCCTTGCCTTCGAGGCGGAAGCGCCCGGCCTCGCGGGCGCCGCCCTCGCCCTTGAACTTCACATAATCGTCGTAGGCGACGGTCTCGGCGCGGATGAAGCCCTTCTCGAAATCCGAATGGATCACGCCCGCCGCCGCCGGCGCCTTGGTGCCGGCCGTGATGGTCCAGGCCCGCGCTTCCTTCGGCCCCACCGTGAAATAGGTGAGAAGCTGGAGCAGGTCATAGCCGGCGCGGATCACCCGGTTGAGGCCGGGCTCGTCCAGGTCGATGGCCTCCAGATAGTCCTTCTGCTCCTCGGGGGGCAGGACGGCGATCTCGCTCTCGATCTTGGCCGAAACCACCACCGCCTTGGCGCCTTCGAGCTTGGCCCGCTCGAACACCTGCGCGGAGAGGGAATTGCCCTCCTTGGCCGAGGCCTCCTCCACGTTGCACACGTAGAGCACCGGCTTGGCGGTCATGAGGCCGAGCTGGGAGAACAGCTTCTCTTCCTCCGGCTTCACCTGAGCGAGGCGGGCCGGCTTGCCCTCGCGCAGCAGGACGAGGGCCCGGTTCATGAGGTCGAGGGTTTCCTTGGCCTCCTTGTCGGCACCCTTGGCCTTCTTCTCCAGCGCGGCGGCGCGCTTCTCGAGGCTTTCGAGATCGGCCAGCATCAGCTCGGTCTCGATGGTCTCGATGTCGTCCACGGGGGAGATCTTGCCCTCCACATGGGTCACGTCGCCGTCCTCGAAGCAGCGCACCACATGGGCGATGGCGTCGCACTCGCGGATGTTGGCGAGGAACTGGTTGCCGAGCCCCTCGCCCTTGGAGGCGCCGCGCACCAGGCCGGCGATGTCCACGAAGGTGAGGCGGGTGGGGATGATGGCCCCCGAGCCGGCGATCTCGGCCAGCGTGTCGAGCCGCGGGTCCGGCACCGCCACGTCACCCACATTGGGCTCGATGGTGCAGAACGGATAGTTCGCCGCCTGCGCCGCCGCGGTCTGGGTGAGCGCGTTGAAGAGGGTGGACTTGCCCACGTTGGGAAGCCCGACGATGCCGCATTTGAAGCCCATGGAACGCTCAGGTTTGGCCGCCGGCCGGTATCGGGGCAGCAGTGTCAGATTGGCGAGGGATGTCGCGGGGACAGCTCTTGCCCTCCGCATATCCCCTCACGGCGTGGCTCCGCAACCCGCCGGACCATCACGCCGGGCCGCATCGGTCCGCGAAGGCCTGCGCCTCAGCCCTTCTCGCCCACCCGCTTCTGCTCGCCGAAGCCCTGGGCGTCGAGGAACAGGTGCGCGCGGTTCTGGAACTCCTCCGGCCGCTTCTGAGCGAGCAGGTCGGCAAAATCGGCGCAGGCGTCGCAGACGGCGTCGAGCCACGGCTTCTCGCTCTTGGCGAAGTCGTTGAGCACGTAGGCATGCACCAGCGCCTTGTCGCCGGGATGGCCGATGCCGAGACGGACGCGGAAATAGTCGTTGCCACACTGGGCGGTGATGGACCGCAGGCCGTTGTGGCCGGCGTTGCCGCCACCCTTCTTGATGCGCAGCTTGGCCGGAGGCAGGTCCAACTCGTCGTGGAAGACGAAGATGTGGTCGAGGGGGATCTTGTAGAAGCGCTGCGCCTCGGAAACGGCGCGCCCGCTCTCGTTCATGTAGGTCTCGGGGAACAGCGCGATCACCTTCTCGCCGGCGATCTCGCCTTCTGCCGCCAAGGACTGGAAGCGGCGGCGCAGCGGGCCGAGGCGGTGGCGGCGGCAGATCGCCTCGAGCGCCATGAAGCCGATATTATGCCGGTTGCCGGCATATTTCGGGCCGGGATTGCCGAGCCCTGCGAACAGGAACATGTGGCGCCTCCGGCCCGAACGTTCTGGACCATCCTGCTGTCGGTGTGACAGCAGGATGGAGATTGCGAACTCAGGCCTTGGCGGCTTCGGCGGCGTCCTCGGCGGCGGCATCCGCCTGGCCCGACGGGGCGACGACGGTGGCCAGCGTGTCATCGCCATGGCCGGCCCAGGTCACGCCCGCGGGCAGCTTGATACCGGACAGGTGGAAGGTGTCGCCATAGGCGGCGCCGGTCAGGTCCACCTCGACGGAGGCGGGGATCGACTCGGCCGGGCATTCCAGTTCCACGGCGTGGGCCACCACATTCAGGGTGCCGCCGGCCTTGAGGGCGGGGGAGGCTTCCTGATTGAGGAAGTGCACCGGCACCTCGACCGTCACGGTCGCGCCCTGCGAGACGCGCAGGAAGTCCACGTGCAGGGGGAAGTCCTTCACCACGTCCAGCTGGTAGTCGCGGGGGATCACGCGGTGCTTGGTCCCGTCCACGTCGATCTCGAACAGCGTGGTGAGGAAGTGGCCGGCATAGATGGTCTTGTTGATTTCGCGGAAGTTCAGCGAAATCGTCACCGGCTCCTGCTTCTCGCCGTAGATCACGGCGGGCACGCGCCCGGCGCGGCGCTCGGCACGGGCGGCCCCCTTGCCGGCCCGCGGGCGCGCCACAGCCTTCAGTTCCTTGATGGCAGTCATGGCACTCGTCCTAACATTGATAAGATTCTACAACGACGCATGTCGCGATGCGGGCACGCGTCTTCGGCCGCAAGCACGCCTCCAGGGGGGCGCATGCCGCGAACGAAGGCGCGCTTATAGCCGCGCCATGCCGGCGATGCAACAAAGACGGGCCTTTTCGGGTACCGCAGAAACAATCCGGGGGAAGAGATGCAGCAGGGCACGGGGCGGCGCGTGGCGGCGGGGAGCCTGCTGGCAGGCCTTATCCTGGTGGGGGCCTTCACCTCGGGGGCGGCGCTGGGGCAGCAGGCCACGCCTACCCCGCCTGCGGGCGGAAGCGCCGCCGGGCTCGCGGCCAGTCTCGCCAGCGCCAACGCCCGCATCGCGGTGTGGGACATTCCCGATATCGATCTTTTGCCGGACGATGAGGAGGGGCGCCTGGTGCGCTACGGCCGCTCGGTGCTGGAGGCGAGCGCGCGCCACATGGGCCCGGACGCGGCGGACCCGGCCCAGCGTTTCGCCGGTAACAACCTCGCCTGCGTGAACTGCCATCTCGATGCCGGGCGCAAGAAGTTCGGCCTGCCGCTGGTGGCCGCGGCGGCGGACTATCCGCGCTATTCCACCCGTTCCGGCGAAATGGCGGACCTCGCGGACCGCATCGACAGCTGCATGACGCGCTCCATGAACGGACGTGCCATGCCGCGGGACGCTCGGCCCATGCGCGCCCTGCTCGCCTATCTCACCCTCTTGTCCTCGGCCCTGCCGAAGGATGCGAAGATCGAGGGAGCGGGGGCAGGTGCCATCCCGCCGCTGGAGAGGCCGGCGGATCCTGTGCGCGGGGCGGTGGTCTATGCGCAGACCTGCGTCGCCTGCCACCGGGCGGGCGGCGAGGGGCTGCGCCGCAACGCGGCGGATGCGAGCTTCGGCTATGGGGTGCCGCCGCTCTGGGGGCCGGACAGCTTCAATGATGGCGCGGGCATGAACCGGCTCGTCACCATCGCCAATTTCGTCCACGACAACATGCCGAACGGCGTCAGCTGGGTGATGCCGGTGCTTGCGCCGGAGGAGGCCTGGGACGTGGCGGCCTATGTGGTAAGTCAGAACCGGCCCCATCGCGACGGGCTCGACCGGGATTTCCCGGACCTGCTCGACAAGCCCGTGGACACCCCATACGGCCCCTATGCGGATGGCTTCTCGCAGGCACAGCACAAATATGGCCCGTTCGGCCCCATCCGCGCCGAGATCGCGCGGCTGAAGGCGGACAAGGGCCGCGTGCCCAATCCCAACGTGCAGTGAAGCCGTTGGGTGCCCGGCAGCCTATTTGGGCGTGCCGGACTGGCAGGCGTTCGGCTTGCCCTGGCCGAACCAGTTGCCGCATTTGTCGCAGCCGCCGAGGCCGAGGGCGAGCGCCGCGACCACGGCGAGACGGATGACGGCGCGCATGACTTCTCCTGTTCGATGCGGCGCGACTTTAGAGCGTTTTCACGCGATGTGGATACCGGTTCGCGTGAAGAAAACGCGTCAGCCAAATGGCTCTTGCGATGCGGCGGGGAAGGGAACCCTCTCCCGCCGCGTCCCGCTCAATAGACGATGACGTGTCGCACCACCTCGCCGCGGTCGAGGCGGTCGAAGCCCTCGTTGATCTCGTCCAGCGGACCGGTGGAGGAGAGCAGGCGGTTCACCGGCAGCTTGCCGCGCTGGTAGAGCGCCATGAAGCGGGGAATGTCGCGCGGGGGCACGCAGCTGCCCATGTAGCTGCCCTTGATGGTGCGTTCCTCCGCCACGAGATGCACCGGGGGCAGCGAGACCCGGGCGTTGGGATTGGCGAGGCCGCCGGTGGCGGTGGTGCCGCCGCGCCTGGTGATCTTGTAGGCCAGCTCGAAGGCGGGAGCCGAGCCTGCCATCTCCACCGCGTGGTCTACTCCGCCCTTGGTTGCCGCCTTCACCGCATCCACCACATCGGGATCGTTGGCGAGGAAGGTGTCGGTGGCGCCCAGCGAGCGGGCGATGTCGAGCTTGGCCGGCGACAGGTCGAGGGCGACAATCTGCTCCGCACCCGCCGCCACCGCGCCCATTACCGCCGAGAGGCCGACGCCGCCGAGGCCCACCACCGCGACGGACTGGCCGGGCCGTACCCCGCAGGTGTTCACGATGGCACCGACGCCGGTCATCACCGCGCAGCCGAACAGCGCGGCGTCCACCAGCGACATCTCGGGGTCGATCTTGATGATGGAGCGGCGCGAGATCACCGCATATTCGCCGAAGCCGGAAATGCCGCACAGATGATAGGCATCGGTGCCGTCGTCGCAGGTCAGCCGCCGGCCGCCGCCGAGCAGGGTGCCCGCGCCGTTGGCGGCCTGGCCGGGGCCGCACATCTGGGCGCGCCCGTCGAGGCAGGAGGGGCAGGTGCCGCAGGTGGGCACGAAGCTCATCACCACATGGTCGCCGGGGGCAAGGTCGGTGACGCCGGGGCCGGGCTCCACCACCACGCCGGAGGCCTCGTGGCCCAACACCATGGGCAGCTGGCGGGGACGGTCGCCGTTGATCACCGACAGGTCGGAATGGCACAGGCCGGCCGCCGCGATCTTGATCAGCACCTCGCCGGCCTGGGGCGGGGCGAGCTCAACCGTTTCAATGGAGAGCGGACGCGTCTGCCCATACGGCTTGCTCACAGGGGACGCACGGAGCACGGCGGCGCGAATACGCATGATATTTCCTCCCGAGCCTCTTTGCCGACCGTATTGAGGGCGCCGGGGCGTAGCGTCAAGCGTGTCGGACTGCGCATTTGGGAGGGGTGAATTTCAGTCTCGCGGACGGAAATTCGGAGCCCTGGGACGGGCTCGGACCAAAGCCGCCTCGAACCCGTGAGGGTGCGGCCCGGAGCGCGGGCTCAAGTCGTCCTGAAGGCCGGCCTCAGGCGGCCTCGGCGGCGGTCATGCGGGCCAGCAGAAGGTCGGCTGCCTCTCCCGCCAGCACGGCGACGTTCTGGTCCTGCGTAATCATGGCGGCGACGATGGCCCCGTCGATCAGCAGCCCCAGCTGGTGGGCGGCGCCCTCCGGGTCCCGCGCGCCGGCCTCGGCGGCGAGGCGCGAGAGGGTCGCGAGCACCACCTTCTTGTGAGCGAGGGCGATCTGGCGCATGCGGTCGTCCCGCTTGTCGTGCTCGGCCACGGCATTGATGAACGGGCAGCCGAAGAAGCGCTCGTCGCCAAACCACTCGCGCAATACCGGAAAGATGCGGCGCAGGCGGGCAAGCGGCGCTGCCTCGCCCTTGAGCAGTTCGCCGAGGAACCAGTCGCGCCAGGCCGAGCCCTCGCGCTCCAGCACCGCTTCCACCAGCCGTTCCTTTGAGCCGAACGCCTTGTAGAGCGTCGCCTTGGCGGTGGCCGCCTCCGCCACCACCGCGTCCACGCCCACGGCGGTGATGCCGTATTGGCAGAACAGGCGCGTTGCCGCCGCGATGATGCGCTCGCGCGCGTTGGGTTCCGCCTCGGGAGCCGGATCCGGGGCGTGGGGATTGGCGCGCTCGGCCTTTGCTTTCTGGGCCTTTGCTGTCAGGGCTTTCGCCGTCGGAGCCCGCGCCGTCTTCGCCTGCTGCATCGCTTCTCACCATCGTGCCGCTTTGGCGGGCACAAAGACAGACCTGTCTGTCAATTACAGGCAGGAATCATGCCGTGCAATCCTGTCGATGGACAGGGCAAAATCCTGTCTTCTCTTGAAGAAGCAGATTTTCCACGCGGCTCGGCGCCCGGGTTCTGGATGTGGCACAGGCTGTGCATAAGACAGACCGGTCTGTCTATATCCGCCGAGGAGATCCGGATGTCTCAATCCAACACCGTCCTGACCGGCTGCCTGCTGCCCGAGGCGACCACGGGCTGCCTTGCCCCCATCGACAAGGACGGGCTCGAGAAGCTCATCGCCGCCGGCAAGGCCGACCCCAAGGTCATCAAGACGCTGAAGTGCAAGACGGTGGCCGAGGGGCGCTTCCGCCATGCCAATTATATCCGCAACCTTGCCCCCTACATCGTGGACGAGCCCCCCGGCCTGCTCGGCGACGACACCGCCCCCAACCCCTCCGAGGCCTCCCTCGCGGCGCTGGGCTCCTGCCTCGCGGTGGGTCTGCATGCCAATGCGGTGCATCGCGGCTGGACCGTGCGCAAGCTGGAACTCCAGCTCGAAGGCGATCTCAACATCACCGCTGTGTGGGGCACGGGCGATGTCAGCGAGAAGCCGGTGGGCTTCACCGACGTGCGCGTGAAGGTGGAGATGGAATGCGACGGCGTGCCGAAGGAAGAGGTGGACGCCCTCATCTCCCACGTCACCAAGTGGTCGCCGGTGGCCAACACCTTCGTGCGCCCGGTCAACCTTGAGGTGGCGCTGGCCTGATCCGGCCTTCCACCCGCTCCACGGCATGCCCGCTTCCTGCGGGCGTGCCCCGCCTTCCGCGCCTTCCGCCTTCCGGGACCAGAGGATTGCCATGTCGTTGACCGCCGTGACCGCCTTGTCGCCGCATGATCTGTCTGCGTCCGACCTTGATCCCGGAGCGGCCCTCGCCGAGATCGGCAAGATCGCGGTGACGGACCTTTCCGCCTGGGCCCGCGCCATCGACGAGGGGACCTATCCGGCCACCCTGCTGCATCGCTTCGCCGATGCCGGCGCCTTCCGCCTGCATCTTGGCGAGGGCCACAGGCTCGACGCCGCCATCGAGGGCATGAGCCGAATCTCCGAGGTGTGCACCTCTTCCGCCTTCATGGCCTGGTGCCAGAACACGCTGGTCTGGTACCTCATCAACTCCGAGAACGCGGCGGCCAAGGCGAAGTATCTCGCTGCTGCCGCAACCGGCCATGTGCTGGGTGGCACGGCGCTCTCCAATCCCATGAAGTCCTTCTTCGGCATCGAGACGCTGAAGCTGAAGGGCACCCGCGTGGACGGCGGCTACAGGGTGAAGGGCATCCTGCCGTGGGTGTCGAACCTCGGCCCCGACCATTTCTTCGGTGCCATCTTCGCGCTGGAGGGCGGCGAGCCGGTGATGGCGCTCATCGACTGCGCCGATCCGGCGGTGACGCTGAAGCCCTGCGAGCCCTTCCTGTCCATGGACGGCACCGGCACCTATGGGGTTCAGGTCCGCGACCTGTTCGTGCCCGACGACATGGTGCTGGCGCACGAGGCCATGCCCTTCGTGAAGACCATGCGCGCCGGCTTCATCCTGTTGCAGGCGGGCATGGCCATCGGCCTCATCCGCGACTGCATCGCCATGATGCGCGAGGTGGAAGGCCCGCTCGGCCACGTCAACCGCTTCCTCGACGTGCAGCCGGATGCCATGGCCGAGACCCTCGCCGCCATGGAGAGCGAGGTGAATGCGCTGGCGCAGACGCCCTTCGACACCAGCCCGGACTATTGGCGCCGGGTGGTGGCGTCCCGCCTGCTCGCCGGCGAGAAGAGCGTGGAGGCCGCGCACAACGCCATGCTCCATTGCGGCGCGCGGGGTTATGTGCGGGCCAGCCGCTGCCAGCGCCGCCTGCGCGAGGCCTATTTCGTCGCCATCGTCACGCCGGCCACCAAGCAGTTGAAGCTGATGCTGGACCAGATGCCGGCATAACCCATTCGTCAAACCGGTCGCCGGTTTGCGTGATGAAGCCGCGCAAGGCCGGCGCCGGAACTGCACTTCACAACAAGCGAGGGGCGAAAAGCTCCCGAGATCTTCCGGTTGTCTCGTTATTCACCCTGCGAGAGGGGATCACCATGAGCACCATTCTGATTTCGCCGCCCGACCTGTCCGCGCTGATCCTGTCCGAGCCCACGGTCGTCATCGATACGCGCAATCCCGAGAGCTACGCGGCCGGGCATATTCCCGGAGCGGTCAACCTCCACGAGATCTTCACCTTCCTCGCCACCTCGACCCCCGAGGGCTATGCGGAGCTGCGCGCCAAGTTCGCCGATGCCTTCGGCAAGGCCGGCCTCTCCGGCAACGAGACGGCGGTCATCTACGAGCAGTCCATGAATTCAGGCTTCGGCCAGTCCTGCCGCGGCTATTTCCTGCTCACCTTCCTCGGCTATCCCAAGATCAAGGTGCTGCACGGCGGCTTTGCCGCCTGGGAGGCCGCCGGCCTGCCCGTCACCACCGCCGTGCCCGAGCCCAAGGCCGTGACGTTCCCGGTCGACGAGGCCGCAGGCGCGGTGATCATCGATGCCGCCGCCATGCTCTCGGCGGTGGAGGACCCTGCCGTCGCCAAGCTCGACGTGCGCGACGTGGACGAGTGGATCGGCGAAAGCTCCTCGCCCTATGGCAAGGACTTCTGCCCGCGCAAGGGTCGCATCCCCGGCGCCAAGTGGATCGAATGGTACCGCATGATGAAGCCCACGGCCGAGGGCCCGCGCTTCAAGTCCGCCCCCGAGATCCTGGCGGAGTGCGCCACGGTGGGCATTTCACCTGAAACCCCGGTCTATCTCTACTGCTTCAAAGGGGCGCGGGCCTCCAACACCTTCCTCGCGCTGAAAGAAGCGGGGGTGAAGGACGTGAAGATGTATTTTGGCTCCTGGAACGAGTGGTCGCGCGATCCGGCGCTCCCCATCGAGGAGGGGCATCCGGCGGCGGCCACGGCCTGAACCGAAGGAGCCTCCGACGTGCCCGAGATCACCTGCTATTTCAGCCCGCAATCGGGCTATGCCTATCTGGGGCACCCCCGCCTCGTCGCCATCGCGTGCGAGCACGGCGCCAGCATTCTCTGGCGGCCCGTGGATATCCTGAAGGTCTTCGCCGAGGGCGGCTCCACCGCCCCGGCCAAGCAGTCCCCCGTGCGCAACGCCTATCGCAAGAAGGATATCGTGCGCTGGGCGAAGCTGCGCGGCATTCCCATCACCACCGAGCCGGCCTTCTGGCCCACCGACACGCTGCCCGCCTGCCGACTGATCGCCGCCGCGCAAGGCGAGGGGATCGACCCCGAAGCCCTCATCTTCGCCTGCCTCAGCGCGGTGTGGGCGCGGGACATCCAGATTTCCGACCGAGCCAACCTTATCCGCCTCGCCGACGAGGTGGGGCTTGATGGCGCGCGCCTGGTGGAGCTGTCCGACAGCGTGGCCGCCGCCGAGCAGGTCCAGCGCAACACCGTGGCTGCCATCGAGGCAGGGGTGTTCGGCTCGCCCTCCTATGTGCTGAATGGCGAGCTCTATTTCGGCCAGGACCGGCTGGACTTTGTCGCCGCCGCGCTCGCGGCCGGAGAGCCGGGGGCGGCGCTATGAGCGCCCCCGTCGTCATCGTCGGGGCGGGGCAGGCGGCGGCGCAGGCCGTCACCTCCCTGAAGGCGGAAGGGTATGCCGGCGATATCATCGTCATCGGCGACGAGCCCTATCTGCCCTACCAGCGTCCGCCACTCTCCAAGGCCTATCTCGGCGACGAGATGACCGAGGACCGGCTCGAATTGAAGGCGCCCAAATTCTATGCGGATGCCGGGGCGGAGCTGCGCCTTGCCACCCGCGTCGCCCGCCTGCTGCCGTCCGAGAAGGCGGTGGAACTGGCGGACGGCTCCCGTCTCGCCTACGGCGCGCTGCTGATCGCCACCGGCACTCGCGCCCGCGCCTTGCCGGTGCCGGGGGCGGAACTGGCGGGCCTCTTCTCCATCCGCTCCATCGATGACGTGAAGCACTTCCGTGCCTCAGCCGTGCCGGGAGCGAAGCTGGTGATCATCGGTGGCGGCTATATCGGCCTTGAGGTGGCGGCCAAGGCGAAGAAGCTCGGCCTCGAAGTCACCGTGGTGGAAGGCCAGCCGCGCCTGCTCGCCCGCGTCGCCTGCGCCACCATCTCCGATTTCGCCCGCACCCTGCATGAGGGCAATGGCGTCACCATCCTCACCGGCATGGGCGTGGCCCGGCTGGTGGGCACGGAGCGGGTGACGGGGGTGGAACTTGCGGATGGGCGGGTGCTGCCGGCCGATCTTGTTCTGTCCGCCGTGGGCGCGGTGCCCAATGCGGAGCTGGCCTCCGAGGCGGGGCTGGTGCTGGAGAACGGCATAAGCGTGGACGAGGCCACCCGCACCAGCGCGCCCGACATCTATGCCGCCGGCGATGTCGCCTCTTTTCCGAGCAGGCTCTACGGCCGGCGGGTTCGCCTTGAATCCGTGCAGAATGCCATCGATCAGGCCAAGGCTGCCGCAAAAGCGATCACGGGTGGTGGCGTTGTATACGATCCCATCCCCTGGTTCTGGTCCGATCAATACGATGTGAAGCTCCAGATCGCGGGGCTCCTCGACGGCTGCGAGCGCACCGAAACCGAGGGCGAAGTGGCCGCCGGACGCTTCTGCGTGCGGTATTTCGCGGGGGATCGGCTGCTGGCGGTCTGCTCGGTCAACGATCCAAAGAGCCACATGCTCGCCCGCAAGGCCCTCGCCACGCCGCCACCGGTGCCTGCCCCCGGCTAGGGGTGGCACGGGCATTGCCATCACCAAGCGTCACCTGCCCGCCGAATCCTCGCACTCGTCTTCCGGAGCGCCCTTATGTCGATGTTCTCGAACCCGTTCTCGCTGAAGTCCAAGCTCGGCCGCTGCCTGTGCGGGCGCCATGCGACGCAGGAGGAGCACGCGGCATCGGAACGGGCGGCGGGGCTGGGCGACGAGGCGCGCTACCGCGATGTGGTGGCCTCCGGCCTCATGCGAGCGCTGTTTCCCAACGATATGAAGCGCCGCGCCTTCCTCAAGGCGGTGGGCGCCTCCACCGCCGCGGCGGCGCTCGCCACCTTCTTCCCGCTGGACGCCGCGACTGAGGCGTTCGCCGCCACCGGCAAGCCGGAGAAGACCGACCTGAAGGTGGGCTTCATCCCCATCACCTGCGCCACCCCTATCATCATGGCGCACCCCATGGGCTTCTACGCCAAGCAGGGCCTGAACGTGGAGGTGGTGAAGACCGCCGGCTGGGCGGTGGTCCGCGACAAGACCATCAACAAGGAGTATGACGCCGCCCACATGCTGGCGCCCATGCCGCTGGCCATCTCCCAGGGCCTCGGCTCCAACCCGATCCCCTTTGTCACGGCCGCCATCGAGAACATCAACGGCCAGTCCTTCACCCTTGGCATCAAGCATAAGGACAAGATGGACGTGAAGTCGTGGAAGGGGCTGAAGTTCGCCATTCCCTACGACTTCTCCATGCACAATTACCTGCTGCGCTATCTGCTGGCGGAGAACGGCATCGATCCCGACTCCGACGTGCAGCTGCGCGTGGTGCCGCCGCCGGAGATGGTGGCGAACCTGCGTGCCGAGAACATCGACGGCTTCCTCGCCCCCGACAATGTTGCCCAGCGCGCGGTGTTCGACGGGGTGGGCTTCATCCACTCCCTGTCCAAGACCATGTGGGACGGCCACCCCTGCTGCGCCTTCGCGGCGAGCCGGGAGTTCATCACCACCATGCCCAACACCTATGCGGCGCTACTGCGGGCCATCGTCGATGCCACCGGCTACGCCTCGAAGACCGAGAACCGCAAGGCCATCGCCGAGGCCATCGCCCCGCCGGCCTATCTCAACGCGCCGGTGACGGTGCTGGAGCAGGTGCTGGTGGGCAAGTACGCGGACGGCCTGGGCAACATCAAGGACGACCCCAAGCGCATCGATTTCGATCCGTTCCCGTGGGAGAGCTTCGCGGTTTGGATGCTGACCCAGATGAAGCGCTGGGGCCAGATCAAGGGCGAGGTGGACTATGCCTCGGTGGCCAACCAGGTGTTCCTCGCCACCGACGCCGCCAGGGTGATGAAGGAGATGGGGCTCACCCCGCCCGCCACCACCTCCAAGTCGTTCTTGGTGATGGGCAAGGTGTTCGATCCGGCAAAGCCCGCCGAATACGTCGCCTCCTTCGCCATCAAGCGGAGCTGAGCGATGAAGAGCCTCGGCGTGCGCGCCGGCCTGCTTTCGGTGCTGCTGTTCATCGCCTTCTGCGTGCTCTGGCAGGTCGCCGTCACCCCGAGCGCAAGCACGGGGCCGGCGCTGGATCCGGAATATGCCAAGCTCATGGGCATCTCCACCGTGGGGGCGAAGTCGGCCATGCCGGGGCCGCTCGACGTGGCGGCCAAGCTCTGGGACAACCTGAAGCGGCCGTTCTACGACAACGGGCCAAACGACAAGGGGCTGGGCCTCCAACTGCTCTATTCCATCGGCCGGGTGGCGCTGGGCTATGTGCTCGCCGTGCTGGTGGCGGTCCCCATCGGCTTTCTCATCGGCATGTCGCCGCTCGCCTACCGCGCGCTCGACCCCTTCATCCAGGTGCTGAAACCCATCTCGCCCTTGGCCTGGATGCCGCTCGCGCTCTACACCATCAAGGATTCCGCCCTCTCGGCCATCTTCGTCATCTTCATCTGCTCGGTGTGGCCGATGCTGCTCAACACCGCCTTCGGGGTGGGGGCGGTGCGCAAGGAGTGGCTGAACGTCGCCCGCACCCTGGAAGTGGGGCCATGGCGGCGGGCTTTCACGGTGATCCTGCCGGCGGCGGCGCCCACCATCCTCACCGGCATGCGCATTTCCATCGGCATCGCCTGGCTCGTCATCGTGGCGGCGGAGATGCTCGTGGGCGGCACCGGCATCGGCTACTTCGTGTGGAACGAGTGGAACAACCTCTCCATCGCCAATGTCATCGTGGGCATCCTGTTCATCGGCGTCGTGGGCATGGTGCTCGACCTGATCCTGGCGCGCCTGCAGCGGCGCGTGACCTTTCCGGAGTGAGCGCCGTGGCGGTGAGCGATCCCAAATTCATCTCCATCGAAGGCATCGCCCGGCGCTATCCGGCGGCGGGGGGCGGCTTCACCACCATCTTCGAGGACCTGTGGCTGCAGGTGCCGCGGGGCGAATTCGTCTGCATCATCGGCCATTCGGGATGCGGCAAGACGAGCGTGCTGAACATCCTCGCCGGGTTGGAAAATCCCTCCGACGGGGTGGTGGTGGTGGACGGGCAGGCCATCGCCGGGCCGAGTCTCGACCGGGCCGTCATCTTCCAGGGCCATGCCCTGCTGCCGTGGAAGAGCGTGCTCGGCAACGTGGCCTATGCTGTCTCCTCCCGCTGGCGCAAGGCGGGCCGGGCCGAGGTGGAGGAGCGGGCGAAGCGCTTCATCGACCTCGTGGGCCTCAATGGCAACGAGGCGAAGAAGCCGGCGGAGCTGTCCGGCGGCATGCGCCAGCGCGTGGGCATCGCCCGGGCGCTCTCCATCGAGCCCAAGATCATGCTCATGGACGAGCCGTTCTCGGCGCTGGACGCGCTCACCCGCGGCACGCTGCAGGACGAGGTACGTCGCATCTGCAAGTCCACCGGCCAGACGGTGGTGATGATCACCCACGACGTGGACGAGGCCATCTACCTCGCCGACAGGATCGTGCTCATGACCAATGGGCCGGAGGCCATGGTGGCGGAGGTGGTGGAGAACCCGCTGCCGGCCGACCGCCGCCGCGACACCATCCACCACGAGCCGGATTTCTACACGGTGCGCAACCACCTGGTGGATTTCCTGGTGTCGCGCAGCCGCACCTTCAGGGACGACAAGCCGGCAGGCTATGACCCGCGCCATCCGCCCGTGGTGCGCCCTGGCGCGCCGGTCGCGTCGCCCCCCGCCAACACCATCCCCTTTCCCGCCGTTGCCAAGGCCCGCGACTGATTGCGCGGGGCTGGCCCGACAAGAACCAAGAGTGGAGAGCAAGACCCATGAAGCGCGAGCAACTCACCGAGAAGATCCTCGACATCAAGCGCGAGAAGGGCTGGACCTGGAAATACATCTGCGAGGAGATCGGCGGCATGTCGCCTGTCCTCGTGGTGGGCGCGCTGCTGGGCCAGATGAAGCTGGTGAAGCCGCTGGCGAAGAAGGCCGCCGAGCTGTTCGGCCTTTCCGAGGTGGAAGAGCGCATGCTGAACGAGGTCCCCATGCGCGGCGCCGGCACGCCCATGCCGCCCACCGACCCGCTCATCTACCGCTTCTACGAGCTGGTGATGGTGAACGGCCCGGCCTGGAAGGCGCTCATCGAGGAGGAGTTCGGCGATGGCATCATGTCCGCCATTGACTTCAACATGGAGATGGTGCGCGAGCCCAATCCCAAGGGCGACCGCGTGCAGATCACCATGTCCGGCAAGTTCCTGCCCTACAAATACTATGGCAACGAGCAGGGCATCCCCGACTACGGCTTCAAGGAAAGCTGAGGCGGCGGGCGCCTCCGGCCCATTGCCGATGCCTCTATGACAAACGAAAAACCCCGCCGGGCGACCCGGCGGGGTTTTTCGTTTCACGCAAGCTGCACTGGCAGCTTCAATCGTTGAAGAGCGCGGTCTGCTCGGGGGCCGGGGCCTCGCCTGCGGCCTGCTCGGTCGTGCCTTCGGCACGGGTGCGGAAGCGGCGGCGACGGCCGCGACGGGCATCCGTGCCCTCGGTCGCCTCGGCAGCCTCAGGGGCTTCCACGGCTTCCTCGCGGGGCGGCTCGACCCGCGCGGGCTCGGCGCGGACCGGCTCAGGGCGGGCCGGCTCGGCGCGGGCGACTTCCGCCCGGGGGGCTTCGGCCTTCGGCGTCTCTACGCGGGGTGCCTCGACCCTGGGCGCCTCAACTCGGGGCGCTTCGGCGCGGGGTTCCGCACGCTCCTTGGCGATGGCGGGGGAGCCGGTGATGAAGGACGGCAAGCCGAGATCCTGCTCCTCCTCCCGCGGGGCGCGGGGCGCGCGAGGCGCCTCGGCCTCCTCGCTGCGGGGGACGCGGGCGGCGCGCGGCGTGAAGCCCTCGCCGCTCTCGTCGCGGTTGCGGCGGCGGAACTCACGCGGCGCACGATCTTCGCGAGGAGCGCGATCCTCACGGGGCGCCCGATCTTCGCGGGGGGCGCGATCTTCGCGGGCCTCCCGCTGTTCAAGGGGAGCGCGATCGTCGCGCGGTTCGCGCTGCTCACGGAAGTCGCGCTGCTCGCGGGGGGCACGCTGGTCACGCGGTTCGCGCTGCTCGCGGGCCTCGCGCTGCTCCCGGGGCTGGTAGCCTTCGTCGTCGTCGCGGTTGCGGCGGTAATTGCCCTGGCGGTTGTCGCGCTGGCCGCGGTCATCGCCCCGGTTGTCGCGATTGTTGTCCCGGTTGTCCCGGTTCTCACGCGCCTCGCGGGGCTGGTAGGGCTGCTCGCCGCGGTTGAAGGCCGGCTGGGGCGCATCGAGGGCGCCCACGTCGTCGGTATCCTCGTCATCCATCTCGTCGTCGCGGCCGAAGCCGGGCGGGGGGGCGAACTGGCCCTGGAGCGAGGCGATGAGGCGCAGATAATGCTCGGCGTGCTGGAAATAATTCTCAGCGGCCACGTGATCTCCGGACGACTGGGCGTCGCGGGCGAGCTGCTGGTATTTCTCCGCGATGTGGTGCGCCGTTCCACGCACCTTCGTGTCCGGGCCGTTCGATTCGTAGACCCGTGTCAGAGGGTTCGAGCTGCGCCGGTTGCCGTTGTTGTTGTTGCGGCCGCGCATGCGCTGCTTCTGCTGACCATTTCTCATGTGGATCAATCTCTACTCGCCCGGCGTTCACGCCGCCGTCTGCGCCCGGTCGCCATGCGCCGGTGAACTCCGCAACACGCCCGATGGTTGGTCCGGGCGGCGCACGCCAGGATGCGCGCTGTTCCGCTTTCGCAGGCCAAGAACGTCAGCTTCGCGAGCCGCCTGCGCCGGCATTCGCGCTGGTCTGAAAGTGCGATCGTTCGTTAAGTCAGGATCTGTCCGATCATCGAGCCCCGTCCCGTGCCCCCCAGCACGGCCGCCGTTACACGATACGCTGCCGAGCCATCGGACCCGCGCGCGCTCAACACCGTGAAACGATCTCACCGCCGGATGCTGGAATGTGCGCAGCATGCGCGCGCATCATCCCCCCGCATCCATAGCACCCGAAACATCTGCCTGAGATTTCGGAAGCCCGCATCAGCCCCTTGGGCCAACACATCGGTTCGATTCCTGAAAAAGACACTAGCCATTTCCCTCCCAGGTTCCAAGCGGTTTTTTCTCAGCTTGCGCGCTGCTTGCCTTGGGGCGCCGCCATTTGCCGCTACCTGGCCCTACCCGCGGCGGGCGAGGAGGGCCCTGGGGATGCCCGAAAGATCGCGCCGCGCCGGACCTGCCACCTCAAGTCCCGCCGCCGCGACCAGCGCCGCCACGGCCGCTTCCTGTCCCTCGCCCAGCTCCAGCACGGCGATGCCGCCTCGGCGCACGAGGCGCGGCAGGTCGGCGGCGATGGCTTCATAGGCGAGGAGGCCGTCCGCCCCGGCCTCCAACGCGAGATGAGGGTCGTGCAGGCGGACTTCGGCGGGCAGGTCCAGCATGGCCGAAGAGGTGATGTAGGGCGGGTTGGAGACCACGAGGTCGAAGCCGCCGGCCAGCGCCGTTCCCCAGTCGCCGACCATCACATGGGCGCGCGCGGCGAGGCCGTTGCGGGCGAGATTGGCGCGCGCGGTCAAGGCCGCGCCCTCTGAGCGGTCCACGGCGATGCCGGTGGCGTTGGGACACTCCACCAGCAAGGCGGCGAGGATCGCGCCCGTGCCCGTGCCCAGATCGAGGATGGAGAGGGGTGCGGTTCGGTCGGGCAGCGCGGCGAGGGCCGCCTCCACCAGGGTCTCGGTATCGGGGCGGGGCACCAAGGTGTCCGGGGAGAGGTGAAGGTCGAGACTCCAGAACTCCCGCCGGCCGCGAATGCGCGCCACCGGCTCGCCGCCCGCCCGTCGTTTCGTGAAGGCGCGCGCCGTCACCTCCGCCTCGGACGGGACGGGCGCGTCGGCGCGCAGGAGAAGATCGCCCGGCGCGCAGCCGAGCGCCTGCGCCAGCAGCAGGCGGGCGTCGAGGTCCGGCGTCTCCACGCCCGCCGCAGCGAGGGATGCCGCCATCTGCCGGCGCAGAGTGCCGATGGTCAGGGCTTCAGCCACAAGCAGGGCCCTTGCCCACGGCTCAGGCGTCCTCGGCCGCGGCGAGCAAAGCGGCCTGGTGTTCGGTGAGCAGCGGATCGATGATCTCGTCCAGCGCCGTGCCCGCGATCACCTCGTCCAGCTTGTAGAGGGTGAGGTTGATGCGGTGGTCGGTGACGCGGCCTTGGGGGAAATTATAGGTGCGGATGCGCTCGGAGCGGTCGCCGGAGCCCACCTGGCCCTTGCGCTCGGCGGCGCGGCCGGCCTCCTTCTTCTGGCGCTCGTCGTCGAGCAGGCGCGCACGCAGCAGCGCCATGGCGCGGGCCTTGTTGCGGTGCTGGGAGCGCTCGTCCTGCACCGCCACCACCGTGTTGGTGGGAAGGTGGGTGATGCGCACCGCGCTCTCGGTCTTGTTCACATGCTGGCCGCCGGCGCCCTGGGCGCGATACACGTCGATGCGCAGGTCCGCCTCGTTGATGTCCACGTCCACGTCCTCCGCCTCGGGCAGCACGGCGACGGTGGCGGCGGAGGTGTGGATGCGCCCGCTGGTCTCGGTGGCCGGCACGCGCTGGACCCGGTGGACGCCGCTCTCGAACTTCAGGCGCGCATAGGCGCCGCGGCCGTGAAGGGCGGCGACGATTTCCTTGTAGCCGCCCATGGTCCCCTCGCTCTCGGAGAGGATTTCCACGCTCCAGCCCTTCTCGGCGGCGTAGCGCGTGTACATCCGGTAGAGATCGCCCGCGAACAGGGCGGCCTCGTCGCCGCCGGTGCCGGCGCGCACCTCCAGGATGATGCCGCGCTCGTCCATGGCGTCCTTGGGCAGCAGCGCGAGGCGCACGGCGGTGGCAAGGGCCTCAATCCGGTCTTGAAGGCGTTCCACCTCCGCCTCGGCCATTTCCCGCATCTCGGGGTCGGCGGCGGATTCGGCCAGAAGCTCATTGGCGCCTTCCAGGTCGCGCTCGGCATCCTTCAGGGCGCGCACCTGCTCCACCACCGGCGACAGGTCGGAAAACTCGCGGCCGAGGCGCACATATTCCTCGCCCTCCGCGCCGCGGGACAGGGCGGCCTCGATCTCGGCGTGGCGCGCGACCAACTGGTCGAGCTTGGCGGTGGGCAGGGCGGTCATGGGTCTCGGGCGTTTTCCGCAAGGGTGAAGCCGGTTTGCGTCCAGAAAACGCGGGTGGGGGCGGCCGTTTGGGCGCGCCCTAAATGGGCAGCCCGCTCGCCTTGGCGAAAGCTGCGAGCGCGGCGCGCGGGTCGGCCGTGCCTGTCTTGTCCTCCAGCAGGGGCAGCAGCACCTTGCGGGCGGCGGAGACATCCAGCTCCAGCATCATGGCCTTCACCGGGCCAATGGAGGCCGGCGACACCGACAGTGCCCGGTATCCCAGCGCAGCGAGGGCCACCGCCTCAAGCGGCCGCGATGCCAGTTCGCCGCACAGGGTCACCGGCTTGCCATGGCGCTGGCCCGCCTCCGCCACCATGCGGAACGCCCGAAGGGCCGGCGGGGACAGCGGGTCGAAGCGGTCCGCCACGCGCACGTTGGAGCGGTCCGCCGCATAGAGGAACTGGACCAGATCATTGGAGCCCACCGAGAGGAAGTCGGCGCGCGAGAGGATCTCGTCCAGCTGGAACAGCAGGGAGGGCACCTCCACCATGGCGCCCACATAGACCTTCTCGGGCAGGCCGTGGCCGTGCTTGCGCAGATGGGTCAGCTCGCGCTCGACGATGGCGCGGGCGCGGTCGAATTCCTCCACCGCCGCCACCATGGGGAACATGATGCGCAGATCGCGCCCCGCGCCGGCCCGCAGCAGCGCCCGCAGCTGGCTGCGCAGCAGGCCCGGCCGGTCCAGCCCGAGGCGGATGGCGCGCCAGCCCAGCGCCGGGTTCTCCTCCTCGACGGTGCGCATATAGGGCAGCACCTTGTCGCCGCCGATGTCGAGGGTGCGGAAGGTGACGGGCTTTTCGCCGGCGGCATCCAGCACCGCGCGATAGAGCTTCAGCTGTTCCGAGATGCGCGGGAAGGCCGAGGCGATCATGAATTGCAGCTCGGTGCGGAACAGGCCGATGCCCGCCGCGCCGGTCTCGGACACATGGGGCAGGTCCACCAGCAGGCCGGCATTCAGGTGCAGCTCGATGTGCACGCCGTCCTTGGTGACCGATGGGCGGGTGCGCAGCGCCGCATACTGGGCCTGGCGGCGGGCGCGGAAGCGCACCTTCTCCGCATAGGCTTCCTCAACGTCGCCGGGCGGGCGCAGATGCACCTCGCCGGCCTGCCCGTCCACGATGACCGGGTCGCCGGGATCGGCGAGGCCGGCCGCATTCTCCACCTGGCCCACGGCGGCGATGCCGAGCGCGCGGGCGACGATGGTGACGTGGCTGGTGGTGCCACCTTCCTCCAGCACGAGGCCGCGGATGCGCGTCCGGTCATAGTCGAGCAGCGCCGCCGGGCTCATGTTGCGGGCGACGAGGATGGCGTTTTCCGGCAGCGCCTCGCGCTCCGAGCCGCGATTGCGGCCGGTCAGCTCGCGCAGCAGGCGGTTGGCGAGGTCGTCGAGGTCGTGCAGGCGCTCGCGCAGATAGGGGTCGGAGGCGCGCATCATGCGGGCGCGGGTATCCGACTGCACCCGCTCCACCGCGCCCTCGGCGGTGAGGCCGGAGAGCACCGCCTCACGCATCTTGTGCATCCAGCCCCGGTCGTGGGCGAACATGCGGTAGGCTTCCAGGATGTCGCGATGCTCGCCGGCCTTGGCGAGACCGTCGTCCTCCAGCATCAGGTCGATGGAGTGCCGAAGCTTGCCGATGGCGGCATCGAGGCGGGCGGTCTCCTTCACAACGTCGTCGGCGATGACGTTGGTGACCTTGATGCGCGGCTCGTGCAGCACCACGTGGCCGAGCCCGAGGCCATCCGCCAGCGCCACGCCCTTCAGGTGCAGGGGCCGGCGCACCGCCGGCTCGGCGCCGGGCTTGGCCAGCGCGGTGAGTTCCCCGGAGGCGATCATCTCCGCCAGCACCATGGCGGTGGTCTGGAGCGCCTCGATCTCCTCTTCCGTATAGGTGCGGCGGGCGCGGTTCTGCACCACCAGCACGCCCAGCGTGTTGCCGGCCCGCAGGATCGGCACGCCGAGGAAGGAGTTGTAGACCTCCTCGCCGGTTTCCGGGCGGTAGGAGAATTCCGGATGGGCGTGGGCGTCCGAAAGAGCGAGGGATTCCGCCTCGCGCGCCACATGGCCGACGAGGCCCTCATCCACGCGCATGACGGTGAGATGAACCGCGTCCCGGTTCAGGCCTTCCGTGGCATAGAGTTCGAGCGTCTGGTCGACGCGCAGCACATAGACCGAGCAGACTTCGGCCACCATGTTGGCGGCGATCAGCACCACGATCTTGTCGAGGCGGTCCTGCGCGCTGACCTGTTCCGCCATCACCTCGCGGAGGCGGCGGAGCAATACGCGCGGACCGCCGAGCGCGCCACGCATCGGCCGCATCCTTAAATGTGGGCGGGTTTCAGGTGCCCGCGGGGCTCTTCGTCGAACGGCGCGCGCCCGCAGGTTCGCCCATCAGCTGTCCAGCCCGTATAGCGAATGGAGAGTCCGAACCGCAAGTTCGGTATATGCCGCATCGATCAGGAACGAGATCTTGATCTCCGACGTGGTGATGGCCCGGATGTTGATTCCCTTGCCTGCCAGCGCCTGGAACGCCTGCGCCGCAACGCCGGCGTGGGAGCGCATGCCGATGCCGATGACCGACACCTTCGTCACGTCGGTGGCGCCTTCCACCACCTGGTGGGCGATGGTGTCCCGCGCCTTCTCGATCACCGCCTTGGCGCGCTCGAAATCGGCGGTGGGAACGGTGAAGGTGATGTCGGTGAAGCCATCCGCCGACACGTTCTGAACGATCATGTCCACATTGATGTGGGCATCGGCCAAAGGCCCGAACACGGCGGCGGCGATGCCCGGCTTGTCGGCGACCCGGCGGATGGAGACCTGGGCTTCGTCCTTGGAGAAGGCGATGCCGGTGACCACCTGCGATTCCATCTGGTTTGCCACGATCTCCTCCTCGTCGCAGATGAGCGTACCGGCCTTTTCCACGTTCGCCGTCTCGGGGGCGTCGGGATCCACAAGGCTCGAGCGCACGAAGGTGCGCACATTATGCACCATGGCAAGCTCCACCGAGCGCACCTGCAGCACCTTGGCCCCGAGAGACGCCATTTCCAGCATCTCCTCGAAGGCGATGCGGTCGAGGCGGCGAGCCTTGGGCACCACGCGCGGGTCGGTGGTGTAGACCCCGTCCACATCGGTGTAGATGTCGCAGCGCTCGGCCTTCAGCGCCGCCGCCACCGCCACCGCCGAGGTGTCCGAGCCGCCCCGGCCGAGGGTGGTCAGGCGGCCGGTGGGCAGGTGAATGCCCTGGAAACCGGCGATCACCGCCACCTGGCCGCCGTCGATGGCGGCGCCGAGCTTCTCGCTGTCGATGTCGAGGATGCGGGCGGAGCCGTGGGCATCGTCGGTGGAAATGGGCAGCTGCCAGCCCTGCCAGGACCGGGCGGAGAGGCCCATTTCCTGGAGCACGATGGCGAGGAGCCCGCTCGTCACCTGCTCGCCCGAAGCCACCACCGCGTCATATTCGCGCGGGTCGTAGAGGGCGGAGGCATCCTTGCACCAGCCGACCAGTTCGTTGGTCTTGCCCGACATGGCGGAGACCACCACCGCGACCTGGTAGCCGGCCTCGACTTCGCGCTTCACATGGCGCGCCACATTGCGGATGCGCTCGATATTGGCGACCGAGGTGCCGCCGAACTTCATCACCAGCCGAGCCATCGCTCGTGCCTTTCTTCGCCTGGAAAACGGATGGGAAACGTCTCTGGTGGCCCGCTGAGGTGGGCCGGGGTCAGGGACGCGTCATTTTCGCCGGCGCGCCGCACCGAGGCGCCCTGGGGCGCGCGGGTCGAGGCGGATCAAGTGGGCCGAGCGAAACATCCCGAAAGTCCTCCCGCGCGGGTTCGATCTTGAGGCGCGCGGTGTGATTGCGCGCCTCCATAGCGGCAAGTGCGGGCGGGGGCAACCATCCCTGATCGCCACGAGCGCCGTCAGCGCCAACGGCCCTCGTCGTCCGGCACCGAGCCCGGGGGCGTCAGCGGGGCCGTGACCTCTGGTCCGCCTTGGCGTGCGCTACAGGTAGCTGCAGGTAAAGGTCGTGGTTGTGCGGCTCCACGTCTCGCGTCATCAAGCTTGAACCCTGTGGAGTCGTTTCATGAGCCAGAACCACGCCTTTCGCCTCGACCCTCGCCTGGAGGCCGACGGACCGGCAGTCGGCGACCTTCCCTTGTGTCATGTTCGTCTCGTCGACGATGCTCGCTTCTTCTGGGTAGTGATGGTGCCGCGCCGGGCCGACATGGTGGAGATCATCGACCTGCCTTTTGCCGACCGGCTGCATCTCATTGAGGAGATCGCGGTCGTGTCGTCGGCGGTCAAGGCCAGCTCCGACTGTGCCAAGCTGAACGTGGCGGCGCTCGGCAACGTGGTGTCGCAGCTTCATCTGCACGTGGTCGGCCGCGAACCGGACGATGCCGCCTGGCCGGGGCCGGTGTTCGGCGCTGGCACCCGCGAGCCGCTTGCGGCGGCGGAGCGGGACAAGCGCCTCGCCGCCCTGCGCACCTGTCTCGCCATCCTGTAGAGCGCTCCGTGCCAGCCCGTCCGGTGGGTCTGCATCGACGGGGTGTTCCCATCTGGGGGGCCATGAGTGGTGCGACCTTGCCTCCGGGCCGTGCCCATGCGACGGTCCCTCAAGGTCGGCGGCAGCCCTGCCGGACTGTGTCGCCCACCCGGAATCCGTCGCCCACCAATGTCCGTCCTTTCCCGTCCTGATCTCGGCGCCTGGCCGGACCTCGGCTATGTTGGAAGCGTGCTCGACCGCGCCGCGCACCTGCGCCCCCATGCCTGCGATCCGTCCGGCGACCTGCTGTCCAATCCAGCCGCCGGCTTCTACCTGCTGGGTGGCGAACTGGTTGCGCTCAAGGGCGATGGACCGGTCTTCGATCCGCTGTTTTCCCGCGCCGAGGCGCAGGCTCAGGGACGGGGCGAGCCGCTCTTCCTCGGGCTCGAGGCGGGCGCGCCGCGCTTTGCGCTGGCTTTCGATCCCGGCCGGAGGGAAGAGTTGGAAGGGCAGGGGCTGAAGGTCACGGACCTGCGCTCCATCGCCGTGGGCGGGCTGGTGCTGCCGCGTCACCTTCCTCCCGTCGCCTGCGGCAAGGCGCTGTTCGGCTGGCACGGCCGGCACGGTTTCTGCGCCAATTGCGGCACCGCCTCGCGCATCCTGGACGGCGGCTGGCGGCGCGATTGCCCGTCCTGCGGCGCCCAGCATTTCCCGCGCACTGATCCGGTGGTGATCATGCTGACGGCGGCGGGCGACAAATGCCTTATGGGCCGCCAGCCGCATTTCGCGCCGGGCATGTGGTCGTGCCTTGCCGGCTTCGTGGAGCCGGGCGAGACCATCGAGGAGGCGGTGCGCCGTGAGACGCTGGAGGAGGCGGGCATCGCCACCGGCCGCGTCACCTACCGCTCCTGCCAGCCCTGGCCCTTCCCCATGTCGCTGATGATCGGGTGCCTGGCGCAGGCGACGAGCCATGACATCGTCATCGACCGCAACGAGCTGGAGGACGCCCGCTGGTTTGACCGGGACGAGGCCGCCCTGATGCTTGCGCGCACTCATCCCGATGGCCTGTTCGTGCCGCCGCCCATCGCCATCGCCCATCACCTCGTCCGGGCCTTCGTCGAAGGTATCGATGCTTGACGCCAAAGCGCGGTCACGGTCGCCGCGGTCCCATATCCGACGCGTGATCGAGCGCCTCTTTCCTGATCCGAGACGCGGCAGCCGCACCCTGCGTCGCCCGGCCTCCCTGGTCTACGGGCTCGACGACAAGGTGCCCCCGGTCGCGCTGGTGCCGCTTGCCGCCCAGCACGCCATGCTGGCGGTCACCTTCCTGATCTATCCGGTGCTGGCGGCCACCGAGGCGCGGCTGCCGGCGGACCAGATGTCCGCTATGCTCTCGGCCTGCGCTATGAGCATCGGCGTCGCCACCATCATCCAGTGCCTGCGCACGCGCTTCGGCTCGGGCTATCTCGCCGTGCACATCCCGGCGCCGGGGGCCATTCCGCTCGCCGCCCAGGCGCTGATGCTCGGCGGGCTCGGGCTGATGGCCATGACCACGCTGCTGGTGGGGATCTGCCAATTGTTCATGGCGCGCCTGGTGCGGCCGCTGCGGGTGCTACTGCCGCCGGAAGTGTGCGGCGTGGCGGTGAGCATGCTCGGTGTGTCGCTGGCGGGGCCAGCCCTGCGCCGTGCGCTGGGGCTCGACCACGGGCCGCTGGTGGTGCAGAACGCCACCTTCTCCAGCCTCGCCACCGTGGGCATCATCGTCGCCATCACCGTGTTCGCCCCCCGTCGGCTGAAGCTGTTCGCGGTGTTTGCCGGCGCTGGCATCGGCTGGGTGCTGGCGCTGCTGCTCGGCGCGGGGCATCCGGAGGCGAACGCGGCCATCGCCGCCGCGCCCCTGGTCGCCTGGCCGACGCTGACGCTGCCCAGCCTCCAGTTCGCCCCGGCGCTGTTTCCGTTGATGGCGCTGCTGGTTATGATGAATCTCGTGGACGTTCTCTCGGTCACCGTCTCGCTGGAGAAGATGAACGATGCCGACTGGCGCCGCGCCGACATGCAGGCGGCCCAGAGGGCGGTGACTGCCTGCGGCATCGGCAACATCCTCAACGGGCTGACCTCCGGCTTCCAGTCGGGGCTGTCCTCCTCGTCGGTGGGGCTGGCCTTCGCCACCCAGTCCACGGCGCGCATCATCGGCATCCTCGCCGGTGCGATGATCTTCGCCATCGCCTTCCTGCCGAAGGCCATCGTGGCGCTCACCCTCATCCCCTCGCCAGTGATCGGCGGCATCCTGCTCTACACCTCGGCCTATCTGGTGGTGGCGGGCATGGATCTCGTCACCTCGCGCCGCCTCAGCGAGCGGCGGGTGTTCGTGGTGGGGCTGTCGGTGCTGGCGGGGCTGTCGGTAGCCCTCCTGCCGTTGCGAGACCAACTGCCGCTGGCGCTCCAGCCCCTGTTCTCCACGCCGCTCACGGTGGGGGCGCTCAGCGCCATCCTGCTGAATCTGCTGTTCCGCATCGGCATCGCTCGCGAGACCGGGGAGATCGTACCGGACGGGGCGCATGCCTTCCCATTCGCCCGCGACTTCCTGGAGCGGCAGGGCGATGTGTGGGGCGCGCGACGCGACGTGATCGCCGCCGCCATCCCCACGGTGGCGCAGGCGCTGGAACTCGTCATCGACGCCGGCATCGCCGAGGGCCCCATCGAGCTGCGCGCGCGCTTCGACGAGACGCATCTCGACGTCTATCTCATCTATGACGGCGAGGTGGTAGAGGCGCCCAAGGAGCGGCCCTCGCCCGAGGCGCTGCTGGGCGACGCGAAGGAACACGCCTCGTTCGCCGCCTGGATGCTCAAGCGCCTGTCCGACCACGTGCATTTCGGCCGCACCGGCGGCGGCAAGGCGCGCATCGCCCTGAGCTTTGATCACTGAACGGAGCGGCGCTCCGCCCGTTCAGAACGTCCGGATCAGACCGTCTCCTCAGAACGTTTCCTGCTCCGCCGCGAACTGCGCCCGGTAGGGATGGGCGGGATAGACGCCGAGAATGCGCATCTCGCGGGAGAAGAAGGCGAGCTCCTCTAGCGCCAGCTTCACCGGCCGGTCGTCCGGGTGGCCGTCCACGTCGGCATAGAACTGGGTGGCGGTGAAGCGGCCGTCGAGCTGGTAGGATTCCAGCTTGGTCATGTTCACCCCGTTGGTGGCAAAGCCCCCCAGCGCCTTGTAGAGCGCCGCCGGCACGTTGCGCACCCGGAATACGAAGGTGGTGACCACCGGCCCATTGCCCGCCGGCGTCCATTCTCCGCCGCGCGACAGGATGATGAAGCGCGTGGTGTTGTGGGCCTCGTCCTCGATGTTCTCGGCGAGGATGTCGAGCCCGTAGATGTCGGCCGCGAGGCGCGAGGCGATGGCGGCGCGGCTCACGTCGCCGGCTTCCGCGATCTCGCGGGCGGAGCCTGCGGTATCGGCGCCGATGACGGCGGTCAGGTTGAGGGTGCGGATGGCCTTGCGGCACTGGCCCAGCGCCATCACGTGGCTCTGCACGCTCTTCAGGGTGGAGAGGCTCGCCCCCTTCACCGCCATGAGCTGGTGCGACAGCGGCAGGAAGTGCTCGCCGATGATCGAGAGCGACGACTGGGGCATCAGGTGGTGGATGTCCGCAACCCGGCCCGCCACCGAATTCTCGATGGGAATCATGGCATAGGTGGCCGCGCCGCTCTCGACCCCGGCGAAGGCGTCCTCGAAGGTGGCGCAGGGCACCGCCTCGAAATCCGGAAACACCTCGCGGCAGGCGATGTGCGAATTGGCGCCCGGCTCGCCCTGGAAGGTGATGCGGCGGATCATGATGTCCTCATTTTTGTTCGGCGGCTTCGAGCGCGAGAATCGCGCGGGCGCGGTCGAGATGGGCCTGTGTGTCCACCCCCAGCGGCACCGCGTCCACCACCGCCACGTCGATGCGCATGCCGGCTTCCAGCGCGCGCAGCTGCTCCAGCTTCTCGCGCTGCTCCAGCATCGAGGGGGCGAGGGCGACGAATCGGGCAAGCGCCGGCCGGCGATAGGCATAGAGGCCGATGTGGTGGTACAGAGGTCCGGCACCAAAAGGTGCGGTGGCGCGGGTGAAATAGAGTGCGCGCAACAGGTTGTCGTCCAGGGGCGAGCCGACCACCTTGACCACGTTGGGGTCGGTGCGCTCGTCCTCCACCACGATCTCGGCGCAGAGCGTGGCGATGTCCACAGCCGGCTCAGCGAGGGGCGCGAGCGCGCTGCGGATGGTCTGCGGGGCGATGGTGGGCAGGTCGCCCTGCACGTTCACCACCACATCCACGGCGCCGTCGGGGTCCAGCGCGCCCAGTGCCTCGAAGATCCGGTCGGAGCCGGAGGGATGGTCGGCGCGGGTCAGCACCGCCGTGACGCCGGCGGCCCGCACGGCGGCGGCGATCTCCTCGGAATCGGTGGCCACGGCCACCGGGCCGATGGCGGCTGCGGCGGCGCGCCGCGCCACCTCCACGATCATGGGGCGCCCGCCCACGTCGGCCAGAGGCTTGCCCGGCAGGCGAGTGGCCGCCATCCGCGCGGGGATCAGCACGAGCACGCGTTCGCTGGAAAGAGCGGGGAACATGGCGGCCGGCGGCTCCCTTCGGGCCGCGTCCGATGCGGGCGCGGGGAGTGGCATTGGGGCGCGCCTTATACGGGTTGCCTCGCTCACATCAAAGTGGTTAGTGTCGCCGGCGGTGCGCGGGGGTTCTTCGCGCGCCGCTCATCGACATGCTTGCACGCCCGGCCGGATCTTTCATCCCATGCGCCGCGGCAGCGAGGATCTAAGGGCTCCGAGGGGCGAAGCGCCGATGGACTTTTTTGAATTGAACAAGATTGCAGGTGCGGTTCTGGGCACCCTGGCGCTCACCCTCGGGCTGGGGATCGCGTCGCAGATCCTGTTCACGCCTGAGGCGCCCGCCAAGCCCGGCTTCGATATCGTCGTGCAGGAAGGCGCCGCCGGCGGCGCCGCCCCGGCCAAGGCCGCGGAAGTGCCGATCGAGCAGCTGTTCGCTACCGCCTCCGTCGAGAAGGGCGCGGCCGTCGCCAAGAAGTGCGCCGCCTGCCACAACTTCCAGGAAGGCGCCGGCGCCAAGGTGGGGCCGGACCTCTATGGCGTCGTGGGCCGCCCGGTGGCTTCAGCTGCGGGCTTTGCCTATTCCGCCGCCATGAAGGCGAAGGGCGGCGACTGGACGGCCCTTGCCCTCAACACCTTCCTGACCAGCCCGAAGACCGCGGTGCCCGGCACCGCCATGGCCTTCGCCGGCATCCCGAAGGAAGCCGAGCGGGCGGACCTCATCGCCTATCTCAACAGCCTCTCCCACGATCCCAAGCCGCTGCCGACCGCCGCGAAGTAGGATCGGGGCTGCGCCGCCCCCAGGGGCGGGCGTCATTCTCTTTCACGCCATTGTCATCCGGGCTGCCGGGTGCCGAAATGCCAAGGCCGATCCTTCGCGGGATCGGCCTTTTTGCATGTCTGGGCCCTTGAGGCCGCCTGCGGCGGGTGCCTGAAGGGGATGCGCCGGTTGCGCGGCCGCCATGTTTCTGCCGTCGCTCGCGGTGCCATAATCAGCTATTGCCGAGAGCGCTGAAGTCCCGTCCTGATTTGCGACCTGAGACCCGACCTGGAGAAACCGATGCGCCTGCCGTCCGTTCGCCGCCTCGCCGTCCTCGCAGCCGTGGCGTGGGCCGCGGCCGCCCCGGGTGGCCTCGCGCAGGCGCAGGTGGCTCCCGCTGCCGGGGAAAGCCCCGCACCGGTGTTCCGCCACGGCCTCTCCCTCATGGGACAGCCGAAATATCCCGCCGGCTTTCCCCATTTCGATTATGTGAATCCGGCGGCGCCCAAGGGCGGCCTGCTGCGCCTGGCCGAAGACGGCACCTTCGATACCTTCAACTTCGTGGTGCCGAGGGGCACGCCGGCGGCGGGCATCAATCTCATCTACGACACCCTCATGACCGCCGCCTATGACGAGGTGTCGACCGAGTATGGCCTCATCGCCGAGGGCGCGAGCCATCCGGCCGATTTCTCCTCCGTCACCTACCGGCTGCGGGCCGATGCCAAATGGCATGACGGCACCCCGATCACCCCTGACGACGTGGTGTTCTCCTTCGAGGCGCTGACGAAGAACAACCCCAACCAGCGCTTCTATTACAGCCACGTGGCGAAGGCGGAGAAGACCGGCGAGCGGGACGTGACCTTCACCTTCGACCAGGCCGGCAACCGCGAGCTGCCGCAGATCGTGGGCCAGCTCACCATCCTGCCCAAGCACTGGTGGACCGGCACCGATGCCGCCGGCAAGCCGCGCGACATCACCCAGGGCTCGCTGGAGGTGCCGCTGGGCTCCGGCGCCTACAGGATCAAGAGCTTCGTGCCCAGTCGTTCCATCACCTACGAGCGGGTGAAGGATTATTGGGCCAAAGACCTTAACGTGAATGTGGGTAAGGATAATTTCGACGAGATCCGGTACGAGTATTTCCGCGACGACACGGTGATGCTGGAGGCCTTCAAGGCCGACACCTATGATTTCCGCACCGAATCCTCCGCCAAGAACTGGGCCACGGCCTATGATTTCCCGGCGCGGGCGGACGGGCGGGTGGTGCTCGAAATGTTCGAGAACCGCGCGTCCGGCATCATGCAGGCCTTCATCCCCAACCTGCGGCGCGACAAGTTCAAGGACCCGCGGGTGCGCCGCGCGCTGAACTATGCGCTGGATTTCGAGGGCATGAACCACACCCTCTTCTTCGGGCAGTACAAGCGCATCAATTCCTTCTTCTCCGGCACGGAGCTGGCCTCCTCCGGCCTGCCGCAGGGCCGCGAGCTGGAAATCCTGAAGGGCGTGAAGGACCTGGTGCCTCCGCAGGTGTTCACCACCGCCTACACCAATCCCGAGAGCGGAACGGAGGACTTGCGGCGGAACAATCTGCGCGAGGCCTCCCGCCTGCTGAAGGATGCCGGCTACGAGATCAAGAACCGCAAGCTGGTGGACGCCAAGGGCGAGGCCTTCACGCTTGAACTGCTCATCTCCAGCCCGGCCATGGAGCGGGTGGCGGTGTTCTACAAGCCGGCGCTGGAGCGCCTCGGTATCACCGTCACCATCCGCCTCGTGGATTCCTCCCAGTACATCAACCGGGTGCGGGCGCGGGACTTCGACATGATCGTCTCCGGCTGGGGCCAGTCCCTGTCGCCGGGCAACGAGCAGCGTGAGTTCTGGGGTACGGAAGCCGCCGACCGGGAGGGCTCGCGGAACCTCGCCGGCATCCGCGACAAGGCGGTGGACATCCTGATCGAGAAGGTGATCTACGCCACCGACCGGGCCGACCTTGTGGCCGCCACCCATGCCCTCGACCGGGTGCTGCTGTGGAACGAATATGTCGTCCCCGCCTGGACGTTGAATTATACGCGCACAGCGCGATGGGACCGCTTCGCCCATCCGCCGACCCTGCCCACCTTCTCCTTCGCCTTCCCCGACATCTGGTGGTTCGATCCGGCCAAGGCGGCCAAGGTGAATGCGGTCGGCCCGGCAAGCGGGACCAACAGCGGGACCAGCAAATGAGCCTGTCGCGCCGCACGCTGCTGCTGTCCGCCGCCTCCGCCGTCACCTTGCTGCCGGCCATGGCACGTGGGCAGCCGGCGCCGCAGGACGCGGCGGCGAACGAGGGCGCGGCCGCCTCCGCCGCGGTGGAGCGGCACGGCCTGTCCTTCTTCGGCGACCTGCGGTATCCGGCCGGCTTCACCCATTTCGACTATGTGGACCCGGACGCGCCCAAGGGCGGTCCCTTCTCCCAGATGGGCCGGGCGACCTTCTACAACCAGTCGCTCAACACCTTCGACACGCTGAACCCCTACAACCAGCGCGGCAACGGCGCCCAGGGCATCGAGCTGATCTACGATACGCTGATGACCGCCGCCGGCGACGAGAAGAGCGCCATGTACGGCCGCCTCGCCAGCTCGGTGGTGATCGCCGACGAGGGGCTCACCTACCGCTTCAAGCTGCGCCCGCAGGCGCGCTTCCATGACGGCACGCCTGTGACGGCGGACGACGTGGTGGCGACCTTCGAGGCCTTCAAGGCCGACGCCTACGAGACCATCCGCATGGCCCTGCGCGATCTCACCGCCGTGGAGGCGGATGGGCCGGGCGAGGTGGTGATGCGCTTCCGCCCCGGCCGCGCCCGCGACGTGCCGCTCACCGCCGCCGGACTGCCGATCTTCTCTCGCGCCTTCCTGGCGAAGCACCCGTTCAACCAGTCCTCGCTGGAAGTACCGCTGGGCTCGGGGCCATATCGGGTGAAGAAGTTCGAGCAGGGCCGCTTCATCGAATATGAGCGGGTGCCCGACTATTGGGGCCGCGACCTGCCGGTGATGAAGGGCCGCTTCAACTTCGACACGGTGCGCTACGAATATTTCCGCGACCGGGTGGCGGGCCTGGAAGGCTTCAAGGCCAGGGCCTATCTGTTCCGCGAGGAGTTCACCGCTCGCGAATGGGCCACCGCCTATGATTTCCCCGCCGTGCGCGAGGGGCGGGTGAAGGTGGAGACCCTGCCGGACAATTCCTTTTCCGGCGTGCAGGGCTGGTTCTTCAACACCCGCCGCCCCAAGTTCTTCGACCGGCGCGTGCGCGAGGCCATCGGGATCCTGTTCGACTTCGACTGGACCCGCAAGAACCTGATGTACGATAGCTACACCCGCACCGTCTCCTTCTTCCAGAATTCGGAGATGATGGCGCAGGGGCTGCCCTCGCCCGCCGAACTGAAGCTCTTGGAACCGTTCCGCGACCGCCTGCCGGAAGAGGTGTTCGGCGAGCCCTATGTCCCGCCGGTCTCCGACGGCAGCGGAGAAGACCGCAACCTGCGCCGGCAGGCCCTCGCCCTCCTGAAGGATGCCGGCTGGAACGTGCAGCAGGGCAAGCTCGTCGACGCCAAGGGCGAGGCCTTCACCATCGAGTTCCTGGATGATGACGGCGGCATGGAGCGCCATACGGCGCGCTTCATCGGCCACCTGAAGAAAGTGGGCATCGACGCCACCTTCCGCATCGTGGACCCGGCCCAGTTCCAGCTGCGGCTGCAGGGCTTCGACTTCGACATGGTGGTGCGCCGCTATTCCTTCGCGCCCTATCCGGGCGACGAACTGCGCGCCTATTTCTCGACCGAGGCGGCGCGCACCCGCGGCTCCTACAACGTGGCCGGCATCGCCGACCCGGCGGTGGACGGGCTCATCAACGCGGCGCTGGCCGCCCCGGACGCTGCCGCCCTCGTGGTCGCCTGCCAGGCGCTGGACCGGGTGCTGCGTGCCGGGCGCTACTGGATCCCCCAGTGGTATTCCGGCCAGCACCGCATCGCCTACTGGAACCAGTTCGCCCGCCCTGCCACCAAGCCGCGCTACGACCTGGGCGCGCTCGACACCTGGTGGAGCACCGGCACGGAGCCGGCCAGAGGCGGGTGAAGCCCGCGCTTGAGGATCGACGGTTGACGGTGCGCCGGCTTGGCTGCACCGTCCGGCCGGATCGGGAGACGTGATGCTCGCTTATATCATCCGCCGCATAGCCCTGATGGTGCCGACCATTCTCGGCATCATGCTGGTGTCGTTCGTGGTCATCCAGTTCGCCCCCGGCGGCCCGGTGGAGCGGGTGATCGCCCAGCTCACCGGCGACGACGTGTCCGCCACCTCCCGCGTTTCCGGCGGCGGCGGCGACTTCTCGGGCGCCGGAGCCGCCGCCCAGGCCGGCGCGGCCATGGATGCAGCCGGCTCGAAATATCGCGGCGCACAGGGGCTGGACCCGGCCTTCGTCAAGCAGCTCGAAAAGCAGTTCGGCTTCGACAAGCCGGCTCACGAGCGCTTCTGGAAGATGATTACGGATTACGCCACTTTCGATTTCGGCCGCTCCTATTTCCGCGACATCACGGTGCTGCAGCTGATCGGGGAGAAGATGCCCGTCTCCATTTCCCTTGGCCTTTGGATGACGTTGCTCACCTATCTCATCTCCATTCCGCTCGGCATCTCCAAGGCCATGCGCGACGGCTCCCGCTTCGACATGTGGACCTCGGCGGTGATCATCGTCGGCTATGCGATCCCGTCGTTCCTGTTCGCCATCCTGCTGATCATCCTGTTCGCCGGCGGCTCGTTCCTCGACCTGTTCCCGCTGCGCGGGCTGACATCGGAGAACTTCTGGCAGATGAGCTGGCCGGAGCGGATCGTCGACTATGCCTGGCACCTGGTGCTGCCGCTGACCTCTATGGTGCTCGGCGCCTTCGCCACCATGACCCTGCTCACCAAGAATTCGTTCCTGGAGGAGATCCGCAAGCAATATGTCACCACCGCGCGGATGAAGGGGTTGAGCGAGCGGCGGGTGCTCTACGGCCATGTGTTCAGGAACGCCATGCTGATCGTGATCGCCGGCTTTCCCAGCGCCTTCATCGCCGCCTTCTTCTCCGGCTCGCTGCTGATCGAGACCATCTTCTCCCTGGACGGCCTCGGCCTGCTGGGGTTCGAGAGCGTGCTCAACCGCGACTATCCGGTGGTGTTCGCCACCCTCTACATCTTCTCGCTGGCGGGGCTCATCGTCGGCCTGATCTCGGACCTCACCTACATGCTGGTCGATCCGCGTATCGACTTCGAGACGCGGGAGGTCTGAGAATGGACGCAGTCCCCGTGCTCCAGCCGGGCGAGCCCACCGACGTGCCCGCCGCTCGCGACGCGCCGCACGGCCAGCTCCAGCCGCCGGGCGCGGCCAAGCCGCGCGGCCGCTTCGATCTTTCGCCCCTCAATCGCAGGCGGCTCGCCAATTTCCGCGCCAACCGGCGGGGCTACTGGTCGTTCATGGTGTTCATGGTGCTGTTCGTGATCAGCCTGTGCGCCGAATTCATTGCCAACGACAAGCCGATCCTCGTCTCCTACGACGGGGGCTATTATTTCCCGGTGGTGCGCGCCTATCCGGAGACCGCCTTTGGCGGCGACTTCGAGACCGACGCCGACTATCGCGATCCTTTCCTGCAGAAGCTGATCGCCGAAAAGGGCGGCTGGATGGTGTGGCCGCCGATCCGCTTCTCCTACTCGACCCACAATCTGGACCTGCCCACCCCAGCGCCCTCGCCACCCACCTGGATGCTCACGGAAGCCCAGTGCAAGGCGGTTGCGGACAAGAAGGGGGTGAGCGGCTGCTCGGGCCTTGAATACAATTGGCTCGGCACCGACGACCAGGGCCGCGACGTGGTGGCCCGCCTGATCTACGGCTTCCGCATCTCGGTGCTGTTCGGGCTCGCGCTCACCATCATCTCGTCGGTGATCGGGGTGGCGGCCGGCGCGGTGCAGGGCTATTTCGGTGGCTGGATCGACCTGCTGTTCCAACGCTTCATCGAGATCTGGACAGCCATCCCCTCCCTCTACCTGCTGCTCATCATCTCCTCGGTGCTGGTGCCCGGCTTCTGGGTGCTGCTGGGCATCCTGCTGCTGTTCTCGTGGGTGTCGCTGGTGGGGCTGGTGCGGGCGGAATTCCTGCGCGCCCGCAACTTCGAATATGTGCAGGCGGCCCGCGCGCTGGGCGTGGGCAACCTCACCATCATGACGCGGCACATGCTGCCCAACGCCATGGTGGCGACGCTGACCATGCTGCCCTTCATCCTCTCCTCCTCGGTGATGACGCTGACGGCGCTGGACTTCCTCGGCTTCGGCCTGCCCCCCGGCTCGCCCTCGCTGGGCGAGCTTCTGTCCCAGGGCAAGAACAACATCCAGGCGCCCTGGCTGGGCCTCACCGGCTTCTTCACGGTGGCGGTGATGCTGAGCCTGCTCATCTTCGTGGGCGAGGCAGTGCGCGACGCCTTCGACCCGCGCAAGACCTTCTCGTGAGGGACGGACCCATGACCCAGCCCCTCCTGTCCGTCGAAGACCTCTCCGTCGCCTTCCGCCGGGTCGATGATCCCAGCGGCACCGGGCAGGCGCTGGCGGTGAAGCATGTGTCGTTCGACCTCGCCAAGGGCGAGACGTTGGCGCTGGTGGGCGAATCCGGCTCCGGCAAGTCGGTCACCGCGCTCTCCATCCTGAAGCTGCTGAACTATCCGGCCGCCAGCCACCCGTCGGGCCGCATCCTGTTCGAGGGGCGCGACCTGCTCACGGTTCCCGAGCGCGAGCTGCGGGGAGTGCGGGGCAACAAGATCACCATGGTGTTCCAGGAGCCCATGAGTTCCCTGAACCCGCTTCACACCATCGAGCAGCAGGTGGTGGAGATGCTGACCCTCCATCGCGGCATGGGCACCGCCGCCGCGCGCGCCCGCACGCTGGAGCTTCTGGGCGAGGTGGGCATCCCCAAGCCGGAGGAGCGGCTTTCCGCCTATCCGCACCAATTGTCCGGCGGCCAGCGCCAGCGGGTGATGATCGCCATGGCGCTCGCCAACGAGCCGGACCTGCTCATCGCCGACGAGCCCACCACCGCCCTAGACGTGACCGTGCAGGCGCAGATCCTGAAGCTCTTGAAGGAGCTTCAGGCCCGCCTCGGCATGGCCATGCTGTTCATCACCCACGACCTCAACATCGTGCGCAAGATCGCCGATCGGGTGTGCGTGATGCAGCGGGGCGAGATCGTGGAGCAGGGCGGGGCGGAGGAAACCTTCCTCCATCCGCGCCACCCCTACACCCAGGCGCTGCTGAAGGCCGAGCCGAAGCCCGATCCTGCCCCCGTCGTCCCCGACGCGCCCATCGTGGTGGAAACCACCGACCTCAAGGTGCACTTCCCTATCAAGCGCGGCATCCTGCGCAAGACGGTGGGCTACGTGAAGGCGGTGGACGGCGTCTCCGTCGCCATCCGCCGGGGCGAGACGCTGGGGGTGGTGGGGGAATCCGGCTCCGGCAAGACCACGCTGGGCCTTGCCCTGCTGCGCCTCATCTCCAGCCAGGGGCCGGTGGCCTTCCTCGGCCAGCGCATCGACGGCCTGTCCTTCAAGGCCATGCGGCCGCTGCGGTCTGACATGCAGATCGTGTTCCAGGATCCCTATGGGGCGCTCTCCCCGCGCATGTCGGTGAGCGATATCGTGGGGGAGGGGCTGCTGGTCCACCAGCGCGGCCTGTCCGCCGAGGCGCGGGAGGCACGGGTGGTGGCGGCCTTGGAAGACGTGGGCCTCGATCCGGAGAGCCGGCACCGCTATCCCCACGAGTTCTCCGGCGGCCAGCGCCAGCGCATCTCGATTGCCCGCGCCATGGCGCTGGAACCCTCCTTCGTGGTGCTGGACGAGCCCACCAGCGCCCTCGACATGATCGTGCAGGCACAGATCGTAGACCTGCTGCGCGCGCTCCAGCGCAAGCGCGACCTCACCTTCATGTTCATCTCCCACGATTTGCGGGTGGTCTCGGCGCTGGCGAGCCGCATCCTGGTCATGCGCGACGGCAAGATGGTGGAGGAGGGCGAGGCGCGCGCCGTGTTCGAGCAGCCGAAGGAGGCCTATACGCGGGCCCTGTTCGCCGCCGCCTTCAATCTGGAGATCGCCGGCCAGGGCGTGGTCCGCCAATGACGGGGCAAGAGCGGACCCTCATGGAGGACCGCCCCGCGCGGGTGGACGTGGAGGGGCCGGAGCTGCTGGCCAAGGGCTTCCGGCCCTATGAGCGCTACCGCCTGGTGCTGCACCATGACGACGGCACCTCCGACGCCCAGGTGCGCGACATCGTGCGCGGCGGCCGCGTGGTGGGGGTGCTCGGCTATGATCCCGGGCGCGACATGGTGGTCCTGATCCGCCAGTTCCGCCTCACCGCCCATCTCCTCCCCCAGGGGCGGGGGGAGATGGTGGAGATCGTGGCCGGGCTGGTGGAAGCGGGCGAGGACCCGGAAGCCGCAGCCGTGCGCGAATGCATCGAAGAGACGGGCGTTGAGCCGCGCCTCGTCCTGCCCATGCTCACGTTCACGCCGACGCCGGGCGTCACCGACGAATTCGCCCTGATGTACCTCGGCATCCTCGATGCCGGGGCGCTCCCCGCGCGGGCCGGGGCGCGGGACGAGACGGAGATGACGCAGCCGTTCGCGGTGCCGGTGGACGAGGCGCTCGCTGCCATCGCGCAGGGGCGCTGCATCAATGGCTTCCTCATCCTGGCCCTGCAATGGCTGGCGCTCAACCGCGCCGGCCTGCCGGACCTGATCGCGGCGGCGGAGCACGAGGAGCAATCTTGAGCCCACGCGCCGCCTGAGCGAAACCCTTCCGGTATCACACGTGGTGGTCGAAGCGCTCCAGGTCGAAGTTCGCCACGTCCCTTAGCAGTTCGATGAAGGCACGGGCGCCGAATTCGGTCGCCGCTTCGCCCTTGAGGGCGGTGGCGCCACGCGCGTCGCCCATGGCGCCATCGGCGCTCAAATCCTCGGCGAGCCAGCCGAAGCCCACCGGATGGTTGGCCCGCAGCCGGGCGAATTCGCTTTCCATGGCCACGCTGTAGGGGCTGAAATCGCCGGCGTGGGTCAGGTCCACGAGCTCTGGGCGGAAGGCGAGCATGAGCGAGGTCTCGATCTCCCCACCGTGGATGCCGTGGGCGCGCTCATGATCCGTGAACAGGCCCACCGGATAGCCGAAGCGGTGCATGGAGCAGGTGACGGCCAGCATGCGGTGCTTCACGCGCAGGGTGCGGGCCACGAGGTCGATGACCGGCACGTTGCCACCGTGGGTGTTCATGAGCACCAGCCGCCGCACCCCGGCGCGGGCAAGGCAGTCTCCCAGTTCCACCCAGGTGGCGAGCGCGGTGGCGGGAGACAAGGTGAGGGTGCCGGCAAAGGTAATGTGCTCGTCGGACTTGCCCACCGCCTGCACCGGCAGGAACACGGCATCCAGATCGCGCGGCACCTGGAAGGCGATGCGCTCGATATAGCCCTCGGCGATGAACAGGTCGGTACCCAGCGGCAGGTGCGGGCCGTGCTGCTCAACGGCGGCGACGGGCAGCACGGCGACGAGCCGCGTCTTGTCGAGGGCGGCGATGGCCGGGGAGGAAAGTTCTGCCCACTTGAGAAACACCAGCCGCCTCCTGACGCGTCGCCGCTCGTCCGCGGCGTTTTTCATGGGGCTGAAAAAGCGCATGAAGTCAAGGGGCTGACGGGAGGTGATGGCCCGCCTTCGCGTTGCGATGGAGCGGGGCAGGGGAGGCTGCGTCCCGCCGTGTCCGTAGCCGGGAGGGGAACAAAAGGGACTTTTCCACAGGCTGTGATTCGCGCGCCTTTTGTTGCTTTTCTGTTCTCATGAGCCAACTTGCCGTCCCGATCCGGAAAACCGGGCCGTGTCCGGGCATGGTGTCGTATCGCTCCGTCCCGTCGTCCCATCATCTCGCCGCGTCGCGGTGGGGAGCCGTGCGGAACGCGGCGGGAACGGGCGGCCGCGGCTGATTCGCCCCCCTTGCGTTCGCAAAATGTTCACGGCCCCCCTTTCGCCATGGTCCGCCTGTCCCGATATGCTACAGAACCCCCAACACGTGAGCGGACCTGATTTTAGCCGATGGATGACGTCACCCAATGGGCCGTGCTGCCGCGCAACGTGAGGGCGCGGGGGGTGAGCGCGGTCCTCGGCCCCACCAATACGGGCAAGACCCATCTCGCCATCGAGCGCATGCTGGGCCACGACAGTGGCATTATCGGCCTGCCGCTGCGCCTGCTGGCGCGCGAGGTGTACCAGCGCATCGTCGAGCGGGTGGGGGCCGACAAGGTCGCCCTTGTCACCGGCGAGGAGAAGATCAAGCCCAAGAGCCCGCGCTATTGGGTCTCCACCGTGGAGGCCATGCCGCGCGACCTCGACGTGTCCTTCGTCGCCATCGACGAGATCCAGCTCGCTACCGACCTTGATCGCGGCCATGTCTTCACCGAGCGCATGCTGAACCGGCGCGGCCGGCACGAGACGCTGCTGCTCGGCTCCGCCACCATGCGCCCGCTGATCGAGAAGCTGTTGCCGGGCGTCAACGTGGTGGTGCGCCCGCGCCTCTCCACCCTCACCTTCGCCGGCGAGAAGAAGATCTCCCGCCTGCCCCGGCGCTCGGCCATCGTCGCCTTCTCGGCGGAGGAGGTCTATTCCATCGCCGAGTTCATTCGCCGCCAGCGCGGCGGGGCGGCGGTGGTGATGGGGGCGCTCTCGCCCCGCACCCGCAATGCTCAGGTGGAGCTCTACCAGTCGGGCGACGTGGATTATCTCGTCGCCACCGACGCCATCGGCATGGGCCTCAACCTGGACGTGGACCACGTGGCTTTTGCCTCGGACCGCAAGTTCGATGGCTGGCAGTTCCGCAAGCTCAATGCCTCCGAGATGGCGCAGATCGCCGGCCGTGCCGGGCGGGCGACGCGCGACGGCACGTTCGGTACGACGGGGCGCTGTCCGCCCTTCGACGAGGAATTGGTGGGCCGGCTGGAGGAGCATGTGTTCGACACCGCGAAGGTGTTGCAATGGCGCAACGCCGTCCCGGATTTCCGCTCCGCCGCCGCCCTTCTCGCCAGCCTGTCCCAGCTTCCCCGCGAGGAGGGGCTGACCCGCGCGCCGGTCGCCGACGACGTGGCCGTGCTCGAAATCATGAGCCGGGACACGGAGGTGACGGCCCGCCTCGCCTCGCCATCAGATGTGGAAAGGTTGTGGGACGCGTGCCAGGTACCCGATTATCGCAAGGTGTCTCCCGGAGCCCATGCGGAGCTGGTTGCAACGCTTTTCGGGCACCTTTCTGGGGGTGGATTTATCCCCGATGCGTGGTTCGCGCGTCAAATCGCCTTGACCGATCGCCAAGAAGGCGACATCGACACGTTGTCGAACCGGATCGCGCAGGTGAGAACCCTTACCTTCGTGGCCAACCGGCCCGACTGGCTCAAGGATCCGGGGCACTGGCAAGGCGTCACGAGAGGGGTCGAAGACAAGCTGTCGGACGCACTGCACGAAAGGCTGGCCCAGCGTTTCGTGGACCGGCGAACCAGCGTGCTCATGCGGCGCCTGCGAGAGAACACGATGCTCGAAACTGAAATCAGCAAGACCGGTGACGTTACCGTTGAAGGCCATGTCATCGGCCACCTCCATGGCTTCCAGTTCGCCCCGGATCCGGCGGCGGGCGGGGAGGAAGCCAAGGCCCTGCGCGCCGCTGCCCAGAAGGCGCTGGCGGGCGAGATCGAGCAGCGCGCCGCCCGCGTCGCCCAGGCCGTGGACGAGGCCTTCGTGCTCACGTTCGACGGCACCGTCCGCTGGACGGGCGAGGCTGTGGCCAAGCTCATCCCCGGCGACGAGGTGCTGAAGCCGCGCTTCAAGATCATCGCCGACGAGCACCTCACCGGCCCGGTCCGCGACCAGGTGGAAGCCCGCATCGCGCTGTGGCTGTCGGCTCATATCGAGAAACTGCTCGGCGCGCTGACCAAGCTCGGCACGGCGGAAGACATCACCGGCATCGCCCGCGGCATCGCCTTCCAGATCGTCGAGAGCCTCGGCGTGCTGGAGCGGGCTCGCGTGGCTGAGGAGGTGAAGGGCCTCGACCAGGCCGCTCGCGCCACCCTGCGCGGCTATGGCGTGCGCTTCGGCGCCCATCACATCTACCTGCCGGCGCTGCTGAAGCCCGCTCCGCGCTCGCTGGCGGCCGAGCTTTATGCGCTGAAGCACGGCGGCCTCGCCCAGAAGGGCCTCGACGAGCTGCCGCATCTGGCCGCCTCCGGGCGCACCTCCATCCCGGTGGATCACGAGATCCAGAAGGGCCTCTACCGCGCCGTGGGCTTCCGCGTGTGCGGCGAGCGCGCCGTGCGCGTGGACATCCTGGAGCGGCTCGCCGACCTCATCCGCCCGGCGCTGGCCTGGCGGCCCGGTTCCGCCGGCCCCAAGCCCGCGGGTGCGGTGGATGGGCGCGGCTTCACCGTGACCGTGGGAATGACGTCGTTGGCCGGCTGCTCGGGGGAGGACTTCGCTTCCATCCTGAAGTCGCTGGGCTACCGCATGGAGCGCCGCCCGCCGCCCCCGCCGGAGGCCGAGGCTCCCGCTGCCGCACCTGCGCCGGTGGAATTCGCGCCATTGCCGGAAGGCGCCATTGAGGCCGACCTCCTGTTCGACGCGCCGCCCGCCGAGGCTGCGCCTGTGGAGGGCGCCGAGGTCGAGGCTGTCGAGGCTCCCGCTTCCGATAGCACCGCCGTTGAGGCCGTGGCCGAGACGCCCGAGCCTGACGCGCCCGAGGCCGAGCCTGCCGCCCCTGAGGCGGAAGAGGCGGACGCCGTCATCGCCGACGAGATCGAGGCTGAAGCCGCGGTCGAGGCCGTCGAGGAAACCGGCGATCCCACCGCCGCCGAAGTGGCGGCCGAGGTCAGCGCGCCCGCCGCTCCGGGTGGTCCCGAGGCGGTGGAAGGTGGTGCTCCCGCCGAACCCGAGATGATCGAGGTGTGGCGTCCCGGCCGTCCGCCGGGCGCGCCGCGCCGTGACCGTCCTCAAGGCGAGGGCCGCCGTTTCGGTGGCGAGCGTAAGGACGGCGATCGCCGCGAGGGCGGTAAGGACAACGAGCGCCGCGGCGAGCGGCGCGACGGCCGTCCGCCTCATCGTCGTCCCGTCGAGGCGCCCGGCGCCGTCGCCGGTGCCCCCGGCACTGAGGGTGAGCGCGCGCCGCGTCCGCCCCGGGGCGACCGTCCTCCGTTCCGTGGACCGCGCGAGGGCGAGGGCAATCGTGGCCCGCGTCCCGAGCATCGCGCAGACCAGCGCCCGCCGCAGCAGGAGCGCCGGCGCGACAAGCCGGCGGATCCGGACAGCCCGTTTGCCGCCCTCGCCGCGCTGAAGGCGCGCCTGGAGGCGGAGAAGAAGGGCAAGTGAGGTGACGGGCGAGGGGGCGGATCCGGCGGAGCGGCAGAGGCTCGACCGCTGGATCTGGCACGCTCGCGTGGTGCGCACCCGGGAGGCCGCGGCCGATCTGGTGCGCGCCGGCCACGTCCGGCTCGACGGCGCGCGGGTGACGAGCCCGGCGCAATCGGTGCGGGCCGGGCAGGTGCTCACCATCGCACTCGACCGGAACGTGCGTGTGTTGCGAATCGTTGGCTTTTCGCAGCGCCGGGGAGATGCTACATCGGCACGCGCGCTTTTCGACGAAATAACAGAAGTGTGACGGGTAATGGTGGCTGCGGCCTTGCGTGCGCTTGAACGGCGCGCCGGGCTGCGCTAACCGAGCCCTCGAAAGGGATTTTCCATGACTTACGTCGTCACCGAGAACTGCATCCGCTGCAAGTACATGGATTGCGTGTCCGTGTGCCCGGTGGACTGTTTCTACGAGGGCGAGAACATGCTCGTCATCCACCCCGACGAGTGCATCGACTGCGGGGTCTGCGAGCCGGAATGCCCGGCCGAGGCCATCAAGCCCGATGCCGAGCTGGGGCTCGAGAAGTGGCTCGCGCTCAACGCCGAATATGCCAAGGCTTGGCCCAATATCACGCTCAAGCGCGACCCGCCGGCCGACGCCAAGGAGTGGGACGGCAAGCCGGGCAAGGAAGAGCTGTTCTCCCCGGAGCCCGGCCAAGGCGACTGATCGGGAGCCTGGCGCGCACCGCGCTCTCAGGCTTCGCGATGCGGTTCATGATCCGATCGGGTTGATCAACCTGATCGGGGTGGACCATGTTAAGGCGTTTTCCAACTCTCCACGGCTGACATGGCCGGCGGTGACCGCGATAGGCTCACCGACGGCGCTACCGTTGCGTGCCCTTTTTCCCTTTCGTCAAAGACGCTTGAGCACGCACGCACGGCGGGCGTGCAGACCTTCCAGCTTGCCGCCTGGAATGGTAACAGGTTGACGCTTGTTTGAACTGTAGCTAGGTTCCAGCGTCTTGTTGCGGTCCGTATCCTCACGGTCGATGGGTCCGGAGTCCCTGCGCAACGGGTCTTTTCCCAGCATGCCGCCCGTCGCGATCCCCGCTCAGATCTTTGGCAGGTCACCTCATGGAAAGTGCGAGATATCGCGCGCTGGATGGCCTGCGTGGCATGGCAGCTGTGCTCGTCGTCTTTTATCACATGACGATTGCGAGCGTTTTCAAGTCCCTGTCCATTGTCACCAATGGCGATCTTGCCGTCGATGTCTTTTTCATCCTGTCAGGTTTTGTGATTTCGTCGGCCTATGCCGATCGCATCGACACGCCCGATACAATGAAGCGGTTCCTTACCCTGCGTTTCTTCAGGGTCTATCCGCTCCATTTCTGCATCCTGATGGTGTTTCTGGCGCAGGAGTTTTTCAAGCTCTACCTCTGGCACAAGGGCGTCACGCTCAATAATGGTGCGCCGTTCACCGGAGACCAGTCGCTGGTCCTGTTCTTCGCCACATTGTTCCTGGTGCAGGCCTGGGGCGTGTTCGACAGGAATTTCTGGAACGGCCCCAGCTGGAGCATCAGCTGCGAGGCCCTGGCCTATCTGGTCTTCGCCCTGACGGCTCCGCTGCGTCCCCTGCGCTGGCGCTTCGCGCCGCCCGCCATCCTCGTATTCGCGACCTGCTCCTACATCTATGCCGCCACGCTCCATGACGGTCTTGCCCAGGCCTTCTATGGGCCGGCGGCCATGCTGCGCGGCCTGTCCGGCTTTTTCGTCGGCGCCCTGTGCTACGAGGCGGTGCGCTCGGGGCGGCTGAAGGCGATATTCGCGGCGGCGTCCGACCGTGCCCTGAGCCTGTGGCAGGCAGGCACGGTGCTGGCCGTCCTGCTGCTGCTTTCGGTATGTCGGGGGCCGAGCATCATCGCCGTGCTGGTGCCGCTGACGGTGCTCGTGCTGCTGCTGCACACCGACCGTGGCTTCGCCTGCACGGTCCTGAATACGCGGCCGCTGCAGGCGCTCGGGAAGATCTCATATTCCATCTACATGGTGCATTTCTTCATTCTGATCTCCACGGACACCGTGCTGAAGCGGGTCATCGGCGAGCAGCCGGACGGCAGGCCGTGGTTCCAGATGCCCCTGCTCCAGGGCACGCTGCTCTCCCTGGCCCTGGCGCTGCTGGTGGTTCTCGTCGCGAGCCTCACCTGGCGCTTCATCGAAGAGCCCGGCCGCGGGTTCGGCCGGCGCCTCGTGGGCGGGCAGGGTGCGTCCCAAGGCGCCGGGCTGCAGTCCGGAGCGGTCGCGCCGGCGCTGGACGCGGCCGGCCGCGCGACCCTGGAGGCTGCCCCCGCGCCAAGGAGTGAGGGCGCGCGCAAGCCTGCATCGGGGCGCGGCAGATGATTGAGGCCGTGCCCTACGATGCCCCGAGACGGGCGCGCAGCTCCGGCCCCTTGGGCAATCCAGCCACCTCCTCCACCTGTAGCGTTCCCGCCGTCAGGGCGCGGATGATCGCGGAGAGATCGTCGAAGCGGCGGTCCGCCCGGTCGAGGAGATCCACCCACAGCTGGTCGAACTGGTCCAGCATGTCCACCAGCGGCACCACCGGCAGCTGGATGCCGGAATAGCGCGGATACTTGTTGGTGAGCTTCTTCCAGTCGTCCTTCAGGGCATCCCGCAGCACCGGATCGTTGGTCAGCCGGTTGTCCCGGCCACCGCGCTCGAACGCGGCCTTGGTCTCCAGCAGGTGGGTGAGGTGCGCGATGGCGCGGCTGCGCATCAGCGGCCGGATCTGGTTCTTGAAATAGCCGCGCAGCATGTCGGTGTAGACGGCGTCCTCATATCCGATGTCGCGGGCGATCCCGCCGCCAACCTGCGCCGTCGTCGCCTCGAACAGGCCCTGCGGCCAGTCGGAGGCGGGGCGTGAGGTCAGGAGCAGGACAACGCCTGGCGGCAGTTCGGCGGCTGCGGGCAGGATCGCGATGGTGTTCCCGTCTCCGATCCGCTCCAGTCCGTCGATGGCCACCAGCAGACGCTTGCCGCCGGTGGTCGTCACGTGCTCCCGCGCGGCGGCGAGCAGGGCGAGAACATCGGCCTGCGTCGGCTCCGCCCCGGAGCCTTCCGCCACTGCGACGCCGAATTCCGCCGTCACCGCATCCTTGAGCTCTGCCACCAGGGCGCGCGGCGTCAGGGCGCCCTGCACATGGATGCCGATGGCGCGGATATCGCTGGAAATGGTGCTGTCGATGCCCTCGAGGACGCCGGGCGAGCGTCCCGGCCGCCGGGCGATGATGCCGCGCACGAACAGGGTCTTGCCGATGCCGGTGGGGCCCCGGAGCCAGTACAGTCCGCGATCGGTGGTGAGCAGGACCTCGCGCAGCGGCGTCCTGAGATAGGTGGGCGACACATAGGCCGCGTCCAGCGCGGCGAAATCGGGGGGAGCCAGATCAGTGGTGGTGTCGGCCGTCGGGTCGGCGCGGACCTCCAGGGCAGGCGAGGTCATGTCGTGTTCCTCCGGGCGTTGTGGCCCTTGTGGCGCCACAGAGGACGGATCGCTGGTCTTCGGTCCTCCGCCCCGGCAGGCGATGCCGGGCTGTTTGGCGGGTTTCCACCCAAGGGTCCTCACGCCCCCTACCAAGCACAAAGCATGCCCCGCTCGGCGCTGGACTTCAGGGCGCGGTCGCGAGCTGCTCGTACTGGGACAGCACCACCTGGCCCGCCGCATCGAGGTAGGCGCGGCCGAACCTGGACGCTTTCAGCCTGTCCACGTCCTGGTAGATGGTGCCGCCCAGCGGCGGAGAGGCGTTGGGCTTGGCACAGGGCACCCCCAGCTCCACCTTCTGCCCGGTGCTGTAGGTGGTGCCGCGCTCCACCTTCTTCACCGTGCCGGTCACGGTGCAGGTGCCGAACGGGTGGGGTGTGACCGCCACCTCGTCCACCGCGATCACGATCACGCTCTTCGCGTCGTTGCGTGCGTTCTCGTAGACATAGGGCGGCATCAGGGCGGTGGCGGCGCCTGTCCACGCCAGCAGGCACGCGAGGCCGAGGCCGAGGGCGACGGTGGTCGAGCGCAGGCGCCGCGGTGCGGCCAGATCGGTCCTGTTCATCAATGGCCCCCTGTGCGGTCCCGGCGCGGTCACAGTGGCGCTGTGCCGGAGGCGCCGGCTGATCCGGCGTCTTCCTGTGACGGGTGCACCCGCGCCAGCATGGAGAGGCCCGACGGCTGCCGCAAGGTCGGGTCCCGGAGCCGGTCGGGTGTGCGGAAAAAGTCGCATTTTGAGAAATTGCGGCGTCCTGCGCGCCGGCCCGGTGGTATTGGTTAACAGGCTGTGATCTCTTCCGCGACGGGGGGATTGGGCGGTATCCTTTGCTAGTGTGCGGTAGCATGCGGCCCATTCCCAGGGTTGAATCTGGGGGGATCAACGCATGGTCGGGCGTTCAGCTGTCATTCGTGCCGCAGTTCTATGGACCTCTATTGCCGCGGGCACGGGCGCTGCGCATGCGCAGCAGTTTTCGAACTTCTACGTCTTCGGCGACAGTCTGAGCGACGCGGGAACCTATTACGTGGTCATCGACGGCCAGCTCCAGTCGGTCCGGTTCACGGTGAACCCGGCGCCGGTGTGGGACATGCTGGTGGGCGAACATTACGGTCTTGGGGTCTCGCCTTATCTCGCCATCGACACAGTGACCAAGACCAGCACTGTGGTGGGCGGAAACAACTACGCCCAGGGCGGCGCCTGTGTGAATTCGGGCTTCAACTATACCAAGTGTGTGGCCTATCCGGACAATACACTGGGTGAGACGCAGCAGCTCGAGATCTATCTCGCGTCAACCGGCGGCGTCGCCCAGCCCAATGCCCTCTATTCCATGTGGGCGGGCGCCAACGACATCTTCACCCAAGCGATCTACCTCAGCTACCAGCTGGTCAGCGAGGAGAAGGCCATCGAAAACGTGGTCGCGGCCGCCAACCAGCACGTGGAGAACATCGCCACGCTCTCCAAGGCAGGCGCGCGCTACATCATCGTGCCGAACCTGCCGGACATCTCCAAGGCGCCGGTCACCAGTCTCCTGCCCCAGGGGCAGTTCTTCAGCGATTCCGTCAACGCCTACAATGCGACCCTGTACAACGACCTGCGCCACCTCGGCGGCTCGAACATCATCTACGTGGACGACTATGCGCTGGTGAACGAGGTCATCGCCAACCCGACCCTGTACGGCTTCACCAACGTGACCGACAAGGCGTGCCAGCAGGATTTCGCCATCACCTGCACCACCAACACTTTGGTCGCGCCCAACGCGCAGAACGATTATCTGTTCGCCGACGTCGTTCATCCCACGCCCGCCGGCCATGAGCTGCTGGCGCAATACATCGAATCCATCATCGAAGCGCCCGGCCTCATCGGCTTGCTGGCGGAAAGCCCCATCTATGTGGGGCGCGGCATCTACCGCACTCTCGATACCCGCATTGGCACGGGCACGCCCAAGGGCTTCCAGCTCTATACCAACATCGATTACAGCACCTACACCCTCGACCCGACCCGCGACCATTCCGGCTCGGACGGCAGCGCCGCCGCCGGCTATGTGGGCCTCGAATACGGCTTCGGCAACGGCATCAGCGTCGGCGCCCTCTTGAGCTATGGCAGCGGCAGCTACAATTTCAGCGCGCAGAACGGCGGCTACGACGCCGACATGTTCAACGGCACCATCTACGCCAACGCCCGCTTCGGCGGGGCCTTCGCCCAGCTCTCGGGGACCGTGGGCTCGATCGACTACAATTCGATCAAGCGCCAGTTCCTGCTCGGCGCCGCGGTGCGCACCAACATGGGCGACACCAGCGGCACCTATTACGGCGCCCGCCTCGCCACCGGCTACGACTTCACTATGGGCCAGGCTACCGTCACTCCCCTGGCGCAGCTCACCTACCAGCAGGCGACGGTGGACGGCTATGCGGAAACCGCCGGCAATTCCAGCTCCATGCTGTTCGGCAACCAGCTGCGCGAGCTGTTCTATGCGACCGTCGGCGGGCAGGCGAGCTACGCCTTCGTGCTGTCGGGTGTCACCGTGCGGCCGAACGTGCAGGCGACCTACAATTACGACTTCCTGAACCAGGACCGCTCCGTCACCGCCGGCCTGCTGACGGCCCCCGTCACCTTCGCCATGCCGGTCTACCAGCCGGGCCGCTCCTGGACCAACCTTGCCGTCGGGCTCGCGCTGGAGGCGGCCAACGGCCTGACGTGCAATTTCACCCTGGGTGAGCTGCTCGGCCAGGACCAGGTGTCGAGCGCCTACGTGAACGGCGGCATCGCCTACAAGTTCTGAAGCCGGCCGGAAGCGTCGCGGATCGTATCTTCCGCGACGTTTCCGCCGAGGCGGACGTGGGCTGGGGTGCGGCGGGCGGCGCCGCGCCCCAACGCCATTCCATGGCCCGCGATTTGTCATTATAAGGCGCCATGCTCGACCAGACGCCCAACGCCGCCCTCGCGGACCTGCCGGATTTCGCCCGCCGGCGCACCTTCGCCATCATCTCCCATCCGGACGCCGGCAAGACGACGCTGACGGAAAAGCTGCTGCTTGCCTCCGGCGCCATCCGCATGGCCGGCCACGTGAAGGCGCGCGGCGAGCGCCGCCGCACCCGCTCCGACTGGATGGAGATCGAGCAGCAGCGCGGCATCTCGGTCACCTCCTCGGTGATGACCTTCGAGCGCGACGGCATCGTCTTCAACCTGCTCGACACCCCCGGCCACTCGGACTTCTCCGAGGACACCTATCGCACCCTCTCGGCGGTGGACGCGGCGGTGATGGTGATCGACGCCGCCAAGGGCATCGAGAGCCAGACCCGCAAGCTGTTCGAGGTCTGCCGCCTGCGCGACATTCCCATCTTCACCTTCGTCAACAAGGTGGACCGCGAGAGCCTCGACCCCATCGCCCTGATGGACGAGGTGTCCTCCACCCTCGCCCTCGACCTCACCCCGCTGACCTGGCCCATCGGCATGGGCGTCGATTTCCGTGGCCTCATCGACATCGCCAACAAGAAGGCCCTGCTCGCCACCGAGCGCGGCGGGCCGCTGGTGCGCGAGGTGCCGTTCGAGACGCCGGAGGACCTCATCGACCTCGAAGGGGTGGAGGAGCGCATCATCAACGAGGCCGTGGAGAGCCTGACGCTGGCGCTGGGCGTGCTGCCGCCGTTCGAGCTGGCCTCGTTCCGCGAGGGGCATCTCTCCCCGGTCTATTTCGGGTCGGCGCTGAAGGAGGCGGGGGTCGCCGAGCTGCTGTTCGGCCTCGGCTCGGTCGGCCCGAGCCCGCTGCCGCGCTCCGCCGCCGGGGATCGCACCGTCGAGCCGGCGGAGGACCTCGTCTCCGGCTTCGTCTTCAAGGTGCAGGCCAACATGGATCCCAACCACCGGGACCGCGTGGCCTTCGTGCGCCTGTGCTCGGGCCGCTTCAAGCGCGGCATGAAGCTGTTCAACCCGCGCGAGAAGCGCCAGATGGCCATCGCCAACCCCATCTTCTTCTTCGCCCAGGAGCGCGAGACGGTGGACGAGGCCGTGGCTGGCGACATCATCGGCATTCCCAACCACGGCATGCTGCGGGTGGGCGATACCCTCTCCGAGGGCGAGACCATCAAGTTCGAGGGCCTTCCGGACTTCGCGCCGGAAATCCTGCGCCGGGTGCTGCTGTCCGACCCCATGAAGGCCAAGCAGCTGCAGAAGGCGCTGCAGGACATGGCGGAGGAGGGCGTGGTGCAGGTCATCAAGCCCGTCTCTGATCCCTCTCCTATCGTGGGCGTGGTGGGCACTCTGCAGCTCGACGTGCTCGCCGCCCGGCTGGAGAAGGAATACGGCGTGCCCATCCGCTACGAGACGGTGTCCTTCGTCACCGCCCGCTGGATCGTGGGCGAGCGCGCCGAGGTGGACCGCTTCATGGAGGCGAACCGCTCCTCCACCGCCCGCGACCGCGACGAGGCGCCGGTCTATCTCGCCCGCAGCCAGTGGGTGCTGGACCGCGCCATCGAGGAATGGCCCAAGCTCAAGTTCGTCGCCGTGAAGGAACGCGGCTGACCTTTCATCCCACCCTGAATTGACTCGCCCTGAATTGACTTGCCCGGCCGCGCGGGGGCGCGGCCGATCTGGAGGACCCCCATGGCCGACGCCGCCCGCCTTGCCGATCTGTCCCGCATCATCGACGACGCCTTCGAGAAGCGCGCCGAGATCGGCTTTTCCACCACGGGCGAGGTGCGTCTCGCCGTTGACGAGGCGCTCACCCTCCTCGACAGCGGCGCCGCCCGCGTGGCCGAAAAGGGCGCCGATGGCACCTGGACCGTGAACCAGTGGCTGAAGAAGGCGGTGCTGCTCTCCTTCCGCCTCAACGACATGGAGCCCATCGCCGGCGGCCCCGGCGGCGCCCACTGGTGGGACAAGGTGCCCTCCAAGTTCGCCACCTGGGGCGAGACGGATTTCCGCTCCGCCGGCTTCCGCGCCGTGCCGGGTGCCATCGTGCGCCGCTCGGCCTTCATCGCGCCCAACGTGGTGCTGATGCCGTCCTTCGTGAACCTCGGCGCCCATGTGGGCGAGGGCACCATGGTGGACACCTGGGCCACCGTGGGCTCCTGCGCCCAGATCGGCAAGAACGTGCACCTGTCCGGCGGCGTGGGCATCGGCGGCGTGCTGGAGCCGCTGCAGGCCGGCCCGGTGATCATTGAGGACGACTGCTTCATCGGCGCCCGCTCGGAAGTGGTGGAGGGCGTGGTGGTGCGCACCGGTTCGGTGCTCTCCATGGGCGTCTTCATCAGCGCCTCCACCAAGATCGTGGACCGGGAGACCGGCGAGGTCTTCGTGGGCGAGGTGCCGGCCTATTCGGTGGTGGTGCCCGGCTCGCTGCCCGGCAAGCCCCTGCCCAACGGCCAACCCGGCCCTTCGCTCTATTGCGCGGTGATCGTGAAGCGGGTGGACGCGCAGACCCGCTCCAAGACTTCCATCAACGACCTGCTGCGCGATTGATGGGAAGGGGTTTCGGCCTCCGTGAGATGGGGGCGGGGTGGTCGCGGTGGGTGCGGCGGTCTGGCCTGTGGGCAGTGGTGCGATAACGTCTTGCCAGACGGCGGCAAGCCGCTATATTCCGCCGCCTCGCCGGTATGCAGCGCTGCATAAGTGTTGCCGGTCTTCGAGTTCCCCTGGAAAGCGATGACGTGGGTCCGGCAGCCGGGTTCCCTCCCGGTGCGGAGAAGCGGGCGAACATGTGAAGGCGGCCCATCTGCCTTCAGCGCTCGACTTCCGCGAAAGGGTTCTACGTGTGCCTCGGCGCGCGTGGCTGGAGAGGTGGCCGAGTGGTTGAAGGCGCACGCCTGGAACGCGTGTATACGGGAAACCGTATCGAGGGTTCGAATCCCTCTCTCTCCGCCACTTCAGTCCCTGAATGGGCACTGAGTTTACGCTACCGTTCGCCACAAGCGCCTGAAGCAGCCGAGACTTCGATCCCATGATGCGGACCTCGCCATCGGCGACCTCGACGCGCTGGGCGAGCGCGCGGAGATGGTCGCGGCGGTAGCCGCCGCCTTCAAGCCGGATGCGCTGGCGCGCGGCGCGGGCAAACTTGCTGAGCATCTGCGGCGTGACCGCCTTGCTCCCTGAGTTCTGGAGCATGGCCTGGGCGCGCTCGGCATCGGCCTTCGCCTGATCGCGGATGGCCTTGAGGCCGTCGATGCGGTCCTTGAGCGCCGGGTCGTCCAGGTCGGCGACGCCCGCCTCGATAGCGTCGTAGAGCCGCTTGAGGCGCGCTTCGGACTCTGCCGCTCGCTTGTTCAGTTCGGCAATGTGCTCGCGCTGACGCTCGCTGCGCTCCTGCCTCCGGTCGAGCACGGCGGCGAGGATCGTTTCCAGCCGCTCGGGCTGGAGCAGACGGTCTTCGAGATGGCTGGCGACCAGATCGTCCAGCTTGTCCATCGGCACCGCCATGCCCTCGCAAGCGGTCGGCCCCTGCCGGGCTTTCATGGAGCAGGCGTAATACCGATAGCGCCCGCCCTTGCCGGTGCGGATGGTCATGGCCCCACCGCACTTGGCGCAGTGGATCAGGCCGGTAAGAAGGGTTGGGCCGCTGATGACGGCGGATGGCGTCACTGCGGGATGGCGGGCCTTGAGCAGCGCCTGCACCGCGTCAAAGGTCTCTCGGTCGATGATTGGCGGCACCGGCACGACGACGATCTCGCTGATGGGTTTCAATTCCTTGCTCTTGGACCGTTTGTTGAACTCGTGCTCGCCCATGTAGGTGCGGCGGGTCAGGATGCGGTGGACTTGGCCGATGCCCCAGCGCCCGCCGTCGCGGGTGAAGATGCGGTTGCGGTTCAGATGGCTGACGATGTTCTTCACGCCCATCTGGCCGTGGTCGCCATCGCCGTGGAGCGCAAGCCGGTAGATAAGCCGCACCGTCTCCGCGTGGAGCGGGTCGATCTCCAGCTTCTTCTTGGTCTTCGCGCCGCGCTGCTCGGCCGCGACGACGCGGTAGCCGATGGGCGGCAGCGAACCGTTCCAGAAACCTTGCCGTGCATTCTCCTTCAAGGCGCGGATGACGTGCTTGGCGTTTTCCTTCGACTGATATTCGTCGAACAGCGCCATGATCTGCCGCATCATGACGTGCATCGGATCGTCGCCCATCTCCTGCGTGATCGAGACGAGCTTCACCCCGTTCTTCGCCAGCTTCCTGACATAGAACTCCAGCTCGAAATGGTCGCGGAAGAAACGGCTGAACGAGTGCACCACGACCACATCGAAGGGCGCGGGCTTCGACGTGCCCGCCTCGATCATACGCTGGAACTCGGGGCGACGGTCGTTGGTCGCCGATGCGCCCGGCTCCACATAGGTTTCGACGAGCTGATAGCCGCGCGAGGCGCAATAGGCTTCGCCCTGGCGCTTCTGATCGGGGATGGAGACATCATGCTCGGCCTGCCGCGCCGTCGAGACGCGCAGATAGAGAGCGGCGCGCTGCGGTACGGTCATGGGCAATGCCTCCTTCTCAACTGTTGTTCCGGCCCGAGCGGTGAGGTCGCATGACTCAGGCCGCGCTCTGCAACGGGCGTGCGCGCTTGATCCGCTCGCGCTCCTTCGGCGTGTTCATCACCTCCCAAAGATCGCTGCGCCGCTGCACGTTGAGCCAGAAGTCGGGGCTGTTGCCGAACACACGGGCCAGGATCAGGGCCGTCGCCGCCGTCACGTTTCTGCGGTTGCCGCACAGTTCGTTGACATGCTTGCGCTGAACGCCCATCGCCTCGGCGAGCGCACCCTGCGTCAACCCCATCGGCTGCATGAACTCTTCGGTGAGGATTTCGCCGACAGTCGCCGGCTTGCGCTTGGTGGTCAGCATCTTTGCCTCGCTTTCATCGGTAGCTGTGATCGTCCAGATAAATTCCGTCCGCCTCGCCGCGCACGCCATCCCAGCGGAAGATCAACCGCCATTGCTGGTTGACGCGGATCGAATGCAACCCCGCCAGATTGCCGCGCAGCTTCTCGAAGTGATTGCTGGGCGGTACGCGCAAGTCCTGATCGGTCACGGCGTCGTCGATCATCTGGAGCTTTCTGAACAACCGGGCTTCGAGATCGGCCGGGATGTTGCGGGAGCGGACATCATCCACAAAGAAGGCCCGCAACCAGTCATCCCGAAAGCCTACGATCACAGGCTCACTCCAACGATGGGAGTATGTACCACACTATAACTCATTCCGCAATAGGGGATGTTCAAGCGTCCGGCCCAAACAGTTCGTCGAACAAATCGCCGAACCATCGCTCGAAGACCTCGATCTCGGCTTCCGTCACCGGAACGGGATCGGGCCAATCGTCGGTGACGGTCCATGTGGAGAGGTCGTGTTTGGGCGGCCTGCCGGGGAACGGCCACGGATAGCCTAACAGCGCTTCAAGCTGCTCCGATGCTGTCGGCGGCTTGGCGCCTCTGCGATGCGGCGCGGTGTCTGCCCGATCAGTCATTGAAGTCAGACCCGCTTCGCGGTCGCCACGCCACGGGATCGGCGACCCAGCGGTCGATGTCGGATTCCCTCCAGCCGGCGCCGTTGATGCTGATCTTAATCCGGGGCGGGAACGTGCCCTCGGCGATCTTGCGGTAGATGGTGGACCGGGACAGGCCGGTGCGGGCGAGAATGGTTTTCATGCGGACGATACGGTCTGGTGCGGGCATGGCTTCGCTGCCTCCTGCCGGGTTTTACTGACGATTGCAGAGACCAGACAGACCAAGGATTTCTTGTTGTGCAAGAGTGATTTAGGCGTCGTAGGGCTGTGGGGTATAGGCGGCGGAAAATAGGCGGTGTTAGAGTCCGATGCCCCGGCCTATGCCGAGGTCGATGCCGTGGCTGAAGGCGAGTTCCCGACCAAGGCTGCGGCCCGAGTCGATCCCGATGCCGAGGTCTCTCTTGCGGCCTTCGAGGATGGATTCAAGCTGCGGATCGCGTTCGAGACTCTTTGCCATGTCGCCCATCGCCGACCGCGTGGCCTTGTAGCCGGACATGTCGCCCGCTTGGTACTGGTGCTGGCTGGCGCGGTCGAGGCTCCGCCAACGCTCCACGAAGCGGTCGGCGCGGCGCTGCGGATCGGTGCGCAGCTCGGTCTCGAGCTGTAGGGCGCGGATCGCGCGGGCGGTGCGTCCCGTGGCCGCTTCCGAGGCAAGTTCCGGGCTCTTCTTGTAGGCGGCCTCGGCATCGTGCGAGCCATGGGGCCGCACCTCCTCGAAGACCTTGCGGGCTTCTTGCAATTCCTTCACCTGCTCCGGGCTGGCATTGCCGCCCCGCTCCTGCACCTCGAAGATCGCATCCACGGCGCGGGCATGGCGGATGAGCGCCTTGGTCCGGGCGCGGCGCAAAGCCTTCTCCGGGTCTGCCGCATTCTCCCTTTCCAGCGCCGCCCGTTCCGGCTCCTGCCCGCCATCGGCAGGCAGGCGCAGGCCATCGAACATGCCGCGCACCTTCTTGGGAACCTGCTTGACGATCTCGACCACCCGCTCCACGCGCCCGCGGAAGGTGATGCCGCGCCGCTCGGCGTAGCTCTGTGCCGGCTCGTAATCTGACGCCATGTCCTTGGCGCGGTCGCGCGACAGGGTGCGGACAAGCCTATTCTCGTCAGCGAAGTCATCGCGGCCATAGTGCAGGTCCATGCTGTCGCGATGGCGCGACAGGGCGACATAGCTGCCGTGAGCATCCAGGCCCGGTGTCGCCAGAACATGCGTGCGGTCCACGGTCATGCCCTGCGCCTTGTGGATGGTCGCGGCATAGCCGTGGTCGATGCGGTCGTAATCCTTGAGGTCGAAGCCAACGGAACGGCCATCATCGGTGAGCACGGTTATGCTCTGCGTGCTGACCTGTTCGATGGTGCCGAGCGTGCCGTTCTTGACGCCAAGGCCGCGCTCGTTCTGAAGGAACATGACGCGATCTCCGCTGGCGAAGCCGCGCTCACCGCGTTCGACCACCAAGCGCACGTCATCGCCGAGATCGCCGGCTTCCCGCATCCGTTCGCGCGCGGCCTCGTTGAGGGCGCGAACCTCGTCGTTGGTGTGGGTGAGTATGATGCGGCTGCGGTCAGGCGACGCCTGCCGGTCGCGATCCCAGCGGTCGATCAGATCATCGCGCGCCCGTTCGCGTGACGCGGCCTCATGCAACATGCCGTGACTGTCATAGGCATGGATCGCATCGCCGGTTCGGCCGGTCGCCAGATCGCGCGTGGCGTCGCGCTGCCAGTCCTCCCGCTGGCGGCGCACCTCGCCGATCTCCGCCCCGCCGTGGCGCTCGAAGATCGAGCGGAACGCCGCGCCGGCCTCGATGGATTGCAACTGCTGGGGATCGCCGACCAGCACCACCTTGGCGCCAGCCTCGGCGGCATGGGACAGCACGCGCTCCAACTGGCGCGTGCCGACCATGCCCGCCTCGTCGATGACAAGCACATCGCGGGAAGTGAGCACGTCGCGGCCCTGTCCCCAACCATGTTCCAAGCTGGCGATGGTGCGTGATGCGATGCCCGATCCGCTTTCCAGATTCTCGGCGGCGATGCCGGACAGCGCCACGCCCCGGACTTCATAGCCAGCCGCTTCCCAGGCTTCGCGCGCCACGCCCAGCATCGCGCTCTTCCCCGTCCCGGCATAACCGACCACAACGCCCAGATCGCGCCCGTCCGTGATATGCGCCAGCGCCTCGGCCTGCTCTCCCGAAAGGACAAGGCCGCGCGCTTCCGCACGCGCCAGCGCCGTTTCGCGGTCTCTGTCGCCGACCTCATGGCGCTCCTTCTCCGCCATGACTTCGGCGGCGCGGTGCAGGCGCTGTTCGGTCTCGATCATGTCGCGGGTGGTGAAGCGGTCCTCGCCCCGTTCGTCCCTGCCAAGTTCGACCAGATCGGGAGCGCCACGCATCGCGCCCATGACCTCGTTGAACTGGTCGATCCCGTCACTGTGCCGGTGCGCGAACATCGCCATGTCGCGCCGCGTGAAGGTGGATTGCTGGTGCGTGATGGCGTCCAGCGCGATGGAAGGATCGGCGATGATGCGGGCGCCGTTGTTGTGCGCGATCTCGCGGTGCATTTCCGCGCGGTCGGCGGCCTCGATCCCTTCGCCTTCGATCCGTTGCGCGGGCGCGCCGATCTGGCTTTGCGGCTCCAGCGCGATGCCCTGCGCCTCAAGGCTGCGATGGTCGATGCGCGCGTCGATGTCGAGTTCGGCCAGCCGCTCGTTGGCCAGTTCGGCCCAGCGTTCGCGCCAACGCTCGACCATCTCGGTGCGGTTCCACTCCCGCACCTTCGGGCCGAAGCCGTCCTCGTCCACGGATCGCATGTTCAGCATGACATGGGCGTGAGGCTTGGCCGTCCCATCCTCGGCCATGTCCCAATGCACATTGAGGTCGGCGATCATGCCCTGATCGACAAATTCGGACTGCACGAAGTCGCGGGCCAGTTCGATGCCCTGTGCTTGCGTCATCTCGCGTGGCAAGGCGAACTCCACCTCGCGGGCAAGCTGGGCGTCCTTCCTGACCTCGAACGCCTCGACATCGTTCCAAAGCCGCTCGCGGTCGCGCCATTGTTCGGGCGCATCTTCCGGCAGCATGACCTCGGAATGGATGACGCCGCGCTTGTTGGAGAAGTCATGGCTTCGCTCAAGCCGGTCGTCGCGCAACCGCGAGGCCGAGCGGTAGGCGGCGGAGGCCACCGCGCTGGAGCCGGACTTGCGGCCGATGACCTTGACGTGAAGATGAAAGATCGCCATTGCGATCCGAACATCACCACGGCGAAGCGCACGTCGGAACGACGTATAAGCGCGCCCTCGAAACTAATTTCTCGGGACTGCTCGCGCCGTTCCAGCCCGTCCCGGCAACCTTACAGCATTCTGGCAGGCCCTCAACTATCATCGCTCCATCAACAGCTTATGGAGGACATGATGCGCAAGCCACGGGACTTCGACGCGGAACTGAAGTCGCTTGAAGACAAGGCGCGAGACCTGAAAGCCCGCAAGGTGCAGCAGCTTGGCGAACTGGTCATCTCGACCGGCGCCGACGCCCTCAGCGCCGACGAACTGGCGGGCGCGCTGATCGTGCTGGCCGAAACCAAAGACGCCGGAAAGAGGGAGGCATGGGCCAAGCGTGGCGCCGCGTTCTTTCAGGGCCGGTCGCGGCGAGCTGCATCAGCGTCTGACCGCGACGCGGGCAGCGCTCAACCGCAACCGGGCCGCGCGCAACCGGCATCTGGCGGCGCGGGCGCGGCATGACATGCGCGCCTGGCAGGTGGAGCGCCGAAAGCGCACGCGACATCTGATCGAACTCGGCGGCCTCGTCGTCAAGGCCGGGATCGTCGACCTGACAGGCAACGACCGCGCCATGATCTACGGCGCGCTGCTCTGGATGGCCGACAAGCTGCAAAGCGATCATGGCGAACAGGCCCGCATGCTCTGGGCCGAAAAGGGGAAAGAAGCGTTCGCAGCGCAACGGAAAGAAGAGACGCCCACCGTCGCGCAAGGGCACCATGGTCGGGCATGACCGATGGGGGGCATCAGCGCCGAACACACATCAGTCACTGTTCTCAAACCGAGATTTGGACCGAAAATTCAAATCGTAGACTGACGACGATGAGGGTGATGTTTTCAAGTCTTGTGGCGATGTGATGGACGACACAATAGCCTTTCCTTAAATCCTCTTGAGCGCTGGCGCCTTGCGTTCAAGCCAGCGCGCTTCGGCGACGCTCGGCTCGAGCGCAAGGGCTTTGCGGTATGCGACCAGCGCCGCGTCAGTTCGGCCAGTGCGGGCGAAAAGATCGGCCCGTACCGCGTGATAGGGAAGAAAGTTTTCAAGAGATTGTGACGCGAGCGATTCGACTTCGCACAGTGCGGCAGCGGCGCTTACGATCTCGGCCGGTCGACCGCTCGGTTCAGCCGCACGATCAGGTCGTCGCGCAGTTCCAGAAGCTGATCGTAGCGACAGAACGGCTGCCCAGGGCGGCGGTTCCTTCAGACCCCGCCGCGAGCACCAGGTGCGCTACAACTGGGCCGGCAAAATGCGCGAAACCGATGGGCCAAGCGTCCTCGCCTTGATCAGCGCGGCGTCCGCTTCCGCGATTAAGTCGCGGCGCCAAAGCCCACGATAGAGCCGTCTGAGCTTCTTGAGGTTCATCGAGATACCCTGGCGCTGGAGCATCACATGGATGCGCCTGTAGCCGAAGCGGCGGCGTTCCGACGCCATCATCTTCATCGCTTCCCGCAGACTGGCGTCGTCAGAGCGAACGGACCTGTAGCGCACGCTCGAGCGGTCCACCGCAAGGACTTCACACGCCCGCCGCTGGCTCACACCGTGCTCCGTGCAGGCATGCGCCACGGCCTCCCGCTTCGCGGCGGGCGTCAGCATTAATGGGATGGTCCGCCCCGTCTCCCCGCCTCATTCTGATGAGGCAGAGTCCGATAGAAGGGAGCAGCAAATGGCCATCCGCAACAAGCCACACGATGCCGCTGTGTTCGGCATCGATCTGGGCAAGAACCTCTTTCACGACTGCGGCCTCGACGCCGCCGGCACACCAGTCCAGCGAGCAACCTTCCGGCGCGAGACGCTCGTGCAATTTTTCGAGCGCGCAGCTCCAACCGTCGTCGGGATGGAGGCGTGCCCCGGTTCGCAATGGCTGGCGCGTAAGCTCCAGGCGATTGGGCACACGGTTCGCATCGTGCCGGCGAAGTTCGTGAAGCCCTACATCAAGAGCAACAAGAACGATCAGATCGATGCCGAGGCTATCGCTGAGGCGGTTTCGCGTCCGACGATGCGCTTCGTCGAGGTGAAATCACCCGAGCAGGTCGACCTCCAGGCCCTCCACCGGGTCCGTGACCGTCTTGTCGCGCAACGGACCCGCGTGATCTGCCAGATGCGGGCCTTCTGCCTCGAGTACGGGATCGCGATGCATCAGGGTGCTGGCCGGTTCAAGTCTGACTTTCCCGCCGTGCTGGCGGACGAGAGCAACGACCTGACGCCAGCGATGCGGCGTCTGCTGGCAAGCCTGTTCGAGGATGTCAGGGGGCTCGAAGCCCGCATCGCCGAGGTGACGCGTGAGATAGAGGACGTCGCGGCCACGGACGACACCGCAAGGCGCCTGATGACAATCCCGGGCATCGGCCCTCTTGCGGCCACAGGGCTTCTCGCGGCGGCCGGCAAGGGAACGCAGTTCCGCAAAGGGCGCCACATGGCCGCCTGGCTCGGGCTTGTACCTCGTGAGTACTCCACCGGCGGGAAAACGACGATGCTGGGGATCAGCAAGCGGGGCAGCTCGTATCTGCGTCGCCTCTTCGTTCATGGTGCGAGATCATGCCTGCTTCATCTCGACCGCACCCGGGACCGCCTCGGCGGCTGGCTCGACGGGTTGCAGAAGCGAATGCACAACAACAAGGCCGTCGTGGCGCTTGCCGCCAAGATGGCCCGAGTCGCCTGGGTGGTGATCACCAAGCCGGGCACAATCTACGAGCGGCGGGCGCCGGCCTCGGCCTGACGACCGTCCTCGACCAATTGCGAGGTTCGGGAAATTGATGACGAGACAGTTGATCGGCGCACCGTAAGCCCTGGGCAAAAAAACGGGCCTCCAGCCCGAAGCCAGTTATTCGGGAACGGCGTGCGCATCTCATCATGGCCTGGCCGCAACAGCGGCCCACTCGCGAGAGGCCGGATACATTTATGCAAACTGTTCGACATCGGCTTAAAGGCTCTTGCAAGGATGGGGCGGGTCATACATTTTTTGCGGCAACATCCTTCAGGATCGCGTTGTCGAGCATCGCCTCGCCCAACAGCTTCTTCAGCTTGACGTTCTCATCTTCCAGCGCCCGAAGCTTGCGGGCGCCGAACACGACCGCAAAGATCTTGATCCAGTAACGATAGAGATTGGCATATACTCCCCGTCCGGTCGTCAGCCACAAGGCTTCCAGGACCATCAGATAGCTCGCCAGGCCGATCGAAAAGGCAGGGAAGATGAAATGGAACGACACCGGAAACGCGAATTGCGCGCGAGCGAGAATTACCGGATCAAGATAGCTGGTCATTTCGCCCTCTTGACGGAACTGGCACATGACGTTGCGTCAAAGATGGCTTGGGCGCGATCAAATCCAGGAAGGCGCGCTGGGCGCGCGTCATGGAGAATTCCTTGTGGCGCAAGGCAAAGAAGCGCCGTTTGGGCAAATCGAGCTTCACCTGCACGAGGCTTCCTGCCTTCAGTGCGTTGCTGACCACCAGGCCGGACACGACGGTGACGCCAGCGCCGGCCTCGACGGCGGAGCGGACGGCTTCATTGGAGGGCAGTTCGAGAGATATCGCGAGGTCTCGTGGTGCTAGTCCGAATTGTGACAAGGTGGTTTCGAAGATGGCGCGCGTGCCGGAGCCATGCTCGCGCAGAACCCAGGGGCCGACACCGAGCTCGGCCGGCTGTCGCCGGGGATCATGGGCCCACGCGTGATCCGGCGGCACGACGAGAACCAGCTCATCCTCGGCGAATGGCGCGACCGAGACAGACGGGTCGTCGATCTCGCCCTCGACCAGCCCTAAATCAGCCAAGCCTTCATTGATCCGTCGGGCGACGCCATCGGTATTGTCGATGGTGAGAGTGATGGCCACGCCAGGAAACTGCGACCGAAAGCGTTTGATGAACGGCGGAAGCCAGTAATTCGCAATGGTCTGACTGGCTGCGATGACGAGCGAGCCGCGGGTCAGATCGGCAAGATCCGTCAGGACCTTCTCGGCAGCATGGACACGGGCGAGCACCGCCTTCGCTTCGCTGAGAAACAGTCGTCCGGCCTCGGTCAGAACGATGCGGCGTCCAACGCGATCGAAAAGCTTGGTTGCATAACGAGCCTCGAGCGCGGCGATCGCCGCGCTCGTGGCCGATTGCGTTAAGTTCAGATCGCGCGCGCCCTGCGTGACGTGCTCCCGCTCGGCGACGGCGACGAAGATCCGCAGTTGTTCGAGGGTCATCGGAAGGCTCTCAACTCGTCATCTTCACAAGCATCAAGCTGAAGCTCGCGATGAACAGGAAGGATGCAAGACCGAGCAGGAAGGGCCGAACGCCTTTAGCACGCAGCTTGCGAAGGTCAGTCTCCAAACCCATGGCGGCGAGCGCCATCGAGAGCAGGAAGGTCGTCACCATCACAATGATCGTCTTTGCCTCTACGGGAACGGTCACCACGCTATTGACACCAACGAGCGCGATGAAGCCGAGAACGAACCAGGGCATCGGCGGCTTGGCGCGCACGTAGCCATGGCCATGCTGTTCTGCCCTACGCGCCGCCAATAAACCCAAGGCGATAACCACCGGCGCCAGCATCATGACGCGCGACAATTTGGCGATCGTGCCGAAATCACCGGCCTGCTTGCCGTCCTGGAATGCCGCGGCGACGACTTGCGCGATCTCGTGTATCGACGCGCCCGCCCACAGACCGTAGCCGTGTGGGTTGAGATGGAGCAGCGCCGGCAACAGCGGATAGACAAACATCGCGATCGAACCAAAAACCGTGACGCAGGCGACGGCGTAGGCAACGTCCTCGTCATGAGCCTGAGTGACCGTATTGGTGGCAATAACCGCCGACGCGCCGCAGATAGACGTGCCGGCCGCGATCAGCTGCGCGAGCTTGCGCTCCACCCCGATTAGCCGGCCAAGCCACGTCGTGAAGACAAAGGTTGCAATCAGAGTCAGCACAATGACAGCGATGCCGGTCGAGCCGACTTCCGCCACCTGCGTTGCGGTCAACTGGAGCCCGAGCAGGATGATGGCGAGACGCAGGATCTTGCGCAGCGAGAAGGTCACTCCGCTTTTCGCGCGCACCGGCGTGCCGACGACATTGTTAAAGAAGATCCCGATCAGGATCGCCAGGATCATCGGGCTGAAAGCGGCAACGCCTGGCACCTGCCGAAGAGCGAACGCGGCTCCGGCGACCGCGGCGGTCAAGAAAAGCCCCGGCCAGACCGAGGCTGCGCGCGGCGGCTTACCTTCGATCCTGTGAGGATGAAGGCGGCCCGGTGGCAGCAGTTCCGGTTGGTCTTCATATTGCTGTCGAGCGAGTGCGGTCATTGTGTTGTCCCCTAATGGCCCGGGAGCAATCACACGAGCGGATCAATCGATCCAACGCATTGTTTTTGTCGTTTTGTTCGCCTGTGTCGAACGATTGGCCATCACCCGTCTCGCCGCGGAACAGAGACCCCACCATCGAGGGTCTTATAAACCGCCTCGGCGATCGGGAACAAACGGTCGCGATCCGAAGCTGCCGAAACCGCAAATCCGTAGCCCTGGTCAAGCCAGGCGAAGGTAGAAACGTCGCCTTCTTTCCAGAACCGGAAAGCGGTCTCCCCAGTCGCCGCGGCGCGCACATAAACGGTCAGACGCGTGCCGTTGTCATCGTCATACATCAGCATCGCCGCAGCTTCGCTCGCCGCCGGGAGGACCCGGCCGCCCATCAGACGAAAGCCGAACCTTGAAAGATCCGGAACACGAAGCGGCCGCCCCAGCCGCTTTGACAACCATTGGACGAGGTGAGCTTCGTCCGACGCACGCACCTCGACGGGATGGTTCACCTCGACGACAAAGGTGCGGTAGGCGGCAACGGCGTCGCGGGTAACGGCGACCGTCGGTGGCATCTCAACGGGCGCCGTGCCCCGCGCAATCCATCCCGCCCCGCCACCCAGGGTCAGTAAGAAGGCGGCCGCGATACCGTTTCGCAGCCAAACGCCGCGTTTGTGCCGACGCGAAAGGCGGATATTAGCGACCCTCAAGCGGGACGGGATTGGCTCGGTAAATTTGCCTGCAAGCTGACGGCGCAGCGTCTCGCGCTGATCACGGTCCTCCGCCAGCCGGGCCGCGAGTTCCGGATGATCCGCAAGGTAGGCATCGACTTCTGATCGCCGGACCTCGCTCTGGCGGTCGTCGACATAGGCCTGCAGATCGTCTTCGCCGATCGGAAGGGGCGTATTCGTCATTTGACCCTCCGAAGCGGGGTTACGCGCGAACCGCTCAGCAATGCGCGCAGTCCTTGTCGCGCACGAGACAGGCGAGACATGACGGTGCCGACCGGCACCGAAAGCACTCTCGCCGTCTCCTCATAGGACAGGTCCTCGACCCCGATCAGCAGAAGGATCGACTTATGATCCTCGGGCAGCCTTTCGAGCGCCGATAGAACGTCGTTCATCTCCAGCTGATCGGTCTGGTTTGGTGCCACGCTCGGCATTATCGACTCGTCGAGACGAACGCGAGTGCCCCGACGCTTCTGTCGATGATAGGAATTGATGTAGAGATTTCGAAGCATCGTGAACAGCCAGGCCCGCAGGTGACCGTCGTCGCGGCGCAGATACCAGCGCGACACGGCCCGCTCAAGACAGTCCTGCACCAGGTCGTCGGCGGCGTCATGGTCACGGACGAGCGCGTAGGCGTACCTGCGCAAGGCAGGAATCTGCGGTTCGATCAGCTTGGCGATCTCGTCCAACCCTTGAGCTCCTCATCCATTCGGCGAGGACGCCGGCACGGCATACCTCGCCGAACAGATCATCGTGAATCGGGGTCAGTAGCTCGCGTTCGGATTGACCTGCCAGATCTCGTCAGCGAGTTTCCCGTCCCTGTAAAGAAGAATATACCGCACCTTCACGGTATTCTTGCCCGTAAAGACCACATCGGCGGTCACGGTGGCTCCTTTGGGATTCGCCGCCTCACTGAGCGCCGCAATCGTGGTTTTCTGATCGCCCTGCGCTCCGGCAAACTTCGTCCAGACCTCCTTGAGCTTGTCGGGGCTCGCGTATGTCCCGTCGAGAGGTCCGCCGACCCAGTGAAGGGTGGCGGACGGCGCATAGGCGCCGACGACCGCCGCGACGTCGCCCTTGGCGATGCTGGCGATTCGGGCCTTTGAACCGCCCCTAGATTCCTGGACGCCTTCTTCCCTAAATTTTTAGGCAAGGAGGCCCCGATGGGCAAAGCGAACTTCACCGAGGACTTTAAGCGCGACGCCGTCGTTCAGATCACCGAACGGGGCTATCCGGTTGCGGAGGTGGCGGCCCGGCTGGGGATCAGCAAGTACTCGCTCTACGAGTGGAGGAAACGGTACGGCAAGCCTGCTGCCGTGGCCCGCGATGACGATCAGGCCGCTGAGGTTCGCAGGCTGAAGCGCGAGTTGCAGCGCGTGACGGAGGAGCGCGACATCCTAAAAAAAGCGGCCGCGTACTTCGCCAAGGATGCAAAGTGAAGTACGCGTTCATCGCCGAGCATCGCCTTCTGTTTTCGATCCGTGCCATGTGTCGGTGCCTGCGTGTCCAGCCTAGCGGCTTCTACGCTTGGCTGAAGGACCCGCTGAGCAAGCGCGCGCAGGAAGACCAGCGACAGACCGAGCTGATCCGCGCGGCATGGAGCGAGAGCGGCAAGGTCTATGGCTATCGCAAGCTTCACGACGATCTGGCGGACATGGGCGAGAGCTGCTGCCCCAACCGGGTTGCGCGGCTGACGCGGCTTGCCGGCATCCGGGCGCAGATCGGCTACAGGCGGCGCCCCGGCCAATATGGAGGCAAGCCATCCCTGGCGGTCGACAACACGCTCGATCGCCGGTTTGACGCGGAGGCGCCTGACAAGGCCTGGGTGACCGACATCACCTACATCCGCACCCACGAAGGCTTCGCCTATCTGGCGGTCGTGATCGACCTCTTCTCCCGCCGCGTCGTCGGCTGGTCCATGCAGGCCCGGCAGACGACCAACGTCGTGCTTCAGGCGCTGCTGGCCGCCGTCTGGCGACGCAAGCCGAAGGGCCGTGTGCTGGTGCATTCGGATCAGGGGAGCCAGTTCACCAGCATGGAGTGGGCTTCGTTCCTGAAACACCACGATCTGCAGCCCTCGATGAGCCGTCGCGGGAACTGCCATGACAACGCTGTGGCCGAGAGCTTCTTCAACCTGCTCAAGCGCGAGCGCATCCGCCGCAAGGTCTACCGCACGCGAGACGAGGCACGCCGGGACGTGTTCGATTACATCGAGATGTTCTACAACCCCACCCGCAAACACGCACGCAACGGGATGCTGTCGCCCATCGAGTTCGAACGGCAGCACAAAGCGACCCCCGAAGGCGTCTAGAAAACTCGGGGCGGTTCACTTGGCCATGTCTTCAGCGGGACCGGCAAAGGCCGGGGATGCGGCGATTGCCAGGGCTGCGGCCGCAACGGCGAGAGTGGGTAGGCGCATGAAGAGTTCTCCTTGAACGGGGTTGACGCTCTAGAGACAGCTCCGCCGCCGGCATATTCCATGACCGAGCAAAAAATCTCCTTCCCGCTCACGGTCTCGTGTTCACGAAGATTGCGCGCGAGGGAATAATCGCGTGCCGGCACTGTCTCCCTCTCGTTCAAAGGAGACACTGGCATGAAACCAATTCGAACATTTCTCCTCGGCCTTGTCGCGGCGAGCGCCATTGCCGGGGCTGCTGCTGCCGACTTACACCAGCATGGCGCGACCTCACATGCAGACGAAACAACCTTCAGCGCCGTAATGGATGCCGCGATGGCGAGAATGCACGACGCCATGATGGCCGTAAAACCGACGGGCAATCCGGACCGCGATTTCGCGGCGATGATGATTCCTCATCATCAGGGCGCGATCGATATGGCCGAGATCGAGCTCCGCTTCGGTACGGATGAACGGCTGCGTCGGCTGGCGCAGGGAATCATCGTCGAACAGCGTCAAGAAATTGCGGTGATGCGGAAGATCCTCAGCGAGCCGACCTCAGCATCGACCGCAAAGCCCTGATCGCACCATTCCCAAAACTCAATCCTAAAACGAAGGAAACGGTCATGAAGTCACTTCTCACACTTGCCATTCTGGCGTCGACCGCGATCCCGGCCTTTGCCGGTCAGGCGCCCGGATCCGCCGAAGCGCCCGACATCGCGGTCAGCAGCCGCGACCGGTTCTACACCTCCGACCAATTCTCCAACACCGTCTCGGTTGTCGATCCCTCCACCAACGAGGTTCTCGGTGTGATCAAGCTGGGCGAGCAGACCCCGGCCAATTTGAGCCCGCTTTATCGCGGGCAACTCCTCGTCCACGGCATGGGCTTCTCCCCCGATCACAAGACCCTCGCCGTCATCTCGATCGGCTCCAATTCGGTCAGCTTTATCGATACCGAGTCGAATGCGGTCAAACACGTGACCTATGTTGGGCGCTCGCCGCACGAAGCGTTCTTCCGCCCGGACGGCAAGGAAGTCTGGGTGAGCGTTCGCGGGGAAAACTATATCTCGGTTCTCGACGGACAGAGCTTCACCGAAACCGGCCGGATCACGGTTCCGAACGGTCCGGGCATGACGATCTTTTCTCCTGACGGACGCTATGGCTATGTCTGCTCGAGTTTCAGCCCTGAAACGGTCGTCATCGACACGGCGACCAAGGAGATCGTCGGACGGGTCAAGCAGGAAAGTCCGTTTTGCCCGGACATCGCAGCCACGCCCGACGGGCGCCAAGTTTGGCTGACCCTGAAGGATGTCGGCAAGGTCATGGTGTTTGACGCCAAGCCTCCGTTCTCCGTGTTCAAGGTCATCGATACGGGACCGATCACCAATCATGTCAACATTGTTCGCAATCCCAAGGGCCAATTCGCCTATGTCACGATTGGCGGCCTGAACGAAATCAAGGTATTCGACACCTCGGACTACAAGCAGGTTGCGACCATCCCGGTCGGGTCGCTGCCACACGGCTTGTGGCCGTCGGGGGATGGCAGCCGCGTCTATGTTGGTCTCGAGAATGCCGACGCTGCCACAGTCATCGATACGGCGACCAACAAAGTGATCGCCACGATCCCGATAGGTCAGGCGCCGCAGGGCGTCGCCTATGTTCCCAACGCGGTCGAGAAGGGCGATGGCCGCGCCAACCTCCAGCCGCTCGCCGCAGCCAACAAGCCGACGCAACTGGTCTTGACCGGGATCAATGGAAAGGGTGTGACCCAGGTTTCGCTGTTTGACCAGGGGCTCGTTCAGGTTCTCCAGGCGGCGGCGACCGGCCTGGAGCCGAAGAAGCCCTATGTTCTGGCCCTTTCGCGTGACGCCGAGGGACAGGGCGCTCTTGAGCCGCTCGCCAATTTCATGAGCAATCCCGCCGGCGCGGCGATCGTCAATGCGGTTGGCCCGCTGCGCACGTCTGTCGAGACCGGCGATGCCTCTGCGCGGCGATATCTTGTGATTGCGGAGGGCGCGGGCGCCAAGCCGGGCGCAATTGTGCAAGTTCAGAAACTCCAATAGTTGCTAATCGTTCGCTTTTGCCGAACGGAACGACGAAACTAATGCGTTGGATCGATTGATCGGACTCATCCATCTTCTCCCAAGAACGAAACGCAGCGGCTCGCGAGAGCCGCTGCCCTCGGAAGGAGACCGATCATGGCTACCATTGCACTTCGAACGACAACAACTTTCCCGGCTGAAACACCACGAACCGCATCGGTCGGGACCCCCGAATATGCAAAGACGGATCCGACCCCCTATCTGCTACCGGCGACGCGCGTCCATCCCATCGCGATCGCGATCCCGCTTCTTGCCTATGCCTGGCTGGGTGTTGCCGCGTGGCTTGCTTTTGCCGGCGGCGAGACATCCCTGATCCTCGCGGTCATTTTCGTGCTCAGCGTGATGTATTTCGGGCTGCTCGTCGGCGGCGCCGTCATGGGGCGAAACATGACCCCCGAACGCCAGCAGGATCGCAGCGTTCGAGAGTTTCTTGACGGCGAGGTTGAGATTGCCACCGGACGGATAACCGGCCGCGAGGCCATGATGCAGATCGCCATGATGCCGGTGGCGCTCGCAATCGGCGGCACTGCCATCATCCTGTGCGCCGTTTGGGCGGGAATTTGAGACCAGACCTGACCATGGGAAGGAGTAAACTGATGACCGGGCACGTAAAACAGATCGCCGTGACAGGAGCTGCGGGACAGATCTGTTATTCCCTGCTATTCCGCATTGCCAGGGGAGAGCTCTACGGCCCGCGCCAGCCCATATCTCTGCGGCTGCTCGACCTTCCCCAGGTTCAGCCGGCGCTTCGCGGCGTCGTGATGGAACTTGAGGACGGCGCGTTTCCCCTGCTTGCGGACGTCGCCGTGACCGACGATGCGAGACTTGCGTTCCGCGACATCGATGCTGCGATTCTGGTGGGTTCGCGTCCGCGGTCCAAGGGGATGGAAAGGCGCGACCTGCTTGCCACCAACGCCGAGATCTTCAGACTGCAAGGGCGGGCCCTGAACGACGTCGCCAAACTGGACGCGAAGGTGCTGGTGGTTGGCAATCCGGCAAACACCAATGCAATGATCCTGAGCGAGCACGCGCCTGAATTTCCTTCCGAGAATATCACATCGATGATCCGCCTCGATCATAACCGCGCGCTGGCCCAGCTCGCGCGAAAAGCGCTGGTCGGGCTGGAGGAGATCAAAGGACTGGTCGTATGGGGCAATCACTCACCGACCATGTTCGTGGATTGGTCTCATGCGACAGTCGCCGGCCGACCGCTTGCCGACATCGTCGCTGACCATGACTGGTATCACAAGACACTGATCCCACAGGTCGCCCGCCGTGGGACGGCCGTCATCGAAGCGCGCGGCGCCTCCTCCGCGGCGTCGGCGGCGAATGCCGCTATCGATCACATGCGCGACTGGATCAATGGCAGCGGCGGCGACTGGGTCTCGATGGGACTATGCTCGGACGGCTCTTACGGAATTCCCGAAGGTCTCTTTTGCGGCAGTCCAGCCATTTGCGCCGAGGGGCAATATGCCCGCGTGGCAGACTTGAAGATCCGTGGATATGCTCGCGTGATGCTGGATCGAACCGTTGCAGAGCTGATTGAGGAACGCGAGGCCGTCCGCGCCCTTGTGAGTTGAGACTCTTCGCATTGGATCAAGGTGGATAGAGACGCCTCGGACTTTTTTCTCTTGTTGCGGCGCCGTCGAGCCAACAAGCCCCACGCGGCGAGAGCATCAGGGCACCTTGTTGCCGTTCGCGTCGAACCGCTTCAAGTAGGCTAACAGGTCAGCCACCTTGCCAGGATCCTTCACGCCTGCAAACGCCATCTTCGTGCCAGGAACTTTTGACCTCGGGTTCATGATGTAGGTAGAGAAGCTGTCGTCGGTCCAGGTGATCCCTGAATCCTTCATAGCCTGGCTGTAGGTGTACCCTTCGTAAGTCCCCGCCTTCCGACCCATGAGGCCGTTGAGCACAGGACCGACGGCGTTCTTGGCATTCGGTCCAACTTGATGACACGCGCGGCATTGCGCGAAGACTTTCTCACCTGAGGCCGCATCCTGGGCGTAAGCATCGGACGCGACACCGGCCACAGCAAGCACGAGCAAGATCGTTTTCACAAAAGCATCCTTATTTAAGCGTCCTCGATGTTGCCTTGCGCGGCAAGCCGCGCAGGACAGCATTCTCAATATGTATTTGAGAGATATTCTATAATGGCTTTGGCGTCGTTTTCTTCGATCGGAGCCTTGTAGACCTTGATCATCTTGTGAACCTCCGCTTCCCAAAACGCTTTGCCCTTCTTCGGAGGCTGGTAATTGATGTAGTCGGCCGAATGGCAGGCTGCGCAGTTGTTCTGGGCAGCCTCGAAACCGGGGCCAGATCCGGGCCTGAACGTGGCTGTCTCGTCCGGGAGCTGATAGGTCTTCGGCGCAGCCAGCGCCGCACCGGCCAAGGCTACTGCAAGGAAGCTCACCGAAACGATTTTAACTTTGTGTCTCATGGTTTCCTCCCTATGCTGCAACGATGCGTGTGTGTTCGACGACGTTGCGCATGTAGCCTGCCGGATTCCATAGCGGCTCCATCGGTTGCGACTGGCCGATCCGGTTGACCGCGCGGACCATCAGAGTGTGAGCGCCCTTTTGGAGAGGTATCGTCATTTTCCACTCACGGAAGGAGTACTTGCCGAGGTCTTCGCCGAGCGACGCGGCCTGCCAGGATTTTCCACCGTCTGCCGAGACCTCGACGTCGCTGACGCCGTAGCCGCCATCGAAAGCGATTCCGCGCAAAGCAAGCTCGCCCGCCTTCAATTTCGCCCCGTCCTGAACGCTCGTGATGAAGCTGCGCACGTCGAAGCGATTGATCGGGACTGTCGCAGTGGGTGCCTTGCCGGGCTCCGTACAGGCGCATGCATTCGCGGGGATGCGATAGGCGGTGTCCATCCAGAAGCTTTGGAACGGCTTGTCGAGCACCGTGATTTCGTTGAGGTGCTTCACCCAGTAGGTGCCATAGAAACCGGGCACCACGAGGCGCAGGGGATAGCCGTTGAGCCAAGGCAATTCGGCGCCGTTCATCTCATAGGCGAGCATGACCTCGCCATCCCGCGCGTGGTCGATATCGAGCGCCTTCGCGAAATCCGGCGTATCCGGCACGACGGGACCATCGAGACCGCCGAACGAAACCTGAACCGCGCCCGCTTGCACGCCGGCCTTGTCCAGCACGGCCTTGAGAGGTACCCCCTTCCATCGCGCATTTCCCATCAGCCCGTTGCCGGCTTGTCCGCCGCCAACGCGGGGCTCGAAGAACCCGCGGCTGTTGCCCGAGCATTGGTGGACAGCGACCAGCTCGACCGCGTCAAAGCGGGATTTGAGGTCCATCAGCGACAAGGACAGCGGCTTATCGACCTTGCCCTTGACCTCGACACGGAAGCTCTCCGGATCGATTTCGGTCGGGATATCCGCAAGATGGTAGCGCACGAAGAAGGCATCGTTTGGCGTGATCAAGCCGTCATTGTAGACGCTGAAGGGCGTCTCGAGCTGAGGCGGCCGGGTCGTCAGCCTGATCAGAGGCCGCTTGCCCGGATAGGCGACGAGCTCACGGTCGCCGTTGGCGAAGGGCAGAGTCACGGTTTCCGCGGCGAACGCCGTGAGTCGTGCCCCCACGGCAAGCCCCGCACCGATTCCTAAGGCCGTACCGCCCGCAGATTTCAGCATCTGCCGTCTGTTCAACATCGCGCTCCTCCCTAAGAGACATTCCTTGTTTCATCAGTAGAGACGGACAGCCCCGGACTTTTATTCCCTCGCCTCGACACACCATCCTAAACCGCGCACGCCTTTCCGACGGTCTCCGTCGCGCGCAAGGCAATCTCCTGCTCGTCCGTCGTCGGACCACGCTGCCGCACCAGTTCAGCGACAATCAGCGCCAGGCGGTCGAGCCTGTCCGGATCCATGCTGTGGCTCATGATCGCGTACTCCGCCCCGTCAGACCGCCAGGCGCGAATGAGCATGCCGCCCGGCTCCCGGCCCTCCCGGATAGTCGTGTCGCCCCCGCGCGACGGCGTGATCGATAGACCGAGCCGGCATCCGTGAGGGCCAACGTAACCGCCAAAGACCCCATGGCCCTCCACCACTGGTTCCGCCGACAAAAACACCAATCTGAGGTTCGCGGCGGACAAGTCGGGCAATGTTCCCATAAATCGCGAAGCCAAAGCGAACTCGATAGGAGCGTCTTTCGGAGGGAGGGACTGATCGGAAAGCCATTCGAGATGGATAGCATCGGCCGCGTCTCTGGATGCATTTTCCCCCGCAGGCCCACGCCAAAGGAGAGTGCTGCCAAGGACGACGGCGAGCAGAATAGACGCTGCTACAGCCATGACGCGCAGGGACCAAAATCCGGCAAATGTCCGGAGCGCAAGCGGCGGTGGCGCATGCGATGCAGGGGGCATTTCTCTCGCCGTCGCCCTGAGCTTGCTCAATGTGGCGACGCGCGCCGCCAGGCCATGATCGCGGGCCACAGCGTCAGCGACGAGGGCCGCTCGTCGGGGATCAAGCTCCTGATCGACATAAGCGTTCAGAATCTCCCAGGTCATGGTGTCTGGGAGACTCTCGGATATCGGCTTTTCATCTGGCATGGCGTCTGTCTGTCGCAATGGGGCGAATGTTGTCGGCCGTAATCCGGTCGAGCAGCGCCGCCCGCGCACGGCTCAAGCGGCTCATCACAGTCCCGAGGGGAATATCGAGTATTTCCGCGGCCTCCACATAGCGGAAGCCGGCAAGATCAACGATCTCGATGATTTCGCGATAGACCGGCTCGATCTGTGCAACAGCCTGCCGCACGGTAATTTCAGCGATCAACCTGTCATCGTAATTCCAAACGGTTCCGTCCAATGGTTTGACTGCAGAATCGTCACACCGCACTTTGGCGCGGCGGAAATCATCAATCCAGGCGTTTCGAATAACCTTGAACAGATATATACGGGCGGCAATTTCGTCGCAGGGGGGCGAGGCGCTTGCAAGCGCTTTCACTGCACACGTCTGCACCAAATCTGAAGCGGATTCCCGGTCGCCCGTCAGGCGCAGGGCATAGCCCCAAAGGAGGCTCCAATTCTTCAACAGGTGCTGTTCAATGCGTCGAAGCAATCGCTGTTCACCATGTCGTCTCTGCGCCGATAAAGCCGGACTGAACCCGTGAACGGTTCTCAATCATAGCAGCCTGCAGAGGTTACTTCCATCGCCGAGCTTCTGACAGGGCCAGTGGATCAGCGGCCGATGTCGAAACAGCCGCATCGACCGCAGATGCGAAGCCGCGCCGGTATTGATCGAACGAGTGAGGTCACGAGTGACGCCGACGTCTTGCCTCGCGCGCTACTGCCTCGACCAGGGTCGCGAGGCAGCCACGGAGAAGCACGCCCTCACCCAGCAATGGCTCGACGCGCAGCGTAAGGAAGAGGCCGGCTACGATTGCGACAAGCACCAGAGTCGTCGTGGTCAGGCTGGCATCGGCGAGAAACATCCCGAGCAGTTCCTTAGCGACTTCGGAAATGATGCTCATCGTGCGATTTCCACCGTTTATGGAGCATGCCGGCGTGCCGGAGATCTGGCGCAAGGCACGCACGAAGCCTGAGATGGCGCTCGAAGAGATCGATCGGCTGACGGCAGTGGGCGTGCGGTTTGGAACCGTGCTTGCCGATGCCGGCTATGGCCTCTCTGCGCCGTTCCGTCAGGGGCTCAGCGCACGCAAACTTCTCTGGACCGTCGGCATTCCCAGGCACCAGAAGGTCTATCCGATCGATGTCTCTCTGATCTTTCCGGTAGCCGGCCATGGTCGCCCGCGCAAAAACCCGATCCCCGACACGCTGTCGATCCCAGCCGAGACAATGTTGGCCGATGCGTCCTGGACGAGCTTGAGTTGGCGCATCGGGACGAAGGGGCCGCTGGAGGCCGCCTTTGCCGCCACGCGCATCCGGGTCGCCGACGGCGAGCCGCAGCGCATCCTCGTCAAGGGGCAGCAGCACATGCCCGGCGAGGAAGCGTGGCTGATCGGTGAGTTGAGATCGTCCGGCGAGCGCAAGTACTATCTGTCCAACCTGCCAGGCGACACCGAGCTGAAGACGCTTGCGGCCTCCATCAAGGCGCGTTGGGTGTGCGAGCAGGCACATCAGCAAATGAAGGAGGAACTCGGTCTCGACCACATCGAGGGCGGCAAGGGCTCCACCGACATGCGCTGATGACCATGATCGCCTATGCCTTCTTCCAGCACCGGCGCCTGGCCCAAGCCAGGCGGGAAAAAAGAGTCCATCGCGGACCGCCTCAACCGAGCCTGCCGGCCGTCAGACGCGCCGTCATCGCGGCTCTCCTACCAAAGCCGCCGCCAGAGCGATGTCCGCACTGCCGCATAAGGTTTCGAGGGAGCCATCGATGAAACTGCCAAAGTAGTGCTTGGTCGCATGGCGCAGCGATGCAGAGCCGAACATATGCCTTATGCCTTGCACGAAGTCTCGTCGTTCGTGGCGCCGGGAGCGGCGGTATTTTCCAAAGTGTCGGTCCGTCCCACAGGCCAAATACACTGGGTCGCCCCGCCGGGGCCGATCATCCCGCCTCCACCAGGCGGATCACCTGCGCCAGATGATGATCGTTGATATCTCCATGACAGGGAACCTCGCGCCAGATGGGGGGCTGGGTACCTGGGGCGCGCTAGGTCACCGACTCATTATGTCGCAACCAGATGCGGATTGAGGCGAGTTTGACGAGAGCGAGGTAGTTGTCGTCGTGCTTTTCGAAGCGTGTGGCGACGGCCCTGAAATGCTTGAGCTTGTTGAAGAAGCGTTCGACCAGGTTGCGGTAGCGGTAGAGCCAGGGGCTGAAGGCCGGGATGTTTACCCGGTTCGGCATGGGTTTGATGTTGGCCCAGGCGCCGCGCTCGGCCATTTCCACTCGCAGGGCGTCACTGTCATAGCCTCGGTCGGCGAGCAGGATCTGGTTTGCGCCGAGGCTGTCCAGCAGATCAGCAGCACTGCGACCATCATGCGCCTGGCCTTCAGTCAGCTTGAGCGCGATGGGGTTGCCGTTGGCGTCCACCACGGCGTGGATCTTGGTGGTCAGTCCGCCGCGCGAGCGCCCCATGCATCGGGCAGGAGTGACGTCCCCAGCGACGGCTTCCGCCGCACCCCCTTTTTGACGTTGGCCGCGTGCTGATGAACGCGGATCGACGAACTGTCGATCATCTGCAGGTCGCCATCATAGGCCCGCGAGACAGCCGCGAACAGCCGATCCCAGACACCGGCCTTCCGCCAGCGCACAAAGCGGTTGTAGCAGGTCGTACACGGCCCGTAGCGCTCAGGGATGTCGGCCCAGGGAGAGCCGGTGCGCAGCCGCCAGAAAATCCCATTGAGCACCCTGCGGTCATCGACACGCGCCACACCCCGCGGCTTGTTCGGCAACAGCGGCGCGATGATCGACCACTCGAAGTCCGTGATCTCGTAGCGACGTGGCTTCATGGCAGCACCTCCGGCTACCTTGAATCAGCCAACGCCGCGTCGGCGCTACAGTTTTATGGGTTGATGACCTAAAGAGTACCTTGGGTGGAGATAGCGCAAACGTAGTGATCATCACTATCGGTCGCGGCCCGCCAGCAACCGTTTTCACAGCCCCCCATATCCCCCTAAATCGCTTGCGAAAATCGCTTAAATTCAAGGCATTGCCGACTGATTTGGGCCGGTGCTGGATTTGCGCCTGAGGTACTCGCGAGGCACCTTTTGAGGTACGCCGAGGTACCACGTACCTCAGACAAGCGCCTGTTGAGAAGGTGACGGCCAGGACGCTTGCGAGCGTCAAAAGCCCTGGTAGATACGCGACGGATGAGGCTGGGCTGTCGCTGATCGGCCGCGCCGCAAACTCATGCGTCTCAAGGCGTTGGGCGTTCCGGTACCGGTAGCGCATTGCGGGTGACGCTGCGTCCAAACAATTCTCGGGTGGTCTCGTTTTACCTGACAACGCGCATGCGAAGGTGTCCCTTGCTGACGCCAAACGGAAAGCCATTGAGCTTCGCGCGGCTGTCGCACGCAGCGAACCGCCGCACCTCGACGTTGTCGTACCTCAGGCGCCAGAGTTGCCGACATTCGGCGCTGTAGCCGGCAGCAGGCAGTGATCTCGACGCACGGCATCAACCCAACACTCCTCCCAATGGATAACTTTGAAACTTTTTGCGCAGAGCGTCGGGAGGCTCTCCTCAAGCTTATCGAAGGTGTCGCGGGTAAGCCGGCCTATAGCGGCGAGGCCGCCCCGACAGAAGGTGGACCCGTTGGGCTCGCCGAGTCGGACGAGGACCTAGAGGGTGAGATTGTGGAGGATGAAGGCGAGCTGGCCGCAAACGACCTTGAGCCGGCCTAGCCGGCGCTGACGTGCGCCGACGGTACTGAACGTCCGGTTTCCAGTACAGCGCCAACTTCTGTTGTCGCGCGAGGCGGCTGCGGCGTCCGTTGACCCGTTGCTGACAACAGATTCGGCCGCTTCCTGGCGCCCTGCTTGGTTTACCCACGCCGTACAGTGCAAGCCGCCCGCCTCGAGACGAGGTGCCGAAGCAGCGCGCCAGGAGCACCGCCGACGCCGTCAGTCGGCTGCGGGACCACGACGTGGTGCCCGGCGCCCTGGAGACCGACGTCGATCGCGCCGGGCTGCCCAGAGACTGTTCAAGCGGCTGACCTCGCTCGGTGCGCCGGCAAGCTCTGCGGCCGGTCGGCTTCAACTTCCACAGGCCGTGGCAGTGGCCAATTCGGAGAGAGGGCGATGGCATCTGCTCCACGTGCGCGGACGCCAGTTGCGACGTCCGCGCACGGTTGTTTCAGCTTATTCGGCCGCGGATACGAACGGAGTGGAGCCGGAATTGGAGTATTGGCGGTCCCAGTCGGCAACGGTGCCGATGCTCTCCATCGACTTTTCGAAGACGATCGTGCTGTCCTCCATCACCGCCCGCGGATTGAACCCCTCGTCGGCAATGACGCCGTGAACGCGGCGGCGCTGCATGCCCATGTTGCCGCCGTCATAGATGGGCAGGACGGAGGCCTCCCGCAGGAAACGGCCGAACGGATACTCGGTGCTGAGGCTATTTACACCCACCACCTGCATGCACTTGTAGATGACGTCAAACATGGCCTCGGTGGTGTTGATCTTGCACATGGCGCCGACGAGCTCGGCATGCTGCTCATGCTTGTCGAGATAGTCCGAGGCGCGCCAGCAGAAATAGCGGGCCGATTCGATCTTGGCGGCACAGTCGCCGAGAATGTAGCCGACATTCTGGAAGCGGATGATCGGTGTCAGGGAGCCCGCCGTGTTGGCCTTGCAGAACTTGAGGGCGGCCTCGTAGGCCGAGCGGGCCATGCCCACCGCCGCGATGCCGGCCACGGGGCCGGACCAGGCGAAATTGCGGTTGATGACGAAATCGCCATTGCCGGCCGCGCCGGGCAGAAGGTTGTCGACCGGAACGCGCGCGTTGTCGAAGGTGATGAGGGCGTTGGACGCGGTACGGTGCCCCTCCTTGTTGACGAATTCATACGAGATGCCGGGCGTTCCGCGCTCGACCACGATGGCGGACAGGCCCTTGGTGCCGCCGACGTCGCCGTCGGTCCGCACGATCACCGTCTGCGCATTGACCCCCTTGGCATCCCAGCCACCTGCCGAAGACCATTTCTTCCGGCCATTGAGGATATAATGGTCACCGTCGCGGGTCGCAGTCAGCCCGATACCCGCAGGCCGCGGGAAAGGGTTGTCGAAATTCGCGGTGCCGCCGGTGCCGCCCGGAGGCTCGCCGGCGGTCCAGCCGCCTAGGAATTCGCCGGTCGGGTCGGAGGTGGCCGCGCCGATGAAGCGCTTCTTCTGCTCCTCGGTGCCATACCAGGCGACCGGCATCAGGCCGAGGCCATTGCAGAGCACGGTGCAGGCAAAGCCAGGATCGACGGCGCAGATCTCTTCGGCCGCGATGGTCAAATCGAGGCACGAGAGGCCGCCGCCGCCATATTCCTTCGGCAGCATGGCCATGGCGATGCCGGCCTTGTACGCCTCGACATAGGCGCCCTTGGTCCTGGCATGGGCCAGCAGAGGATCTGGCTCGCGATCTGCCTCGGGAACGACGGGAGCCAGCACATTCTCTGCAAATTCGCGAGCCATCGCCTGGATCTGCCGTTGTTCCGGCGACATGGTGAAGTCGATTGCCATTGAAGTTCCCCTTCGTTGTTGTTCCGCTCGCACCGTCCATGGCCGCGCAGACCCGTTCGCCGCGACGGGTGTCGGGCGTGGCGGAAAGGCGATGTCAGGACGGCGTGCGAACGATGAAATGCTAGTTTCGACATAAAAAACTGTCAAAAGAATATTGTGATTAAAAGGGCGCCAGGCTGTGCCCGTTTCGGCGGCTCCGCGACGGCATCGCGGCCCCGACGCTTTTGGCAAGATACGTTGTGGAGTAAAGGGTTCGCTTCTATGATGGTTGAAGTATCATGTGAGGATTCAACCGTGCTCAGCGGGGGAGACACCCAGCGCCGGCTGCTTGCGCAGCTTCTTGAAGTCAAATCCGGCCTCTCCGTCGATGAGCTGGCCGGGCGGCTCGATATCAGTCGCAGCGCCGTCAAGCAGCACTTGTCGGGTCTGGAGCGCGACGGCTATGTCGCACGAGGCTCGGCCCGCAAGACCGGCGGCCGGCCGGAGCAGATTTATGTGCTGACCGAAAGCGGGATCGGCATATTTCCCAAGCAATATTCCTGGTTCTCGCGGATCCTGCTCCAGACGCTGCGTGGGCGCATCGGCGATGCCGACCTGGGCGAGTTCATGTTCAATCTCGGGGTCGACATGTCGGCCATGGCGCTGCCGCGCATCACCGGCAAGACGCGGATCGAGCGCATCGTCGAGATCGTTCGGATCATGAATGAAACCGGCTTTGTCGCGCAGACTGTTCCTGACGAAGAGCCAGGTAAGCTTCCGCGTATCGAGTGCCGGAACTGCGTCTATCACGACCTATCGAAGGATTATCCGGAGGTGTGCCAGTTCGACATCGGTTTCATCAGTGGCCTGATGGGTGCGGGTGTGGACCAGGAGGAGTGCATGCAGCGGGATGATGGGCAGGTCTGCCGCTTCCGCTTCGTACCCCTCGCCTGACGGCGGCGTGCGGCGCTATCTCAGGGTCTTGTCGAACGGTGTCGGCGATAGGTCCATGAAAGCGCGCGGATCGAAATCGGGATGGCGCATGACGGACCAGATCTTGCGCATCTGCATGCCCAGATTGCCCGCGTCATAGAGAGGGAAGACGGCGGCCTCGCGCAGGTAGCGCTCCAGCGGATGCCGCCGGTCGAGGGCATTCACCCCCATGACCCGCATGGCCCCAAACACAGCGCCGAACAACGTTTCTCCACAAAAGACCTTTGCCATGGCGCAGATGGCATGGCCCTGGCTCTCGTTGCGGTCGAGATAGTGCGCCGCCTTCCAGGCGAAGGCACGGCAGGCCTCGATCTTCATCGCCACGTCGGCGAGCGCATAGCCGACCGCCTGATGGTTGATGATCGGCTCCGGGCCGCCGGCGGTGTGGGTCTTCGCCCAGTCGAGCACGTACTCATAGGCGGACCGCGCGACCCCGACCGCGGCGATGGCGGCCACCGGGCCGGACCAGGTGAAGGCGCGGGCAATCGCGAGGTCGCCATCGCCGATCGCAAAGGCGTTCTCCTCCGGCACGCGGCAATCCTGGAAGACGATGGAATTGTTCTGGCAGATGCGGTGGCCGATCTTGGAGATAGGCGGCTCGTAGAAGACACCGGCCGTGCCCCGCGGCACGATGATCGCCGACAGCCCTTCCGTGCCGCCGCGCTTCGGGGTGGTGCGGACGATGCAGATATTGATGTTTGCGCCCGCGAGGTCCCAGCCGCCGGCATTGCAGGGCCAATATTTGCGGCCATTCAGGATGTATTCGCCATTCTTGCGGTCATGGGTCGCCGTCAGCGAAACGCCCGCCGGCCACGGCGCCGGATGGTCGAAATTGGCGGTGCCCCCGGGCGACCCCGCCGCCTCGCTGACCGTCCACGCCGCAAGATATTCGCCGCGCGGATCGCCCGTCGCCGCCGTCAGCCACTTCTGCTTCTGCCGCTCGTTGCCGAACCAGACCAAGGGCATGAGGGCGAGGCCATTGACCAGAAGGATGGTTGCGAAGCCCGGGTCCACGGCGCAGATCTCTTCGGCAACCACCTGGAGATCAAGGCTGCTGATGCCGCCGCCGCCATAGCGCTTGGGGACGAATCCCATGGCGAAGCCCAGCTTGTAGGCTTCCACGTAGGCGCCCTTCATGTCCTGGAAGGCCTTCTGCGGGTCCGGCTCCTCGTCAGCTCGCCGGACACGGGGGGCGAGGATGTCGTTGGCGAACTCCCGCGCTACGGTCCGCAGCCGCTTCTGGTTTGCCGTGAGCGTGAAGTCGATCGGCATAATCGGTCTCCCAACAGGTAAAGCCTCTTTTGAGCAATTTATATGCCAAAAGAGGTTCGGGAATTGCGGCTCTCGGCGACCATGCCTAACGATCTCGCCGGGTGGAAGTCAGCCGCTGATGCGCGACGGCGGGGCGATCGTCCTGACCAGCTCAACCACCGACAGCGCGGCGTTCTCGGCCTGGCAAAAGACAAGAAAGTGATCCGGATTGTGGCTTCTGGGGGTGTTTTACAGACGGTCCGTGGCGTCCCTGGGACTATGTCGAACCTTACCTCCGTCAAATCCTCGGGTTCATTGGCATCACGGATGTGCGGACCATGCGCGTCGAAGGGATGAACAGCCCGGGCCGAGCTGCCAGCGCGGTGCCCAGGGGAATCGAAGCCGTTGGAGAGCTGGCCCTTTAGCGCGGCTCACACTTCCAATCGAACGACCGACTGGGGCGTCATAGCCATCCGCGAACGCCGGCATCAGCGCTTCCCAGGCGTCACCCTCGACGAAAATCACGCCGCGCGAGAACAGCAGCTCGGGGCACGTTGCGGTCAAGCGCTTTGACGTTCGGAAAGGCTTCGAGCGCCTTGGTGCCGATGTGCAGAAGTTAATTTGGCTTCAAAGCCTCAACCCGCCCCATACAGACCGCCCGGAAACGGGGAGCAGGTCAACGTTGCCTGGTTGCGGGTAAAGCGGGAATCTGGCGCGGTGCTCCTGGCTTGGCCCAGCGGCAGATCCCGCGGCGGGTGAGCGGGCTCCGGTCGAAGAACGTTTGCGACAGTTCACGCAGTTTCGGAGCGGGTCCGCGACGGATCCGCCCGGTATGCCCGCGGGCTCACGCCCAGGTGCCGGGTGAAGAAGCGGGTGAAATAGGCGGGATCCTCGAAGCCCAGGCCGAATGCGATCTCCGCCACGGTCATGGACGTGTAGGCGAGATGCCTTCGTGCTTCGAGAGCGAGGCGCTCTTGCACGATACCCAGGGCCGAACGACCGGTCACGCGCCGGCACACGCGGCTCAAGTGGGGTACGCTCACCCCGAGCCGCCGGGCGCGATCGGTGAGGCTGGGATGGCGGCGAAAATCCTCCTCCACCTGGGCGGTGAAGCGCTCCACGAGCTGGACGCCGGCGAATGCCAGGTCGTCGTCGTCCGGCCGACCCGCGGCCAAAGTTCGGTGGAACCACACCAGGACCAGACCGGCGAAGGCGGTAAGTGCCTCGCGCCGGCTGGCGCCGTGTTCACCGGATTCGACAAGCGCGAGTTCGAGCGTGGTCCGCAACTGCCCCGCCTGTGCCGGCGTGACCGCCAGCACCAGCGGCGCCTTGAACAGGCTGCGCCACTGGGTCTTGGGAGATGACCAGTGGTCGAGCACCGCGGCGGGCACGCTGGCCACGTAGCCGTCGGTGTGCGGGGCGAATTCGAAAGCGTGGACCACCAGCGGCGGCATGGCGATGGCCGTGCCGGGGCCGAGGGCGTGGACGGTTCCATCAATGACGGCCGTACCGCCTCCCTCCGCGATGAAGAAGAACTGGTAGAGGTCGCCGTGGCGGTGCGAGCGGATGCGCCAGTCATACTTGGCGCTGCGTGCCGTGATGGTCTCCACGTGCAGTTCGTCGGGAAAGCCATCCGCGCTCTCGCCGTAGAGGGCGTAGGCGGGCACCGGGGGCGCGGCGCGTCTCATTGGCACGTCCGATAGGTTCGATTTATCCAAGAGAGTGCGCGAAGGTTCCATTCCGCGCAAGCCGGCCACGCGCCATTCTCACCAGTGCCGACGCCGCGCGCGACGCGGCGCGAGAATGGGTCTGTGGCCGCCTTCCTGCCAGAGCCGCGGTCCTGCTCTCTCCATTGCTCAACCTGAAAAAAACATGGGACTGCGTCGGCACGTCGAAGGCGCTCCGCGCGTAGCGTCCCTGGGAGGAAACAGACGTGCGACATCAAGTGTGCATCATCGGCGCCGGACCGTCGGGCCTTCTCCTCGGCCAGCTCCTGGCAAAGGCCGGCGTCGACGCGGTGATCCTGGAGGCGCGGAGCGCCGATTACGTGCTCTCGCGCATCCGCGCCGGCGTGCTGGAGAGCGGCCTTGTGGATCTCATGCGGCAGGCGGGATGCGCCGAGCGGCTGGACCGGGAAGGCCTCGTGCACGACGGCTTCCACCTCGCCTTTGCCGGCCGCACCCATCGCATCGATCTTAAAGGCCTGTCCGGCGGCAAGTCGGTGGTGGTCTACGGTCAGACGGAAATCACGCGCGACCTGATGGAGGCCCGCGCCGCTCTGGGCGTCCCGACCATCTACGAGGCGCAGGACGTGGCCCTGCACGATTTCGACGGTCCCCGCCCGCGCGTGACCTATCACAAGGACGGCGTCACCCACGAGATCACCTGCGATTTCATCGCCGGCTGCGACGGCTTTCACGGCATCGCGCGTCGTTCCGTTCCGGAAACGGCCATCGCCCAATTCGAGCGGGTCTATGCCTTCGGCTGGCTGGGGCTGCTCGCCGACGTACCGCCGGCCTCGAACGAACTCATCTATGCCCGCCACGAACGGGGCTTTGCGCTGGCGTCCATGCGGTCCCACACGCGCAGTCGCTATTACATCCAGGTGCCGCTTTCCGACCAGGTGGAGGACTGGTCTGACGAACGGTTCTACGACGAGTTCCGCCGCCGGCTGCCGGAGGAGGTGGCCGCGCGCGTTGTCCCCGGAGCGTCGATGGAGAAGAGTATCGCCCCGCTGCGCTCCTTCGTGGCGGAGCCGTTGCGCTTCGGACGGCTGTTCCTCGCCGGAGATGCCGGCCACATCGTGCCGCCGACGGGGGCCAAGGGCCTCAATCTGGCGGCGAGCGACGTGCATTACCTCGCGTCCGGGCTGATCGAGCATTACCGGGACAAATCGGACGCCGGCATCGACGCCTACTCCGAGCGGGCGCTGAGACGGATCTGGAAGGCGGAGCGCTTCTCCTGGTGGATGACCTCCATGCTGCATCTGTTCCCAGAAGCCGGGGACTTCGTGGCCCGCATGCAGCTTGCCGAGCTCGACTATATCGCCGGCTCGGAGGCGGCGGCGACCACGGTGGCCGAGAACTACGTGGGCCTGCCATTCTGAAGCCCGTTGCCGCCCGTCGGCCGCCGCCGCGTCGTCAGGATGCTGCAGGAAAACGCAGGGCCTCGATGAGCGCGAAGGCGGTGCGGGTGGCCGCGCCGGCGGTCGTCACCAACTGGGGCAGGATCATCCACTCCAGGGTCCAGGCGGCGCCGGACCGCTCGTTCTCGTGCACCAGGGCCTGGTCGAGGCCGCCCTGGAGGGTGGCGGCGAAGCGCGCCAGGGTCACCAGGATCTCGGCGCCCACGGGATTGTTCTTCTCCGGCATCGCGGAGGAGCCGCCGCCGCCGGCGATGGTCACCTCGCCCACCTCGTTCTGGGCCATGAGGGCGATATCGGCGCCGAACTTGCCAAGCGAACCGGCCAGCAGCGCGCACCAATGCCCATAGGCGGCGATAGCGTCCCGCTCGGCATGGGTGGCGCGCGGCGCGGCGCCTAGGCCGAGCCGGGTTGCGAGGCCGTCTGCCACGCGCCCGGCGGCTTCGCCCAGCTCGGCCCGGTTGCCCACAGCGCCCCCGAGCTGCACCCGGAACAGATCGTCCGCCACCGCCGGAAAACGGGCCCGGTGCCGCGCCAGGGGCTCGCGCCAGGTGGCAACCTTGTGGGCGAGGGTGATGGGCCGCGCCCGCTGCATGCGCGTATGGCCCGTCAGCGCCAGAGCGCCGGTGGTGGAGGCGAGACGATCGAAGCTGCCGACCAGCGCGTCGAGGCGTGCCAGCAGGATGTCGGAGGCCGCCTTCAGGCGCAGGAACAGGCTGGTGTCGATCACATCCTGGCTGGTCGAGCCCTTGTGCACGAAGCCCGCATGGGGCTCGCCCACCGCCGCGCGCAGCCGGCGCACCAGCTCCGGGATCACCACGCCGTCGCGGGCCACTGCGGCGGCCAGATCCGCGGGTGCGACGGCGATGCTGCGTGCCGCCTGCGCGATGGCAGCGGCCGCCTCGTGCGGAATGACGCCGGCCTCCGCCTCCGCCTCCGCCAGCGCGGCTTCGAAACGGAGCATGGCGGCGATGTCGGCTTCGGCGGTGAAGGCCGCGGCGATGGCATCATCGCCAAGGAGTGGCCGCAGGAAGGGGTGCTCGAACACGGACACGCTCATGGATCTGGGGCCTTCCTCGGGAACGAAACGGGCCGCAAGCTCCACTGCGGCGCGCTCTGGCGTCAAGCCTGTTGTGTGGTCCGGCTCACAGGGCGCGGGCAACCTCGCGCAGGGCCTCGAGGAAGATCGCGGCCTGCGGCAGGGGAGCGTGTCCCGCCCGCGTGGTGAGGCCCACCGGGCCGCCGGATATGGACATGGACAGGGGGAGGCGCACCAGTGTGCCGGCGTCGAGATCGCCAGCCACCACCCCGTGGGAGATGACCCACACCGCGTCACTGGCGCCGACATAGGCCCGCGAGAAGCTCGCATCGGTGGTCTCGATGCGCTCGGCGGGGCCGGCCAGGCCTTCCATCAGGAACAGCCGGTCGATCTCGGGACGAATGATGGAGCCCGGTCCCGGCATGATGAAGGGATGGCGGGCAAGCTCCACGAGCCCCACCGGGTGGCCGGTGTCGGCTGGGTGGCCGCGCCGCGCCACGAAGACGATGGGCTCGGAATACAGGTGCTCGAAGGTCAGGCCCATCATGGCCTTGGGCTCGGCGAGGCGGCCCACCACCAGATCGAGGCGGCCCTCGGTCAGCAGGTCGAGAAGCCAGCCGTTGGACCCGGCCTCGATGGCGATGGTGGCATCGAGGCCCATCTCCTTCGCCCGCCGGATCGCCCCGGGCATGATCCGCGCCGCCACCGTGGGCAGCGCGCCGACTTTGAGCACCACATCGCCGGCGGCCGGCCGTCGCAGCGTGTCGATGCCGCGTCCCAGTTCCGCGAAGGCCGCCCCGGCATGGGTGCGGAAGGCGATGCCCTGCGGTGTCAGCACGGCGCCGCCGCGGCCGCGCTCGAACAGCGGCGCGCCGAGGATGTCCTCCAGTTCCGCGATGGCCCGCGACACCGCCGGCTGGGTGAGGCCGAGCGCATCGGCTGCGCGGCCGAACCCGGACCGTGCCGCCACCTCCAGGAAGCAGGCGATGTGGCGCAGCTTCATGCGTCCGTCGATCATGGGTATGCATACCAAAATTGCATGGATAGATAGAAAAATATCATTTTCCATATCATGCGCTACATGAAACTCTCGCGGCGATCCCAAACGGTGCCAGCCGGATCGTCCCAAGCGTGCGCCTGCACGTTTAGTCCAAGTTTGCCCGGCAGGCACCGCGCCCAGATGAGGCCGTCCCGTGACACTTCCCACTGACCGCTCCTCGCGCTGGACCACCGGAATGGCAACCCGCCGCTCCGTGCTCGGCGACACCTATGTGGACGCGGCGTCCGCCCGTACCACGCCATTCGACGAGGGGTTCCAGACCTTCATCACCGAAGGCGCCTGGGGGTCGGTCTGGTCGCGGCCGGGCCTTACCAGGCGCGAGCGGTCCATGATCACCATCGCGCTTCTGGCGGCGCTGGGGCATGACGAGGAAGTGGCCATGCACGTGCGCGCCACCCGCAATACCGGCGCGAGCGCCGAGGATGTCGCCGAGGCGCTCCTGCATGTGGCGGTCTATGCCGGCGTGCCGGCGGCGAACCGCGCCTACAAGATCGCCAAGGATGTCTACGCGCAAGCGCGTACCGACGGCGACGCACAGGGAGAAAACCATGGTTGAGACGGGCGATTTCATGCGCCGGGACCGAGGCTGGCATCCGCCGGCCTTCACCCCCGGCTACAAGACCAGCGTGCTGCGCTCGCCGCGCTTCGCGCTGGTGTCGCTGGAGCAGGGCATCGGCGAGAAGGCCGGCCCGATTTTTCCGCGGTCCGGCCTCGATCCGCTCGACAATGACCTCATCCGCAATTTTTCCAAGGGCGGCGAGGCCATCGGCGAGCGCATCGTGGTGCACGGCCGGGTGCTCGACGAGAGCGGCCGTCCGGTGCCCGACACCCTCATCGAGGTGTGGCAGGCCAATGCCGGCGGGCGCTACCGGCACAAGAACGACAGCTATCTCGCCCCGCTCGATCCGAACTTCGGCGGCGTCGGTCGCTGCCTCACCGATTCCGAGGGCCGCTATGCCTTCCGCACCATCCGCCCCGGCCCCTATCCGTGGCGCAACAACGGCTCGGACTGGCGGCCGGCGCACATCCATTTTTCCGTCTTCGGCGAAGCCTTCGTGCAGCGGCTGATCTCCCAGCTGTATTTCGAGGGCGATCCGCTGATCCCGCTGTGCCCCATCATCAATACCATTCCGGACAAGGCCGCCGTTGAGCGGCTGGTCGCCCGCCTCGACATGGGCCAGCAGATGCCGTTCGACGCGCTGGCCTACCGCTTCGACATCGTGCTGCGTGGACGCCGGCAGACGTTCTTCGAGAACAAGAGGGAGGGGCACTGATGCCGGTCGAATACCTCAAGGAAACCCCGTCGCAGACCGGCGGCCCCTATGTGCATATCGGCACGCTGCCGGCGGTGGCGGGCCTGCCTGTCCGCACGCAGGAGAACCTGTCCATCCTCGCCTCCGGCAGCGTTCCGGGCGAGCGGATCCGCATCCTCGGCACGGTGTGGGACGGCTCGGGCCACCCGGTGAAGGACGCGCTGGTGGAGCTGTGGCAGGCCGACGGCGATGGGCGTCACGACAATCCGGACTTCCTGGGCTTCGGCCGCGCCGCCGCCGACTTTGCCACCGGGGAATGGAGCTTCGACACCATCCGGCCGGGCGTGCTGCCCTGGCGCGACGGGCGTCCCCAGGCGCCCCACGTCTCGCTGCTCATCTTCGCCCGCGGCATCAATATTCACCTGCACACCCGCATGTATTTCTCCGATGAGGCGGAGGCGAATGCTGGTGACCCGGTGCTGAAGTCCATCGAGCAGGTGGGGCGGCGCGACACCCTCGTGGGCCTGCGGGGCGATGCGGACGGTGTCGCCACCTACCGCTTTGACATCCGCCTGCAGGGCGAAAACGAGACCGTCTTCTTCGACATGTAACCAAAAACACCAAGCCGGCCGCCGCGTGTTGCGGCGGACCGGCGCGGGAGGAAACCATGACCACGCCAGCGGAGCGGACGATCGACGTCCGCCGGTTTCTTGATGAACAGCCCATCTCCGGCTTCCAGTGGCTGATCTTCGCCCTGTGCTTCGCGATCGTCCTGCTGGATGGCTTCGATACTGCCGCCATCGGCTATATCGCCCCCTCGCTCCTGGGCGAATGGAACATCGCCAAGGCGGATCTGGCCCCGGTGCTCAGCGCCGCCCTGTTCGGCCTCGCCGGCGGGGCCTTGTGCTCCGGGCCCCTGGCCGACCGCTTCGGCCGCAAGCTGGTGCTGCTCGCGGCTGCGGGCGTGATGGGCGTCGCCAGCCTCGTGGCCGCCACCGCAGGCAGCCTCGATGCGCTGGTGATCTGGCGTTTCGTCACCGGTCTCGGCCTCGGCGCCGCCATGCCGAATGCCGTGACGCTGGTGAGCGAATACTGTCCGGCCAAGCGCCGTGCACTCGTCACCAATGCCATGTTCTGTGGCTTCCCCCTGGGCGCGGCGGCCGGCGGCTTCGTCGCAGCCTGGATGATCCCGCACTTCGGCTGGCGCAGCGTGCTGGACCTCGGCGGCATCGCCCCGCTTCTGCTCGTGGCGGTGATGATTGTCCTGCTCCCGGAATCGGTCCGTCACCTTGCCCAGCATGGTGCCCCGGCGGAGAAGATCGGCCGCATTCTCCGGCGCATTTCCGCTGCCGCGAAGGGGGCGACCCGTTTCGTGCTCAATGAAGGCGAGGGCGCTGCGGAAGCCGGCCGGCGCGGCATCACCGTGGTGTTTTCCGCGCCCTATATCCTCGGCACGCTGTGCCTGTGGGTCGCCTATTTCATGGGCCTGGTCATCTTTTACGGCCTCATCAACTGGATGCCGATCATCCTGCGCGACAGCGGCATCAGTCCCACCCAGGCGACACTCATTTCGGCCCTGTTCCCGCTTGGTGGCCTCGGCGCCATCCTGGCCGGCTGGCTCATGGATCGCTTCCATGCCGATCTGGTGGTGGCCGCCGGCTTCCTGCTCACGGCGCTGGCGGTCTATGCCATCGGCCAGGTGGTGGGCCAGGTCGGCCCGCTCACGGCGGCGGTCTTCATTGCCGGAACCGTCATGAACACCGCGCAATCCTCTCTGCCCGCGTTGGCCGCCATGTTCTATCCGACCCGGGGCCGGGCCACCGGGGTGGCCTGGATGCTCGGCATCGGCCGGTTCGGCGGCATTGCCGGCTCGTTCCTGGTGGCCGAGCTCGGGCGGCGGCAGCTCGGCACCGCGGCGGTGTTCCTGGTGATGGCGGGACCTGCCCTGATCGCCACCCTCGCCATCCTCACCAAGGCGTGGCTGGGCCCCAAGCCTGATGCCTCGGCCGGCCCGGTGCCCTCGCTCGGCCACTGAGCCCCGCGAGCGCACCGCGTGACCCTCTTCCAGGCTCCGGCCGGGCGCGCATCGTCTCAGCCTGCCGGTGGTGGAAAAGCATCGCCTGCATCGCCGAAGGCCTGCCATCCGCCATCGACCGAGAGCACGGTGCCGGTCACGTAGCGCGCCGCGGGAGACACGAGGAACGCCACCGCCTGCGCGATGTCGTCCGGCTGCGCCAGGAAGCCTAGCGGAATGCGACGGCGGATGCGACCGAGGTCGATCCTGCCGTCGCGCTCCAGGGCCTTCACGAGGGCGGTCTCCACATAGCCGGGCGCCACCGCGTTGACCCGGATGCCGGCGGGCCCAAACTCGCACGCCATGCTTCGCGTCAGGGCGACCACGCCCGCCTTGGCCGCCCCATAGGCATTGCGGCGGGGCAGGCCGGTGATGCCGGCGATGGAGCTGAGGTTGACGATTGAGCCGCTGCGCCGGGGCAGCATCACCCGCGCGGCCTCCCGCGAGACGAGGAACACCCCGGTGAGGTCCACGTCGAGGATCTTGCGGAAGCGCGCCGCGTCCTGCTCCACCGTGGGCAGGTGGGTGTCGGCGATGCCGGCATTGTTCACCACCGCGTCGAGACCGCCGAAGGCGGCCACCGCCCGCCGCATCGCCTCGGCCACGTCCTCCTCCACCGACACGTCGGCGCGGACCGCGAGATGGCCTGCGCCCAGTTCTGCGGCCCGCGCGGCGGCGGCGCCCTCGTCGAGATCGACCAGGGCGAGGCGCCAGCCCGTGGCCGCCAAGGTGCGTGCAATAGCCCAGCCGATACCGTCGGCCGCGCCTGTGATCAATGCGGAAGGGCTCATGGCGCGGTCTCTCCGAAGCCGGGACGCGGCACGAGGCTCATCAGGGTCTGGGACAGGCCGCCGTCCACCACGATCTCCTGACCGTTGACATAGGACGCCCGCCCGCTCGCCAGGAACACGGCGACGTCGGCGATGTCCGAGGGCTGGCCGATGCGGCGCACCGGCACCATCGCTTCGCGTTTCTCGGCAATACCCGGTGCGGTGTAGAAGGGCTCGCTCAGGGGTGTGCGCACGAGGCCGGGGCTGACCACGTTGGAGCGCACGCCGCGCGGCCCCCATTCGAAGGCGATCTGCCGCGACAGCATGGAGACCGCCGCCTTGCCCGGGCTGTAGGCGCCGCTGAACGGCTGGGGCTCGCTGGCGGCGATGGACGAGATGTGCACGATGGCGCCCGCGCCTTTCTCCAGCATGGCCGCACCAAAGGCGCGGGTGGTGAGGAAATAGCCGGTGAGGTTCACCTTCAGCATGTGCTCCCAGTCCGCCGTGGAGACCATGTCGATGCCGCCGGGCCGCAGGATGCCGGCATTGTTGACGAGGATGTCCGCCCCCCCGAATGCGGCCAGCGTTGCCGCCGCAGCCGAGGCGATGCTGGCCTCTTCGGAGATGTCGCATTGAAGCGCCAGCGCCCGCCCGCCCAGCTTCTCCACCTCGGTCTTGGTTTCGGCGCAGGTGTCCGGATTCCTGTCGGCAAGAGCAAGGTTCGCGCCGGCCTGCGCGAAGGCGAGCGCCACGGCGCGTCCGATGCCGCCGCCGGCACCGGTGACGACGCATGTGAGGCCTCGAAGGCCGAGCCAGGCGGTGTCGGGCGCGCTCATTGGGCCGCTCCTTCGTTGCCGAGGAAGCGGGCGACCGACGCGAGGTCGATCTTCTTGATGAAGCGGTTCTCCTGCGCCACCAGCAGGTGGCCGGAGGCCGAAAGATAGGCCGGCCAGTCGGGATCGGCATCGCGCGCGATGCGGCGCCGGTCATAGTCGGCGAGGCTGTCATACCCCCACAGGTGCACAACCTGGTTCTGCGGGCCGATGTCGCCGGCGAAAAAAGCGATGGGCGGCCCGAGGTGTCGCAATTGCACCGGCATGGCGAGGGTGTCGAAGATCTCGATGAACTCGCCGAGGCCGCGGGGCTTGATGGTGTAGATGCGCAAGTCCGCGATACGGTATCCGGTCATGACAATCCTTGATGAGTTTTGCACCCCGGAGCGGTTTCGGCTCCGGGGATGCACGTCGCGGAGCCCAGGGGGCCGGGCGAATTCAGGTCTTCACGAAGGGGCAGCCGCCTTCGGCGACAGGCCGGAAGGCCTCTTCGGCCGGGATGGTGGAGACGAGCTTGTAGATGTCGCCGGGGGCTTTGCTCTCGGCGGGAGCCTTCACCGAGAACAGATAGGCTGGGTGGATCTTGCGCCCGTCCTCACGCACGCGGCCGGGGCCGAAACAGTCGTCGTCCGTGGGCATCTGCTTCATGGCGGCGATGGTGTCTCGCCCGGATGCCTTGGCGCGGGCCACGCCCAGCGCCTTCACCGCCTTGAGATAATGGGTGACGCCGGAATAATCCCCGGCCTGGCTCATGTTTGGAAACACGCCCGCCGGCAGCTTCGGAGCGATGCGCTTCATGAAGGCGCGGGTGCGGTCGTTGAGGTCCCAGTAGAAGGTTTCGGTGAGGGAGAGGCCGTGGGCCACCGGCAGGCCCATGGCGATCACGTCGGTGATGTATCCCACGGTGGCGGCGAGGCGGACCTTGCCGCCGGCGTCGAGGCCGAATTCCTGCGCCTGCTTCAGGCAGGTGATGAGCTCGGTGCCGGAATTGCAGAAGGCCACCACGTTGGCGCCGGAGGCCTGGGCCTGCAGCAGGAAGGAGGAGAAATCCGCGGTCGAGCCGTAGGGATATTTCACCGCGCCCGCCACCTTGCCGCCGGAGGCCTCTACGAAGCGGGTGGCATCCGCCTGGGCGGCATTGCCGAAGGCATAGTCTGCGGTGACGAAGAACCACTTCGTGCCGCCGGTCTTCACCAGCGCCGTGGCGGTGGAATGGGCGAGGCACCAGCTGTCCCAGCTCCAGTGCAGGAGATTGGGGCTGCAGCTCTTGCCGGTGAGATCGGAACTGCCCGCGGAGGTGACGATGGAGACCTTGTCGCGCTCCTGCAGGATGCCGCGCGAGCCCAGCGCGATGGCGCTGTTGCCCACGTTGGTGATGACGTCGATGCCGTCCTCGTCGAACCATTTGCGGATGATGGTGAGGCCCACGTCCGGCTTGTTCTGGTGGTCCGCCACGACCAACTCGACCCGGATGCCCGGATTGGCGGCGGTGAACTCCTCAATGGCCTGCCGGGTGCAGGCGACGCTGGTCGGTCCTTCCACATCGCGATAGATGCCGGACATGTCGGTGATGTGGCCGATGCGGATGGTGTCGTCCGCGGCGCGCGCCCTCCCCGCCGGACCGAGCCCGAACGCGGTAACGGCAAGGCTTGTGCCGAGAAAGCTCCTGCGATCCATGGCCATGGCGTTTTTCCCTTATGGTTTATTGTCTTATCTTTGTTTTCGTCAGTGGGCGGAGACGCCGGCCAGGTGCCGCCCGGTGACATAGCCCGACGTCATGATGGGCCCGAGCGTGATGCCGGCGCCGGGATAGTTGCCGCCCATGATGCTCGCCGCATCGTTGCCCACGGCGTAGAGCCCGGCGATGGGGGCTGCGTTCGTGTCCAGCACCCGACCGAGCGGGTCGGTGGACAGCCCGTCGAAGGTACCGAGATCACCCATGAAGATCTTCACCGCATAGAACGGCCCTTGATCGATGGGCGCCACCGTGGGGTTGGGCTTGTGGTCGGGGTCGCCGAGATAGCGGTTGAAGGCGGTGGAGCCGCGGTGGAATGCCGGGTCCTCGCCCTTTACGGCGCCCACATTGTAGGTGCGCACTGTCTCTTCCAGGCCGGCGGCATCAATGCCGGCCGCGCGGGCGAGGTCGGCCAGCGTGCGACCCTTCAGCAGATAGCCGGAGCGGGTATAGAGCGAGGTCGGCACCGGAGCGGGCTTGGCAAAGCCGAGGCCGTACTTGCGGAGGGTGGCATGGTCGCAGACCAGCCAGGCGACGGTCTCGCCCTCCCCCTCGCTGTCGGCGATCATGGCGGCGCCCACGTCGTGGTAGGAATTGGCCTCGTTGGTGAAGCGGCGGCCGTGCCGGTTCACCGCGATGACGCCGGGCTTGTAGCGGTCCACGAGGTGGGGGAATACACCGAAGCGTCCGTTGCCGAGGGGCACTTTCGACACCGGCATCCAGGCCGCCGCATCGGGAAAGCGCGCCTCGAACTGCCCACCCACGGTTTCCGCGAGGCGGATGCCATCGCCGGTATTGCCCTCAGGGGTGGGGGAGACATGGGCGCCGCCACGCCGGCGGTGGGGATAGATGCCCGCAAGGCGCGCCTCGTCGTGGGGGAAGCCGCCACAGGCCAGCACCACCCCCCGTCGCGCGGTGATGCGCTGGGTGCCGGAGGCGTCCTTCACGACGGCGCCGGTCACCGCGCCATCCTTGACGATCAGCTTTTCGGCGGCTGTGCCGGTGCGGATCGCAATGCCGCAGTCGAAGGCCGATTTGGCGAGGCGGGCCGCCAGAGCGTTGCCGCTCGTGACCTGGACCCCGCGCCGGTACAAAAGAAGGTCCTTCAGGTGATTGGCAAGGCGCTTCGCCACATAGAGCGCGGAGGTCAGCGAGCGCGTGGCGTTGAAGAAATGCTTCAGTTCATTGTTGGATGAATTGAACATCATGCCGATGAAGGTGATGGTCGCGAGCGGCGGCTTGAGCCGGTTCATCTCGCCTCCAAGGCCGCGCGCATCATAGGGCGCGGCGACGACGGAGCGGCCGATATCCACGCCGCCCGGCAGATCCGGATGGTAGTCGGGATAGGCGGAGGCGACGAACTTCACCTCGGTCTCGCGCTCGAAGAAGTCGAGCATGCGCGGGCCGTTGTCGAGAAAGTACTCGATCGCGTCCTCGCGGTAGAAGTTGCCGGTCTCGGTCTTCAGGTAGAGCCGGGCGGCGTCTCGCGTGTCGGTGATGCCCTGCGCCGCAGCATGGGGATTTCCAGGGATCCACAGCACGCCGCCCGAAAAGGCGGTGGTGCCGCCGAAATGCTCCTCCTTCTCCACCACGACGACGTCGAGGCCGTGCTTCCTCGCGGTGACCGCCGTGGACAGGCCGCCGGCTCCGGACCCGATGACCAGCACGTCGCACACGAGAGGGGCGTGTTCGCTCAAAGACATGAAAAGGCTCCTCCTCGACACGCGCCGGGCGTGTGAAGTCCGCGCTTCCTGTGCGCAAAAGACGTTGTGTGATCGCATGGCACCGCGGTGCCGACGCACTGGCGTCGCTCACTCCGCGGCTGGCTTGACCAGCTCTTCGACGGCTCGTTGTTGTCCCATGGATAGGCCCGCCAAAACGGGCCGACAATGGATGAAAGCAAAATCCTGTTGTACTTTTCGTAAGGCAGCAGCATCCTCGTGGTCGCGTCACGACAATGCTGCACTTGCGAATGACACGGCAAAATGTGATCCCGAGCTTCTTTCTTTACGACGAAGCCTTGGCAGATGTGGATCTCGACTTCCTCCATGTGGAAGCCATCCGGATCCGCTCAAGCGTGCATGATTGGACGATCCGTCCACATGCCCATCCCGAGCACGTCCAGTTCCTGTTCGTGACCGAGGGCGGTGGGCGGATCCGCGTGGAGGATGACGAGTGGCAGCTTGATCCGCCCACGGTGGTGGTCATCCCCCCGACGGCGGTCCACGAAATCCGCTTTGAACCGGGCTCGGACGGCTTCGCGCTTACGATCGCCGCCTCCTACGTGACGGCGATGGCGCAGACGGATCCCGCATTTGCCGATGTACCCGCCGCCGGCCTCTATCCGGCCCAGGGGCCCGATGGCGACGGATACGGCCTGCTGGATGCCTTCCAGTGGCTGGAACGGGAATTCATCGGCGCGGCGCCGGGGCGGAGAGCGGCCATCGGCGCACACTTTCTGCGGGTGCTGGTCGCGCTGGCCCGGCTGAAGGATGGCGGTGCGCCGGCGGGAGGGCCGCTGATGCGCCGCGATGCCGATATCGTGGTGCGCTATCGCCGGCTCATCGAGGAGCATTTCCGGCAGGCACAGCCGCTCACCTTTTATGCCGACGGGCTCAACATCACCTATGCCCGCCTCAACGCCGCCTGCCGGGCAGTGGCGGGCAAGAGCGCGCTGAAGCTCATGCACGACCGCCTGATGATCGAAGCCAAGCGCAACCTGCTCTACACGAGCATGAGCGTCGGCGAGGTGGGCCACGCCCTTGGCTTTCAGGATCCGGCTTATTTCTCCCGCTTCTTCACCCGCCATGCCGGGCGCTCACCGGCAGCGTTCCGCGCCGCACCGCGATAGGACGCAGGCGCTCACGCCCGCGCGGCGGCCCGCCCCCGGTAATAGGCGATGGTGGCGGCGATGCCGGTGTCGAGGGACGTTTCCGGCAAGTCCGGCAACACGGAGGAAAGGTGATCCGGCGCCAGCTCCCCGGCGATGGGCATGGGAGCGCCGGTGGCGGTGATGCGCGCATCGGGCACCTCACGCCGGATGGCGGCGATCACCGCATCGACGGTCGCGGGGCGTCCGGCCAGATTGAAGGCGTGCGCGCCTGGCAGCGGGGCAAACAGAGCCTGCTCGAAGGCCACCGCCACGTCGTCCACATAGATCATGCCGGTTGAGCCCACATAGGGGATCACATAGGGCGCGCCCTGCGCGGCGGCGCGGCAGGCAAGCGTCGGCCCGGCGCTGGCGCCTTCCTCGCCGCGGCCCGGCCCGTAGACGATGAAGGGCCGGAAGCCGATGCTGGCGATGCGATGGTCTTCCCAATACGCCCGGGCGCTGCCTTCGCAGGCGAGCTTGAAGGCGCCGTAGTGGGTGGTGGGGCAGGGGATGTGTCCGTCCCGCGGCCCGAACACGCCCGCCGAACTCGCATAGACGACGCGCGGCATGCCCTCGCGCCGGGCGGCCTCGAAGGCGTTGAGCGTGCCGATGAGGTTGATCTGGGCGCCCTTCACCGGATCCGACCGGCAGGCGGGCGTGAGGATGCCGGCCATGTGCACGATCCCGCCGCAGCCCCGCGCGGCCGCATGCACGGCGTCTGTGTCGCGGATATCGGCCAACCGCCAATCCACCTCGCGTGCGAGGTCGCCCAGGATGTCGCGCACGGCGGCGCTGTCGCTGGCGATGTCGAGGACGCGCACGGCGACGCTGCGCCGGAGCAGGCGGCGGATGATCCAGGCGGCGATGAATCCGGTGCCGCCGGTGACGAGGACCTTCATGGTTGAACCTCTGGTCCAATCGTGGTTGGAGGGGGCGCCTTAGTATCCCGGTCTCGGGATGTGGCCCATGAGGGAGCGCCTGAGGCCGCCATCCACGACGATCTCCTCCCCGTTGATGTAGGACGCCCGCGCGCTGGCGAGGAAGACCACGGCGGCGGCGGAATCCTCCGGCGTTCCGATGCGCCGCGCGGGTACGAACGCCTCGCGCTTCTCGCGTATGCCGGGAACGGCGTAGAAGGCGGCGCTCATGGGCGCCTCCACGAGGCCCGGGCTGACCACATTGGAGCGCACGCCGCGGGGTCCCCATTCCACCGCCAACTGCTGGGACAGCATGATAAGGGCGGCCTTGGCCGCGCTGTAGGCGCCGCTGGATGGCTGCACATTGCTCCCCGCGATGGAGGAGATGTGCACCAGCGCTCCCGAGCCCCGTGCGAGCATGCCCGCGCCGAAAGCCTGTGCGGTGCGCAGGCAGCCGGTGAGGTCCACGTCGAGCTGGGCCTGCCAATCGGCGGGGTCCAGGGTGTCGAGGGCGCCGGGGTGCATGACCGCCGCATTGTTGACGAGCACGTCCACCGGCCCCACGGCGTCTTCCACCCAGCCGGCCGCCTCGGCGACGCTGGCGGTGTCCGCCACATCGCAGGCACGAACCGCGCTGCGCTTACCGTCGGGATCGATGGTCGCGGCCGCCGCGGCGAGAGCTGGAGCAGAGCGGCCCAGCAGCACCACCCGTGCGCCGACGGCCAGGAACTCCCGCGCGATGGCGAGGCCGATGCCCCGCCCGCCACCCGTCACCACGCACAGCCGGTCCCTGAGGCCCAGCCAGTCCCCGTTCTCCTGCGCCATCGCGGCGTTCCTTCCTGATGGTTGTTGTTCTGCTCAGACGGCGACCGGCCGGCGTTGCTCGATCGCGTGGACGACCCGCCGTGCGCGCTCCAGTGCGAGGCGCGCCCATTCCTCGATGCCGAGGCGCGGCTTCTCGGTCACGTTGGGCAGTTCCAGGCTGACGGGGAGATCATGCGGCAGTACGGAGAACATGCTGGCAAGGTCGATGCCGCCGTCGCCCGGCAGCAGGCGCTCGGCGCGGGCGGTGTGGATGAGGCCTTCGGTGGTGGCCGGGACTTCGGCCGGCGCGTCGCACATCTGGGCGTAGTGCAGCAGATGGCGCGGAATGGCGGCAAGATCGGCGAGGGTCGTCGCCGAGCGGGCGGTGTGCAGCGCATCCACCAGGATGCCGCCGTTGGGCGCGCCCGCCGCCGTGACGATGCGCAGGGCGGTCTTCGCGTCCGGCACATGGGTCCACGGCATGAATTCAAGGTCTGCCGTCAGCCCATAGGGCTGAGCCGCCGCGCAGAAGGCGGCATAGGACTGGACGAGGCGTGCCTCTTCGGGATCGTCCCCCGCCACCAGCACCGCGCGGGCCGAAAGCCGCCCGCACAGATCGAGGAAGGCCGCCACGTCCTCCACGCGGAAATCGGGGCCGATCCGCACGATCTCCATGTCGAAGAGGGTGACGCCGGTATCGGCCAGGCGCGCCCGCGTTTCCCGCTCCGCGGCGGGATCGTGGAGCAGCGGGTTGACCTCGCCGCCCGGCGCGGCCGGCAGCGCCCTGAGGCCGACCGCGCCATAACCGAGACGATGGGCGAGCAGGACCGCATCCGGTGCGTCGAGGGGCGCGCTCGTGAGATAGGCCAGCGAATAGACAGGCTCCACGGCCGACCTCCTCAGGTGAGCGGCGAGATGGCGGTGGGCAAGGCGATGACCGAGCGCATGTCGCCGGTGAGAAGCGCCGGCCCGCCGGGCGGCGGCCATACCCCTTCGGCAACCGAGCGGGCGCGCTTCTCGGCGCGGTCATCGAGGCTGGCATAGGGCCAGATGTGGGTGATGCGGGGCGTGCCCTCCAGCGCATACATGGCGATGGTGAGGGGAGAGAGGGCCAGGCGCCCCGGGAGCGCCGGGCCCCATACGCGCTCCACCGCCGGCAGGCAGCCGTGCTTCACGCGATAGGTGCGGATCTCGTAGACCGGGCCGTATTTGCCGGGCACCACCGGCTGGGAGAAGGAATAGGGCGCATAGCCCGTGAACTCCATCTCGACGATGGCGTCGCCCGCGCCGAAGGGATCGGTGGCGCCGTGGATGCGGGCGCGGTCGGCCTGCATCTCGGCGTCGTCGGCAAAGCTGCGGAATACGATGACGCGGTTGAGGTCCCCGATCTCGCTGACGAAGCAGCCGAGCAGCGTGCCGGCGCCCGGCGTCTTCGCATGGGCCTCGATGCCGGCGGTCACCGCAGGCACCGTGCCGAAGCGGATGGTGAGGGACAAAAGTTCATAACGCATGGGACTCTCCGGGCGGACGCGGCTGTCCGCGGTCGATGGTGTCGGAAGGAAGGGGGGTGCCGCTGGCGTGGTGCGCGGCGACGAAGCCGAAGGTCATGGCCGGGCCGAGGGTGATGCCGCCCGCCGGATAGCGCCCGCCCATCATGCTCGACATGTCGTTGCCCACCGCATAGAGGCCGGCGATGGGGCTGCCCGAAGCGTCCAGCACCCGGGCATGGGCGTCGGTGGCGAGGCCGGCGAAGGTGCCGAGGCTGCCGGCCACCACCTTCACCGCATAAAACGGTCCGCGGGCGATGGGCGCGACGCAGGGATTGGGCCGGTGCGCCGCGTCGCCCTGCACCCGGTTGTAGAGGCTGGAGCCGCGGCCGAAGGCGGGGTCCTCGCCGCGCGCGGCGGCGCGGTTATAATCCGCAAGGGTCTGTTCCAGCCCGTCGGCATCGATGCCGCAGGCGCGGGCCAGCTCGGCGAAGCTGTTGCCGCGCTTCAGATATCCACTGGCGAGCCACGGGCGCAGCGGGAACGGCCGGGGCCGCGTGCGGCCGAGGCCGTAGTGGCGCTGGAAGGCATGATCGCAGATCATCCAGGCTTCCACGGGCGCGCCAGGGGGCGTTGCCGCCAGTAGCGCGCGCATCACGTCGTGGTAGGAATCGGCTTCGTTGGTGAAACGTTGCCCGTCCGCGCGCACCATGATGAGGCCGGGCTTCGCGCGTTCGACGAGGTGGGGATAGGACGCCGGGGTGCCACTGGCCTGTGGGACCAGCGACACCGGTGCCCAGGCGCCGGCGTCCGAGAGGTCCGTACGCAAGCAGCCGCCAGCGGCCTCCCCCAGACGAATGCCGTCGCCGCTGTTGGTCTGCGGCGCCGCCGACCAGTGCTCGCGGCCGGTCGGTGCGTGGGGAAACAGCGCCGCCTTGCGAGCGAGGTCATGGGGAAAGCCGCCGCTCGCCAGCACCACGCCGCGCCGGGCGTGGATCTCATGCAGCGTTTCTCCGGAGCCCGCGATGATGCCCGCCACGCGCCCTTCTTCCACCAGCACCTCGCTGGCCGGGCACGAGGTCAGGATGGTCACGCCCAGATCGTCGGCCGATTTCAGCAGGCGGGCGATGAGGGCGTTGCCGTTGACCAGCTTCATGCCGCGGCCGTGGCGCGCCACGTCGATGAAATGGCGCAGGATGCGCCCGGCGGCATGGGTGAAGGAGGAGGCATTGCGCGTGGCCTCCAGGAAATGGAGCATGTCGCGCCCTGAGGCGATGCCCATCCCGAAGGGCGAGATGAGGTCAAGGGGCGCGCGCAGGTCGCAAATGCGCGCGCCGAGCAGCCGTCCGTCGAACGGCGCCGCGCACAGCGAGCGCCCGCCCTTGGCCGCACCGGGCGAGGTGTCGTGAAAATCGGGAACGGCGTTGCCGTCCACGAAGGCGAGGCTGGTGTTGCGGCGGAAGAAGTCCACCATGCGCGGACCCTGCTCCAGCAGCATGGTGGCCAGGGCCTCGTCATAGGCATTGCCCAGCTCGGCCTTCAGATAGGTGCGCGGCGCCTTGATGTCCTCGACGATCCCGGCCTCCACAGCCAGCGGATTGCGCGGGATCCACATCCATCCGCCGGACCAGGCGGTGGTGCCGCCGATCTTGGCATCCTTCTCCACCACGACCACCTCAAGGCCGAGGAGAGCGGCGGTGACGGCGGTGGCGAGGCCACCCGCTCCCGAGCCAATCACCACGAGGTCGTAGGTTCTCGTCGGGTGATTGCGTGCGGCGCCGGAGGGCGCGATGGGGCCCGGATGCGGGTTCATGGCCGCTGCTCCCCGGCTTGGCAGGCATGGCGCACGGCGCGATAGGCGAAGGTGATGGCCGGGCCGATGGTGATGCCCGGGCCGGGATAGGTCCCGCCCATGATGGACTGGGCCTCGTTGCCGCAGGCATAGAGGCCGGGAACCGGGCTGCCGTCCTCCTTCAGCACCCGCGCCCATTCGTCGATGACGAGGCCGGTGGCTGCACCGATGTCGCCGGGATAGAGCCGCACGGCGTAGAAGGGCGCGGTATCGATCGGGCCGAGGGTGGGATTGGGACCGTGCGCCGCATCGCCGTTGATCCGGTGATAGGCGGTGGTGCCGCGACCGAACTGCGTATCGACACCGGTCTTGGCAAAGGTGTTCATGGCGCCGACTGTTTCTTCCAATACGGCGGCATCCATGTTCAGCTTCGCAGCGAGGGCGGCGATGGTGGGCGCTTCCACCAGATAGCCGTCGTCGAGGAACGGCTTCAGGTTGCGCGTGCCCATGCGCACCATGCCGAGGCCAAATCTCTTCAGGCCCACCGCATCGGTGATGATGAAGCAGGGGATGGTCGGCCGATCCCGGTTCGCCGCGAACATGGCCTTGCCGAACTGGTGATAGGAGGTGGATTCGTTCACGAAGCGCCGCCCGGTCTGGTCCACGCACACGGTGCCTGGCTTGGAGCGGTCCATCACGAAATGGGGGAAGACCGCGGTGGAACCGTCGGCGCGGCGGCGCACCGAGACCGGCGCCCAGAAGGCCGGCTGGTCGCCCCCCGTGCCGAAGCGGGCGCCGAGCTTCAGGGCGAGGTCCTGCATGGCGCCGGTATGCCCGGGCGCGGCCGGGCTGTAGGCGGGTGTCGGCTTGGGCAGAAGCTCGGCACGGCGGGTGGGGTGGCGGTTGAAGCCGCCCGCCGCGATCACGAGGCCACGACGGACGCGGATCTGCCGCTCCGCGCCGTTCTGCGCCACGGTGACGCCTTCCACGCCGCCCCGCCCCGCGTCGACGGCGCGGACGGTGGCCTCCAGCAGGATCGGGACGTTGCGCGCCTTCAGGGATGCGAGCATGCGCCCGATCAGGGCGTTTCCCATCACCAGCCGGCTGCCGCGCCGCTGCGCCAGCCGGTCGCGGCCGTACCAGGCGAGGATCGAGGCGGCATGCCGGAAGGAGCGCCACGACTTCGTCAGTCCCAGCAGGTGCCCGATGTCGGTGCGGTCGATCATCATGCCGCCGAAGATGGTGAATTCCGGGATCGGCGGCCGGATGCGCGCGAGGTCTGCGCCGAGGCTGCGACCGTCGAAGGGCACCGGCTCCAGCGCCCGCCCGCGCAGGGTGGCGCCCTCATGGTCCTGCTCGTAGTCGGGATGGGTGGCGTAGGGGCGAAAGCGCACCTGCGACTGGTCTTCGAGGGTGGCGATGGCCTGCGGCCCGCTCTCCAGGAAGGCGCGCCGCAGCACCGCCGGGGAACGGTTGCCCACCACGCCATCCAGGAAGTGCTCGGCCTTATCGAGACTGTCATCCACCGCCACCTCGGAGGAGTGCCGGTTCATGGGGATCCAGGTGGTGGCAGCGGACAAGGCGGTGGTGCCGCCGACATATTCGGTGCGCTCCACCAGCAGCACCTTCAGGCCGGCGATGGCGGCGAACAGCGCCGTCGCCATTCCGCCGGCTCCGGAGCCGACGACGACGAGGTCATGGACATCGTCTGGGGGGAGGGCATCCAGGGTGGTGATCATGGCGCCGGCTCAAGCGTTGGAGTCGGTGTGCAGCAGGAAGTCCACCATCTTCTCCTGCAGGGCGAAGTACATCTCGGTGCCGGTGGAGGTGGGGCAGCCGGCGGCGCGGGCGGCGGCGATCAGCGGCGACACCGCCGGCTGGGTGATGACGCAGCCCACATGGGTCGCGGGCACGAGCCTCGTCACATCCACGGGCAGCGGATCGCCCTCCTTCATGCCCATGGGCGTGGCGTTGGCGACGAGGTCGAAGCCAGCGGGATCGGTGGAACCCGCCACCGCCCGGCCCTTGCCGAGGGTGTTGAGGCGGGCGACGAGGGCATCGCGCCGCGCCACATCGGCGTCATGGATGGCGAGCTCGGCAACGCCCGCATCGATCAGGGCGAGAGCGATGGCGGAACCCGCGCCGCCCGCCCCAACCAGCAGCGCCCGCTTGCCGTCAGGATCGAAGCCCGCATTGACCGCGGCGCTGACGAAGCCGAGGCCGTCCACGATGTCGCCATACCAACCGCCTTCGGGTCGCTGGCGCATGATGTTCACCGAGCCGATGAAGGCGGCGCGGTCGGAGGCTTCGGCGCAGTGGGAGAAGCAGCCGAACTTGTGGGGCACGGTGACGACGACGCCGCCGAGATTTTTCAGCTTGCCCGAGACGGCAAGCAGGTCGCCGAGATCCCCGGTTCCCACCTGCACCGGCACAAGGATGCCGTCATGATTGCGGGAGAGAAAAGCTGCCGTCATGCCGGCGGGGGATTTCACCTGGGCGATCGGATCGCCGACGATGATGTAGAGGCGGGTGGCGCCGGACAGGTCGATGTTCATGGGGGGCTCCGTGGAGATGGCGCGCGTCAGCTGGCCGCGGCGATGAGGTCTTCGCCCTGCACCACGCCCAGGAGGCGGGCCTGCAGGGCGTGATCGGCTTCGAGCCGCCCGGCGTCGCCGGCGAAGGCCACCTGCCCGTTCACCAGGACATAGGCGCGGTCGACGATGGGCAGGACGGTTTCGGTGTGGTGCTCGACGATCACCATGGCCACCTTGCCGCGCAGCTTCACGAGGGCTTCCATGACCTCGTTGACCACCGCGGGCGCGAGGCCCTCGAACGGCTCGTCGAGCAGGATGAGCCTGGACGGCATCACCAGGGCGCGGGCAATGGCCACCATCTGGCGCTCGCCGCCGGAGAGGTTCTCCGCCCGCGCCGCCTGGCGGGTCTTGAGCCGGGGGAACAGCTCGAACACCTCGTCCAGGCTGATGCCGCCGGGCCGGGCCGCCAGTTGCAGGTTCTCCACCACCGTCAGGTTGGGGAACAGGCGGCGGCCCTCCGGCACCAGGGAGATGCCGCGGCGGTTGATCTCGTAGGGGCGCAGGCCGGTCAGCGCCTCGCCCTTCAGCTTAAGCTCGCCGGCGGCGAGGGGCAGGCTGCCGGTGAGGGCACGCAGGGTCGTGGTCTTGCCCACGCCGTTGCGGCCAAGCAGCGCCACCGCCTCGCCCTCGTGCACCACGAGATCGATGCCGGCGAGGACGCTGGAGCCGTTGTAGCCGGCAACCATGCCCCTGGCTTCGAGGAGGATCGGGGCGGCGGCATGGGCTTGGCGCTCCACCGCCGGAGGGGCGGCGCGCTCGCCGTCCTTGGCTGCGCCGAGATAGGCGGCGATCACCTCCGGATGGGCGGCCACCTCCAGCGGCGGCCCGTCGGCGACGATACGGCCCTGGTGCAGCACCGAGATGCGATCGGAGATGGCAAGGACGCGGTCGATGTCGTGCTCGATGAGCAGCACCGCATGGCTGCGCGACAATCGCTTGATGAGATCGGCCACCACCACGCGGTCCGCCTCGGCGAGACCGGCCAGCGGTTCGTCCAGGAGCAGCAGCTTGGAGTCGATGGAAAGCGTCACGGCGATCTCCAGCAGGCGCTTGGCGCCGTGAGGCAGATCGGCGCTGCGCGCGGCCGCCTTGTCGGCGAGGCCCACGGCGTCGAGCAGCGACCAGGCCCGGGCGTTGATCGCATCCAGGCTATGGGCGTCCACGAACAGGCCCCGCGCCCCGCGACGCTGCGCCTGCACCGCGACGCGCACGTTCTCGAACACGGTCAGGTGGGGGAAGATGGACAGGATCTGGAACGAGCGGCCCATGCCGAGCCTGGCCCGGGCGTGAAGCGGCAGGTGGGTGACGTCCGCTCCCTCGAACAGGACCTGTCCGGCTGTTGGCGGCAGCACGCCCGTGAGCATGTTGAAGAAGGTGGTCTTGCCGGCGCCGTTCGGCCCGATGATGGTGTGCAGCGTGTTGGGATAGACGGTAAAATCGATGCTCCTGGCCGTGACGAGACTGCCGAAGCTCTTGTTCAGCCCCCGCGTTTCGAGGATCGGTTTGCGCGGATCGAGCGCCTGCAATGCGCTGGAATACGGCACGATAAGCCCGGGGCGCGGTGGGATGGTGTTGCGTGTCAGGGTCCAGCGCTCGCAGCGGAACAGCCGCTGGACGAGGCCCTGGATGCCTTCCGGAGAGACCAGCGCGAAGGCGATGAGCAGCGGAGCAAAGATCAGCCACCAGTTTTCGGTGATGGCGGAGAGGCGGTTTTCAAGCACGATGAAGGTGATGGCGCCCCACAGCGGGCCGAGGAAGTGGTGCACGCCGCCGAGCACCGTCATCAGCAGGCTGTCGCCGGCATGCTGCCAGCCGAGATTGTTGGCATAGACGCCCTGCAGCAGGAAGGTGAGCAGCGCGCCGGCATAGCCGACCACGACTGCGCACAGGGTGAAGCCCACGAGCCGCACGCGGTAGACGTCATAGCCGAGGCTCGCCGCCCGCACGTCGTTGTCACGCACCGCCTGGAGCACGCGCCCGAACGGCGCGTGGGCGAGGCGCCACAGCAGCCACATCACCCCGACCACGGTCGCCACCACGAAGACATGGAAGGTCAACGGGCTCTCCATGAGCGGTCGCGGGACGCCCTGGATGCCGTTCTCGCCGCCGGTGACGGAGGTCCATTTGAAGGCGATCTCGAACGCGATCTGCGAGCAGGCGAGCGTCAGCAGGGAAAAATAGAGCCCCTTGCGCCTCAGGATGACAGCGCCGATGCCAAGGCCCAACACGGCGGCGAACACCATCGACAGGCCCAGCGCGCCGATCTCGTTGCCGCCGAGCCCAAGGATGAAGTAGGCCGCAGCATAGCTTGTACAGCCGAAGAAGACCGATGCGCCGAAGGGCACGAGGCCGGTGTAGCCGATCAGCAGGTTCACCCCGGCGCCGTAGAGCGCGTAGATGGCGATCTGGGTGACGAGCTGGATCGGGGCGCCGAGGGCGAGCCACAGCGCGCTGAGCGCGCCCAGCACCACGGCGGTCCACAGGACGGGATGGAGGAGTACGGCGCGGAGGGTCATTCGAAGCGCTCCCACTTCTCGCCGAAGAGGCCGCGGGGGCGCGCGATGAGGACGACGGCCATGAGCACGTACATCGCGACGCCGGACCAATCGGGATAGAATTGAACTGTCAGGGCGGTGACGAGGCCCACCATGAGGCCGGCGACGATGGCGCCGCGGTAGGATCCGAGGCCGCCGATGGTGACGATGACGAAGGCCGGCATGATCGCCGCCGCGCCGATGGCGGGGCTTACCGTCCAGAGCGGGCCGGCCAGCATGCCGGCAAGGCCGGCGAGCAGGCAGCCGATGCCGAACACGCCTGAAAGCACGATGGGCAGGTTTATGCCGAGCAGGCCCACCATCTCGGGATCACGCGAGCCCGCTCGGATGATGCGGCCGAACGGCGTGAAGGCAAGGAACGCCCAGAACGCGACCAGCGCTGCGATGGTCACGCACAAAACCGCCACGCGGTAGGTGGTGATCAGGATCGCACCCCATTCCACGAAGCCGGCCAGCGGCCTCGGCGGGCTGAAGGGCTGGGGTGCGCCGCCGAAGACGAGGCGGAGCACCGCTTCCACCAGCAGGGCCAGCGCGAAGGTGAGGATCAGGCTGATGAGCGGCTCCTTGTCATAGAGCCGCCGGATCAGAACCATCTCCACGACCATGCCGATGAGGCCGGTGAGCAGCGGCGCCAGCAGCGCCGCGCCCCATCCGAACTGTTGCGTCAGCACCAGGGCGAGATAGGCGCCGATGGCGAAGAAGGCGCCGTGCGCAAAGTTCACGATGCCCAGCATGCCGAAGATGATCGACAGGCCGACAGCAATCAGAACGTAGAGAAATCCTAGTACCAGGCCATTTACCGCCTGCGATAAGATCATGTCGAGCATTACCATGTCCTCGTGGGGGCAGCCGCGCGCGACCGGTCGCGGTCCCGCGTGGGACCGCGTCCAGGACTCCGCGCGCCGCGAAGCAGCGGATGCTCAGATGCTTTCCATCTTGCAGGCCGAGGCGCTCTCGGGGCCGTAGAGGGCGTTCGCCTCGGCCTCGGTCTTCGGCACCTCCGCCTTGACGTCGAAGAAGTCCCACTTGTCGGTAATCTTCGGCTTCACGCCGAGCACGACCACGGTGCTCGTCAACTGGTGGTCGAAGGGCCGGAAGGAGATCTCGCGCGTCCCGCCGCGCTTGGTCTGCCAGCGCTCGATTGCGTTGACGACCGCCGTCGGGTCCGTGGAGCCGGCGGCCTCGATGGAATCAAGAAGGATGTTGGTGCCGAACCATCCCATCCAGGCCTTGTCGGCTGGAGGGCGATTGTATTTCTTCTCGTATGCCGCCGTCATGGCCTGTTCATCTGGCGGATTGGCGGGGTTCTTGTAGTACCAGGTGCTGGTGTAGAGACCGTCGGCGGCCTCGGGTCCCACGCCCCACAGGTCGGTGTTGCCTACCGCAATTTCCGCGAACGGGATGCGACCACGCATGCCCAGTTCGTTCCATTGCTTCAGGAAGCCCATGAGGTCGCTGCCGGCGATGCCGCCGATGACGACGTCGGGCTTGGCGGCGCGAATCTTCAGAATGAAGGAGGAGAAGTCCTGCGTGCCCACGGGCACGTCATCGGCACCCACGATGGTGCCGCCGTTGTCCTTGGCGTACTGGCCGAAGAAGCGCTTGACGTCCTGGCCGAAGGCATAGGCGGCTGTCAGCAGGTACCATTTCTTGCCGATGGCGGCGGCCTGGGGGGCCAGCACCCGGGCCTGCACCTCCACCGGGGCCTGGGTGCGGAAAGTGTAGCGATTGCAGGACGCTCCGGTCAGGGCGTCGGCCGCGGCATTGGTCGCTATGAAGGGCACCTTTGCCTTCTTGGCCACCGCCGAGATGGCGAAGGCGTGGGACGAGAGCGCCCCGCCGACAAGGCCGGCCACCTTGTGCTCGCCGACCAGGCGCTCGGCATTCTGCTGGGCGCCCTGTGGATTGGGTTCATCCAGCCAGACAATCTCCGTCGGCCGCCCGAGCAGGGTGCCGCCGCGTTGTTCCAGCGCAAGGAAGCTGCCCTGGGCGAGATGCTCGGACTGGCCGACGATGGGGCCGGTCTTGCCGTAGAGCATGCCAATGCGGATCGGCTCGGCTGCATGGGCGCGGCTGACCCACGGCATGGCGATGGCGCCGGCGGTCGCGCCGAGCAGCAGGTTGCGTCGATTGATGGCGAATGCGCCGGAGCGCGGACTCGTTTCGTCGCCCATCCTGTCCTCCCTGGACACGGTTTTCCCGGAATGCCCGCTTTGCGGATTTTTTGGTGGTGGCCCGAATGCTCGCGATGGAGCGTTCGTCGGACGGCTCATTCGGTAGCATGACTGGAATCGGATTCCAATTTTATTTTTGGAACTGGATTCCAGTTTTATTGACCGCAGTCCCGGTCCCGTGAAAGGCTATGCCGTCTGCCGGTGCCCGGCCGCTGCGCGCGGAAGGGGCAAGTGCGCCGGTTGCAGTCGATCAGCGCCAGACCTATCAGTGGAGGCAGCAATGCCCGGTGCAATGGCCCCTTCTGCCAAGACGTCGCTGCCCTCTGAAGTGGGTGCGGATCCCATCAAAGGCGGCCGGCAGCTCACCGTGCGGAATGGACAGCGTGACGAAGCCATGGACAAGAAACTCCCGCAAACCCCAGTCGAGAGCGACGCCGAGGCCAGCCCGAGCGGCCTTCTGGAACGGACCCTTGCGGTGCTGGAGTTGCTGGCGGTCCATGCCCACGGCCTGCCGCTCTACGAGGTGGCCGACCATCTCCGCATTCCGCGCAGCGCCACTCACCGCATCCTCAACAGCCTCGTGGAGCATGGATACGTGCGCCAGGAGCGTCAGCTCGGGGCCTATCTGCTCACGGCCAAGCTGACCTCCCTGGCCTTCACTTTCCTTGCCGCCAGCGGCATCACCGACTTCGCCCAGCCCATTCTCGACCGCCTCGCTCACCAATCCGGGGAGCTGGTGCGCCTCGCGATGATCGATGGCCGTGAGCTGATCTGGGTGGCGAAATCCCAGGGCTCGCCCTTCGGGCTGCGCTATGACCCGGACATGGGGCAGGTGGGTCGCCTGTCCTGTTCGGCCTCCGGGCACGCCTGGCTATCGTGCCTGCCGGAAGAGGAGGCGATCGCTCTGGTGGAGACACAGGGCTATGGCGCGCGCCGCGACTTCGGTCCGCGGGCGCCGGAAACCCGGACCGCGCTGTTGAAATATCTGCGCGTCGCCCGCAAGCGGGGCTTTGCCGTGACCGTGCAGACCTATACGCCGTGGATGAATGCCTGCGCCGCCCCAGTGCGCAGCATCGCCACCGGCGAAGTGACCGGAACGGTGGTGATCGCAGGGCCTAATGTGCGTCTCACCGAGGCGCGTATGCTGGAGCTCGGGTCGCTGCTGATGGAAGCGGCGCGCGAGCTGTCCATGGCAGTGAGCGCCTCCCCCGGCCTTTCCGCCCGGCGCGAGAGTGACCGATCGAGCTTCTTTGCGGGACCGGGCGAAGCCTGAGCGGGGAGGGTGTCCGCTGAGACCGGCGAAATCGAGCGCCTTAGGGTCGAGACTCATGACCAGCCGCGATGCAGACGGCTGCGAGGACGTTGACGGCGTTGCGGTCGTATCGGGTGGCGACGCGGCGGAAGTCCTTGAGGCGGCAGAACATGCGCTCGATGGCGTTTCGGTCGCGGTAGAGCACGGGCGAGAAACAGTTCTTCCAGCGCCGGTTGGCTTGGGCGGAATGTTGGGCATCGTGCCGTTCTCCTCGACCTGCCTGCGGATGGCGTTGCTGTCGTAGCCCTTGTCACCATGGAGGATGCGGGCGGCCGGCATCTGCCTCAGCAGGACCGCCCCCGCCGTGCAATCGACGGCTTGGCCTCCAGTGAGCAGGAAGGCGATGCGCCTGCAGTCGCGATCAGTCAGCGCGTGGATCTTGGTCGTGCGCCCGCCGCGAGAGCGGCCGATGGCTTGGTTGCGCTCCCCCTTTTCCGCCCGAGGCCGAGCGGTTGAGCCTTCACGGCGGAGCTATCGATAAGCACCCGGGCTGGAGGGCCGTCGGCGCTCGCCAGAGCATGGAAGAGATCGCCCCAAACGCCCTTGGCAGCCCAGCGGACATAACGGTTGTAGAGCGTCTTGCATGGCCCGTAGTCGGGCGGCGCGTCGATCCAGTGCCCGCCGGACTTGAGAACATGGACGATGCCGCTGATCACCCGGCGATCGGCAACAGGCGGCTTGCCACGCGTGTCCGTCAGCAGATGCGGCGCGATCCGTGTGAATTGCGCATCCGTGAGCCAGAAACGATCCGGCTTCATTCCGGCTTCCTCCCGGAAGCCGTGAATCACACCGCACTGGCTAAGCCAACCGATCTATGGGTCCGAGCCCTAGGAGCCAGTCATCGGGCTGCCGAAGGATCTCTTGAAGATCCTTGGCGGTCTCGAAAACATTCGAACTGAATTTGTAAGTGGTCTGCTTTTCAGTTTCGAAGTTCCAGGATCCTACGAGGGCGCATTCACATCACGCGATCCCCGGACACAGCTCCGGCACCCTCGCCGCCGCCTGCATCACCGTTGAAGTTGCCCGGATGAAACCAGGGCTCCCGGTTCAATAGGCCTGCAACGCCAGCACACCACCCGGTCCGATCATCAGTCCCCAGGTCTCGTCGGAGCGTATCTCCACCTCGTCAGCATCGATCTTTCCCCCTGTCTTGATCGAATATTTGTATTTTCCGGGGGCGAGATCCAGGGCCGGCCCATCGGGACCCTTGGTTCCGGCGTTGGCCGCGACCTTGATCGTGCGGTTATTGAAGGTGAGCGAGGCGTCCTCGGGCATGATATTGCCGAACATCACGTGGGCCTTTCCGGCCGGCGGCAGGATGCCCGCTTTGCGGGCCGCCTCGGGATTTTTCACAGAGAGGTTGACGGTCGTCTCATTGCCCTTTCGGCCGAGCTTCAACGCGGCCGGCCCGTCCGGGGAGGCGAAGCGAACCGTCGCACGGTCGGCTGCAACCACCACGCTTTTGGCGTCCTCTTTCCAGTTTCGAGTACCGAGCTCACGGCGATAGAATTCAAGCACCACGGAGAGATCGAGCGGTACATTGGCGTTGAGCTCGCGCCGGAACGGTGTCTGCGTTCCTTCTGACATGGTGTGGCGCTTGGGAACGGGCAGCCCCGCGCTTTCCTCGACGATGAGATCGTCCGCCGACGGCGCCGGCGTCGGCGCGCTGCCCGCGCTTCGGTTTCCTGCGGCAGGCGCGTCGGGCTTCGCGGCCGCCACCTGCAGGCCCGAGCCGCGCGCATTCACATTGGTGCTGGGGCCCATCTTCATCACTGTGATGGAGAGATCCTTGTTCCCCTTGGCGAATTGAAGCTGCGCCATGTTGGCGTTGTTGATCACGCTCGGCTTCGCGCGCCATCCGGACCGCTGCAGGGCCGACCGGAAAAACTCGGCGATCGACTTGACGCTGGAGGCGCTCGCGAACTGGAGGGTGCCGTCCTCTCCGTCGAAATCGATATCCTGCGCCGTCTCGGGGAGCGGAATGGGGGCATTGCCGCCGGCAAGCGGCTGCAGGGGCTGGACGGCGTCGTCGGCCCCGCGCGCGGCGGCCGGCGGCTGGATGGGGACCCCGGCTTGCGCCTCGGCGTCGCGCATCATCTGCTGGGCCTGCTGCAGCATGTCGTTGACCGAGGCGGAGCCGGCCACGCTCTGGGGCTTGGGCTTGGTGATCTTCTCAATGAGGCTGACAGTCGTCAGCCCGTACTGGCGGGCGAGCTTTAAAGACGCCGTGCCCTCGGGAAAGGTGAAATTCACCTCCGCGTCCTCCGGCCCGACCATGGCGCGCGCATCTTCTTTCCACCCGCGCGCGGAAAGGGCACCCCGGTAGAACGACAACACCGCCTCAAGGCTCGCCATGACCTGGGCGTGGATTTCCCGCCCGGTCCCGCCATTGGTGCCACCCGCGTTCTTGCGCGGCTTGGGCACCGGCAGGCCGAAAATGTCATTATCGGCTTCGAGCGACTGTAGCTCCGCGAAGGCGGGCGCTTTCAGCTCGACCTGCGTCCTGCCCTGGCCGGTGGTCCGCAGGACGAGCATGAGCGGCCGGACATTGCCGCGCATGAAATAGGCGATGTCGCCATTGGCGGGCTTGGGATCGAGCTTCGCATTCGGCCATTTGGTGGCGATGTCCGCTTCCGGGAGCGGCTCCCAGTCGCTGGCGGCAAGCGTGCGGGCATAGAATTCGCGCAGGCTCTGCGGTGTGCCGCCCGAGATCAGGCTGAGATAGGGCCGATGCTCGTCGAACATCACCTCGGCGGCGTCCTCCGCAACCGGCGGAGCGAATTGCAGCCGATCGGCCATGTATTCGACTGTGGTCTGGTCCGTGTTTTCCTCGTTCCGGCCGGGCGAAATGGTGAAACGAACCGAAAGGCCCTGCTGTCCTTTGATGAAGGTCAGCCAGGTCGAATGCCGGTCATCCAGCGGAACCAGATAGAAAGTCCAGCCCTGAGCGGCCAGCAGCGCCTTGATCGCCGCGGTGGTGGCGGGAACATTGCCGGGAACCGAATAGGACACACGCTCGGCGGTCGACTTCCCGGTGTCGCGCGCGCCGGGGAGGCGCGGCAGATCGGACACGGCGACCGGCGGCGCGACATTGTCGCGACCCAGATAGACTTGGCGCTCGTTCGCAAGAACGCTGATCGGCTGGGGCTTGATCTCGACTCTGACCTTTCCGGCATCGGTCTTTTGCAGCACCAGCGCCAGGGTCGCCTTCGGCTCCTGGTCGCTGACGAAGTAAGCGAAGCCGCCCCTCTCATGGAGCGTTCCCGAAGGACCTCCCGGCGCCTGCTTGCCATTGGCCTTTGCCGACCACAGGACCCAGCCGCGGCTGGCGAGTTCCTGGCGGTAGAAGTCGAGAAGCTTTTCCACCGGCTCGCCACTGACCAGGCTCAGGGATGGCCGGTCGGGCGAATATTCGATATCGGCGGCATCGGCGGTGAACGGCAGGTCCACCTTCAGCGGCACGGCGGAATACTGCACGCTGATGGCGTTGTTCTGGGCCGGGGCGACCGTGATGAAGACGTTGAGGGCCTGCCGTCCCTTTTTCAGCGTCAGTGTCCTCATTGTCGGATTTTCGGCAGACGCGGTGTTGGGGGCGGCATATTTTTGCCAGCCGAGAGCGACCAGCGCCTTTTCCACCGCGTCAGCCGTCGGGCCGATCGCCTGGGGCGAGACGAAGATCGTTGTGAACGGGCTGGCGAAAACGTCCTTGGCGCCGGGAAGGCGGGGGAGCTTGCTGGCGTCGAAATCGCCGATGTCGACACGATCCGGCGCCTGGGCCCGGGAGGGCAGGCACCCCGCGGCGGACACCGCGACGAGCGCGCAAAATGCCAGAAGATGACGGCGGTGGCCGCCTCGCATCCTGCTGAAGCTCACCATTTCGCCTGTCATTCTCGCCTCCAGGGGAAGGGCCTTGCGCCGAAAGGCAAAACGACCTTCGACGCCGATGCTTCCCATGAATACGGCAGATTGTGAAGGCCCCGCTTCAGCAAAACGCGTCTCTCAGGCTGATGTCGCCTGAGATGATAGAGAAATGCATTCTATATGGCGGTAGCTTTCAACCGCACTTGCGCGTTCAATGGCGGCATCGCGCGCTCGATTATTGGCTTTTGACATGGACTTATTGCGGAGTCACAGGCAATAGGCCGCCGCAACCTGCAGGTTGTTGGCAAAATGAGCACAGATGTCCGGTTGCTGAACGGATGCCGGCCGAGGCTCACGGGCCCCGGCCGGCGTCGGCAAGTGGATCATCTGCGACCACCCAAGGCCCCATCAGCCTCCGGCCGCACTCCGTCGGAGGGGGGCCAACACGGCCGGCGGCTCGCCTCACCTGCTCCAACGTTCCCTCACGCTTCCACCCACAGCGCGATATCGCCGCGCCGGTCCAGCACCGACAGGGCCGGCGACCCTCCGGCGCGCTGGATGCGCACGTCCAGCATCTCGCCGCCCAGCGAGAGGCGGCGCAGCACCAGATCGTCGAGGAATTCCGGCAGTTCCGGCCGGGCGAAGGTGACGCGGCAGGCGTCGATGTCGAACCCCAGCCCCAGCGTCGCCTGAAGCAGCGCCAGCGGGGCGGCCGCCGCCCAGGCCTGCGGTGCGCAGGCGACGGGATAGGACACCGGCCCCTGGCTGCGCTGGCGCGCAAAGCCGCAGAACAGTTCCGGCAGCCGGCGCAGGTCGAACGAGATGGAGGCCCGCAGCAGGCTCTCGAAGATGCGCGCGGCCTCCCGGCGGAAGCCGGCACGGGCAAGGCCCATGGCGATCACCGCATTGTCGTGGGGCCACACCGAGCCGTTGTGATAGCTCATGGGATTATAGCGCGCCTCGCCGGCGGCGATGGTGCGCACCCCCCAGCCGGAAAAGGACGCGCCGCTCATGAGCTGGGCGGCCACCGCCGCCGTCCGCCCAGGCAGGGCGATGCCGGTGAACAGCGCGTGCCCGGCATTGGAGCTCCTGACCCGGCACGGCCGCTTCTCGCCGTCGAGCGCAAGCACGTAAGTGCCGAGCCCCACATCGAAAAAGGCGGCGTCGAAGGCATCGCGCAGAAGATCAGCCTTGCGCTCGAACACCATGGCGTCGGGCGCCTGCCCGAGGCGGCGGGCGATGGAGGCCGCCGCCTGCCAGGCGCCGAACACATAGGCCTGCACCTCCACCAGCGCGATGGGGCCGCGCGCCAGCCGGCCGTCGGCGTGGAAGACCGAATCGTGGCTGTCCTTCCAGCCCTGGTTCACCAGCCCGTCGCCGCTCCTGCGGCCATATTCCACGAAGCCGTCGCCGTCGCGGTCGCCATAGTCGGTGATCCACCCCAGCGCCGCCGCCACCGCCGGCCACAGCAGGCGCGCGGTGTCGAGATCTCCGGTGCGCTCCACATAGGCGCCGGCGAGCATGACGAACAAGGGCGTGGAATCCACGCTGCCGTAATAGCGGCGGAACGGCACCTCGCCGAGTTCCGCCATCTCCCCGAACCGCACCTCATGGAGGATCTTGCCGGGCTCGGCGTCGGCCGCGGGGTCGACGGTGTCGGCCTGGTTGGCGGCGAGGTGGAGCAGCACGCCACGGGCAATCGCCGGGTCCATCCACATGGTCTCGAAGGCGGTGATCAGCGCGTCGCGCCCGAACACGGTGCTGAACCACGGCACCCCCGCATAGGGATAGGCGCCCTCGGGGGTGTCGGTGATGAGGATGGCGAGGTCGCTGACGGCGCGTTTCATGGCGTCGTTGAAATGCTGGTTGGAGGAGGTGACCTCCGCCGCCCGCGCCACCCTCGCCCTGAGCGTCGCGCGGGACGCGCGCAGGGCCCGGCGGAAGGTGAGTTTGGCGCCGCCATGGGGCTCGGCCCCGTCGCAGCGGATCTCGATGTAGATCACCTGCGTGGCGCCGGGGGCAAGGTCGATGCTGTAGCGGACCTGTGACCCGTCCAGCTCGCGGGGGGCCGGCTCGAAGTGGAGGCCGGTGCGCCGCACCGTGCCGTCTAGCCCGGTGTAGGACAGACGCACGCCGTCGCGGGCCAGCAGCGGGGCGTGGCGCACGCCGCGCCGGCTGCGCCTGGCGCCGCGCACCTCGAACAGGTCGGCGAAATCGGCATCGAAGGAAAAGGCGATGTCCACCCGTCGCGGCACCACGTCGAAATTGTGCAGCGACACGCATTCGTGGCAGCCGGAGCGGAACAGGAAGCGCGAGCGGCGGATGTGGATGAGGTCGTGCAGCAGCGCCTCGCCGCCGTCCCGGCCGGGCAGGTCGGGATTGGTGAGGTCGCAGGTGAGGGTGGCGTTGTCCTCGCGCACCGTGGAGCTGAGCAGCAGCGGGCGCACCCCCTCGATGGTGAGGAAGAAGTGCGAGAGGTGGCGGGTGTCGCGATGGAACAGGCCATGGTTGCTGGCCAGCCCCGGCACGGCATCGCCATGGGCGTCGAACACGGCGAAAGTGTCGTCGTGCTTCAGGGTGCGCGGCGTGGTTTCGATCTGCGAGGCGCTGGCGGCGATGACATAGTCCGGCTCGCGATCTTCGGGCGCGGCCACCGCCGCCGCGACGTCAGCGAATGGCGTCATGGACGGCATCGGTCCCGACAAGGCGCAGCTCGGGCTTGGGTGAGCGCAGGAGCGCTGGGGCGGTCTCCCGGGTGCCGGCGAGGCGCTGGTAGACGGCCTCATAATCCTTCGCCATGCGCTCCGCCGAGAAGCGGCGCTCGAAGGTGCGCCGGATGGTCGAGCGGTCGAGGCGGGAAAGGTCGCCCACCCGCTCCAGCGCCTCCTCCACGCTGTCCACGAGATAGCCGGTGACGCCGTCTTCCAGCACCTCGGGCACCGAGCCGCGGGAAAAGGCGATGACCGGCGTGCCGCAGCTCATGGCCTCGATCATCACCAGCCCGAACGGTTCCGGCCAGTCGATGGGGAACAGCAGGGCCGCGGCGTTGCCGAGGAATGTCGCCTTCTGGCGCTCGTCGATCTCGCCGATGAACTCCACGTTGGGATTGGCCTCCACCATGGGACGGATCATGTCCTCCCAATAGGCCTGGTCGGCGCGGTCCACCTTGGCGGCGATCTTCAGCGGCATGCCGGCGCGCGCGGCGATGGCGATGGCCCGGTCCGGCCGTTTCTCCGGCGAGATGCGGCCGAGGAAGGCGAGATAGTCACCGCCCTTCGGGTTGAAGGGCAGGAGGTCCTTGGGCAGGCCGTGATGGATGGTGGCTGCCCAGTTCACCGGCGGCATGGGGGTGCGCTGGTGATCAGAGATGGAGATCAGCGGATAGTCGGCGAAATTCGAATAGAGTCGATGGGCAGCGGGCAGGTCGAGCCGGCCGTGCAGGGTGGTGAGGCACTGGCCCCGATGCGCGCGCAGCACCGGATAGTGCAGCAGGTCCACATGCGCGTGGATCACGTCGAAATCCTCCGCGCGCTTGCGCACCTCCTCCAGCATGAGCAGGTGGTAGAGCACCGGGTCCACCGGGCCCGAAGTGAGGCGCAGGCCGGTGTCGCACATGGCTTCCAGCGCAGCGGAGGTGAGTGAATCGCCGCTGGCGAACAAGGTCACCTCGTGGCCCGCGCGCACCAGCTCCTCGGTGAGATAGGAGACGATCCGCTCGGTGCCGCCATAGCGGCGGGGTGGTACGCTTTCGATCAGCGGGGCGACCTGGGCGATGCGCATGGCTCTCTCCTGCGGCCGTGGGGGTGTCCCCGCCAAGGCCGGCCGTTGAAACGAAAAATTAAGGTTCTGTGGAAAGAACGTGCGGAAAGCCTCCAAGGTTTCCCGCAGTGCGGAAAAAGAGCGGCACCGATCACCCGCGCCGGGCCTTGCGCCCGCAGGTGCTCCAGCGGAAGGCGCGGGACCGGGCGGGTATCGCGATGGCGCGCAACTGCGCCGCGCATGGCGCCACCGGCGCCCATCACGACCGGGCGATTGAGGCATGGGGCGCTGGCGGAAGCGCTTCCGTCCGACGGGATCGCGCTCTAGGATGGTTAGCGAGCGTACGCTCGTCGGTTTCGCCGGCGGCGTCCCGCGCCCCACCTGAACCGTTCAACCGGATGTTCCCCCAGATGCCTTCCTTGACTTGCCGACCGGTATTCGGCGCATCCGTGCGCGGACCGTTGGAGCCAAGCCGGGCATCGCCTTAAAGCGTTTTCGAGCGAAGTGGATACCGGTTCGCGTGAAGAAAACGCGTCAACACAAGCCTCTGGAGCAATTGCGTGAGCCCGGGCGAGCGGAAATGGCTCCAGGAGCTTCGAGCTAAATCGTTACAAATCGCGCGGTCGGCTGCCATGGCCGCGCCGTGCCGCACTTCCTACAGGTCTTGAGGAGGCTCCCCATGAGTTCCGACGTCACCTATCCCGACGTTCAGCTGCACATCGACGGCGTTTGGCGCGACGCCGACGGCGGCAAGCGCATCCCCGTCATCAATCCGGCCACCGAGGAAGAGATCGGCAGCGTCGCCCATTGCTCCATCGCCGACCTCGACGAGGCGCTGGCCGCAACCGAGCGCGGCTTTGCCACCTGGAGCCGCACCTCTGCCTTCGAGCGCTCCAAGCTCATGCGCAAGGCGGCCGATATCCTGCGCGAGCGCGCCAATTCCATCGCCCGCCTGATGACCCTGGAGCAGGGCAAGCCCCTGCCCGAGGCGCGGATGGAGACGCTGGCTGCCGCTGATGTCATCGACTGGTTCGCGGAAGAGGCGCGCCGCGCCTATGGCCGGGTCATCCCCGCCCGCGCGCCCGGCGTGTACCAGCTGGTCATCAAGGAGCCGGTAGGTCCGGTGGCGGCGTTCACGCCGTGGAACTTCCCCATCAACCAGGTGGTGCGCAAGCTGTGCGGCGCGCTGGCGGCGGGCTGCTCCATCATCGTGAAGGCGCCGGAAGAGACCCCGGCCTCCCCGGCCGAGCTGATCCGCGCCTTCGTGGATGCGGGCGTGCCCAAGGGCGTCATCGCCCTGGTCTATGGCGTGCCGGCGGAAGTGAGCGAATATCTCATCCCGCACCCGGTCATCCGCAAGATCACCTTCACCGGCTCCACCCCGGTGGGCAAGAAGCTGGCGGCGCTGGCCGGCGCGCACATGAAGCGCGTGACCATGGAGCTGGGCGGCCACTCCCCGGTCATCGTGTTCGACGATGCGGACGTACAGGCGGCCGCCAAGCAGATCGCCACGGCGAAGTTCCGCAATGCCGGCCAGGTGTGCGTGTCGCCCACGCGCTTCCTGGTGCAGGAGAAGGTCTATGAGCAGTTCGTGGACACCTTCGTCACCGTCGCCAAGGCGGTGAAGGTGGGCAATGGGCTGGACGAGGGCACCACCATGGGCCCGCTCGCCAACGACCGCTGCATTCCGGCCATGGAGGCGCTCATCGCCGACGCCCGGCAGAAGGGCGCGGAGGTGAAGACCGGCGGCTCGCGCATCGGCAACAAGGGCTATTTCTTCGAGCCCACCGTGGTCACCGGCGTCACCCGCGAGATGCGCATGATGAACGAGGAGCCGTTCGGCCCCCTCGCCATGCTGCTGCCCTTCGCCGATTTCGACGAGGCCATCACCGAGGCCAACCGGCTGCCTTATGGCCTTGCCTCTTACGCCTACACCAGCTCGGCCAAGACCGCGCAGGCGGTGGCGCACCAGGTGCAGGCGGGCATGATGACCATCAACCACCTGGGCCTTGCCCTGCCGGAAGTGCCGTTCGGCGGCGTGCGCGATTCCGGCTACGGCTCGGAAGGCGGCTCGGAGGCCATCGAGGCGTATCTCAACCCGAAGTTCGTCTCCCAGGCCGGGGTCTGAACGGGCAGCGCCGGCGTCCGCGCCGGCGCTTGTCGTCCCTTGACCCGGCGGCGGTGACCCCGACCCCTTTCCGCCGTCATCCCCCGGCTCGACCGGGGATCCATGGTGCGGCCGGGCCGGACCTGCGGACCCCGGCACCGCGCCTGCGGCTCGGCGTGGATGCCCCGGTCAAGCCGGGGCATGACGGCGTGAAGAGGTGGGCACGGCGCGCCTTCTCTACCGTTCGGTGAGGAAGGTCATCAGCACCTTGTCGTCCTCGCCCACGAGGCAGAGGAAGCGGTGGGCCTTGTCGGAGCGGTCGCGCTGGATATAGGCCTCGCCCATCAGCACCCCGGTCACGCGCGTGCTGCCTACCGACACGTCGGCCTTGGCGATGGTGAGGCCGTCCATGTCGATGAAGATGTCCGAGATCGAGGGCGAGCGCGCCTTCAGCCGCTCCAGCGCGTGCGCCTTGCAGGCCACCGCCCGCTCTGCGTCCTCCGGCGCCTCGGCCTCCGCCTCCTTCACCGCCTGTTCGCTCGCCGCGGCCGGGGCCGCCGGCACGGCGGGAACCGGCACGGGCGGAGGCAGCGGGGCCGCCTGGCCGGGACCGGCCGGGCGCGGCGGCACAGGGTCAGCCGCCTGCTGGGCGGCGGCGGGGGTGGTCAGGGCAAGGTCGAAGGCAAAGCTCGCGCCGAGCGCAAGTGCCAGCGCGGCCGTGAGGACAAGAGGGGCGCGTGAACCGCTTCGCATCAGCCGTCTCCGGAACAGGTCTTTTGGAGACAACGCCAGCGCGGCCGTTTGGTGCCACCACACGCTTCAGCTTGTTGGGGGGTGACGGCCTCTGTCTTTGACCGATGCCATCTTTTCTCCCAGGCGCTCCGCGCGGGCTTCTGGCTTCAAGGTTGCAACCGCGTCATGCCCGGCCTTGTGCCGGGTATCCACGCCGAGCCGCTGATGCGGCCCGTTCAAGGCTGTTCCCGGCCGCACCGCGTGGATGGCCGGGACAAGCCCGGCCATGACGACTGGAGAAATGGCAATCTATTGCCTCCAGCCGCCCTCAGCGCAAAACCGGTCAGCGCAAAGCCTCTCAGCGCACGTGGCGGCCGGTGAGGGCGAAGCAGAAGGCGTCGAGCAGCTCGGCTTCCTGCTCCTTCAGCACCCCGTCGGCGCTGATGACGCGCATACCTGCGCGCAGCAGGGTGGCGATGGCCTCGGTGCCGCTCTGAAACAGGGTGTCGAGGGCGAAATCCACCGCCTCGGCGGTGGGCCGCAGGCGGGCCACATAGGCGGCGAGGCGCTCGCGCTCGGCGCCGGTGAGGTCGAGGTCCTCCGCCGCGCAGGCGCGCTCGCAGAAGAACACGATCTCCTCCACCTCTGCGGCCCCCACGTCCCGGTCGGCGCGAGCCAGCGCCGCCAGCAGCGTCACCCCGGCCTTGCGGATGATGACGCGGATGCGGTCCCAGCGCAGGTCGGCGTCTTCCTCGGCAGGCGCCAGGATGGCGTCCTTGGGCCAGAGGAAGCCGAAGGTCTCGTAGAAGAAGCGCACCAGCGGCTCGCGCTTGGCCCCGTCGAGGTCAGTGACGGCGGTGATGCGATCAACGCGGAAGGCGCGGGCGGCCTGCCGCTCGTGGCACTTGGCGATGAGGATGGGCACGCCCTCCACATTGCGCTGCACCGCCCAGACCGAGATGCGGCGATGGCTGGCATTGCCCGCATGGTCCACATAATCGATGGCGAAGGCCTGCCCGTCCGCCGGGTCGTGATCCTCCGGCGCCTCGGCGGCCAGGGCGTCGTGGGGGTCGTCGTGGGGCACGGCGAGCCGGTCCGCGTGGGCATAGAAGGGCGCGCCCAGCAGCTCCACGCGATCGAGGAGGAAGGACTTGAGCGAGGTGATGGCGTTCATGGGCGGCTCGCGGATTCCGGCCGGACGTTCCGTGTCCGCATCCTTGATAGCCGGCAGACGAGCGCCGATAAAGCGCCATTGCGAATCCCGCCGCCCTCCGGACCTACCCGCGTAGGGAAGGGGAGGCCGAAGCCGCCGCCCCCCTCGCTCAGTCCCACACAGGCGCCAGCCCCTCGGGGCTGACGATGCGCCCGTCCGGGTGGGCGAGGGCGCAGATGGCGGCCATCTCCGCCTCGGTGAGCGCGAAGTCGAAGATGGCGGCATTCTCGGCGGCGCGGGCCTCGCTCACGGTCTTGGACAGGGCGACGAAGCCCTCCTGCTGCACCACCCAGCGCAGCACCACCTGCGCCACCGTGCGCTTGTGGGCGGCGGCGATGTCCTTCAACACCGGATCGGCGAACACCTTGCCATCCGCCATGGCGTAATAGGCGGTGAGGGAGAGACCGGCGGCGCGGGCAGCCCGGATCACCTTCGACTGGTCGATATAGGGGTGGAACTCGATCTGGTTGGTCACCAGCGGCCCGTCGGACAGGGCGATCGCCTCCGCCATCAGCGCGGTGTTGAAGTTGGACACGCCCATGTGGCGCACCTTGCCGGCGGCCCGCACCGCATTGAGCGCGCCGATCTGCTCGGCCAGGGGCACCGCCGGGTTGGGCCAGTGCAGCAGCAGCAGGTCCACATAGTCCGTCTTCAGCTTCTTCAGGCTCTCGTCCACCGAGGCGAGGAAGGCGTCGTGGGCATAGTTGCTCACCCACACCTTGGTGGTGAGGAAGATGTCGCCCCGCTTCACGCCGGACGACGCAATGCCTTCGCCCACCTCGGCCTCGTTGCCGTAGATCTGCGCGGTGTCGATGTGGCGGAAGCCGAGCTTCAGGGCGGCGGGCACCATGCGCAGGGTATCAGCCGCCGAGACGCGGAAGGTGCCGAAGCCGAGGGCGGGGATCTCAGCGCCATTGGCGGTCACATTATGCATGCTGTTTCCTTTGTTCAGACGGGGCAGGCGACAGCGCGGGCGCGGTTGTCCAATGCGGCGCTCCAAACCGTCAGCCCCAGCGCTCCGGCCACCATGAGGGCGCCCACCACCGGCGTGGCGCCGAGGCCCAGCTTTGAGGATACCGCCAGCCCGCCGATCCAGGCCCCAAGCGCAATGCCCAGGTTGAACGCCGCGATGTTGAGGGCGGACGCGGTATCCACCGCCCCCGGACGATAGCGCTTCGCCAGCTCCACCACATAGATCTGCAGCCCCGGCACATTGGCGAACGACAGGAAGCCGAGCGCCGCCAGCGTCACCAGCGTAAGCACCGGAGATGGCGCGGTGAAGAAGAAGGCCACCAGCACCAGCGCCTGAAGCGTGAACAGGATGGTCAGCGCCCTCACCGGATCGCGGTCGGCGATGCGCCCGCCGGAGAGGTTCCCCACCGCGATGGCAAGGCCGTAGAGAATGAGGATGAGGCTCACCTGCGCCGCGGCGAAGCCGGTGACGGTCTCCAGGATGGCGGCCAGATAGGTGAAGGCCACGAAGGTGCCGCCATAGCCGAGCGCGGTCATGCCGAACACCAGCAGCAGCCGGCCGGAGCCCAGCACCCGCACCTGATCGAGCAGGGAGGCGGCGGGCGCCTTGCGGATGTTGGACGGCAGCAGCAGGGCGATGGCGGCAAAAGCGATGATGCCCAGCAGCGCCACGCCCCAGAAGGTGGCGCGCCAGCCGAAGCTCTGGCCGATGAAGGTGCCGAGCGGCACGCCGGTGACGATGGCCACCGTCAGCCCCATGAACATGAGGGCGATGGCCGAGGCGCGGCGGTTCTCCGGCACCAGATCGGCGGCGATGGTGGCGCCCACCGAGAAGAACACGCCGTGGGCGAAGGCGGAGAGCACCCGCGCCACCAGCAGCCATTCATAGGTGGGGCTGAGCGCGGCCGCGGTATTGCCGGCGATGAACAGGGCCATCAGGCCGAGCAGCAGCGGCTTGCGCGCCATGCCGCCGGTGAGCGCGGTCAGCACCGGCGCGCCGAAGGTGACGCCCAGCGCATAGACGCTGACGATCAGCCCGGCGATGGGCAGGGTGATGCCGAGGTCGGTGGCCACTGTCGGCAACAGCCCGACGATGACGAATTCCGTGGTGCCGATGGCATAGGCGGCGATGGTGAGGGCATAGAGCGCAAGGGGCATGGCGATGTCCTTAGAGCCCGCGCCGAAGAGATCGCATGACGATCTCATCGGATAACGCGGTCTCTTTCTTAGAGTTAGAGCGCGATCCGATCGGATCGCGCTCCAGGAGCCGGCGGCGGCTCAATGGAAACCGGCGCCGGAGCCGGCACCACTTGCACCGCAACATGAGCGCCCTTGCGCTTTTACTGAACCGCCTATTATGTAAAAGCGGCTTTGAATTCGGTTCACAGCTGCTGGCGAGGCGGGCCCCTTGGACAATCGCGCGGGCGAGATGGTGGTGTTCGTGGCGGCGGCGGAAACGCAGGGCTTTTCGGCCGCCGGCCGCAAGCTCGGCCTGTCGCCGTCCGCCGTGAGCAAGCTGGTGACGCGGCTGGAGGATCGGCTGGGCACGCCCCTGTTCGTGCGCTCCACCCGGCAATTGCAGCTCACCGCCGAGGGCGCGCTCTATCTGGAGCGGGCGCGGCGCATCCTCGCCGAGATCGACGACACCGAGCGCCTGATCGCCACCGGCGCCGGGGCGGTGCCGCGCGGGCGGCTGCGCATCAGCGCCTCGGTGGCGTTCGGCGAGATGTGCGTGCTGCCCCGCGTGCCGCGCTTTCTCGAACTCTATCCGCAGGTGGAGCTGGACATCTCCCTGAGCGATGCGGTCATCGACCTGGTGGACGAGCGCACCGACATCGCTATCCGCACCGGTCGGCTGAGGGATTCGACCCTGAAGGCGCGGAAGCTGTTCGAGATCGGCCGGGTCATCGTGGCCTCGCCCGCCTATCTGGAGCGCCACGGCGTGCCGCAGCATCCCGAAGACCTCGCGCGGCACCTGTGCCTGTGCTTCAACTTCCGCCGCTCGCCGGAGGACTGGCCGTTCCGCGATCCCGAGAGCGGCAAGGCCTTCACCCAGGCGGTTTCAGGCACGGCGCTGGGTAACAGCGGCGTGGTGCTGCGCCGGCTGGCCCTCGACGGGGCGGGGCTGGCGCGCCTCGGCCGCTATCACGTGCGGGGCGACCTCGCCGCCGGAACGCTGGTGAGCGTGCTGGAGGAGTTCAACGCCGGCGACATCGAGCCCATCCACGCGGTCTATGTGGGCCACGCGCACCTCGCCGCCCGCATTCGCGCCTTCGTGGACTTCCTCGCCGACGCCATCAGGCAGGAGACGGAACCGACGGAAGGCTCAGGCGGGCGTTAGATCCAGAGCGTCGCGCAAGAGCAGGGCGATGTGGCGGGCCTTGCGGCCGGAGCCGTGCTCGATCTGGTGGCGGCAGGAAAAGCCGTTGGCGATGAGCGGGGCGTCCTGCGGCGCCGCGCGCATGGCGGGCAAAAGGGCCAGTTCCGCCATCTGCATGGAGGCGTCGTAATGCTCGGCCTCCAGCCCGAAGCTGCCAGCCATGCCGCAGCAGCTGGTCTCCACGATGTCGTAGGAGAAGCCGGGGATGAAGCCGAGCACCTTGCGCGTCGCCTTCATCACCCCGAACGCCTTCTGGTGGCAGTGGCCGTGCAGCACCGCCTTCGGGCCGGGCAAAGGCTTCAGCCGCATCCGCAGCCCCTTGTTCTGGTGCTCGCGGGCGAGGAACTCCTCCAGCAGGAACAATTGCTTGCCCAGCGCCCCCACCTCCGGCCCGAGGCCGAGGCTGTAAAGCTCGTCGCGCAGGGAGAGCAGGCACGAGGGCTCCAGCCCGATGATGGGGGTCTGCGCCGCGATCTCCTTGCGGAAGGCCGCGAGCACGCGCTGTCCCTCGCCACGTGCCTTCTCCACCATGCCGGTGGTCAGGTACGTGCGGCCGCAGCACAGGGGCCGGTCGGGCTCGGCATCGGCGGGATCGGGCTGGGCGATGCGCACGCTATAGCCGGCGTGGGTCAGCACCGCGTGGGCGGCCTCCGCCACCTCCGGCTCGAAATGGTGGCAGAAGGTGTCCACGAACAGGATCACCTCGCCGCGTGGGGCCGGGGCGTGTGCCGGCGTGGGCACGGCAGACGGCTCCGCATAGGGGCGGGGCGCCGGCTCGGGGATGGCGCGGCGGGCGCTGATGCCCAGCAGCTTTTCTGCGGCCTGGGTCAGAAGCCGCGACCGGTTGCGCAGCATGATGGCGAGGCGCAGCAGGCGGCGGTGGCGGCCGGTCCATTCCGGCACCCCGCCGAACAGCCGGGTGCGCCGGGGCACGCCTTTGATCTCGTGGCGCTGGGCGAGGTACTCGGTCTTGATCAGCGTCATGTCCACGGCGCTGGGGCATTCCTTCTTGCAGGCCTTGCAGGACACGCACAGGTCCATGGCCGCGTCGAGCCGGGGATCGGCGAAGGCGTTGGCGTCGGTGCCGTCGTTCAGCGCCGCCTTGAAGGCGGCGACGCGGGCTTCCGTGGAATGGTCCTTGTCGCCGGTAATGCGGTAGCTCGGGCACATGACGCCCTTGCCGGTATTGCGACAATCGCGGCTGTGCATGCACACGGCCACCGCCTTCGCGTAGTTCCCGCCGGTGGCGGGAATGCCGGAATAGGCGTCGCCGATGCCATATGTGTCGTAAGCCGACCAGTCGAGGAAGGTTTTCATGCCGCGGGCCCCGTTCGCGCCCGGCGAAGCAAGATGCGTACCCGAGGCGAAGAGGGCCGGCTCCAGGGCACGAGAAGGGCGATGGCGCCCCGGAGCCGGTTCCACGGTGCGTCACTGGACGACGCACGCACCGCAGCTCGGAAAAACGATGGGATGGCCACGCCCGTGTGCTTTGCGCAGGGGCCAAGCCCGCGTGGCGCTTGAGCGTGTCGAGCCCCGCGCGGCGCCTGAGCGTCTAAAACCGCGTGGTGAGGGTGGTGAGCCAGGCCGGGGAGGCGGCCACCAGCGCCGATTCCAGTCGCTTGTCGGTCCCGGTGAGGATCATCATGCCCACCAGCACCAGAACCAGCCCCAGCACCGCCTTCGCCCCCTTTCCGGCGCCCAGCAGGCGGCCGCGCCAGCGCGCCAGCGCCGGGCGGAACAAGGTGCCCAGCAGCGCCAGGGGCAGGCCGGCGCCGAGGCCGAACAGGGCCATTACCCCCGCCACCTGCGGCAGGCTCTGCCCCTGTGCCGCCAGCACGGAGGCGGCTCCCAGGGTGGGACCGACGCAGGGGCTCCACACCGCCCCGAGCAGCAGGCCCACGGCGAACTGACCGCCGATGCCGGCGCGGGAGAAACCGTCGAGCCGGCGGGCCGCAAGGTCGCTCACCGGCCCGCCGGCGGCAGCGAGGCGGGTCTGAAGCTGCGGCACCGCCAGCACGGTGCCGATGCCCACCATCAACAGCGCGGCGAGGATGCGGAACACATCGCCCTCCAGGCCGATGGCATAGCCGATGGTGGCCACGAACAGCCCGATGGTGACGAAGGAGATGGCCACCCCCGCCGCCAGCGCCACCGGCGCCAGGCGATGCTCGGCCGCCGCCGCCCCGAGCACGATGGGCAGGAGCGGCACCACGCAGGGCGAGAGCACGGAGAGGACCCCCGCCATGAAGGCGAGGGCGAAGCTGCCGAAGGCGAGGCTTTCGAGGGCCATGATCGCCTCAGATGGCGTGGGAGAGCAGGGCCTCGATGGAGCCCTTGTGGGTGTCGCCCACGGAGCGCCCGGTCTCGGTGGTGCCCTTGAAGGTGATCAGGGTGCTCTGGTCGCGCGCCTTGAAGCTCTTCACCGCGTCCTTCTGGCTGTCGAAGTCCACGCGGAACACCACCATCTCCTTGAACTGGGGCTGGCTCAGCAGTTCCGACAGGATGGGGGCCTGTGCGGCGCAGACCGGGCACCACGAAGCGTGGATCTCCACCAGGATGGGCTTGCCCGCATGCTGGGCGGCCTGGAAGGCGGCGGGGGTATAGGTGGTGTGCTCGGGCTCGGCGAAGGCCATGGCGGACGCGCCGGCGACGAGGGCGGCGGCAAGCGACAAGGCGAGGGTGGCACGACGGGTGAACATGTGTCTTCAGCTCCACGTCCCGAAGATTTTCGTGCGGCGCACCTGCGCCGGCACGGCAGGCCCGGCGCTGGGGAGCGCCGGGGGCGGCCCTGAGGGGGCCGACACCGGGATTTCGCCGGGGGGCGGCTCGGGGTTACAGGCGGGCGGCGTGGTCACACCGAGTTGATCTTTTCCGGATCGGCCGAGCCGGGTGCGCCGCGTGACGCCTCGCCCGTTCACACGGCAGCCCCTTTCCGGTAGATGAGCGTGAGGCGCCGTCCGCGCTCCCTCCTTGGTTTCGAGGCGGATCAGCCGTCGGGGCGATCAAGACCCCGGCGGATCCGGCTCTGGCTGGCTCGAAAGGTGTGTTCCGTGACCGATCAGGTGAAGCTCGTGCTTGCTTCAGGCTCGCCCCGCCGGCTGGCGCTGCTCAATCAGGCGGGGATCGAGCCGGACCTGCTCATGCCCGCCGACGTGGACGAGACCCCCGAGCGCGGCGAGCTGCCGCGCCGCCTCGCCCAGCGCCTGTCGGAAGCCAAGGGCAGGCTGGTGGCCCAGCGCGCCAAGGACGCCGAGATGAACGCGCTCGTTCTCTCCGCCGACACGGTGGTGGCGGTGGGCCGGCGCATCCTGCCGAAGCCTGACCTCGAGGACGAGGCGGAGGCTTGCCTGCGCCTGCTCTCGGGCCGCACCCACCGGGTCTATACCGGGGTGTGCCTGGTGGACCTGAAGGGCCGCGCCCACACCCGGCTGGTGGAAAGCCGGGTGCGCTTCAAGCGCCTGTCGCGGGACGAGATCACCGATTACCTCGCTTGCGGCGAATGGCGGGGCAAGGCCGGCGGTTACGCCATCCAGGGCATCGCCGGATCGTTCGTGGTGAAGCTGGTGGGCTCCTACAGCAATGTGGTGGGCCTGCCTTTGTCGGAAACCATCGGTCTGTTGTCCGGCCAGGGCTATGACGTGCGCGCCGGCTGGGTGGAGCGCGCCGCATGAGCGCGGACAAGGACGGCGGCGACAAGCCCAAGGCCGCGAAGGCCGGGGCAGGGAAGGCCAAAAGTGGGGCGGCCAAGAGCGAGCCGGCCAAGAGCGGGGCGGTGAAGAGCGCTGTGGGGACCGGCGGCGACGCCAAGGCGGCCGCCCCGAAAACGGCCGCTCCCAAAAAGGCCCCGGCGCCGAAGACCTCCGCCTCAAGGACCGCCGCCTCAAAGACTCCCGCATCAAAGACTCCTGCCCCGAAGACGACCACGAAGGCGAGCGCGCCCAAAACCGCCTCGCCCAAGGCCGCAATTGACATGGCCTCGGCGGACACGCGCGCACCCGACGCGGCCGCCGGCACGCCGTCCGCCTCCAGATATGTGTCCAAGCCGTGCCCCATCTGCTCCAAACCCTCGGCGGAGCGCTTCCACCCCTTCTGCTCCAAGCGCTGCGCCGACGTGGACCTGCACCGCTGGCTCTCCGGCTCCTACGCCATCCCCGGCCGCCCGGAAGAGGAAGAGGACGGCGAGGCCCAGGACGAGGGGTGAGGGGCCTCCTCCCGCCCCCATCTTGACGGCGCCCCGAGCGCCGCGCGAGGTTGCCTTCCTCTGGGGATGAGGAGCGCATCATGGCGGCGGCGGAACGGACGGCGGACCATTACCCTTCCTTCCGCACGCAGGCGCTGATCGACGGCGTGTTCGCGCCGGCCGCCTCGGGCCGCACCTTCGATGCCGTCAATCCGGCCACCGGCAAGGTCCTCGCGCAAGTGGCGGCCTGCGACAGCGCCGATGTGGACCGCGCCGTGAAGGCCGCCCGTGCCGCGTTCGAGGATCGCCGCTGGGCGGGGCTGCGGCCGGTGGAGAGGAAGCGCATCCTCCAGCGCTTCGCCGAGCTGATCCGCGCCCATCGCGACGAGCTGGCGCTCACCGAAACCCTCAACATGGGCAAGCCCATCGCCGATGCGCGCTCCATCGACGTGCGTGCGGCGGCGGACTGCTTCGCCTATTACGGGGAGTGCTGCGACAAGGTCTATGGCGAGGTGGCGCCCACCACCGCCGATAACCTCGCCCTCGTGCTGCGCGAGCCCTTGGGCGTGGTGGGCTGCGTGACGCCGTGGAACTTCCCCATGATCATGGCTGCCTGGAAGGTGGCTCCCGCTCTGGCAATGGGCAATTCCGTGGTGCTGAAGCCGGCGGAGGAAAGCCCCCTCACCGCGCTGCGCCTCGGCGAGCTGGCGCTGGAGGCGGGGGTGCCGGCCGGGGTGTTCAACGTGGTGCCGGGCCTCGGCGTGGAGGCCGGCAAGGCGCTGGGCCTGCACATGGACGTGGACGCCATCGCCTTCACCGGCTCCACCGAGGTGGGGCGCTACTTCCTGCGTTATTCCTCCGACAGCAACCTGAAGCGGGTGTTTCTTGAGCTGGGCGGCAAGACCGCCTTCGTGGTGGCCCACGACGTGCCCGACCTCGACGAGGTGGCGCAGGCGGTGGCCTCCGGCATCTTCTTCAATCAGGGCGAGATGTGCACGGCGGCCTCGCGGTTGCTGGTGGACAATCGCATCCGCGAGGACCTTGTCGCCCGCGTGGCGGCGCTGGCGCCGCGCTGGATGCCGGGCGATCCGCAGGACCCCGCGGCCCGCGCCGGCGCGGTGGTGAGCTTCGAGCATCAGGGACGGATTCTTTCCGCCATCGAGGAGGGCGTTGCCTCCGGAGCGCTGCTGGTCACCGGCGGCACGGCGGTGCGGCAGGAGACCGGAGGCGCCTTCGTGGCGCCCACCGTGTTCGATGGCGTGGTACCCTCATCCGCGCTGGCGCAGAAGGAGATCTTCGGCCCCGTGCTCTCGGTGATCGGCTTCGACGGGCTGGAGGAGGCGGTGGCGATCGCCAACGGCACCGTCTATGGCCTCGGCGCGGCGGTGTGGAGCGGCGATCTTTCCGCCGCGCACAAGGTCGCCCGGCGTTTCAAGGCCGGCATCGTCTATGTGAACTGCTTCGATGCCGACGACATCACCACCCCGTTCGGCGGCGTGAAGCAGTCCGGCTTCGGGCGCGACAAGTCCCTGCACGCGCTGGATAAGTATTGCGATCTGAAGACGGTATGGACGCGGCTTTAGGGGTTACTGATACCTTCTGACGCGCGCTCCATCGCCCGGCTATTCGCAAGCAGGACGGAGCATTTCCAGACGTGGGCGCCTGACCATAACCGTCATGCCCGGGTCAAGCCCGGCCATGACGGTTATGGGGGTCCTAAGCGCCTCGCCAATGTCGAGTGGTTGGGACAATCCCGCGCCCCCCTTCACGCCCGCTCCAGCAGCCAGACGTGCTCCACCGCCTCGCACTGGCCCTTGAGGCCGCCGGGCACCGGCGCTGTGTCTATCGCCGCAACCACGTAGTCGGCGCCATAGAGCGTGCGGGTCTCCTCCGGTGGGACGCTGAAGGGCGGGCCCGCCAGCAGCGGCTGGTCATACTCGAAGCACACCAGCAATTGCGGGGCGGTGTCGGTCAGCGCCACGAGGTGCGGGGCGTAGCGGGCGCGCATGTCCTTCGGCAGGGCGACGAGGGCGGCGCGGTCCCACACCGCATCCACCGGCCCGAGGGTGTCGGGGGTGAGCGCGAAGATGTCGCCCTGGAAAATGTCGAGGCCGGGGGCGCTGAAGCGCGTGTGCGCGCCTTGCGTCGTCACCTCAGGCACAACGCCCAGTTCCGCGAACAGCTCCTCCACCGCGATGCGGCTCAGCTCCGCGCCGGCCACCCGAAATCCTTCACCCAGCAGCCAGGCGATGTCCCGCGTCTTGCCGCACAAGGGCACGAACACGCGCGCGCCCGGCGCCACCGGCAGGCGGGGAAAATGCTTCACCAGGAAGGCGTTGGCCTTGCCTTCATGGAAGCCCTGAATCTGCTTGGTCTGCCATCTCGCGTGCCAGAAATCCGGTTCCATCCGCGCCTCCCTTGCTTCATCCCGTCACATCGTCGACCGGTGCGCCCGCACCGGTGTTCAGCACATATGGGCGCGGCCCGGCTTTCGCGATATGACTTTCCACATTGAGCACGCGCCGATCAGATTGAATCAACATGATCGGATCCGGCTCGGAGTTTCGCGGTCCTCATCGGAGCAGCCCATCGTGACATCCGCCCCCCTCTCGAACTCGACGGCCCACTGGCGTGCGCTGGATGCGGCGCACCACCTCCACCCCTTCTCCGATACCAAGGCGCTCAACGCGGAAGGGGTGCGGGTCATCACGCGGGCGGAAGGGGTCTATGTGTTCGACAGCGAGGGCAACAGGATCCTCGACGGCATGTCGGGCCTGTGGTGCTCTCAGGTTGGCCACGGGCGCCGCGCCATCGTGGATGCCATCGCCCAGCAGCTCCACCAGCTCGATTATTACAACACCTTCTTCAAGACCACCCATCCCGGCGCGGCGGAGCTGGCCGCCGCCATCTCGGACGTGGCGCCGGCGCACATGAACCATGTGTTCTTCACCTCCGGCGGGTCGGAGGCGGTGGACACGGTGCTGCGCATGGTGCGCCACTATTGGGCGGCGCTGGGCAAGCCGGAAAAGTCCATCTTCATCTCGCGGCGCAACGGCTATCACGGCTCCACCCTCGGCGGGGCCTCGCTGGGCGGCATGAAGCCCATGCATGCCCAGGGCGGGCTGCCCATTCCCGGCATCATCCATGTGGCGCAGCCCTATTGGTGGGCCGAAGGCGGGGAGATGGGCCGCGAGGAGTTCGGCCTGTTCGCCGCCCGCGAGGTAGCCCGCGCCATCGACGAGGCGGGGCCGGAGAATGTGGCCGCCTTCATCGGCGAGCCGATCCAGGGGGCGGGCGGCGTCATCATTCCGCCGGCCAATTACTGGCCGGAGGTGGAGAAGATCTGCCGCGAGCGTGATGTTCTTCTGGTGTGCGACGAGGTGATTTGCGGTTTCGGCCGCACCGGGCGGTGGTTCGGCGCTGATTTCATGGGCGTGAAGCCGGATCTCATCACCTTCGCCAAGGGCATCACCTCCGGCTACTTCCCCCTCGGCGGCGTCATCGTGGGCGACAAGGTGGCGGAAGGCTTCATCGAGCATGGTGGCGACTTCAACCACGGCTTCACCTATTCGGGCCATCCCGGCGGCTGCGCGGCGGCGCTGGCCAACCTTCGGATCATGCACGAGGAAAAGCTGGTGGAGCGGGTGCGCACCGACATCGGGCCGTACCTGCAGGAGCGCTGGCTGAAGCTCGCCGAGCATCCCCTGGTGGGCGAGGCGCGCATGGTGGGCCTCATCGGCGCGCTGGAGCTGACGCCGGAAAAGGCCTCCCGCGCGGCGTTCGCGGCGGAAGAGGGGACGGTGGGCCTGATCTGCCGCGATTTCTCGTTCAGGGAAGGGCTGGTGATGCGCGCGGTGCGCGACGGCATGATCCTCGCCCCGCCCTTCACTTTGTCCCACGAGGAGGCCGACGAACTGGTGGCCATCACCTGGCGGGTGCTGGATCTCACCTACGCGGAACTGCATAAACGCGGGATGATGGTTCCGGTTCCGCGGGTTCCTGCGCGTCCGGTCCAAGCTTCGGCCTGACCCGACTTAAGGACAGCCGCCAGTCTCGCGGTGGTGGGGCGACAAACATCAAGTTGTATCCCACCGCCGCGCTGCACTGGATTTACCACCATTACATAAAACCTCGGGCACTTGGAACGAAAGCCCGTGGAAACCTGTTTCTGCTGCGAACGAAACGCAACAGGAGAGGTAACATGCGCAACAAGATTATCATCGGCTCGTTCGTGCTCGGCCTTCTTGCCCCCACCGCCGTGTTCGCACAGGCGTCCACCGCGACCGGTGCCATCGGCGGTGCGGCGGTCGGTGCCGTGGTGGGTGGGCCCGTGGGCGCGGTGGTGGGCGGCGCGGTCGGCGCCACCGTTGGCGCGGCCGCCGAGCCGCCCCAGGAGGTTCGCACCTATGTGGCAAAGGAGCGCCGCTCCTCGGTCCGTCTGGAGCGCGAGGTGGTGGTGGGCGAACCGCTGCCGCCCAACGTGACGCTCTACGAAATCCCCAGCACCAACGACTATGAGTATACCGTGGTCAACGACCGCCGGGTGATCGTGGAACCGCGCACCCGCAAGGTGGTCTACATCGTGGAATGACGGTGACGCGCATCATGCCCCGGCGACCCCGGGGCATGATGGCGTGAATGGCTGTCACGCCGCCGGCGTGGAGTCCGCGAAGTGGGGGCAGGCAGCGGCGAAAGCCTCGTACCAGGCAACGAGCCTGGGGTGATCCGCCCGCCACTTGCCCTCGAAGCGGAAATCGAACCAGCCCAGCGCGCAGGCGAGCGCGATGTCCCCCACCGTGATGGCGCCGTCGAACGGGACGGCGTCGGCCTCGAAGGCGTCGAGGGCGCGGCTCCGCTTGCCCTCCTGATGCTCCAGCCACTTGGGCTCGTGCTTCTCCACCGGCCGGAAGCGGCCCTCGTACAGCAGCAGGATGCCGGCATCCATCATGCCGTCCGCCAGCGCTTCCTTGCGCAGCGCGGCGATGCGCGCCTTGGGGTCGGCGGGCAGGATGCGGCCGCCGCCGGCCAGCATGTCGAGATAGGCGAGAATCACGGATGAATCGAACAGCACCTGCCCGTCATCGGTGAGCAGCGCCGGCACCTTGCCGAGGGGGTTCTGGCTGCGCAGGGTATCGTTGGGGTCCAGCGTGTCGGCGGGCTCGATCTCGAGCGTCTGGCCGAGGAGGGCGGCGGCGACACGCACCTTGCGCACGAAGGGCGAGGTGGCGGAAAAACGCAGCAGCATGGGGCAGGTCCGGGGCTGAGGAGGGACCTCCCAGATAGCGCGCGGCCGCCTGCGCCGGAAGTCAAAAGGCGAAGGCCAAATCATCACAAGCAGGAATACATTTGCCCGCGTGGAGCGCCTCAGCCGCCGGGGGTGAGCCAGGAGACGCGGGCGCGGCCCTGTCCGTCGCGGGCCAAGAGCGGGGCGAGGGCATTGAGGATCGTGCGCATCTCGTCGGCCAGCGTGAAGGGCGGATTGACGATGATGAGCCCCGAGCCCGACAGGACATCGAGGCTGCGCACGGTGGCGAAATCCAGCTCCACCCTGAGCGTCTTGGGCAGGCCGAGGCGGGCCACGTCGCGGCGGAAGGCATCCACCGCCTTCAGGTCCTTGATGGGATACCACAGCATGATGATGCCGGTGGCAAAGCGCTGGTAAGCAGCCTCCAGTCCCGCCACCAGGCGTTGGAACTCGCCCGGCTCCTCGAACGGCGGGTCCACCAGCACCAGCCCGCGCCGCTCGCGCGGCGGCAGGTGGGCGGCGATGCCCTGCCAGCCGTCCTGGGGCAGGATCTTCACCCGGTGATCCTCGCCCACGCGCTTTTCCAGCTTGGCCCGCTCTTCCTTGTGCAGCTCGCAGAACAGGAAGCGGTCTTGCGGCCGCGACAGGGCGAGCGCCAGCGCCGGCGACCCGGGATAAAGCCTGCGGCCGCCGGCGCGGGTGGCGCGTACCGCATCGAGATAGGGCGCAAGCAAGGCAGCGGCGGGCTTCGGCAGGGTGCCGGCGAGATCGGCGGCCAGCACCGCCTCGATGCCGGCATCGGCCTCCAGCGTGCGCTGGGCGTTGGCGCCATCGAGATCGTAGAGGCCCGCGCCGGCGTGGGTGTCGAGCACCCGGTAGGCGTTTTCCTTTTTGTTGAGATAGGCGAGCACGCGCGCAAGGGCAGCGTGCTTCATCACGTCGGCGGGATTCCCGGCATGGAACGAATGACGGTAATTCATGGGCTTGGCCTTAGCCGCCTTTTTGGAAATTCAAAAGGGCTAACCGCAACCCTCCCGTCTTGCCCGGGCTTGTCCCGGGCATCCACGCCGAACCGCTTGCGATAGCTTTCGAAAGTTGATCCCAGCCTCTCCGCGTGGATGGCCGGGACAAGCCCGGCCATGACGATGGCAATGCGTTGCCGCGGTCTGCAAGGGCCCATGTGGGGCAATCGCCGAAACGGGCCCTAGCCGCCTCATTTGCCGCCGCGCACGGGCGGCATCACCATGCGCGACAGGCGGCAGGCGCGGCGGTCCACGTCGGGGCAGGCCCGGAAGGCGAGATCCTGGCTGAGGCAGATGCGCACCTCGGTCAGCCGGCGGCGGTCGCACTGCACCGAGAACATGTCCGGCGACAGGCCGGGATTGGCGGCCCGGAAGGCGCTTTCCACGTCGGAGGGCGAGACCATGCGGTAGTCGTCGAGCCGGGTGAACTCGGCGGGGATGGCCACCTTGTCCCGCGCCGCGCGCACGAGGTCGAAATAGGCCTGGGGCGAGAGGCCGGAGCAGGTACCGTGCTTCTTCCACTCATAGATGACGAGCCCCCGGCTCGGCATCACGTCCAGCATGCTTCTCACCAGCGGATTGGGCACATAGGGCGGCGGGCGCTGGCAGTCCTGCGGAAAGCCGCGCTCGTATTGCGGCCACAGGCCGTGGACCACGAAGGCGTAGGGGCGGGTAAGGTTGCACTGGGGCTCGTTGGCCGCCTTCTGGCCCTTGTCCTCGCAATAGGTGGGCGACCAGGACAGCGACAGCACGTAGAAGTCAAACCGGCCGGGCTCATGCCCCTGCGCCGCCGCCGGCAAAGCGGCGACGAGCAGACCAGCGAACAGGGTAAGGGCGAAGAGGGCGCGCCTCACGGACCCGCCATCTTGCAGGACGGGGCATAGGCATAATTGCGGTCGAGGCCGACCACGCACCAATCCACGCCCCAGCTGGCGCCGATGAAGCCGCCGTCCTCAATGATGGAATAATAGATGGCGCGCTTGCGGGCGTCGGTGGTGAAGACCGTGCCCTTGCAGTAGCGGCGCGGCTGGTATTGCGGTCCCCACGGACGGAACGCGATCTCGTGGACCTTCTCGAAGCCGGTGATGGTCAGATCGGACGCCCAGAACCGCCGCTCGGTCTCGGCGAATCGGCTGGCGATGAGGTCGAGGGCCTGCTGGTCCTCGCAGGCGGGCACCACGCCGGAATAATTGGGGCCGGAGAGCCAGAAATTCAGCTCAAGCAGGTTCGCCGCCTTGGCACCCGAGGCCCCGCCCATGGACACGAGCGCAAGCCCTGCCACGACCGCCGCAGCCTTCACTGCGCCGGATACCGTCGCGAGGGACATCGCGCGCTTCGCCTTCGCCGCTGCGCTCCGCGCCCGAATAACCATGGTCCACTCCACTTCAGGCCCCCCGCCCGTGTCGGGCGAACTTGACGGGGGACGATGCGGCGGCGCTTTCGCCCGGTCAAGGACACGGCGGCAACACCTTGCGAGAAAATTAAGACCTATGGCCTGTGAGCTTTGCTCATGGGTCATTGGTCAAGCCCGCGCGGCGCTTGAGCGTACCCACCTGGCATCGGTCAACGACCGAGGCCGATGGCAGAACGCGGCGGTCCGGTCGTGCTCTCGCCGGAAAAGCGCGGCATGCTTGATCCCCGACTCACCATCCGTCGGCCGACCGGGAGGGTTCATGTCGCAGTCCCGCTTCGCCAGCGCGCCTCCACCCGCAGTTACCGCCGCCGTTGCGACGCCCCGCTTCGCCTCCGGCCGGGAGGCGGCGCTGCAACTGCGGCCGGACCAGCCGGTCTATTGCTTCCGCCCCCACGTGCTGGCCGCCGATGCCAGGGCCTTCGTCGAGGCCTTTCCCGGTAAGACCGCCTATGCGGTGAAGACCAATGGCGAGCCCATGGTGCTGGACGTGCTGGCCAAGGCCGGCATTTCCGCCTTCGACGTAGCCAGCCCCGCCGAGTTCGCTGCCGCCCGCGCCGCAGCTCCGGGGGCGGAGCTGCTCTACATGCATCCGGTGAAGGCCCAGTCCGACATCCGCCTCGCCCTGGAGCACTACCGCATCCGCTCGACCGCCCTCGACCATGAGGACGAGGTGGCCAAGATCGTGCGCATCGTGCGCGCGCTGGATCTGGACCCGGAAGACCTCACCTTGTTCGTGCGCATCGCCTCCAAGGGGGACGCGGCCTACGAGCTGTCCAAGAAATTCGGCGCGGCGCCCGGCCATGCGGCGGAACTGCTCCAGCGCATCCACGGCATCGGCATCAAGTGCGGCCTGTGCTTCCACGTGGGTAGCCAGGTGGAGGACCCGGACACCTATGCCCGGGCGGTGGCGGTGGCGGCGGAGGTGCGGGCGGCGGCGGGGGTGCCCATCGTCGCCCTCGACGTGGGCGGCGGCTTTCCCGCCACCTATGCCCGGAACCCGCGTCGCCCGGTGCCGCCCATGCCGCCGCTGGACGAGATCATCTCCGGCCTCATGGGCGCGGTGGAGCGCAACGGCTTTGCCGGCACCCCGCTGGTAGCCGAGCCGGGGCGGGTGATCGTGGCGCGCGCCTTCTCGGTGATCGTGCGTGTGCTGCTGAAGAAGGGGCAGCGGCTCTATATCAATGATGGGATCTGGTCCTCCCTGTCGGATTCGTGGACCGGCAAGATCCTCCTGCCGGTGCGCCATATCCCGGACCCCGCCCGCCGCCGCCGGCCGGGGAGGGGGGCGTCGGGTAGCGGGCGGATCGAGCCGTTCCGCATCTATGGCGCCACCTGCGACAGCGTGGACGTGCTCTCGCGCCCCTTCTTCCTGCCCGAGAGCGTGGACACCGGCGACTGGATCGAGATCGGCCACATCGGGGCCTATTCCCTCTCCCTGCGCACCCGCTTCAATGGGTTTTATCCCGATACCTTCGTGGAGGTGGAGACCCCCTTCGAGGCGGGCGACGCGCCGGAGGGCTTCGCCGAGCCCGAGCGGCGCGGCGGCGTGGAGGCTTAAATCCGAACTTGAACTCGCCGATGTCGGCGAACCTCTCGAACCCGAAACGGTGATCGAGCACACGCCCGTTTGAATTGCCCCATCGGGGCGACGCCGCGATCCTCCGCCGCCATTGGAGGACACACAGCATGTACATTCGACGCAGGCGGGGCTGGGAAATTCCCGAATCAGCGGCGACGCCGGAGGGCCTCTATTTCTCCCGCCGGGAGCTGATGGGCGCCGGCGCGATGCTGGCGGCGGCAAGCCTTGCGGGCCCCGCGGCGGCCCAGCGCGTCAGCGACCTTCCCGACCCCTCCGCCGGCCTCTACCCGGCCGCGCGGAACCCCCGCTACACCCTCGACCGGCCGGTGACGCCCGAGGCCAAGTCCAGCACCGTCAATAATTATTACGAGTTCAGCTACGGCAAGAACGTCGCCCCCTCCATGAGCCGCTTCGAGCGTCGGCCGTGGCTGGTGAAGATCGACGGGCTGGTGGACAACCCCCAGGAGCTGGGCATCGACGACCTGCTCAAGAAGGTCCAGCTGGAGGAGCGCCTCTACCGCCACCGCTGCGTGGAAGCCTGGTCCATGGCGGTGCCCTGGACCGGCTTCGCCATGAAGGAACTGGTGGCGCTGGCGGGTCCCAAGGCGGGCGCGAAATACGTGCGGATGGAGACCTTCCTGAGCCCGAAAGTCGCGTCGAATCAGAGGGATTTCCGCTATCCGTGGCCCTATGTGGAGGGCCTCACCCTGGCCGAGGCCACCAACGAGCTGGCCTTCCTCGTCACCGGAGTCTACGGCAAGCCGGCCCCGGGCCAGTTCGGTGCCCCGCTCAGGCTGGTAACACCTTGGAAATATGGCTTTAAATCCATCAAGGGCATCGTGCGCTTCTCCTTCACGGACAAGCAGCCCCTAAGCTTCTGGGAGGAGGTCCAGGGCGCGGAATACGGCTTCTGGGCCAATGTGAATCCCAAGGTGCCGCACCCGCGCTGGAGCCAGGCGAGCGAGGAGGACATCGCCACCGGCAACCGCCGTCCCACCGAGCTGTTCAACGGTTATGGCGAATATGTCGCCGGCCTCTATGCCGGCCGCGAGGCGGAAAAGATCTGGTTCTGACGCGGGTTAGTCCCATCCCGCGCTATTGCGGGATGGGACCCGAGGGGGCGAGGGTCAGGGTCGCGCCGGTGATGGAAACGCTGAGGCCGCTGTCGGAGGAGACGCTGATGGGCTGCAACGTCACCTGCCTTGTGGCGTCCTGCGAGGCCAGCATGTTGGCCGAGAAGCCCGGTCCCAGGGAGAAGCCGGTGGACAGGCCCACATAGGTGCCGGCCAGCGCGCCCGGATCCACCTGCGGCGAGGTGGCAAGCACCGCCCACAGCATGCTGGCCTGGTCGGAGACGCCGAAATCGAGGCCGACGCGGTCGAGGGTGCCGGCATAATAGTGGTTCATCCCCACGGAGGGGCGAAACTCGCAGCGCACCTTCCGAGTGGAGCCAAAGCCATAGGCGGTGGCGAATTCCCCCCGGCATTCCAGCAGCCCGGCGGAGACCTGGGGCATGGTGGCACCGGCCAAGGCGCCAGCTGAGATGGCAACAGACGAAACGGCGACAGCGCCCGGGATCAACAGCCGGGCGAACAGGTGAGACATTCCGGACCCCCGCAACAAGGCCGTCGCATCGAACCGCCTGCGCGATGCGACCAAAGGCGAGTGTGGCGCCCAAGATCCGGCTTTTTCATGAAGCGGGGCAAAAAGGGGTAACGCGCTGCCGGGCGGGGTCAGCCCGCTGGCGGAGACTCATCCTGCCGTCCATCCCCCGAATGCGTTGGGAGGCCTTGAAAACGCATGCGCCCCCGGCCATCGGCCAGGGGCGCATCGAACGGGACAGAGGCAGCATCATGCCGTAGCGGAGCAGGCTCCTGGAGCTGCTCCGCCGCGGGCGAGGCCGAATCAGCGCAGGGTCAGGTCGGACACGCCGAGGGCGAGGTTGACGCCGGTCTGGCCTTCGACGGAGAGCGGCTGCAGCGCGATGGTGTTGGACGAACCGCCCACCAGCACGTTGGCGCCGAGGCCCACGCCGAACGAGGCGTTGGTGGAGGCGCCCACATAGGTGCCGCGCAGGGCGCCGCGACCGACCACGGCGGTGGGGGCGAACACGGCCCACACCATGCGGCCGGAGGTGCTGAAGCCCAGGTCGAGACCGAAGCGGCGGGTCACGCCCTGATAGGTGCCAGCCTTGGCGCTGCGCGAGGACGGCAGGAAGGAGCAGCTCATCTCACGCACGGAACCGAGGACGAAGCTCACGTTCGGCGCGAGGTTGCAGCTCAGCGTGCCCACCTGGACGCGAGACTGGGCGGAAGCGGGCATGGCGCCGGCGACGAGCAGGGCAGCAGCCGCGAGGCCGGCCTTGAAAACAGTCTTCATGATGTCGTTCCTCCTGTGGGAAGCGGGCGGGTTGATCCCTGCACCCGACGACAGCGAAGCCTTAGCCCAGACTTCACTGCTGCGCCAACGCTTCAAAGGGCTATGTGTTCCTTTTTTCCGGGCCCTGTGCCCGGATCAGCTCAGGGAGCCACAGAAGCGCTGGATGCGCCGGCAGGCTTCCTCAAGGTCCGACGTGGCGGTGGCATAGGAAATCCGGAATGCCGGGCCCAGGCCGAAGGCCGAGCCATGCACCACGGCAACGCCTTCCGCCTCCAGCAGCTGGGTGGCGAAGTCCTCGTCGCTGGCGATGGTGACACCGCCGGGCGTGGTCTTGCCGATGGTGCCGGCGCAGGACGGGAAGACGTAGAACGCGCCCTCGGGCTTGGGGCAGTGCAGGCCCTTCGCCTGGTTCAGCATGGACACCACCAGGTCGCGGCGTTCCTTGAACACCTTGTTGTTGGCGGCGATGAAGTCCTGCGGTCCGTCCAGCGCCTCAAGCGCCGCCCACTGGGCGATGGAGGAGGGGTTGGAGGTGGACTGGGACTGCAGCGTGCCCATGGCCTTGATGAGGGCCTCGGGGCCGGCGGCGTAGCCGATGCGCCAGCCGGTCATGCAATAGGCCTTCGACACGCCGTTCATGGTCAGCGTGCGGTTATAGAGCTTCGGCTCCACCTGCGCCGGGGTGACGAACTTGAAGTCGTCATAGACGAGGTGCTCGTACATGTCGTCGGTGAGGATCCACACCTGCGGATACTTCACCAGCACGTCGGTGAGCGCCTTCAGCTCGTCGAAGGAATAGGCCGCGCCCGAAGGGTTGGACGGCGAATTGAAGATGAGCCACTTGGTCTTGGGGGTGATGGCGGCTTCCAGCACGTCGGGACGCAGCTTGAAGTTGTCCTCGATGGTGGTCATCACCGGCACCGGCTTGCCGCCGCAGAATTCCACGATGTCCGGATAGCTCACCCAGTACGGGGCGGGGATCAGCACTTCGTCGCCGGCATCCACCGTCGCGACCAAAGCGTTGAACAGCACCTGCTTGCCGCCTGTGCCGACCGTGACCTGCGAAGGCTTGTAGTCGAGGTCGTTCTCGCGCTTGAACTTGCGGCAGATGGCGGCCTTCAGCTCAGGGATGCCGTCCACGGCCGTGTACTTGGTCTCGCCCCGGCGGATGGCGGCGATGGCCGCTTCCTTGATGTTCTCGGGGGTGTCGAAGTCCGGCTCGCCGGCGGAGAGCGCGACGATGTCCCGCCCGGCCGCCTTGAGCTCCCGCGCCTTGTTGGAGATGGCGATGGTCTGGGAGGGCTTGATGCGCTTCAGGGCGGACGAGATGAGGCTCATGGCCTTTAGGCTCCGGACGCGCCCGGCCGCACGAGGCAAAAGGCGGCGCGGGCTGGGCATTTGGCAGGATCGCAGCCGGCTCCTGCCGACGCGGCGCGGACACTAGTTCAGCCGCCGCCCGCAAACAAGCAACGATCTTGAATATCGCGGCACGCGCCCGTGATGGATCGCCACGGCTCGGGCGCGGCCCTTGCGGCAACGCAACCCACGGGCCACATGGAGGCGCGACGGCCAAGCTCGGCGCGCGCGCATCAGGCGGCGATCGCATTGGGATGCCTTGGATTTCGGGGAGGGGACGGGTGCTGACGCTCTATTCCACCCAGGCCTCGGGCAATTCCTACAAGGTGCGCCTTATTTTGGCGAAGCTTGGCCGGCCGTTCCGCCTGGAAGAAGTGGACATCTTCGCCGGCGAGCACCGCACCCCGGAATTCCTCGCCCGCAACCCGGAGGGACGGGTCCCGCTGCTGGGCATCGACAGGTGCTTCCTCGCCGAATCAAACGCCATCCTCTTCTATCTGGCGGACGGCACGCCCTTCCTGCCCGCCGACCCCTTCGATCGGGCGGAGACGCTGCGTTGGATGTTCTTCGAGCAGCACAGCCACGAGCCCGGCATTGCCGCGGCGCGGTTCTGGCTCAAGCAGGTGCGGGGCGGCCGGGACCTGCGCACCCACGACGTGGACCGCTGGATGGAGGAGGGATACGCCGCCCTCAAGGTGATGGAACGCCATCTCGCCGGCCGGCGCTACTTCGTCGGCGAGGCTCTCACCATCGCCGACATGGCGCTTTATGCCCACACCCACGTGGCCGAGGAGGGGGACTTCTCGCTGCGCGGCTTTCCCGCCGTGCGGGCTTGGCTGGAGCGGGTGGCGGCGGAGCCCGGCCATGTGGACATGGAATGGCGGCCGTCTGTCGCGGAAACATAGCGGGGATTGATCGCGGTTCCGTGAGGGCGTGACATCATCTTGCCATAATGTGCAAAGGCCAAGCCGCCGTGGCGCCACGATTCCTTTCCACTCTCGCATGTGTCGGCGGAACTGATTCGCATGCGTCGACGTTGGTCGGTTGCGTTCTACTGAGCGAGATCATCATGTCCGGACGGTGTGACATGGAAGTTGGGCACTTCACCCTGGGGCGGCTTGATCGCCCAGGCGCGGGCGTCTCGTCCGCCGATCCGGAAGTGCTTGCCCGCGCGGTGCGTGACCACAAGGTGGGCGACGCGCTCGCCCAGGCGGCTCTCACCTTCGCCCTCATGCTCGCCATCGGCGCCGTCGCCTTCGTGCTGAGCGCGGAGCATGCGGCCGCGGCCAGCCAGCTCATCGTCAACGGCGTGATCGACTATTCCGGCATCCTGCTCGGCCTGGCCATGGCCGGCAGCGTCCTTCTTGTCGGCCGCCGTGCCGCGCAACGCCTCGTCCGCGCCAGGTCACGGACGGCCCGTGATGCCGAGTTCTTTCGCCGGCCGCGCTGAGCCGGCGATGCAGCTGCGACCCGATCCCCGTTTCCGTACCCTGCCGCGCGAGATGGGCGCGGTTCTTGCCCGGCGCGATCACCGGCAGCGTTCCTCTTTTCCCCGTCCCGGCCGCCGCGCCGCCATCGCTGCGCTGGCGCTGCTCGGCCTGCTTGTCGCCGGCGCCTTTGCCTTCGCGGCCGACGATGCCGGTGCCGCGAGGCGCTTCGCCGGCGAAGAGGTGCGCGTGGTGCCTTTCGCCTCGGGGCTGGAGCATCCCTGGAGCATGGCCTTCCTGCCGGACGGCCGCCTTCTCGTCACCGAGCGGGATGGGCGCCTGCGCGTGATCGATTCCTCCGGAAAGCTCGGCGCGCCCATCGTCGGCGTGCCCGATGTGGCGGCGCGGGGGCAGGGCGGCTTGCTGGATGTGGCGCTGGGCCCCGCCTTCGCCACCAACCACCTGATCTATCTGAGCTATGCCGAGCCCCGCCCGGACGGTGCCGGCACCTCCGTGGCGCGCGGGCGCCTCTCGGAGGACCTGACCCGGCTCACCGACCTGCAAGTGATTTTCCGCCAGCAGCCCGCCCATTCCGGCGGCAACCATTTCGGCTCGCGCCTCGTGTTCGCGCCGGACGGCATGCTGTTCGTGACGCTGGGTGAGCGCTTCGACCTGATGGACAAGGCGCAGGACCTCTCCACCACCCTCGGCAAAGTGGTGCGCATCGCGCCGGATGGCTCGATCCCGGCGGATAATCCCTTCCGCGACCGCCCCGGCGCGCGGCCTGAAATCTTCAGCTACGGCCATCGCAACGTGCAGGCCGGCGTCATCGAGCCCGCCACCGGCCGGCTGTGGACGGTGGAGCACGGTCCGCGCGGCGGCGACGAGGTGAACCGGCCGGAGGCGGGCAAGAACTACGGCTGGCCTATCATCGGCTACGGCCGGCATTATTCCGGCGCCAAGATCGGCGTCGGGACGCGCAAGGAGGGCATGGAGCAGCCCCTGTTCTATTGGGATCCCTCCATCGCGCCCTCCGGCGCGGCCTTCTACTCCGCCGACCTTTTGCCCGCGTTCAAGGGCCAGCTCTTCGTCGGCGCGCTGGCGGGGCAGGCGCTGGTGGAGGTGAAGGTCCGCAACGGCGCCGTGACCGGCGAGGAGCAACTGCCGTTAGGCAAGCGCATCCGCGACGTGCGGCAGGGACCGGACGGGGCGCTGTGGCTGGCCACCGACGACACCGGCGAGATCCTGCGCGTGGTGCCCGCCGCCGCCAAATGAGTGGCCCTGACGGGATTCCCTTGGGTCCCCATCGCTCCTAACATCGGGTCGCCGATGGCGCTTGGCTCTTGATTCCGGGCGCCCTGTTCCGCGGAGACCCCATGGCCCAGACGCTGCTCGCCCGCAACGCCCTCGTCCTCGTCACCATGGATGGAGAGCGCCGGGAGATCCCGGGCGGTGGGCTCTATGCCGAAGACGGGCGTATCGTCGCGGTGGGACGCGCCGCTGATCTGCCGGCGCAGGCGGACGAAGTCATCGACCTTGCCGGCCATGTGGTGATCCCGGGCCTCGTCAACACCCACCACCACATGGTGCAGAGCCTGACCCGCGCGGTGCCGGCGGCGCAGGACGGCGAATTGTTCGACTGGCTGCGCGCGCTGTATCCGCTGTGGGCGGGGCTGACCGGCGAGATGGTGGAGACGGCGACCCTGACCGCCATGGCGGAGCTGATCCTCTCCGGCTGCACCACGTCGTCGGACCATCTCTACATCTATCCCAACGGGGTGCGGCTCGACGATTCCATCCGCGCTGCGCGGCAGGTCGGAATGCGTTTCCACGCCGCCCGCGGCTCCATGAGCGTGGGCGAGAGCAAGGGCGGCCTGCCTCCCGACCGGGTGGTGGAGGACGAGGGCTTCGTGATGAAGGACGCCGAGCGCCTTATCGGCGCCTATCACGACCCCGACCGCTTCTCCATGCTGCGGGTGGTGCTGGCGCCGTGCTCGCCCTTCACCGTGAGCCACGACCTGATGCGGGACACGCTCCGCCTCGCCCGCGCCAACGGCCTGACCCTGCATACGCATCTCGCCGAGAACGATTCGGATATCGCCTTTTCCCACAAGACCTTCGGCATGGGCCCCACCGAATATGTCCGCGAGCTGGGCTGGGTTGGGCCGGACGTGTGGCATGCTCACTGCGTGAAGCTGGACGAGGCGGGTATCGCCCTGTTCGCCCGCACGGGCACAGGCATAGCCCATTGCCCGTGCTCCAACATGCGCCTCGCCTCGGGCATCGCGCCGGTGAAGCGGTTCCGCGCGGAAGGCATCCCGGTGGGCCTCGGGGTGGACGGCTCGGCCTCCAACGACAGCGGCCATCTTCTGGCCGAGGCACGCCAGGCCATGCTGCTCCAGCGCGTAGCCTTCGGCCCCGACGCCATGAGCGCGCGCACGGCGCTGGAACTGGCGACTTTGGGCGGCGCGCGGGTGCTGGGACGGGACGACATCGGCGCGCTGGCCCCGGACATGGCGGCGGATTTCGTCGCCTTCGACATGTCGGCGCTGGCCTATGCCGGGGCGCTGCACGATCCGGTCGCGGCGCTCCTGTTCTGCGCGCCGCAGCAGGTGAGCCTGAGCATCATCAACGGCCGCGTGGTGGTGCGCGACGGCCGCCTCCTCACCATCGACTTGCCGGCGACGGCGCGGCGGCACAATTCCTTCGCCGCCGAGCTGGCGGCGCTGGCGCCGTCCTGATGGCGGAAGTGTCGCTGCTCAGAACTTGTGGAAGATGAAGAAGGCCCCGGCCGAGATGAAGGCAAACCCCACAAGGTGGTTCCAGCCCAGCGGCTCCTTCAGGTAGAGCACCGAGAAGCCGGCGAAGACGAGGAGGGTGATGACCTCCTGCATGGTCTTGAGCTGGGCTGTTGAATAGACCTCAGATCCGAATCGGTTGGCCGGGACTGCGAGGCAATACTCGAAAAACGCGATGCCCCAGCTGGCAAAAATCGCCAGCACCAGCGGCGCCGACTTGTGCTTGAGATGCCCATACCAGGCGAACGTCATGAAGACGTTGGAGGCGACAAGCATGACGATGGGGAGAAGCTGAGGGGGCAGAAGCGTGGTGAATGAGGGCATGGGGCAGAGCATCCAGACTGGGATGCCCTGCTCTTAGCACATGATCCGGCCGGGCTCCGCGCCTATTGGATCTTCGCCTTGTCAATGACAGTCGTCGAGACCGCGTTGGCGGCGGTGATATCCGCCTTGTTGGACGTCACGGAAAGGCTGGAGATGCCGGACATGAACGAGCAGGACTGATGATAGGCCTGTGCGTCCCGCAGCGCGAGCGCGAGCGGGTATTTGGTGAGCCCGTCCGTCCGCTTGCTAACGATCTGGTCGCGGATGCGTGTACGGTTGGCCTGGATCTGGTTGGCGATAAGTGTAACCAGTTGGTTCTGCATCAGGGCGCTGTCGGCCAGCGTGTCGCTGCCCTGGGCAATGGCCGAGACCAGGTTCAGCGCTTGCGCCGCCTCGCCGCCCGTGAAGGCGCCCACTGCCGAGGCCACCATGGCCACCTCGCCGAGGAAGAGTTTGCGGTGGGTCACACGGACGTAGAGGTCGTCGATGAAGGCCTCGCAAAGGACATCCGAGCGCTGCATCAGCGCGTCCTGCACGAAGTCGCGATTCTGCGAAGTTTCCGATGCGTAGCGCAGGATCTCTGGGTCGATGACCGGCACGTAGCGGTTCGAAAACGCCGACGGCTGCGCACCGAGCGCCGGCGATGTCGCCGATCCAGACTGGACGATCTGGTTGGTCTGAACGTCCACATAGGACAGGCTGAGATTGTAATCGACCAGCTGAACCGGTCGCATGGGTGCGCGCATGCCGGACATCAGCGTATCGCAGCCTGAAAGACCGAGCCCCATCGCGATCAATGCCGACGCTGCGACCGCGCGCCGAACCTTCCTGTTATTCTGATTCATTGCAGCCCCCTGCTTTCGACAAGGATTGCGTGCGACTGGATGCTGCGACAAGTATTAGTTGCATATTATTAACCAATGCAGCTTATGCGTGTCATTTTTGCATCACTGGATGCATGACATTTTCCGAACTTTGGCGACGCGAGGTCTCGCGCTCTGCGTCTTTCCTAACGGGGGGATCGCCCCCATATTCCCCCTATGGCCAAAGCATCCCGTCCCGGTAAGCTCGGAGAGCGCTCCCAGCGTCATTTCGAGCCGGCGCCCCAGCAGGCGCTGGATCCTGAACTCGCACAGTCCCTCGGGCTCGCACCCGGGGACGTGAGCCTCGATTTCGGGTCCGCCGGGGCCTCCGCCACGGTGCAGGCGCTGTCGCAGCTGATCGAGAACGGGCGGCCGGAGGTCAACGGCCAGACCTGGGTGCCCCATCGTCCGCCGCGTCCGGAGAAGTCCGAGGGCGGCGTCAGCTTCATCATGAAGAGCGATTTCGAGCCCGCCGGCGACCAGCCGCAGGCCATCGCCGAGCTGTGCGCCCAGGCGCAGGCCGGCGAGCGCGACCAGGTGCTGCTAGGCGTCACCGGATCGGGCAAGACCTTCACCATGGCCAAGGTAATCGAGCAGCTCCAGCGCCCGGCCATCGTGCTCGCACCCAACAAGACGCTGGCGGCCCAGCTCTATGGCGAGTTCAAGAGCTTTTTCCCCGACAATGCGGTGGAATATTTCGTCTCCTACTACGATTACTACCAGCCGGAGGCCTATGTACCCCGGACGGATACCTATATCGAGAAGGAATCCTCCATCAACGAGCAGATCGACCGCATGCGCCATGCGGCGACACGTGCCCTTCTGGAGCGCGACGATGTGATCATCGTCGCCTCGGTGTCGTGCATCTACGGCATCGGCTCGGTCGAGACCTATTCGGCCATGACCTTCGACATCAAGGTGGGCGAGCGCATCGACCAGCGCGGCCTGCTGGCCGATCTCGTGGCCCTGCAATACAAGCGCATCCAGTCGGATTTCGCCCGCGGCACCTTCCGGGTGCGCGGCGACGTGGTGGAGATCTTCCCCGCCCACTACGAGGATCGCGCCTGGCGCGTCTCCCTGTTCGGCGACGAAGTGGAGAGCATCGCCGAGTTCGACCCGCTCACCGGCCACAAGAGCGGTGACATGAAGAGCGTGCGCGTCTACGCCGCCTCCCATTACGTCACCCCGCGTCCGACGCTGATCCAGGCCATCACCGGCATCAAGGCCGAGCTGAAGATGCGCCTCGACGAGCTCTACAAGATGGGCCGCCTGCTGGAGGCCCAGCGGCTGGAGCAGCGCACCCGATACGACCTTGAGATGATGGAGGCCACCGGCAGTTGCGCCGGCATCGAGAATTATTCGCGCTGGCTCACCGGCCGCAAGCCGGGCGAGCCGCCGCCGACCCTGTTCGAATATGTGCCCGACAATTCCCTCGTCTTCATCGACGAGAGCCATGTGACCGTGCCGCAGATCGGCGCCATGTATCGCGGCGACTTCCGCCGCAAGGCGACGCTGGCGGAATACGGCTTCCGCCTGCCGAGCTGCATGGACAATCGCCCGCTGCGCTTCGAGGAATGGGAGGCCATGCGGCCGCAGACGGTCCATGTCTCCGCCACCCCCGGCACCTGGGAGATGGAGAAGACCGGCGGCGTGTTCGTGGAGCAGGTGATCCGGCCCACGGGGCTGATCGATCCGCCGGTGGAAGTGCGCCCCGCCCGCACCCAGGTGGACGATCTGCTGGGCGAAGTGCGGGCCTTCGCGGCGAAAGGTTACCGTACGCTGGTGACGGTACTCACCAAGCGCATGGCCGAGGACCTCACCGAATATCTGCACGAGCACGGCATCCGCGTGCGTTACATGCATTCCGATATCGACACCATCGAGCGCATCGAGATCATCCGCGACCTCAGGCTTGGGGCGTTCGACGTGCTCATCGGCATCAACCTGCTGCGCGAGGGCCTCGACATCCCGGAGTGTGGGCTGGTGGCCATCCTGGACGCGGACAAGGAAGGCTTCCTGCGCTCGGAGACCTCGCTGGTGCAGACCATCGGCCGCGCTGCCCGCAACGTGGACGGCCGCGTCATCCTCTATGCCGACCGGGTCACCGGCTCCATGGAGCGGGCCATGGCAGAGACCTCCCGCCGCCGCGAGAAGCAGGTAGCCTACAACACCGCCCACGGCATCACGCCGGAGAGCGTGAAGAAGGCCATCGGCGACATTCTCAATTCCGTCTACGAGCGCGACCACGTGCAGGTGGATGCGGGCCTGGCGGAGGAGGGGGCCGCCTTCGGGCACAACCTCAAGGCGGTGATGGCGGACCTGGAGAAGCGGATGCGCGCCGCCGCCGCGGACCTCGACTTCGAGACCGCCGCCCGCCTGCGCGACGAGATCCGCCGGCTGGAGGCGACCGAGCTGGCGGTGGCCGACGATCCCCTCGCCCGGCAGGAGGCGGTGGAGGACAAGTCCGGCGGCTTCCGGGGTCCGCGCAAATACGGCAAGGCGGCCAACCTGCCGCCCAAGGAAGACGCCGGCAAGCTCTTGCCGCGCGGCCGCGGGGCGGGGCGCAAGCCGCGCTCTGAACCCGATGACGAAGGGATGGGCGAGGAGCAGGCGGGCTACACCGCTCCGGTCACCCGCGCCCACAAGCCCTCCCTCGACGACATGGGTCCCGGCTCGGACCGCGCCGTGCCCATCACGGAAGACACCTTCCGCCCCGGCCCGCGCCCCGATCCCGGCACCAAGGGCTACCGGAAGGGCGGGCGACGGTCGAAGGGGTAAAACCAAGGGCCCGTAAACAAAGCTCACGGGCCCTTGGTAAAGCTCGCGCGGCGCTTGAGCGGAGCCACTTGGCGTCGGTCAATGACCGAGGCCGATGGTAGAGGCCGCGCCACTCGCCCATCCCGCCGCCCCCGTGCTACGCCCTGCGGACCGTGGGGCGGGGAGGCGGGCATGGAGACGGCGGATCTTCTCAAGGTTCTCTACATCGTCGCCATCGTGGCGGAGGCGATGACGGCCGCGCTGGCGGCGGGGCGGCGGGAGATGGACTGGGTGGGCGTGTGCCTGCTCGGCTCGGTCACGGCGCTCGGCGGCGGCTCGGTGCGCGACGTGCTGCTGGGCCGGCATCCCCTGTCCTGGGTGCAGCATCCGGAATACCTGCTCATCACCTGCGGCGCGGCGCTGGCGACCATCATGGTGGCGCGTTACATGCGCCACCTGCGGCACGTCTTCCTGTTCCTCGATGCGGTGGGGCTGGTGGTGTTCACCGTCATCGGCTGCAACGTGGCCATGAGCCTCGACATGCCGGTGGTGGTGGTGATCGCCGCCGGGATGATCACCGGCTGCGTCGGCGGCGTCCTGCGCGACGTGCTGTGCGCGGACGTCCCGCTGCTGTTCCGGGCCGAGCTCTACGGCACGGTGTCCATCGTCACCGGCGGCCTTTACATGGCGGGCAAGGCGCTGGATTTGCCGCACGATCCCCTCACCATCGGCGTCATGGCGCTCGGGTTGGGGATGCGCATGCTTGCCCTGCGGTTCGGCTGGCGCATGCCCAAGTTCGTCTACACCGAAACGATCCACTGAGGACCGGTCGCGGTCATTCAAGACCAAGACCGAAGGCCCTTACGGCACCAGCGAATGCGCCGACCACTCGTCGCGGGGCACTTCCTCGCCCAGCGTGTAGCTGAAGGTGTCCACGTCCATGCCGTCGGCGCTGGTGTGGCAGGTGTAGGAGAGGTGGTACCAGTGCCCGTGGCTGCGTATGGCCGCCCCCGGCGCGGTGATGGAGGCCTCCCCCAATTGGGGATCGGCGAAGGCATAGGCCACGGCCTCCTCGGGCTGCATGTCGGCATGCTCGCGCCCTACGGTGCCCATGGCGCGGGCGTTGCAGCGCTGCTCGATGCGGGTGGGCAGGTCCACGTGCAGCATCGCGGCGTCGCGCTTCGGCTGGCCGTTGTCGGGCTGGGCGGTGTGGGAATGGCTTTTTTTGGAATGGGTGTGCTTGTGCGCCGCCTCGGCCGGCGTCGGCAGGGCGGCGAGCGACAGGGCAACGAAGGCTGGCAATAGCAGCGTTGACAAGAGGAGCGTTTGCAAAAGGCGCTTCACGAGGGTTCACATCCACGGCTGACAGTCCCGAAGCCCTGCGCATAATAGAATGTCGTGGCAAGGGTGGGACGCACCGCGCGAAGATGTGACCCGTTTTCCACGTCGCGACATGTGATATGCTGGTTACGATACAGCTTTGATGGCGTCGCCGGGTGACGCTCCCGATGCTATAAGGCCCCGCGCGGGTAAAATGCAGGATTGGATCTGGGGATGGCGGCTGAGCGGGCGATGATCCTCGCCGTGCAGGGGGCGGACCGGGAGAAGATCCAGTCCCTCCTGATCGAGGCGGCCAAGGGGCTGCGTGCGTCCGGCGTGCGTGTGCTGGGCGTGGTGGAGCATCTGCCGCCCGGCTGCGCCCACGAGGACGCGCTGCTGCTCGACCTCGTCTCCGGCGAGACCAACCGCCTGCACCAGAATCTCGGCCCCGGCGCGGCCGGCTGCAGCCTCGATCCCGCCGGGCTCGCGGCCGCCTCCGCAGGCGTGGAGCGGGCCATCGCCGCACGCCTCGATGAGGGCGGCGACCTCTCCGACACGGTGGTGATCCTCTCCAAGTTCGGCCGTCAGGAGGCGGAGGGGCGCGGGCTCACCAGCGCCTTCCACGCGGCGGTGGCGGCGGAGCTCTCCGTGCTCACCTCGGTTTCCCCCACTGTGCGCGACCAGTGGGACGGCTTTGTCGGCGATCTCGCGCAGATCGCTCCGGCCAGCCTGAGCGAGGTCGAGGACTGGTGGGGTTGCCTCGCGCGCGAACTGGTGGAGTGAGGCCTGGGCCGCAATGCCCGCCGTCCGCCCCCTTCGCCGGACAACGGCTTGCCATCTAACGGGTTTTGCCGTCGCAGAAGCGCGCGGAAGAGGCCACGCAGGCACGGGTTGAGGCGTTTCTTCACGCCGGCCGGTATCCCCTTGGCTCGAAAACGCTCTAAGAAGGGCGTCGGGCAGGGACGATCCATGGCGTTTAGCGCGGCGGTACCGCGACAGGCCGGGGACGACCAGCCCTTCCTCGTCATGTCCAGAAGGCAGCCATGGCCCAGCGTCGTCCCCTTGCCCGTCCGGCCGCGCCCGGCACTTTCCCCGCTGCGGCCCTTTGCGCGGCCTTTGCCGCGGCACTGGCCCTGACGGCCTGCCAGGGCAATCCGGACAGCTGGGGTACGGGCGTGGTGAAGCAGTCCGACGCGTTCGGCGATTATTCGGAGACGGTGGTGGCGATCCCGCGGCCCACCGCCGGCCCGCGCCAGTTCCAGTGCGCCGGCCCGTTCGCGCCCAATACCAGCGCCGTCAACATCGCCGCCGATTTCGGCCAGGCCAATGTGGTGACCGGCAACATCATCTCCCCCGATGGCAGCACCTCGCCCGGTCTCGTGGTCCTGCCCAACGATCCGGCGCTGAGCCTGGAGATCGCCTGGAAGGACGCCATCGACATGGTGGGCCCGCGCCGGGTGGCCTTCACCGAATCCAGCGCCTGGAGCGTGAACGGCATCGCCATCGGCTCCACCCTCGCCGACCTCGAAAAGGCCAACGGCAAGCCGTTCCGGGTGCAGGGCTTCGGCGGCAATGGCGGCGGCGTGGTGGCGGACTGGCGCGGCGGGCGGCTCGGCAACCTGGGCGGCGGCTGCACCCTCGGCGTGCAGCTGGCGCTTTCGGCCAGCGCTTCGGACCAGGCCCAGGCGCGGCTGTCCGGGCCAAAGAGCATTGCCTCCAGCGATGCGGCCCTGCGCTCTGCCGCCCCAACCGTGGGCGTGTTCTGGGTGACCTACCGGTAGTTGGTCGGTTCGGCTCAGGCCTGCCGGGCGCCGGTGCGGTGGGCGAAGGCCCACACGCGATAGCCGGAGAAGGTCCACAGCATGGTGATGCCGGTGGTGATGGACTGGGCCAAAAGGTAGTAGATCCCCAGTTCGTGCACCAGCAGGCCCATGATGAGGCCGTTCAGTACGAAGGCTACCCCGGCCACCACCATGAAGCGCGGCACCGCCCCCGCATGGGAGCGGGTGGATTCGAAGGTGAAGCGGCGGTTGAGGCTGTAGGAGACGATCCCGCCCACCACGAACCCGACCCCTGACCCCGCCACCGGGCCGGTGAGGCCGTTTTCCACCAGCAGCGTCAGCGCCGCGAAATGGGCAGCGGTGGCGGTGAGGCCCACGCCCACGAAGGTGGCCAGTTGCCGGATGAGGGCGCGGTATCTGACGACCAGTTCGGCGAAGGTGGTTGGCACCGCGTCTGTCTCCGGAGGGAGTGAGCCGTCAACGTCGGCGTCATGGCTTCCGTCGCCGCAAATTATGGTCTAAGGAAGCCCATCAGCGCGCAGGGTGAAAGAGAATTCCCGAGGTGTGACCTCCTCGCACTTCCTCCGCCCCCATGCGCGCACGCTTCCGGGACTGCCCGGGGCGGTGCTCGATCCTTTCGGGGGGCGCGTGACCCGCGGCCCTTTTTTTGCGCCCGGAGCGCGATAGGAAAGGCGCGAGTGCCCCTGAGGCAAACCTGCCCGGAAGCATCGACGAAACGGATCCCGCGGTCCGCCCCCGTGTCTACCCGGGAGCGGGCGGCGACGGTGGAGAGCGCCAGACAGAAATGCCGAAACGCACCGATATCGAAACCATCCTCATCATTGGCGCCGGTCCCATCGTGATCGGGCAGGCCTGCGAGTTCGACTATTCCGGCACGCAGGCGGTGAAGGCGCTGAAGGAGGAGGGATACCGGGTCGTCCTCGTCAACTCGAACCCCGCCACCATCATGACCGACCCGGACATGGCGGACGCGACCTATATCGAGCCCATCACCGCCGAGATCGTCACCAAGATCATCGAGAAGGAGCGCGGCGACCGCTCCAAGGGCTTTGCCCTGCTGCCCACCATGGGCGGTCAGACGGCGCTCAACTGCGCCCTGTCACTCAAGAAGATGGGCACGCTCGAAAAATACGACGTGGAGATGATCGGCGCCACCGCCGAGGCCATCGACAAGGCCGAGGATCGCGAGCTGTTCCGCGAGGCGATGACCAAGATCGGCCTCTCCACGCCCACCTCGCGCCAGATCAAGACTCTGTCCCAGGCGCTGGAAGCGCTGGAGGTGGTGGGCCTGCCCGCCATCATCCGCCCATCCTTCACCATGGGCGGCACCGGCGGCGGCATAGCCTACAACAAGGCCGAGTTCATCGAGATCGTGGAGCGCGGCATCGACGCCTCGCCCACCAACGAGGTGCTCATCGAGGAAAGCGTGCTCGGCTGGAAGGAGTATGAGATGGAGGTTGTCCGCGACAAGGCGGACAATTGCATCATCATCTGCTCCATCGAGAACATCGACCCCATGGGCGTGCACACCGGTGATTCCATCACGGTCGCCCCGGCGCTGACGCTGACCGACAAGGAATACCAGATCATGCGCGACGCATCGCTTGCGGTGCTGCGCGAGATCGGGGTGGAGACCGGTGGCTCCAACGTGCAGTTCGCGGTGAACCCCGCGGATGGCCGCCTCATCGTCATCGAGATGAACCCGCGGGTGTCGCGCTCCTCGGCGCTGGCCTCCAAGGCCACGGGCTTTCCCATCGCCAAGGTCGCGGCGCGTCTCGCCGTGGGCTACACGCTGGACGAGATCGAGAACGATATCACCGGTGGCGCGACCCCGGCCTCCTTCGAGCCCACCATCGACTATGTGGTGACGAAGGTGCCGCGCTTCGCCTTCGAGAAGTTCCCCGGCGCCGATCCGGTGCTCACCACCGCCATGAAGTCGGTGGGCGAGGCCATGGCCATCGGCCGCACCTTCCAGGAATCCCTCCAGAAGGCCCTGCGCTCGCTGGAGACCGGCCTCACCGGCCTCGACGACATCGAGATCGAGGGGCTGGGGCAGGGCGACGACAAGAACGCCATCCGCGCTGCGCTCGGCACCCCCACCCCGGATCGCCTGCTCTATGTGGCGCAGGCCATGCGCCTCGGTCTGACCGACGAGCAGATCCATTCCGCCTGCAAGATCGACCCCTGGTTCCTCGCCGAGATCCGCGGCATCGTGGAGACCGAGGCCAAGGTGCGCCGGCTCGGCCTGCCGGTCACCGCCGGTGCCTTCCGCAGCCTGAAGGCCATGGGCTTTGCCGACGCCCGCCTCGCGACCCTGGCCGGTCTGTCGGAAGCCGAGGTGCGGGAACGTCGGCAGCGCCTTGACGTGCGCCCGGCCTACAAGCGCATCGACACCTGCGCGGCCGAGTTCGCTTCGCCCACCGCCTATATGTATTCCACCTACGAGACGCCGTTTGCCGGCGCCGTCGCCGACGAGGCGCGACCTTCGAACCGGCAGAAGGTGATCATCCTCGGCGGCGGCCCGAACCGGATCGGGCAGGGCATCGAGTTTGACTATTGCTGCTGCCACGCGGCCTTCGCCCTGAAGGACGCGGGCTATGAAGCCATCATGGTCAACTGCAACCCGGAGACGGTCTCCACCGACTACGACACCTCGGACCGGCTCTATTTCGAGCCGCTGACCGCCGAGGATGTGCTGGAGCTGATCGCCCGCGAGAAGACCAGCGGCACGCTGAAGGGCGTGATCGTGCAGTTCGGCGGCCAGACCCCGTTGAAGCTCGCCAAGGCGCTGGAAGATGCGGAAGTGCCGATCCTCGGCACCTCGCCGGACGCCATCGACCTCGCCGAGGACCGCGACCGCTTCAAGACCCTGCTCGACCGCCTGAAGATCCGCCAGCCCGCCAACGGCATCGCCTACAGCGTGGAGCAGGCGCGTCTGGTGGCGGCGGAGCTGGGCTATCCCATGGTGGTGCGCCCCTCCTACGTGCTGGGCGGCCGGGCCATGCAGATCATCCGCGAGGAGAGCCAGCTCGGCGACTATCTGCTGGAGACCCTGCCCGGCCTCGTGCCGCAGGAGGTCAAGGCCCGCTACCCCAACGACAAGACCGGCCAGATCAACACGGTGCTGGGCAAGAACCCGCTGCTGTTCGACCGCTACCTGTCCGACGCCATCGAGGTGGACGTGGACGCCCTGTGCGACGGCACCGACGTGTTCATCGCCGGCATCATGGAGCACATCGAGGAGGCGGGCATCCATTCCGGCGACAGCGCCTGCTCGCTGCCGCCCTATTCGCTCTCCCCGGAGATCCTCGCCGCGCTGGAGAAGCAGACCGCCGCCATGGCGCTGGCTCTGGGCGTGGTCGGGCTGATGAACGTGCAGTACGCCATCAAGGGCGATGTCATCTATGTGCTGGAGGTCAATCCGCGCGCCTCGCGCACGGTGCCCTTCGTGGCCAAGGTCATCGGCCTGCCCATCGCCAAGATCGCGGCGCGGGTGATGGCCGGGGAGAAGCTGGCCTCGTTCAACCTTGAGCGGCCGCAGGTGGCGCACATCGCCATCAAGGAGGCGGTGTTCCCGTTCGCCCGCTTCCCCGGCGTCGACACGGTGCTGGGGCCGGAGATGCGTTCCACCGGCGAGGTGATGGGCCTCGACACCGATTTCGGCGTCGCCTTCGCCAAGAGCCAGCTGGGCGGCGGCACCAAGGTGCCGAAGTCCGGCACCGTCTTCGTGTCGCTGAAGGAAGGCGACAAGGAACGCATCCTGCCCTCCATCAAGATGCTACTGGATATCGGCTTCAAGGTGATCGCCACCTCGGGCACCCAGCGCTTCCTGGAGGAGCATGGGGTGCCGTCGGCCAAGATCAACAAGGTGCTTGAAGGCCGTCCCCATATCGTGGACGCCATCAAGAACGGCGAGGTCCAGCTCGTCTTCAACACCACCGAGGGCGCCCAGGCCCTCGCCGACAGCCGGTCCCTGAGGCGAGCGGCCCTCTTGCAGAAAGTGCCGTATTACACCACGCTGTCGGGAGCCATTGCAGCGGCGCAGGGGATCAAGGCCTATGCAGGCGGAGATCTCAAGGTGCGCCCGTTGCAGGACTATTTCGAAGCCGGCGGGCAAGAGGCGCGGGGCAAGGCCTCCGTCGCCTGATTCTGCGTCCGCTGGGTGCGGCGCACGTGGGCCCGGGTTTGTCCCTGGGCTTTTTGCCTCCACGGGCGTTTTCGACGTGCCTGCCCAGCGCATTCGCGTCGGGCAGGTGGAGCCTTCGCCGCCGTGCGGCTCCCTAGGGAGTTTTCCGCCGGGCGGGGGCAGCCGCCGCAACCGTGGGCCAACGCCGCACGGTGCGGCTTTCTTTTCTAGCGCCGGAGGCGCCCCCTCCAGGGGTGTCCGGCGCAGTGACCTGTTTCAGGAGGTCTGAAGAAGGACCCATGGAGAAGATTCCCATGACGGCGGCGGGCTACGCCGCCCTCGCGCAAGAGTTGAAGCAGCGCCAGCAGGTGGAGCGTCCGCGCATCATCAGCGCCATCTCCGAGGCCCGCGCCCATGGCGACCTCTCCGAGAATGCGGAATATCACGCTGCCAAGGAGCAGCAGTCGCTGAATGAGGGGCGGGTCGCCGATCTCGAGGACAAGCTGTCCCGGGCCGAGGTGATCGACGTGTCCAAGCTGTCGGGCGACATCGTGAAGTTCGGCGCCACCGTGACCCTCGTGGACGAGGACACGGAGGAGGAGAAGGTCTGGCAGATCGTCGGCGACAGCGAAGCCGACGCCAAGGCGGGTCGCATCTCCATCTCCTCGCCCGTGGCTCGCGCGCTCATCGGCAAGAAGAAGGGCGCCTCGGTGGAGGTGGTCACGCCCAAGGGCGCGCGCTCCTTCGAGATCGTGGCGGTGCGCTGGGCCTGAGCCGTATTCTCCTCACACCCTCTCCCGCACGCGGGGGAGGGGCTGCGGGCGGCTTCAGGACACGTCGTCTCACGCCCCCCGGATCTCGCCCCCCTGGATCACGCGCCTTTGGGCAGGCCGGCTTCCAGCGGCACCACCGGGGCGTTCTTGGACTGCTTCAGGGTGAGGGCGGTCTTCACGTTGCGCACGTTGGGCGCGGCGGTGATGTCCAGCACCAGGTTCTGGAAGCTGCGCAGGTCCGGGGTCACGCACAGCATCAGGAAATCCACGTCGCCGGAGAGCATCCAGGCGCTGCGCACCTGCGGCCATTGGGCGATCATCTCCTGGAAGGCGTCGAGGTCCACCTCGGCCTGGCTGATGAGATGCACCATGGCGAAGGCCATGAGGTCATAGCCAAGGCTCTTTTCGTCGAGCAGCGCGCGGTAGCCCTCGATGATGCCGGCCTCTTCCAGCGCGCGCACCCGGCGCAGGCAGGGCGGCGCGGAAATGCCGACGCGGCGGGACAGCTCCACATTGGTCATGCGCCCATCCCGTTGCAGTTCGTCGAGGATTTTCCAGTCGACTGCATCAAGGCGAACGGTCAAGGCACAACTCCCTACGGCAACGTCACGGCACCTTAGTGCGCGCTTGTGGCAACGCAACGAAATAATCTTGCGCCACTGTCGCGGTCCAAAGCGTCGCAGCGGGCGCCGCCCCTTGTCGGCGAATGCTGTGTTGGCGCGCCTTCCGTCCTGCGGCGCGGTGCGGGGCGCCCTGTGGATGCTTCGCCCAGCCTTGTGAGCTTGGGGGGCAGCCCCTACATTCGAGCATAGCTCACGCTGCGGCCGGGAGCGCCGGCCCCCGCGGCCGTCGCCGCTCCACATCCTGCCGCGGCACCGCACGGATTTCGGGGACACTCATGACTGCCCACACCGTCAAAGTCGTCATCATCGGCTCGGGGCCGGCTGGCTACACCGCGGCCATCTACGCAGCGCGTGCAATGCTGGAGCCGGTGCTGTTCGAGGGCATCCAGCCCGGCGGCCAGCTCACCATCACCACGGATGTGGAGAATTATCCCGGCTTCGCCGACCCCATCCAAGGGCCGTGGCTGATGGAGCAGATGCGTGCGCAGGCCGAGCACGTGGGCACCAAGATCGTCACCGACCATGTGGCGAGCCTCGACCTGTCGCACCGGCCGTTCCGCATGGTGACCGAATCGGGCGACACCTATGTGGCGGATGTGGTGATCCTGGCCACCGGCGCCCAGGCGCGCTGGCTTGGGCTCGAATCGGAGGCGGCCTACCGCGGCTCCGGCGTGTCCGCCTGCGCCACCTGCGACGGCTTCTTCTATCGCGGCAAGGACGTGGTGGTGGTTGGCGGCGGCAACACGGCAGTGGAAGAGGCGCTGTTCCTCACCAATTTCGCCTCCAACGTCACCGTCGTGCATCGCCGCGACAGCTTCCGCTCGGAGAAGATCCTGCAGGAACGGCTGTTCGCCCATCCCAAGGTGAAGGTGGTGTGGAACGCGGAGCTGGCCGAGGTGGTGGGCCAGGACGACCCCTTCACCAAGGTCACAGGCGCGAAACTGCGTGACGTGCGCACCGGAGTCCTCACCGAGCTACCCGCTGACGGCATATTTATCGCAATTGGCCATGCGCCTGCCACAGAGCTGGTAAAAGACCAGCTGAAGCTCAAGGAGAGCGGCTATGTCTGGACCGCGCCCGATTCGACGGCAACGTCGGTGCCGGGCGTGTTCGCGGCCGGCGACGTGGCGGACGACGTCTATCGTCAGGCCGTCACCGCCGCGGGCCGGGGCTGCATGGCCGCTCTCGAGGCGGAGCGCTTCCTGGCCCACCAGGGCGTGGCGAAGGCGGCGGAATAACCCGTCGCTCGCCCGCGCCGGCGTCCGGCGGCGATCCTGTTTGGCGGGAAGGGTCGGCTGGCCGGGGTGGGTCCTCGGATTGTCCGTTCTTCCGCATTGAACCGATTGAATAGAGTACGTCGTCCGGCCCCTCGATGAGCCGGCGACGCGGGGGCCGGACCAGAGCCGGGCGGGCCGCTAAGCGAGCCACCCAACGGGCGCGATCCGTCCCCTTGAAGGGTGAGTGGGCGATTCTGCGTTCAGAAGGACGCCGGCGCGCTCCAAAGGGGCTCGGGCCTGATGGATTGGGACAAGCTTAAGGTCTTCCACGTCGCCGCCGAAGCGGGTTCGTTTACCCATGCGGGCGAGACGCTCGGCCTCTCCCAGTCGGCCGTGAGCCGGCAAGTCTCAGCCCTGGAGACGGAGCTGAAGGTTCCGCTGTTCCATCGCCATGCGCGTGGCCTCATCCTCACCGAGCAGGGCGAGCTGCTGTATCGCACCGCCCACGAGGTGTTCCTGAAGCTGGAATCGGCGCGCGCCCAGCTTACCGACAGCCGCGAGAAGCCCAACGGTGAATTGCGCGTCACCACCACGGTGGGGCTCGGCACCCATTGGCTGACGGCGCGGGTGGGTGAGTTTGTGGAGCTGTTCCCGGACATCCGCATCCAGCTCATCCTCACCGACGAGGAGCTGGATCTCGCCATGCGCGAGGCGGACGTGGCCATCCGCATGCGCCAGCCGGTGCAGCCGGATCTGGTGCAGCGCCGGCTGTTCACGGTGCATTTCCATGCCTACGCGTCGGCCGATTATCTCAAGCGGCATGGCCATCCCCGCTCCATCGATGAGCTGGACAAGCACCGCATCCTATTGCTCGGCGGGCCGATCCCGCCCTATTTCCAGGGGCTGAACTGGCTCGAGCATGCCGGGCGCGACGGCTCGACGCCCCGTGTGCCGGCCTTCGAGGTCAACAGCGTGCTGGGCCTGAAGCGGGCGGTGGAGCGCGGCGTGGGCATCGGCACGCTGCCCGACTACCTATCGGATGATGCCTCGTCGCTGGTGCAGCTGTTCACCGACCGCGAGACGCCCAAACTTGAGGCATACTTTACCTATGCGCAAGAAATGCGCTCCGTGGCTCGGATTCAGGTCTTCCGAGACTTCCTGATCTCCAAGGCGCAGCGGTGGAATTACTGATTTATGACGAGTAATGGTATTATGCTAACGATAGCGTATGCCAGCCAAGCGCTGGGCACATGCCTGATATGCAGCCATTCTCCGTTGCAAACTGCCTAAGAGGCGGGCATCTTGGCTCTGCGCTGATTGCACCTTGTGCGGTGCCTCAGCTGTTCCCCTCTGGAAGGTTCGCCGCACTGCGGCGATACTTGCCGGGTCCCTCATCGGACCCGGCATTTTTCTTTTCCGGGCACCTTTTCCCGCCTGTCCCGTTGTTACGCTTGACGCCTATATTCAGGCTGTCGGCCCTCTCTTTCTGACGACGGGAAATTCAAACATGGCACTTCTGAAGCGCGGACTCTCCGGCGAGCCGGTGAAAATCCTTCAGGCCAAGCTCGGCGTCGCCGCCGACGGCAAGTTCGGCCCGGGAACGGAAGAGGCCTTGAAGGCCTATCAGACGCAGCACGGTCTCGCCGCGGACGGCATCGCCGGGCCCGACACCTTCGCCGCCCTCGGCCTGCCTGAGCTGATCCTGCTCACTCAGGGCAGCAAGGGCGAGACGGTGAAGAAGCTCCAGACCGCCCTTGGCATCACCGCCGACGGTGCCTATGGCCCGGGCACGGCCAAGGCGGTGGAGGCCTTCCAGGCCAAGAACGGGTTGGAGGCCGACGGCATGGCTGGCCCGGTAACCCTTTCCAAGATCGATGTCTTCGCCTCCATGGTCACGCCCGATGCGGTGGCGAAGTCGCAGGCCGGCACCGTCTCCCCCGGTGCCAAGCCGGCGGAAGCCTCCGTCGCCGGGGCGCCGAAGAAGAGCATCTGGCAGTCCATCACCGAGTTCTTCTCCTGAGCCGACAGGACACCGTAGGACAGGACAGCTGCGCGCCGGCCGGAACAGGCCGGCGCGACGCCGCGTTCCGACTTGAGAGAGGAACGCTGCATGATGTTCGCCCGGGTTCGCGCGGCTGCCGAGGCCGCATCGCCGATCAGTCCGATACCCGATCCCGGCCGGTCGCCGGAGCCTCCGATCCAGCCGCCCCTTCCGGTGGAGGATCCACCCGCCGTGCCGGTTCCAGGCCCCGACCTGCCGCCGCTTCCCGATGACGACCCCTCCCGGGAGCCGCGCCGCGAGCCGTTCCCCGAGCCGCCACCGCTGGATGATCCCCCGCCCTTGCCGCAGGAGCCGGTGCGGCTGGCGTAAGTTGCGACGTTCAAGCGACGGCTGAGGGAAAGGCCTGGGTCGCCAGCGTTTCGGTGAGGAAGGTGACCAGCGGGCGCACCAGGTCCGCTTCCGCCCGTTCCTCGCCCACCAGAACCACTTCGGTCATGGGCAAGGCGGGCCAGTGGTCCGGCGCGCGCAGGGCCTGCATGTCGGGGCCGATGAAGGAGCGCCCCAATACGGTCACGCCAAGCCCGCCGGCCACCGCCGCGCGGATGCCGGTGAGGCTTGACGCCGTGCAGGCCGCGAACCAGGGCCGGCGCACCGCGTCCAGCGCTTTTATCATCACCTCCCGATAGGTGCAGGGCGCCGGCAGCAGCACCAGCGGTGCCGGCCGCTCGAAGTCCGGCTGGTAGTCGGCGGAGGCCATCCACACCAGTTGTTCGCGCCAGATCACGCGGCCGCGCTGGGCGGTGCCGTCCTTCTTGGCGATGACCGCGTCGAGCTGTCCGGAATCGTAGGCGGCCAGCAACTCGCAGCTGAGCCCGGTGCGCAATTCCATATGCAGGCCCGGATAAAGCCGCTGGAAGCGCGCCAGCATGCCCGGCAGCAGGTTCGGCATGAAATCCTCGGACACGCCGAGGCGCAGGCTGCCGACAGTGGGCTCCAGCAGGGAGCGCACCGCAAGCTCGTTCAGTTCCAGGATACGCCGCGCCATCCCCAGCAGCGTCTCGCCCTCGCGGGTGAGGGTGAGGGAGCGGCTGGTGCGCTCGAACACGCGGCGCCCCAGAAGCTCCTCGAGCTTGAGGACCTTCTGACTCACCGCCGATTGCGAGCGGCCGACCACCTCGGCGGCGGCGGTGAAGCCGCCGGTCTCCGCCACCGCCACGAAGGCGCGCAGCAGGTCGAGTTCAAGATCGGGAAAGCGCATGGGGATCTATTCGCATCTCGATTTTCTGTGATCAGAATTATGCGTTTTTCTTCTTGAGGCCAATAAGCGATCTTGCACTCCTGTTTCCCCACGAGGCTGCGTGCCTGGTTGCCCGAGGCCGCCCCCGCCGCACAGAGGTTCCGCTATGAAAGCCGTTGGATTTTATGCGTCCCTGCCCATCGAGGACGCAGCGTCTCTGGTCGATCTGGACATCCCCGCCCCGGAGCTGCGCCCGCACGACCTGCTGGTGCGGGTGCGCGCCGTCTCGGTCAATCCGGTGGATGTGAAGGTCCGCGCCCGGACGACGCCCGCGGAGGGCACGGCTCACGTCCTCGGCTACGACGCGGTCGGGACCGTCGAGGCCGTCGGGCCGCAGGTGACCCTGTTCCGGCCCGGCGACGAGGTGTTTTATGCCGGCAGCATCGACCGGCCCGGCACCAATTCAGTGCTTCATGCCGTGGACGAGCGCATCGTCGGCCGCAAACCCACGACCCTCACTGATGCCGAGGCGGCGGCACTGCCGCTCACCGCAATCACCGCCTGGGAATTACTGTTCGATCGCCTTGGCTTGCCTTACGGGGTGAAGACGCAGGGTGGCGCCATCCTCATCGTGAACGGGGCGGGCGGGGTCGGCTCCATCCTCATCCAGTTGGCGCGACGGCTCACCGGCCTCACCGTGATCGCCACCGCTTCCCGGCCCGAAACCATTCAATGGTGCAAGGACATGGGCGCGCACCATGTGATCGACCATCGCCAGCCCCTCGACGAGGGCCTGAAGGCCATCGGCATCCCGCAGGTTCAGTATGTGGCGAGCCTCACCGCAACCGACCAGCATCTGCCGGCCATCGCCAATGCCCTGGCGCCGCAGGGCGCGCTGGCGCTCATCGACGATCCCAAGACCCTCGACATCGTGCCGTTCAAGCGCAAGAGCCTGTCGGTGCATTGGGAGCTCATGTTCACCCGCCCGCTGTTCGACACGCCCGACCTCATCCGCCAGCACCAGCTGCTGAACGAGGTGTCGGCCTTGGTGGATGCCGGGCTGCTGCGCACCTCCCTGCGCGAGGAACTGGGCGCCATCACCGCCGCCAACTTGCGCAAGGCCCACGCGCTGGTGGAAAGCGGCCGCAGCATCGGCAAGGCAGTGCTGGTGGGGTTCTAGAGCTTTTTGGCGCGAAGCGGACACCGGTCCGCGTGAAGACAACGCGTCGGCGCAAGAGTCTAGAGCGCTTTCCCTGAGCCAGGGCGAGCGGAAAACACTCTAGCGCTCGATCTGCCCCTTCTGCGTGCGCACCTTGACCAGCAGGGCGCCGTCGCTGAGAGACTGTTTGGTTATTCGCCCAAGCTGGCGCCTGCAGCGCTCACGCCCCCTAATCGCCGTCATGGCCGGACTTGACCCGGCCATCCACGCGGCAAGGCTGGGGGCGATTTTCACAAGCTGTCTCAAGCGGTTCGGCGTGGATGCCCGGGTCAAGCCCGGGCATGACGGGAGTCATCGCGATTATGCCTTTTTGAGTTTCCAACCGGGCTCTGAGGAAGACCGGGCCCGTTGGAGCACTGGGCCCGAATTCACGGCCCACGCGATGGAAGGCCACGCGCAGATGGTAGCCGGGCCCTCCTGAATCGCCGGCGCGGTCGCCTCAGCCGTTGCGGCGGGCGCCGCGCAGGGTGGGCAGGCCGATGCCGGCGGCGTCGAAGCCGCCATCCACCGCCAGCTCCTGGCCGGTGATGTAGCTGGCGCGGTCGCTGCACAGGAAGAAGATGGCTTCCGCCAGCTCCTGCTCCAGCCCGTAGCGGTTGAGCGGGATGCTGTCGTGGTAGTCAGCGCGGATCTCGGGGGAGTGCACCGCCTTGGCCATGGCGGTCTCCACCGGGCCGGGTGCCACCGCATTGACGCGGATGCCGAGGCTGGCCAGCTCCACCGCAAGCTGCTTGGTAAGATGGGCGAGGGCGGCCTTGCTGGTGCCGTAGGCGGTGCGCAGGGTAGAGGCGCGCAGGCCCGAGATGGACGTGATGTTGACGATCGACCCGCCGCCCTGCTCGCGCATCAGCGGCGCGGCGGCCCGGGTGCAGATGAACGGACCGCTGAGGTTCACATCGAACACCCGGCTCCATTCGGCGTCCTCGATCTCCAGCAGCGGCTTGAACACCGCGATGCCGGCATTGTTGACCAGAGCATCGAGCCGGCCGAACCGCGCGACCAGCGTGCCCACGGCGGCGGCGATGCCCTTGGCGTCTGAAACATCGCAGGTCAGTGCCAGGGTGCGCTCGGGCTGGTTCAGGCTCGCGACGGCGGCCTCCAGCAGCGGGCCCTGGATGTCGAGCAGCGCCACCCGCCAGCCCTCGGCGAGGAATTTCTGCGCCACGGCGAGCCCGATGCCGCGCGCGGCGCCGGTGACGAGGGCGACTTTCTGATCTTTGGACATGAGCGTTTCGATTCCCGGATTTTGGTTCGTCTTATCCCGGTGCGCGTGGAAACGAAATGCCCTTGTGCGCGGGCGCCCGCGCCTTGGTCAGTTGGAACGAAGCGCCGGTCGGGGTGCTCCTGGCGCGTGCGGAGATCAGGCATAGCGCGATGGCGCATGGGCCACGCCGGAGCACGGTTTTCCGGTTGCAAGAGGAGGTCGCGGGCGCTGCCGGGATGGGCAGGCCACCGCATGATGGAGATACATAGTATATTAAATCAGTAGAAAATATTGACTAACAGGGCGTCGGCGCATATCGTCTCAAATAGCGAGTTTGAGATGTATTATGTGGAGTCCGAAAATGGGTCATCTGGCGCGATGGAAAGCGGGTGCTGTGCTCGCGGTGGCGGCAGTTCTCGTGGCGGGGGCCGCCGGCGCTCAGCAGGCCGGGGACACGCCGAAGCGCGGCGGCACGCTGTCTGCCATCATCCAGCCCGAGCCCGTCATTCTCACCGCCGCGCTCAATACGGCGGCGCCCACCGGCATCGTCACCGGCTCCATCTTCGACGGCCTCGTGGACTATGATTCCAACCTCAGGCCGGTGGCGGCCCTGGCCGAGAGCTGGGAAACTGCGAAGGACGGCCTCACCTTCACCCTGCATCTGCGGGGCGGGGTGAAGTGGCACGACGGCAAGCCCTTCACCTCCGCCGACGTGAAGTGGACGCTGGAGGAGGTGTGGAAGAAGATCCACCCCCGCAACCAGGCCATCTTCGCCAAGGTCACCTCGGTGGACACGCCGGACGACCGCACCGTGGTGCTGCACCTGAGCCAGCCCTCGGTGGCGATCCTGTCCTCGCTGAATTCCAACGGCGCCCAGGTGCTGCCCAAGCATCTCTACGAGGGCACCGACATCCTCAACAATCCCTATAACAACAAGCCGGTGGGTACCGGGCCGTTCGTCTTCAAGGAATGGAGCCGCGGGAATTACATCGTGCTTGAGCGCAATCCCGAATACTGGGACAAGGGCAAGCCTTACCTCGACCGCGTGGTGTTCCGTGTGATCCCCGACGCCGCCGCGCGCTCCGCAGCGCTGGAGAAGGGCGAAGTGCAGTGGGGCGTGCTGAGCCCGGTGCCGCTGAAGGATGCCGAGCGCCTTGTCAGGCTGCCCAACCTTCGCGTTTCCACCGAAGGTTATGAGTGGCTCTCGCCCTGGCTGTTCGCCGACTTCAACGTGGAGCGCGGCCCCCTCAGGGACGTGAAGGTGCGCCAGGCGCTGGCCCAGGCGGTCGACCGCAACGCCATCGCCAAGGTGGTGTGGTTCGGCTTCGCCAAGCCCGCGACCAGCCCCATCCCCTCTACTCTGGCCGCGTTCCACGATGCCGGCGGCATCGCCTATGACTACGACCCCAGGAAGGCCGAGGCGCTGCTGGATGCGGCTGGTTACAAGCGCGGCCCGGACGGCACCCGCTTCACCCTCGATATCGACTACATTCCCTATGGCGACGACTTCAAGCGTACCGCCGAATACCTGAAGCAGGCGCTGAAGCGGGTGGGCGTCGAGGCCAATGTCCGCTCGCAGGACACCGCCGCCTTTACCCGCCGCGTCTATGGCGATCGCGACTTCGACATCTCCATCACCTGGTTCGCGGCCTTCTCCGATCCGCAGGTGGGCGTGAACCGCGCCTACTGGTCCGGCTCCGTCGGCAAGAACATTCCCTGGACCAACGGCTCGGGCTATCGCAACGACAAGGTGGACGCGCTGATTTCCGCCACCCAGGGCGAGGCCGATCCGGAAAAGCGCATCCAGCTGTTCAAGGACCTGCAGAAGACCGTTCTGACCGATCTTCCCACCCTTCCGCTGGTGGAGCTGAAGTTCTTCACCGTGGAGGCCGCCAATCTCAGGCATCCCAAGGTCCGCGGCGACCAGGTGTACGGCTCGTTCCGCGACTTCTGGATCGATGACGCAAAGGTAGCCGACGCGCCGAAATCCAACTGAGTTTCTCCCGGAACTTGGCCGTCCCGGTTCGCCCGGACGGCCCCTTCTTTCATGTCCGAGACACCGCCATGGCTTCCTTTTCCCGCCGCCAATTCCTTGCCGCCGCCTCGGCCCTCGCGCTCGCCGCGGCGGTCGGCCCGACGAACCTCCAGGCCGCTGCCGATGGCCCGGTGCGGGGCGGGACCCTCTCCATCATCCTCCAGCCGGAGCCGGTGACCCTCACGCCGGTGGCCAATGTCGCCCAGCCGACCCAGGTGGTGGCGGGCAATGTCTTCGATGGCCTCGTCACCTACGGCTTCGACCTGAAGCCGGCGCCCCAGCTGGCGGAAAGCTGGGAGGTGGCGCCCGACGGCCTCACCATCACCTTCCACCTGCGCAAGGGCGTCACCTGGCACGACGGCAAGCCGTTCACGGCCAACGACGTGAAATGGTCGCTGGAGAATGTGTGGAAGACCATCCACCCGCGCAACAAGGCGCTGTTCGAGAACGTCTCCGCCGTGGAGATCCCGGACGACCACACGGTGGTGTTGAAGTTCTCCAAGCCGTCGCTGCCGATCTTCTCCGTGCTCAACGGCGTCGGCGCACCGATCCTGCCGAAGCACCTTTATGACGGCACGGATATTCTCAACAATCCCTACAACAACAAGCCGGTGGGAACCGGGCCGTTCGTCTTCAAGGAATGGCGCAAGGGCGAATACCTCGTGCTCGAGCGCAACCCCGCTTATTGGGATGCCGGCAAGCCTTATCTCGACAAGCTGGTGTTCCGCGTCATCCCCGATGCGGCGGCCCGCGCGGCGGCCATCGAGAAGGGGGAGGTGCAGTATGCGCCGTTCAATCCCGTGCCGTTCCGCGACGTGGAGCGCCTCGCGGCGTTGCCCAACCTGAAGGTGGAGACGCGCGGCTATGAATGGCTGTCGCCGGTGCTCTATTTCGACCTCAACGTGGAAAACCCTTATCTGAAGGACGTGCGGGTGCGCCAGGCCATCGCCCATGCGGTGGACAAGGCGGCGCTGTCCAAGGTGGTGTGGTTTGGCTACGGCAAGCCCGCCGTCAGCCCCATCCCCTCCACGCTCACCGCCTTCCATGACCCGAGCGTGCCGACCTATCCGTTCGATCCGAAGAAGGCCGAGGCTCTGCTGGACGAAGCCGGCTTCAGGCGCGGGCCGGACGGGGTGCGCTTCGCGCTCACCCACGATTTCCTGCCCTATGGCGACGATTATCGCCGCACCGGCGAGTTCCTGAAGCAGGCGCTGAAGCGCGTGGGCATCGAGGTGGCGATCCGCGCCCAGGACAGCGGCGCCTTCATCAAGCGCGTCTATGCCGACCGCGACTTCGACATCTCCTCCTCCTACAACGCCGCCTTCCCCGATCCGCAGATCGGCGTCGTACGCGAATACTGGTCCGGCTGGCTGGGCACCAAGACGCCGTGGACCAACGGCTCCGGCTATCGCAATGCGCAGGTGGATGCGCTCATCGAGAAGGCGGCCGTGGAGGGCGATCCGCAAGCCCGCGCTGCCGCGTTCCGTGCCTTCCAGCAGATCGTTCAGCGCGATGTGCCCACCCTGCCGCTGCTGGAGCTGAAGTTCTTCACCGTCCACGCCGCCAACCTCAAGGGCGCGGTGGAGCAGGGCGACCAGGTCTATTCCTCGCTCCGCAACGCCTGGTTCGATGGGCCCAACGCCGACGCGCCGAAGGGGAACTGAGGCGTGGCTCGATACCTGAAGCGGTCGCTCGGGCAGATTGCCTTCGTCATCCTCGGCATCGCCATCATCAACTTCTTCCTGCTGCGCCTCGCGCCGGGCGATGCGGCGCAGGTGATGGCGGGGGAGGCGGGATCGGCGACGCCCGAATACATGGCGGCGCTCCGCCAGCAGTTCGGCCTCGACCAGCCGCTTTATGTGCAATTTCTTGCTTACCTGAAGAATCTGCTGACGCTCAACCTCGGCTATTCCTTCCGGCAGGGCATGCCGGTGTCGGAGCTCATCGCCCAGCGCCTGCCGGCGACCTTGCTGCTCATGGGAACCTCCATCGCCTTTGCGGTCAGCGTCGGCGGCACGCTGGGGTTCCTCGCCGCGCGCCATGCCGGCAAGCTGGCGGACACGGTGATCTCCTCCGTCGCGCTGGTGTTCTACGCGACGCCGGTGTTCTGGATCGGCGTGATGCTGGTGGTGGTGTTCTCGGTGCTGCTCGACTGGCTGCCCGTGGGCGGCATGGCCAGCATCGAATCCGGCCTCACCGGGCTTGGCTATGCCGCCGATGTGGCGCGGCACCTCATCCTGCCGGCGTTGACGCTGGGCCTGTTCTATCTGGCCATCTACACCCGCCTCATGCGCGCCTCCATGCTGGAGGTCTACGGGCAGGATTTCGTGCGCACGGCGCGGGCCAAGGGGGTGCGGCCTCGGCGCATCGCCCTGCGCCACGTGCTGCGCAACGCGCTGTTGCCCATCGTGACCACGCTGGGCGTGCAGCTCGGCTCCATCCTCGGCGGGGCGATCCTGGTGGAGACGGTGTTTGCATGGCCGGGCCTCGGCCGGCTCGCCTTCGAGGCGCTGTTCCAGCGCGACCTCAACCTGCTGCTGGGCATCCTGTTCTGCTCGTCGGTGGTGGTGGTCATCGTCAATCTCGCGGTGGATCTCGCCTATACGGTGCTCGATCCGCGCATCGAGCTGAGCTGAGGAGGTTTGACCATGGCCCTCCTCGATTTCGCATCCCCGCCCGTGTCGTCCCAGACGACCGCCGACGCGCCCCGCGACACGCTGCTGCGCCGCTTGCTGCGGCGTCCCTCGGCGGTGACGGGGCTCATCATCTTCGCGCTCATCATCGCCATGGCGGCTTCGGCGGACATGGTCTATCCCGACGACCCGCTGGACATGGTGGCCCAGCCCTTCCTCTGGCCGGGGCAGCACGCGGCCTATCCGCTGGGCACCGACATGCTGGGGCGCGACATCGCCTCCGGCATCTTCCACGGGGCGCGGGTGTCGCTGCTCATCGGCGCGGTGGCGACGCTGGTGTCGCTGGTGATCGGCGTCACCACCGGAGCGGTCTCGGGCTATTATGGCGGGCGCGTCGATGCCGGGCTGATGCGCGTCACCGAGCTGTTCCAGACGGTGCCGCCGTTCCTGTTCGCCCTCGCCATCGTGGCGATCCTGCAGCCGTCCATTCCCACCATCACCTTCGCCATCGGCATCACCGCATGGCCGAGCCTGGCGCGGCTGGTGCGCGCGGAGGTGCTGAAGCTGCGGCACGGGGAGATGGTGGCCGCCTCCATCGCGCTCGGCGCATCGGACGCGCGCATCATCCTCCTTCACATCCTGCCCAACACGCTGGCGCCGGTGATCGTCTCCGCCTCCATCCTGGTGGCGAGCGCCATCCTCACGGAATCCTCCCTCGCCTTCCTCGGGCTCGGCGATCCCAACGTGGTGAGCTGGGGCGGCATGGTGGGGGCGGGGCGCGAGGTGCTGCGGACCGACTGGTACGTGGCGACGGTGCCGGGCCTCGCCATCGTCGCCGCCGTGCTGGCGCTGAACCTGCTCGGCGACGGCCTCAACGATGCCCTGAACCCCAAGGGGGCGCGGCGATGAGCGATCCCGTGCTCGCGGTGGAAAACCTGTCCATCGCCTTCGCCAGCGGGCGCACCACGCGCCGCGCGGTCCATGACCTGTCCTTCGCCGTCAACCGCGGCGAGACTCTGGCCATCGTGGGCGAGAGCGGCTGCGGCAAGTCCATCACTGCCCTGTCACTGCTCGGCCTCGTGCCCCCGCCGGGACGGATCGACGGCGGCCGCGTGCGGCTGGAGGGGCGCGATCTCGTGGCGCTTCCGGAGGCGGAGCTGCGCAAGGTGCGCGGCGCCCGCATCGCCATGATCTTCCAGGAGCCGATGACGGCGCTGAACCCGGTGCTCACCATCGGCGAGCAGATCATGGAGGCGATCCTCGAGCACGAGAAGGTCGGCCGCGCCGCCGCCCGCGACCGGGCCATCGCCCTGCTGGAGCGGGTCCACATTCCCGACGCCGGCCGCCGCTTCGGGGATTTCCCGCACCGGCTGTCCGGCGGCATGCGCCAGCGGGTGATGATCGCCATGGCGCTGGCCCTCTCGCCCGCCGTGCTGGTGGCGGACGAGCCCACCACCGCGCTGGATGTGACCATCCAGGCGCAGATCCTCGCCCTCATGGACGAGCTGAAGCGCGAGCACGGCACGGCGGTGGTGCTCATCACCCACGACCTCGGCGTGGTGGCGCAGCATTCCGACCGGGTGCTGGTGATGTATGCCGGCCGCAAGGTGGAGGCCCGGGCCACGGCGGACCTGTTCGCCCGCCCCCTCCACCCCTACACGCGCGGCCTCATCGCCGCCCGCCCACAACTCGGCGCCAGCGCGGCGCGCGGGCGACTGGCCGAGATCCCGGGCACCGTGCCGAGCCTTGCCGCCATGCCGGACGGCTGCGCCTTCGCCCCCCGCTGCGCCCACGCGGATGCGGCCTGCCGCGCGGAGATCCCCCCTCTCATGACCGTGGAGGGGGGCGCCGACGCCTGCCTTCGTTCGGGAGACCGTTATGTTGCAGAGCCTCGGCTTGAGCCGCTCTCAGCCTGAGCCCGTCCTCCAGCCGGTCCTCAAGGTGGAGGACCTCTCCGTCCGCTTCCAGACCGCCCGGGGCACGGTGCAGGCGGTGAGCGGGGTGTCCCTCGCCCTCGCGCCGGGCGAGACCCTCGGCCTCGTGGGCGAGAGCGGCTGCGGCAAGTCCACCCTTGGCCGCGCCATCGTGCGGCTGATCGAGCCGGCGGGCGGCCGCATTCATCTCGCCGGGCAGGACATCACCCACATGCCCCGCCATCGCCTGCGCACGGCGCGGCGCAAGGTGCAGATGGTGTTCCAGGATCCCTTCGCCTCGCTCGATCCGCGCTGGACGGTGGGCGAGCTGATCGCCGAGCCGCTGCATATCCACGCCATCGGCACGCGGGAGGAACGGCGCGCCCGCGTCCGAGACCTGCTGCGCAAGGTGGGCCTGCCGCAGGACGCGGCCGAGCGCACGCCGCACCAGTTCTCCGGCGGCCAGCGCCAGCGCATCGGCATCGCCCGCGCGCTGGCGCTCGATCCCGAAGTGATAGTCCTGGACGAGCCGGTGTCCGCCCTCGACGTGTCGGTGCAGGCGCAGATCCTGAATCTGCTGTCGGATCTTCAGCAGGCGCTCGGCGTCGCCTTCCTCTTCATCAGCCACGATTTGTCGGTGGTGGAATATGTGAGCGACAGGGTGGCGGTGATGTATCTCGGCCGCATCGTCGAGATGGCGAACCGCGAAACCCTGTTCCGCGCGCCGGGCCATCCCTACACCCGCGCGCTGCTCGACGCGGTGCCGCAGATCGGCGGGCCACGCAGCGCCACGGTGCCGCTCTCGGGCGACCTGCCCAGCCCCTATGCGCCGCCGCCGGGCTGTGCCTTTCACACCCGCTGCCGCCTCGCCCAGGCGCGCTGTCGCAGCGAGGCGCCGGTCCTGCGCCAAGTTGGGCCGGACCATCTCGGGTCGGGCCATGTGGTGGCCTGCCATCTCACTGAAGGGGGGCCCGCGCCGGCGTGAGCCGGCATGGGGAAAGCCGTCCGCTCGCCGGCCAGCCGCTGACCCATGGCCCGCAGCCCGCGCCGCGCGCGCCAGGGCCGGAGGGCGCCGGGCTGCCGCTGGAGGCTGGGGACACCGGCCTGCTCCATACAGCCGACGATGTGCGGCGCTCACCCTACCAGCAGGTGGGAGATCGCCATGCCGCCTTCCGCCGTTTTCTGGATTGGGAGATCGCCCTCAGCCACCAGATCGACCGAGACGACACCGTGGCGTTCAAGCTCTTGCCCTGAGATTGGCTGTACGCCTGTTGCAAAGGACCCCGGAATGCTTTGGCATTCCGGGGTCTTTCGTTGAGAGCGGCGACAAAGTGGGTGAGGGATCAGCCTGCGACCGCCTCCGCGGTCTCGGTGGCGAGGGCGGCGGCGTAGGCCGCGCGGGGCAGGTCCTCTCCCACGGGGGCGAGAAAGCGGGCAAGGTGCAGCTCCCGGTCCTCCAGGAACAGGTCGCGGCCGACGGCTGCGACGAGGCGCGGCACGTTGTGGCGCAGGCTGGCGATGTCGCCCACCGGCCGCCCGGTGCTGGTCATGGCTGAGAAGGCGAGGAAGTGGATGTCGGCGAGAAATGCCGGGGCGTCCGCGTCACGGCCGACCAATTCGAAGCCGGGGCCGAGATAGGGCGCGGCGGCGAGCGCCTCGTCTTCCGCGCCGGCCGCCGCCACACGGTCGGACCAGCGGGCGATGGCGGGGGCAAAGTCGGCGAAAGCCGGCGTCAGGCGGGCATCGGTAAGATAGCCGGTGCCGGCGACCACGAAGTCCGCGTCATGGACCTGCCCCGATGCGGTGGTGATCCGCACCCCGTGCCCATGGGGCGCCACCTTGCGCCAGCCGGCATCCAGATGAATGCGGAAATTGGGGAATGCCACCGCCCGCCGCACCGCCGGCAGGGGCGGGAACGAGGCGCGGCGGCGGAAATGCCGCATCACCTGCCAGCGCTCGTCGTCCGCCAGCGCGTAGAAATGCTCCCAGGCGCCGAAGAAGGAAAACGGCTTCATGGCGGAGCCGCGGGCAAGGTCCGAACCCCTGGAGAACAGGTCCACCGCGCGGGCGCCGGCCTCCAGCAGCGCGCCCGCCGCATCGAAGGCGGATGCCGCCGAGCCGAGGATGGCGACCCTTTTCCCCGCCAGCGCGGCCGGGTCCAAGGTGTGGGTGTGGGCGTAGAGATGGGGCGACAGGTTCTCGCGAAGGACCGCCGGGATGAGCGGCCCGCCCGAGCCGGCAATGCCGGTGGCGATCACCAGCTTGCGCGTGGTTTCCGTGAAGGTCCGTCCGCCTTCGGCGAAATGGAGCCGGAGATGGCCGTCCTGCGGTTCCACCTGCACCAGCGCGACGCCGTTGCGCACCGCGATGGCGGCGGCGGAGCGGAACCAGTCCACATACTCCGCCCACACCGTGCGAGGAATCTCGCGCAGCTCCGCATAGGCCGCAGTGCCGTAGGCGGCCTCGTAATAGGCCTGGAAGGAGAGGCCGGGCAGGCCGAGCTCAGGTCCCGGCGGCACCCGTGGGGTGCGCAATACATTCATGCGCGCGGGGCCGCGCCAGATGCCTTCCGCACCGAGCGGGGCGGCATCCACCACGCTCACCCGGCCGATGCCGGCCCGCTTGAGGCCGAAGGCGATGGAAAGCCCGCTCTGCCCCGCGCCCACCACGACCACGTTGTGATCAGTGCCCGGCGCGGGTGGCACCCAGTCGGTACCGGTCTCGCCGATGAACTCCAGATCGCGCCGGGCCGTTTCCGCAAGGCGTGTCAGGGCGTCGTGGGGGGTGGACATGGCGGGTTCCTTGAATGGCCGAAGCTGCTTTGCGCTCCGGAGCGCGCGCCGACCTGCCTGACGGCGGGCAGATCGGATGACGCACGCCCCTGTCTGATGGTGAGAGAGGATGAGACGGTTCGGAACGGGCGCGGGGCGCCGTTCCGCTCAGGGCGTGCCGATGCGGTAAGGGCCGGGGGGCCAGGTGCCGTTCACCGCGAAGTCGCCGACGATGCGTTCGCGGTAGATGCGCGGATTGTGGGAGGACAGGGTGCGCGCGTTGCGCCAGTGCCGGTCGAGGCCGACGCCGCGCTTCGCCGCCGAGGCGCCCAGTGCGTCGAACAGCAGGGTGGTGGCGTCGAGGATCAGGGAGGTGACCACGGTCACGCCCTGGTTCACCTCCAGGTCCGCCACCGCGACGGAGAGGTCCTGGGTTTCGGCGGCCTTAGTATCGCGGGTTTCATAGACCCGCTGGAGCGCCTCGGCGGCCTTCAGCACGGTGGCGCCGGCGCCATAGGCGTTGGCCCGCACCTTGCCCACCACCTGGAGGATTTGCGGATCGGCCCCGACGCGATCGGCATTGCCGTGGCTGAACACACGCTTGCGGGCGCCGACGAGCTGGGCCACGTCCGCCGCCGCCGCCCGGCCGATGCCGGCGAGCGTCGCCAGGTGCACCAACTGGTAGAAGGCGACCGAATAGCGGAAGCGCTTGCGCTGCGGATTGACGAGGTCGTCGGAGATGGTGACGCCCTCGAACTTCGTCGTGCCGGAGGCGGTGAGCTGCTGGCCGAAGCCGTCCCAGTCGTCGACGATGGTCACGCCCGGCGCGTCGGTGGGCACCTGGACCAGGATGAGCTCGCCGTTCTCGTCATCGGCGCCGAGATTGATCCAGTCGGCGAAGAGGGAGCCGGTGGTGTAGTATTTCTCGCCGTCGATGCGCCACTTGTCGCCTTCGCGTACCACGCGGGTGGAGAAATGGCCGACCTTGGTGTCGCCGGCCTCGGAAAATCCGCTGCCCGAGGTCTGCCTGGCGGCGATGCGCTTCACCCAGCGGTCGCGATAATCCTTGGAGGGGGAGTTCAGCACCTCCTCGGTGAAGCCGAAATGGGCCCGCAGCGCATTGGTCACGTTGGGGTCGGCGGCCGAGAGCTCGATCAAGAGGTTGAACAGCTCCGGCAGGCTGGCGCCGAAGCCGCCCTCGTCCTGCGTCAGGCGCAAGGTGGTGAAGCCGGAATCCTTGAGCCATGAAATCTCCTCGCGCGGGAGGCGGTGGGTCAGCTCGCGCTCCACCGCGCTCTCGCGGATGCGGCGAAAGACCGGCCGGAAGCGCTGCGCCAGCTCTTCGTAGCGGGTGGTGGGGCCGGCGCCCCAGGCGTCGTCGATCTGGGTCATGACTGGGTCCTCATGATCGGGTCCTTTGCAATCGGTCCCGCCGGGCGGGGCGGGTGATGTTCAATGGGGAAAGGGCACGCCGTGGCGCGCGGCGATGAGTTCCAGGATACGGCGGGTGTCGGTCACGAACCGCAGCGTCCCGTGGGTGAGCGCATCGTCGGGCGCGGGCGACGCGTCGCCGAGGATGAGCACCGGCAGGCTCTGGTTCTCTTCGCCCAGGACCGCGATGACCGGCACGCGCGGGCCGGCGAACGGCACCCGCGTCACCTCGATGCGTTCGGCAAGGCCGGGGTTGGAGGCGAGCACGCCTTCCACCTGGTTGCAGTCCGGGCAGAAGAAGCTGCGCCCGGGTGAGGCGGGGTCCTCAAATCCCGGGGCGATGAGAAACAGGCGGTCACGGCTCATGGATGGGGGCTCGGCAGCAGGAGGGCGGGCCTGCGCGGTGGCGCAGATCCGTCAAGGCGGGCGAAAGGCGGCCTGCCGTGCTCAGGCCGTCCCGGCGGAGAACGCCTCGATGGGTTCACCCTCGATGATGCTGGAGGGACGCCCGTCCACGCCCACCGGCACGTCGCCCTTGAGGGTGATGCGGTAGAGCTGGCGGTCGAAGTCGAGGGCGTAGATGTCGCGCGGGGCGAGGTGGGCGGTGGTGCGATTGTCCCAGAAGGCGATGGAGCCGGGCTGCCAGCGGAACCGCACCGTGTATTCCGGCCGGGTGATGTGCTCGAACAGCAAGTCCAGGATCTGCTGGCTCTCGCGCGGGGCAAGACCGGTGATGCGCTTGAGGAAGGACGGGCTGACGAACAGTACCCGCTCGCCGGTCTCGGGGATGACGCGCACCAGGGGATGCTCGCTCACCAGCGGCCGGAGCCTGTTCTTCTCTTTGAAGTCCTCGGTCGTGCCCTGGCCCTCGGGCGCGGTGAAGGCATGGACGCCGCGCAGGGTATCAACGAAGCCGCGCAGCGGCGCCGACAGGCCCTCATAGGCCACGGCGAGATTGGTCCAGAAGGTGTCGCCGCCGTAGGGGGGAATGACATCGCCGCGCAGGATGGAGGCGGCCGGTGGATTGACCGCGGCGGTCACATCCGTGTGCCATCCGGTCCAGGGCCGGATGAGGGGCTCGCCCACATGGCGCGTCGCGAAGCGGTCGCGGCTGATGGAATAGACCTCGGGATGGCCGTCTACGAAGCCGAACACTGGATGGCCGATGGTGGGCGCGCCGAAGGCCCGGGCCAGCGCCACGTGCTGGGCATGGGTGAGGGGCTGGTCGCGGAAGAACACCACCTTCCACTTCAGGAGCGCGGCGCGGATCTCGTCCACCACCTCGGGTGCAAGCGGCCGGGAGAGGTCGCCTGCTTCGATCTCCGCGCCAATTTGGCCGGTGAGCGGATGGATGGCGATGTGCCGGGGCGGGACGTTTAATGCCGGATCCGTGATGAGGGCGGAAGCCGCGCTGCTCATGTGTTGTCCTTTCTCCTGCGCATCCGGAGCGGGCTGGGGGCGGGACCCGTCGGTTTATTAATCAACTTAATACATCGATTTTATATTAAATCAATTGACGAAATGGGCCCTCCCCCTATCGTTGCCTCCAACCTGTCACGGCCAAGACCCGGGAATGCGCCTCAGCACGCTTCATCTGAAACAGCCCGCCCGCACTCAGACGCGGACACCGTCGGCGTCGGCGCGTCGCGCTGCTTTTGCGTGTCGGTGCGGGGGCAGTCGCGCCCGTGGTGAGCGATCCGGCCCAGCGGCGCCAGTTCTGGTTCACCGTCCAGCAGGTCGTCTATGACGACTGGCGGCGGTGCATCTCCCCGCGCCGCAGGGCGTCACCCTGTTCAGCAACCGGCGGTGGAGCAACGCGCCGCACTGAAGGCGGCGGGCATCGACGGGGTGCAGTCCAACTTCTATGATTTCGCTCCCGACTTCGACCATTTCGCCCAAACCACCCTGCCGCTGCTGAAGCAGGCGGGCCTGCGGCTGTGACCCGAATTTTCCCGTCCCTCCGAGGAGACCCAAGCCATGACCATTGCCGTCAATCCGCGCCAGGCCGAGCACCCCATCGATCCCATCTTCGTCGAGCGCTGGTCGCCCCGCGCCTTCACCGGCGAGGAGATTTCGCAGGCCGATCTTGATTCGCTGTTCGAGGCGGCGCGCTGGGCGCCTTCCAGCTACAATTCCCAGCCGTGGCGCTTCCTCTATGCGCGGCGCGGCACGCCGGTCTTCGAGACCTTCCTCGGCCTGCTCAACCCCTACAACCAGCAATGGGCGAAGAACGCCGCGGTGATCATCATCGCCCTGTCGGCGCGCACCTTCGTGCGGCCGGGGACCACGGAAGTGCTGGTTTCGCGCAGCCATGGCTTCGACACCGGGGCGGCCTGGGTGAACCTTGCGCTCCAGGCCTCCAAGCTCGGCTGGCACGCCCATGGCATCGGCGGCTTCGACGTGGAGCGCACCCGCGTGGAACTGAAGGTGCCCGACGATTATGAGGTGCAGGCCGCCATCGCGGTCGGCCGGCGCGGCGACAAGTCCATCCTGCCGGAGAGCTTCCATGGCGGCGAGACGCCCAACGGCCGCCGCCCGGTGAAGGACACGGCGTTCGAGGGCGCCTTCCCCGCCGCCTGACGCCGGGCAGGGAACGCCGAGCATTGAACAAGACCATGGGGCCGACCGCGATGTCGGCCCCACTTTTCCCGTCACACCCGTTCCTGTCACACCCGTTCTTGTCACACCCGTGCCCGGCGCAGGCCGACGAATATCCCCGCAAAGGCCGCGACGAGGAACACCCAGCCGGACAGGGTGCCGCCGTGGATGACCGAGAGCAGCACGCCAATTGTGGGAGGAAGTTCCGGGACGATGACGTAACGGTAGAATATATTTAAATTATTTTTATTGAAATAGTCAGTTATGTGTTGCACCTTCCTGTTCCGCTTCGGGTGCCGGAACCGGTGCCGTCGAACTACCTTGGCAGCGCCGCTGGCCCTGCACCTGCGGCGGGGGCATCGCGCCCGATCTCCAGCCTGACCGCCCGGTGGTGGAGCTGCCTCGCCAACCACGACCGGAATGACATCGCCTGAATGGAGGCGACCCATGAAAAAAGCCCGACAGATCAAGCTCGGCGCCTTCCTGATGACGGACGGCCACCACATCGCCGGCTGGCGCCACGAGCGCTCGCCCGCCAACGCGAATGTGCGCGTCGATCATTTCCTGCGCCTCGCCCGGATCGCCGAGGCCGCCAAGTTCGATGCCATCTTCCTGTCCGACGCCCTCGGCGTGCGCGACACCAACCTGAATTCCGTGAGCCGGACCTCGCGCAACGTGGGCTTCGAGCCGCTCACGCTGCTGTCCGCGCTGTCGGTGGTGACCCACCATATCGGGCTCATCGGCACCGCCTCCACCAGCTTCAACGAGCCGTTCCACATCGCCCGCAAGTTCGCCTCCCTCGACCTCATGAGTGGCGGGCGCGCGGGCTGGAACCTCGTCACCTCCTCGGGCGAGGAGGAGGCGCGCAACTTCAACCTCGACCGCCATGTGCCCCACGCCGAGCGCTACGATCGCGCCGGCGAGTTCGTGGATGTGGTGAAGGGCCTGTGGAGCAGCTGGGAGGACGACGCCTTCATTCGCGACAAGGTGAGCGGCGCCTTCTTCGATCCCGACAAGCTCCACGTGCTGAACCACCGCGGCAGGCACTTCAAGGTGACGGGGCCGCTCAACGTGGCGCGTTCGCCGCAGGGCCATCCGGTGATCGTCCAGGCGGGCGCCTCCGAGGACGGGCGGGATCTCGCCGGGGCGAGCGCGGAGGCCATCTTCTGCGCCCACCGCACGCTGGCGGAGGCCCGCGCCTTCTACGCCGACATCAAGTCCCGCGCCGCCAGGGCCGGGCGCGACCCGGACCATGTGAAGGTGATGCCCGGCGTGTTCCCGGTCATCGGCCGCACCGAGGCGGAGGCGCAGGAGAAGTTCGAGGAGTTGCAGTCCCTCATCCATCCGGCGGTGGGCCTTCAGCTGCTGTCCACGGTGATGGGCGTGGGCGACCTGTCTGGCTACGACGTGGACGGGCCGCTGCCGGACCTGCCCGAGACCAACGGGCCGAAGAGCCGCCAGCAGCTGGTTCTCGACGCGGCACGCCGCGACAACCTCACCATCCGCCAGCTCTATCTCTCCATCGCCGGGGCCCGCGGCCACTGGCAGGTGGCGGGCACCGCCGAGCAGATCGCCGACCAGCTGGAAGAGCGCTTCGTGAAGGAGGGCGCGGACGGCTTCAACATCATGGCGCCGCACCTGCCGGGCGGTCTTGAGGACTTCATCGAGCAGGTGGTGCCGCTGCTGCGCAAGCGCGGCCTGTTCCGCAGGGAATACGAGGGCACGACCCTGCGCGAAAACCTCGGGCTGCCCTTCCCGGCGCATCCGGCAACGTTGCGGGAGCACGCGGCCGAGGCGGCCGAATAGGGGCCTGCGCCTTCTTCGACGCGGAAACACCAAAAGGGCCGGAGCGCAGCACGTTCCGGCCCCTTGCCTTTGTGGCACTCGCCTTTCCTGCCGATCCCGTTCCGGTCCCGCTCCGACCGCGTGGGTGGAGCGGGACCGGCCGCGTCCGTCAGCTCAGCACGTCGGCATAGACCTTCTCGGCGAAGCGCTGGGTGTTGGTGTTGGGCTTGAAGACCTGCACCAGCTTCAGCTCGTCCGCATAGAGGGCGATCTGCCTGGTCAGGTCACCGCCGATGGGGCTGTGGTGGTGGTCCTGGCTGGTCAGCATGGCGACCAGGTCGTCCACCGAGCCCTTGCCGCCGTAGCCGGAGAAAACGCGCGCGGCGAGCGCGGGATCGACGCCTACCTGATGGGCGCCCTCCAGGATGGCGCGGGTGAGGGCAGCGGCCACCGGCTTTTCGTCGCGGATGAGGCTGCCGCGCACGCCGATGATGCAGCAGGTGCGGTCGGCATATTTATCCGAGAGGTTGGTGGCCAGTTCCACTAGCTTACCCTTGGATTCCTTGATCCAGATCCAGGTGCGCGGATCGGCGTCGGCCAGGGCATGGGCCTCGCCCTTGTCGATGGCGAGCGGCAGCGCCTCCAGCGGATATTGGCGCCATTCCACGTCCTTGAACGGGTCGATACCGTTCTGGGCGAGGTAGATGGAGAAGAAGTTCTTGCCCGGCGAGGCCTGGTCCGAGACCGCGATGGTCTTGCCCTTGAGCGATGCGATGCTGGTGATGCCGGCGCCGGCATCGCCCAACAGGCGCATGCAACCGCCGTGGACGCCGGCGGTGATCTTCACGTCGAAGCCCTGCTCCAGCGGCTTCAGCCAGCGCAGGGCCATGCCGATGCCCGCATCCGCCTTGCCGGTGGCGATGGCTTCCAGCAACTGCTCGGTGGAGCTGCCGAAATTGACGAACTCCACGTCGAGGCCGTGCCTGGCGAAGATGCCGGTTTCCTTGGCCACCGGGGCTGCGGCGGTGCAGATGGCGCTGGCGTTCCAGGCCAGCTTCAGCTGGCGCAGGGGGCCGGTGGGAGCGGGGCCGTCGGCGGCGGTGAGGCAGAGGGGAAACTGCGCGTCCACCGCCGTGCCGATGGGCGCCGGCGCGCCGAGGAGATTGGCGGCGAGCACGTGTCCGCCCAGGCCGCCGAAGGCGGTGGCGGCGGCGCCGGCAAGGCCGTAGCGCAGGACTGTGCGACGGCTGGTCCGGGCGTCGGGGGTGTCGTCGTTCCGGGATGTGGTCATGGTTGGAAGCTCCTGAAAGAACCGGGACCTGAAAAGGAATGGGGGCGCTGGGCGATGGCCGGCCGATCGGGCCTTGCGGTTCGCCCTACGCTTGCGGCCGGAACCGGGTTTCCCCGGATCCGGCCGAATGGTTCGGGGGGCGGGTGCTCCGCCCCGTCACCAGGTGGCGTCGAGCCCCAGAAGGCCGAGCAGGTGGTGGCGCAGCTCTGCGAGGCGCGGATCGCCACGATGGCGCGGGTAGGGCACGTCGACCTTCACGTCGGCCTTGATGCGGGCCGGCCGATCGCTGAACACGATGACGCGCTCGGCGAGGAAGAGCGCTTCCTCCACGTCGTGGGTCACCAGCAGGGCGGTGAAGCGGGCGTCCTGCCACAGCTTCAGGATTTCGGCCTGCATGGTGATGCGGGTGAGCGAATCCAGCTTGCCCAGAGGCTCGTCGAGCAGCAGCAGACGCGGATCGTTCACCAGAGCGCGGGCGAGCGCCACGCGCTGCGCCATGCCGCCGGACAGCTGGCGGGGATAGGCGCTGGCGAAGTTGGCCAGCCCCACCAGTTCCAGCACGTCCTGCACCCGCCCCTTCAGCTTGCGCTGGAAACCGCGGGCCTCCAGCCCCAGCGCCACGTTCGCCCCCACCGTGCGCCACGGATAGAGGGTCGGGTCCTGGAACACGAGGATGCGCGAGGGATCGGGATCGGTGATCGCCGCGCCGTCCGCCGCCACCCGGCCTTCGGTGGGGTGATCGAGCCCGGCCACCAGTCGCAGCAAGGTGGACTTGCCGCAGCCCGAGGGACCGAGCAGGGCGACGAACTCGCCCGGTGCCGCCGTGAAGCTCACCTGCTGCAGCACCGGCAGGGGCGCGCCCTCCAGGCTGAAGGCGTGGCTCACATTCTCCACATCGAGGCGGATGCCGGGGCCGCAGTTGCTGGCGGGGGCGCGGGTGGGGGAGAGCGCTTCGATCACCACCGCACCAGCTCCTTCTGCCAGGAGAGAAGATGATCGCGGATCTTGAACAGCAGGGTGACGAGGCCCGAGCACATGAGCGCCATGACGATGAGGGCGGCATACATGTTGGCATAGGCAGCCCAGCCCTGCGCCCATTGCAGGTACCAGCCGAGCCCGGCCTTCACGCCCAGCATCTCCGCCACCACCAGCACCGCGAAGGAGGTGCCGAGGCCCATGAACAGGCCCACGAACACGTGGGGCAAGGCGGCGGGAATGGCCACCTTGAGCACCAGGAAGCGCTGGCTGGCGCCCAGCGTGCGGGCGATGTCATAATAATCCTTGTTGACGCTGGCGATGCCCGACCAGGTGAGGATGGTGACGGGAAAGCCGGTCGCCAGCGCCAGCAGGAACACGCTGGCGCTCCAGCTGGAGGGGAACAGGAAGAACGCCACCGGCAGCCACGCGGTGGCGGGCAACGGGCCGATGAAGCGCAGCACCGGATGCGCCCAGTAGCCGGCGGTGCGCCACCAGCCGATGGCGACCCCGAGGGTGACGCCGACCGCAGCGCCGATGCCGTAGCCCCAGGCCAGCAGTTTCAGCGAAGCCACCGTGCTGAGGCCGAGCTTCGGCCAGTCATCCAGATAGACCTCGATCAGGGACTGGGGCGGCACGAAGAACGGGCGGGGCAACAGTTCGAGCTTGGCGGTCACCGCCTCCCAGGCAAACAGGCCGATCGGGATCACCACCAGCCAGGGTCCCCAATAGCGCAGGCCCTTGAGCGGCAGGCCGGTGACCGGGCCGCACAGGCTGAGGACAATGAGCGCGGCACCGATGGCGGCAAGGCCCACCGCGAAATACTGCGTGTAGGCGAAGTCGTCCGCATCGGGCACGAAATCGGCATAGGCGGCGGCCGCGAGCCACGCTGCACCGGCGACGAGGCCGGTGGCCCAGACCTTGGGGCGGGCGGCGTTTCTGGATTTACGTGCGGTTCTCGATTTGGCTGGGTTTCTGGATCTATTTGGGGCCACGGACCCGGCATGGCTGCTGGCGGCCTCAACGAGCTGGTCAGTCATCTCATTCTCCTCAGCTCAGGACGTCCGCATCGACGTCTTCCGCAAAGCGACGGACGTTGGTTGTCGGAGTGAAAACCTGGACCACTCTCAGTTCCTCGGCGTCGGGCGCGGGGCCAGGGCGACGGAGGCTCCTGCAGGTCTTGTGTCCGGGCCTCTTGCGGCCCGGGCGGTCGCGCCTGCCGTCGTCGGAAAGAGTCGGCATGGCACTCCTCGGATCGGTTGCAAATCAAATATAATAAAATTTATCGACTTTATTGAAATTGAGTCAAGCCAAGGATTGCGGATGTGCGGTTTTTGAGCGGAGGGCGGGAGCGCGGAAGCTGGCGAGGTCGCCGGTCCTGCGTGCGGCGGGTTCGCTTCAGGAAGGGGCGGCGCACGCCTTCCAGTTGGCTCGGCAGGGCTTGCGACCGCTCGATCTGCATTTGCGAATCCATTGCATCGATCCGGCCCATGCACTATTTTGTCAGCATTGATTGGATCATCTGATGATTGGAATTGAAGCGTTGCCCGCTTTTTCCAATTCCGACAGGAAGTTCCGAGTTGTGGAGCCGAAAAGTAGAATATTTCTATTAAACGCCTTCGCGCGGCATTACGACGAATTGCTGCGTCATGTCGCGCGTCGGATCGGCAATCCGGCTGCGGCGAACGACGTGGTTCAGGACACTTTCCTGCGGGTTCATGCCTGCGCGCCCACCGCCGAGATTGCCAGCCCGGCGGCCTATCTCTTTCGCGTCGCCGATAACATCGCCATCGACCATCTGCGCCATGAAGCCGTGCGCTCGCGGGTGGTTTCGGCGGACACCGAATGTGAGGGCGTCGCTGCGCCCGACCCCTCTCCCGAGCATGCCCTCGACTACAAGCAGCGCCTGCGGGCGCTGGACGCCGCCGTCGCCGAGCTTCCGCCGAAGTGCCGCGAGGTGTTCCTGCTGCATAAGTTCGATGGCCTGAGCCATGGCGAGATCGCCGAGCGCCTCGGCATCAGTCGCAGCATGGTGGAGAAGCATGTGATGAAGGCGCTGGTCCACTGCCGCGACCGGCTGGCGGACCTGCTCGATTAGGCCTCTGCCAACGAGATCGGCGACGTTCTGGGCGGTGGTCGTGCCCGGGAGCGATTTCTAGAAAATTTCTAAATGTTGAGGTGAGGTGCCGGCCGGTCTATTTCGTCAGGAGAGGCAGAGCGGCGAAGAACGGGTCGAAAAACCGGCTCGTCGCCGCAAGGTTCGCTCCACAGGTGCCGGTGTGCGCAAATCGCAAGTTCGAGACACGACAGTCCGACCCACGGCCCGCGACGCAGCGCTCGGCTGGTTCGTCAAGATGCGCTCCGGCGAGGCAACGCCAGCGGAGGTCGCCGATTTCCAGCAATGGATCGCCGCTGCCGCCGATAACCGCCGGGAATATGATGCGTTGGAGGCGCTCTGGGGCGACCTCGACCAGGTGGGCGATCCACGCCGTGTCGCGGCGTCCGTCCCGGCATCGCGCCCCATGATGTCGCGGCGCGGCCTGTTCCTTGGGGCGGCGGGCGTCGCGGCGGCGGTGGTGGCGGGCGTGGCGCTGGGCGTGCCGGACTGGTTCGATGGTGCCATCCGCACCGGCGTCGGCGAGCAACGTCAGCTGACCCTCGCGGACGGCTCGCGGGTGGTGCTCGATGCCGATTCCGCCCTGTCGCTCCAGTTCACGCCGCAGGCGCGCCGGCTCACCTTGCAGCGCGGCCGCGCCTTCTTCGATGTGGCGCCCGATCCGGCGCGGGCGTTCTCAGTGACGGCTGCGGGCGGGGTCACCACGGCCACCGGCACCCAGTTCTCCGTGCACCTGTGGTCGAACGAAGTGACTGTGGCGGTCAGCGAGAGCGCAGTGTCGATCCGCGCCGGCGCTGCCGCGCTGTCCCGGCTCAAGGCGGGGGAGGCGGTGAGCTATGATGCCTCCGGCATCGGCGAAACCGAACAGGTGAGCGATGCCCAGGCCTCGGCTTGGCGGCGCGGCAAGCTGATCTTCGAGGATCGCCCGCTTCGTCAGGTGATCGCGGACGTCAACCGCTACCGGCCCGGCACCATCATGGTCACCGACAGCACCCTGCTGCGGCTGCGGGTTTCCGGCATTTTCGACATCCGTCAGCCGGACGGCGTTCTGGAGGCCATCACTCGCAGCCTGCCGGTGCGCTCCATGGCGCTCACCCGCTATCTCGTGCTGCTTTACCCCGCCTGACGACGGCCAAGGTTCGTCCCCTCGATTTTTTCTCGCCACCAAGGTGAGGTCCCGGCCACCCCCGTCCGTCTCTGAGATATCGCGGCGATCGGTCTGGATTTTCCGGGTCGGCGCTGCCGCTCAGCTCATCGGGCTTTCGGGGTGCCATGCTGGACTATCACTGTCGTCGGCCGTCGCGCGTGAGCGGCAAGGCCATCCGTCTCGGCCTGGGCCTCGCCCTTTTGGCCAGCACGGCCCTTTCGTCGGCCTTCACCGGTTCGGCGGCCATGGCGCAGCAGACGGCGGCGATCGCCTTCGCCATCCCGCCGTCCTCCCTCACTTCGGCCCTCACGGCATTCGGTGATCGCGCCAATCTTCAGGTGCTCTACGCGGCGGATCTGGCACGCGGCGTCCAGTCGCCCGGCGTGTCCGGCACCCTGGCGCCGGCGCAGGCACTGTCCCGCCTGCTGGCGGGCACCGGCCTCACCTATCGGTTCACCAGCGCCAACACGGTCACCATCGCCCGGCCGGCGGAGAGCGGCGGCGCGGCGCTGCCGGAAGGCGGCATCCAGCTCGATACCGTGACGGTGGAGGCGGACGGCGTCGCCGGCCCCTTCGTGGCCGTCGACACCTCCACCGGCATGAAGATGGATGTGCCGCTGCGCGAGGTTCCCCAATCGGTCTCGGTGGTGACACGCCAGCAGATGGATGATCGCGGGGTGCAGACCCTGAGCGATGCCATCGACTATTCGGCGGGTGTCTCGGCCTCGCCCTACGGGCAGGACAATCGCTTCGAGCAGTTCGTCATCCGCGGCTTCGACGAGAACCTGCTGGGCGTCTATCGCGACGGCATGCGCATGCCCACGGCCGGCTTCGCCGGCTTCCGCCAGGAGCCCTATGGCCTGGCCCGCGTGGACATCCTGCGCGGCCCGACCTCCACGCTCTATGGCCTCAACAATCCAGGCGGCCTGGTCAATCTGGTCTCCAAGCTGCCGGTGGTCGGCGCGCAGTTCGGCGAGATCTGGGCCTCCTACGGCTCGTTCGACAACCTCCAGACCGGCTTCGACATCAATGGCGCCGGCGTGGACGGTTCGAACATCACCTATCGCTTCACCGGGCTGGTGCGCGGGGCCGACACCCAGGTTGACTATGTGTCCAACGACCGCATCTACGTGGCGCCGACCCTGACGTGGACGCCCAATGCGAACACCACCTTCACCGTGTTCGCCAACCTGCAGCAGGACCGCACCGGCGATACCTACCAGCTGCTGCCGGCGGAAGGCACGCTCTACCCCAGTGTCTACGGCAAGATCCCGCCCTCGCGCTTCCTCGGCGTGCCGGACTGGTCGAAGTATGATGCCACCCAGTATTCGGGCGGTTATTTCTTCGAGCACCGTGCCGACAACGGCTGGACGCTGCGACAGAACCTGCGCTACGCGTCGGTGGACGTGGACTATCGCACCGCCTATCCCATCGCCGCCTATGGCGACACAACGACCCTGCTGCGCACCGCCCAGGAAAATAACCAGACGCTGGGCGTCTTCACCATCGACAACCAGGCCCAGTACGACAGCGATCTGGGGTTCGCCAAGAACCAGGTGGTATTCGGCCTCGACTATTCCAACACCCAGCAGGACGGCACCCAATATGGCGGCACGCTGCAGAGCCTCATCACGGGCTCCTCGCCGGTGGGGCCGATCAATCCCTATTTCCCCGTCTACGACAGCACCGTCGCGCCGCTGATCAATACCCTGAATACGTCCCAAAGTCTGAGCCAGACAGGCCTCTATGCCCAGGACATGTTCAAGCTCCACGACAAATGGGTGTTCACCTTCGGTGGTCGCTACGACTGGGTTCAGACCGAAAGCTCGACGCAGAGCCCGGTGCTGGCGCAGCTCGCGCCGCTGCTGAATTATTATTACGGCGTCAACGTTCCGAGCACGTTCCAGACCAGCGCCAACAACGGCGCCTTCAGCGGCCGGGTCGGCCTGTCCTACCTGTTCGACAATGGCATGACGCCCTATGCCAGCTATTCCAGCTCGTTCAACGTGGTGCCTGGCTTCACCCAGTCCAGCGTGACGGTGGATACGGACTATGGCCCGCTGCCCATCAGCTACAGCATGCAGCCGCTGAAGCCGGAAACCGGCGAGCAGTATGAAGTGGGCCTGAAATACCAGCCCAACAACGGCAAGAGCTATATCCAGACCTCGCTCTACCAGCTCACCAAGCAGAATGCGGTAAGCTTCGACACCACCGACCCCATGCAGCAGGCCTATTACCAGACCGGCGAGGTCCAGGTACGGGGCTTCGAGGTGGAAGGCGCGGTGGATTTCGAGAACGGCTTCAAGCTCCTCGCCGCCTACACCTATCTGCATGCCGAGGTGACGGCGGACATTCCCCCGGTCGGTGAGCCGAGCATCGTGGGCAATACGCCGGAACGCGTGCCGGCGCATCTCGCCTCGGCGTGGCTCGACTACACCTTCCAGGACGGTGCCTTGAAGGGCTTCGGCCTTGGCGGCGGCGTGCGCTACGTGGGCTCCACCTGGGGCGACCGCGAGAACACCATTTATGTGCCCAGCTACACGCTGGTGGACGCGGCAGTGCGCTACGCCAAGGACAGCTGGCTGTTCTCGCTCACCGCCAAGAACCTGTTCGACAATGCTTATGTGGGCACCTGCTCCAGCATCGCGAATACCTATATCGGCTGCTCCTATGGGCAGACCCGTACCATCACCGCGCAGGTGACTTACAAATGGTAGGTGACCTGCAAACAGCAGGGGAACTGCGCGCGGAAGCGGGGGAGCCGAAGGGCTTCGCGCTGGAGGGGGTCGGCTTTGCCGCCGAAGGCCGTCCGCTGCTGCGCGACGTGTCCTTCACCCTCACGCCCGGCAAGGTGGTGGGTATCATCGGTCATAACGGCTCCGGCAAGAGCACGCTGCTGAAGCTGCTGGCGCGGCAGCAGGCGCCGAGCGCGGGGACGCTGTTCCTCGACGGGCAAAGTCTCGCGTCATGGAGCAGCCGGGCGTTCGCCCGCATGGTCGCCTATCTGCCGCAGACGCCGCCGTCCGCCGGCGCGCTGAAGGTCCGCGAGCTGGTGGCATGCGGGCGTTATCCCTGGCACGGCGCGCTCGGCCGCAAGACCGCGCGCGACGGCGCGGCGGTGGAGACGGCGCTGGCGCTGGCGGACGTGGGTGGTTTCGCCGACCGGCTGGTGGAGACCCTCTCCGGCGGCGAGCGGCAGCGGGCGTGGCTCGCGATGCTGGTGGCGCAGGAGGCGCGCTACCTGTTGCTGGACGAGCCCACCGCGGCCCTCGACGTGGCCCACCAGGTGGAAGTGATGGCGCTGGCCCGCAGGCTCGGTCACGAGCACGGGCTCGGCGTGGCGCTGGTGCTGCACGATGTCAACATGGCCGCGCGCTATTGCGACGAGCTGGTGGCGCTGCGCGGCGGTCGACTGCTGATGCGCGGCCCACCGGACCAGGTGGTGACCGCCGAAGCGCTCGCCGAGATCTACGGCATTCCCATGGCGGTGATGGCCCACCCGGTGGGCGGGTGGCCGGTGAGTTTCGTTCGCTGAGCTTCCCCACGGCTTAAGGGCGGGGGCAGGACGTGCCGGTTTGCGCGGAGAATGCCGCCGGCCGGCGGAAAGGGGTTCCCATGACTGCGCCACTGCGCCATCCCTCTGCTTATTCGGCCTCTGCTTCTGTGGCCCCTGCTTCATTCGCTTCCGCTTCCGCGGCGCTTTCGGGCGCGACGGCGAGCGCGCCCCTGTTCGACACCCTCCTCGCCCACCGCGCCCGGCTGGTGCGGATGGCGTTCCGCATCGTCCAGTCCCGGCATCTTGCGGAGGATGTGGTGGAGGACGTGGCGGTCAAGCTCTGCGAGGGCGAGGGGGTGATCGCGGCGGACCATCCGGCGCCGTTCCTCTACCGCCTGGTGCGCAACCTTGCCATCGACCGGGCGCGCCGGCTGAAGCGCGAGCGCAGTCTCGCCGGCAGCGCGGAGGAGGCCGCCCACGTGGCCATGCCCTGCGCCTGCCCGCTGGAGCGCCTGGAGCAGCGCGAGATGCTGGAGGTGGTGATCCGCGCCCTCGACACCCTGCCGCCGCGCACCCGCCTCGCCTTCCTGCGCCATCGCATCGACGGCATGCCGCAGAAGGACATCGCCGAACATCTGGGGGTGTCGCGCACGCTGGTGAATTTCATGGTGCGCGACGCCACCAAGGTCTGCCGCGACAGCATCGACGCCTATTGTGGGCGCACCACCGCCCGCTGTCCCAAGGCAAGCTGCCCCAAGGCGCGCGCGGCCAAAACACCTGCCCCTGAAAAGGCTCAACTGGACCAGGCGCAGCCGGAGAAGACGCCGCGTCCCGCCCCGCGCTGCCCGCTGTCAGAGCGACACCCCAACGTCCGCGGCGCGGCGTCCAAGGCGGTCGCATGACAGACGCATTATTCTCCCGCCGTGCGCTGATGGCGGGTGCGGCGGCGCTCCTCGCCGGCCGGGCGATGGCTGCTCCCGGGCCACGGGTAGTGGCGTTCGACTGGGGCATCGTTGAGACTCTGCTCGGCCTCGGCGTGGTGCCGGCGGGGGTCGCGGAAGGCGATGGCTATGCCGAATGGGTGCGCGAGCCGGCGCTGCCGCCGGGCATTCCGGACCTCGGGCTGCGGGTCGAGCCCAATATGGAGGCGGTGGCGCGGCTGAGGCCGGACCTCATCGTCATCACCCCGCAACTCGCCTCGTTCGAGCCCATGCTGGCCCGCATCGCGCCCACCCTCAGCCTCGCCATCTTCGACGAGGATGGCGACGTGTGGACACGGGCGCGGCAGGTGGCGCTGGCGCTTGCCTCTGCAACCGGGCGCGAGGACGCCGGCGCGCGCCTTCTCGCGCAGGCCGATGCCGTGCTGGAGGCGGCCCGGCCGAAGGTGGAGCCCCTGACCGCCCGGCCGCTCTATCTCGCCAGCTTCGTGGATGCCCGGCACGTGCGCGTCTATGGCCGCGGTTCCCTGTTCGATGCGGTGCTGACCCGCCTCGGCATCGCCAACGCCTTTACCGGTTCCACCAGCTTCTGGGGCTTCGCCACCTTCGGGCTGGAGCACCTGGCCGCCGCGCAGGATGCGGCGTTGCTGGTGTTCGAGCCGGTGCCGCCCGAGGCCCGCGCCACCCTGGCGCACGGCCCCTTGTGGCAGCGCCTGCCCATGGTGGAGGCTGGCCGCATCGGCCTGCTGCCAACCGTGTGGTCGTTCGGCGGCCTCGTCTCCGCCATGCGCTTTGCCCGCGTGCTGGCCGACCATGCCGCCGCGTCCGCCGTCTCCGGCGCGAGGAGGGGGGATGCCCGTGGCTGAACGTTCCGTCCGCCTGTTCCGTCCCGCCGTGCTGGTGCTGGCGGTGTTCGCCGCAGCGCTGAGCGCGGAGAGCCTTTATGCCCGCATCGGCACCGGCTCGCTGGTGCAGGCGCTGGTCCGCCCTGGCCCCATGGGTGAGGTGGTGGTGCATTTCAGCTGGCTGCCGCGCCTGCTGGTGTCGTGGCTGTGCGGGGCGGCGCTTGGTCTTTCGGGCGTGCTGATGCAGCAGGTGCTGCGCAATCCGCTGGCCTCGCCCACCACGCTGGGCGTGTCCGCCGGCGCCCACCTTGCCCTCGTGGTGGCGACCCTGGCGGTGCCGGGCCTTGCCGGCTTCGGGCGCGAGGCGGTGGCGCTGGCGGGCAGCGGTGTTGCCGCCGTGCTGGTGTTCTCGCTGGCTTGGAACAAGGGGCTGGCGCCGCTCGCGGTGGTGCTGGCGGGCATGGTGGTGAGCCTCTATTTCGGCGCCCTCGGCGCCACTCTGGTGCTGTTCAACCAGAATTATCTCGCCGGCCTGTTCATCTGGGGCGCGGGCTCCCTCGCCCAGCAGGATTGGGATGTGGTGGTGCATCTGGCGCCGCTGGTGGCGGCTTCGGGCCTCGGCGCGGCGCTGATGGTGCGCCCGCTGGCGCTGCTCGATCTCGATGAAGAGGGCGCGCGCAGCCTCGGCGTGCCGCTGGTGGGGCTGCGCCTCGCGGCGCTGGCGCTGGCGGTGGTGCTGGCGGCGGCGGTGGTGAGCGCGGTGGGCGTGGTGGGCTTCATCGGCCTCGCCGCGCCGGCGCTGGCGACGCTTGCCGGCGCGCGCACTTTCGCCGCCCGGCTGGTGTGGGGACCACTCATCGGCGCGGTGCTGCTGTGGCTCACCGATCAACTGGTGCAATTGCTGGCCGGGCTCTATGGCGATCTGGTGCCCACCGGCGCGCTCACCGCTCTGTTCGGCACGCCTCTGCTGCTGTGGCTGCTGCCCCGGCTTCAACGTGATGTCCGTCCGCCGCGCATGGTCGCCCCGGTACTGGAGCCGCGTTTGGAGAGGCCGGGGCTGGCGCTGGGCCAGGTGGCCGTCGTGCTCTGCGTGCTGCTGTTGCCGGCGCTGCTGCTGTCCCACCTTGCGGGCGGCTGGAGCCTCGATCTGTCCGGCGATTTCCTGGACTGGCGCTGGCCACGGGTGGCGGCGGCGCTGGCCGCCGGCGGCCTCCTCGCCATGGCGGGAACCGTGACCCAGCGCGTCACCGGCAATCCCATGGCGAGCCCGGAAGTTCTGGGCCTCACCTCGGGCGCGGCTTTGGCCCTCATCGTGGTGGTGATGGCGCTGCCCGGCGCCGACCGCGCCACCGAGATCGCGGCCGGCGCGGCCGGCGCGGCGCTCACCACCTTCGGCCTGCTGGCGCTGACCCGCCGCGCCGCGTTCGCGCCGGACAGCATATTGCTCGCCGGCATCGCGCTGGGGGCCCTGTTCGACGCTTTGGTGGTGGCAGTGACGGCCTCCGGCGATCCGCGCGCCATGACGCTTCTGGCGTGGCTCGCCGGGTCCACCGCGCGCGTTGGGGGAGCCGAAGCGGTCACCGGCCTCGTCGCCCTCGCGGTGCTGGGGGCGGCGGCAGTGCCGTTCAGCCGCTGGCTCGATCTGTTGCCGCTGGGCACGGTGACCGCCGGCGCCGTGGGGGTGGACGTGAAGCTCGCCCGCCTGCTGCTGCTGCTGCTCACGGCGGTGATGACCGCCACCGCCACGCTGATCGTGGGGCCGCTGACCTTCGTGGGCCTGCTGGCGCCGCACCTCGCGCGTCTCGCGGGGTTTTCGCGCGCGCTGCCGCATCTGATCGCGGCGGCCTTCATCGGCGCCCTGGTGATGGTGGGAGCCGATGTTCTGGGGCGCACGCTGATCTATCCCCGGCAGATCCCCACCGGCCTTCTCGCCACGCTCATCGGCGCGCCCTATCTGCTGTGGCGGATCCGGCGGCTGTGAGGGACATCCCATGATCCCCGTCCTCGCCCCCATCTTCCACGGTCCGCTGGAGCCCTATGCGGACACGCTGGTGCTGCCCGGCGACAAGCCCGGCGCCTTTCCCCTGCCCGAGCTGCTCGCCCCCGCGCGGCTCGATGCGACGCTGGATCTTGTGGCGGCGCATTTCGGCGGCGAGGACCGGCGCGCCCTCGCCTCCCTGTTCTCCATCCACTACGTGCACATCCTGATGCCGGTGGTGGTGGTGGCCAACCTGGTGCTCGGCCATCACCTGCCGGTGGCGCTCGCCGACCTTGCCATCGTGCTGGACGAGGAGGGCCTGCCCGACCATTTCGTGCTGCCCCACGACGGTCATGCGGATGGCGAGGTCGACCCGTTCGTGCGCTTCAAGCCTTTGGTCTTCGACCATCTGGAGCCGGTGTTCGCGGCGCTGGCGGCGCGCTCGGGGCTCTCCACCAAGGTGATGTGGACCAATGCGGCCAACCTGTTCGAGGCGATCCTGCGGGAGCTGGAGGGCACCGGGCAGGTTCCCTCCGCGGTGGCGGCTGGGGATCGACTGGTGGCCGCGCCGCGCTGGAGCGATGGCGTGCGCAATCCCTTCCACGCCCCGGTGCGCTACGAGGCCGGGGCGGGCGGCGAGGGGCGCTGGCGGCGGGTGTGCTGCGTGCGCTACCTGCTGCCGGAGCGCGGCTATTGCAGCAACTGCCCCCATGTGCTCGTGGGCGACAAAACCTCCAAGGGCAAGGCAACGCGTGGGGCGACCGTGCCCTGAGCGCGTGCTGGAGGAGAATCGCGAAGGCCGGATCGGTGGGACGCGCGGTCCCACATCCACGTTCGGGACGCGCGACCAGCCATCGAGCCTGTGTTCCAGCGGGCAGGCGTGGATGCCCGGCACAAGGCCGGGCACAGCGGCGTGATTGCGGCTCGGCCGTTCAGGGCCTGCCGGATCGCGGGCACGACCCTCATTCCGCCGCCCCGGCCAAAGCCGCACGGCTGGGTGCGTCCCACGCCTTGGCGAGGCTGCGGGCGAAGCTGTCATGGAAGCGCGCGCTGTCCACGATCTCGCGATGGGTGACGCCGGGGATCACCTCCACCTGGTCCACGCGGGGCGAATAGCGGCTCCAGTCCACGAGGTCGAGCCCGCGCGCCACCGAGTTTTCCGCCAACCATACCCGCACCGGCACATCGAACGGCGCCATGGAATAGCGCCGGTAGAGCAGGGTGTTGTCGATGAAGGTGAAGAGCTCGTATTCCCGGCTGCCGAGGCCCGGACCGTCGGCGGGCAGGTCGCCGCCGATGGTCTCCACGTAGCGCAGGAACTGGGTGAACAGGGTGTCGTCCATGCGCGCGAACAGGTTCTCCCATTCCGCCCGCATGGGGGCACGGTCGAGCCATGCCCCCACCTCTCCGGCAAGGCGGGCGCGGTCGGCGGAGGCGATGTCGGCGAGCCGGCCCACGGCGAAGTTCACGTCGAGATTGCACACGTCCAGCATGCCGACGAAGCCGATGTCCACCTCGCCGGCCAGAAGCCGCGCGGCCTCGAAGGCCAGCACCCCGCCCCACGACCAGCCGAGCAGGGTGGCGCTGCCACCGGCGCATTCGGTGCGGATGTGGGCGGCGTAGCGCGCGGCGATGTCCTCCACCGACACCACGCTCTTGCGCTCCTCCGTTAGGGAATAGCACACGAAGCCCGTCACCGGCTGGTCCGGTCCCAGACGGCGCACCAGCGGGGCATATTCGCGGGTGTTCACCATCAGGCCGGGGAAGCAGTAGAGCCTGGGCCGGCTGCCGCGCGGATTCAGCTGCACCACCTGGGTCGTGCCCACCGCATCGGCGTCGATGGCAGCGGCAAGGCTGGCCACATCCTGGTGGCTGAACAGCAGGGGCACGCCGATGGTCTTGTCCGGGAAGTGCGTCCTGAGGGCGTTCAGCACCCGGAGCGCGGCGAGGGAATTGCCGCCGAGGTCGAAGAAGTTCTGGTTGGCGCCCACGCTGGCGCGCCCCAGCACCTCGCACCAGATGGCGGCGATGGCCTGCTGCGTCTCGCCCTCGGGCGGGGTGACGAGATCCTGCGTTTCAGGCGGGGCGGGCAAGGCGGCGCGGTCCAGCTTGCCGTTGGGGGTCACCGGAAAGGCGGCGAGAACCACAATGCGGCCGGGCACCATATAGTCCGGCAGGCGGCGCAGTAGGGCGGCGCGCAGGGTTGCCTCCTCGGCCACCGCGCCCTCGGCGGGGGTGACGTAGGCGACGAGCCGGGGGGCCGCGCCATCGGTGCGCAGCATCACCAGCGCCTCACGCACCGTCTCCTCCTGCCGCAGCTGGGCCTCGATCTCGCCGGGCTCGATGCGGAAGCCGCGCAGCTTGATCTGCTGGTCGGCGCGGCCGAGATATTCCACGGTTCCGTCAGCCAGCCACCGCACCCGGTCGCCGGTGCGGTACATGCGCCCGCCGCAGGGGCCGAAGGGGTCCGGCAGGAAGCGCTCGGCGGTGGCGCCGGCGCGGCCGAGATAACCGCGCGCCAGCCCTTCCCCGGAGAGATAGAGCTCGCCCGCCACACCGATGGGCACCGGCTGGAGGCCATCGTCGAGCACATAGGCGCGGCGCTGGCCCACGGCGCGACCGATGGGGGCATATGGCCCGTCGAAGCTCTCGGAGGCCGGAACCCGCCAGGCCATGGGCGAGATCACCGCCTCCGTGGGGCCGTAGCCATTGATGAGCACCTGCGGGCGCAGCGCCCGCTTCACCGTCTCGAAGCCGGCGCGGGGCATGGCCTCGCCGCCGAAGGAATAGACCTGCACCGGCGGCGGATCCCCTGCGCTCTCCACCCATTCGGCGAGCTGGGTGAGATAGGCCGGCGGGAAGCCGGCGTGAGTGACGCGGTGGCGGGCCAGCGCGTGCCGCGTTTCCTCAGCGCTCCACAGGCCCTGGTCCCGCAGCACGATGGCGCCGCCGAAGGCCAAAGGCACCATCCAGCGCTCGTGAGCGCCATCGAAGGCGAAGGAGAGGAAATGCAGCTCCCGCGTCTCCTCGCCGGTGCCATAGAGCGCCCCGGTGGCGCGCACATGCATGGCGAGGGCGCCGTGGGGCACGCCCACGCCCTTGGGCCGCCCGGTGGAGCCGGAGGTGTAGATGACATAGGCCAGTTGCTCGGGGTGGATCACCACCTGCGGCGCGGTCTCGGGAAGGGCTGCGAGGTCGAGGCACTCGGGCACCAGGGCGGTGACGGCCTGCGGCAGCGCCGGCCCGTCCGCGTTCACAACGGCGAAAGTGGCGCCGGAATCCGTCACGACATCAGCGATGCGCTCGGCCGGGTGGTCGGGATCGAACGGCACGAAGGCCGCGCCCGCCTTCAGCACCCCGAGGAAGGCTGCCACCGCCCCCGGCCCACGCCGTAGGCCTACCGCCACCCGCGTCTCCGCCCCGACGCCGAGGCCCAGGAGATGATGGGCGATGCGGTTCGCAGCTCGCTCCAGTTCGGCGAATGACAGGGTTTCGTCGCCGCAGATCACGGCGGGGGCATCGGGCCGCCGCTGCGCCGCCTCGGCGATCAGATGGGGCACCAGACCATCGGCGAGGGGCAGGTCGCCGGGCCATGGCGCGGAGAGCCGGTCGAGGGTCGCCTCGTCCACCAGCGGGAAGTCGCCGATGGGGGCATCGGGCACGGTGAGGCAGCGCTCAGCGAGGGCGAGGAAATGCTCCGCGATCCGCGCCACGGTCGCCGCCCGGAACAGGTCGCGGGCATAGCCGAAGGCGGCGATGATGACGCCGTCCGGCTGCTCGGTGGTCTCCAGCACCAGGTCGAAGGCGATGGCCCCGGTGTCGCGCGCCACGGGGGAGAGGGTGAGGCCGGCCATGCGGGCGGGGCGCTCGTCCACCAGATGGCTGTGCATCACCTGGAACAGCGGGCTGCGGGCCAGGCTGCGTTCAGGCTGGAGCGCCTCCACCACCTCCTCGAAGGGCGCGTCCTGAAGCGTCTGGGCATCGAGCAGGGCGGCCCGCGCCGCATCGAGCAGAGCACGGTAACTGGTAGTGCTGGTGACTTCGGCGCGGATCACCAACGTGTTCACCAGCAGGCCGACGAGGTCCTGCGTCTCCGGCCGGTCGCGGTTGGAGGCGGGGATGCCGAGGCGCAGGTCGCGCTCGCCGGTGAGGCGGAACAGCAAAGCCAGCAGCACAGCCATCAGCCCCATGGCGGTGCTGGCGCCGGCCTCTTGCGTCACAGTGCGCAGGCGCGCGGCCAGCTCTGGAGCCAGGGTGACGGCGTGGCGCCCGCCGCGATGGCTTTGGGTCGCCGGGCGCGGCCGGTCCGTGGGCAAGGCGAGGAGCGCGCCGCCGTCGCCGAGGCGGGTGCGCCAGCCCTCGATCTGCCGCGCCATCTCGCCCGCCTCGAGCCAGTTGCGCTGCCAGATGGCGTAGTCGGCATAGTGCAGCGCCGGAGGGGTGAGCGGGGAGGACGTGCCGGCGCGCCGGGCGGCATAGAGCGCCATCAGGTCCCGGAGCAGCACGGAGAGGGAGGCTCCATCGGAGACGATGTGATGCTGGGTCAGCTGCAGCACATGGGCGTCTGGCGCAAGGCGCACGTGCGTGGCACGGGTGAGCGGTCCGGCGAGAAGATCGAACGGCCGCGCGGCATCGGCGTCGGACAGGGCCTTCAGCCGCCCGTCCGGATCGGCGGCGCCGGAAAGGTCCACGTGATCGAGAGCGATCGGCGCCGTCTCGTGGATCACCTGCTCGGGCACCCCCTCCGGGGTCAGGGCGAAGGTGGTGCGCAGGGCCTCGTGGCGGGCCGAGAGGTCGGAGAAGGCGGCGGCGAGGGCATCGCCATCGAGCGCGCCGTCGAGGCGCAGGCCCCCGGCGATGGTATTGAGGGCGCCATTGCCGCCCATCTGCTGCGCCACCCACATGCGATTCTGGGCGAAGGACAAGGGCGCGCGCCGGTTCGGCCGGGGCGCCGTCGGGATGGGCAGCAGGCGGAAGTCCACCCCTGCCGCCGCGAGGGCGTCCAGGAAGTGGCGGCGCTTCTCCGGTGCCAGCTGGGCGAAGCGGCGGGCGAGGTCGTGCGGCGACGGGGCCATGCTCATCCCTCCAGTTCGCCGAGCAGCGCATCCATCTGCGCCAGCGCATCTGCGCCGAGCGCCGGCCTGGGCGCGGCCCCGGTGGCGCGCGTCTCCGTGGCGCGGGTTTCGGCCAGCACCTGGGCAAGGCTGCGCAGGGTCTGGCATTCGAACAGCCGGCGCACCGGAACCTCCACGCCGAGCCGGTCGCGGATTTCGAGCCGGACCTGCGTTGCCGACAGGGAATGGCCGCCGAGGGCGAAGAAATTGTCCTCGCGGCCGATTGCGCCTGCGCCCAGCACGTCGCGCCAGATGGCGGCGAGGGCTTCCTCGTCGGCTCCTTCCGGCGGCGCGGAGGACGTGGCGGTGGCACGCGGCTCGGGCAAGGCGGCGCGGTCCAGCTTGCCGTTGGCGGTGAGGGGCAGCGCGTCGAGGGCGACCACATGGGCCGGCACCATATAGTCCGGCAATCCCGCCTGAAGCCGCTCGCGGACGGCGGTCGGATCGACCGTGCCGGTCGCCACCACATAGGCCACCAGGGCCGGTCCGCCGGGAAGCTCCCGCACCACCACGGCGGCGTCGGTAACAGTGGCATCGTCGCGCAGGCGCGCCTCGATCTCGCCCAGCTCGATGCGGAAGCCGCGGATCTTCACCTGCCCGTCGCCGCGACCGAGATAGTCGAGGGTTCCGTCCGGCCGTCGCACCGCCTTGTCGCCGCTGAGATAGAGCCGGCTGCCGGGCGGCCCATAGGGGTCCGGCACGAAGCGCGCAGCGGTAAGGCCCGGCCGCTTCAGGTAGCCTGCGGCAAGGCCCGCGCCGCCGACGCACAGCTCGCCCGGAACGCCGACCGGCACCGGGTCCAGCATGTCATCGAGGAGATGCAGCGTGAGGTCGGGGATGGGACCGCCGATGGGGCTGCGGCTTGAGCCTAGAACGTCGCCGGGGCCGAGCGGGCGGTAGGTGACATGCACCGTGGTCTCGGTGATGCCGTACATGTTGACCAGGCGGGCCTTGATGCCGAAGCGCGCGTACCAGGGGCCGAGCACGCCCACGTCCAGCGCCTCGCCGCCGAAGATGACGTGGCGCAGGGCAAGGTCCGGCGTCTCGGTCCGGGCCAGCGCCACCTGCAGGAAGGGGCGGAAGGCGGAGGGGGTCTGGTTCAGCACGGTGACGCGCTCGCGCACCACGAGGTCCAGGAACTCCTCCGGCGCGCGGCTCACCTCGTGGGGCACCACCACCAGCCGCCCGCCAAAGCTGAGGGCGCCGAAGATTTCCCACACCGAGAAGTCGAAGCCATAGGCGTGGAACAGGGTCCACACATCGTCCGGTCCGAAGCCGAACCACGGCGCGGTGGCGGTGAAAAGGCGCGCCACGTTGCCATGGGTCACCACCACGCCCTTCGGCGCGCCGGTGGAGCCGGACGTGTAGATGACATAGGCGGGTTGGTCCGGGTGCGGCGATGGCCAAAGGCGCATCGCCGCCGCATCCTCCTCGGCCTCCCCATAAAGGTCGAGGGGGATGTGTCGCAGCCCGGTCTGCGGCAGATCGGCAGAATTGGCGGTGTCGGCGAGGATGCAGCGCACCCCGGCATCACCGATCATGTAGGCGCGGCGCGCCTGTGGGTAGATCGGATCGAGGGGCAGGTAGGCGGCACCGGTCTTCAGGATGGCGAGGAGCCCGGCGATCAGCGCCGGAGAGCGCTCGGCGCTGATGCCCACGATGTCGCCCGGCCCCGCGCCCGCCTCCGCAAGACGGCGGGCGATGCGCTCCGCATGGCGGTCGAGATCGGCGTAGGTCAAGGCGTCCGCGCCCCAGGTGACGGCGATGGCGTCCGGCCGCAGGCGGGCCTGCGCGGCGATGCGCTCATGCACCGGCGTGAAGTCCGCGACGTGTGTGGCGGCGATGCCGTGTGCACGAACGGCGGCGATCTCCTGCGGCAGGCTGAGGGAGAGGGCGGAGAGGTCCGCCTCCGGATGCCCGGCCAGGAGGTCGAGGGCCAACAGAAGGCGCTCGCAGAGCTGGTCCACAGTCGCGCTCGAAACGTGCGCGGCGTCGTAGCTCCAGGCGAGGCGAGGCTCGGCGTCGGTGATGACGCTGAGGGTGAGGGGGAAGTTGGTGGCCTCCTGCGAGATCACCGGGCCGAAGGCGAGTCCCTCCACCACGCGCGCCTTCAGGCCGGCTTCCATGGGATAGTTTTCGAACACCAGCAGGCTGTCGAACAGCGCCTGCCCACTGCGTCCGGCCCAGCGCAGGATGTCCACCAGCGGCGTGTCCGCATGGGCGCTGGTCGCCACGCTTTCCGCCTGAACCGCGCGCACGAAATCCGCCACCCGCCCGGACCCTGGCACGGTGAGGATCGTCGGCACGGTGGCGATGAACAGGCCGAGCACGCTCTCCATGCGCGGGTCGTCGTCCGGCCGGCCGGAGACCGTAGTGCCGAATGCCACGGCGGCCCGCCCGGTCATGTGCTTCAGCGCCAGCGCCCAGGCCGCCTGGAACAGGCTGGCGAGGGTCACCCGCTGCGCCTTCGCGGCCGTGCCTAGGCGATCCCAGCGCTCCGCCGCCAGTGGCACGGTGAGGTGCCGGTGAACGGAAGGAGCTCTGGTTGCGCTGGCAAGCAGGGATGGCTCTTCGAGCCGGGCCAGCCGCGGACGCCAGAAGGCCTCGCCATCGGCGCGCGGGGCGGCGAGGGCCGCCACATGATCGCGGAACCGTGCCGGGGGCGGGGGCACGGCGGCGCCCGCATAGTCGGCCAGCACTTCCGCCATGAGGCGGGCGGAACTCCAGCCGTCCAGCAGCAGGTGATGGGCGGTCCAGATGAAATGATGCCCGTCGGCCCCGAGCGGCACGAGGCGGATGCGCATGAGCGGCGCCGCATCCAGCGCGAAGCCGCGCGCGCGGTCGTCCTGCGCGATGGCGTCGAGGGCGGACGTGTCCGCTGCGTCCATGGGTGCGTGCCGGTCCACGGCGAAAGGCACATGCCGCCGCACCGCCTGCAAGGGCGCGCCGAGGTCGGCGGTCCACAGGAAGGCACTGCGCAGGATGGCGTGGCGCGCCACCGCCCGCACCCAGGCGGCGGCGAAGCGCTCCGCGTCCAGCCCGGTGATGGTGACGCTGAGCTGGTTCACATATGCGCCATCCCCGGACCCCTCCAGCACATGGAAGAGGATGCCCTGCTGGGTCGGCGTCAACGGGTAGAGGTCCTCGATCTCGCGCCAGGGCAGGGCGAGACGGTCCAGCGCCGGCTGGGAAAGGCCGGCAAGGGGGAAGTCGGAGGGCGAGGCGCCGTCGCTGTCGAGCGCTGCAAGGCGGGCAAGGTCGGCGGCGATGGCCTCGCTGAGGCGGGCGAGGGTCGCATCCTCCCATCGCGCGGCAGAGGTGGTGAGGCGCAGTTCGGCGCCAGCCTCGCTCTCGCTGGCATCCACGATCAGCTCGGCGCCGAGGAGCTGGCCCGGATCGGCCGAGAGGTCCATGGCGTCGAGGGTGAACAGGGCGCCGGCGCGGCCCGCATCCACCCGTCCGAGATGGTTCAAAATGAGTGCCGGGGCCGGGGCTTGTGCGTCTGGGACCGCCCGGCGGGCGGCCTCCTTGGTGGCGAGAAGGGCGCGGCGCAGGTCGTCCTCCAGCGGCACCGCCGCCGGCGCGAGGGTGGTGAACCAGCCCGCCGTGCGGCTGAAATCGGCGCCCGGAACCAGGTCCCGCCCGTGCCCTTCGATGCCCACAGTAAGCTGGGGCAGGCCGCGCAGGCGTCCTGTGGCCCGCACCACAGCGGCGAGCAAGAGGTCATCGAGCCGGGCATGGTGGGCGAGCGCCACCTGACGCAGCGCTTCCACCTGCGGGGCATGGAGGGCGAGGCGGGTCACGCGGCGGTGGCCGAACGTGTTCGCGCCCTCAGGATGGTCGCAGGGCAGGGGGATGGCGGGTACCGGGACTGTCGCCGCCGGCAGGTGCGTCGTGCGGACGGCGAAGGGCGTGCCGGGGGCCGGCGCGGCGACGGGGCGGCCCTGTTCCAGGTCGAGATAGGTGCTCTCGATCTCCTCCAGCAGGATGCGCCAGGACACCGCGTCCACCACCAGGTGATGGGCGGTCAGGAACAGTCGTTGCGTGCCATCGTCGAGGTTTGCCAGCATCGCACGGAAGAGCGGGCCTGCGGCGAGGTCGAGCGCGCTTTCGAGGGAGGCGAAGAGGGCGCCTGCGGCCTCCCGGTCCGCCGCCGCGACCATAGCGAGGGGCGGTGTCGTGGCGGCATCAGCCTCCTCCTGCCGCCAGCCGTCCGCTCCCCGTGTGAAGCGCAGGTGGAGGGCGCCGTGCTGGCGGGTCACATGGTCGACGGCGGCCGCGAGATGGCTGGCATCCAGCGGCCGGGTGGGGGAGAGAACCAGCGACTGATTGAAGTGCTGGAGGCGCGGCGCGCCGCTGTCGAGGAAGGCGCGCTGGAGCGGGGTGAGGGGCAGGGCGCCATGCGGGGCTTCGGGTGCCGCCGGCGTCTCCTCCCGCCGGGCGGCACCGGCGAGGCGGGCGATGGTCTGGTGCTCGAACAGGTCGCGCGCGGACAGTACCAGCCCGGCGCGGCGGGCGCGGGCGACGATCTGCAGGCTCAGGATGGAATCCCCGCCCAGCTCGAAGAAATTGGCGTCGAGGTCGGGACCGTTCGGCAGGCGCAGCACTTCCGCCCAGATGCGGGCGAGCATCTGTTCTTCTTCCGTCTGCGGCGGGCGGCTCTCGGTCGTCGGGGCGGGGCGCTCGGGAACGGGCAGGGCGGCGTAGTCCACCTTGCCGTTGGGGGTCAGTGGCAAGGCCTGAAGCACCACGAGGCGGGCGGGCACCATGTGATCGGGCAGGCGACGGCCCAAGGCCTCGCGCAACGTGGAGGGCAAGGCCTCGCGCAGCGCTGCGGCATCGGGAGCTGCATCCGCCGCCACCACGACATAACCCACGAGCTGGGCCGAAGCGCCCACGGTCTTCAGGGCAACTGCGGCGGCACCCACTCCGGGCAGCCCCCGCAGCGCGGCCTCCACCTCGCCGGGCTCGATGCGGAAGCCGCGCAGCTTGATCTGCCGGTCGGTGCGGCCGAGATACTCCACCGTGCCGTCGGCGCGCCAGTGGGCGCGGTCGCCGGTGCGATACATGCGCCCGCCCGGCGGCCCGAAGGGATCGGGCAGGAAGCGCTCGGCGGTGGCGCCGGGCATGGCCTGGTATCCACGCGCCAGGCCTTCCCCGGCCACGTAAAGCTCGCCGGGCACGCCCACAGGCAAGGCATTGAGGGCGCCATCCAGCACATAGGCCCGCCGCACGCCCACGGCGCGGCCAATGGGGGCGTGGGGGGTGTCGAGGCGGGTTGTCGCCGGCACCTTCCAGGCGAGGGGCGAGATCACCGCTTCGGTGGGGCCGTAGCCGTTGATGAGCAGGCGGGGCTTCAGCGCGCTGGCGGCGCGCGCGAAGCTCTCCGCCGGCATGGCCTCGCCGCCGAAGGACAGGATGTCCACGGGAGGGGCTTCGCCGCGCGCCTGTGCGGTCTGCGCCAGCGCGTCGAGATAGGCCGGAGGGAAGCCGCCGTGGGTGGCGCGGTGGCGGGCGAGGGTGTCCAGCGTGTCGGCCATGGCCCAGGGGGTACGGTCGGTGAGGATGATGGCGCCGCCGTGGATGAGCGGCACCATCCAGCGCTCGTGCGCGCCATCGAAGCTCATGGAGAGAAAGTGGAATTCCCGCGTGCGCTCGGAGGTCTCGTAGAGCGCGCCGGTGGCGCGGCAGTGCATGGCGAGCGCGCCGTGGGCCACCATCACCCCCTTGGGGCGGCCGGTGGAGCCGGAGGTGTAGACCAGGTAGGCGAGCTGCTCGGAATGCGCCGTCCGGCTCACCGGGGTCGCCGGCTGGGACGACAGGTCGATCTGGTCCGGGTCGAGAACGGGCACCCCTGGCGTGACGCCCTCCCGCGCCAGCACCAGCGTGGTGCCGGCATCGGCGAGGATGTGGGCGATGCGCTCGGCCGGATGGTCGGGATCGAACGGCACGAAGGCGCCGCCGGCCTTCCACACCGCGAGCAGGGCGGCGATGAGGCCCGGCCCGCGCGGCAGGCCCACGCCCACCCGCGCCTCCGGCCCCACCCCATGGGCGACGAGCACATGAGCGAGGCGGTTGGCCTCACCCTCCAGCGCGGCGAAGGATGTGACCTGTTCGCCGAAAATCACCGCCGGAGCGTCGGGCCGAAGCCGCGCCTGCAGGGCGATGAGGTCCGGCACCGGCAGGTCGGGCAGGGGGCTGTCGTCCGGCCAGGGGGCGGCGCGGGCGGCGAGTGCCGCCTCGTCCACCAGCGCGAGGAGGTCGAGCCGGGTATCGGGCGCCGCGACCGCGGCTCGGGCGAGGGTGGCGAAGGCGTCGGCGAAGCGGGCCACGGTGGCCGGCTCGAACAGGTCCAGCGCATAGCCGAAGGCCAGCGCGAGGCCGCCATCTGCGGTCTCGGCAGTCTCCAGCGCCAGGTCGAACTGCTGGCCGCCGCTGTCTCGGGTGAAGGTGTCCACTCCTGCCCGGGCCCGGCGCGGCAGGTGGGTGTAGAGGGTCTGGAACAATGGATGGCGGCTGAGGCTGCGCGCGGTGCCGAGGGCGTCGAGCACCCGATCCAGCGGCACGTGCTGGTGCGTTTGCGCCTCCATCACCCCGTCGCGGACACGGCGCAACACCTCGGCGAATGCCGCAGCGCCGTCCACCTCAAGGCGGAGCGGCAGGGTATTCACGAACAGGCCCATGGTGACGTGGCTGTCGGCGGCCGCGCGGTTGGCGAAGGCGAGGCCCACGGTGAGGTCGTCGGCGCCCGAAAGGCGATGCAGCAGCACGTTGAACAGGGCAAGGAGCGCCATGGGCAGTGTGGCGTCGGCGGCTGCCGCGAGCGCGCGCAGGTCGGCCGTCAGGGCCGGGTCGAAGGTGATGTCGAGCCGCCCGCCGCGATGGCTCGCCTCGGCCGGCCGGGGGTGGTCGGCGGGCAGGGTGGTGAGGGCGGGGGCATTGGTGAGGCGGTCGCACCAGAAGGCAAGGCCGGCTTGGTCCGGGGCCTCCGTAGCCTGCCGGTGGGCATAGGCGAGGTAGGATCCCGCCGGCGGCAGCGCGGGTGCGGATCCGGCGGCGCGCGCGGTGTAGGCGGCGGCGAGTTCCTCGCTGAGAAGGGCGAGGGACCAGCCGTCGCAGATCAGGTGGTGGAGCGTGACGAGCAGTTCGTCCCGCCCGTCCGGACGACGCACCAGCAGGGCGCGGGCAAGGGGCGCGGCGCCGAGGTCGAACGGTGCTTCCGCATGGGTCTTGGCGAGGGCGGCATAATGGGCGCCGTCCGTGTCGTCGCCAAGGTCGGCGTCGGCGAGGGGCAAATCGGCGGCGGCCAATTCCTCCTGCACCGCATCGCCGTCCTCCATGCGCAGGAAGCGTGTGCGCAGCGCCCCGTGGCGGGCCACCAGGTCCTGAAGCGCGGCGGCGAGTGCGTCACGGTCGACCGGCGCCTCAAAGCGGATGCCGCCGGCCACGTGATAGGCGGACCGGCTCGCCGCACCAGCGGCGACCTCGCAGAGGAACCACATGCGTCGCTGCGCGGGGGTCAGCGGCGCCGGGCCATCCGGGGTGGTAACGGGTGCAACGAAATCGGGCTTAGCCGCCCCGATCTGCTCCAAAGCGGCGGCGAGGCGGCCGAGGGTGGGATGGCGGAACAGCTCCGCCACGGGCACATCCAGCCCGAGCGCGGCGAGGCGCGCGCGCACCCGCATGGCCTCCACCGAATTGCCGCCGAGGGCAAAGAAATGGCTGTCGGCTGTGAGGTCCTGCCGACCCAGCACCTCCGACCAGATGGCGGCAAGCTTGTCCGCCATGGCGCTGAGGGCGGGCGCGACCGGCGTCATGGGAGCGATTTCGCCGGTCCGGTCCTCCAGCACGCCGTCGCGCAGGATGGCGAAGGCGTCGAGGGTGCCATCCTGATAGCCCCGCGCCACGGCGCTGCGCTGCAGCTTGCCGCTGGAGGTGCGCGGCAGCGCGCCGGGCTCCAGCAGCACCACCACCCGCGCCGGTTCGAGGAAGGCGTCGCCCACCACCTCGGCCACCAGCGCCGCAATGCTTTGCGCCGACACGGTCTTGCGGGTGCGGCGGGAGATTTCCACGGCGACGCCGATGCCCTCGCCATCGTCGCAGGCCACCGGGAATGCGGCGATGCGGCCCTGCCGCACCAGATCCACCTCCCGCTCGATCACCTCCTCGATGTCGTGGGGGTAAAGGTTCTGGCCGCGGATGATGATGAGGTCCTTGGCTCGGCCCGCCAGATAAAGCTGTCCGCCGGAGAGGAAGCCGAGGTCGCCGGTGCGCAGCGCCCGAACGCCTTCGATTTCGGGGAAGGTGGCGGCGGTGGCGGCGGGGTTGTTCCAGTAGCCTTGGGCGATGCTGGGGCCGAAGGCCACCACCTCGCCCACCCGGCCCTCGGGCACCGGCGCGCCGGTGGCGGGATCGAGGATGCGCATGCCGTGGTCGTCCGCCGGCGCGCCGCAGGCGACCACGCGCACCGCTTCAGGGTCTTGGCCAGGCTGCGCTTCGCCCTCGGCCAGCCGCGTGGCGTCGAACCCGGGGGCCTTCAGGCCGTCGCCCCGCCGCTGGGCGGTGACGAACAAGGTCGCCTCGGCAAGGCCGTAGCAGGGATGCACCGCCCGGGCGTCAAAGCCCAGCGGAGCGAAGCGAGCGGCGAAGGCTTCCATGGTGGAGGCGCGCACCGGCTCGGAGCCGGAATAGGCGACCTTCCAGGACGAGAGATCGAGCCCCTGCACCTGCGCCGGATCGATGCGCTCGACGCACATGCGATAGGCGAAGTCCGGCCCGCCGCTGACCTCCGAGCGGAAGCGCGACAGGGCCTCCAGCCAACGCACCGGCCGGGCGAGGAAATGGCGCGGCGACATGAGAATGCAGGCGGCGCCATTGAACAGCGGCTGCAGCAGCCCGCCGATCAGGCCCATGTCGTGATAGAGCGGCAGCCAGCTCAGGATGGTCTTGTCCGGCTGGATCGAGAAGCCGGCGCGGATGGCGATTTCGTTGGCGATGAGGTTGCCGTGGCTCACCATCACGCCCTTGGGGGTGGAGGTGGAGCCGGAAGTGTATTGCAGGAAGGCAATATCGGACGGGCGGGGCCGTCGCAGAGCGAAGCCGTCTCCGTCGCCATCCGCCACCTCCTCCACGCTCAGCACCGCCGTGCCCGTCTGGGCGGCGAGAAGGCTCTCCGCCGCCGCGCGGTCGCCGGCATGGACGAGTGCGATGGCGGCGCCGCAATCGCGCGCCATGGCGGCAAGGCGGGCCTGGTGCTGGGGCCGGTTGGCCTCGGGCGGGAAGGCGGGAACGGCGATCAGCCCGGCATAAAGACAACCGAAGAAGGCGCCCACATAGTCAAGGCCGGTTTCGAGCAGCAGCAGCACCCGCGCGCCCGGCTCCGCATGGTCAGCCAGCCGCGCGGCGAAGGCCCGCGCCCGCGCGTCGAGGGCGGCGTAGCTCACCTCGCGTTCGCCGTCGCGCGGGTCATCCAGCAGGTGCAGCGCCAGCGCCTCGCCCTGGCGGATTGCCAAGTCGGCAAGGTGGGTCGCCATGTCGGCGGACGGGACGGCGGAGGCGAGGAGCATGGGTGGCTGCGGCAGGCGATTCACCGGGCGGCTCCGTTGCCGCCCGCGTTGGCGGCCTTTTCGCCGTCCATGGCCCGGCGCAGGCTCAGGGGGCGCATGTCGGTCCAGATCTGCTCCACGTGCGCGAGGCAGGCGGCCTTGGTGCCGGTGAAGCCGGCGTCACTCCAGCCGGCGGGCACGGGCCGGTGCAGCGGCCAGATGGAGTACATGTCTTCGTCGTTGCGGACCACTCGGAACACCGCGTTCTCGTCATCGAATGCCATGGCAACCTTCGCACCCGTCCGGGCGGATCATGGCCGGCGCCCTGCCGATGGGTGGGTGCGCCGGGCCGTAAGTGGGGGCCTCAAATGGGGGTCGACTGGAAGACGAACGAGGGCTCGGGAAATTTAGGGTCCTCGCGCCGCGCATCATCGTCGGCGCCGGTGCGCGCATCGCCGGTGATCTGCCCGTTCTCCATGTGCACGATGCGGTCGCCGCAATCGAAATAGCGGTCGTCGTGGGAGATCACGAGCACGCTCTTGCCCAGCGCCTTCAGCTCCGGCAGCAGCTCGCGGTAGAATACGCCCTTGAAGGCAGGGTCCTGGTCTGCCGCCCATTCGTCGAACACCAGGAAGGGGCGGTCCTCCAGCACGGCGGCGACGAGGGCGAGGCGCTTGCGCTGGCCGGTGGAGAGATCGCGGGTGGAGAAGTGCCCGTCATCCACGCTCACCTTGTGGGTCAGGGCGAGCCGCGAGATCAGCCGGTTGGCGCGGGCGTCGAGGTCCGGCGCCCCTGACAGGCCGATCAGGCTCTCGAACAGGTGGAAGTCGCCGAACACGGCTGAGAACAGGGCGCGCTGCGTGCTCCGGCTGGTATCGTCGACGATGGCGCCATTGAGCCGCACCGTGCCGCTCTCCGGCGCGTAGAGGCCGGTGACGAGCTTGGCAAGGGTGGTCTTGCCGGAGCCGTTGCCGCCCACCAGAAACACGATTTCCCCCGGCGCGAAGGCGATGTCCACGGGGCCGAGGCGGAACATCTCCGCCGTCCGCTCGTCCCAATAGGCGTGGGTGACGGCCTCGAAGGCGAGGCTCGCGAACGGCGCGGGCGGGGCCGGCTCCGTGTCGCGGGTGGCAAGGGCCGCCTCGGTTTCGGCAAGGCGCTGGCCGGCGACGCGGGCGACCGCCAGCCGGGGCAGGTCCTCCATCACGGCGGCGAGCGGCCCGATGAGGAACAGCAGCACCACCGCATAGCCGGTGGCCACCGTGCCGCCGCCGGTGAACACGAACAGCACGAGGCCGATGAAGCCGAACACGATCAGGCTGCCCCAGGCGGAGCCGAGCGCCAGCAGGGTGATGCCGTGGGTGCGAGCGCGCCGCACGGTCTCGATGGCGGCGCCCAGATGGCGGGTGCGGAAATCCTCGGCCTTGGCGCGGTTGAGCTTCAGCTCTTTGGTGCCGAGCACCAGCGCCGACAGGTGGGCAAACAGCGTGTCCTGCCGCCCGCCCGCATGCTCCAGATGATGTCGCGCCCGCCTCGCCACCAGCATGTAGCCGGCAACTCCCAGCGCCATCATCCCCGCCGCGCCGACAAACAGCGGCAGGGACAGCCAGGCGAGATAGAAGAGGCAGCCGGAGATGGCGACGGCATTGGTGAACAGCACCGGCAGCCGCACCACCACGGTGGCGAGGGTGAACACATCGTCGGTGATGAGGGCCTGCAGCCGCGCCGGCCCCACCTGCTCCACCGCGCGCAGGGGCGCGGCTTCCACCCGCTCGGCGATGCGGCTGCGCAGGCGGGCCAGCACCTCTTGCCCGAGCCGGCCGAACAGGATGCCGGACGCCGTCTGCAGCGCCACCGTCACCACCGCGACCGCCGCGAAGACGAGGCCCAGTGTCGCAAGGTCCGACCCGTCGGAGGCCAGCGCCATGTTGATGAGGATGATCAGGGCGACAGCGGCGACGCCGCTCAGCAGGCTGGTGGCCACGGCGGTGGAGAATTCCACCGGGTTCTGCCCGAACACGAAGCCCAGAAGCGAGAAGCCGCTCTCCTGCGGGGGCCGCGATGCGGCGTTGGCAGCGTCCGCGGCGACGGGCGCGGGTGACGGGCCCATGTGTGTTCGGCTCCCTCGATGGCTTTGGAGCGCGAGCCCGGCAAATTGAATCAATTTGCGCGGTGAATCGCCCTCCAAACTTAAGGTCTGGAGCCCGGACGTGACCGGGCCTGAAGCTGAAGACGCTCAAGGGGCGCAGAAATTTAGTGGTGCCGGGCCGCCCGCCGCCGCCGCGCCGGACAAGTTGCGAAATGTTCCTAAATTGGCGCCCGGCGCATTCGTCTTAGCTCCTGAAACCCGTTCGTCGACCGGAGGGACAGGACGCCATGGCCGCTGGAGAGATCGTCGTCGAGCATCGCGAGGGCGAGGGCATCGTGGCCCGGTGCGAGGACGGCTCGCGCCTTGCCCTGGCACCCGACGCGGCGACGGGCGGCGTTGTGCTGTCGGATGTCCGCGCGGCGGATGGCGCAACGGCCTTCAGCCTGCTGCTGCGGGCGCTGGAGCAGGCCACTGCCCTGCGGCCCGCGCCGGTGCCGCTGCCCGTTTCCGGGCTGGATGCGGACAGGAGCGCGCTTGCGGCGGCGCTCAGGTCGCGCCTTCTCGCCGAAGGGCTCGCGGCCGGGGGCGGCGCGGTGCTCGATGTGTTCCCGGAGGCGCTGTGGCAGCAGGCCGAGCTGTGGCTGCCGCAGGCGCGCCCGCCGTTCGCGCAGCGCTTCGCCCTCACCCAGGGCCGACGCCACCCGGTGCGGCCGCCGAAGCCGGCAGGCATTGTCTACACGCGCTTTATTCCCTGGCTCGGCACGCGCTTCGAGCTGCGGACGGTGGACGTGGCCACCGACCTTGCGCGCTTCAGCCGCTGGATGAACGATCCCCGCGTCGCCGAGATCTGGGACGAGGCCGGCGATCTTGCCAAGCACCGCGCCTATCTCGAGGGGTTCGCGGCCGACCCCCACATGCTGCCGCTCATGGGGACGGTGGATGGCGTGCCGTTCGCCTATTTTGAGGTCTATTGGGCCAAGGAAAACCGCATCGCGCCCTTCTACGATGCCGGCGACCATGATCGCGGCTGGCACGTGCTGGTGGGCGAGGACGCCTTCCGCGGGCGGGCCTATGTGGCGACCTGGCTGCCCTCCCTCATGCACTTCATTTTCCTCGATGATCCGCGCACCCAGCGCATCGTCGGCGAGCCGCGCTCCGACCATCACCAGCAACTGCGCAACCTAGAGCGGTCGGGGTTTGCGCGGATGAGCACATTCGATTTCCCGCACAAGCGGGCCGCCCTGGTGATGCTGCTGCGCGAGCGCTTCTTCGGCGATCGCCTGTTCGTGCCCGGTGGGGGCCTGCCGGTTGCGGCGCTGGCGGAGAAGGCACCGCCGCCGCGCGTTTTTGCCGAGGCGTGACAGGCTTTTAAGCTCGTCGTCGTCGCGGCGTCGGGACCCGTTCTTGAATTCGCATTTCGCATCAGGAAACGCACCATGACCTTTAGCGAGAGCCGCCCATTGCCCGCCACCCGTCGCCCTGTTGAGCCGAAATCCGAAGGCGAGGACGGGATCCACGACCTCATCGGCGTGGGCTTCGGCCCGTCCAACCTTGCCATCGCCATTGCGCTGGCCGGAATGGGAGATGTCGGGGTCTCGACCCATTTTATCGAGAAGCAGCAGAGCTTTGTCTGGCATGGCGGCATGCTGCTGCCGGGCAGCGACATGCAGATCTCCTTCCTGAAGGATCTGGCCCTGCCGCGCGATCCCTCCAGCCCTTTCACCTTTCTCGCCTATCTGCACGAGAAGGGCCGGCTGATGGACTTCATCAACCAGAAGACGTTCTTCCCCAGTCGCCTGGAATTCAATGACTATCTGCGCTGGGCGGCGCGCCGCTTCGACGCTTGCGTGAGCTATGGCGAGGAGGTGGTGGCGCTGGAGCCGGAGGTGTCCGGCGGAACGGTGGACGTGGTGCGGGTGGTCTCGCGAGGGGTGGACGGACGCTCGAAGGTGCGGCGGGCGCGCAATGTGGCGCTGGCCACCGGGGGCACCCCGCGGGTGCCGGAGCTGTTCGCGCCGTTCCGCAGCGTGCCGCGCATCTTTCATTCGGCCGCATACCTCTCGAACATCGACACGTTCGGGTTCGACACGCACCCCGCCCCGCGCATCGCGGTGGTGGGCGCGGCGCAGAGCGCGGCGGAAATCTTCCTCGACCTGTCCGCCCGCTTTCCCAATGGCCATGTGGACATGATCGTGCGCGGCCACGCCCTGCGCCCCTCCGACGACACTCCCTTCGTGAACGAGATCTTCAACCCGGACTTCACCGACTTCATCTTCCACCAGAGCGAACCCCGGCGGCGGGCGCTGATCGCCGACTTCAAGAGCACGAATTACTCGGTGGTAGACGCGGACCTCATCGCCCGGATCTACAGCCTGCTCTACCAGCAGAAGGTGAGCGGGGAGGAGCGCCACCAGGTCCGCCGCCTCACCCAGGTGACGCGGGTAGCGGAGGCGGAAGGGGGCATCGTGCTGGACCTCTCCATCGGTCCGGAGGGGACCGAGGGGCGGGCCGTCTATGATGCCGTCGTGCTCGCCACCGGCTATGCCCGCGACAGCGGCCGGGCGCTGCTCGCCGGGCTGGAGCCTTATGTCACCGTCGGCGCGGTGGGGCGCGACTATCGCCTTGCCACCGCCCCGGGGTTCCGACCTTCGGTGTTCATCCAGGGCACCAATGAGAGCACCCACGGCCTCAGCGACACCCTGCTCTCGGTCCTCGCCACCCGGGGCCAGGAGATCGCCGATGCGGTGCTGGCCGCCCGCTCGGCTTCGGGGGCTTCTGTAGCACCGGTGCGGCGCCAGATGGGGCGCGCGTAGGGCATCCTTCCCGTCAGCTGACCCGATGACAGGCCCCTCGCATCGCGGCAGCCGAAGTCCGCCTCGGCCGGGGCGGCGGTGGGCTGCCGCCTCGCCGGCCTTTCAGGCCTTTCCCCCGCGGGCATTCGCGCCCTTGACGCCCCGACGGCCCGAAGTCGGCCGCAATTGGCCCTGATCGTGCGCCGCGCATGACGCAGATCGCCCCGCCCGCCCGCCGCAGCTCCAAAAACCCGGTCGTCACCGCGCTGCGGTTTGCCTTCCGAGTGGTGTGCGGCGTGGTCATCCTGCTCGACGAGCTGGTGCGGCCGCTTTACCGCCCGCTCATCCGCCGCATCGCCGAACTGCGTCTCATGCAGGCGTTCGAGGGATGGGTCGCCCGGCGCTCGCCCTATCTGGTGCTGGTGCTCATCGGCGTGCCCTATATCGTGGTGGAGCCGCTGAAGTTTCTGGCGCTGATCGGGATCGCCAACGGCCACGGGAAGGTGGGCGTGTTGGCCTTCCTCCTCGCCAATCTGGTGAGCTTCGTCCTCATCGAGCGCATCTTCAGCGCCGGGAAGGCGCAGCTCATGACCTTGCGGCCCATGGCCTGGCTGATCACGACCGCGGGCGCCGTGCGCGCCTCCGTGGTGAGCTGGCTGCGCCTCGCCGAGCTCAAGGCGCGGCTGCGGGTCCTGGCGCGATGGGCCCGCCTGCATCTGCGCTGAGGCTACCCAGCAGATCGTCGCCACCGCCGAGCATATGGCCGAACCGGTGTGCTGACGACGGGGCGGACGATGCGACTCTGCAAGAGAAGCGCCCGGGAGAAGCGCGCCGGACTGGTCGAGGAGACGCTTCGCCCCGTCATCGTCCTGCGGGAGGGGCACACCCTGCAAGACACCGAGGCTGAGGTGGCCCCGGCGCGGCTCGTGGACGGGTGGATCGGCGAGGCGACCGCCGGGCGGGGTTCCCCTTCGAGACCATCCGGATCCACTGAAAGCTGATCTCAGCAAAACACCCGCCGATGCAAACCGGCGGGCTTTCGCCTGTCCGTGTCTGCCCGCCAAACATGACGCCGCCGGACGCTGGGGAGCGTCCGGCGGCGTCGGATTGCAGGCTGTCCGCGGCGGGATGCGCCGGCAGGCTCAGGCCTTCTTGAGGGCGGCCAGGACCTTGTCGATGCCGGCGATGGCCACCTTCACGCTCACCTGGCGACCGTCGATCAGGTAGAAGCTGACGGTCGCCTCCTTGGCGGCGGAGAGGTCGTTGGCGAAGGCCTGATCGTAGGAAATGGAAGCCTCGCACTCAGCCTGGGCGCAAGTCTGGAAGGCGAGGCGCCGCACGTTCTGTCCAAGTGTGAAGTCCACGCCCTCGCGCACGAGCACGCCGGTGGGGGTGGTGATGGCGAGGGTCGGCACATCCTTGCCGTCGCGGCCGACCTTGAGCACCAGCACGGCGCGGTTGGTCTTGGCGTCGGTGACGCGCATGGTGGCCCAGCAGGTCTTCTTGGCGGTCTTGGCGCCGGCCGCCGGGGGCAGCTCCTGGCAGGTCAGGATCCAGCTGTCGAAGCGCTGGGTCTCGGTCTTCACCGGCCCGGTCGGGGCGGCGGGCGCCGCCGGCTGGGCCGTGCGCTGCTGCTGTTGCTGCTGCGCCTCGGCGGCGGAGATGGCCACCAGCCAGGTGGCGGCCAGCATCACGGCGGCGCCGGCGCCAAGCACCGCGCCGATGCGAAGGGAAAAGGATCTGGAAGCGGTCACGGACGTCTCCGACATCTCGCACTCAGGCGAAGTGGATCGCGGTTCTCGTGAAGACGGGCCGTCTCCGATCAGCCTGCGAGAGGACCGATCGGCCTGCCCTTGAGGTGGGAAAGGCGGCGTGCCGGAGCACGCCGCCTCATTTCGACCCGGATGGGCGATCTCACCACTGGTAGCGAACGCCACCCTTCGCGCTGCCGGCGACATAGCTCTCGCCGAACTTGATGTCGGCGTTGGTGAAGCCGTTCCAGCCGCTGTCCTTGGCGAAGTAGTTCAGGCCCAAGCCAACCTCGCCGAACAGCCCGTTGAAGCTGTCCACCGTGGTGAAGGGGACGCCGGGGTTGTAGATCGTGACCGCGTTGTCGCCGAGGAACTCGTACCACAGGCGACCGGTGAGGCTGGCCTCGATCCGGTAGGTGGCCGCGTCGTAGGCGGTGGCCCCGACCCGGGCGCCGATGGCACCCCGCAGGCTGTCGTTGTTTCCGAAGTCCACCAGCGTACCGGGCACGATGCTGAGGTTCGAAATGTTGGTGTTCACGTAGCTGAGGGTGGCCAGGCCATCCACGAAGCCCGAGGTGCCCCACTTGTAGAAGCGGTAGCCGGTATCGACCACGAAGCCGTAGTTCTTGGCATCCGGGGACTGCCCGAAGTAGCCCGCCCCGACGAGGGTGGGAGCCTGGTAGTCCATGGACAGGAAGTCGGCCTTGAACAGGGCGTCGAGGAACCAGTTGTTGTTCAGGTAGGTGGCGTAGACGCCGACCGTGCCGCCCGTGTAGTTCGCCGTGGAGGGCGAGCCCGAGAAGTTGAGGTCGGAGGCCACGTAGCCGCCGAGGACACCGAACACCACCGCGTCGTTCGAGTTGAACACGCCTTCCTTGCCGAAGTCGGCGCCGGCCATGAACCCGTAGATGTTCTGGTTGTAGCCAGTGTCGAAGCCGTAGGCGCGGCCGTAGGCGGCGTAGTTGTCGGAGGCGTCACGCGAGCCCCAGCTGCCGATCACCTTGCCCCAGACACCGGGGGTGACGGAGGCCGGCGCACCGTTGACGGTCTTGATGCCTTCCTTGGTGACGAGGGTCGTGGTCGTGCCCTGCAGGTAGGTGCGCAGGTCGGCCTGGCGGTCGAGCCACACACCGGTGGTCTCCTGCCAGATGGCCTGGGCGCCGGTGACCAGCTTCGGTAGTTCGAACACTTCCTGGTCGGGCAGGCCGACGAGGTACTGGTCGTTGCCGATGGCAACGAGGTCGTAGAAGAACAGGCCCTTGTCGATCACGCCGCCGAACTTGGAGCTGTAGTTGGTCGAGGCCGAGGAGATCACGAAGCTCGCAGTCTCGCCGGGGGTGTTCTTGCCGTAGGTGACGCCGGTCGGGTCGACCACGTCCACCACCTTGATGCCCGCGAGGTTCCAGGCGCCGGCACCGGTGTTGACGTCGTGGATCACCAGCTGGGTCTGGCCGGGGGTGACGAGGCCGACGATGTCGTTCCCGTTCACGTCGCGGCCGCCCACCTGAAGGATGTCCGAGGTGGAGCCGGCGGCACCGACGAAGGTGTCGAGGCCCACCGCGCTGTTGCCGACGCCGTTGAACACGCCGCTCACGTAGGTCACGTCGCGGGCGCCGTTCCAGGCGATCTGGCCGGGGGCTTCGTCCCGAAGGTCGAGCAGGCCGGCGCCCACATAGGCGGCATCGCCGTTGTTGAAGGTCTCGAGGCTGTAGAAGGAGGTGGTCTCAGCCACGGCGCCCTGGAGCGCGGTGACGATCCGGCCCGGATTGTTGACCGTGTCGTTGCCGCCGCCGAAGTAGTTGTTGCCGACGGTGACCCAGGTGTTGGAGCTGAAGTTGTTGAAGATGTCGTCGTTGCCGGTGAGGCCGACGCGACCGATGATGGTGCCGTAGTTGTTGATGGTGGTGGCGCCGACGTCGGTGTCGATGACGATGTCGCTGGCGGCGGTGATGAGGTCGCCGTTGAAGAAGGACCAGGAGGCGACGGTGCTGTTCGCCCCCACGGTGATGTTGGTGGCATCGTCGCTGCGCACCGAGATCACCGCGTTGGACCAGCTCTTGCCGGAGCCGGACACGATGTTGTTCTCGCCGATGCTGATCGTGGCGATGTCGGCGTCCGAGATGCGGATCGCGTTGCCGGCGCCGTTCTGGTCGGCGTCGCCGATGATCTGGACATAGGAGCCGGTGGTGACGTTGACGTTGTCCCAGCCGTGGGCGTGGATCGCGTCGTCGCCAGCGGAGATCACGGTCGGCTGGATCGAGGTTCCGCCGAGCACGTTGACGTAGATATCGCCGGCCCCGAAGGAGCGGTTGGACACCCGGATGCCGTCGTCGACAGCCACCACGGCGCTGGTGGCGCCGATGGTGACAGTCAGATCGCCCGACCCACCGAACTTGTTCGCGACGATGCCGTCATCAAGGGCCTGGACCAGGCTGTTGGTGCCGGTGGTGACGTTGGTCGCCCCCGTGGTGAACAGCGAGGTGACGTTGATGCCGTCATTGCCGGCCAGGATGGCGGAGTTCTCGCCGGTGGTGACGCTGTTGTCGCCGGTGCCGAACAGGTGGGCCGAGGTGATGCCGTTGGTCTGGGCGAAGATGATGCTGTTGAGGCCGGTGGTGACGGAGAGGTTGCCGTCGCCGAAGGCCTTGCCGGCGACGATGCCGGCGAACACCGGTGCGGTGGTGTCGACGAAGGGGTTCGAGCCGATGGTCGAGCCTTCGCCGGTGGTGACGACCACGTTGCCGTCGCCGAAGGCCTGGCCGGCGGTGATGCCGACGCCCGCGGTCAGGATCGAGCTGTTCTTGCCGGTCGTCACCGTCACGGCGTCGCCGCCCGCGGTCGCGCTGTCGCCGAACACCTTCAGGGCCACGATGCCGCCGAGGCCGGCCTTGATGGCGCTGCTCTCGCCGGTGGTCACGCTCACGTTGCCGTCGCCGAACGACTTGGAGGCGATGATGCCGATGTCGTCAGCGGTGATGGTGGTGGAGGCGGCCTGCGCCACCGTCACGTTGCCGTCGCCGAAGAGGGCGTTGGCTTCGATGCCGTTGCCCAAGGCGCTGGTGATGTTGGCGTTGGCGTTCACCGCCACGTCGCCGTTGCCGCCCTTCAGGATGAAGATGCCGTTGTCGGTGGCATCGATGGCGGCGTTGTTGGTCACCGTGACGTTGCTGGTGGAGAAGGTGCCGCTGAGGACCTGGATGCCTTCGTCACCGGCAGTGATCGCCGCGTTGGTGGTGATATCGACGTTGCCGCCGCTCAGGTGGAAGACCGAGATGCCATCGTCGCCGGCATTGATGGTGCCGTTAGCGGTGGTGGTGATGGTGATCGGGGTGACGGACGACGCCGAAGTCCCGATGGCGCTCGCCGCGATGCCGTCGCCGCCGGTCGCAGCGCCAGAGAGGCCGCCGATGGCCGCGTCCACGTCAATGGTGGTGGCGCCGGAATCTCCGACCTTGAAGGTGGCGACACCGATGCCGTCGGACTGGATGGTCCCACCGGCATTGATGTTCACGTCCACCGCGCCGGTGCCGAGATTGCCGGCCAGGATGCCGATCCCGAGGGCCTGAACGTTGGCGTTCACATTGGCCTGGGCAAGGCCGGAACCGAAGGTCACGGCCGCGCCGCCGATGATCGGCGGGTCGATCACGGCATTGACGTTCAGCACGGCGCTGCCGGTGCCGCCGGCGAAGGCAGCCGCGCCGAACAGGCCGTCGGCCGAGATCTTCTGATCGACGTTCACCGTGGTGTCGCCACCGGTGTTGAAGGCGATGATGCCCGAGCCGCCCGCGTCGATCTCGGCCTTGTTGGTCACCGTCACGGTGCCGCCATCGCCGACGATGCCGGCCACGATGCCCTGGGAGCCGGCCGTGATCTTGGCGTTGGTGGTCACGTCGAGCGTGCCCTTGTCGCCGAGGATGCCGGCGGCGATGCCCTGGGAGCCGGCGTTGATGAAGTCGTTGGTGACGACGGTGACCTTGCCGCGGTCTCCGGCGAGACCGGCAATGATGCCCTGGGAGCCGGCGGTGATGCCGGCGTTGGTGGTCACATCGACGATGAAGTCATCGCCGGACGCGCCGGCAAGGATGCCGAAGGTACCCGCGTTGATGACGCCGGCGGTGGTGGTCTCCACCTTCACCGAGCCGGTCTTGCCGGACGCGAGCGCCGTCACGCCGAAGCCGGTGACGTCGATGGTGTTGTCCACCTTCACGCTGGTGGTCGCGATATTGCTGGCATCGGCCGACGCAAGGATACCGGCCGCCGAGTTGTTGATGACGCCGTACTGCTCGACCGTGCTGGTGGCATTCTTGCCGCCGCCCTGCGCCGTGGCGAGGCCGGTGATGGCGACGCCCGCGCCGCCGCTCACCGGGCCGTAGGTGTCGATGGTGCTGGTGGCGTTGCCGAAGACGCTCTCGGTGGACGCGAAGATGCCGCCCAGGCCGCCGCTGGTGGTGCCCGCGGAGGTGATGCTGGTGGTGGTGGTCTGGTCGATGACGGACTTGACGCCGATGCCGACGCCGGAGGCGCTGCTGACGATGCCGTTGGTGTTGACCGTGACGTTGCCGCCGGCGCTGGTCTTGTTGATCGCGATGCCGGCGAGGCCGCCGGACACGGTGGTGCCGCCGGCGGTGTTCACGTCGACGTTGCCGGTGGCAGCGGAGTCACTGTTGATAAGGACGCCGAAGCCGAGGGGGCCGCCGGTGGCCTGCGTGGCGCCGCCGAGCGTGACGTTCACGTCATCGCCGCCCTGCACCAGGTTCAGGCCGGCAAGGGCGCCGGAAAGGTTGGCGTTGCCGGTGGTGGAAACGGTGATGACCTCGTCGGCGGAGCCGTAGAGGCCGGAGCTCACCAGCGGCAGGGTGCCCTTCGCCGTGCCGGAGAAGTTGGTGACGGTGAGGTCGCCGTTGTCGGTGGTGAGGGCGAGGCCGGCGACGCCGCCGGTCGCCGAGCCGGAGAAGTTCTTGACTTCGATGTCGCCCTGGGCGGTCTGGGCCAGGATGCCCGCGCCCAGCGTGCCCGTCGCGGTGCCCTGGAAATTGTTCACCTTGATATTGCCGACGACGCTGGCCGACAGGTCGAGGCCGTTCACGAGGCCGGTCACCTGGGCGTTGGCGCCGAAATTGTTGGCGGTGATGTTGCCGCTCTTCGTCTGCGCCTGGATGCCGTCGTACAGCAGGCCGGTCGAAGTGCCGGTGAAGCCGGACAGGTTGATGTTGCCGACCTTGGTGGAGACATTGATGCCCGTGACGCCGCCCTGGGCCGAGCTGGCGAAATTCTTGACGCTGATGTCGCCGAGATCGCTCTCAAGCTTCATGCCGTTGACAAGGCCGGAAATATAGGGTGCGGAACCCGAAGCCGGCGCGGTGAAGTTGTCCGCGGTGATGTCGCCGCCTGCCGTAGCGGAGATGCCATCGCCCAGCACGCCGGTGGCCTTGCCCTTGAAGCCGGTGAGGTCGATCTGGTCGTCGGCCACGATGACGAGGCCGTTGACGCCGCCCGAAGTCGTGCTCGAGAAATTCGTGATGGTCACGTCACCGTTCGTGGCGGTGTACGACATGCCGTTCAGCAAGCCGGCGGAGGTGGTCGTCCCCGAGGTATTGACGATGATGTTGTTGTCGGCCGTACCGACAATGCCAAAGCCGCCGACGTTCGCGCCGTTGGTCAGGTTGACCGTGAGGTTGTTGCCGGCGGTGCCGATGACGCCGACGCCGTTGGCCGAGTTGCAGTTCAGCGTGGCATTGCCGAACAGGTTGATCGCGTTGTTGCAAGCCGCTTCAGCCGCGGTCGGCACCAGGAGTGCGCCCACGGCGAGTGCCGGAACCAGCGCCGAGCTGAGGAGAAGGGCGCGGGTGCGCCGGTGGCGCAGGGAGAGCTCCCCAGAAGCGCCCGAAAGGATGGTGCCGCCCGTATTGGCCATCTGAACCCCCAGTAATCGGCCGGTGCCCTGAACCAGCCGGAAAAACATTGCTTCGGTCGCGTTGCGGCGCTTTGACCACGATGCGACCCTTGGATGCCGATGCGCTTAGGGCACCATGCAACTCCTGCGAACTTATCCAGCGTACGCAATCGCCGCTCCGCAGTCAGCGACTCATTGCTACTCAAAATGCGAACTTGTTCATATTCGTCGGGTGTGTTGCAGTTTTGCACGAAACGGCAAATATAATTGCTATTACAAAATGATAAGTCGGGTTTTCGGACGCCATTCCAGCGCATGATACCTTGGGGCAGTTTCGCTGACGCAAGTTAAAGGGAGGTAATAAAATACCACTATTTGCATTTACACTCTATTTGTATTGTTCTCCGCTGCGGCATGGGGAGCGGCCGCCGGGTCATGAACAGCACAACCAAAGCGGGAAAGCACAACAACATAAGTATTGGTGAAAATGCGGTGCAGAATATTGCGCTCGCATTCCCTTTAGTTGCCTTGGGAGGCGCTGGTCTCAACACGGATGGTGAACAATCCAAGGAGGAAACGGCTTCCCCGTTCCAGGCCACGGCCCTGCATACAGTTGCGATTATTGGCGGAAAGGCGGAGGTTTCCGGCAATTTTCACGTCGCCTCGTCGCCGGAGCCGGGGGTTTTCATCGGCAGGTGTTTCGAATCTGCCACGGTGCGTATCGATGACATGCAACCGGTCGCCATCGAGGCCGGCCGGGCCTTCCTCGGGGTGGTCGCGCGGGAGGCCGAGCTGCAGTACGCGGCCGGCGAGGTGACCCTGGTGCTGCTCCCGCGCCAGGTGCTGAAGCTCGCCGACGCGCTCAAGGCGGTGCCGTTCGGGGTTTCGGCCGGGCCCGACCCGGCGCTGGATATCCTGGTCTCGCACGCCGCGGGGCTTCTTGGCCGCACGCTGCCGCCCGCCCTGGCCCTGTTCTGCGAAAGCGCGCTGCTCGGCCTCCTCGCCTTCGCCGCCGGACCCGGCGGCAGCGCCCCTGCGCGCGGGCCGGACGGCCGGGATGCGCTCTACCAGGAGATCCTGCTCGACATCGCCGCCAATTGCAGCCGGCACGATTTCGGCGTGTCGCAGGTGGCGCAGCGCCACAAGATCAATGTGCGCACCCTGCAGAAGATGTTCCAGCAGCACGGTGTGACCCTGAAGGAACACCTCACCTGGTCGCGCCTGCAACTCGCCCGCAGCGCCCTGGCCGATCCCGCCAACGCGGGCAAGAAGGTGTCCGACATCGCGTTCGAGGCCGGCTTCAACGACATCGCCACCTTCAACCGGCTGTTCCGCAGAAGCTTCGGGCGCACGCCCTCGTCCCTGCGCCAGCGCGACGGCGGGTCGTGACCGGGGGCCGTTCCAGGGCGTTGCGGGTGGGGTGTCGGCGCCGCCTCCACCGGGACGCGATGGCCCGCTGACCGGGCGCGGCCCCGGTGGCCGGGTCGCAGCTCACGGCAGTCTCGCCCGAGGCGGCGCCCTGCCAGGCGCCTTGGATGACGGAGTGCGTCCGCATGGCGGTGACGGGTTCGTGCCCGGTCCTCCCCGCCGTTGGCCGGCTTCAAGTCGCGCCCTGGCCGGCCTTCAGCGCGGCCTCGCGCAGGCCGGTGAGGGTGGCGGACGGCGTGATGGCTTCGGGATCGATGACCAGCTCCAGCAACGCCGGCTTGTTCCGGTCCGCCGCGAAGGCGCGGGCGCGATTAAATGCCTCGGCGAAGGCCGCCGTCTCCTCCACCCGCTCGCCAAAGGCGCCATAGGCCCGCGCCAGGGCAGGAAAGTCGGGGTTCTCCAGCGTGGTGGCGAACACCCGGCCGGGATATTCCCTCTCCTGGTGCATGCGGATGGAGCCATAGATGCCGTTGTTCACCAGCAGCACCACCACGCCGGCGCCGTACTGGCAGCCGGTGGCCAGTTCCTGCCCGCTCATCTGGAAGCAGCCGTCGCCGGCAAAGCAGATCACGTCCCGTGCCGGCTGGTGCAGCTTGGCGGCGATGGCGGCCGGCAGGCCGTAGCCCATGGCGCCGGAGGTGGGAGCAAGCTGGGTGCGGAAGCCGCCGTAGCGGTGGAACCTGTGCACCCAGATGGCGTAGTTGCCGGCGCCGTTGGTGAGGATGGCATCCCTGGGCAGGCTCTCGCGCAGGTGCACCATCACCGCGCCGAGATCGAGCCGGCCCGGCATGGCGCCGGGGGTCTGGTCGGCGAGATAGTCGGCGCGGGCGGCCTTCACGGCGGCGCTCCACGGCGCGTGCCAGCCGGCGGCGCCCCTGGGCTTCAGCGCGGCGGCAGCGGCGGCGAACTCGGGCATGCCGGCGTTGATGGGAAGGTCCGCCTGATAGACCCGGCCCAGTTCCAGCGGGTCGGCATGGACATGGACGAAGCGCTGCGCCGGGCGCGGCAGCTCGAACAGGGTGTAGCCGGCGGTGGTGGTCTCGCCGAGGCGGGGGCCGATAGCGACGATCAGGTCGGCAGCGCGGATGCGGGCCACCAGCTTGGGGTTCGGCCCGAGCCCCGCATGGCCCACATAATTGGGGTGGTGGTTGTCGAGGATGTCCTGGCGGCGGAAGGCCGCCGCCACCGGCAGGTCGAAGTCCTCCACGAAATGCTGGAAGTCGCGGCAGGCCCTGGCGCTCCATCCGCCGCCGCCGACGATGACGAGGGGCCGTTCGCTGGCCTCCAGCATGGCGGTGAGGCGGTTAAGGTCGTCCGCACCGGGATGGGCGGCGATGCGCTTGTACGCCTGCGCGTCCGCCACCTGCGCCGAGGCGCCCAGCACGTCCTCGGGCAGGGCCACCACCACCGGGCCGGGGCGGCCGGAAACCGCCACATGGAAGGCACGGGAGACCAGCTCGGGCAGGCGCTCCGGCCGGTCCACCTCCACCACCCACTTGGCCATGCCGCCGAACATGGCGGGATAATCCACCTCCTGCCACGCCTCGCGGCCGCGGATGGCGGTGTCCACCTGCCCGATGAAGAGGATGAGCGGGGTGGAATCCTGCGCGGCGGTGTGGATGCCGATGGCGGCATGGCTTGCGCCCGGCCCGCGCGTGACGAAGCAGATGCCGGGCCGTCCGGTGAGCTTGCCGTAGGCCTCCGCCATGTTGGCCGCCGCGGCCTCGTGGCGGGTCACGATGGTCCGGATGCGGCCGGTGGCCCCCGCGAGGGCGTCGATGGCGGGCAGGAAGCTCTCGCCGGGCAGGCAATAGACCGTGTCGACGCCATGGATCTTCAGCGCGTCCACCAGGATCTCGCCGCCGGAGCGGATGTTCGCGGAATGCTGCATTGTCTGGCCCGTGCAGGGAAGGGAGGGCCTGCTCCGGATGAGGGACACCGGCGCAGGCTTCAACTTTAGCGGAAATTGCCCTTGGTCTCCGGCACCATGCGCGTGCCCCTGAGGTCGAGCCGGCGTCGGGTTGGCCCGCGACACGGGCGTGGGCCTTCCGCCAATGGCGAAGTCACCAAGGAAGCCACCAGGACGGTGCGGCGCTCCAGCGCTCTCATGGAATCTGCGGCGGGGCGCCTCACGCCAAGGCTTTACCGGCGTGAGTGGTCTTCAGCCCACGGGCGTGAAGGTGACGGCGAGCGCGGTCATGTCGTCGAACTGCGGCGCTGCCCCCGAATGGGCGGCGGCCGTGTCGAGCAATGTGGCGAGGAAAGCCTCGGCCGGCAGGTGCAGCGCGCGCGTCGCCGCCGCTTCCAACCGCGCGTCGCCGAACGAGACCTCGTCCAGGTTGATGGCATCGGTCAGGCCGTCGGAGAACAGGAACAGCCGGTCACCCGGGGCAAGACGGCTTGAGACGGCGCGGGGCTTCATCCCCTCCAGGATGGCAAGCGCCATGCCGGTGGCCGCCGGGCGCTCGATGGCGCCGTCCGCGCGCAGGATCATCGCGTCGGTGTGGCCGCAATTGCAGTAGGTGAGATCGCCGGTCTCAAGGTCGATCACGGCACAGAACAGGGTGACGAACATGTCCTCCCCGTTGGTGGCGCACAGGAGGTCGTTCACCGTGGCCACCGCGGTGGAGAGATCCGCCTCCCGTCGCAGCACCATGCGCAGGGCGGTCTGGGTGGCGCTCATGAACAGGGCGGCGGGGGTGCCCTTGCCGGCCACGTCGCCGAGACTGACCATCAGGTGGCGGGCATCGATGAGGAAATAATCGTAGAAATCGCCGCCCACGTCCTTGGCCGGACGCATGGCGGCGGCGATGTCGGCGCGCCCGCCGAGCACATCCGCCGCAAGCGGCAGCGGCAGCATGGAACGCTGGATGGCGGCGGCATTGGCCATCTCGCGTCGCTCCGCCACCCGCGTCATGATGGCCTCGGCGAGGCGGCGGAAGGAGTGGGAGAAATCCACCAGTTCCGGCAGGGGATTGCGCAGCTCGTCCAGCAGCTTCAGGTCGAACTCGCGGCGCTCCAGCGCGTTCAGCGCATTGGCATAGAAGCCGAAGACGCGGTTGAAGGTCTCGAACCGGCTGCCGAACTGGCGCATCACCGCCGACAGCAGGGCGGGATGGGCGCGGCCCGCCGCCTCCAGCGCCTCGGCCGGGAGCCGGATGGCGGTAAGTTGCGTGGCGGCATCCACATGAGCGGTGCGGGCGACGCCGGTGAAGGCCGCGATCTCGCCGATCACCGCGGGGGCCGCCAGATGGGCCAGCTCCACATGGGCATAGGGGGTATCGATGGTGACCACCGCCGTGCCCTCCACCACCAGCAGGGCGAAGGTGTCGGTATCGCCCCGCTGGATCAGGCGGGTGCCCGGCGGTACCACCATCTTCTCGCCGCCGGCGATGAGCGCGGCCAGCACGGCGGGCGGGAAGTCGGCAAAATAGGGATGCCGCGCCATCATCGCGGTGGCGGAGGAGACCTCTTCCGGGTCGAGGCGGGGCGCCTCATCCTGTCGTAACGTCAGTGGCGGCATGGGTTTTCCTTGGGCGCGACCACTATAACCCAGGTCCGGCCGGCGACTTTAACCCAAACGCAGGATGCGCAGCGCCCGCGACAGCACCGCGAACAGCACCGCCGTGGACCAGCCGAACAGCAGCATGCCGTTGGCCGCCGTGATGGGGCCCATCACCCGCCATCGATGCGCGGGCAGGATGTCGCCGTAGCCGAGGGTCGTGAAGTTCACGAAGGCGAAATAATAGGCATTCTTGGCCTCGATCACGCCAACCAGCTCATACACGGCAGCCCAGACCGCCACTTCCAGGACATGCGCGATCATGAGAAGCGTCCCCGACGTGCCCATGACGACGAGCAGGGTCACCATCCGGCGGCGGGGAGACAGATGGCGCGCGGAAACGCGCCCGACCTTGATGACGAGCACCGTCACCAGCGCCTGGATGGCAATGGCGACGACGCTGACGAGCCCGCCGAGCAGAAATTCTCCGTCCAGGAACCAGTACAAGGGCGCATTCTCCCGCTCAGGCCTGCCCGTTCATCGCACCGCTGTTTCTCAAGCCCAGAGCCGGCGCGCGGGCAAGAGATGCGCGCCAATTCCGGCCGGTTTTGGCAGCGCGCATTGATCTTGATCGGTTTGTGTGTATTTTGCGCCGCAATAATCCCTTTCCCGGCGGGCCCGAGTTATTCGGACCCGCGTTTTCGTGCTGGACGACCATGAAGCTTCGCAACATCGCCATCATCGCCCACGTCGACCACGGCAAGACCACGCTGGTGGACGAGTTGCTCAAGCAGTCGGGCTCCTACCGCGAGAACCAGCGCGTGGCCGAGCGCGTGATGGATTCCAACGATCTGGAAAAGGAGCGCGGCATCACCATCCTCGCCAAGGCCACCTCGGTGGTCTGGAAGGACACGCGCATCAACATCGTGGACACCCCCGGCCACGCCGACTTCGGCGGCGAGGTGGAGCGCATCCTGAACATGGTGGACGGTGCCATCGTGCTGGTGGACGCCGCCGAGGGCCCCATGCCCCAGACCAAGTTCGTGGTGGGCAAGGCGCTGAAGGTGGGGCTCAAGCCCATCGTGGCCATCAACAAGGTGGACCGCTCCGACGCCCGCATCACCGAGGTGGTGAACGAGGTGTTCGACCTGTTCGCCGCGCTCGACGCCACCGACGAGCAGCTCGACTTCCCCATCCTCTACGGCTCCGGCCGCAACGGCTGGATGGCCGAGAGCCCGGAAGGCCCCTCCGACCAGGGCATGTCGCCCCTGTTCGACCTGGTGCTGAAGCATGTGCCCGAGCCCACCGTGGATGACGGCCCGTTCCGCATGATCGGCACGCTGCTGGAGGCCAACCCCTTCCTCGGCCGCATGATCACCGGGCGCATCACCTCCGGCTCGATCAAGCCGAACCAGCCCATCAAGGTGCTGGCGCAGGACGGCTCGCTGGTGGAGCAGGGCCGGGTCTCCAAGATCCTCGCCTTTCGCGGCATCGAGCGCCAGCCCATCGAGGAAGGCGTGCAGGGCGACATCGTCGCCATCGCCGGCCTCTCCAAGGGCACGGTGGCCGACACTTTCTGCGCGCTCGAAGTGACCGAGCCGCTGGCGGCCCAGCCCATCGATCCGCCCACCGTCACCATGACCTTCATCGTCAACGATTCGCCGCTGGCCGGCACCGAGGGCGACAAGGTGACGAGCCGCGTCATCCGCGACCGCCTGCTGCGCGAGGCGGAAGGCAACGTGGCGCTCAAGATCGAGGAATCCACCGAGAAGGATTCCTTCTTCGTCTCCGGCCGCGGCGAACTGCAGCTCGCCGTGCTGATCGAGACCATGCGCCGCGAGGGCTTCGAGCTCGCCGTGTCGCGTCCCCGCGTGGTGTTCCAGAAGGATGAGGCCACCGGCCAGGCGCTGGAGCCCATCGAGGAAGTCCTCATCGACGTGGACGAGGAATATTCCGGCACCGTGGTGCAGAAGATGAGCGAGCGCCGCGCCGAGATGGTGGAGATGCGCCCCTCCGGCGGCAACCGCCAGCGTCTGGTGTTCTATGCTCCCACCCGCGGCCTCATCGGCTACCAGTCGGAGCTGCTCACCGACACCCGCGGCACCGCGATCATGAACCGGCTGTTCCACGAATACGCCCCCTACAAGGGCGAGATCGCGGGCCGGGTGAACGGCGTGCTGATCTCCAACGAGCAGGGTGAGGCGGTGGCCTATGCCCTGTGGAACCTCGAAGACCGCGGCCCGATGATCATCGAGCCGGGCTGGAAGGTGTACCAGGGCATGCTGGTGGGCATCCACAACCGGGACAACGACCTGGAAGTGAACGTGCTCAAGGGCAAGAAGCTCACCAACATCCGCACCACCTCCAAGGACGAGGCGGTGCGCCTGACCCCGCCGATCCGCATGACGCTGGAGCGCGCGCTGGCCTGGATCCAGGACGACGAGCTGGTGGAGGTGACCCCCAAGTCCATCCGCCTGCGCAAGCGCTACCTCGATCCCAACGAGCGCAAGCGCGAGGAGCGCAAGAAGGAAACCGAGCTGGCCTGAGGCCGGATCGATCCAGCGCTGCTGATTTTGAGGGCCGTCCTTCGGGGCGGCCCTTTTGCCATTGGCCTCGGCCTTCGACCGAGGCCAAGTGGGCACGCTCAGGCGCCGCGCGGGCTTCACCCATGGCCGCTGCGTGAAGCGCGCCCGCCATGGGTGTTCTTTTTGGCCTCCTCCAGCACCCTGTCGGCGATGGCAAGGCAGCTGGTGAGGCCGGGCGATTCGATGCCGAACAGGTTCACCAGCCCGGCGATGCCGTGGACCTCCGGCCCCTGGATGACGAAATCCTGCGGTCCGCCGTTTGGCCCCGGGATCTTGGGGCGAATGCCGGCATAGCCGGGGGAAAGGTCCTCCTCCCGCACGTCCGGCCAGTAGCGGCGGATGGAGGCCATCATGGTGGCCTTGCGGGCCGGGTCCACCTGATAGTCCCGCTCGCTCACCCATTCCACATCCGGCCCGAACCGGCCCTGGCCGCCGAGGTCGAGGGTGAGGTGGGTGCCGAGCCCGCCCGGCTCCGGAACCGGATAGATCAGGCGGCTGAACGGCACCTTGCGCCCGCAGGTGAAGTAGTTGCCCTTGGCCAGCGTCTGCTCGGGCACGAGGTGGGCCGGCATGCCGGCGATCCGGCGGGCGAGGTCCGGGGCATCGAGGCCGGCGGCATTCACCAGCAGGCGACAACCCAGCACCATCGGGGCATCGCCCCCCGTGCACACGATGAGCCCGTTTGGCCCCGGCTCGGCACCGACGAAGGGCGCGCCGAGGGCCAGCACGCCGCCGGCGGCCTCCATGTCGCCCTGCAGCGCCAGCATCAGGCCGCGGGACTCCACGATGCCGGTGGAGGGCGAGAACAGGGCGGCATGCACATCCAGCGCCGGCTCCAGCGCCCGCGCTTCGGCGCCGCCCAGCATCTCGAGGTCGCCCACCCCGTTGGCGGCGCCATGGGCGGCGAGCTTTTTCAGATAGGCCACCTCGTCTGAGCTGGCGGCGACGATGAGCTTGCCGATGCGGGTGTGGCCGACCCCATGGCTGGCGCAGAAGGCATAGAGGGCGTCGCGGCCCCTCACGCACAGCTCGGCCTTCAGGCTTCCCGGTTCGTAATAGATGCCGGCATGGATGACCTCGGAACTGCGCGCCGAGATGCCGGTTCCGATGGCCCCCGCCGCTTCGATCAGCACCACCTCGCGGCCGGCGCAGGTCAGCGCGCGGGCGATGGCAAGACCCACCACGCCGGCGCCGATGACGATGGCTTCCACCTGATCCATGACGGAGTCGCCCATTGCTGCGGCGGTCACCATAGCGCAGGCGCGGCCGGTGGGCAGGACCTTGAGGTGCCGCGCGCCGCGCTCCCTGGAAGTGCTCCAGCCAGCAACTAGTTGCTATCGGCTGGGGCGGTCGCGATGTCCAATCGCTCCCATGATGACGTCTGCCCCCCAGCCCCTTCCGGCGCCGTCGGAGCCGGTTCCCGATATCGAGGAGATCCGCCTCGATCGTGACCGGCGCCACCTCCATCTCGCCTTTTCCGGCAGGCCGGCGGCGCCCGCCAGCCTCAATGCCCCGGCGCATCGCGCCGCCCTCAGCGCTCCGGCGCTCCGCGCCGCTTGCCGCTGCGCGGTCTGCGTCGCTGACCAGGCACGGGGAACCTTTTCCGCCGATTTTGCCGGCGTCACCCTCACCCATGTGGCCCCGTTCGGGGCGCACGGGCTCAACCTGTCCTTCTCCGATGGCCATGCGCGCGGGGTCTACCCCTTCGCCTATCTCGCCGCCCTCGCGGCGGATGCGGCCGGCCCCGACCTTCCAGAGGTGAAACCATGAGCGAGATCAAGACCGAGATCGTCGAAACCGACATCCTCGTCATCGGCGGCGGCACCGGCGGGCCGATGGCCGCCATCAAGGCCAAGGAGAAGAATCCCGGCCTGAAGGTGGTGCTGATGGAGAAGGCCAATGTGAAGCGCTCCGGCGCGGTCTCCATGGGCATGGACGGGCTGAACAACGCCGTCATCCCTGGCTACGCCACGCCCGAGCAGTATGTGAAGGAGATTACCGTCGCCAATGACGGCATCGTCCACCAGAAGGCGGTGATGGCCTACGCCACCGGCTCCTACCCGATGATCCAGTATCTGGATTCCATCGGCGTGAAGTTCGAGAAGGACGGCTCCGGCGAATACAATGTCCGCAAGGTCCATCACATGGGCACCTATGTGCTGCCCATGCCGGAGGGCCACCACGTCAAGAAGGCGCTCTATCGCCAGCTGCGCAAGCATCAGGTGCTGGTCACCAACCGCTACATGGCCACCCGCCTGCTGAACGCCCCGGACGGCCGCATCGCCGGCGCCATGGGGGTGAACACCCGCACCGGCGAATTCCTGGTGGTGCGGGCGAAGTCCGTCATCCTCGCCTGCGGCGCCGCCGGGCGTCTCGGCCTGCCGGCGTCGGGCTATCTGTTCGGCACCTATGAGAACCCGGCCAATTGCGGCGACGGCTACGCCATGGCCTATCATGCCGGCGCGGGCCTCGCGAACCTCGAATGCTACCAGATCAACCCCTTGATCAAGGATTACAACGGCCCGGCCTGCGCCTATGTCACCGGCCCGTTCGGCGGATACACCGCCAACAACAAGGGTGAGCGCTTCATCGAGTGCGATTACTGGTCCGGCCAGATGATGAAGGAGTTCTATTCAGAACTTCAGAGCGGCAACGGCCCGGTCTTCCTCAACATGACCCATCTCGCCGAGGAGACCATCTCCGAGATCGAGACCATCCTGCACTCCAACGAACGCCCCTCGCGCGGGCGCTTCCACGAGAATCGCGGCACCAACTACCGTGAGAAGATGGTGGAGATGCACATCTCCGAGATCGGCTTCTGCTCCGGCCATTCGGCTTCGGGCGTGTGGGTGGACGAGAACGCCCGCACCACGGTCGCCGGCCTCTATGCCGCCGGCGACATGGCCAGCGTGCCGCACAATTACATGCTCGGCGCCTTCGTGAACGGCGGCATCGCCGGCCAGGACTCGGCCGATTACTGCGCCTCCACCGACCTGCCGGCCTATGATGAAGCCGATGTGGTCGCCGAGCAGGAGCGCGTGCTTGCCCCCACCCGCCGCGACGATGGCCTGACCCCCCACGAGATGGAGTTCAAGACCCGCCGCCTGGTGAATGATTATCTCCAGCCGCCGAAGGTCACCGCCAAGTATCGCATCGCCCAGGCGCGCTTCGCCGAGATCCGCGAGGACCTCAATGCCCTGTGCGTGAAGGATCCCCATGAATTGATGCGGGCGCTGGAGCTGCAATCCATCCTCGATTGCGCCGACATGGCCGCTGCCGCCTCGCTCTATCGCACCGAAAGCCGCTGGGGCCTCTACCACTGGCGGGTGGACCACCCGGCCACCGACAACGAGAACTGGTTCTGCCACACGCTGCTCTACAAGGACGAGTTCGGCCGCATGGCCCACAGGAAGCGCGCGGTGGACCCTTACGTGGTCGACATCCCCGAGGAGGAGATGGGCGCCTACCACCAGCTGCGCACCCCGGCGCTCGCCGCCGAGTGACCTCCCAGAATTCGAGACTCCGGAGCCTGCCCCATGCCGTTCGCCAACCATCCCACCTCCGTGCCGGTCACGGTCGACGACGAGAAGTGCATTGCCGAGAAGGGCTGCCGCGTCTGCATCGACGTGTGCCCCCTCGACGTGCTCGCCATCAACCCCGCCTCCGGCAAGGCGCACATGAAGTATGACGAGTGCTGGTATTGCATGCCGTGCGAGGTGGACTGCCCCACCGGGGCCGTGAAGGTCGAAATCCCCTATCTCCTGCGCTGAGGTGAGCCATGGCCCTGTTCGATGATTTCGACGACGACATGGACGCCGTGGCGGAGCGCGCCCGCGATGCCGATCCCGGCATCCGCCGCGTCGCCATGCTCACCCTCGCCGAGAGCGTGGACCCGCAGGCGGTGGAGCTGCTGCTCGCCGGCCTGAAGGACGAGGACGCCGGCGTGCGCGAGGCCGCCGCCAAGGCCCTCGACGAGCATTCCGGCCTGCCCGCCGCGCTCGGCCTGATCGAGGCGCTGGACGATGAGGTGGAGGCGGTTCGCCTCGCCGCCATCGAGAGCCTCGCCGACAAGAAGGAGCCCGGCTCCGCGCCTCGCCTCATCGCGCGCGTTCAGGCGGAAAGCGCCTTCGTGCGCGCCGCCGCGCTCCGGGCCCTGCGCGACATGCAGGATCCCGCCGCCATGCCGGTGGCCCTGTCGGCGCTTTCCGATCCCGACATGGCCGTGCGCCGCGAGGCCCTGGGCGTGCTTGGCTACCTGAAGGCGGATGCGGCGCTGCCGGCACTGCTGCTGGCGGCCACCGATCCCGAGCCGGCGGTGCGCCGGGCGGTGATGGCGGCCCTCGTGTTCGTGCGCAGCGGCACGCCGGGGGTGCCCGCCCTCGTTGCCGGGCTGAAGGATGCCCATTGGCAGGTGCGCGAGGAAGCCGCCTTCTCCATCGGCAAGGCCAAGCTGCCGGAGGCGGTGGACCCGCTGATGGTCGCGGCCAATGACGACAGCTGGCAGGTGCAGGCCAAGGCGGTGAATGCGCTCGGCAAGCTGAAGGCCCGCACGGCGGTGCCGGTGGTGGCGGAGGCGCTGTCCCATGGCCTGAGCAACGTGCGCAAGGAAGCCGCCGCCGCGCTCGGCGAGATCGCCGATCCGTCCGCCGTCGGCGCGCTGGAAGCCGCCTTCGACGATCCCGACCCGGACGTGCGCAAGCTGGTGCGCTGGGCGCTGGAGCGCTGCCACGCCGCGGCGTGACAGTGCCGGGCGCGGTCGATCCCCCGCCCGGCATTCAGGCCGCATGTCAAAAGGCCATGTCAGTCCTCACTTTCGTCATGCCCGGCCTTGTGCCGGGCATCCACGCCGAGCCGCCTGGGACAGCTTGCGAAAGCTCTTCCAAGCCCGGCCATGACGGTGACACAGCGCCGGTCCGACCGTGTTCTCAAACGGTCCCTCAGGACAGCTTGCCGGTGTAGCTCTCCAGGATGGACCAGGCCTCGTCGCCGTACTTGCCCTTCCACTCGGAATAGAAGCCGGCCTTGCGCAGCTGCTCGCGGAAACTGTCCACCTTGGGCTCGTTGAAGGCGAGGCCCTTCTCGCTCAGCTCCTTGCGCAGGTTGCCGTTGAGCACCAGCACGTCCTCGCGCTCCTTGAGGCCGGCGGCGTTGATGTTCTTCGCCACGATAGCGCGCAGATCGTCCGGCAGGCGTTCGAAGGCGCGGCGGTTGGCGAGGAACCAGAAGCCGTCCCACATGTGGTTGGTGATGGAGCAGTATTTCTGCACCTCATAGAGCTTCGCCGTGGCGATGATGGCCAGCGGGTTCTCCTGCGCATCCACGGTGCGGGTCTGGAGCGCGGTATAGACCTCGGCGAAGTTGAGGCTCGCGGGGGCACTGTCGAAGGCCCGGAACATGGAGGTCCACAGCGGCGACACCGGCACCCGGATCTTCAGGCCCTTGAGGTCGGCGGCGGTCTCGATCGGCTTCGTGGAGGTGGTGATCTGGCGGAAGCCGTTGTCCCAGATATTGTCCATGGCGATGATGCCGGCCTTGGAGATCTGGCCGCGCACATAGGCGCCGAGCCCGCCATCCATGGCCTTCCACACGGTGGCGTAATCCGGGAAGGCGAAGCCGATGCCGCTCACCGAGGCGTTCGGGATCAGGGTGGAGAGGATGAGCGGGGAGAGGGTGAAGAACTCGATGCCGCCCGAGCGCAGCTGGCTCAGCATGTCGGTGTCGCCGCCGAGCTGGCTGGAGGGGAACACCTTGATCTCCACGCGGCCTTGGGTCTCGGCCTTGATCTTGTCCACCATCTCCCCCGCGCGCACGTTCATGGGGTGCGTGACCGGCAGGTTGTTGGCGTATTTGTAGGAGAATTCCGCGCTCTGCGCCCGCGCGACGAAGGGGGCGAACACGCCGCCCGCAAGGGCTCCGGCCGCGCCGGCCTTGAAAAGGGTGCGACGGGTCAACATCATGCTGGCAGCTCCTCCTGGCGGTCCATTCGGACCGGTTTCCTATGGGTCCAGTATATGGACCTCGTATCCCTGCGGCCCATGCTGGCCCGCTTGTGGGATTTTCGCAAGCCCATTATGGTCGTTGAAGACGCTGCGCTGCGGTGGTCTCAACGATATAACGATCTAGGTCCACATACTGGATCATGGGAGAGCGCGTGGGACGGGCACACAGGCCCCCCGCCGTCGGGCCCGGCCCCGAGCCGGCGCGCGCCGGCGGCTTGTCTTCCGGCGAATCCGCCGGCGGGGGCACCCAGAGCATCGAGCGCGCGGTGGCGCTGCTTCTGACGGTGGGCCGCTCGGCCCCCGAGGGCGCGCGGCTGTCCGATCTGGTGCGGCTGTGCGGCCTGCCCAAGCCCACCGTGCGGCGGGTGCTGCTGGCGCTGGTGCGCACCGGCCTCCTCGACCAGGACGAGGTGACGCGGCGCTATCATGTGGGGCCGGAAGCCTATGTGCTCGGCACCCTCGCCGGCACCCGCTTCGGCATCCATGCCCTGGCGATGGACGGCCTCGCCCGCCTCGCCCGCACCAGCGGCGACTGCGCCTTCCTCTCCGTTCCGCGCGGCGCATTCAGCGTGTGCCTGCACCGGGAGGAGGGCACCTGGCCCATCCGCACCCACGTGCTGCAGGCCGGCGACCGGCACCCGCTGGGAATCGGCGCCGGCGGGCTCGCGCTGCTCGCCGCTTTGCCGGATGCGGAGGTGGAGCGCATGCTCGCCGCCAATGCGCCGGCGCTGGCGGCCCATTATCCCGGCTATGGGGTCGAGGTGCTGCGCGCGCAGGTGGTCGATGCCCGCGCGCGGGGCTACGCGCTCAATCCCGGCCTTTATGTCGCCGGCTCCTGGGGCATCGCCGTGCCGGTGCTGGGGCCGGACGGGCGTCCACTGGGTGCGCTGTCGCTGGCCGCCATCGAAAGCCGGCTCTCGCCTGAGCGTCAGGCTGAACTGGTGCCCCTGCTGAAGCGCGAGGCGCAGGCGCTGGAAGCCGCCCTCGGCCACCGCGCCGGCGGCGAGCCCGCCTCGGCCGCGCTTCCCGCCGGCCGTGCCATCGCCAAGGGGGCGCCGTGATGGTGCCCGCCCACAAGTCCCTGTCTTTCCGCGCGCCCCCTGCGCGCGCCTCCCGCCCGGAGCGTTCCCATGTCGCCTGAACCTGTCGAAACCCTTGCCGCCACTGCCGTCGGCCGCGAAGCCGCACCCAGGGGCGGGGTCGCCCGCTCCAGCCGGCGGGTGATGAACCTGTCCCATGTGCTGCGCCAGGCGGCGCGGCGCTTCCCGAACGAGATCGGCTTCGTGGACGGCGCCCGCACCGTGACATGGGGCGAGATGGAGGCGCGGGTGGACGCCATGGCGGCGGAGCTTGCCCATCGCGGGGTGGGCAAGGGCGACCGCATCCTGGTGCAATCCAAGAACTGCCTTGAAATGTTCGAGAGCATGTTCGCCGCCTTCCGCATCGGCGCGGTGTGGGTGCCCACCAATTTCCGCCAGACTCCGGGGGAGGTGGCCTATCTCGCCTCCGCCTCTGGTGCCGCGCTGATGATCTGCCACGCTGATTTTCCCGAGCATGTGCCCGCTGTTCTGGCGGAGGCGCCCACGGTCACGGCGGTGATCGCCATCGGGGCCGCCGATTTTGGTCCGGACTATGCCGACCTCGTCGCCGCCCGCCTCGGGGAAAAGGCCAAGGTGGCGGACGTGGAGCATGACGATCCGTGCTGGTTCTTCTTCACCTCCGGCACCACGGGGCGGCCCAAGGCGGCGGTGCTCACCCACGGCCAGATGGCCTTCGTCATCACCAACCATTTGTGCGACCTGATGCCCGGCACCACCCAGGCCGACGCCTCGCTGGTGGTGGCGCCGCTCTCCCACGGGGCGGGGGTGCACCAATTGGTGCAGGTGGCCCGGGCGGTGAAGACCGTCCTTTTGCCGTCCGAGAAGTTCGACCCCGCCGAGGCGTGGCGGCTGGTGGAACAGTGGCGCGTCACCAACATGTTCACCGTGCCCACCATCACCAAGCTTCTGGCCGAGCATCCCTCGGTGAACACTTACGACCATTCCTCCCTGCGCTACGTCATCTATGCCGGCGCGCCCATGTATCGGGAAGACCAGAAGCGGGCGCTCAAAGCGCTGGGCAAGGTTCTGGTGCAGTATTTCGGGCTCGGTGAGGTCACCGGCAACATCACCGTGCTGCCGCCGGCCCTGCATGATCCCGAGGACGGACCAAGCGTGAAGCTCGGCACCTGCGGCTTCGAGCGCACGGGCATCCAGGTCCAGATCCAGAATGACATGGGCGAGGAGGTGCAGCCCTTCGAGACCGGTGAAATCTGCGTTTGCGGCCCCGCCGTGTTCGCGGGCTATTACGATAACCCGGAAGCCAACGCGAAGGCGTTCCGCGACGGCTGGTTCCGCACCGGCGACCTCGGCCACATGGACAGCGAGGGCTTCGTCTACATCACCGGCCGGGCCTCCGACATGTACATCTCGGGCGGCTCCAACGTCTATCCGCGCGAGGTGGAGGAAAAGGTGCTCACCCATCCGGCGGTGGCGGAGGTGGCCATCCTCGGCGTGCCCGATCCCATGTGGGGCGAGGTGGGCGTGGCGGTATGCGTGCTGCGCGAGGGGGCGAGCCTTGCCGAGGACGAGCTGATCGCGTTCCTCGACGGCAAGGTCGCCCGCTACAAGATGCCCCGCCGCGTTCATTTCTGGGACGCGCTGCCGAAATCCGCCTACGGCAAGATCACCAAGAAGATGGTGCGCGAGGCCTTGGCCGAACGCGGCCTGCTGGAGATGCCGCCCGCCACCCGCTCGGCCTGAAGCGCGCCGCGGCACCGCAAACCAAGCCCCACGGGAGAGACGAGATGAGCAGGATGCGAAGCGTGATCGTGACGGGAGGCGCCTCGGGCATCGGCCTCGCCGCGGTGGAGGCGCTTCTGGCGGAAGGCTGGCGCGTGGTCGCGGCCGATCGGGACGTGCAGGCCGTGGAGAAGGCGCGGGCGCAGCTTGCCGGCCATGGCGAGCGCGTGCGCGTCGAGGTGGCCGACATCTCCGACGAGGCGCAGGTGGTGGACCTCGTCACCCGCACCCAGGGGGAGTTCGGCCCGCTGTGGGGCGTGGTCAATTCCGCCGGCATCGCCCGCGACGTGCCGGCGCTGGACACTTCGGCGGCGCTGTTCCGCGAGATCCTCGACGTGAACCTCGTCGGCACCTTCCTGATGGCGCGGGAGGCGGCGCGGGTGATGAAGGAGAATGGCGGCGGCGCCATCGTCAACATCGCCTCGGTCTCGGGCATCCGGGGCAATCTCGGCCGCTCGGCCTATGGCGCCTCCAAGGGCGGCGTGCTGGTGCTGACGCAGATCCTCGCGGTGGAGTTCGCGCCCTTCAACATCCGCGTGAACGGCATCGCCCCCGGCCCCGTCGAGACGCCCATGGTGAAGGCCATGCACACGGCGGAAGCCCGCGCCGGCTGGATGAAGACCGTGCCCATGCGCCGCTATGCGGTGCCCTCCGAGGTGGCCGGCGGCATCGCCTTCCTGCTGGACGAGACCAAGTCCTCCTTCATCACCGGGCAGACCCTGAACGTGGACGGCGGCTTCACCGCCGGCGGCCTGATCGGGCTTTAGGCCTCGAAACCTTGGCGTTACCTCGCGGTGGGACATTGGTAATGCCTGCTGCGCAGGAGCCGTGCGCTGGGTCACGGATCGGCGCTCCGGCTGTGCCGTCGCGGGTCCGGTAAATGGGTCATGGCCCAGTTGACGCCGCCGCCCGGCGCGGCATGGTCTGGCGGGAAGGGCGGGAAGTCCGGCGCCATGATGCGCCGCCGGGGGGAGGCGGGGATGGAGGAAACCACGCGCGTCTTCGACCTCGCCATCATCGGCGGCGGTATCAACGGCGCCGGCATCGCTCGCGATGCGGCCGGGCGCGGCCTTTCCGTCGTGCTGTTCGAGCAGGCGGACCTGGCCTCCGGCACCTCGTCCGCCTCCACCAAGCTCATCCATGGCGGGCTGCGCTACCTGGAACATTACGCCTTCCGCCTGGTGCGGGAGGCGTTGGCCGAACGTGAGGTGCTGTGGGGCATCGCTCCGCACATCATCTGGCCGCTGCGCTTCGTGCTGCCCCACCATGCCGGCCTGCGCCCGGCGTGGATGCTGCGGCTGGGCCTGTTTCTCTACGACCATCTGGGCGGCCGCCGCCTGCTGCCGCCTACGCGCACGTTGGACCTGAGGCACGACCCCGCCGGTCTCCCGCTGCGCCCCGGCCTTGGCACGGCGTTCGAATATTCCGACTGCTGGGTGGAGGATGCCCGCCTCGTGGTGCTCAATGCCCGCGATGCGGCGGACCGGGGCGCCTCCATCCGTCCGCGCACCAAAGTGGTGGGCGCGCATCGCGTCGATGGCCTGTGGGAGATCGAGGCGGAAGGCATGGCGGGGCGCGAGAGCGTGCGCGCCCGCGCGCTGGTGGATGCCGCCGGCCCCTGGGCCGGGCAGGTGCTGGATGTGTTGCAGGTGAAGGCGAGCGCGCGCCTGCGCCTCGTCAAGGGCAGCCACATCGTGGTGCACCGCCTGTTCGCGCACGATCGCTGCTACCTGTTCCAGAATGGTGACGGGCGCATCGTGTTCGCCATTCCCTATGAGGGCGACTTCACCCTCATCGGCACCACCGACCTCGACTATGAGGGCCGGCCGGAGGATGTGGCGGCGAGCCCCGAGGAGGTGGCCTACCTCTGCGCGGCGGCCAGCGAGTATTTCGCCGCCGCGCTCGCGCCGGAGCAGGTGGTGTGGGCCTATTCCGGCGTGCGCGCCCTGTACGACGACGGCGCGGGCAAGGCGCAGGAAGCAACCCGCGACTATGTGCTCGCCCTCGACGCGCCCGACGGCGAGGCGCCGCTGCTGTCGGTCTTCGGCGGCAAGATCACCACCTATCGCCGCCTTGCCGAGGCCACGCTGGCGCGGCTTGCGCCCCATCTGCCGGTGCTGGGGCCGTCCTTCACGGGCAAGGTGCCGCTGCCGGGCGGGGATTTCCCGCGGCAGGGTTTCGATCACCTCCTGAAAAGCCTGCGCCGTACCTTTCCCGCCCTCGATCCGGCCCTGCTCAAGCGCCTCGCACGGGCCTATGGCACATCGACCTTCCGCCTGCTGGAAGGGGTGATGCACGAGGACGACCTCGGCGACTGGTTCGGCGCCCACCTGTGCCGCCGCGAGGTCGACTGGCTGATGGACCAGGAATGGGCCATGACCGCCGAGGACGTGCTGTGGCGTCGCTCGAAGCTCGGCCTGCGCACCCGTCATGAGGAAGCGCGGACGCTCGACGCCTACATGGCCGCCCGGCGCGGCGGCTGAAAACAACAATCCGGGAGGAGCTATTGGCCGCCTACATCCTCGCCATCGACCAGGGCACCACCTCCTCCCGCGCCCTGCTGGTGCGGCGCGACGGCACCATCGCGGCGCTGGCGCAGGAGGAGCTACCCCAGCATTTTCCGGCCTCCGGCGAGGTGGAGCAGGAAGCGGAGGACATCTGGAATACGGTGCTTTCCTGCTGCCGCGTGGTGCTGCGGCAGGCAGGGGTGGGGCCATCCGACATTGCCGCCATCGGCATCACCAACCAGCGCGAGACGACGCTGGTGTGGGAGCGCGCCACCGGCCGCGCCATCCACCGCGCCATCGTCTGGCAGGACCGGCGCACGGCCGACACCTGCGCCCGCCTTGAGGCGGAGGGCCATGGCGCGCTGATCCGCGCTCGCACCGGCTTGCTCATCGATCCCTATTTCTCCGCCACCAAGATCGCCCACATCCTCGAAAAGGTGCCGGGCGCCCGCGCGCGGGCGGAGAAGGGCGAACTGGCCTTCGGCACGGTGGACAGTTTCCTCCTGTTCCGCCTCACCGGCGGCCGGGTGCATGCCACCGACGCCACCAATGCGTCGCGCACCATGCTGTTCGATATCCATAAGGGGGCCTGGGACGACGACCTGCTGGCCCTGTTCGGGGTGCCGCGCGCGCTGCTGCCGGAGGTGCGCGATTGCGCGGCCGAATTCGGCGCCACCGATCCGGAGATGTTCGGCGCGCCCATTCCCATCCGCGGCATGGCAGGCGACCAGCAGGCAGCCATGGTGGGGCAGGCGTGCTTCCAGCCGGGCATGGTGAAATCCACCTACGGCACCGGCTGCTTCGCCCTGCTCAACACGGGCGAAACGCCGGTGGCCTCACGCCATCGCCTCATCACCACCATCGCCTACCAGATCGAAGGGCGGCGCACCTATGCGCTGGAAGGCTCGATCTTCGTGGCCGGCGCGGCGGTGCAATGGCTGCGCGACGGGCTGAAGATGATCTCCCATGCCGCCGAGAGCGACCGCCTCGCCGCCGAGGCGGACGAGGGGCAGGACGTGATCCTGGTGCCGGCCTTCGTGGGCCTTGGCGCGCCCTATTGGCGGCCACAGGTGCGCGGCGCCCTGTTCGGCCTCACCCGCGCCACCGGACCGGCCGAGCTGGCGCGGGCGGCGCTGGAGGCGGTGTGCTTCCAGACCTGCGACCTCATCGATGCCATGCATGCGGACTGGCCGGGGCAAAGCGGTGCCACCGTGCTGCGGGTGGACGGCGGCATGTCGGCCTCCGACTTCACCATGCAGCGCCTCGCCGACCTCCTCGGCGCGCCGGTGGACCGTCCGGCGGAGACGGAGACCACGGTGCTGGGCGCCGCCTATCTCGCGGGCCTGCAGTGTGGCTTCTTCCCGCCGCCGGATATCTTCGCGCAGGGCTGGCGGCTGGAGCGGCGGTTCGTGCCGGCCATGGCGGACGAGGTGCGCGCCATGCGGCTCGCGGCCTGGCGCTCCGCCGTGGAATGCCTCATCGGCAGGGATTGACCTTGTCCGCCGAGTGGGTGCCTGCTTGCCGCCCACTCGGCGACACCGGTCGCGATCGCCGCGAAACAAAAAGGGGAGGGCGCCCGGATGATGGAGGAAGACAGCTTCTCGCCGGAAGAGCGCGCCGCCATCTACCGCTGCATCCGCGAGCGGCGGGACGTGCGGCGCAATTTCCTTCCCGATCCGGTGCCGCCCGATGTGCTCGCCCGCGTGCTGGCGGCGGGTCATGCGGCGCCCTCGGTGGGGTTCCTGCAGCCGTGGAACTTCATCGTCATCCGCGAGAGCGCCACCAAGGAGGCGCTGCACGCCGCCTTCACCCGCGCCAATGCGGAGGCCGCCGCCATGTTCGAGGGCGAGCGGGCGGAGCTTTACCGCTCGCTCAAGCTTGAAGGCCTGCGCGAGGCGCCGCTGCTGTTGTGCGTCACCTGCGAGCGCGAGCGGGCGGGCCCGGTGGTGCTCGGGCGCACCCACCAGAGCGAGATGGACATCTATTCCACCGTCTGCGCGGTCCAGAACATCTGGCTGGCGGCGCGGGCGGAAAATCTCGGGGTGGGTTGGGTCTCGATCCTCGCCCTGGCGGACCTGCACCGCATCCTTGCCATTCCCGATGCCATCGTGCCCATCGCGCTGCTGTGCATGGGCTATGTGGACCATTTCGCGCACAAGCCCGACCTTGAGCGCACGGGCTGGCGCAAGCGTCTGGCGCTGGATGATCTGGTGTTCGAGGAGCGCTTCGGCGAACGGGAGAAAGGCGCCGTCAGCGGCTGAGCGAGACCTTCTGGTTGCTCTCGGAAATGAGGCCCACATAGTGATTGGGGCCGGACGGCTGGAGCCGGGCGGTGATCTTGCCCTGATGGTTCTGCAGCACGATATCCGAGCCCATCATGTCCCAGCCCTTGGTCATGAAGATCTCACTGGGGCAGGACACGTCGGCCTGGGCGGAGAGGCCGGAAAGGCCGCGGTCGGTGCTCAGGCGCAGCGGGCAGGAATTGCGCCCGTCATCCCAGGCGAAGGTCCAGGCGCCGGACAGCTGGCCCTGGGCGGGGCTCGCCGCATAGGCGGTGCCGCCGGGATTGGCCGCGGGCGGGGTCAGCGGCACGTTGGACGCGGTGGAACGCGGCGTGATGGCGCCAGTCGCGGTCTCCGCCGTGGAGGCCGAGACGTTAGCGGGCGCCGGCGCGCTCTCCACCGATCCGGTGGGCGCCGTCAGAACCCGATTGCTCGCCACGGCGGACGGCTTCGCCCCGAAGCCGTCGAGCTCTGTGCTGCAACCGCCGAGTGCCAATGCACCAAGGGTCAGCGACAGGGCCGCCGATACCTGAACCACCTTCATTCAACGCACTCCGGACGTGCCCGCAAACCCTAGCGCCTCTTCCAAGCCTCCGCTACCTGCGGAAAGCCCGGAAGGCCGCCATCAACGTTCGGATCACAGCCAGCCCGGAGATCAACTCCGTTGCCGGCTGAGACAGCGGGCACCCTTTCGGCAGAACATGGCAGCACCAAGGCCATGGACTCACTATAGTACCGTTAGCGGGTGCCAGATGGACGCGATGGTTAAGGCGGGTTAATCAGCAGGCCCCTACCTTTTTGCCAGATTCTTCTCCCCCTTCGCTTGCCGGAGCCTGCCCATGTCCATGCTCGATCCCAGCACCCTGACCCTTCTTGTCACCGGCGCCACCTCCGGCATCGGCGCGGCGACGGTGCGCCGCTTCGCCAGCGCCGGCGCGCGGGTGGTGGCGGTGGGCCGCCGGGCGGAGCGGCTGGAGGCGCTGAAGGCCGAGTTCGGTGACCTCATCCATCCCCTGGTGCTGGACGTGCGCGACGAGAAGGCCACCTTCGAGGCCTTCGCCAGCCTGCCGGCACCGTTCAACGCCTACAACGTGGTGTTTGCCAATGCCGGCCTCGCCCTCGGCCTCGAGCCCGCCTATGCGGCGGATCTGGAGGAGTGGAAGACCATGGTGGACACCAACATCACCGGCCTTCTGGTGACCGTGCGGGCAAGCCTGCCGGCCATGATCGAGCGCAAGCAGGGCCACCTGGTGTTCACCGGCTCCATCGCCGGCGACTATTCCTATCCCGGCGCCAACGTCTACGGCGCCACCAAGGCCTTCGTGAAGCAGTTCTCGCTGAACGTGTGGGCGGATGTGGCCGGCACCGGCGTGCGCGTCACCAACATCGAGCCCGGCCTCACCGAGACCGAGTTCTCCATGGTCCGCTTCGGCGGCGACAAGGAGCGGGCCGACAAGGTCTATGCCGGCGCCACCCCCATGACCGGCGAGGACATCGCCGAGCAGGTGTTCTTCGCCTGCACCCTGCCGCGGCATGTGAACATCAACCGCATCCAGTCCATGTCCTCCCAGCAGTCCTTCGGTCCGCTGGCGATCAAGCGCGACCCGGTGTGATAGGTGGGCCGGGGTCCGGCCCGGGGCGGTGAAATCGGGTGGGCGCGGCTTGCCGGCTCTGGTCAGATGGGCCACGCTCGACCTGAAGGAGATGCCCCGTGCTGGCGCTCGATTGCCCCGCCCTCGACCTGTCCGCTTCCGGAGGCCGGATGACCGCGACGCCGGCCACCCCGCTCGCCATCGCCGCCCGCGACTATGACGTGGTGCGGCGGGCAGTGGAGTATATTTCCCGCCATGTGCGCCAGCAGCCGGAGGTGGAGGAGATCGCCGCCGCCGCCGGCGTCTCTGCCCGCGCGCTCACGGACCTGTTCCGCCGCTGGTGCGGGCTGACCCCCAAGGCCTTCCTGCAGGCGGTGACCCTCGACCGCGCCCGCCGCATCGTCTCCGAATGCCCCAACGTGCTGGATGCGGCCTTCGAGCTGGGCCTGTCCGGCCCCGGCCGGCTGCACGACCTGTTCGTGGTGCACGAGGCCATGTCGCCGGGGGAGTGGAAGACCGGCGGGGCGGGGCTGGTGGTGCGCTTCGGCTTCCATCCCTCGCCGTTCGGGCTGGCGCTGGCCATGTCCACGCCGCGCGGCCTGTGCGGTCTCGCCTTCGCCGACGTGGGGGAGGAGGCCGCGGCGCTGGCCGACATGCGCGCCCGCTGGCCCAACGCCACCTATGTGGAAGACCCCGCCGCCACCGCCCCTTTGGTAGCGCGCATTTTCGATCCCACGTCCTGGCAGGGCGACCAGCCACTGCGGATCGTGTTCATCGGCACGGATTTCGAGATCAAGGTTTGGGAGACGCTGCTGCGCATCCCCATGGGCCTTGCCACCACCTATTCCACCATCGCCGAGCACGTGGGCCGGCCGAAGGCGGCGCGCGCGGTGGGCGCGGCGGTGGGCAAGAACCCCATTTCCTTCGTGGTGCCGTGCCACCGCGTCATCGGCAAGAGCGGCGACCTCACCGGCTACCACTGGGGCCTGACCCGCAAGCGCGCCATACTCGGCTGGGAAGCCGGCAAGGTGGAGCCTGCGGGGGAGTAGGGCTCTCAGGCCTTGCGGCTGGTCTTGCGGGAAATCAGCGCGCGGGGGTCGATCTTCTGCATGGGGCCAGTGCGCCGGGCACCGATGCAACGCGATCCCGCCGGGACGTAAACGATTTCGCTGCGCTGCGCCATTTCGCGGACCTGCGCCAGGCAGGCGCGCCGCAGGGTGATCTCGCTCATTTTCGTCCTTCCATGGGGTTGCGCGCCTTTTAGCGGAGTGGAAGCGGTTTGGCTCCTGCTCCGCTGAAAAAATGCTCATCCCCGTGGAAATTTCTTACAGTGTGGTGGCTGCCTACCCCACCCAGCCCTTCAACTCCCGCTCCACCACGTGGGCGAGCACGCGCATGCCCTCGGCGTTGGCATTGAGGCAGGGGATGGCGGCGAATTTCTCGCCGCCGTGGTGCTCGAAGATCTCGCGGTTCTCCACCCCGATCTCCTCCAGCGTCTCCAGGCAGTCGGCGACGAAGCCGGGATTGACCACGGCGAGCCGCTTCACCCCGCTTTCCGCCAGCGCTTTCACCGTCGCGTCGGTGTAGGGGCGCAGCCATTCATCGCGGCCGAAGCGCGACTGGAAGGTGAGGCGGAAGCGCTTGTCGTCAAGGTCGAGGCGCGCGCGCAGCAGGCGGGCGGTCTTGGCGCACTGGCAGTGGTAGGGATCACCCTTCAGCAGGTAGGATTTCGGCACCCCGTGGAACGAGGCGAGGATCACCTCGGGCTCGAAATCGAGGGCCGCCAGATGCCGCTCCAGCGATGTGGCCAGCGCATCGATATAGACGGGATCGTCGTGCCAGGGCGGGGCGACGCGCAGGGTCGGCTGCCAGCGCATGGCTTTCAGCGCATCGAAGGCCTTGTCGCAGACGGTGGCGGAGGTGGCGGCGGAATATTGCGGATAGAGCGGCACCAGCAGGATGCGCTCGCAGCCCTGGGCCTGGAGCGCGGCGAGGCGCTCGGCGATGGGCGGCTTGCCGTAGCGCATGGCGAAATCCACCACGATGCGCGAATCAAGGCCCGAGAGCTGCGCCGCAAGCTGTTCCGCCTGGTCGCGGGTGATGGTCTTCAGCGGACCCTCGTTGCGTTCCTTGTTCCAGATGCTGGCATAGTCGCGACCCTTGGGGCCGGGCCGCTTGGTGAGGATGATGGCGTTGAGGACGAACCACCACACGGCGCGGTTCACCTCGATCACCCGCGGGTCGGAGAGGAATTCCTTCAGGTACGCCCGCATGGACCAGTAGTCGGTGGCCTCCGGCGTGCCGAGATTGACGATGAGCACGCCGATGCGGCCGAAGGCCACTTTCGGGTGGTCGGGGGGCAGGTGCGTCGTGTCGGGGGAGAACGCGGGCACGTTGGCGGTCATGGGTTCCTCGAAGATGTCCCGGCGAGATGGCGCCTGCGCGCCCGCGCGTCAATCGGTTGGGTGCCGATGCGGCGCTTCAGGCCCGGCCAGATCCATACGCAGCGGCGGCGGTGCCGGATGGCCGGCGGCGCTTGATCGAACACTCCGGAGGTGCCGATCTCGCGGGTGTGGCGTGGGGCAAGGTGCGGTGCGGGTGCCGCGGCGATCGGAAAGAGCCGGCCTCGCGCGGACCGGGGCGCGCCGTGCAATGCAGAATGGCGGCGACCCCATAATGCGGCCTTGTGTTGCGGCCGCCGCAGCGGAAGGATACAGCCGCCTGATACCAGACCTTCCGCTAGGTCGGCCCACAAAAAGGAGACGTTCCATGTTGCGCTCGCTGTTTCGCCTGGGAGCCGCTGCGGCGCTGACCGGCTTCATCTCGCTCGGCGCGATGGCGTCCGCCTCGGCGGCGACTTCCGGCAAGGACGCCCTCGCGCTGCTCAACAAGGACGGCGACGATACCCTCGAACTCGTCGAGGTGATCGACCTCGGCAGCAAGCTGTTCGTGGCCATCAATCCCGATGGCGACACCACCCTCGAGAAGGACGAGACCAAGGGCCGGCTCACAGATGCCGACTGGAAGGCCATCAACAAGGATGCCGACCAGACGCTGGAGCTGGACGAATTTCTGGCGGTGGTCCGCGCCCGCTTCAAGGCGGCCGATGCCAACAAGGACGGCAAGCTCACGGCGCAGGAACTGGATGCCCCCGCCGGCCAGAAGCTGCTTCTGTTGCTGGTGAAGTGATGCCGGCTTGGTTCGACCGGGTCGAGCCAAGCCTTTGATTTGCAAGGTGCGGATCCAGTTCGGCCGGTGAGCGCTCCTCATCGGCCGCTGGCCTTTGCGGTTTCGCTGTGCCTGCGGTTGGATGCGTGAAGGCGGCCGAAGGTGATTCGGACAACCGGGGAGAGGGGCGGATTTTTCCGCCGCGGGTCGGGAAAGTGCAGGTTCCCGAAGCAAACGCCGCATCATCGCGCCGCGTCTTCGTCCCGGTCGGTCTCCGGCCATGCCGGAGACCCGACGAATTCTTCGCAAGGTCATTGTGAGGGATGGTGGGCGCGACAGGGATCGAACCTGTGACCCCTACGATGTCAACGTAGTGCTCTCCCGCTGAGCTACGCGCCCCCTCGCAGGAGCCGCCTCTATATCGGCCGGTTTCGCCGGAGGCAAGGCCCCTGAGTGCGGATCAGGCGGCTGCCAACATCTTTCCCACCTCGGAGACGAGATCGCGCAGGTGGAAGGGCTTGGACAGCACCTTCGCCTCGCTGGGCGCCTCGTTGTCGGCATTCAGCGCCACGGCGGCGAAGCCGGTGATGAACATGACCTTGAGGTCGGGATCGAGCTCGGTCGCCCGGCGGGCGAGTTCGATGCCGTCCATCTCGGGCATGACGATGTCGGTGAGCAGAAGCTCGAAGGGTTCCTCGCGCATGCGCTCATATGCGGACCTTCCATTGTCGCACGAGGCGACGGAATAGCCCGCGTTCTGAAGCGCCTTCACAAGAAAGCGCCGCATGTCGTTGTCATCTTCGGCGAGCAGGATCTTGGGCACGCCACTTCCCCTGATGTCGTGATCGGTCCTTCCCCGGTGCGGGGCCGGGGGCCATATGTCTTGTCTGACCCAATCGGGTAAATTCGAAGTGAAGGTCGCGACCCCTCTTCACAAGTGGCCGCCGGCCGGGCCATCATGAGGCTCGGTCCGGGGGATCTTTCTGGAACGATTCCAATCCATTGGGTTCCTGATGACCGCCTGCCTCGCCGACGCCATAGACCCCGCCTTCGAGGTGCTCGCGCCGGTCGGCACAGCCGCGCCGTTCGTTTTCAATTCCCCGCACTCCGGGCGGATCTACCCGCGCAGCTTCGTCGCGCAGACCCGACTCGACTTTGCCACGCTTCGGCGCTCGGAGGATACCTTCGTGGACGAATTGTTCGTCCATGCGGTGTCGGAGGGGGCGCCGCTGATGCGGGCGCTGTTCCCGCGCTCCTTCCTCGACCTCAATCGCGAGCCCTATGAGCTGGACCCGCGCATGTTCGACGGACGGTTGCCGCCCTTTGCCAATACGCGGTCCATCCGCGTGTCCGGCGGGCTCGGCACCATCGCTCGTGTGGTGGGGGATGCGCAGGAGATCTATCCGCGCCGCCTTGCCGTGAGCGAGGCGCTGGAGCGGATCGAGACCTATTACAAGCCGTACCATCAGGCCCTGCGCCGGCTCATCGGCCGGGTGCAGCGCCAGTGGGGCCTGGCGGTGCTGGTGGATTGCCATTCCATGCCGTCCGCCTCCAACCGCGACGATGCGGCGCGCGCCGATTTCGTCATCGGAGACCGCTACGGCACCAGCTGCAGCGAGATCGTGACCGAGGCCATCGAGGCGGGCCTGACCGCGCGCGGCTACAGGGTGGTGCGCAACAAGCCCTATGCCGGCGGCTATATCACCGAGCATTACGGCAATCCCACCGCCGGCCTCCACGCGGTGCAGATCGAGCTCAACCGCAGCCTCTATATGGACGAGGCTGCCTATGAGCGGCATGCGGGATTCGAGCAGGTCCGTTCCGACATCGCCGCGCTGCTGCCGGAGCTGTTTGCCGCCGTCACCGACCGGCTAGCGCCATCGCGCGCGGCGGCCGAGTGAGCGAGCATTGCATTTTTTAAACTGGTGCCTTGCGTTTTTCGTATGGCACGGCTACCAATTCCCCACGGCTGATGGTTTGAGCATCATTATACCGGTTGCGGACATCAACGCGGATGCGTTGGTGTCGGAATGGTATTTGATGGGGGAGAAGGCGGCTACAGATCGCCTCCCGCAAGCCTGCTAGACGGTCGTTGAGGCTTCCGGCGCATGATTATGCGGATCCGGCAGGCCCAAAAAGAAAGGGGCCGTCCGCGTGAGCGAACGGCCCAAGTCTAGGGAGGAAACGCCCAAGGAGGGCAGCGACAGAGCGACGCCAATCGCCATGTCGCAGTGCACAAATAGCCTAGTGCGGTGCCATAAATCAAGTCCCCTTTTGTCGCAGTCTGAGACTTCGCGATAAGCCTTTGATTTTTGGGGAGTTGTGAAGCGCCGCTGCGCGCGCTTGCGCAGGTGTTTGGATAGGCACGGGCGAAATTTTTGCCGGGAGCTTTCCTTCGAGCCCCTTCGCCTCGAGTCGCAATCGATCAGTCCGGCGCTACGGCAGGGACTGTGGAGGGGCGCCAAACCCTCCATGGTTGCTCCTGCGAGCAAACGGGCCGGCGCGATGCGATGGGTGGGAGTAGGAAGCGCGGCGGTTGGTTTTGGCAGTTGGCGCGACCCCGAGGGCCGCTCCGCAGCCCGGATGTTTCCGCCTAAAGGCGCTCGCCAGAAGCGCCAGTCCGAAAGCCCCGGGTCGGGCATCCCGGAAAAAGGCCTTCCTGTGCAGGGCGGGCCCAAAAAGAAAGGGACCGCTCACGTTGCCGGAGCGGTCCAAGTCTAGGGAGGAAACGCCCAAGGAGGGCAGCGGCACTGCAACAAGCATTGCCGCGCTGCACCAATATGCTCCCGCGCCCCCCTTGTATCAAGGCCATGGCCGGCGGATTGTTTGGGCAGCCTGAGGCCAATTAAAACCATTCGTTTGCAGCGCTTTGTTGGTCGGCTGCCTATTTGGTGCGCGACTGCACGAATATGATGCCTGCTGTTCGCCCAACGGCAGGGCGAATCCGCGACGGCGCACTGCGAAGGCGGTCTTTTCCCCTGGCAGGGGCGGGCACGCGCTTTTTTCGTTGCGCTTTTTGGGCTGTGCGTTTTTGTGGCCCCGCGCTTTTTGGCGCCGACCGCCGCGATCCCGGCGCCGTTCGCCGGCGCCGGGTGCGGGGCTCGCCCATCGCTTTCATTCTGCGGAGCCGTCATGACCGCCGTCGATTTCGACGCATTCGTCCACAAGCTCGCGACCGTTTCCGGCGAGGCCATCCTGCCCTTCTTCCGCACCGCCCTCGGCGTCGAGGACAAAGGCGCCGGCCGGGGCTTTGATCCGGTCACCGAGGCGGACCGCGCCGCCGAGCAGGCCATGCGTAGGCTCATCCGCGACACCTTCCCGGCCCATGGCATCATCGGCGAGGAATTCGACAACGTGGCCGGCGATGCGCCTTATGTCTGGGCGCTGGATCCCATCGACGGCACCAAGTCCTTCATCGCCGGCCTGCCGGCGTGGGGAACGCTCATCGGCCTGCTGAAGGACGGCGATCCGGTCTATGGCATGATGCACCAGCCCTTCATCGGCGAGCGTTTCTTCGGCGATGGCGGCGTGGCGCGCTACCGGGGCCCGGCGGGCGAGCGCATCCTGTCGGCGCGCGATTGCGGGCGGCTCGAAGATGCCATCCTCTTCACCACCAGCCCGCGCCTGATGAACACCGCCGACCGGGCCGCCTTCGAGACCGTGGAGGAGCGCGCGCGCCTCTCCCGGTACGGTGGCGATTGCTATGCCTATTGCATGGTGGCGGCGGGGCTGGTGGATCTCGTCGTCGAGACCGAGCTGAAGGACCATGACATCATCGCCCTGGTCCCTATCATCGAGGGGGCGGGGGGCATCGTCACCAGCTGGGAAGGCGGCTCGCCGGTGCACGGCGGGCGCGTGGTGGCGGCGGGCAGCCGCAAGGTTCACGAGGAGGCGTTGCGCCTGCTCACTGCGTGAAATCTGGAGGCGTTGCGCCTCCTCACGGCCTGAGGGCGTGGCCGCTCACAGGATCGGCGTTCCGGGGATGAAGGCATCGAACGCGGCCCAGAACTGGGCGCGGAAGATGTCCTTCTCCATCATCAGCTCGTGGCGGCTGGCCGGCACCACCACATGGGCGCCGGCGATGAGCCGGGCCGAGAAATGCTCGATGGCCTTGTTCGAGACCAGCCGCTCGCCCCCGGCGGCGATGATGAGCAGGGGCTGGCGGATGCGGCTGATGGTGTCCGGATGTGTCAGCTCTGCCATGAGGGCCTCCGCGCCTGCGAGCCAGCCCACGGTCGGCGCGCCGAGGTCCAGCTCCGGAAAGGCTTTGACGAGGGCCTGAGTGCGCTCGAACCGCGCGCGGTCCGAGGTCAGGAGATTGCCTTCGAACCGCATGCGCGAGATCGTCCTGCCGTGGCCGCCGGGCACATAGGCGCGGGCGAAGCCCATATGGGCGAGCAGCGACGACAGCGGGCGAACGAAGTCCTCGAACGGCACCGCATCCAGTCCCAGCATGGGGGCGGTGAGCACCATGCGGTCGAACCAGCGCTGGCCGTCCAGCACCGAGGACAAAAGGATGGTGCCGCCCATGGAATGGCCCAGCGCGAAGTGGGGCGGCGGGCAATCGGGTAGCATCACCTCGCGGGCGAACACCTCGAGGTCCAGCAGATAGTCCGAGAAGCGGGGCACGTGCCCCTTCAACCGGTTGCGCAGCAGGCGCTGGGAGCCGCCCTGGCCGCGCCAGTCCACCATGGCCACGGCAAAGCCGCGGGAACGCAGCTCGCGCACCACCTCGAAATATTTCTCGATGAATTCACAGCGCCCGCCAAACAGGGCGACGGTGCCCTTCACACTGCCGCTCTCGGGCGCCCAGCGGGCAAACCGCAGCTTCACGCCGTCTTCGGCGACGAGTTCGCCGGTGACGCAGCCGTCTGGCACCGGATGGTTCGGAAGGGCGAACAATGTCATGCGCGGCTTCGGCGGGCTCTGCTTCGTCGCAGGCCGGAAGGCCCGGCCCGGATCGGTGCGCGAGGGTTACACGCTCGGGCGAGCCTTCACAATCGCGGCCTTCGCCGGCCGGACTTATGGCGTGGCGGGACGGAAGCCGATCACCTGCATGCCGTTGATCTCGCCGCTGTCCGCATCCAGCACCAGGCGGACCCGTTCGCCGCGTGGCCCGGTGGCCTCGGCGAGGAAGCTGCGCCCGCGCTGGCGCACGCCGCTCACGTCGACGAAACCACGGGCCTTCAGGTTGGCTGCCACCTCGTCGGATTTCAGCAGCGGCGCACCGGGCGGGCGGCTCTGGTAGGGCCGGTAGGGATCTGGACGGCTGCGGGCAAGCGGGGAGGCGGCATGGGCGGCGAACGCCTCCGCAACGGGGTTGAGACGGAGGCCGGGCGCGTCGGCGCCGTTTGCCTCCCCTTGCCCCGGCGCGGCGCCGGCCAGGCTCATGCCGGCCAACCCTGGACTGCCCAAATCGTCGCGCAAATCGTCGCGCAAGTCGGCGCTGAGGTCGGCGACCGCGTCGGTGGTCCCGCCAGCGGTGCCGCGCTCCGTCTCGCCGGCTTTCGCCCGCGCCGCGTCGAGAAGGGAGGCGGGGTCGTGGGCGAGATCGTGCTTCTGTCTCTCGTCGAGCGTGCACTGGGCGGCCACCGGCGGCGCCGTCAGCGCCAACAGGGCGAACAGGAAGGCTGAAATGGCAGCCGGGCCGGCGCGCATCGCCTGCTCCTCCCTTTCCGCCGCCTGGCGGATGGAGCGTCACGTAGGGTCACAAGTTTACCGGCGGCGTTTGAACGAAATCCGACGCCACCGTTCATCCGGCGTTCAGGAAAACGACCTGTGCCGGGCGCCTCTTGACGCCTGAAAATGGCCTCCCCACATCCCCCACAGGCGCCGGGCACTCGTGGCGGCGCCGGAACCGGGCCCGGCTTCGGAGGGTCCTGCATGTCGCTTCAAAGGAGGATATGCCATGCGCACGTTTGATCTGTCTCCGCTGTATCGCAACACCGTTGGCTTCGACCGGCTGTTCTCGCTGCTCGATTCCGTCGGTGGCGTGGATGCGGCACCCACCTACCCGCCCTACAACATCGAGCGAACCGGCGAGAATGCCTATCGCATCACCGTTGCCGTGGCGGGCTTCACCGAGGCCGAGCTGGGCATCGAGGTGAAGGAAAATACCCTCACCCTCAAGGGCGAGAAGAAAGCGGTTGAATCCACCGAGGCCGGCCAGATGCTGTATCGCGGCATCGCGGCACGTGCCTTCGAGCGCCGCTTCCAGCTCGCCGACCATGTGGAGGTGAAGGGTGCCGCCCTTGAGAATGGCCTGCTGCACGTGGATCTCGTGCGCAGCATTCCCGAGGCCAAGAAGCCCCGTGTCATCCCCATCGCCACCGCTGCAGGCGCCGAGGCGCCGAAAAGCATCGAGGGGGCCGTGGGATCGGCTCAGGCCGCCTGAAGAAGGTTGCCTGAATAAAGCCCGCCGGGCCGGCGGGCTTCGGGGGCGAACCGGTTTCGCCCCCATCCCTTCAAGGCGGTGCCGATGGTGCCGCCTTTTGCATGTGTGGGTTGATCTTAGCGGGGTTGATCTTGGCGGCGCGGAAGGAGAGGAGAGGGGGCCCTCCGCCTGAAAGGTCCGCTCCGTTGCCAGCTTCCCGCCCCAAGATTCTGATCACCACCCGCCTGTTCGACGATGCCGCCACCCGCTTCCTGGAGGCCCAGGGCTTCGAGGTGGTGCCCTCCGGCCTGCCCGGCGACGCGCTTGATTCCAACATTCCGGACGCCGATCTCAACGCCCTGCTGGAGGGTGCGGCCGGCTGGATCGTCGGCCAGCGGGCGGTGACCCGGGACGTGCTGGCCGCCCACCCGCAGCTGAAGGTGATCGCCCGGCGGGGTGTCGGCTATGACCGGGTGGACGTGGATGCGGCGCGAGATCTCGGCCGGGTGGTGACCATCGCTGCCGGGGCCAACGATCCGGCGGTGGCGGACCACACCATCGCCCTCATGCTCGCGGTGCTGCGCCGCCTGAAGGCAAGCCAGGCCGCCATCGCGCGGGGCGACTGGCGGGTGCTGGTCGGCGCCGACCTCACCGGCAAGACGGTGGGCCTCATCGGCTTCGGCCGCATCGGCCGGCAGGTGGCGCGCCGCCTGTCGGGCTTCGATGTGACCGTGCTGGTCACCTCGCGCACGCCGGATCCCGAGGCGGCGGGCGTCACCTTCGTGGCGCTGGACGAACTGATCGCGCGCAGCGACGTGGTGAGCCTGCACGCCCCGCTGGTTCCGGAGACTCGCCACGTCATCAATGCGGCGACGCTGAAGGCCATGAAGCGTAGCGCGGTGGTGGTGAATACCTCGCGCGGCGGCCTCATCGACGACGCGACTCTTCTTGCCGCGCTGGAGGCCGGCGAGATCGCGGGCGCCGGCCTCGACGTGTTCGAGGCGGAGGCGGATGAAGCCCTGCACCCCCTCGCAGAGGCCCTGGCCGCGCGAGAGAACGTGGTGGCCACTGCCCATGCGGCTGGATCGAGCGAGGAGGCGCTGGCCCGCGGCAACCTCATTTCCGCGCAATGCGTGGCGGCGGCGCTTGCCGGTGCGCCTTTCCCGCCCGGCTGCCTGATCGCCGACGGGCGCGTGAAGTAGTTCGTTTACCCTATTGAAAACAAAACGATCCTCCCCGCTCAGGCGTCTGCGCCCGAGCAGGGAGGGTCCTGGAGCCGGAGGCTGGGACGAGCTTGAGTCTCCGCCTCAACAATCGACAATAATTAACTGAATCTTAATCATTTATCCTCGCCGCCGCGGGGCGCGGGCCTCAGCCGCCGCTGATGGCGGTGAGGATGAAGACATCCGCCCCGGGCGCGAGCGGGGTGTCGAGCCGCGCCCTGCGGCCGTCCACGAACACGTTGATGTGCCGGCGGATGGCCGGGCGCTCGTCGCAGAGCCGGCTGCGCATGCCGGGCCAGCGTGCGTCCAACGCATCCATCAGCTGCCGGACATCGCTGGCCGCTACCTCCGCCAGCGTCTCGCCATCCGGGAACAGCCGCACCAGATGGGCCGGCAGCCGCACCCGCACGGGGGCGCGGGCCGGTGCTTGCGGATCGGCGGGCATGGTCATGCCTCCACGACGAGGGTCTCCACCGAGGAGATCGCTGGCAGGTGCTCGGCGATGCGGCTCCAGCTCTCGCCTTCGTCCGCGCTTACATACAGCTCGCCCGAGCCGGTGCCGAAATAGACGCCGGCCGGCTCCAGCGTATCGGTGGCCATGGCCTGGCGCAGCACGTTGAAAAAGGCGTTCTGCTGCGGCAGGCCCGCGCGCAGGGCAGTCCAGCTCGTGCCGCCGTCGCGGGTGCGCCAGACGGCGGCCTTGGCGTCGGGCATGAAGCGGCCCGCGGTGTCGCCGTTCAGCGGTACCAGAAAGAGCGTATCCGGGTCGCTGGGATGGACGGCGGCGGGAAAGCCGAAGCTGGAGGGCAGGCCCTGCTCGATGCTGGTCCAGCTCGTCCCGCCATCATCGGAGCGGTACATGCCGCAATGATTCTGCTGGTAGAGCCGATGCCGCATGCCCGGCGCCTTCACCACGCAATGCACGCACTGGCCGTGCTCGGGATAATTCTGGCCTTCGGGCAGGAAGTCGGCGCGGGTGCCGCGGTTGCGCGCGCTCCAGGTCTTGCCGCCATCGGCGCTGTGGAACACGCCGGCGGCGGAGATGCCCACCCATACCCCCTCCGGATCTTCAGGGTCCAGAACGAGCGAATGCAGAATCAGCCCGGCCCCGCCCGGATTCCATTCGGCGCGGGAGGGGTGCTGCTGGAGCCCGTCCAGGTGGGTGAAGCTTTCCCCGCCATCGTCGGAGCGGAACAGGCCGGCCGGCTCCACCCCGGCATAGAGCGTGCCGCCGGATCCGGGGGCGAGGCTCCACACGGTCTTCACCGGTGTCTCGCCCTCGGCATAGGCAAGGCCCCGGCTGGAATGGCGCCAGGAGGCGCCGAGATCGTCCGATTGCCACACGGCGGCGCCGAACCATTCGTTGCCGCCGCCCGCATAGATCTGTCCCGTGGCCGGATCGCCGACCACATGGTTCGTGGGCCAGGTGTCGCAATAGGGGCCGCGCAGGGTCCATGCGCTGCGGCCCCCATCGCTTTCTAGGATGAAGGCCCCCTTCCTGGTTCCCACCAGCACCAGCACAGTTTGCGCCATTTGCTCCTCCCTCGCACCCGCGGCCCCGACCGCTCTCCTCCTGAGGACGCAAGCGCCGCGTGCCCTCCGACAGGCACGCCGGAATTTTCCATCGGGCGTTTTTATCAACCCTTGGAATTCGATGGCTGATGATTTATGATATTCATCAGTTCTGATGGAGATGGCCTTGAACATCCGGGTGAAGGAGACGGCGGACGAGACCCGCGAGCGCATCGCGCGGACGGCGGAGGAACTGTTCCGCCGCATGGGTTTCGCCAAGACGGCGGTGGCGGACATCGCCGCCGAGCTCGGCATGTCGGCCGCCAACGTCTATCGCTTCTTCCCGTCCAAGACCGCTATCGTCGCCACCATCTGCACCCGCACCCTGCTTGAGAACGAGGCCCAGATCGCCGCCGTGCTCGCGGGGGAGGGGACCCCGCAGGAGCGCATCATCGAGGGCTATGTGACCATCCTGCGCTACCACAAGGAGAATTTCCTTGAGGAGCGCCGTGTGCACGACATGGTGCTGGTGGCCATGGAGAACAATTGGGATGCCATCGAGGCGCACAAGGCGCGCATTGGCGGCATGGTCGCCAAGGTGCTGGCCGAGGGCATCGAGAGCGGTGTTTTCGTGCCCCACAATCCGGCGATGGTGAGCCAGATCATTCTCGGCGCCTGCGTGCGCTATTGCCACCCGGTGCTGGTGGTCCAGCATATCGACGAGGATCTGGAGGCCGGCTTGCGGGCCAGCCTCCGCTTTATTCTGCGGAGCATCGAGGTGGAGCGGACCCCACTCCCCTGAATGGGGGTGATCCGCGCGCCTTCGTGCGCCTTAAAAGTGATGAAAGATGAATTTCGTCAGCGTTGAGCTGTTACTCGACATTTGACAGGACCGTGCCATGCCCGTCGCTGCCCCCGACTCCCGTCTGCCTTCCGGTTCGCCGCGCCTTTTGCGCGCAGGCCTTCTCGCCTCTTCCCTCGCCGCCGTCTCCGTCCTTCTGGCTGCCTGCGGAGAGTCCGCCCCGGCCCAGACCGAGGCGGATGCGCCTCAGGTGGTGGCCCGGCCGGTGCAGGTTACCACCGTGGCCTTCAAGCCGCGCGAGACCGAGAAGACCTTCGTCGGCGTGGTCCGGGCGCGGCGGGAGATCGACCTCGCCTTCCGCGTGGGCGGCAAGATGGTGCAGCGGAAGGTGGAGGTGGGCGACCTCGTGGCGCCGGGCGACGTGGTGGCCCGCATGGATCCCGAAGACCTGCGGCTCGAACTGGAAAGCGCGCGCGCCGAGCTTGCCGCTGCCACCGCCAACCTCAACCAGACCTCCGCCGAGGACGGCCGCACCCGCTCGCTCACGGCAAAGGGCTATTCCTCGGCCGCCGACCTCGACCGCAAGTCCCTCGCCAAGGAAGAGGCAGTGGGGCGCATAGAGCGGGCCAAGCGATCGCTGGAGCTGGCCGAGAACCGGCTCTCCTACGCCGAACTGGTAGCCGATGCCGCCGGCATGGTGGTGGCCACCGCCGCCGAGCCGGGACAGGTGGTGTCCTCCGGCCAGACCATCGTCCGCGTGGCGCGGCTCGATGAGAAGGAGGCCGTGGTCTCCCTGCCCGAGACGGCGCTGGCCGATGCCCGCGCTGCCGACGCCTTCGTGACCCTGTGGGCGGAGCCCGGCCGGCGCATTCCCGCCCACCTGCGCGAGCTTTCGCCCCAGGCCGATGCCACCTCGCGCACCTATCCCGCCCGCTTCACCCTCGAAGGGGCAGACGCCAGCGTCGCCCTTGGCATGACCGCCACCGTCACCCTGCGCCCCAAGGACCAGCAGGCGGTGGCGCGGCTGCCGCTCTCCGCCGTCATCGATCGGGGCCATGGCCCGCAGGTGTTCGTGGTGGACGGGGCGAGCCACACCCTGGCCGCACGGCCGGTCACCATCGCCGCCTATACGGAGGACCAGGTGCTGGTGGCCGCCGGCGTCGCGCCCGGAGATGAGGTGGTGACGCTGGGCGTGCAGACGCTGCTGCCGGGCCAGAAGGTGCGCACCGCCAAGCTCCCCGGCTCCACCGACATGGCCGCCGCCGGCCTCAAGGAGATCCGGCCGTGAGCGCTGCTGACAAGCCCCCCGCCACTCAGCCTTCCGCCCACCAGCCTCCCGGGAGCGCGCCGGATGACGCCGGCTCCGGCTTCAACCTGTCGCGCTGGGCCATCACCCACCGCGCTTTGACCCTGTTCGCCATCCTGCTGCTGGCGGCGGCGGGTGCCTATTCCTACCTCAACCTCGGCCGGGCCGAGGATCCCTCCTTCACCATCAAGGTCATGGTGGTGCAGGCGGCGTGGCCGGGAGCCACCGCCTCTGAAATGCAAGCCCAGGTGGCCGACCCCATCGAGAAGAAACTGCAATCCCTGCCGCACCTCGACCGGGTGGAGAGCTATTCCCGCCCCGGCGTCTCCTTCGTGCAGATCTTCCTGGCGGATTCCACCCCGGCTCGGGAGGTGAAGGACCTCTGGTACCAGGTGCGCAAGAAAGTCGCCGACATGCGCGGCGACCTGCCGGCGGGCGTTATCGGTCCCGGCTTCGACGACGAATATGGCGATGTCTATTCCGCTCTCTACATGCTGAGCGGGGAGGGCGCCGCCCCGGCCGAACTGAAGCGGCAGGCCGAGATCATCCGCCAGCGCCTGCTGCGGGTGAAGGATGTGGAGAAGGTCGACCTCATCGGCGAGCGGCCCGAGCGCATCTATATCGAATTCTCCCACGCCCGCCTCGCCAACCTGGGCGTCACTCCGGCGCAGGTGTTCGACAGCGTCGCCCGGCAGAATGCTGTGGTGGCGGGTGGCGCGGTGGATACCCGCTCCGACCGCATCAACCTGCGCCTCACCGGCGCCTTCAGCGGCGTGGAGGCGATCGCCGAGGTCCCGGTGGCGGTGAACGGGTCGCTGGTGCGCCTCGGCGACATCGCAACCGTCAAGCGCGGCTACGAAGATCCGCCCTCGTTCCTGGTGCGCCAGCATGGCCGCCCGGCCATCGGCATCGGCGTGTCCATGGCGGCGGGCACCAACATCCTCACCCTCGGCACCGAGCTGAAGGCGGCCATGGCGGAAGCCACCGCCGAGCTGCCCGTGGGCATCGACGTGACCCAGGTGGCCGACCAGCCCCACATCGTCGGCGAATCGGTGGGCGAGTTCCTGAAGACCTTCGTGGAAGCCCTCGTCATCGTGCTGGTGGTGAGCTTCCTGTCGCTAGGCTTCCGCACCGGCATCGTGGTGGCGCTGTCGGTGCCGCTGGTGCTGGCCATCGTGTTCCTGGTGATGTTCGCCGCCGGCATGGATCTGCACCGTATCACCCTGGGCGCGCTCATCATCGCGCTGGGCCTTCTGGTGGACGATGCCATCATCGCGATCGAGATGATGGTGGTGAAGATGGAGGAGGGCTGGGACCGCATGCGCGCGGCCACCTTCGCCTGGACCTCCACCGCCTTCCCCATGCTGACCGGCACGCTGGTGACCGCCGCCGGCTTCCTGCCCGTGGGCTTCGCCAAATCCTCCTCCGGCGAATATGCCGGCGGCATCTTCTGGGTGGTGGGATTCGCTCTCATCGCCTCGTGGTTCGTGGCGGTGATCTTCACGCCCTATCTCGGCACGGTGCTTTTGCCCGACATGAAGAAGGGCGCCCACCACGAGATGCACGACGGCCGCCTCTACCGTGCCTTCCGCCGGGTGCTGGAGGCGTGCCTGCGGCACCGCTTCCTGGTGATCGGAGCCACCGTGGCGATGTTCGCCGGCGCCATCGTCGCCTTTGGCCATGTGCAGCAGCAGTTCTTCCCCACCTCGACCCGGCCCGAGCTGTTCCTGGAGATGCGCCTGCCCGAGGGCACGTCCATCACCGTCACCGAGGCCACGGCGAAGAAGGCCGAAGCCCTGATCGGCGACGATGCCGACGTGGCGACGGCGACCACTTACGTGGGCCGCGGCGCGCCGCGCTTCTGGCTCGGCCTCAACCCGGTGCTGCCCAACCCGAATTTTGCGCAGATCGTCATCGTGGCGAAGGACATCGAGGCTCGCGAGCGGCTCAAGGCGCGGCTCGACACCGCCATCGCCGACGGCGCGCTCTCGGAAGCGCGGGTGCGCGTCGACCGCTTCGTGTTCGGCCCGCCGGTCGGCTTCCCGGTGCAGTTTCGCGTGGTGGGCCCGGACCCCATCGCGGTGCGCGATATCGCCGAGAAGGTGCGCGTGGTGATGGCCGCGGACAAGGACATGATCGACCCGCACCTCAATTGGGGCGAGCAGGTCAAGTCCATCACCCTCGCCGTGGACCAGGACCGCGCCCGCGCCCTCGGCACCACCCCACGCGATCTTGCCGAGACCCTTCAGACCCTGCTTTCCGGCTACACCGTGACCCAGCACCGCGAGGGCAATCTGCTCATCGACGTGGTGGCCCGCGCCGTGCCCGAAGAGCGCCTGGACCTCGAACACCTCGCCGCCCTCACGGTGACCACCCGCAACGGGCTTGCCGTGCCGCTGGGACAGGTGGCGCGCATCGCCTATGCCCATGAGGAGCCCATCCTCTGGCGGCGCGACCGTGACCTGGTGCTCACCGTGCGCGGCGACGTGCGGGACGGGGTGCAGCCGCCGGACGTGACCACCCGCATCCTGCCCAAGCTCGCCGCCATCAAGGCGGAGCTTGCGCCCGGCTATCGCATCGAGACCGGCGGCTCCATCGAGGAGAGCGCCAAGGCCAATGCGTCGCTGGCGGCGGTGTTTCCGGTGATGATCATCGTGATGCTGACGCTGCTGATGATCCAGCTGCAGAGCTTCTCGCGCCTCGCGCTGGTGCTGGCCACGGCGCCGCTCGGCCTGATCGGCGCGGCGGGCGGGCTGCTCATCGCCCACAAGCCGTTCGGCTTCGTGGCGCTGCTGGGGCTGATCGCGCTGGCCGGCATGATCATGCGCAACACGGTGATCCTGGTGGACCAGATCGACCACGACATCCGCGACGGCCACACCCCTCACCGCGCGATCGTGGATGCGACGGTCCGCCGGGCGCGGCCGGTGGTGCTCACCGCGCTGGCGGCGGTGCTGGGCATGATCCCGCTGGCGGAGAGCGTGTTCTGGGGCCCCATGGCGGTGACCATCATGGGCGGCCTTCTGGTGGCAACCGTGCTCACCCTGCTGGTGGTGCCGGCGCTCTACGCCACCTGGTTCCGCGTGAAGGTCACGGACGACGAACCCGCGCCGGCGGCCATGCCGCAGCCAGCCGAATGAACTTTCCACCTGGCGCCGGATCCGGTCGGATCCGCCGCCAGGTGGATCACGGTGTCCCGGCGCCCCCCGGGACAGTCCTCCCTGCCCGGTCGCGGCTACCGCCCCCCGCCGCAGCCGGGCGGGAGGACATCCTCAGCGCGGCTCCGCCCGGTGTCCGGGAGGAGGAATATCGCCGCCTCAGTTCTTCTCGCGCAGGGCGAGGCCGAACATCAGCGTGCCGACACCGTTGACGATGAGGTCGACGCCAAGGAACAGGCCAAGGATGTAGAGCGAGTTCACCGGCCAGCGGGCGATGATGATGGCGCCCAGCAGCAGGGTGACGATGCCCGACACCACGATGAAGCCCCAGCCCTTGGCGGGACGGGAGCCGACGCCGGCGAAGATGCGGAAGATGCCTTCCACCGCCAGCGCCACGCCGATCATCAGGGTCAGGACGCCGGCGCCGAGCAGAGGGTTGTTGATCATGAGGCCGCCGGCCACCACATAGAGCACGCCGGCCAGCAGCCAGTAGAAGAACCGGCCCCAGCCCTGGACCCGGAAGGCGTGGATGACCTGGACCACGCCGCCCACGAGAACCAGCGCGCCGACCCACAGCACCGTCACGACGGTGGAGGCGAGCACATGGGCGAGGGCCACGAACCCGAGCACGATGAAGGCGATACCCAGCACCGCGAACCAGCCCCAGCTGGCGCGCACGGCGTGGAGCTGGTCGGTGACCGTGGATGCGGGAGTTTGCGCAGGCATTGTCATTTTGCCGTCTCCGGATGCGATGGGCATGGCGCCCTCGCCGGTTGGGATGAGTCGTTCCACCCGCTGTAATCATACAGCAGGAACCGACCGCTCACAGCGCGGGGTGTGCCGGAGTTGGGGTGCAATCCATTGCCGCGATGGCGGTGCGCAAGAGCGGCCGCTCATCGTGCAAGGGCTTGGAGGAAGAGTTTGGGACGGGAAAGGCGCACAGGCTCTTATCCGTCGCCACCCGGTTCATCGCGGGCTGCGGTGAGCTGGAGCTGACCGGGCGCACCCAGGTGGGCACCCGCGTGACGGGCACTCGCGCGATTCGCGCGCCTGGGCGGTCTGGAGCGGGAGGTGGGCTAGAACAGAGCCGATGGGGCGGGCTCAGGGATCGCCGTCATCGCGTCGGTCCGGATCGAGACCGGAGAGGCATTCCAAACGGGGCATGCCCGGGCGTGTGGCGAGCGAGCGAAGGCAGGCTGGAAGACGGGAAAACCCGGCCGGCGCAGGGCGCCGACCGGGCTTGAAGGATCAGCGCTGGGCCGGAACCACGGGCTTGCCGGCGGACGCGGTGGAGACCGGGGCAGGGGCGCCGGCATTGGCCTGCGGCGTGCCGGTCTTCGGCAGGATCACCACCTTGGTGCCCACGCCGGCGCGGTCGAACAGGTCCTCGATGTCGGCGTTCAGCAGGCGGAAGCAGCCGGACGACACGAACTTGCCGATGGTCTGGGGCTCGTTGGTGCCGTGGATGCGGTATTCGGTGCTGCCCAGATAGAGCGCGCGGGCGCCCATGGGGTTGCCCGGGCCGCCGGCCATGAAGCGCGGCAGGTAGGGCTGGCGCTGGATCATCTCGGACGGGGGACGCCAGTCGGGCCATTCCGCCTTGCGGGAGATCTTCTGGGTGCCGGACCAGGTAAAGCCCTCGCGGCCCACGCCGATGCCGTAGCGGATCGCCTTGCCGCCGCCCACCACGTAATAGAGGTAGGTGTTGGGCGTATCGATGATGATGGTGCCGGCCGGCTGGGTGGTCACATAGTCCACGGTCTGGCGGCGGAAACGCTCCGGCACCGGCTCGGTGGGGTCCACGTTCTCGATGCGCGGGCCAGACGGCGCCTCGGTGGTGCCGGGCACCACGGCGGCGTTGGGCGCATAGGCGCCGGCGGGCGGCGGGCCGGCATTGATGCTGGCGTAAATCGCGTCCTGGTCCACCGCGCCACGGCCGGAGCCGCCATAGGTGGCCTGCGCCGGAGGCTCATAGGCAGCGGGGGCCGGCTGGCCATAGACACCGGCCGGCGGCGCGCCGGCCTGGGGCGCGGCATAGGTCTGCTGGCTGTAGCCCTGGTTGCCGTAGGGCTGGTTTCCGTAAGCCTGGCCCTGGGGCACGACCGCGGCCGGCTGCGGGCCGCCCTGGGGGGCGACGGCGCTCGGCGCGGCGGAATAGTTCGGCTGCACGGGCTGCGGATAGCCCTGCTGCGGGTAGGCCTGCTGCGGATAAGGCTGCGCTGCGGGCGCGCCATAGGCCGGGGCCGACTGCTGGCCGGGGGGCGGCAGCTCGGTGCGCTCCAACTGGTCGTGACGCACGGGCGCCTGGCGGGCATAGGGATCAGAATAGCCGGGCGGCGGCGCGCCATAGCCCCCCACGGAGCCGGGCGGCAGCGTGCCGGCGTCCTCTTCGTCCGCCCCGTTGGCGGGCAGGCTGTAGCTCGTGCCGTTGGCGGGCTGGCCGAAGGCCGGCGCGGTGAGAACCGATGCCCCGAAGGCGGCGAGGAGAAGTTTGTGGCGCAGGGTCATGTGAGAGGGTTAACCGTGAAACGTGACGAAATTGGAAACGGGGCGCGGAAAATTTCGCAGGCCACGTCGGTAATACCGTACGGAAGAGCCGGGCGCTCCCTCACCTCCGCCGATCTGTGACAAAAGCGTGTATGCCCACCGTTGTGCAGGCGCAACAACGCTTCGCGCAGCGCCGCTGATCGTGATCGGCATGGCTGGGGCAGCGTGCGCAACCGCTGCGTCGCGGGCCAGCGGAGACGCTTGAATGTGGCGACGTTAGGATATAAAGATATCTTTATGTCAAATCCGAAGGCCGGTCCGTCGCTGTCGTTCCCCGCCGTGCTCGAAAGCCTGAAGGCGGCGGGCGAGGATACGCGCCTGCGCCTGATCGCGGTGCTGGGCGAGGCGGAGCTGACGGTCTCGGACCTTACCGAGATCCTGGGCCAGTCGCAGCCGCGCATCTCGCGCCACCTCAAGCTGCTGGCCGAGGCCGGGCTGGTGGAGCGGCACCGGGAGGCGAGCTGGATCTTCTATCGCCGGGCGGCGGATGGGGCGGGCGGCCGAATCGGCACCGCGCTTCTGGCGCTGCTGGATCGCGACGATCCGGTGCTGGTGGGCGACCGGGCGCGCCTCGTGTCCGTGCGTGCGGCGCGCGCGGCGGCGGCGCAGGCCTATTTTGCCGCCCACGCCCGTGAATGGGACGAGATTCGCCGGCTCCATGTGCCCGAGGCGGCAGTGGAGGCGGCGGTGCGGCAGGCGCTGGGCGCCGCGCCCATCCGCTCGCTGCTGGATCTCGGCACCGGCACCGGCCGCATGCTGGAGGTGTTCGCCCCCGATATCGAGCGCGGCATGGGCATAGACCTGTCGCCGGATATGCTGGGCGTCGCCCGCACCAATCTGGAGCGGGCCGGCATCCGCCACTGCCTGCTGCGCCAGAGCGACATCTATGCGGTGCCGGCGCCGCGCGATTCGTTCGATGCGGTGATCGTGCATCAGGTGCTGCATTATCTCGACGACGGCGGCCGCGCCCTGAAGGAGGCGGCGCGGGTGCTGCGTCCCGGCGGCAGGCTGCTGGTGGTGGATTTCGCCCCCCATGGCCTGGAGTTCCTGCGCGACGCCCATGCCCACCGCCATCTCGGCTTCCCGCGCGAGACGGTGGAGGGCTGGCTCGCCGACGCGGGGCTGGACCTCGTCACTTTCCGCACCCTCGCGCCCGACGGCAAGGCGGGGGACGGGCTCACCGTTTCGCTCTGGCTGGCGCGCGACCCACGCGTGCTCATGGCCGAGGCCGACCTTGCCGACAGGGAGATTGCCTGATGACCACGCCCGCCCTTGCTCCTGCTCCCGCCCCGGTCCGGGCGAGCCGGGAGATGGACCGGCCGCCGGTGAAGGTCTCCTTCGAGTTCTTCCCGCCGAAGTCGCCAGAGATGGAAAAGACCCTGTGGTCGTCCATCGCCCGCCTCGCGCCGCTGTCGCCTGATTTCGTGTCGGTCACCTACGGCGCCGGCGGCTCCACCCGCGAGCGCACCCACGCCACCGTGGAGCGCATCGCCAAGGAGACCGACCTTGCCCCCGCCGCCCACCTCACCTGCGTGGCCGCGACCCGGGACGAGATCGACGCCGTGGTGCGCGCCTATGGCGAGGCGGGCGTGAAGCATATCGTGGCCCTGCGCGGCGATCCGGTGACCGGGGTGGGCACGCGCTATGAGCCCCATCCCGGCGGCTATGCCTATGCCAATGACCTCGTGGCCGGCATCAAGCGCATCGGCGATTTCGAGGTGTCGGTCTCCGCCTATCCGGAAAAGCACCCGGAGAGTGCGAGCCTTGATGCCGACATTGATGTCCTGAAGGCCAAGGTGGATGCGGGCGCCACCCGCGCCATCACCCAGTTCTTCTTCGAGAACGACGTGTATTTCCGCTATCTGGACAAGGTGCGGGCGCGGGGCATCGACATTCCCATCGTGCCGGGCATCCTGCCGGTGACCAACTTCAAGCAGGCCTCCAGCTTTGCTACCCGCACCGGCGCCAGCGTGCCGGCCTGGCTGCTGCGGCGGTTCGAGGGGCTCGACGACGACGTGGAGACTCGCAAGCTCATCGCCGCCGCCGTGGCCGCCGAGCAGGTGACGGACCTCGTTGATCGCGGTGTCACCGATATCCATTTCTATACGCTGAACCGCGCCGACCTCGTCTACGCCATCTGCCACCTGCTGGGGTTGCGGCCCAAGGTGGCGGGCGCGCTGGCGGATGCGCCAAAGGCTGTCGCCATCTGAACGCCGGAAGCCCTCTCCCGCTCGCGGGGGAGGGTTGGTAGGGGGCCACAGTCCCATCGGCGCCGGAAAAATTGGCGACGATGTCGTGTTTTCGTCCGGCGACGGACGTCCATCTGTTTCACCGAGGCTGTCCCAAGCCCCGAGCCCTGAGAACTTCAGCCATGACCGAAACCCGCGCCGCCGACACCTTCTCAGCCCTCGCCCAGGCCGCGTCCGAGCGCATTCTCGTGCTCGACGGCGCCATGGGCACCATGATCCAGGGGCTGAAGCTGGACGAGGCCGGCTATCGGGGCGCGCGCTTTGCCGACTGGCCGCGCGACGTGAAGGGCAACAACGACCTTCTCAGCCTCACCCAGCCCGATGCGGTGCGGGCCATCCACCTCGAATATTTCCGCGCCGGCGCGGACATGGTGGAAACCAACACCTTCTCCGGCACCTCGATCGCCCAGGCCGACTACGGCATGGAAGAGCTGGTCTACGAGCTGAATTTCGAGAGCGCCCGCCTCGCCCGGGAGGCAGGCGACATCGCCCAGGCCGAGGACGGCCGCCCGCGTTTCGTCGCCGGCGCCTTCGGCCCCACCAACCGCACCGCCTCCATCTCCCCGGACGTGAACGACCCCGGCTTCCGCGCGGTGACCTTCGACGACCTCGCCGGCGCCTATCACGAGCAGGCGCGCGGTCTCGTCGATGGCGGGGCGGACATCCTGCTGGTCGAGACCATCTTCGATACGCTGAACGCCAAGGCGGCCATCTTCGCCATCGAGCAATTGTTCGCCGAGCGCGGCATCCGCCTGCCGGTGATGATCTCCGGCACCATCACCGATCTCTCCGGCCGCACCCTGTCGGGCCAGACGCCCGCCGCCTTCTGGTATTCGCTCCAGCATGCCCGGCCGTTCTCCATCGGCCTCAATTGCGCGCTGGGCGCGCGGGAGATGCGCGCCCACGTGGCCGAGATCGGCCGGGTGGCCGACACGCTGGTGTGCGCCTATCCCAATGCCGGCCTGCCCAACGAATTCGGCATGTATGACGAGAGCCCGCAGGCCATGGCGGAACTGGTTGGCGAGTTCGCCGCCTCCGGCCTCGTGAACATCGTGGGCGGCTGCTGCGGTACCACGCCAGCCCACATCCGCGCCATCGCGGAAGCGGTGAAGGGCAAGGCCCCGCGCGTGGTGCCGCAGATCGAGCCGCGCCTGCGCCTCTCCGGTCTTGAGCCGTTCGAGCTGACGCCGGAAATTCCCTTCGTGAACGTGGGCGAGCGCACCAACGTCACCGGCTCCGCCCGCTTCCGCAAGCTCATCACCACCGGCGACTTTGCCGCCGCGCTCGCGGTGGCGCGCGACCAGGTGGAGAGCGGCGCGCAGGTCATCGACATCAACATGGATGAAGGCCTCCTCGACAGCGAGGCGGCCATGGTCACCTTCCTCAACCTCGTCGCCGCCGAGCCGGACATCGCCAAGGTGCCGGTGATGGTGGACAGCTCGAAGTGGGAGATCATCGAGCAGGGGCTGAAGCGGCTTCAGGGCAAGGGCATCGTCAATTCCATCTCGATGAAGGAGGGGGAAGACGCCTTCCGCGAGAAGGCCCGGCTCGTGCGCAGCTACGGCGCCGCCGTGGTGGTGATGGCCTTCGACGAGGAAGGCCAGGCCGACACCTTCGAGCGCAAGACCCAGATCTGCGCCCGCGCCTACCGTATCCTGACGGAAGAGCTGGCCTTCCCGCCGGAAGACATCATCTTCGATCCCAACATCTTCGCGGTGGCCACCGGCATCGAGGAGCACGCCGGCTATGGCGTCGCCTTCATCGAGGCGACCCGCTGGATCCGGCAGAACCTGCCCCACGCCCACGTGTCGGGCGGCGTCTCCAACCTGTCGTTCTCGTTCCGCGGCAACGAGCCGGTGCGCGAGGCCATGCACGCGGTTTTCCTCTATCACGCCATCCAGGCGGGCATGGACATGGGCATCGTCAATGCCGGCCAGCTCGCCGTCTATGACGAGATCGAGCCCGGACTGCGCGAGGCCTGCGAGGACGTGGTGCTGAACCGCCGTCCCGATGCCACCGAGCGCCTTTTGGAGATCGCCGAGGGCTTCAAGGGCGCGGCCGGCAAGGAGAAGAAGGAGGCGGATCTCGCCTGGCGCTCCTGGCCAGTGGACAAGCGCCTCGCCCATGCCCTCGTCAACGGCATCACCGACTTCGTGGAGGCGGACACCGAGGAGGCGCGCCAGTCCGTCGCCCGCCCGCTCCACGTCATCGAGGGGCCGCTGATGGCGGGCATGAATGTGGTGGGCGACCTGTTCGGCGCCGGCAAGATGTTCCTGCCCCAGGTGGTGAAGTCCGCCCGCGTGATGAAGCAGGCCGTAGCCTATCTCATGCCCTTCATGGAGAAGGAAAAGGAGGAGATGGGCGTCACCTCCGCCTCGGCCGCCGGCAAGGTGCTGATGGCCACCGTGAAGGGCGACGTGCACGACATCGGCAAGAACATCGTGGGCGTCGTGCTCCAGTGCAACAACTACGAGGTCATCGATCTCGGCGTCATGGTGCCCATGGCGAAGATCCTCGAAACCGCCAAGGCCGAGAAGGTGGACGTGATCGGCCTTTCCGGCCTCATCACCCCGTCGCTGGACGAGATGGTGAATGTGGCCGCCGAGATGGAGCGCGAGGGCTTTTCCCTGCCGCTGCTCATCGGCGGCGCCACCACCTCGCGCGTCCACACCGCGGTGAAGATCTCGCCCCGCTACGAGCGCGGGCAGGCGGTCTATGTCACCGACGCCAGCCGGGCGGTGGGCGTGGTCTCCAGCCTGCTCAACAAGGACACGCGCGGCGCTTATGTGGCGGACATCCGCGCCGAATATCGCAAGCTTGCCGAGGCCCATGCGCGGGCCGATGCCAACAAGCAGCGCGTGCCCCTCGCCAAGGCGCGCGACAACGCCCTGAAGCTGGACTTTTCCGCTTATGAGGTGCCCCGGCCTGGCTTCCTCGGAACCCAGATGATCGAGGACCACGACCTCGCCGACCTCGTGCCCTTCATCGACTGGACGCCCTTCTTCCAGTCCTGGGAGCTGACCGGGCGCTATCCGGCCATCCTTGAAGACCAGGTGGTGGGCGAGCCGGCCCGCGCCCTGTTCGCCGACGCGCAGGCGATGCTGGAGAAGATGGTTGCGGAGAAGTGGGTGAGCGCCCGTGCCGTGGTGGGCTTCTGGCCGGCCAATGCCATGGGCGACGACATCGTCCTGTTCCGCGACGACACCCGCAAGACGCCGCTTGCCACCCTCCACACCCTGCGCCAGCAACTGGCGAAGCGGGACGGGCGCTTCAACCTGGCGCTGTCGGACTTCGTCGCGCCGCTCGAGACCGGGGTCGCCGATTATGTCGGCGGCTTCGCGGTGACCACCGGCATCGGCGAGGAGGAGCGGGTGGCGGCCTTCAAGGCGGCCAACGACGACTATTCCGCCATCCTGCTGAAGGCCCTGTGCGACCGCCTCGCCGAGGCCTTCGCCGAGCGCCTGCATCATCTGGTGCGGACCCGGCTGTGGGGCTATGCGGCCGACGAGGCGCTGGCCAACGACGACCTCATCGCCGAGCGCTATCGCGGCATCCGCCCCGCGCCCGGCTATCCGGCCCAGCCCGACCACACGGAAAAGGCGACCATCTTCCGCCTGCTCGACGCCACCCACAAGGCGGGCATCCAGCTGACGGAGAGCTTCGCCATGTGGCCGGGGGCGGCGGTGTCGGGGCTGTATTTCGCCCACCCCGAGAGCGCCTATTTCGGCGTCGGCCGCATCGAGCGCGACCAGGTGGAGGACTATGCCGCCCGCAAGGGCTGGAGCGTGGAGGAGGCCGAGAAGTGGCTCGCCCCCATCCTCAATTACGATCCCGCGCAGGTGGCCGCGGCGGAGTAGGGGGCGCCTCCGTCAGTCCCGGCCGTCCCGGTCGCGGCGGCCGGCCACTCCGTGCGAGGTGCCGAGGGGCGATGGCGGCCTCACGCCGCCGCGCCGGCTCCCGACTTCAGCTGCGCGAACGTGTTCGCCAGCCGGACGAAGCCGTCCACATCGATCTCCTCGGCCCGCGCCGTTTCCTCCACGCCAGTGGCTTTGAGCAGGGCGGCGGTGTCGACCCCCAGGGATTTCAGGCTCTGGCGCAGCATCTTGCGGCGCTGGCCGAAGGCGGCTTCCGTCACCTTCTCCAGGGCCGACAAGGCGCAGGGCAAAGGCTCCGACCGCGGCACCAGATGCACCACGGAGGAGGTCACCTTCGGCGGTGGCACGAAGGCGGAGGGGGCCACGTCGAAGGCGATGCGCGCCGTGGTCCGCCAGCCCGCCAGCACCGCGAGCCGGCCATAGGCTTTCGAGCCCGGCGCGGCGACGATGCGCTCCGCCACTTCCTTCTGGAACATGAGGGTGAGGGACGAGAACCACGGCGGCCAGGGATCCGTTGAGAGCCAGCCGATGAGCAGCAGCGTCGCAATATTGTAGGGCAGGTTCGCCACCACCCGCACCTCACCGTCACCCACGAGGGGGCGAACGTCCACCTTCAGCGCATCGCCGGAGATCACCTCCAGCCGGCCGGGATAATGGTCGGAGACTTCGGCCAGCGCATCGAGGCAGCGCTGATCGCGCTCGATGGCGATGACGCGCCGGGCACCCAAAGCGAGCAGCGCCCGCGTCAGCCCGCCCGGTCCGGGACCCACCTCCACCACGGTGGCCCCTTCGAGGGGGCCGGAGGCGCGGGCGATGCGGCCGGTGAGGTTGAGGTCCAGAAGGAAGTTCTGGCCCAGCGACTTCTGCGCCGAGAGGCCGTGCCGCCGGATGACATCGCGCAGCGGCGGCAGGTCGTCGAGGGCGCTCACGCTACACTCGCCGCGCGGTGGCCTTCGCGCGCGGCAAGCCGCGCTTCCGCATCCGCGAGGCGGCGGGCGAGCCGCAGCGCCGCCACCAGGCTTGAGGGGTTGGCGCGGCCCGTTCCCGCGATGTCGAAGGCGGTGCCGTGATCGGGCGAGGTGCGGATGAAGGGCAGGCCCAGCGTCACATTCACCCCGTCGTGGAAGGCCAGCGTCTTGGCCGGGATCAGCACCTGGTCGTGATACATGCCCACCGCCACGTCGTAGCCGGCCCGCGCCTGCGGGTGGAACAGTGTGTCGGCGGGCAGGGGACCCCGCGCGTCGATGCCCTCGCGCTTGAGGGCTTCGACCGCCGGGCGCACGATGGCCTCATCCTCGGTGCCGAGGGTGCCCTCCTCGCCCGCATGGGGGTTGAGGCCGCAGAACACCAGCCGGGGGTGGGCGAGGCCGAAGCGCCGGGCCATGTCGCCGGCGACGATGCGGCCGGTCTCCACCAGGAGGTCGATGGTGAGATGGCCGGGCACGTCCGCATAGGGCAGGTGGATGGTGGCCGGCACCACGGCGAGTTGCTCCGACCAGATCATCATCACCGGATGGGGTGCGGGTCGGCCCGGGCGCGCGGCGCGGGCGGCCAGGAACTCGGTGTGGCCGGGAAACGGAAAGCCGCCCGCATACATGACCGACTTCGCCAACGGATTGGTGACCAGCGCCGCCGCGCGGCCGGCCTGGACCAGGCCGAGGGCCGCCTCAAGGCTTGCCACCACGCAGGGCGCGCTGGAGGCATCGGGCGCGCCGGGCAGGGCGGTGGAGGCGGGACCGGCGGGCATCACCGGCAGCGCCTCGGCGAAGTGGCCGGCGGCGTCTTCCGGACCGGTCTCGGCCAGCGGCACGGTGAGGCCGAGCTGGCGGACCCGGGCCTTGAGCGCTTCGGGATCGCCGGCGACGAGGAAGGCGGGCAGGCCCAGCTCCCGGCGCTGCGCCCAGGCCGTGAGCGTGATGTCGGGGCCGATGCCGGCAGGATCACCGAGGGAGAGGACGAGGGGAGCGGGCGCGACCATCACAGCGTTTTCCGCAAAAGTTGAAACCGGTTTTGCGTCATGAAAACGCGCTGAACGGCGGCACGCGGCAAAATCGCCGGAACCGGCCGTTGGATACTAAGGTCGGAGCAAAGGCCCGGGTTTGCAACCCGCAGGCGCTTCAGTGGCGGCGGTACTCGATGAGCGACTGCTTCCGCAGCTCCGCCATGAACTTCTTGGATTCGGCGGCGAACTGGGCGTTGGACAGCTCGTCCTTGATTTCCTTCTTCTGCGCGCTCTCGCCGCGCACTTCGCGCTTGCCGCAGATGGCGAAGGTCTCGACCCCGGACTGGGCCACTTCCGGCGGGGTGAGGCGGCCGATCTCGGTCTTGTCGAGGATCTGCCGCAGCTGCGGCGGCATCTCGGAGGACAGGCGCGTCACCTTGGGGCGGACCACCACCTCCTTCAGCGACTTCACCGTCTGCGCGCCGGCATCGCAGTCGGTGAAGCGGCCGCGCAGGGCATTGGCTTCCGCCAGGCGCGCGGCATAGTTGCCGGCGTTGCGTGGCACCACGAAGACGATGGGCATGAGCGTGTATTCGGTGGCGATCATCTGGGTCTCGCCACGCTTCTGCAGGGCGGCGACCACGTCCGCGTCGCGCACGTTCACCGTGCCGGAGCGGGCGCGCACATACTGGCCCCAGACATAATCCGCGAACAGCTTCTGCTTGAAGGTGCGGTCGTTGAGGCCCTGCTGCTTGAAGCCCTCGGTGAGCTGCTCCGGCGTGCGGCCCGAGCGCTCGGCCACGGACGCGTACAGGCGGTCCACGTCCTTCTGCTCCACCTCCATCTTGAGGCGGATGGCCTGCTGGATCTTGATGCGCTCGTCGATGAGGTCTTCCAGGGCCTGCTGCGCGCTGACGCTTTTGCGCTCGATCATCTGGTGCATGAGCTGGCGCTGCGACACGTCAAAGGTGGTGATGGGATCGCCGTTCACCATGACGATGATCTGCTGGGCCTGCGCCGGCGCGCCGGCGCCGAGGGCAAGGAAGGCCAGCGCGAGGGCCGTAAGGAGGAAATGACGAAGCAGCATGGTCCTGTCCGAAGGTCAGACGGCGACTTGTGTCCCCTTCCTGTGGCGGCAATGCGGCCTGCCTCGCGGACCGCAGCACAGGCCGCGGCCGGGTCAGCCGGCGCGCCGCCTCACTGGTTGGTTTCGCTGCTGGAGCCTAACGAGGTGGAGAAGCCGCCTTCGCCAAGCGTTCTCAGCCCGATGCGGAACATCACCTTGTTGACCGGCGCCGCATTGGGGCCGTTCAGGGTGTAGTCGGTGACGTAGTTGAGGGCGAGGGTGAAGCAGTCGTCGATATAGCTGAGGCCCACCAGCGTGTAGTCGAACTCGCCGGCGGCGAAATCGTAGCGCACCGCGCCACGGATGGCCCAATTGTCGTTCAGCTTGTACGAGGCGTTGGTGTAGATGCCCTCGCGCTTGTCGTAATAGCCGAGCAGCGGCTGCGCCTCGTAGCGGCCGTAGGTGACGGCCACGTTGAAGCGGTCCAGCTCCGCCCGCCCCTGCAGTTCGAAACGCTGCATGGAGAGGTTGTCGTTGTCGAACCGGAATCGGGTCACAAACTCGAGATACTTGGTGGGCGAGTAGCCGAACTTGGCGATGTAGTCCGACGCCGTGGTCTCGAGGCCCGATTCGAGGCCGGTATTGGCCATGTCGCCATAGGCGAACGAGTTCCGGCCGAACAGGTTGTAGGACTGGCCGACCACGGCGGTGACGAGGCCGGCGCCGTTGATGGCGGCGGTGTAGGTCACGCCGAGATTGAGGCGACTGCCGCCCTCGACCCGGTCGTAGCCCGAATATTTGTTCACCTCGAACAGGTTGGTGTCGTCGAACACCAGGCTCTGGGCATCCTCGTTCGGGAACTTGCCGATGTCCGTCTCGTTGGGACGGATGATGACCTGGGCCCGCGGCTCAATGGTCTGGGTGCCCCAGCTCTCGGCGGAGATGAAGGGGTACTTATAGTCGAGACCCACCGCCGGCATGCCGCGGATCAGGTCGTCGCTGCCGGACTGGAGCGGGTTCTGGCCGGGCAGGGTGGCGCCATACATGTAGCTGTAGGGCAGGTAGCCGGTGTCCACGGAGGCGACGTCCACCCGCGCGGTCACGAACGGCGTCCAGATCTGGCCCATCGGATCGGTGATGGCCTTCTTCCAGTAGAGCTCCGCCGACAGGCGTGTGTAGTCGCCCGGCGCGCCACGCAGCAGGCACTGCTCGGGATTGGGGTTCATCAGCGCGCAGGAGCCGGTGGGGATGCCCGTGGCGCCGACGTTGGAGGTGAGCGCCGAGGTGCCGATGAAGTCGGCCTCCTGGCGGGTGAGGCTGGTGAGGTTGACCTTGATGCCGGATTCACCGCCCCACAGGGGCTTGTCGAACACCTTGTTGTAATTGAGCGTGCCGACGATGGGCTGGAGGTCCTGGTTGTCGGTTACCGACAGGCCGAGGAAATAGAGCCCGCGCACGTCGAAGAAGGAGCGGTCGCCCTGGCCGGTGAGGTAGACGGTGGAGGTCTTGGTGGTGACCCCGTCGCCGATCAGGTTGTAGTCCTGCAGGAAGGTGCGGTCGGAGACCAGCGTGCCGTCCCAGCCGAAGGTCCAGAACTTGTTCAGCGCGAACGCGCCGGTGCTCTGAAGCGAGCCGCGGTTGTCGCGGTAGCCTGGCAGATAATCGGTCACCCCGTTGGAGGTGGTGGTGAAGGCGTCCTTGTCCTGCTGCAGGATGCCAGCGGCGCGGATGGTGTAGGCGCCGTTCATCAGGCGCTGGCGCCACTCGCCCTGCATCAACACGCCCTGCTTGGTGGTGAAGGCGGGCGTCAGGGTCAGGTCGCGGTCGGGCGCGATGTTCCAGAAGAACGGCGTGCCGACGCCATAGCCGATCTGGCTCGACGAGAAGAATTCCGGAATGAGGAAGCCGGTCTTGCGCTTCACCGTCGGGTCGGGCGACGACAGATACGGGAAATAGGCCACCGGAAACCCGAAGAACTCTACCCAGGCATCCTGGTAGTAGATCATCTTCTCGTCTTCGTTGTGGACGATCTTTTTGGCCTTGATCTGCCACAGCGGAGGCTTGCTCGGGTCGTCCTTGCACGGTTCGCAGGCGGTGTAGACGCCGTTCTGGAACACGGTCACGTTGCCGTCCGTGCGATCGGCGCGGGTGGCGGCGAAGTGGGTCTTGTCCGGGGTGTCGAGACGCAGGGAATCGATGAAGCCCTGCTTGAAGTCCTGGGTCAGTTCCAAATTGTCGGCGGTGACGATCTTGCCGTCCTTGTCCTTCAGCCGGACATTGCCCTGGGCAAACAGGGTGTTCGCCTTGCGGTCGAGCACCACCCGGTTCGCCTCCAGGGTCGAGCCGTCATAATAGATCTGGACCGTGCCGACGGCGGAGACCGTTTCCTTCTGGTAGTCGTATTCAAGCTGGTCAGCCGTCACCAGCATCTTCTGGTTCGGGTCGAGCTTGCGGGTTCCCGCGAAGCCCGAGCCGAGCGCGCTGGAGGTGACGTTGGGCTGCTGGCCGCCCTGCGTCTGAGCAACCGCGGGAGCGGATGCGAAGAAGCTCGCTGCCATCAGGAAGAGGCTGGCCGCGGACGCAAGCATCCCCGTCCGGCGCGCGACGCGGCGCCGGTCCCCGGTGATGCTGCCTACGGCGGGGGGAAGCCCGACCGTCATCCGTCCTCCCGATGCAACAGAATGAGGACCCCCAGAAGAATCCCGGCTACCGCAGGAAACCATGCTGCAGCAACGGGATGAACAAAACCCGCGTCGCCGAGATCCTCAGCGAGCTTGGTCCCCACATAAAGCAGAAAGCCCGCCAGCACGCCACCGAGAATCGTCTGTCCCACCCCGCCGAAGCGGAACACCCGCAGCCCCACCACCGCGGCAATGAGTACCATTGCCACCAGCAGAAACGGCCGCGCCAGAAGACTCTGGAGCTGGAGGCGGTATCTTTCGGCGCCGAAGCCGGATTGTTCTGCACTGCGGATGGCCGCGGGAAGTTGCCAAAACGACACGGTTTCCGGGGCGATCAGGGACTCCTGGATCTGCTTGGGATCGAGATTCGTGGCGATGAGATAGGTATCATAGTGCTGGTGATCGAGGCCCGGAACCAGCACCCTGGCGTCGGTAAGAATCCATGCACCATCTCCCAAGGTTGCAGAGCGGGCTTCTACACGCTCCACGAGACGGTCGGCCTTGTCGAACTCGAACACCACCACGCCGGACAGCGCCCGTCCGCCCTGGCGAGTGGCCTGGGCCTGGATGATGGACTGGCCGTCCACGCTCTGCTGGCGCACCCAGAACTCCTTCTTGCCCTGGGGCAGGAGGCCCGACGAGGAGGAGCCGAAGATCTCGCCCTCGATCTGGTTCGCCCGCTCCTTGAAGTCGGCGGAGACGGGGTTGAACACGGTGGTGGAGAAGACCCCGATGAGGAACGCCACCAGCACCGGCGGGGTGATGAACTGCCAGACCGACAGCCCCACCGCCCGCGCCACCACCAGTTCCAGCCGCCGCGACAGCAGGACGAAGGTGGAGATGGCGCCGAACAGCACCGCGAACGGCATGAGCTGCTCGGTGAAGGAGGGCGCGCGGTAGAGCGTGACGAGGGCGAGCAGGCCCACCGTCACCTGCTCGCGATCGGCGGTGCGGCGCGCCATCTCCAGGAAGTCCACGAGCACGATGAGCGTGACGCAGGACAGGAAAATGAGCACCACCGCGCTCGCGAACCGCCGCGCGAAATAGAAGCCGAGAATGCGTCCGATCATGGGAATCAGGCCGCCGCGCGCCGCGTGAAGCGCTGCCTCAGCCACTCCGCCAAGGCGACCAGCGCGGCCGGCGCGGAGAGGCGGATCCAGCCCTGGACCACCATGGCGCAGAGGGCCACGGTGACGATGGGCAGAAGATAGATCAGCGGCACCGCCGCGGCCTGGGTCTTCAACTGGCCGGCGATGGCGAAATTGCCGATCTGCACCAGGCCCATGGCCGGGATGATGGCGCCGAGCGCCGCGACCTGGCTCTGCCGGGTGGTGCGGGGGCTCGCCAGCGCGGCGGCGGCGATGGCGAAGAAGGCCATGGGATAGAGCCCGGCGGACAGGCGCTTGTGCAACTCCTCCCGGTAGCGGCCGGGGAAGAAGCGCACGTAGAGGTCATCCTGCGGCGGATTCATCACATAGGACAGGGGCCGCTCCATGGGCTTCACGTCCTGGCCCTGGGAATTGGGGGCGAGGGACGACAGATCGAAGGCGTAGCGCTGGAATTCCACCACCGAGGAATTGGACGACTTGCCCTTGTCCTTGCCGGCGTCCTTGTTGGCCTCGCTCGCGTCCTTCTCGGCCTCCTTGGCCGCGCCGCCGCGGCGCTGGATGGAGCCGTTCTCCAGTACCAGGAAGATGCCTGCGTCGCTCTCGATGATCTGGCCGCGGTCGGCGAGGTAGGTGGAGACGCCATCATCGCGCGCGTCATTGATGAAGATGCCGCGCATCACCCCGTTGGGCGCACGCTCGCGCACGTGGAAGACCAGGCCCTGCGACAGGTTCACGAACCGTCCCGGCTGGGCGACGAAGGATACCACGTCCGCGCGCACCTTGGTGACCTGCTCGCGGAAGGTGGCAAGGCTTGCCGGCACCACCTTGATGGCGAGGAGCGCGCAGAAGGCCGAGACCAGCAAGGCAAGGATGATGAGGGGCCGCAGCAGCCGCCATGGCCCCATGCCGGCGGAGGCCATCACCACGATCTCGCTGTCGCCGTTGAGCTTGAGCAAGGTGTAGGCGGTGGCGATGAACAGCGCCGCCGGGGCAATCACCAGAACCAGCGTGGGCATGGTGAGGCTGGTGATGGCGACGAACGCAATGATGGTCTGGCCCTGGCTGGTGACGAGGTCGAGCTGGCGCAGGGCCTGCGTCGCCCAGATCATGCCGGCGAGCACCACCACAACACCCAGGAACGCCACCGCGGCGGTCGAGAAAATGTAACGATCCAGACGGCCCATCAAAGCGTGCCTCAATGCGCGGAGCCGCCCCTCTCTCGCATTCCCCCAGTCGAGCGCGCTCTGGATAACCGGAAGCTGCGCCCGGCGCAAATGCCGCCGGGGCAGGCTTTCGTCGTCCGGAGCGATCTTCAGTCTCCGGCCAGACCGCTGAACGTTCCGCCAACATCAAGGAAAGAGGCCGCTTTGCCGCCCGGATCGTCGCATGATCCGGGCCGGCGCCGTGCCCCGGCGTCCTCAGGTTGTGCGGCCCACCGTCTTCAAGGCGAACAGATAGACGAGCGCAACCTCGTCCAGCTTGTCGAATCGTCCGGCGGCGCCGCCATGTCCCGCATCCATGTTGGTGCGCAGCAGGATTGTCCGCCCCTCGGTGTCCGCGGCGCGCAGCCGCGCCACCCATTTCGCCGGCTCCCAATAGGTCACGCGGGGATCGGTCAGCCCGGCGAGGGCGAAGATGGACGGGTAGGCCTGCGGGCGCACGTTATCCACGGGCGAATAGGCCAGGATGCGTCGGAACGCCGCCTCGTCGGTGATGGGATTGCCCCATTCAGGCCATTCGGGCGGGGTCAGGGGCAGGGTGTCGTCCAGCATGGTGGTGAGCACGTCCACGAACGGGACCTCGGCCACGATGCCGGCGAACATGTCCGGCCGCAGGTTCGCCACCGCCCCCATCAGCATGCCGCCCGCCGAGCCGCCCTGTGCGACGATGCGGTCCGGCTTGGTGAAACCCTCGGCCACCAGATGCTCGGCGCAGGCGATGAAATCGGTGAAGGTGTTGGTCTTCCCCGCAAGCTTGCCGTCGGCGTACCAGCGCCAGCCCTTGTCCGTGCCGCCGCGCACATGGGCGATGGCATAGATGAAGCCGCGATCCACCAGCGACAGGCGGCTGGTGGAGAAGCCGGCCGGAATGGTGATGCCGTAGGCACCATATCCATAAAGCAGGAGGGGCGCGGAGCCGTCCAGCGGGGTTCCTTTGCGATAGAGCAGGGAGACTGGAACGCTCTCCCCGTCCGGCGCGACGGCATAAAGGCGCCGGGTCACGTAGTCGGCCGGGTCGTGGCCGGAGGGGACTTCCTGGCGCTTCAGCATCTCCCGGCGGCGGGTCGCCATGTCATAGTCCCACACCTCGGACGGCGTGGTCATGGAGGCGTAGGTGAAGCGGACCGCGCTGGTGTCGAAGCCGAAGCCGGGGTGAAGCCCCAGCGCATAGGCCTCCTCGTCGAAGGCGATGGCGTGCTCGTCGCCCGAGGCCAGCTCCCGGATGATGATGCGCGGCAGCCCCGCCTCCCGCTCCAGCCGGGCCATGTGGCCGGCGAAGACGGTGTGGCTCAGGATCATCCGCCCGGCCCGGTGGGGCACCAGGTCGCGCCAGTGGGCGCGGTCCGGAGTGCCCGTGGGAGCGGTGACGATCTTGAAATCCTCCGCCCCGTCGGCGTTGGTGAGGAGGATCAGGCTGTCGGTGCCGGCGAGGCTTGGGTGGTGCTCCACCTCGTAACGCACGCCGGCCTCGCGCGGGGCGATGCAGCGGGGCTGGGGCGCAGCTTCGGTGAGGTCCAAAAGGTGGACCTCCGAGGTGTCGTGGTCGCCGCAGGCGATGAGGCCGTAGCGGTGGGACTGTGTCTCGCCCAGCGAGACGAAGAAGCCCTTGTCCGGTTCCTCATAAATGAGGGTGTCGGCGGCCGGATCGGTCCCCAGGACGTGGCGGAACACCTTCGACGGCCGGTGCTCGGCATCGCGGCGGATGTAATAAAGAACGGTTCCGTCCGCGCTCCAGAGCAGGTCGCCGGTGGTTTCCTCGATCACGTCGGGCAGGTCGGCGCCGCTCGACAGGTCGCGGATGCGGATGGCGTACAGCTCCGAGCCCGAGGTGTCCGCCGCGAAGGCGAACAAGGCGTGGTCACGGGTGTGGCGCCAGTGGCCGAAATGGAAATAGGCCTTGCCTTCGGCCTCCTTGTCGCCATCGAGCAGGATGGCCTCGGGGCCATCGGGCAGCGGCTTGCGGCAATAGAGCGGATGCTGGCCGCCCTCCCGGTGCCGGGAGAAATAGGCAAACGGCCCGTCCGGGGCGGGAACGGAGGAATCATCCTCCTTGATGCGCCCGCGCATCTCGGCGACGAGGGCGGCCTTGGCCTCGCCCATGGGGGCGAAATAGGCCTCGGCGAAGGTGTTCTCCGCCTCCAGATAGGCGCGGATGTCGGCGTCCAGCACGGACGGATCTCGCATGACGGCGCGCCAGTTTTCGGCGCGCAGCCAAGCATAGTCGTCGGAGAGGGTCACGCCGTGGACAGTGCGCTCACTCGGTCGCCGTGGCGCGCGCGGCGGCTCAGGCGCCACGGGTATCTCCGTCGTCGGGCGCAAGCTTGAGGGCGGTGCCGTTCAGGCAGAAGCGCAGGCCGGTGGGGGCCGGTCCATCCGGGAAGACGTGGCCCAGATGGCTCTCGCAGCTGGCGCAGCGCACCTCGATGCGGCGCATGCCGTGGGAGGTATCCTCGTGCGTCACCACCGAATCGGGGGAGATCGGGGCGAAGAAGCTCGGCCAGCCGGTACCCGAATCATACTTGGCTTCGGAGCGGAACAGAGGGGTTCCGCAGGCGACGCAGGAATAGAGGCCCGCCCGCTTCTCGTCCCAGTAGGGCCCGGTGAAAGCGCGCTCGGTGCCGTGCTCGCGGGTGATTCGAAACTGCTCTGGCGTCAGGCAGGAGCGCCATTCGCTCTCGCTTTTCACCACCTTGGCATCGCCGTGGCCCTCGGCGGCGGGAGACGGGGCAGGATTGGGCATTGGAAACCCCTGGTTCGATTTCCACGAGAGGTAGGCATTCGAGGTGGCGACGGCAAGGCGGCGGCAGGCGCGGCGCGGTGTTTTTGGAGCCGGGCTGCGTTGGCGGTCGCGGGCGCCCGGTGGCCGATGACGGCCGGGAACTGAGTTCAGCCTCATGTATACAAGAACAGCAAACGTTTTCGCGAAATACTGGTTGCAAAGGTGAAGTCGCGAAACTAACAAATATAGAGCACCTTCTTCGTCGGATTGCAGCGGGGCGGCTGAATGGGGAGGGGCACAAGGTTCGCCGCCTGCGGGGCCGGGTCGGTAGAGGTTTCGACAGCTGCCGATGCAGGTTCGATCTTCGCTCAAAGATGGTGCTGTTCAAGATCAACTTCGCGCGCAAGATCCTGCAGTGCGTACAGTGATGGCTCGGCGCCGGGTGCGTGGACCCGTTTGAATTTTATCCATTCGATGCCAGGAAAACAAACTGCGAAGAAGGTCCCATGAGCGAAACCACGGATACGACCACCTATATCGAGCTCGCGACGGACATCGTTTCGGCCTATGTCAGCAACAATACGGTGGCCCTCACCGATCTGCCGTCCCTCATCCATGAGGTGTACGGCACGCTCCAGCGCCTTTCCAGCGGCGAGGAGGAGCCCGTCTCCGAGCCGGCGAAGCCCGCCGTGGCGGTGAAGAAGTCCGTCCATCCGGACTTCATCATCTGCCTGGAGGACGGCAAGAAGTTCAAGTCCCTGAAGCGCCACCTGCGCACCCGCTACGACATGACGCCCGAGCAGTACCGCGAGAAGTGGGGCCTGCCGGCCGACTATCCCATGGTGGCGCCGAACTATGCGGCCGCCCGCTCGGAGCTTGCCAAGCAGATGGGCCTCGGCCAGCAGCGCCGCCGCGGCGCCGCCTGACACACGCCTGCATCCAGAGCTTCCCCTGGAACAGCAAGGCCCGGCGCCATGGCGCCGGGCCTTTGCATTTTGAGAATGCGGCGGCGGGACGCTGCCGTCCCGCTTCAGGGCCTACTCGGCGGCGATGCGGACGTGGGGCTGGGCGTCGCGGACGGCGGCGTCCACATGGCTCTCGAACCGTGTGAAATTCTCCCGGAACATCTCCACCAGCCGGCGCGCCGTGGCGTCGAATTCCGCCTTGTCCGCCCAGGTCTTGGAGGGATAGAGCACGTGCGGCTCGATGCCCGGCACGGAGGTTGGCACCTCGAAGCCGAAATAGGGGTCGGTGCGGAAGGAGGCGCCTTTCAGAGAGCCATCCAGCACCGCCGTAAGCAGGGTGCGCGTGACCTTGATGGGCATGCGGCGCCCGGTGCCGAACTTGCCGCCGGTCCAGCCGGTGTTCACCAGCCAGCAATCCACCTGGTGCTCGGCGATGAGGTCGCGCAGCAGATTGCCGTACACCGAGGGATGGCGCGGCATGAAGGGGGCGCCGAAGCAGGTGGAGAAGGTGGCTTCCGGGTCCTTCACCCCCTTCTCGGTGCCGGCCACCTTGGCGGTATAGCCGGACAGGAAGTGATACATGGCCTGCGCCGGGGTCAGCCGGGCGATGGGCGGCAGCACGCCGAAGGCGTCGCAGGTGAGCATCACCACGTTCTTCGGCATGCCCGCGACGCTGGTGGCGCTGGCATTGGGAATGAACGACAGGGGATAGCAGGAGCGGGTGTTCTCGGTCAGGCTGCCGTCGTCGAAGTCGGGGACGTGGGTGACCTTGTCCAGCACCACGTTCTCCAGCACCGTGCCGAAGCGGTTGGAGGCGGCGAAGATCTCCGGCTCGGCCTCGGCCGAGAGGCGGATGGTCTTGGCATAGCAGCCGCCCTCGAAATTGAAGACGCCGCTCTGGCTCCAACCGTGCTCGTCATCGCCCAGAAGGGTGCGGTTGGGATCGGCGGAGAGCGTGGTCTTGCCGGTGCCGGACAGGCCGAAGAACAGGCAGACGTCGCCCTCGGCGCCTACGTTCGCCGAGCAGTGCATGGGCATGATGCCCTTTTTCGGCAGGATGTAGTTCAGCGCCGTGAACACCGACTTCTTCATCTCGCCCGCATAGGACGAATTGCCGATCAGCACGATGCCGCGGGTGAAGTTCACCGCGATCACCGTTTCCGAGCGGACCCCGTGGCGTTCCGGATCCGCCTTGAAGGACGGCAGGTCGATTATGGTGAGTTCCGGCACGAAGCTGTCCAGCTCCGCCTGCTCCGGCCGGCGCAGCATGGTGCGGATGAACAGCGAGTGCCAGGCGAACTCGGTATAGACGCGCACCTTGATGCGGCAGGAAGGGTCGGCGCCGCCGTAGAGGTCCTGGGCGTAGAGGGTCTTGTCCTCGGCCGCCGCGAGGAAGTCCTGGTAGAGGGTCTCGAACTGCTCCGGCGAGATGGCGCCGTTGTTGTCCCACCACACCTCGGCCTCGGTGTCGGCGTCGCGGACCACGAACTTGTCCTTGGGGCTGCGGCCGGTATGGGCGCCGGTTTCCGCCACCAGCGCGCCGCCGGAGGACAGGCGGGCTTCCCGGTTCGCCAGGGCGTGCTCGTAGAGCGCGGGTTCCAGCAGGTTCCAATGAACCGCGGTGAGGTGTTTCAGACCGAAGCTGGCGGCGCCGCAGGCGCTGTTCCGGTGACCGGTTTCGAGCAAGGACTCGTCCTCCTGATGTTCCCGCCGGCCTGAAGCCGGCCCCGCGCGGCGCATGAACGCCATCCTGCGTCCTTGATGATGCCGCGCCCTCTTAGCGTATAAGGAGACGTTGCCAAAAGAAACAAGGCCAAGCGTGTACCTTCACGGCGCGATCTGCCGGGATGACATCGCTCTCTAACCGATTGAAGGCATAAGCTCTGTCGTTGCGGCCATATCGTTCGGCGTTTTCCTGAAAACACCACCGTTCAGGCTGCCGTTCCCTGCCGCGCTTTCTGCACGAGGGCCACGAGTTCTTGCCGCACCGCAGTAAGATCGGTGACGCGTTGCGAAAACTCCAGCCGCCGGACCAGCTCGCCGCTGGAAATCTCGCAGCCCTCCGGGTCCACCGCCACCATGCGCCACGCCCCCTCGGGCGCGCCGAGGAGCACCGTGGCATAAAGGCCGACCGCATCCGAGTGGTCCGCATTCATGTGGGCGATGACGCCGTCGGCACCGGCCGCCAGCGCCTCGGCACCGCTCCAGTCGGTGAGGAGGGCGGCGCCCGGCACATCCACGATGCGGCCGAACCCCTCCACCAGGTGGGCCTCGTCCACATGGATGGCGTGGAAGGCGAAGTCGGTGAAGTCCACATAGCCGGCCGCCGCCGGATGGCGGGCCAGATACCGGGTGCGCACCTCGGCTTCGGGCGCCGGCACGATGCGGCCGATGAGGCTGGCCCGTGGCGCGTTCAGTGGGTCGATGGCGCCCGCCGCCGAGATCAGCAGGGAGACCCGCGCATCGCCCGCGATGTTGCGGGTGTGCCGGGCAAGGCGGGAGATGAGCAGGGTGGGGCGGCCTTCCGGATCCGTGGCCACCGCCACCAGCGAGGCATAGGGTCCGCCCGCGGCCTCCAGCGTCGCCAGCGTGCCAAAGCGCGCTTCGCGGATAAGCCGGCAGACGGCGGTGGCGGCAGATTCGGCCATGAAACCATGCTCCCTTCGAACCGGCGCAGGATGATGCGGGCGCCCCACCCTGCGCAAGCGCCACCGCTGCCATAATGTGACGCAAGGGTAATTAGACGAGCGGCGCCTGACGGGCGGTGTTTGACAGGTGACGTTTGGCGTCGGTGGAGAATCCCGCTATTTTGCGGCAGTCGACTCTTGTGTGTCACATTTCGGCCACGCGAACGGGGTTCACCCCTCGCGCAAGGCCGCAGTTGAGGCCGCTGTACCCAGACGGCTGAAAAGAGGTGTCATGCCCACCATCGCCCTCGTCGACGACGACCGCAACATTCTGACCTCGGTTTCCATCGCGCTGGAGGCGGAAGGCTATCGCATCGACACCTACACCGATGGCGCCTCGGCCCTGGACGGATTCAAGACCAACCCGCCGGACCTCGCCATCCTCGACATCAAGATGCCGCGCATGGACGGCATGGAGCTGCTGCGCCGCCTGCGCCAGAAGACCGACATGCCGGTGATCTTCCTCACCTCCAAGGATGAGGAGATCGACGAATTGTTCGGCCTCAAGATGGGCGCCGACGACTTCATCAAGAAGCCGTTCTCCCAGCGCCTGCTGGTGGAGCGGGTGAAGGCCGTGCTGCGCCGGGTGGGCGCCAAGGACGGTGCCGCTCCGCGCGAGACCGACAGCGCCAAGGTGCTGGAGCGTGGCAACCTGCGCATGGATCCCGAGCGCCACACCTGCACCTGGAAGGGTGAGCCGGTGACCCTCACCGTCACCGAGTTCCTCATCCTGCAGGCGCTGGCCCAGCGTCCCGGCGTGGTCAAGAGCCGCAACGCCCTGATGGACGCGGCCTATGATGATCAGGTCTATGTGGACGACCGCACCATCGACAGCCACATCAAGCGCCTGCGCAAGAAGTTCAAGTCGGTGGACGACAGCTTCGAGATGATCGAGACCCTGTACGGCGTCGGCTACCGGTTCAAGGAGTGAGCACCACGGCACCGCGCCGGGGGCTCTGGACGACATGACGGCGCACACCGACGAGGCCAGGGCCGACGAGATGGCTCCGGGCGGACCCGGGGCCTCCGGCGGCCGGGCCGAACGGGGGCGCGAGCCGCGTGGCGGCGTCATCGCGTGGCTGAAGCGCGTGCGCCGCTTCGTGGCTTTCAAGGGCTTCTCCTCTCTCACCCGGCGCATCGTGCTGCTCAACCTCGCCGGGCTGTGCGCCCTGGTGTCGGGCATCCTCTACCTGTCGGAATTCCGCTCCGGCCTTATCGACGCGCGCATTCAGAGCCTTCTGGTGCAGGGCGAGATCATCGCTGCCGCCATCGCCTCGTCGGCGCAGGTGGAGACCAATGCCATCACGCTCGATCCCGAGCGACTGCTGGAATTGCAGGCGGGCGAGAGCTACGGCCCCGACGACGGCTTCGCGCCGCTGGAATTCCCCATCAATCCCGAGCGCGTCGCCCCGGTGCTGCGGCGCCTGGTGGGCCCGACCCGCACCCGTGCCCGCATCTATGACCGCGAAGGCCAGCTCTTGCTGGATTCCCGCTCGCTCTATTCGCGCGGCGAGATCCTGCGCTACGACCTGCCGTCCCCCAACGAGCCCAAGCCCGGCGTGCTGGAACGAGCCTGGCAGGCGGTGCAGCTGTGGCTCGGCCGCGGCGACCTGCCGCTCTACAAGGAGTTCGGCCCGCAGGCCGGCAAGAATTACCCCGAGGTCGCCTCGGCCGCGCTGGGCGCCAAGGCCAGCGAGGTGCGTGTGGATGAGCGCGGGCAGGTGGTGGTCTCCGTCGCCGTGCCGGTCCAGCGCTTCCGCGCCATCCTCGGCGTGCTGCTGTTGTCCACCCAGAGCGGCGAGATCGACGCGGCGGTGAAGGCGGAGCGCTTCGTCATCGTCCGCGTGTTCCTGGTGGCGGCGGTGGTGATGGTGCTGCTCTCGGTGCTGCTCGCCGGCACCATCGCCGATCCGGTGCGCAAGCTCGCGGCGGCGGCCGAACGGGTGCGCCGGCGCATCAAGTCGCGGGTGGAGATCCCTGATTTTACCGCCCGCTCCGACGAGATCGGCCATCTCTCCGGCGCCCTGCGTGACATGACCGGCGCCCTCTACAACCGCATTGAGGCCATCGAGAGCTTCGCTGCGGACGTGGCGCACGAGCTGAAGAACCCGCTCACCTCCCTGCGCAGCGCGGTGGAGACGCTGCCGCTCGCCAAGACCGACACCTCGCGCAACCGCCTGATGGAGGTGATCCAGCACGATGTGAAGCGGCTCGACCGCCTCATCTCCGACATCTCCGACGCCAGCCGGCTCGATGCCGAGCTGCAGCGGCAGGAGGCGGTGAACGTCGATCTCAAGCAATTGCTGGAGATGGTGGTGGGCCTCGCCCAGGACGTGCGCAAGGACGACGGCGTCCGCGTCTCCCTCAGCTTTGAGCGGGTGCACGGCGCGCCCGCCGATTTCCTGGTCGCGGGCCATGCCTCGCGGCTGGGACAGGTTGTGGATAACCTGGTCTCCAACGCCCGTTCGTTCTCGCCCAACGGCGGATCGGTGCGCGTCACCTGCCGCCGCCTGAAGGATGGCGCCGAGATCGTGGTGGACGACGACGGCCCCGGCATTCGCCCCGATGCCCTCGCGCGCATCTTCGAGCGCTTCTATACCGACCGGCCGCACCAGGGGTTCGGGCAGAATTCCGGGCTCGGCCTCTCCATCTCGCGGCAGATCGTGGAGGCCCATGGCGGCACCATCTGGGCCGAGAACCGCATGGCGACCGCCCCCGACCGCAGTTCGCAGGTGGCCGGCGCCCGCTTCGTCGTGCGCCTGCCGACGGCCTGAGCCGTGAGCGCACCGGCCAGCATCCACGCCAGCTGCATCGCCATCGGCGACCTCGGGGTGCTGATCCGTGGCCCGTCCGGCTCGGGCAAGTCGAGCCTCGCGCTGCAGCTTGTCCTCGACGCGCCGCGCATCCTGCCGCCCGCCGAACTGGTGGCCGACGACCGGGTGCTGCTGTCGCCGGAGGAGGGCGTTCTGGTGGCGCGGCCGGTGCCCGAGCTTGCCGGTTTGATCGAGATGCGGGGCCTCGGCATCCGCCGGCTACCCTATCGTCCGTTGGTCGCAGTGCGGCATGTGGTCGATCTTGCGGCACCCGACGCAGCCCGGATGCCGGCCATCGAGGCCCGGCGGATTGTCATCCAAGGTGTTGAAATGCAACGTATTCCCTTGGGTGAGTGGGGTCAGGCGCCATTGGTTCTCGCTTGCATTATCGGAACGCGTGACCACGATGATTAAATGTGCTTTTGTGCGTTGCACCCCTTGCGTAATTTTTGAGCCGATCTGAATATGGCCGTCCCGCAGCGCGGGAGGCCTTCATCCAAGGGTGGTGAAGGCGGAGGAAGCATGATCGGTCTCGTCCTCGTCACACATGGCCGCCTTGCCGACGAATTCTGCTCCGCCCTGGAGCACGTCATGGGTCCGCAGACCCAGATGGCCACCGTTACCATTGGTCCCGAGGACGATATGGAGCGGCGGCGGCAGGACATCATCGAAGCCGTGGACCGGGTGCGCACCGGCGATGGGGTGGTGATCCTCACCGACATGTTCGGCGGCACCCCCTCCAATCTCGCCATCTCGGTGATGAACACGCCGGACGTGGAAGTGGTGGCGGGCATCAACCTGCCCATGCTGGTGAAGCTCGCCAAGGTGCGGGGAGAGATGCCGCTGGAACAGGCCGTCGACGTGGCGCAGGAAGCCGGTAGGAAATACATCAATGTCGCAAGCCGTGTCCTCTCCGGTAAATGACGCCTTCGTCCCGCGGGCGGACGCGGACGAGGCGGACCTGCACGACGTTGAGTCGCCCGAGGTGGCGTGCGGTCGCCCCATCGCCCCAGAGGCCCTGGTGCGCGCCCTGCCGATCGTGAACAAGCGCGGCCTGCACGCCCGGGCCTCCGCCAAGTTCGTGCAGACCGTGGAGCGGTTCGACGCTTACGTGACCGTATGTCGCAACGGCGAGGCGGTCGGCGGCAATTCCATCATGGGCCTGATGATGCTGGCCGCCGGCCCCGGCACCAGCGTGACCGTGACCGCCACCGGCAACGAGGCGGCAGCGGTGCTCGAGGCTCTCGATACCCTGGTGGCTGACCGCTTCGGCGAGGAAGAGTAACGCCGCACCCGGCCGGCATCGCCTCGCTGGCTGCCATAGGCGCCGCGGCCTTGCTTTCCGGTGCTCCGCCTGGCCCTCCGTTTACCTCAATCTCAAGTCCCTCTGGCCGGTGACCGATTGGTTGCCTATTTCTTAATATCGATCGCTCGCGCGCTGGGCGCGGGGATCCGGGACGGGCCTTCCCCCCGTATCATGGCCATGTTGGAGCCGACGAGCCATCAGCCGGATACCCGGCCGGCGCCCAGGGGCGCACGGTGGAGCCTCGGGCTGTCCACCAAGCTCCTCGCCTTGACCGTCGCCGTGGTGGCCATGGCCGAGATTGCGGTGCTGGTGCCCACCATCGCCAATTATCGCATCGCCTGGCTCTCCGACCGGCTGGCGGCGGCCCGCACCGCCGCTCTCGTGCTCGATGCCGCCCCGCAGGAGGGCATCTCCCCCGACCTCACCCGCCAGCTGCTGGAAAGCGTCGGCGCCAAGGTGATCGTGGTGAAGCGCGAGGACACCCGCCGCCTCCTCGCCGCCTCCGACATGCCGCCCATGGCCAATGTCCACATCGACATGCGCGAGACCACCCTGTGGACCGCGGTGCGCGACGCCTTCGACACGCTCACCGCCCCGGACGGACGCATCCTGCGCGTGGTGGGCGATCCGCCGCGCGGCGCGGATTTCATCGAGATCGTGCTCAGCGGCACGCCCCTGCGCGCGGCGCTGCTGCGCTTCGCCGCCACCGTGCTGCTGGTGTCGCTGGCGGTGGCGGTGGCGGCGGGCGTGCTGGTCTATTTGAGCCTCAACTGGCTGTTCGTGCGGCCCATGCGGCGGCTCACCGAGCGCATTTCCGCGTTCCGGGAGAACCCGGAGGATGCCTCCCGCATCATCGTGCCCTCCGGCCGCTCCGACGAGATCGGCACCGCCGAGGAGGCGCTGGAGGAGATGCAGCGCGAGCTGTCCCAGACGCTGCACCAGAAGAGCCACCTGGCCGCCCTCGGCCTCGCGGTCTCAAAGATCAACCACGATCTGCGCAACCTTTTGTCGTCTGCGCAGCTGCTCTCAGACCGTCTCGCCACCGTGCCGGACCCCACCGTGCAGCGCTTCGCGCCGAAGCTGCTGGCGGCTCTCGACCGCGCCATCACCTATTGCGAGCAGACCCTTTCCTACGGCCGCGCCAAGGAGCCGCTGCCCGAGCGGCGCGACGTGGCGCTTGCCCACCTCTTCGACGAGGTGCGCGAGACGCTCGGCCTGCAAAGCGGCTCGGGGATCGGCTGGGTGGTGGATATCGAGCGGGGCCTCGTGGCCGATGCGGACCCGGACCAGCTGTTCCGCGTGATCCTGAACATCGCCCGCAACGCCGTGCAGGCGCTGGAGGTGCGCGCGCCGGTGGATCCCGAGCGCGACCAGATCCGCATCAAGGCCCGGCGCAAGGGCGCTGTGGTGGAAATCGAGATGGGCGACACCGGGCCGGGCATTCCGGCGGCGCGGCGCGAGCATCTGTTCGAGGCGTTCGTGTCCTCGGCGCGGCGCGGCGGCACCGGGCTTGGCCTGCCCATCGCCGATGAACTGGTGCGGGCCCACGGCGGGGAGATCCGCCTTCTGGACACCCAGGTGGGCACCACCTTCCGCATCACCATTCCCGACCAGCCGGAAAGCCGCCACCACCGGCGCGAGCGCATCCGCGCCTGAGGTTTCGGCGTACCGCATAGTTTTCCACATGGGAGACGGAGCGCGCCATTTTTCTCAAGCCTTCGGTCTTGCGTGGTCCGCAGGAAGGGTGTAGCTCACGGGTCCTCGCGGCGCTCCAACGCCGCGACGCCCCGGAAGGGCTTCCCTTCCAGGCCGGTTCCCACCGGTTTCGGGCACAGGCGCCGGTAGCTCAGCTGGATAGAGCACCAGACTACGAATCTGGGGGTCGGGAGTTCGAATCTTCCCCGGCGCGCCACTTCGGTATAAAACTGCGAACGCCAACAGCCGCCGATTCTACGCTAGCAGCAGCGACAAGTGTCCGTAGCAGTTCAGTTTTCGAGCCCATGATGCGAATCTCGCTCGGGTCGACGACCTCGACCCGCTGGGCAAGCGCGCGTAAATGGTCCCGCCGATAAGTTCCATCTTCGTTCCGCAGCTTGCGTCGAGCTGCGAGCGCGAACCGCCGCAAACTGTCCGGCGTGATCGCGGGCCCGAGTCGCTCCACCGCGGACGTTGCGCGCTCCGCGTCAGCCTGCGCCTGATCGCGCACCGCGGTGAGTTCTGCGATGCGATCTTTCAGCGACGGGTCGGCCATATCGACCACGCCGTTCTCGATCGCTTCATAGAGACGTTTCAACTTCGCCTCGGCTTCGGCGGCGCGCTTTCGCAGCTCCGCGATGTGTCCGCGACGGCGTTCATTCCATTCTTCACGTCGCTCAAGCAACTGATCCATCATCGTCGTCAAACGCGCCGGATCGAGCAGCCGCCACTCCAGGTGATTGACCACAGCGCGGTCGAGCTTGTCCATCGGCACCGTCAGACCGCGACAACCACGCTCGCCCTGCCGCGCCTTCGTCGAGCAGGTGTAGTAGCGATACATGCCGCCTGCGCTGCCCTTGCCGGTCCGTAGCGTCATCGCACCGCCACAGAATGCGCAGAAGCAAATCCCGGTCAGTAAAGTCGGACCGCTCACAGCGCGCGGCGGCATCCATTGCGGGCTGCGCGCCTTCAACGCCGCCTGGACGGCCTCGAACTCCGCTTCGGTGATGATCGGCGGAACATCCATGACCGCGTGCTCGGCCTCGGGTTTTGCCGTGCGCGTCTTGTGGTCGCGCGTGTTGAACCGATGCTGCCCGATATATGTGGTGCGCGTGAGTATCTGATGCACCGAGGCGATGCCCCAGCGGCCGCCGTCGCGGGTGCGAACGTCGCGCTCATTGAGATAGGTGGTGATCGACTTGATACCCATCGGACCGCGGTCGCCGCCACCATTGAGCGCCAGCCTGTAGATCAGGCGCACCGTGTCGGCGTGGATCGGATCGATCTCCAGCTTCTTTTTGATCTTCGCTCCGCGTTGTTCGGCGGCCACGATGCGGTAACCGATCGGCGGCAGCGCGCCATTCCAGTAGCCCTGACGCGCATTCTCCTTCATGGCGCGCAGGGTGTGCTTGGCGTTCTCCTTCGACTGGTATTCGTCGAACAGCGTCATGATCTGACGCATCATCACGCTCATCGGGTCGTCGCCGAGATCCTGAGTGATGGAGATCAACCGCACGCCATTCTTGGCCAGCTTGCGAACATAGAATTCGAACTGGAACTGATCGCGGAAGAAGCGCGAGAAGGAATGCACGACGATGACGGTGAAGGTTGGCGGCTTCACGAGCGCAGCGTCGATCATCGTCTGAAACGCTGGCCGGCGATCATCAGTAGCGGTATTGCCTGGTTCAACGAATTCAGCCGCGACGTCCCAGCCCTTGGCGACGCAATAGGCCGTATTCTGCCGGCGCTGATCTGGGATCGAGAGATCGCTCTCCGCCTGGCGTCCCGTCGAGACGCGCAAATAGAGCGCCGCCTTGGCAATCGCAGGCCCAGCCGTCACGTCAGGCGATGCGGGTGCTGCGTCGGTCATGGCTCCACCAATCGCTGGATTGCGTGCATCGGTAGGACCAGCCGGAGGGAGTCCGGCAGCCGCACGAAGCCGTTTCCCTCATAGAAGGCGGCGGCGCGCTCACTGATAGCATCCACCACCAGCATCGAGGAACCGACTGTGGCCGCGCTCGCATAGGCGCGCCGCACGGCGTCGGCGAGAAGCATCGCACCCAGGCGTTCGCCCTGCCGCGATTCGGAGACCGCCAGCCGTCCGACCAGCGTGGCGCTGACCAGTGGATAGCGCGGGATGTGCTTGCGGGTGGCGGCCGGCACGTCGCCCTGCGCCACGCTGGTCGCGCATAGCGTATAATAGCCCAGCACGACGTCCGGCTTGTCAGGCTCGACCAGAATGAAGACCCCATTCGCCTTGCGCCGCACATCCTGGCTTGCCTGCGTCCGGAGATAACGGTCGAGGCTGTCGACGCCGCAGGCAAAGCCGTCCCGCTCGTGATGCGACGCGAGCGCCTCGATCTTCAAATCTGGCCGAGACGCCGCCATGTTCAGGAAGCGACCCGGCGCTTGTGCTCGGCCAGGGCGCGGACCAGCCGCTCGCTCGGCTCAGGCGGATTGACCAGCGCGTCGAAGAATGCCGCGCGGTCGTGATCGGACAACACCAACGTCTCATGCTCGGCGATCGTCCGGCGTGCGGTGTCGGTGAGCGCAGTCACGCAAAAGTCGCTGACCTTGCGCCGCGAGAGGTGGGCGGCCCGCTCGATAAGATCCTTCGTTTCTTCATCCAGCCGGAATCCGAGGCGTTCGACGCGGTTGGGCGTTTCCCGTTCGATCTTGGGCTGTTTGCGCGGCATTGGGGTCACTCCTGACATGGTCTACGTTTCCTCAACAATGTACGTCATATAGACGAACAAATCAACTTCCAAATTCCCATCAGGCTCGCGGCCCGAAAAGCTCGTCCAGCTCTTGGGCGAAATGGCTTTCCATGACCCTCAACTCGGCGTCCGTGATCGGCACGATCTCGGGCCAGTCGTCAGTCACCGTGATCGCCCCCTCTAAGCGCAGGGGCGACCGCCCCGCGCGCGGCGCTGGCGGACGCGCATAGTCATACAGGTCTTCAGACTCGCCGGACCATTCAGGCAGGACCCGGCGTACACGTCGCTTCTGGGCCATGCCTCACTGGAGCGACGCGCGGCGCCTGACGCAATCAAAAGGAGGAGGCGTCGTGCTGTGGCGTAGCAAAACAGGCGGCCGGCGGTTTTCCGTCTGCTCGGCACCGCCCTGTGTGCAAGACGGCTTCCTTTGGCCGTGATAATAGTATAGGGGAGTACCCTATGGTACACACCATATCCAACAAAGACCAGCTCATCGCACGCGTCCGCCGCATCGCAGGCCAGATGGCCGCGATCGAGAAGGCGATCACCGAGGAGGTCGGGTGCTCTGCGGTCCTGCACCAGGTCGCCGGCGCCCGCGGCGCGATCAATGGGCTCATGGACGAGTTGGTCGAAGACCATGTGCGCGAGCACGTCGCCCACCCGGACCTCAGCGATGCCGCGCGCGCGACGGGCGCCGAGGAACTGATCGCGGTCGTGCGCCGCTACATCAAATAGGGACAGATGAGATGACAACCGAGCGGGACATCGGAGCCCTAAACCACGACCACATGTTCCTGGGCGAGGGCCACGACGACAACGCCCGGCGCACGCTCTGGGTGGTCGCGCTGACGACCGTGATGATGGTCGGCGAGATCGTCGCCGGCTCCATCTTCAACTCGATGGCGCTGCTCGCGGATGGTTTCCACATGGCGACGCACGCCGGTGCGCTCGCGATCGCGGCCGGCGCCTATGCTTTTGCCAAGCGCAACGCCACCAACCGCCGCTTCAGCTTCGGCACTGGCAAGGTAGGAGATCTTGCCGGCTTCGCCTCAGCGCTGATCCTCGGGGTCGTGGCTGTCGGAATCGCCTTCGAATCTGTAGGCCGCCTCCTAGAACCGCGCCCGGTGGCCTTCTCGCAAGCGACGGTCGTGGCGGTGATCGGACTCGTGGTCAATATCGCCAGCGCGCTACTCCTCAGCGGCGGGCACCATCATGGCCACCAACACGATGACCATGGCGATCATCATCACGGACACGCGGCCCGCCATAACGACAACAATCTGCGATCTGCCTTCGTCCATGTCCTGGCCGACGCGCTCACTTCGGTGCTGGCGATTGTTGCGCTGCTCGCCGGCAGCTACCTCGGCTGGATCTGGCTCGACCCGGTGATGGGCATTGTGGGCGCGACCGTAATCGCGGTGTGGTCCTGGACTCTGATGCGGGATACCGCCGGCGTGCTGCTCGACACGTCCGACACCCATTTGGAAACCGAGGTCCGCGAGCACGTCGAAGGCAAGGGTGACACGCGCATCACCGACCTCCACATCTGGCGCGTCGGGCCGGGGGCGCATGCGGCAATCGTCAGCGTGACCGGCTGTGTGGATGGAGACACAGTGCGCTCGCGGTTGGCCCCGGTGCACGAGCTGGCGCACGTCACTGTCGAGACGCGCTAGGCCGAGGGGGGCGGCGAGTTGTGGTTTCGCTTCTGGCGTCTAGTGGCCTTTAGAGGAAGAGGGCTGCGGCATTCGCCGTGACGGGTTTGAGGGTCGAGAGAGAGGCTCCCGGCCGGCCCGTCATGGAGATTCTGCCATGACCCAGATAAACATCGTCGCCGAGCAAGATGCCTTCGGCGCCCCGCCGGTTTCAGCCGGCTATAAGGTCGACATCTCGCGCGGCGAACGGATCGGGCGGGTGTCGTCCGAATGGTTCTCGCGGCCCGACGACGAGCGCTATCTGTCGCTCAGCGCCCTCCACGCCGCGGTTCGCGCCCGCGCCGATCGCGCCGCGGCGCGCACCGTCGAATCTCGCGCCATCCGCGTCGAGGCCAGTCGCGATGACGCGGAGCGCCTGGCGTTGATCGTGCCCGGCCGCGAGGAGCCCATCGCTCCCACGCACTGGTCGTTCGGCCAGATGTGCAGCCTCATCGGCGCGCCCGCCGGCTATATGCGGCAGCTTCCCGCGCCGCTTGCCGGCATCAACATGCAGCACGGGCTGCTCTCGCACCGCGCCGAGCTGGTGAAGACGCTGGAAGCGGACGACGGGCGGATCGAACTGCGCGCCGTCACCGGCCCGGACTACGGCCGCATCTGGGACCATGAATTGGTTGCTGCGATCATGAAGATCGCCGGCGACGGCACGGGCGATACATGCTGGAAGGTGCCGGGCCTGCTCGACTGGTCGACCATGACGCACAATCCGTTTGTCGAGGTGACCAAGGACACCACCACCCTCTACGCCTCCGATCGCGATGTCTTCCTCTTCCTGGTCGACGACACTCATCCGATCGAAGCCGGCCGCCTGCCCAATGGCGACCCTGATCTCTACTTCCGGGGCTTCTATTGCTGGAACAGCGAGGTGGGCTCCAAGACGCTCGGCATGGCGTCCTTCTATCTCCGCGCGGTTTGCATGAATCGCAACATCTGGGGCGCCGAGGGCTTCGAGGAGATCTCGATCCGTCACAGCAAGTTCGCCAGCCACCGGTTCGCGCATCAGGCGGCGCCGGCGCTGGAACGCTTCGCCACGTCGTCGCCCGCCCCGTTTCTAGCGGGGATCAGGGCCGCTCGCGAGCAGGTCGTTGCCCGCAAGGACGAGGATCGCGAGAGCTTCTTGCGCAGGCGCGGCTTCTCACGTCCCGAGACTGAGAAGATCATCGCCACCGTGCTGGAGGAAGAAGGGCGGCCGCCGGAGTCGATCTTCGACTTTGTCCAGGGAATCACGGCGCTCGCCCGCGCCAAGCCACATCAAGATGCGCGGCTGGAGCTGGAGGGCAAAGCCGCGAAACTCCTTTCCAGCGTCCGGTAATACCGGGAGGCGTGAAGCCGGTGTCTACGGCTCCACGCCTTTACGATTCCGCGCAGCCCGAGCCTCCTAGAGGAAGAGGGCTGCGCTCGCTTCGTGACGGGTTGAGGTCGCGAGAGAGTCTCACGGCCGCCCGTCATGGAGAATGACCATGACCCGAGTTCAGAAGATCGTCCTGTCCTCATCGCGGGATATCCCGTTCAACAAGCTGGTGCTGAGCCAGTCCAATGTCCGCCGGATCAAGGCCGGCGTCTCAATCGACGAGCTGGCCGAGGACATCGCCCGGCGCACGCTCCTGCAGAGCATCACCGTGCGGCCGGTTCGCGATGCCGAAGGCGTCGAGACCGGCATGTTCGAGGTGCCGGCCGGCGGCCGCCGCTTCCGCGCGCTCGAACTTCTGGTCAAGCAGAAGCGCTTGGCCAAGACCGCGCCCGTGCCCTGCGTCGTGCGCGAGAACGGCATTCCCGAGGAAGACAGCCTCGCCGAAAACGTCCAGCGCGCGCCGCTGCATCCGCTCGATCAGTTCCGGGCGTTCCTGGCGCTGCGTGAGAAGGGCCAATCCGAGGAGGACATCGCCGCGGCCTTCTTTGTCGCTGTGTCGGTGGTCAAGCAGCGCCTCCGCCTTGCGTCCGTCTCGCCCAAGCTGCTCGACGTCTATGCCGACGACGGCATGACGCTGGACCAGCTCATGGCGTTCACCGTCAACGGCGATCATGAGCGCCAGGAGCAGGTGTTCGAGCGCCTGACCCAGTCGTACTCCAAAGAGCCGCATGTCATCCGCCGGATGCTCACCGAGGGGGCCGTGCGGGCGTCTGACAAGCGCGCGCAATTCATCGGCCTCGACGCCTACACCGAGGCGGGCGGCGTGATCCTGCGCGACCTGTTCCAGGGCGACGACGGCGGCTGGCTGCAGGATGTCGGTCTCCTCGACATGCTGGTGGCCGAGAAGCTGCGCGAGCAGTCCGAAGCGATCCGCGCCGAAGGCTGGAAGTGGATCGATGTCGCGCCCGACTTTGCCTACGGCCACACCTACGGCCTGCGGCAATTGCGCGGCGAGCAGATTCCGCTCACCCACGATGAGCAGGCGACGCGCGATGCGTTGCAAGCCGAGATGGACAGTCTGGAGGAGACCTACGCCGAAGCCGAGGAACTGCCCGACGAGGTCGATCAACGACTCGGCGAGATCGAGACGGCGCTTGCCGCCTTCGATGAACGCCCCCAGGCCTTCGATCCCGAGGAGGTCGCGCGAGCTGGCGCCTTCATCAGCATCGACGGCTCCGGCGCCCTGCGCATCGAGCGCGGCTATGTCCGCCCCGAGGACGAACTTCGGATCGCCCCCGAGTCTGACGCCGAGACCGATCCGGCCGAAGGGCCGACCATCGCAACACGCGCTGAGCATGACGGTGCGAGCGTGGTCGCGGACCCGGAGAGTCCTGCCGCTGAGCCCGAAGAAGACGATGGTATCAAGCCGATTCCTGACCGGCTGATGACCGAGCTGACCGCCCATCGGACCCTGGCCCTTCGCCATGCGGTGGGCGAGAATCCCGACATCGCCTTCATCGCCGCGCTTCACGCCCTGTGCCTCAAGGTGTTTTACCGTTACGCGCAGGACACCTGTCTGGAGCTCGACCTGAAGAGTGTCGGTTTCAGCGCTCAGGCGCCGGGCCTTGCCGACAGTGCGCTTGCCGTCGCTTTCGACGCCCGGCATCAGGCTTGGGTCAGCGCGCTGCCGAAGGAACCGGCCGACCTTTGGGACGGGCTTGTGACGTTCGACGGCGACAGCCGTCGGGCGCTCTTCGCTCATTGCGTCTCGCTGTCGGTCAACGCGGTCTATGAGGCCTACAATCGCAAGCCTCGCGCGCTGGCCCACGCCGACCGGATCGCCCATGCCGTCGATCTCGACATGGTTGCCGCCGGTTGGACGCCGACGATCGAAAACTATTTTGGTCGGGTGACCAAGGCCCGCATCCTCGCAGCCGTGCGGGAGGCGAAAGGTGAGCGTGCGGGCGACCGCATTGAGCATCTGAAGAAGGCCGAGATGGCCGAACAAGCCCAGACGCTGTTGGCCGGGTCCGGATGGCTGCCGGAGCCGCTGCGCACACCGGGTCGCGACGTGCTGAGCGCCGTTGAGTCCGACGCCATCGACGCTGCGGAAGCAGGCGCCGACGCGGCGGGCGAAGAAACGGCGGCGGACGGCGGCGAAACGGCCGTGGTCGAAGACGACGAAGTGACCGAGGATGAGTCGGTCGCGCTCGAAGCCCACGCGACCGCGGCCGAATAACGAAGGAGCCAACCGCACTGCCAGGGGCCCGCCAGCGATGGCGGGCCCTTTTTCGTCTCGGAGGACACGATGTCGGACAATGCATCCGATCTGGCGCGCCGCATGGCCAGGCAGGCTGAGGCGGTCTGCCGGCATTATCTTTCCAACGGCCGCCGTGAAGGACGCTATTGGCTGGTAGGCGATGCCCGCAACACGCCGGGGCGGTCCATGTTCGTCCGCCTAAAGGGCACCGAATCCGGCAAGGGCGCTGCAGGCAAATGGACCGACGCCGCTACTGGCGAACACGGCGATTTGCTCGACGTCATCCGCGAGACACGCGGTCTCGTGGATTTCAAGGACGTCGCCGAAGAGGCGCGAACCTTCCTCAGCCTTCCGCATCCTGAGCCTGAGCGGCAATCAAGTCCGCGGCTGGCGCCAGCTCCGACCGGATCGCCCGAGGCCGCACGCCGGCTCTTCGCCATGTCGCAACCGATTCCGCGCACTGTCGTAGACACGTATTTGCGGAACCGCGGCATCACGGCTTTGCACGGAACCGGATCGCTGCGCTTTCATCCGCGATGCTATTTCCGGCCGGACGAGCATAGTCCGACCGAGAGCTGGCCGGCGATGATTGCATCTGTCACCGATCTCGGCGGCCGGATCACCGGCGTGCATCGCACGTGGCTTGCACCTGACGGCAGCGGCAAGGCACCGGTCGACACGCCGCGGCGGGCGATGGGCGACCTCCTCGGTCACGCGGTCCGGTTCGGAATAGCGCATGACGTGATGGCGGCCGGCGAAGGCATCGAGACCATTCTGTCGCTGCGAATGGCAGCGCGCCGCATGCCGATGGTCGCCGCGCTGTCGGCCGCACATCTTGCAGCCATCCTGTTCCCGGCGACACTCCGCCGACTCTACATCGTGCGTGACGACGATCCGGCTGGCGATGGCGCGCGCGACAGCCTGATCGAACGGGCAAACGCTGTCGGGATCGATGCGATTGTTCTGTCGCCGACGCTCGGAGACTTCAACGAGGATCTCAGGCTGATCGGCATCGTTGCGCTTTGCGCCAATGTCCGCGTTCAGCTCGCCCCGGAAGATGTCGCGCGCTTCGTCGCGGCCGAGGCGATGTAGTTCCGGAGGGATGCGACAAGAGGGGCGGCGCTGTCAGCGCGATCACCCTGGCTGCTTCCCATCTCGCCGGAGAGACCGCGACCCGGCCTTCGAGAGGGCGATCGGCCGTCAAACGGTCCGGTCCGGCAATGGCTACGCCCGGTTCTTTTCCGCCGGCCCTTCGGGCCTTTGCATCGCGAAGCAAAACAACCGGGCTTCGCCATCCTCCGCTGACGCTTCGGCCCTGCGCTTCGCTCCGGGTGCAGGTCCGGCCCGCCCGACGGCTTTCGTCGCCAGAAGGCCGCGAGGGTCGCGGTCAAACCGACGAAGGAGCATCCCATGACAAGCGATCGCGACGACTTCGAGCCCCATCACGCTTCATCTCCTACCGACCACCTTCTCACCGAACTACAGCTTTACGGCTTCCGCCCCTTCCAGGACGAACTAGACCCGAGGCCGCTGCCTGAGGGGAACGCCGTCGCCGGCGCCATTGCCGACATCTTCGATGCGCTGATTGTCACCTTGCGGGACACCCGCCTCGAGCCTGACCTCGACGATCTGCTTTGGTCGACCGTCAATCTCTTCCACCGCGCCACCGACCGGATCGAGCGCGAACTCGACGACAATGAGCAGGCGCAGCGGCGGAGCCAGCGGGAGCAGGACGGCTCCGAGGTGAAATCCGTCGACCTGGAACGGCTCACCGCCGAGGGACAAACGCTGATTGAGCGCAGGGACGCGTTCGAGCTGATGCGCGACCAGGCCGCCGAACATTTCGAACGCCACACCAGCTCATCTTGGCGGCCGCGCAGCGGATCGATGGTCAACCATCGCAACCTGACCTCGGCGATGATCGACAGCCGCGACTTCCTCGCCGCCAAGCGCCGCGCCGAAACCGAAGTGATGCTGCCCGCGGGTCCGAAGATCGCCTTCACCGGCGGTCTCGACTTCAACGACCACCGGCTGATCTGGGCCAAGCTCGATCAGGTGCACGCCAAGCATCCGGACATGGTGCTGCTGCATGGCGGATCGCCGAAGGGCGCCGAGCGCATCGCCGCCCGCTGGGCCGACCATCGCAAGGTTCCGCAGGTCGCGTTCAAGCCCGACTGGACGAAACACGCCAAGGCTGCACCGTTCAAGCGCAATGATCAGATGCTCGAAGTCCTGCCCATCGGCGCCATGGTATTTCCGGGAACCGGCATCCAGGGCAATCTTGCGGACAAGGCTCGCAAGCTCGGCATCCCAGTTTGGAAGTTCGGCGGCGCGTGAGCGCCTCCCAACTTAACCTGCTCGCGGAAGCGGAAGTCCAGCCGGATTTCCGCTCCCGTTTTCGCTCAATTTCGGCTATGCTCAGGTCGCGCCATGGTGGTGGTGGAAGGCACGACCGTCAGACATTTTCTCACGGGAGCCCATTACCATGATCTTCATCGGCATTCTCGCCAGCATCGCAGCCATTGGCATGCTCTGCTGGCTCTTGTTCACCCTTGCCGTATTCGCACTGCCCGCCTTCGCCGGCGTCACCACTGGAGTTTGGGCCTATCAGACCGGCGCGGGCTGGATCGGCGGCATCGTCGTCGGCCTGGTCGCCGCCGCACTGACGTTCGGCATCGGCCAGTTCCTGCTCGCCTTCGTGCGGCCGCTCTGGCTGCGCCTCGCGATCGCGATCGTGTTCGTCGCGCCCGCAGCGCTCGCCGGCTATCACGCCACCCATGGCATCGTGAAGCACACGATGCCTTCCGACACGTGGCAGATCGTCTTTTCCGTCATCGGCGCAATTGCCGTCGGCGTCACAGCATTCGTGCGCGTGGCGGCGATGGCAGCGCCCGGACCGTCCGGGCGGGGCTTGGCACGCGCCTGACGCCATCAGCAGCAGAGGCAGAACCAACTAATGATCTCCCCAGCGCCGCCCTCGTCATCGAAGCCATGGGAATGGCGGTTAGCGCCACTCGGACCTTAGTCTCGGTCAACCCGTGTCGCGTCATCGCAGTTTCACGCTGGAGCAGTGAGGCGTCGTTCGGTCACACGATCGAAACATCGGTGTGCGAGCTTTCATACCAGAGCAGTGTCTGCGTCGAGATGCGGTCAGGCCCGGAACGGTCGCGTGGAATCGCCAACCGCGTTGACGCCGGGACCGCGACGGCAGCGCGCTCGCCACGTTCTCCTCAATCCATCTCTGTCTAACCGACCGCTCCAAAACGGCCTCTTCAATGGGCTGATCTGGCCGAAGGCCGGCTGCGCCTCGATCGCCTATGCGGCAATGGCGCCGAGCGACTTTCTTCCCCTGCCGGCTGCGCCGTCATCCTCGCGAAACAACAAAGTCGCCTGGCTGCCATCCTCCGCTGCGCTGCGGTCGCAAGCGATGCCGCGTCGATCGCCTTCGGCCCGCCGATCGCCATCGAGGCCGCAATGGTGCGGGCTCGGAACAGAGTTCAAGGAGAACTATCATGGCGACCATCGGCACCTTCAAGAAGACCGGCAACAACGAATTTGTCGGCGACATCGTCACCCTCTCGGTCCAGGCCAGGAACGTCCGCATCGTCCCGGAGAACGGCCGCTCAGCCGAGAACGCTCCCAGCCACCGCGTCTTCGTCGGCCGCGCCGAGATCGGCGCCGCCTGGTCCAAGCGCTCGAACGAAGGCCGCGACTATCTGAGCCTCAAGCTCGACGATCCGAGCTTCACCGCCCCGATCTTCGCCAACCTCTTCGACGACGAGGACGGCGAGGGCTACAGCCTCATCTGGTCCCGCCCCAGCCGTAGGAACGCGGATTGACCGCCCGGCTCAGGATGCCCCGCCCGATCCTCGGGCGGGGCAAGCCCTTCAAGGCTCGTCGATCCGGCTTTGCGCATTGTCGGCATTGCGCGTCGGCGGTTTGGTAGTCTCTCGGTTTGAATTACGCGCCACCGCCCTTTTGCGGATAGTGTCGTCCAATGAACGGCAAGCTGAAAGACTGGGCACGCACGATCAAGCGAGACGTGCATGCGATTTATCTCGCTGCTCGCGATCCTCGCACCCCCTGGTACGCGAAAGCGCTGGCGCTATGCGTTGCTGGATACGCTCTGTCGCCAATAGATCTGATTCCAGACTTCATTCCAGTGCTGGGGTATCTCGACGACGCGATAATTGTGCCGCTCGGCATTCTGGCTGTGATCAAAATGATCCCGCCAGAAGTTTTGGCAGAGCACCGCGCCGCCGCCGCTCTTGCCGGAGTGCGCCCGGTGAGTGGAACCGCCGCCGTAGTAATAGTTGCGTCTGGGTCGCATCCGTTGGACTGACGGCATGGCTCGGCTATCGCTATTTCACCGGCTGAATTTCAAACTGAGGCACTACCGGCGGTTTTGACGGATTTGCACGTTTCCGCTTATCCGGCAGTGCGGATCGGGCAAGTCGGGCCGCGACTCGCTGAGACTCACGTCTCAGCTTCCTCTACCGCCTCATCGAGAAGGTCGGCGGGTCTCACGCCCAACGCTTCCGACAAATGCCACATCGTCAACAGCGTGACATTCTGCTGGCCCCGCTCCATGCCGCTCACATAGGCGCGGTCCACACCCATTTTCACGGCGACCGCTTCCTGACTCAGACCGGCCGCGACGCGATACCTCCTGACGTTGGCTCCAAAAATTCTGCGAATGTCCATCCGCAGGATAGGAGACAATCGAGTATTATATCGCTACGTGTTATAATACACGGCCGCGAAGCCTCCTCGCGATGCCGCCACTGGGCTGGCGCGATGCGTGAAAAGCATCGGGAAATTTCAGCTATCGGTCTGGTTTGCATTGGCGATGCGGATACGATCGATTAACCAAAGAAGATGGACGCGCCGATGACCGTCATTGCTTTCCAGGACCGTCCGCCCGACGGCGACCGCCTGACGGGTTACGACGAAAGCCATCTTGCTCTCTATATTCGGCTCCTCGATGCCGCCGCCGAAGGCGCCGACTGGCGTGAGGCGGTGCAAATCCTTTTCGCGCTCGATCCGGACCGCGATCCCGACCGCGCCCGAATAGTTCATGACAGCCATCTCGCCCGCGCCCGCTGGATGACCACCACCGGCTATCGCGAGCTCCTCCGTCCCCGCGTGTCTTAAAGCAGGACACTCCTCCCGGTTGTGCGAGGCATCACGCCGCGCAGTTTTGGGGACTTCCGCCGCGCCTCGTCGGCGGCGAGGCTTGGGCGTGGAGGGGGCCACTCAAAACGCGGACGAGGAGACGCGTATGGCCGAGCCGCCGGATTGGCGATTGCAGACAACCGAACGCGCGCTGAACCGCTTGGAGCGGCAAGGGTTTGCGTGGGAGTTCCTGCGCCGGAATCCCGACTATCGCAGCGACTATGACCGTCTGCGCAGCACGCCGGCCAGCCGGTCAAGCGCTTCATTGCCCCATAGGAGCGCCGCCGCCCCACAGTGGGGGCTGCGATTTCCTGCTCGACCCCGATCGCTCCGCTAACGAGACCGCGATCTTCTGGCGGCCCGAGGTTGTCGCCAGCGTTCTGATGCTTGAAGCCGCGCCGGCCGTCTTTCGCATGGCCCGGCGGCTCGAACAACTCGACCTGACCCACGCCACATTGCACGCGCAGCCCGGAGGCGAAGGTGCGATCGTAATAGCCGATCCCGACGGTGATCATTATTTGGTCGCCGGAGCCATCGACCCGGCTCAGCCGCTCGCCATCCTGCTACCGCTCGACGACAACTTCCACATCCGCACCGAAGCGGCATTGCGATTCCAACGCCGCCTATTTGGACGTGCCGCCGGTCCGCTACCGCGCGCGCTCACGCTCACACCGCGCCACCGCTTGCGGCTGGTGCGCATGGTGCGCGCGCTCGATGGCCGATCCGCGGGCGCGACTTATCGCGAAATCGCCGGAGTGCTTTTCGACACGCCCCGGCAGTCCGCTGCCGAGTGGAAGACGTCGTCCATCCGCGCCCAGACGATCCGCTTGGTGAAGGATGCGCAGACGATGATGCACGGCGGCTATCTCCGTTTGCTCGCCGGCCGCTGACCCCGCCTCGGCTCCCCTCAAGCGTGACCGTAAGGGGGTATGCGCACGCAGGGGCCTCACTTCGTCATCCACCCTGACGCCGATGGTTCGCCACCGTGGTCGCCGCTTCGCCACCGCACGCTGGAGGCGCAGCCGAAGCCCGGAGGCCCCATGCCAGCAGCGCGACTCGACCCCCCGCCACGCTATCTCCGCACCCCTGAGGCTGCGCGCTTCCTCGGCCTGTCAGGTCGCACGCTCGAGAAGCATCGCACCTATGGCACCGGACCAGTCTATCGCAAGCTGGGCGGCCGCATTGTCTATGCCCTCGACGATCTTCAGGCCTGGGCGGATCGTGGCACGCGGCTTTCCACATCTGATCCGGGACATGACGTTGTCCATCCCGCCAAGCCGCACGCAAGGCTTGGCCATGGGAATGCCGCCCGTCGCGGTGGCGGTGCGTCATGATCGTCGCGCTCCTCAACCAGAAGGGCGGCGTCGGCAAGACGACGCTCGCGCTCCATCTCGCCGGCGAATGGGCCAGCAGGGGGAGGCGCGTCCTACTCATTGACGCGGACCCACAGGGCTCCGCGCTCGATTGGTCGCAGCAGCGCGCGCGCGAAGGTTTACCGCGCCTGTTTGGTGTTGTCGGTCTAGCGCGAGATACGCTTCACAACGAAGCGCCGGAACTGGCGCGAGGCGCCGATCATGTGGTGATCGACGGGCCACCGCGCGTTGCCGGCCTGATGCGATCAGCACTGCTTGCCGCCGACCTGGTGCTGATCCCGGTGCAGCCATCGCCCTTCGATGGCTGGGCCTCGGCGGAGATGCTGTCGCTGCTTGGCGAGGCGCGCATCTATCGTCCGCAGGTCGTGGCTCGTTTCGTGCTGAACCGATGCGGCGCGCGCACCATCATCGCCCGCGAGACGGCCGAGACGCTCGCCGACCATGATCCGCCGGTGCTCGCGTCCACCATCGGCCAGCGCGTCGCCTTCGCCGACACAGCGCGGTCTGGACGCCTCGTCTCGGAGATCAACGAGCACGGCCCGGCAGCGCGCGAGATCACCGCGCTCTGCGCCGAGATCGGGAGGATCGCGCCATGACCGGGCGATCCCAGAAACGCGGCTTCACTGCACGTCCTGTCGATCCTGAGAGCTGGGTCAAAGCCTCCGATCCGCGACCCGCTCGGAACGGCGACGCCGCGTTCACGGCACGGCTCACGATCGATGTGACGCCCGACATGCGCGGCCAGATCAAGATCGCCGCGTTCCAGCGCGGCGTCACCGTCGCCGACATGCTGCGCGAACTGCTCGCCCGCGAATTTCCTCCAGCCGAAGGAGACACGCAATGAACGGCGCTGGTCATTTGCGCGGCGTGCCGGCGGCGCTCCTCTTCGACGGTCTGACTCGCGTCGAACTGACCTGGATCGAGAAGAGGGTCGAATACTGGATTCGGTTCGGCCAGGACGTCCAGGAACAGATTCTCGACCGACGCCGGCGCGTGCTCAGCTTCCCGCCCCACAGTGTCTTCGCCTTTGTCCGTTGGGCGGCAAACGACTTCGGCACGATCATCTCGCGCATCGACATCGTGCGCGCGATCTCGCCCGGCGAGCACTACCAGACTCTGCCCTTCGTGCGTCCTGGTGGCGACATCCTGCTGAGGATGGACGGCTGGCCAAAGGTCGAGCGCGTACTGCAGATCGTCGACGCCATCGAGTCGGTCGGCATCAATCCGGCTGAGGTCTCACCGCATCATTGGCGGCATGTTCATAATCGTCTCGCTGCCGGCCAGGAACCGCGCAGCTACACGGCGGAGCAGCATCGGGCCATCCTTCTGCGCCGGAAGGTCGAGCCATGACCCGCTTCGGCTACGTCATGACGACGTACTTCACCGTGATCTTGATCGGTGGCCTGTCCTTCATCCACATCACGCCCAGGCTGATCTGGAACGCGTCCGCCAGCACGCCGGTCGGCCTCTATTCAATCGATCGGTCGCCGCAGCTCGAAGTGACCGACCTGGTCGCCGTAAACGCACCCGAGCCGCTCGCATCGTTCCTCGCTGAGCGCGGCTATCTGCCTCGCGGCGTCCCGCTCCTGAAACGCGTTGCGGGTCTATCGGGGCAACAAGTCTGCCGCACCGGCGCACACGTCACCGTAGACGGCATCCCGGTCGGCGACGCGCTGCCGCGCGACCGTCTCGGCCGCCATCTCCCCGTTTGGCAGGGCTGCCGCCGCATCGCCGCCGACGAGATCTTCCTCATGAACTGGTCCGTGGAGGACAGCCTGGACGGTCGCTACTTCGGTCCAGTTTCCCGCGGCTCGGTCATCGGACGAGCAACCCCTCTCTACACCGACGAAGACGGCAACGGCCGCTTCGAATGGCGCGCCGCGACGCGGTGAAGACGCGCCCATTCCCATTTCACCGCACCACACAGGAGGCTTCCATGCCGCAGATCGGAGAGTTCACGCGCACCAAGACCGGCTATGCCGGCCGCATCCGAACGGTCGCTCTCGACATCGAGATGGTGCTCGTCCCCGCCGAGCATTCCGACACCGAGAACGCGCCGGACTATCGCATTCACCTTCGCGACGACGGCGGTCCGGAGATCGGCGCCGGATGGAGGCGAACCGGCGAGAAGGCCGGCGACTACGTTTCCTTGCAGATCGACGACCCGTCACTCCGCCAACCGATCCGCGCCAACCTGTTCCAGTCCGGCGACGACAAGTCCGCCTGGGGCCTGCACTGGAACCGTCCGCCGAAGCGCAATGAGCGGGACTGACGGCATGCCGACGCGCCGCCCATCGCGCAGGCAACCGGTGGAGACCGGGCGGACACGCGCCGCCCGGCATCTCTCCGTCCTTCTCCTTTCCGGCCTGCTGATCGTCAGCGGATCACCGGCCACCGCGCTGGCGCAGAACGCGACGACCTCGCGCGCAAGCCCAGCCGATCCGTTCGCCGTCTTCATCGCCGAGGCTTCGCAACGCTTCGGCATTCCGGAGCGCTGGATTCGCGCCGTCATGCGTGCCGAAAGCGCGGGCGACGTGCGCGCGATCTCATCCGCGGGCGCAATGGGTCTGATGCAGATCATGCCCCATACATGGACGGAGCTTCGCACACGCCACCGACTGGGGCGCGATCCTTACAGTCCGCGCGACAACATCCTCGCGGGCGCGGCCTACCTGCGCGAGATGTATGATCGCTATGGTTCGCCAGGCTTCCTGGCCGCCTACAATGCGGGGCCGGGACGCTACGAGGAGTATCTCGCCGGTCGCCCGCTCCCGGCCGAGACCCGCGCCTACGTCGCCGCGCTGGTCCCTTTATTCGGCGGCGGTGATCTCCCCAGTCCAGTCGCCGTCGCCGTCGCCGATCCGCCACAGGCTTGGACCCGCGCCCCGCTGTTCGTCGCGCGTATCGAGCGCATCTCGGCTGCCGATCCAGCGCAAACCCCGCACCATCCGGACGACGCTCCTGCGACACCTCCCGTGCGCGAGGTTTCCGCGATCATGCCGCAGTCCTCCGGCCTGTTCGTCGCGCGGCCTGATGGTCGAGGGCCGCAATGACCGCGCTCACTCGAGATCGCGGTCTGGCGTACTCCGGCGCATCATGGCGTGCGTGGAAGGGGGAGCGAGGCAACACGACCGCACGATTGCCGCCCGTAATCGGCAGGACGGTTCCCCGCCGAAGAGCGCGCCACCAACAGCTTCGCCGCCCGGTAAAATCTCCCGCGTTACGCAACGCAGGAGGCGGGTGATGGACTTCTTTTGCGGGCTGGACGTGGCCATCGAGGAGACGGCGGTGTGCGTCGTCGATGATCGCGGTGAAGTACATCTGACGGTGAAGGTGGCGACCGAGCCGGAGGCGTTGCTGGCGGTGCTGAAGCCCTTCGTTGGGCGATTGAAGCGTGTCGGCCACGAGGCCGGCTCGCTGTCGCCCTGGCTCCATCCCGAGCTCAAGAAGCTCGGCCTGCCGGCGATCTGCCTGGAGACGCAGCATGTGCGGGCCGCGATGTCGGCCCAGCGCAACAAGACCGACGCAGCGGACGCCCTCGGGATCGCCCACATCATGCGCACAGGCTGGTTCCGCCAGGCGCACGTGAAGACGGAAAGCTGCTACCGGATGCGCCTGCTGCTGACGCATCGACGCAACCTGAAGCGCAAGTTCCTCGATCTCGAGAACGCCATCCGCCACTCGCTGAAGAGCTTCGGGATCAAGCTCGGTGGCACCTCGCGCGGCAAGTTCGACCAGGCGGTGCGGGAGGCGGTGGCCGACGATCCGCTGTCCTGCGAGCTCATGGACGCCATGCTGTCGGCGCGCGCCGCGCTGTGGAAGGAGTATTGCCGGCTGCACGATCTCGTCGTGAAGCTGGTGGCGCAAAGCGAGCTGTGCCGGCGCTTCATGGCGATCCCAGGCGTCGGGCCGGTGACGGCGCTCAGCTTCATGACGGCGATCGACGACCCGTCCCGCTTCCGCCGCTCGCGCGACGTTGCCGCCTATTTCGGGCTGACGTCCAGGCGATGGCAGTCGGGCACATCGATCGACGTGCAGGGGCGTATCTCAAAGGCTGGGGACTCTGATGTGCGCCGCGCGCTCTACGAGGCGGCATCGGGACTGCTGACCCGCTTCAAGGGCAAGGACAAGGTGAAGGCCTGGGGCCAGGAGATCGCCAAGCGCTCCTGCCATCGCAAGGCGTGCGTCGCCGTGGCCCGCAAACTGGCCGTCATCATGCACGCCATGTGGAGCGACGGCACCTTCTATCTCGGCGATCCGGCAGCGAGCACTGCCGACGCCGCGCAGCGGGCGCACACCAAGGATCGCAAGCTCCTGGGAGCCCACCGATGAGCAACTTGCTGACACGAGACATGCAGCGCGCCCGCAACTGACGGACGCCATTCTGAACATGGAGATCCGCCCTCGGCGGATGAGGACCGATGCAGACCAGGACCGACGGAACGCACGTTATCTTGCCTGCGGCTGTGCCGATCGGAAGACGGCCGGACCGCGCTCGATTGCCTGTGACGATGCTCCGTCAATCCGATGGAAAAGTGCGCCGCGACGGTTCGAGCGCTGCCGACGTGCAGCCGGAACACCCCGTCGCAGAGCGCGGAGGAGTGCAAGGCGCATCGGAACTCGAAGCCCGCGAGCGGAGGCGTGCCGTGGCGAACAGCATAGTATATTCTCGCATCGGGAAGGATGAACGACGATGTCCGCAAGAGCAGTGGAAATACGACCGATTAGGAGGGCAGGATAAAGGGGCGCGATGTGCGCCTCGGTTCGGTTGTGCTTTTTCAAGGGCTTATGCAGCAAATTCGCGAGGTGCGCCTGTCTGGCGCAGTCTGCGGCTTCAGCGATTTCATAAGCAAATCAGCGCCATCGCGCGATGTGCAGGCGCGCGACCATGACCGACGAGAACGATTTCCGAATCCGGCCAGGCCGCATCCGCTCGACGCGCGTGCAGCGCGCCAGACCCTTCATCGCCCAGGCGCTCGCCGCCGCCCAGCGGGCCGGCGGATCGGTTTCCCGCAAGGGGACGATCGGGCCGGGCCACCGCTCCCGGTTCGGCCGCGGTCAGCGCGCATCAGTGCAGGCCAACCGGCTCATCACCTCCCGCTCGCGCGGCGCCGTCGTCAAGGCGCGCGTCGTCCGTCACGCCGGACGCGGCGCGCCGCTCGCCACCCATCTCAACTATCTGCGCCGCGAGGGCGTCACCCGGGACGGAGAGAAGGCGAGGCTGTTCGGCCCTGGTACGGACCATGCCGATCCGAAGGCGTTCGCGCAGCGATGCGAGGACGACCGGCATCATTTCCGGTTCATCGTCTCGCCGGACGACGCCGTGGAGATGTCGGACCTCAAGACCTTCGCCCGCGATTTGGTCGGCCAGATGGAGAAGGACCTCGGCACCAAGCTCGAATGGGTCGCCGTCGATCACTGGAACACCGAGCATCCGCACGTCCACCTGATTGTGCGTGGCGTGCGCGAGGACGGCGAGAACCTCGTCATCTCCCGCGACTATATCAAGGAAGGCATGCGCGATCGGGCGCGGGATCTGATCACGCGGGAGTTGGGTCCGCGCACGGATCACGAAATCCGTCGCACCCTGGAACGTCAGATCGACGCCGAACGCTGGACCAACCTCGATCGCCAGCTCACGCGCGATGGCTGTCGCACCGGCGTCATCGACCTTGCGCCGCATCCCAACCGGCAGCCCGACGAATTCCACGCCCTCAAGGTCGGACGCCTGCGCAAGCTCGAATCGCTTGGGCTTGCCGACCAGGTTGGCCCCGGCCAGTGGATTGTGTCCGAGAATGCCGAGACGACTCTGCGCGAGCTGGGCGAACGCGGCGACATCATCAAGCGAATCCATCGCGGCCTTTCGGAACGCGGCATCGAGCGCGGCACGGCCAGCTACGTGCTGGCAGGCGAAAGCCTGGACGATTCTGTCGTCGGCCGTCTGGTGGCTCGCGGCCTCGACGACGAGCTGAAGGGCACCGCCTATGCCGTGGTCGACGGCGCGGACGGACGGACCCATCATATCAAGCTGCCCGATCTCGACGCCGCCGGGGACGGCGCGCCGGGCTCGATCGTCGAGCTGCGCAAGTTCGACGATGCCCAGGGCCGGCGCCGCGTCGCCCTGGCGGTCCGCTCGGACCTCTCGATCGAACGGCAGATCACCGCAGCCGGCGCCACCTGGCTTGACCGGCAAGCTATCGCCCGTGAACCGATCGCACTCGGCGGCGGCGTCGGCGGCTTTGGCGCAGAGGTGCGCGAGGCGCTGGACCGGCGCGCCGAGCACCTGATCGCGCAAGGTCTGGCGGAGCGTCAGAGCCGTGGCGTCAGCTTCAGCCGCGACCTGATCGAGACGCTGCGCCGGCGCGAGCTGGACGCGCTCGCCGATAAGCTGTCGGCGGAAAGCGGGCGGCCGCTGACGCGTGCTTCGACGGGTGAGTATGTCGCCGGCACCTACAGGCAGCGCTTCGCGCTCGCCTCCGGCCGCTTCGCGATGATCGATGACGGCCTCGGCTTCCAGCTCGTTCCCTGGTCTCCATCACTCGAAAAGCAGCTCGGCCGTCATGTCTCCGGTCTCGCGCGAAGCGATGGCGGCATCGACTGGAGCTTCGGCCGCAAGCGGGGGCTCGGCCTGTGATCACCGCTCCTCATCAAGAAAGGACACCGCCATGTCGGCCACGAAGATTCTCTGGGGACAGATTCTCGCCGTCTTCGTGATCGTGCTGACCACGACCTGGACCGCGACCCAGTGGACGGCATGGCAGCTAGGCTTCCAGCCGCAACTCGGCCGGCCATGGTTCGAGGCATTTGGCTGGCCAGTCTACCATCCGCCGGCCTTCTTCTGGTGGTGGTACTTCTACGACGCCTATGCGCCTTCGGTTTTCGTCGAGGGCGCCTACATCGCCGCATCCGGCGGCTTCATTGCCATCGCGGTCGCCATCGGCATGTCAGTGTGGCGAGCCCGCGAGGCCAAAAATGTCGAAACCTATGGTTCGGCGCGCTGGGCGCGAGCCGACGAGGTGCGCGCCGCCGGCCTGCTTGGGCCCGATGGCGTGGTGCTCGGCAGGTTCGATCGCGCCTATCTTCGCCATGACGGGCCAGAGCATGTGCTGTGCTTCGCGCCGACCCGCTCCGGCAAGGGCGTCGGCCTGGTCGTGCCCTCGCTGCTGACCTGGCCGGGCTCCGCCATCGTTCACGACATCAAGGGCGAGAACTGGCAGCTCACTTCCGGCTTCCGCGCCCAACATGGCCGCGTGCTGCTGTTCGATCCCACGAATGCGAAGTCGTCCGCTTACAACCCGCTGCTCGAAGTCCGCCGCGGCGAATGGGAGGTCCGCGACGTCCAGAACATCGCCGACATCCTGGTCGATCCCGAAGGGAGTTTGGAACGCCGCAATCATTGGGAGAAGACGTCCCACGCACTCCTCGTCGGCGCTATCCTGCACGTTCTCTACGCTGAGACCGACAAGACACTCGCAGGCGTCGCCGCCTTCCTCTCCGACCCCAAGCGGCCGATCGAGTCGACGCTCGCCGCCATGATGAAGACGGCGCATCTCGGCGAAGCTGGACCGCACCCGGTCATCGCATCGGCCGCGCGCGAGCTGCTGAATAAGTCCGACAATGAGCGGTCGGGCGTCTTGTCGACCGCGATGTCGTTTCTCGGACTCTATCGCGATCCCGTGGTGGCGGATGTTACGCGCCGTTGCGACTGGCGCATCACAGACATTGTTGGCGGAGCGCGACCGTCGACGCTCTACCTCGTCGTGCCGCCATCTGACATCGCGCGCACCAAGCCGCTGATCCGGCTTATCCTCAATCAGATCGGACGCCGACTGACGGAGGATCTCAACGCCAAAGGCAGGCGGCACCGGCTGCTGCTCATGCTCGACGAGTTTCCCGCACTCGGGCGCCTCGACTTCTTCGAGAGCGCCTTGGCGTTCATGGCGGGCTATGGGCTGAAGAGCTTCCTGATCGCCCAGTCGCTCAATCAGATTGAGAAAGCGTATGGTCCGAACAACTCGATCCTCGACAACTGCCATGTGCGCGTGAGCTTCGCGACCAATGACGAGCGCACGGCCAAACGCGTCTCCGACGCCCTCGGCACCGCGACCGAGATGCGGGCAATGCGAAACTACGCGGGGCACAGGCTGAGCCCATGGCTCGGCCATCTGATGGTTTCGCGATCGGAGACGGCGCGCCCACTGCTGACGCCGGGTGAGGTGATGCAGCTCCCGCCCGCCGACGAGATCGTGATGGTGGCCGGTACGCCGCCGATACGCGCGAAGAAAGCCCGCTATTTCGAGGATCGCCGGTTTCAGGAACGCGTCCTGCCACCACCCGCGCTCGCGAGGCCAGCCGCGGGAAAGCCGGACGATTGGAGCGCCCTGCCATTGCCGTCGCGGCCGCAACCCGATGCAGCCGCGCAGCAGGACGGCACCGGCGATGACGACTCGACCGGCTCCGAACGGCGTCAGCAACCGGAGCTGACCGCGGTAAAGCCTGTCGAGAGGAAGGCGCCGATCGACAACGAGTTCGAGCTCGATGGTCCCGACGACGCCGATGACGACGACGCCGCGCGCGCAGGCCGGCTGAATCAGGTGATGCAGGGCGTCGCGCGGCAGGTCTCGCTCGATCCCAGTGACGGGATGGACCTCTGAGCGTGGTGAACATGAAGATTCCGAAGAAGCAGCGCCTCTCGGTCTATCTCGATCCGGATATCACGAAAGCGCTCGCCGCTTATGCCGCGCGTCGCGATCAATCGCGATCCCTGGTCGCGGAAGCGGCCATCGCATCCTTCCTATCGCCCGACGCCGCCGAGCGCCAAGAGGCCGCGACCACCAAGCGATTGGACCAGCTCGACCGGCGCATGACGCGCATGGAACGCGACCTTGGCATTTCCGTGGAAATGCTCGCAGTGTTCGTCCGCTTCTGGCTCACCACCAACCCGCCACTTCCGGAGCCAGCCCAGGCGGCCGCACGCGCACAGGCCGGCGAGCGGTACGACGCCTTCGTCGCCGCACTCGGGCGGCGACTCGCGAAGGGACCGAAAGTGCGTGAGGAGATTTCGGACGACGTAGTAGGTGTCCCGGGCGCGGAATAATCATCGCGCCGGGCATCGCAAGAGTTTGTCAGTTCCGCCGTCGCCCTCTCTTTGTACGCCAGAGCACTACGACCCCGTTCTGCTTGTTGTCATGCCCTGATTTCTGCCTCTTCTACTCATCCCCGATCCAGGGCCGCTTGTTTGCGGTCCCGCGCAGAACGGGGACGACATGGCGGTTTCTCACCAGCAATCAGAGGCGATCCTTCGAGGCGCGCGCATGTTGCGCACGGCCCTCGGCCCCGCCATCGCCGGATTCCTGGAAGACCCGTCGATCGTCGAGGTGATGCTCAATCCCGATGGGCGGCTCTGGATCGACCGGCTGTCCGAGGGACTCTCCGATACCGGAGCGCGCCTGTCGCCCGCGGACGGCGAGCGCATCGTCCGCCTGGTCGCGCATCATGTCGGCGCCGAGGTTCATTCCGGTTCACCGCGCGTTTCGGCCGAGTTGCCCGAGACGGGGGAGCGCTTCGAAGGCCTTCTGCCGCCCGTCGTCGCCGCGCCGGCATTCGCGATCCGCAAACCTGCCGTCGCCGTCTTCACGCTCGCTGACTATGTCGCCGCCGAGATCATGTCCGCCGAACAGGCGGAGGTGCTCCGCCGCGCCGTCGCGGACCGCCGCAACATCCTCGTCGCCGGCGGCACCTCGACCGGCAAGACCACGCTCACCAACGCCTTGCTCGCCGAGGTATCGAAGACCTTCGACCGCGTGGTTCTGATCGAGGACACGCGCGAGCTGCAATGCGCCGCGCCCAACCTCGTAGCCATGCGCACCAAGGATGGCGTCGCATCGCTGTCCGATCTCGTCCGCTCCTCGCTTCGCTTGCGCCCTGATCGCATTCCGATCGGAGAGGTGCGCGGCGCCGAGGCGCTGGATTTGCTCAAGGCCTGGGGGACGGGCCACCCGGGCGGCATCGGCACGATCCACGCCGGCACCGCGCTCGGCGCGCTGCGCCGCCTTGAGCAACTCATTCAGGAAGCCGTCGTCACCGTCCCGCGCGCGCTGATCGCCGAGACCATCGATCTCGTCGCGGTGCTCAGCGGTCGCGGCTCGACCCGTCGCCTCGCCGAACTCGCCCGCGTCGAAGGCCTACAGCCGGACGGCGACTACCGCGTCATCCCCGCAACCCAGCCCGCCCCAGGAGAACCCGAATGATCCGCCATGCCCTGCGCGCTCGCCGTCATATCGCGACGGCCGCGTCCGTCGCCGTCTTCAGCATGATGCTTGCGCCAGCAGCCCATGCTTCCGGCTCTTCGATGCCGTGGGAAGCGCCGCTGCAATCGATCCTCGAATCCATCGAGGGGCCTGTGGCCAAGATCATCGCTGTGATGATCATCATCATCACAGGGCTAACGCTAGCCTTCGGCGATACGTCAGGCGGCGCGCGGAAGCTGATCCAGATCGTCTTCGGCCTGTCGATCGCCTTCGCCGCGTCGAGCTTCTTCCTGTCCTTCTTCTCCTTCGGCGGCGGAGCGCTCGTCTGATGGCGAGCCTGACCGACAGCGTCGGCGACGTGCCAGGCTTCGCCGTCCCGGTCCATCGGGCGCTCACCGAGCACATCCTGCTCGGCGGCGCGCCGCGCTCCATCGCGATCCTCAACGGCACGCTGGCGGCGGCGCTCGGCCTTGGCCTGCGGCTCTGGCTGGTCGGTCTCGGGCTCTGGGCGATCGGGCATTTCGCGGCGGTGTGGGCGGCCAAACGCGATCCACAATTCGTCGACGTGGTGCGCCGTCACCTGCGCATCCCCGGCCATCTAAGCGCGTGAGGCCCCGATGATGCACCTTGCCGAATATCGCCGAACCTCAACCCGTCTCGCGGACTTCCTGCCCTGGGCCGCGCTCGTCGGCGAGGGCATCGTCCTCAACAAGGACGGCAGCTACCAACGCACCGCCCGCTTTCGCGGTCCCGACCTCGACTCCGCGGTGCCGGCCGAGCTCGTCGCCGTGGCCGGCCGGCTCAACAATGCTTTCCGCCGGCTCGGCTCGGGATGGGCGATTTTCGTCGAGGCCCAGCGCCATGGCGCCGGCACCTATCCGGCGAGCCGCTTTCCCGATGCCGCGTCGGCTCTGGTCGACGCCGAACGCAAGGCCGATTTCGAGGAAGACGCCTCGCACTTCGAGTCGAGCTACTTCCTGACCTTCGTCTACCTGCCGCCGGCCGAGGACGCCGCCCGCGCCGAAAGCTGGCTCTATGAAGGCAAGGCCGATAACGGTCTCGACCCTCGTGAGGCGTTGCGCGGCTTCGCCGATCGCACCGACCGCGTGCTCCAGCTCATCGAGAACTTCATGCCGGAATGCGCATGGCTCGATGGCGGCGAGACGCTGACCTATCTGCATTCGACCGTCTCGACCAAACGCCACCGCGTGCGTGTGCCCGAGACGCCGATGTATCTCGACGCGTTGCTGGCCGATCAACCGCTCACCGGCGGACTGGAGCCGCGGCTCGGCGACGCGCATCTCCGCATCCTTACCATTGTCGGTTTTCCGACCGCGACCACGCCCGGGCTGCTCGACGACCTCAACCGGCTCGCCTTTCCCTATCGCTGGTCGACACGCGCCGTCCTACTGGACAAGACCGACGCCACCAAGCTGCTAACCAAGATACGGCGGCAGTGGTTCGCCAAGCGCAAGAGCATCATGGCGATCCTCAAGGAGGTGATGACCAACGAGGCTTCGGTGCTCGTCGACACCGATGCGGCGAACAAGGCGGCCGATGCCGACCTCGCGCTCCAGGAACTCGGCGCGGACTATGCGGGTCAGGCCTATGTCACCGCGACGGTCGCTGTCTGGGACGCCGATCCACGCATCGCAGCCGAGAAGCTCCGGTTGGTGGAGAAGATCGTTCAAGGCCGCGACTTCACCGCGATGGCGGAAACGATCAACGCCGTCGACGCCTGGCTTGGCTCGCTGCCGGGCCATGTCTACGCCAACGTCCGGCAGCCGCCGATCTCGACGCTCAATCTCGCCCATATGATTCCGCTGTCGGCGGTGTGGGCGGGGCCGGAACGGGACGAGCATTTCGGGCAACCCCCCTTGCTCTACGGCAGGACCGAAGGCTCGACCCCGTTCCGGTTTTCCCTTCATGTCGGCGATGTCGGTCACACGCTCGTCGTCGGGCCGACCGGCGCCGGCAAATCGGTGCTCCTGGCGCTGATGGCGCTGCAGTTCCGGCGCTATCCCGGCTCCCAGGTCTTCGCCTTCGACTTCGGCGGAAGCATCCGAGCTGCAGCGCTCGCGATGGGCGGCGACTGGCACGATCTCGGCGGCGGCCTGACAGAAGGCGCGGCTGACAGCGTCTCGCTGCAACCGCTCGCCGGCATCCACCACGTGCCGGAGCGCGCGTGGGCGGCTGATTGGATCGTCGCGATCTTGCAGCGCGAGGGCGTGACGATCGCGCCAGAGGTGAAGGAATACATCTGGACGGCGCTGACCTCGCTGGCGAGCGCGCCCGTCGTCGAGCGCACCCTGACCGGACTCGCCGTCCTCCTTCAATCGAACGATCTCAAACAGGCGCTGCGGCCCTATTGCGTCGGGGGCGCCTATGGCCGGCTGCTCGACGCCGAGAGCGAGCATCTTGGCGAAGCCGTTGTGCAGGCGTTCGAGACCGAGGGCCTGATCGGCACGGCCGCCGCGCCGGCCGTGCTCGCCTATCTCTTCCACCGCATCGAGGACCGCCTCGACGGCAGCCCAACGCTGCTCATCGTCGACGAAGGCTGGCTGGCGCTCGATGACGAGGATTTCGCCGGCCAGCTCCGCGAGTGGTTGAAGACGCTCCGCAAGAAGAACGCGTCCGTCGTCTTCGCCACCCAATCGCTCTCCGACATCGACAGTTCTGCGATCGCGCCGGCCATTGTCGAGAGCTGCCAGACGCGGCTGCTGTTACCGAACGAGCGCGCGATCGAACCGCAGATCACCGCGATCTACCGCCGCTTCGGGCTCAACGATCGCCAGATCGAGATCCTCGCCCGCGCGATGCCGAAGCGCGACTACTACTGCCAATCCCGCCGAGGCAACCGACTCTTCGAACTCGGTCTGTCCGACGTGGCGTTGGCGCTCTGCGCCGCCTCCTCAAAAACCGATCAGGCGGCGATCGAGCGCGTCATCGCAGAGCACGGCCGCGAAGGTTTCCTGCCGGCCTGGCTGCGTCTGCGCGGCGTCGCCTGGGCCGCCGACCTCATCCCCAACCTCAATAACCTGGAGACCCAGCCATGATCTTCCGTCGCTCACGCGCGGCGCTTCTTGCCGCATCGATCCTTTCCGTCCCCGTGGCGATGTCGCCCGTGATGATCCAGCCGGCGTCCGCGCAATGGATCGTCTACGACCCGACGAACTACGTGCAGAATGTTCTCTCCGCAGCTCGTGCCCTGGAGCAGATCAACAACCAGATCACCTCGCTTCAGAATGAAGCGACGATGCTGATCAACCAGGCGCGAAACCTCGCGAGCCTGCCTTACTCCTCGCTTCAGCGCCTGCAGCAGTCCGTGCAGCGGACGCAGCAACTCCTCGGCCAGGCGCAGCGCATCGCCTACGACGTCCAGCAGATCGACCAGGCCTTCACCTCCACCTACGGCAATGCGTCGATGTCGGCGTCCGACCAGCAACTCGTAGCGCAAGCGCGCGAGCGCTGGCAGAACACCGTCGGCGGCCTGCAGGACGCCATGCGGGTGCAGGCCGGTGTCGTCGGCAACATCGACACCAACCGCGCCGAGATGTCGGCGCTCATCGGCCAAAGCCAGGGCGCGACCGGCGCCTTGCAGGCGGCGCAGGCAGGCAATCAGCTCCTCGCGCTCCAGGCGCAGCAGCTCGCCGATCTCACGGCCGTCGTCGCTGCGAACGGACGAGCTCAAGCGCTGACCGAAGCGGAGCGTGCGGCGGCTGCCGAGCAGGGCCGTGAGCAGCGCCGCCGCTTCCTGACGCCCGGCGTCGGCTATCAGCCCGGCAACGCCCGCATGTTCCCGAATGGCAACTAAGGCCCCCCAAGAGGATCGTGTCATGGACGGCAAGCTTCTAGCGCGCCTCGGCGCCGTCGTCTTCGTCGCCGTCGCCATCACCGCGACGGCGATCGAGATGACCCGGAAAGAGGAAGACCCCGCCGGCCAAGCGCTGCAGCCGGTTGAAGTCACGCCGGCTGATCCGCTGCGCCAGGCGCAACGGCGCTGCCAACTGCTCGGCGAGGCCGCCGCGCGGGATACCGAATGTCTGCGCACCTGGGCCGAAACCCGGGACCGATTCCTTGGCGCTACGCCCGCGCCAGCATCGCCCCAGCCGCAGGACGGACGGTGAACCATGGGCGGCACCGGCGTCATCGACCAGTTCCTCGGCGTATTCACCAGCTACATCGATAGCGGCTTCGGCCTGCTCGGCGGCGAGGTGGCGTTCATCGCAACCACGCTGATCGTCATCGACGTGACATTGGCCGCGCTGTTCTGGAGCTGGGGCGCCGACGACGACATCATGGCGCGCCTGGTCAAGAAGACGCTGTTCGTCGGCGTCTTCGCCTACATCATCGGCAACTGGAACAACCTCGCGCGCATCGTGTTCGAAAGCTTCGCCGGGCTCGGCCTGAAGGCGTCGGGCACGGGATTTACCGTCGACGATCTCATGCGTCCCGGCCGTGTTGCGCAGACCGGCCTCGACGCCGGCCGGCCGCTGCTCGATTCCATCTCCAACCTGATGGGCTGGATCGCCTTCTTCGAGAACTTCATCCAGATCGCCTGTCTGTTGTTCGCCTGGGCGCTGGTGCTGCTCGCCTTCTTCATTCTCGCCGTCCAGCTCTTCGTCACCCTGATCGAGTTCAAGCTGACGACGCTCGCCGGCTTCGTGCTGATCCCGTTCGGCCTGTTCGGCAAATCCGCGTTCATGGCCGAGCGCGTCCTCGGCAACGTCATCTCGAGCGGCATCAAGGTGCTGGTCCTCGCCGTCATCATCGGCATCGGCTCGACGTTGTTCTCTCAATTCACCGCCGGGTTCGCTGGCCAGACGCCCACGATCGACCAGGCCATGGCGATCGTGCTCGCCGCACTGTCGCTGCTGGGTCTCGGCATCTTCGGTCCCGGTATCGCCAACGGCCTCGTCTCGGGTGGTCCGCAGCTCGGCGCCGGCGCCGCGGTCGGCACCGGACTCGCGGCGGGCGGCATAGTGGCGGCGGGCGCTGCGACTGTTGGGGCCGTGGCATCTGGCGGCGGCGCCCTTGCTGGAGGAGCCGCCGCCGCCGCCCGTGGCGGTGCGGCGATGGCGGGCGGCGCTTCGACCGCTTACAGCCTTGGCGCCGCTGGCCAGTCGGGCGCCGCAGGCGTGGCGTCAGGCTTGGGCGGGGTCGCACGCGCAGCCGGCGGCGCGGCGGCTTCGCCCCTCCGCCGGACGGCCTCGCGCGCCGCCGATAGCATGAAGTCGAGCTTCTCCGAAGGCGCCAAGTCCGCGTTCGCCGCCACCGGCGGCACATCGACCATGGGTACGATCGGCGGAAGCGCGGCCGAGGCTGCGCCATCGCAGGCTGCTGACGGGCCGCCGGCCTGGGCCCGCCGCATGAAGCGTTCTCAAGCCCTGAGCCACGGTGTGACCGCGGCCGCCCATGCCGTGCGCAGCGGCGACAGCCATGGCGGCGGCTCTTCCATCAATCTCTCCGAAGGCGATCGCTGATGTTCAGAAGACCCTCCGTTCACTACGGCAAGACGCCCGAACCTGAGACGCCCTACCAGCGCGCCGCTCAGGTCTGGGATGAGCGCATCGGCGCCGCGCGCGTTCAGGCCAAGAACTGGCGCTTCATGGCGTTCGGCTCGCTGATCCTGTCCGCTGGTTTCGCGGCGGCGCTTGTCTGGCAATCGGCGCGCGGAACGATCGTCCCTTGGGTCGTTCAGGTCGACAGGCTCGGCCAGGCGCAGGCAGTCGCGCCCGCTGTCGCCGACTATCGTCCGACTGACCCGCAGATCGCCTTCCATCTCGCGCGCTTCATCGAGCAGGTTCGATCGATTCCGTCCGACGCTATCATCGTCCGGCAGAATTGGCTGCGCGCCTACGATTTCACGACCGACCGCGGTGCGATGGCACTGAACGACTACGCGCGCTCGAACGACCCCTTCACCAAGGTCGGCCGGCAGCAGATCGCTGTCGATGTCTCCAGCGTCATCCGGGCGTCGCCCGACAGCTTCCGCGTCGCCTGGGTCGAGCGCCGCTACGAGAACGGCCAGCTCGCCGAGACGACCCGCTGGACCGCCATCCTCACCATCGTCATGCAGGTGCCCCGCAATGCCGACCGGCTGCGCGCCAACCCGCTCGGCATCTACGTCAACGCCATCAACTGGTCACGGGAGCTTGGGCAATGAAGCCGTCTTTCCGTAAAGCCGGAAACCCGGCTTCTCGCACTTCCACATTTGCGATTCTGCTGCTGTGCACGTCGGCCCTCGCCGGCTGCGCCACGGCGAACAGGCCGCCGGAGATCTCCTACGATGACGCAGTGCCGGCGGCGCTGAGCGCCAATCCCCCGGCTCCCGTGCGCGTGGTCGAGCTGCCGAGACCTCTGCCGCTCCCTGGTCAGATGAAGCCCGTCGAGCCATCCCGCGGCACACCCGAACCCACCGATCCGACAGCGCGCGTCAATCAGGCCAACGCCGCCGCGCGCGTGCAGCCGGTCCGCGACGGCTTCATCAACGCCATGCAGGTCTATCCCTATACGGGCGGCGCGCTCTATCAGGTCTATACCGCCGTCGGCCAGATCACCGACATAGCCCTTCAGCCGGGCGAGCAACTGGTCGGCTCCGGTCCAGTCGCCGCCGGCGACACGGTTCGCTGGATCATCGGCGATACGCTGAGCGGCGCGGGCGCGACGAGCCAAGTCCACATCCTGGTGAAGCCCACCCGCGCCGACCTGATGACGAATCTCATCATCAACACGAACTTGCGCACCTACCACATGGAACTTCGCTCGACCGAGCGCACCTATATGGCTTCGGTGTCCTGGCAGTATCCGCAGGATCAGCTCATCGCGCTGCGGCGCCAGAACGCGCAGGCAGAGGCCGCTAGGCCAGTCGCCACCGGCGTCGACCTCGCCAACATCAATTTCCGCTATGCGATCGAAGGCGACCGCGCACCTTGGCGACCGCTGCGCGCCTACGATGATGGTCGCCAGGTCTTCATCGAGTTTCCCCGCGGCATCGGCCAGGGCGAAATGCCGCCGCTGTTCGTAGTGGGTCCGGAAGGCAACACCTCCGAACTCGTGAACTACCGCGTTCGCGCAAACTACATGATCGTCGACCGCCTGTTCGCGGCCGCCGAGCTGCGCTTCGGCGCAGGCGACCGCCAGAAACGCGTCCGGATCGTCCGCACCGATGGGAGGCCCGCGTCGTGAGTGAGCCTGGCCCCCGGAAAGAAGAACAGGAGGCGCCGCTGACCGGGCCGGCCGACGACGCTGCCGCCCCAATGCGGCTTCGTGCGGAAGCGCCGCGCGTCACGCGCCTCTCGCGCAAGGTGCTTGCCGGCATCGGCCTTCTGGCGAGCGTCGGGATCGGCGGCGCGTTGATCTATGCGCTCCAAACCCGCGAGGGGGGGACGCCCGCCGAGGAACTCCACTCGACCGACAATCGCTCGACTGCCGACGGCCTTTCCGGATTGCCGCGCGATTATAGCGGCGTTCCGCAGCTTGGCCCGCCGCTCCCGGGCGACCTCGGGCGCCCCATCCTGGGCGCGCAGAATCGTGGTCAGCCGTTGCCAGCCCAAGCCAATCCTGGTCTTAGCGCCGAGGAGCAGCGCCGTTTGCAGGAGATCGAGACTGCGCGCGTCAGCAGGCTTTTCACCGGGACGGAGAACCGTCCAATGGCGTCGACGGGCCCCGCGGCTGCGACGATCGCGCCACCGCCGGCGCCTGACCTCGCCGGCCTCGGCCTCGCGCCACCACCTGCCACACCATCAGCGCAAGATCGACAGCTTGCATTCCTCAATGCGGCCGCCGATCGGCGCACGGTGGCACAGGATCGCGTTGCGGCGCCGGCGTCCCCCTATATCCTTCAGGCGGGCGCCGTGATCGCCGCCGCGCTCATCACGGGCATCCGCTCCGATCTTCCGGGCCAGATCACCGCGCAGGTGACGGAGAACATCTACGACAGCCCGACAGGGCGCATCCTGCTGGTGCCGCAAGGGACGCGGATCATCGGCCAGTACGACAACAATGTTCAGTTCGGCCAGAGCCGTGTGCTCCTGGTCTGGAATCGGCTGATCCTCCCGAACGGGCGCTCGATCGTCCTCGAGCGTCAGCCCGGCGCCGACGCTGAAGGCTATGCGGGCCTTCAGGATGGCATCGACTATCATTGGTGGGAACTGGCAAAGGCGGCGGGACTATCCACGCTGCTGAGCATTGGCGCCGAGCTCGCCACCAACGACGACGACCGCCTGATTCAGGCGATCCGCAACGGCGGGCAAGACACCATCAACGATGCGGGCCAACAGATCGTCCGCCGCCAGCTCAACGTCGCGCCGACGTTGACCATACGGCCGGGCTTTCCCGTTCGCGTTATCGTCACGCGTGACCTGGTCCTCGAACCCCACGGAGGCTAACCGATGGCCAAGCTAAGGCTAGGGCCGCTCGAAGACGACAAGCCGGTGAAACTCTCGGTGGAATTGCCCGCTGCTCTTCACCGCGATCTCATCGCATATGCGGAGATCCTTGGCCGCGAAAGCGGCAAAGCCGTCGAGCCCGCCAAGGTCGTCGCACCGATGATCGAGCGTTTCATGGCGACGGATCGCGGTTTCGCGAAACTCCGCCACGCATCCCGTTCCCGTTCGCGACCGGCGGACAGCGCTCCTCCAAAAGCCGAATGAAATGCCCCACTGCAGGGTTGTCGTCGTGGCCCTTCCAATAGGCGCGATAGACGATATGAGTCGAGCCATTGCCGTCGCGCGCTTCACGATGGACCACGCCCTCATAGTTGGCGCCCATGCACGCTTCGCACATCACGCTGACGCCGTAGCCAGCGCCGACCAGGCTCTTGATGTTCTCCAGACTAACATCGTGCCGAACGACCTTAGGCAGATCGCCGGGAGAAGCCAGCTTGGCAACAAGGATATCATAGATCTCCGGGCCGGGATCGCGCTCGCACAAGAGGAACCGTTCGCGCTTCAAGTCAGTCCAGTAAACAATCTCGTTGGCGGCGAGAGGATGGTCCTGAGGCAGGGCAACGATAATGCGCTCGCTCCACAGCATCATCGAGCGGTTGCCGTCCAGTGCGGGCTCGCCGGTAACGATGGCGATGTCGATCTTGCCGTTCTCGATTCCCTTGGACAGTCGTGCCCGCGAGCCTTCGACCGTGCTGATGTGCACCTGCGGAAAGCGCCGAGAATACTCAATAAGCGTGGCGCGGAGATTGCCCGCCGACAACGACGTATAGAATCCGATTGTGATGTGTCCGGCTTCGCCCCGCCCCACCGCCTTGACGCCATCGATCACAACCTCCAGCTCGTGGAGGACGCGCCGCGCGCCGTGGATGAAGTCGCGCCCAGCCGAGGTCGGTCGCACGCCGCCATTGGTTCGCTCGAAAAGCCTAACGCCGAGTTGATCCTCGAGATGCCTGATCCGGCGGCTCAGATTGGATTGCTTCAGTGCGAGCGAATCCGCCGCCTTGCGGAAGCTGCCATGGTGTGCCGCCGCCTCGGCATAGCGTAGATGTTTAAGCTCGATCGACACGAGAGCGCTCGTTTCGTTGCACTGAAACGGCACAATCACGGAACGCACCGTGTTCAGCATACGTCGAAAGCGCACAGGAGACGTCGACCATTCGTGCAGCCGCAACGACATAGCGGAGATGACGCAGTTCGATCCTCAGGGCGCAGTCTCCCTCCCTTTCCATAGAACTCCGAAGGCTTTGGCTCGTGAAGCTGATGGAGCAGAAATGCCGCTGTCAGAGGCTCTGGATCACCTTCTCCAGCTTGCCTCTCACGGTTTGCGCTTTATCGGCGAGCTCACGGTTCTGAATCGCCTGCATAGAGGCGACAGGATCGACTGCCGCGATTTCAACCTCGCCAAGCCTAAGTTCCTGGACGATGACGTTGCAGGGCAGCATCGTCCCGACCTTGTCCTCGAGCTTGAGCGCCTCTAACGCGAGCGCCGGGTTGCAGGCCCCGAGGATCGTATAGGGCCGAAAATCCGCGTTCACCTTCCGCTTAAGGGTTTCCCGGATGTCGATCTGCGTGATGACGCCAAAGCCCTCCGCCTTCAAGGCTTCCGTCGTGCGTGTGAGAGCATCGTCGAATGACGTCGAGAGCGTTTTTGCAAGGTAGTAGCTCATGACCTTGATCCTTTCTGGTTAGACGCTGTCTCTTACCGACGGCGTGAAAAGATGTACTTGGCGAGGGCGATCGCCGCGAGCACGAGAACAATGATGATGACGAGCCAGAAAAAGCCCATGCCCCACATCATTCCTCCACCCATCATGTCTTGCATCATCGGTTGACCTCTTCCACGAGTCCGCCCGCCTGCTGGAGGGCCGGGAACCCGCCGGCGACATGCGCTACGTTCGTGATGCCCATTTCCTTGAGGGCCTTGGCGCCAAGAGCGGAGCGGTTACCTGATCCGCAGTAGAGCACCAGCTTCTTGCCCCCGCCCAGCTCCGGCTTGTGCGTCGGGCTGGTCGGATCGGCCTGGAACTCGAGGAATCCGCGCGGCACATGCACGGCACCCCGGAGCTTACCTGTCTTTTGCAGCTCCTCGGCCTCGCGCACGTCCACAAACATCACGCTGGGGTCGCCCACCAACTTCGCTGCTTCTGGGCCCGAAAGCGTCTCGATGTCCCGGCTTGCCTCAGCCACTAGATCCTTTGCACTTTTCGTCGTCATGATTGGCTCCTTCACTCGTCCCACGGTGCGTCGAGCGCATCGAGGGGGATCTTGAGATAACGTATGCCGTTTTCCTCGGGCTCAGGCAGCCGACCGCCCTGGATGTTCACCTGCAGGGAGTGCAGGATGAGCTTCGGCATAGGCAGCTCGCGGTCGCGCTTCTCGCGCAGGGCCACGAACTCCTCTTCCGTTCTTGCCTTTACGAGGTGCGTGTTCCTGGCCCTCTGCTCAGCCACTGTGCTTTCCCATTCCGGCTTTCGACCGCCAGGGCAGTAGTCGTGCCCGGTGAACAAGCGGGTGTCGTCGGGCAGCGCCATGATGCGTTGAATACTGTTCCACAGCACCTTTGCTGAGCCGCCAGGGAAGTCGGCCCGGGCTGTGCCGCCATCCGGCATGAAGATAGTGTCGTGGATGAAGGCGGCGTCGCCGACCACGTAGGCGATCGAGGCGAGCGTGTGCCCCGGCGTGAACACCACCTCGACGTCCATGTTGCCGATCTTGAAACGTTCGCCGTCGGCGAAGAGCCGGTTCCATTGCGAGCCGTCTGGCGGGAAGCTGTCGGGCAGGTTGTAGATCCCCTTCCAGAGCTTCTGGATCTCGACGACCTTCTCGCCGATGGCGGTCGGGACGGCTGTCTTGTCCTTGAGGTAGCCGGCCGCCGAGAAATGATCGGCATGCGGATGGGTGTCCAAAATCCACTCCAGCGTGTAGTCCTCCTGGTCGATATGCGCGAGGAGCTGATCGGCCGAGTGAGTGGCCGTAGCGCCGGACTTCGGATCGAAGTCCAGCACCGGGTCGATTATGGCGGCGCGCTTCGTCTCCGGATCGGCGACGACATACTGGACGCTAGACGTGCGCTTCTCGAAGAAGCCCTTCACGACAGGGTTGCCTTTCAGAGGCGAAGACGAGGCGGGCATGCAGTTTGCTCCTTTCGATTGATTCATGGCTGAGTGGCTGTCAGCGCGAGGAGCCCTCGGGCAATAATGTAGAGGCCGACCACGATCACGAGGCCGGCGAAAAGCGTGCCCAGCATTTGCTTGCGGCTGGCGACAACTTTTCCAAGTGCCGTCCCGACCAGCCCACCGACGAGCCCCCCGAGCACGAACAGGCCGGAGAGCCACCAGTCGACGAGCCCTGAGAGCGCGTAGCTGGCGGCCGTCGCCGCCCCGAAGGCCGCCACCCCAACGAGCGAGGTGCCGATGGCGAACGCGAGCGGCATCCGGGTCGCGAGCATCAATCCCGGTACGATCAGGAATCCACCGCCGATCCCGAAGAACCCGGAGAACACTCCGACAGTGAAGCCGATCCCGAGAAGAAGAGGCAGGAGCTCTCGCGCAGTCTCGGACGAGAGGCGTACGTCCGGGTTGCCGCGGCCCTCCCGCCTGCGGAGCATCACGGCGCCGATCACGACCATCACGACGCCGAACAACGCCAGAAGCTTCTGGCCATCGACGGCTTTGGCGACGGCCGCGCCAGCAAATGCGCCGAGGACACCGGCGGCAGCGAAGACTGCGGCGCACCGCCATTTGACGTTGCCGGCGCGCCAGTGCGGGAAGAGATTGCCAAGGGCGCTCGCGGAAACAGCGACAGCGCTTGTGCCGATGGCCACGTGGGGCGAGGCCACGCCGACCACGTAGACCAGCAGCGGCACGGCAAGGATCGAGCCGCCACCGCCCACGAGCCCGAGAACCAGCCCCACGATGCCGCCCGAGCCTGTGGCCAGGAGAGAGGTGATGAGGTCGGGCATTAGCCGTCTACTCCCGCCGGCCCGCGTCGGAAGGTCACCTGTGGCCAGTCGTCCGGGAGCAACCGGAACAGGGCCATGCCGGTCATCATCGCCGTGATGAAGACGAAAACCTGCCAAGGCCCGAAGGTAAGCGCGGTCAAAGCCGGGCCCGGGCAGAGGCCGACCAGGCCCCATCCGACGCCGAAGAGCACGGCCCCACCGATCAGGCGCGGATCAAGATCGCGGCGGGTCGGGATCTCAAGCCGCCGCGCGAAGACCGGGACACCTCGGCGCTTGGCGAGGAGGTATCCGAGCGCAGACACTGCGAGGGCGCCGCCCATCACCAAGGCAAGGCTCGGGTCCCAGTTGCCGAAGACGTCGAGGAACCCGAGCACCTTCGCCGGATTGACCATCTCGGAGATGACCAGCCCGAGGCCGAAGAGCAGCCCGGAGGCGAAGGCGGAGATGATGAGGGACATGGAGTCAGCCTCCGAGAACATGACGCGTGATGAAGACAGTGGCGATGGCCGTGGCCATGAAGACCGCTGTCGCGGCGAGCGAACGTGGCGAGCCGCGTGCGACGCCGCAAACGCCGTGACCGCTGGTGCAACCTGCCCCGAGACGGGTGCCGAAGCCGACGATCAGGCCTGCGACGGCCAGAAGCTCTATCGAAGGAGTCAGGGTGATCTGCGGCAGCGCGCCGCCAAGCGCGGCGTAGAGGAATGGGGCGAGGAAGAGGCCGGCGACGAAAGCCAGGCGCCAGCCGATCTCATTGCGGGCAGGATGAATGAAGCCGCCGAGGATGCCGCTGACACCCGCGATGCGGCCATTCAGGAAGAGGAACAGAGCCGCGGAGGCGCCGATCAACAGGCCGCCGAGCAGCGCTGATACCGGAGTAAAGTTGTCCATTCCTTCGACCCGATCAAAACATTAGACGATCCCTATTTAGGGTTGCCTTCATATCTGCGCAAGTGCGATGATATGCATCTACGACGGGTGAACGATGGAAACCGTTGGTGGTATCGGGTTACCATTCACCTCGCGAGTTTATCCAGGCTCGCGCCAACCCGTGACCGTTTCCGGTCGTTCGGGGGCAACAACATGCGGGAGGAACGGCTCGTTCATAGAGTCGCTGATCCTCCTGCTGCTGAGGAACTGCGCCACGCCTGCGCCCAGTCGCCCACCAAGCAACCTTGATGAGAGCCGATGCCCTTCATATGTATGAAACTATGAAGATAGAAGAGATGTTCCAAGCGGTAGAGCAAGCGACAGACCTCTTGAAGGCGCTTGCCAGTCGGAACCGCCTTCTCCTCCTCTGCTACCTTTTGGAGGGCGAGAGGTCGGTCGGCGAACTCGCTCGCCTCATCCAGGCACGGGAGACAGCTGTCTCGCAACAACTGGCGCTGCTCCGCAAGGATGGCTTGGTTCGCACCCGGCGTGAGGGCCAGACTGTCTACTACACGCTCGCGAGCACAGAGGCCGCCAAAGTCATAGAGACACTCCATGGAATATATTGCGCGCCGATCGCGGAAGCAGCCGCTGTCGCGCCCGCGGCGGTTGCTGGCAGCGCTAACGACCAGTCACATGTGAAGAACAGCCACACCGGACCTGAAAACTCAGATCCTCAGGAGAATTGATCATGAACTACTGCCGTCGCGATGGCCTCGACGGAAGCCGTCCATAATTCGGCCCTGCACGAAGCAACGCATGAGGTTCGCCAAAAGCGCGCGCGTCATGGACTCCAAGCCGCCGGGAGCCTGAACATGAACTTTCGCCAACTGTATGAGCCGGAATCTTCAACCTACACTTACCTGTTCGGCTGCCGCGACACAGGAGAAGCCGTGCTTCTCGACCCGGTCCTGGAGACGTTGGACCGGGACCTCTCCGCTCTCCAGGATCTCGGTTTAAGGCTCGCATACACACTCGAGACGCACATCCATGCCGACCATGTCACATCCGCTTGCCGGTTGCGGAGCATCACTGGATGCAAGGTGGCTTATCCTGAGCTGGACGGTCTTCCTTGTGCCGACGTGGGCGTGAGCGAGGTCAACCCGCTGTCCGTCGGTCACCTCACATTCAATCCCCTCTATACTCCTGGCCACACCGACTCGCATCACAGCTACCTCATCGACGTTCCTGGCGTGACGAGGGTTTTCACAGGCGATGCCCTTCTGATCGACGGGTGCGGACGAACGGACTTTCAGGGCGGTGACGCGGCCGCGCTCTACCGCTCGATCCACGAGAAGATCTTCACTTTGCCCGGAGAAACTCTCGTCTATCCCGCCCATGACTACCAGCACCGCCACGTTAGTACGGTGGAGCAGGAGCGCGAGCGAAACCCGCGTCTTGGCGCCGGCAAAAGCTTGGACGAGTTCATCCAGATCATGAGCGATCTCAACCTGCCATATCCGAAGCGGATCGATATCGCTCTGCCCGCCAATCGAATGTGCGGGGACTGCCCGGATGAGGCCGAGATCATGAGAGCTGAACCGGAAGGACCATCGATACAAGGCTAGCTCGCCCTGCTGCATCTTCCGCCGATCTGATCAAGGGGTTCCCTCATGCTTCTTTCACGTCGAACGGTTCTGGCGGGAGCTGGCGTTCTTGGATTAGGCATTGCGGGCTTTGCTGCTCGCCCTATCCTGTGGCCTAGGAGCGGAACTGACACACAGGCGCTCAAGATCCCACCCCTACTCGACCCGCGGGCGAGCGGGGGATCTGCCTCGCTTCGCGTGCAGACTGGAACAACCGAGTTCTACCCTGGACGGTTCAGCGAGACGCTCGGATACAATGGGTCTTACCTCGGCCCGACCATCCGGGTCAGGCGGGGAGATTCCGTCCAGGTCAACGTCAAGAATGAGCTTGCTGAGACCACCACTGTGCACTGGCACGGCCTACTCGTTCCAGGCCCGCTGGATGGGGGGCCGCACCAGCCTATCAGTCCAGGTCAGACGTGGCGTCCGCTGCTCCCGATCGACCAACCGGCTGCCACCTTGATGTATCACTCGCACGTTCACGGGCTCACCGCGGAACAGGTTTATCGGGGCCTGGCAGGCGTCTTCATCATTCAGGACGACGAGGAGCAGCGTCTCGGGCTTCCGAACGACTATGGAGTGGACGACCTGCCGCTTGTCCTACAGGATCGTCAGTTTGAGGACGGCCTGCTCGTAATGCCAAACGGCATGATGACGCTCATGCAGGGCAGGCGCGGCGATATCGTTCTGGTAAACGGCACTCCTAACCCCGTGGCTCAGGTGCCTCCACGCCTCGTGCGGCTACGCATGGTGAACGCGTCAAACGCGCGCGTCTACGATCTTTCATTCGAGGACAAGAGGGCCTTCCACTGGATCGCGACCGAGGGCGGCCTTCTTGAACGACCGGTGCAGTTGCAATCGATACGCCTTGCTCCCGGGCAGCGCGCCGAACTGCTGGTGGACTTCTCGGATCGAAGCCCCGTGGGGCTGCTAACTACCGCTGATTCCAACTCGAGAATAATGGGCATGATGCCTATGATGCAAGACTTCGGCCGAGACCGTGTTGCGGGTGGAGCGTTCATCAGGTTTGAGCCGGGCGCGGCTGCTTCGGGAGCCGCATCCGTGCCTAAGCTGCTCATCGCACAGGAGCGGGTTCAGCCTTCGGCAGCGATACGGCGGCGCCGGCTGGTCCTCAACATGGGTATGGGCGGAATGATGGGCGGCGGCATGATGGAAGAACAGATGTCGGGCGACACTAGAACGGAAGCCGGTCCCATGGCTGCCCCGTTCAGCATCAATGGCCGCCCCTTCGACATGCGGCGGATCGATGAGAGCGTGACCCTTGGCAATACGGAGATTTGGGAAGTCTCGGGCGAGATGATGGCTCACCCGCTCCATATCCACGGCGTCCACTTCGAGGTGCTGAGCAGGGCGGGAAGGAAGCCAGACGTCCTGGATCAGGGACTCAGAGATACAGTTCTGGTGCGCGAACCCGCGGAGCTGCTCGTCAAGTTTAGCAAGGCCTCGCAGGGCTACCCCTTCATGTATCACTGCCACATTCTGGAGCACGAGGACAACGGAATGATGGGCCAATTCTCCGTCGAATAGCTATCGGCAATGTTTGGCCCTGTCCGGCTCATTACGTGAATGCTTCTGCGAAACAACGACGCGACGCCCGTCGACAGCTCGCCCCGAAGAAGGAGTGCATTCTCTCCGCTGGGATGCCGTGCTTCTTCTGCGTCGTTGTCGTTCCGTGCGCGATCCCGGCGCATACGCGGCCGTGACCCATGTGGTGGAGCACTTCAGTGTTCATGATCGGATGAGCCGCAAATGGCGGGTGGTCTGGCGTCTCCAGCCCGTAAGCCTCGTGAGGGCCAACGAGAAGCTTGAGCAGCGCCGCCGCGTCGGGCGGGTGCGCCCATTCCGGCAGCCCGTCGCGGCGGCGGAAGAATTGGTCGCTAGGCCGCCCTGCGATAAATTTCGGCACGAACCAGTAGCCGCGACGCATCGAAAGCGATACGGAAGCAGCTGTTCGAGCCACGTCGCAGGCGATATCGGCACCCGAATTGCCGCCGCCGACCACCAGGACGCGCCTGCTCTGCACCTCATCGGCCGAGCGGGAGGTCACCGAATGGCGGATAGCGCCGCCGAACGCCTCGGCACCCGGCAGCTCCGGGATGATCGGGTCCCATAGCGTTCCAGATGCGCAAACAAGGGCAGCGTATTCGCGAGACTGGCCGCCCGAGTGGAACCGTTTGCTCGATGCCATGACCAGGTTGTTGCGCAACGGCGCCCGCATCACTGCCTCGAATGGCACCCGCGCCCGACTCGAGGAGATGAGATGGCCGATTTTTATCGGGTCACCCCGCCGGGAGGCGACGGAGGCCGCGCTTCGGGAATGGCGTGAACGCAGAAACGCGTGATCCATTCTAATAATGCGTTAGACGCACGACTCACGGAGACACTTCCTCAAAACAGATAGACCGCTGTCGGCCAACAGATGCCCTCAGCAGTGGCGCTCGCGATCGTACTGCGGCGGTGAGGGACGATAGGCGGCGACTTTTCGGCGACCCTAGCGTAGTAAGCCCTCTCCGGCCTATGCTCGCCGTAGCAGGGCTGCTCTACGAACGAGCGTAGTAGATTTGGCTAGCCGAAGGTACTTTTGGCGGGATCTTCGTGCCTGCGGTCGCAATATCAGAGTGCTCCAGCGGAAACGTAGTTATCAGTTTCATCTACGCTGGGACGCCAAATCCCGCCTTTTCTTCGCGGCGGCACGACCTCGCACTCCAGACTACGATCACTGCTGATGGCATCGTCGTAGGCAGGTGAGTTGTGGCGTAGAAAATTCGCCACCTGTTCCAGACTGGCTACTTGTGTCCGGCGAACAGCGTCTCGATAAGCGGACATTCCGGCAGCGTGCCGTCGGCGCATTGCGCGACCACGTCCTTAAGCACCCGCTCCATCCGTCTTAGGTCGGCTATCTTCGCCCGCACATCGTCGAGGTGCGTGGCGGCCACAACCCGCGCTTCCGCGCAGGGCTGGTCCCGCTCGTCGACGAGGCGCAAGAGTTCGCGGATCTCGTCGAGCGAGAAGCCGAGCTCGCGCGCCCGCAGCACGAACCGAAGGCGCCGCTCATGCGAGGTGTCGTAGCTGCGATAGCCGCTCGCTGTGCGCGGCGGGTCGGGTAGAAGGCCGACCTTCTCGTAATAGCGCACGGTCTCCAGGTTGCAGCCCGTCCGCTGGGCGAGCTCGGCCCGTTGCAGGCCCTTCACCACGGCGTGATCGCGCATCGCAAAAACCCTCTTGACCCTGTAGTGACTACAGACCGCATGGTACGGCACAGATAGTATTTCGGCAAGGATAGAGAGGTCGGACATGGACACCGCGCGACCAGGAACAGTAGCGGTCACATCGGGCGAAGCGGGCGTCGCCGCGTCGGAGCGGAGCGAGGTCGGACGGCAGCGCTTGGTCGCCGTCGGCGGCATTCTCGGCGCGCTTGCCGCCTCCTCCTGCTGCATCGTGCCACTCGTCTTGTTCAGCCTCGGCATCGGTGGCGCCTGGATTGGCAATCTGACGGCGCTCGCACCCTACAAGCCATTGTTCGTCGCCGGGACGACGGGTGTTCTCGGCTACGGCTTCTACCTCGTCTACTGGAAGCCGCGGCAAGCCTGCGCCGATGACGCGGCCTGTGCACGCCCGATCCCCAGCCGCCTCGTGCAAATCGCGCTTTGGATCGCAACGGTCCTCGTCGCGGCTGCCTTCGCCTTCGACTATGTCGCGCCGCTGCTGCTTCGCGCCTGAGCAAAGAGGAGATCCATTCCATGAAGACCTATTTGAGCGCTCTCGCCCTGATCGCCTCGGTGATGACGGCGCCGGCTGCGTTTGCTGCCGAACGTACGATCACCTTCGCCGTCGACAACATGACCTGCGCCTCCTGTCCCTACATCGTAAAGACCTCGATGGCAGCGGTGCCCGGGGTGACGAAGGTGGCGGTCTCGTTCGAGGCGAAGACCGCCACCGTGACCTTCGATGACGGGAAAACGAACCCCGACGCCATCGCGGCGGCCAGCATGAACGCCGGCTATCCCGCCCGCCCGACGCAGCAGCAAGGCAGTTGACATGAATGACCGTGCCCTGATCCGCACCGGCACCGCCGGCGCCACTGTTGCCGCGATCTGCTGCGCGATGCCTGTCCTCGCGGTGCTCCTGCCGCTGGTTGGTCTGAGCGCGTGGATGGCACGCGCGGATCTAGTGCTGTTTCCACTGCTGGCGGCGAGCCTCGGGCTCATCGCGTGGGGCGTTTATCGGCGCCGCACCAGAGCCGCCTGTTGCGAGACGAGAATCACGAAGAAGGCCTGAAGCAATGAACGATTGCTGCGCATCCACCGCGTCCCGGGACAAGGTTGCGGCTTCCGCATCCGCGACACTGCCGAGCTATGCCGTGCGGCCAGGTGTGACGTTCCCGGACTGGCCGGTGGTTTCGTCGCTCGTGGTCAAAGACGCCCTGCTGGCAATGGTCGGGTCCGGCCATGTGCTCAACCGCTGGAGCGGCTACGACCCGGCCACGGACCGCGTTCGCGTTGTGCTGCTTCAGCTTTACGCCGAACACGGACGAGCTCCGACGCCCGGTGCGCTTGCCAAGTGTGCGGCGCTGAGCGAGACGGCCATCCAGCCGCTGCTCCAAGATCTCCGCCGTCGCGACCTGGTCGTTCTCGACGGCGACAAGATCGTCGGCGCCTATCCTTTCACCGACCGCGACACCGGCCACCGGGTCACACTGGATGGACGCACTCTCAATGCCATGTGCGCGGTCGACGCGCTCGGCATCGGTGCCATGACCGGCCACGACATCGCGATCGCATCGAGCTGCCGCTACTGTGGCGCGCCAATCCGGATCGCCACGCGAGATCGAGGCAGGGCGTTGGCCCAGGTCGAGCCGCGGACGGCCTTCGTGTGGCTCAGCGTCCGTTATGAAGGCGCGTGCGCTGCGAACTCACTATGCGCGGCAACGTCATTCTTCTGTTCGGACGATCACCTCGCCGCGTGGCGTCAGGAGCGTCGATCCGCCGAACCGGGATTCCGGCTGTCAATCGAGGAAGCCCTGGAAGCAGGTCGAGCGATCTTCGGGCCGAGCCTTGCCGGTGTGACCGCCGGCGAACGTGCGGTCGACCTCGCTGCCGAGGCGCGTGGAGCATTTCCATCATCGGTCGATACCGTGTCGAAAAACACGCCGACGGCAGGCCGGCGGGTTGCCTCGAACGGGCGCAATGGCGGTGGCTACGATCTCGTCGTCATCGGCGCCGGCTCGGCCGGCTTCTCGGCCGCGATCACAGCCGCCGACCAAGGCGCGCAGGTAGCGCTCATAGGGAGCGGCACCATCGGCGGCACCTGCGTCAATATCGGCTGCGTGCCGTCGAAGACGCTGATCCGCGCCGCCGAGACGCTCCACAATGCTCGGGCGGCAGCGCGCTTCGCCGGCATCTCGGCCGAGGCCGAAGTGACCGACTGGCGGGGAACCGTTCGCCAGAAGGACGCGCTCGTTTCCGGGTTGCGCCAGGCCAAGTACATTGACCTCCTCCCGGCCTATAACGGCATCGCCTATCGCGAAGGGCCGGCGCGCCTCATGGACCGTGGCGTCGAGGTGGACGGCACGCGCATTCCCGCCGGCAAGATCATCATCGCGACCGGCGCGCGGCCGGCGGTTCCTGCCATCCCCGGCATCGAGACCGTGCCGTATCTCACCAGCACGACGGCGCTCGACCTCGAGGAGCTGCCGCGGTCGCTGCTTGTGATCGGCGGCGGCTATATCGGAGCGGAGCTCGCCCAGATGTTCGTCCGCGCCGGCGTCAAGGTGACGCTCGTGTGCCGGTCCCGCTTGCTCCCCGAGACCGAGCCCGAGATCAGCGCGGCCCTGACGGCGTATTTCGCAGACGAGGGGATCACCGTGACCTCCGGTATTGCCTACCGCGCCATTCGGAAGACTGAGGACGGTGTCTCGCTCATTGTTGCGCGCGACGGCCAGGACACGACGATCGAGGCGGACCGGGTACTGATCACCACCGGCCGCACACCCAATATTGAAAGCCTGGGGCTCGCCGAACACGAGATCGCCGTCTCGTCTAGGGGCGCCATCGTCATTGATGATCGGATGCGCACGACCCGCGCCGGCATCTATGCCGCCGGCGACGTCACCGGCCGCGACCAGTTCGTTTACATGGCCGCCTACGGCGCAAAGCTCGCGGCGAAGAACGCCCTCAATGGCGACAGCTTGCGCTACGACAACAGCGCCATGCCCGCCGTCGTGTTCACCGACCCGCAGGTGGCGAGTGTCGGGCTGACGGAGGCCGCGGCTCGAACGGCGGGGTATGCCGTCCGTGCCTCGACGATCGGTCTCGACCAGGTGCCGCGCGCGCTCGCCGCGCGCGACACCCGCGGGCTCATCAAGCTTGTCGCCGACGCCGGCAGCGGCCGGCTGCTCGGCGCGCATATCCTGGCGCCGGAGGGTGCTGACAGCATTCAGACCGCGGCGCTCGCGATCCGGCACCGCCTCACCATCGACGACCTCGCGGATACGATCTTTCCGTATCTCACCACAGTCGAGGGCCTGAAGCTCGCGGCGCTGTCGTTCAGCAAGGACGTCGCGAAGCTGTCGTGCTGCGCGGGCTGATAGAGATTCATTCAGGCAATACTCGTTTTCAAGCGCAAGAACTGCCGCGCGCTTCTGTCATCGACCTGATACCTGCCACCTCGCCGCAGACCAAGAGAACGGTGACGAGCGCGACCCGGATAGGCACGCTGATGCCGCTTGCTCTCGCGGGAATCGGCGCCGCGTTCGGATGGGCGGCAGCAGGCATAAGTAGGAGAGACGAATGGCGGAGCAATACGACCTCGTAGTCATAGGAACCGGCACGGCTGCCATGGTCGCTGCCATGCGCGTGCGCGCTGCCGGCTGGAGTGTGGCGATCATCGACTACCGGCCTTTCGGCGGCACCTGCGCCCTACGCGGCTGCGACCCGAAAAAGATGCTTGTCGGCGGTGCCTCGGCCCTCGACCACGCCCGGCGCATGCGGGGCAACGGCGTTGCCGGCGACGTCCATATCGACTGGCCCGAACTGATTGCCTTCAAGCGCACCTTCACCGATCCAGTCCCTGAAAAACATGAACACCGCTACGATGAAAAGGGCATCCATACGTACCGCGGGCACGCGCGCTTCACGGGCCGGAACAGCCTGACGGTGGACGGCGAGAGCCTTGAAGCCCGCCACGTCCTTATCGCTGCGGGTGCCGAGCCGATAAGGCTAGGGATTCCCGGTGAAGAGTACTTCGCCACCAACGAAGACTTCTTGGCCATGGAGCGACTGCCACGCCGGATCGTGCTGGTTGGCGGCGGGTATATTGCGTCGGAGTTCTCCCACATCGCTGCGCGTGCGGGTGTGCAGGTGACGATTCTCCAGCGTGGCAAACGGATGCTTGGACACTTTGACCCGGACCTCGTGGGCTGGCTCATGGACAAGTTCCGGGAGATCCGGGTGGATGTGCGCTTGCGGACCACGGTAAGCGCGATCGAGAAGGACCATGCGGGCTTTGTCGTCCGCGCTTCCTCAGAAGGCGGAGACGCGACCTTCGACGCCGACCTCGTTGTCCATTCGGCCGGCCGCGCGCCTGCGCTCGACGCGCTTGATCTTGAGGCCGGCGGCGTCGCCGCGGAGAAGGGCCGGCTCAAGCTGAATGAGTACCTGCAGAGCGTCTCTAACGCAGCCGTATATGCCGCCGGCGATGCGGCACAGGAGGGGCCGCCGCTGACTCCCGTCTCCAGCCACGACGCCAAGATGGTCGCCGCTAACCTCCTGGAGGGCAATCGGCATAGACCCGACTATCGCGGCGTGCCAAGCGTCGCCTTCACGATCCCGCCGATCGCCGCCGTCGGGCTGAGCGAGGAACAAGCACGTCAGCAGGACCTGAAATTTCAGACGAAGTCCCAGAAGGCGTCCGACTGGTTTACGGCCCGCCAGGCCGTAGAGAAGACCTATGGCTTCAAGGTGATGGTGGAGGACGATACGGGGCGCATCATCGGCGCTCATCTTGTCGGGCCGCACGCCGATGAAGTGATCAACCTGTTTGCCCTGGCGATCCGCCACGACCTGACGGCCGACAATCTGAAGACGACAATGTTCGCGTATCCCACTGGCGCCTCGGATATCGGCTACATGCTCTGAATGCTGGTATCAACGGCAAGCATGTCGCCGAGCGCCTTCAACTTGTTTGCAGCACCCCAAAGTCGTCGCAGGGAGATGGCGTGCAGGATCGCATTTTAGGCGGCGTTGGCGTTTTGTGGGATACGCTCTCATAGTGCCCCAGCGGAAACATAGTTATCAGTTTCATCTACGCTGGGGCGCCATTAAATCAACGACTTAGCCATAGCCTACCGTTTCAGTTCCGCGATCTGAAACGGTTTTGGCTGCAGTGTGCGATTGGGCCGCATTGGCCACGACCCTCCGCGAAGCGCTTTCCAAGCCGCCAGGGATGATGCGCTGGGCTCAGGGCTCATTGGCCTGCTGCCGGTTCTGTGGACACGCGGTTAAGCTAATTTAGCTCGCTGCTCGAACTCGACGGGGCTCAGGTAGCCCAGTGTCGAGTGCCGGCGTCGGCGATTGTAGAAGCGCTCGATGTAGTCGAACACATCCGCTCTCGCGTCATCCCTCATCCTGTAGACCTTGCGGGCTGTGCGCTCGGTTTTCTGCGACGAGAAGAAGCTCTCCATCGCCGCATTGTCCCAGACGTTGCCCGACCGGCTCATCGAGCAGGTGATGCCATGGTCGGCCATCAGGCCCTGGAACCGCTCGCTCGTATATTGGCTGCCCTGGTCGCTGTGGTGCAGCAGGCTGTCCGTCTTGCCGCGGCGCCAGACCGCCATGATGAGGGCATCGGCGACGAGCTGTGCCGTCATCTCCGCCTTCATCGCCCAGCCGACGACACGTCGTGAGAACAGGTCGACGACCGCGGTAACGTAGAGCCAACCCTCCGCGGTCCAGATGTAGGTGAAGTCCGCCACCCATTTCTGGTTTGGAGCCGACGCCTCGAAGGCGCGGTCGAGAAGATTGTCCGAAGCGGCCGCCCGCACGCCGACATCCTTCGGCAGCCCACGACGGCGCGGCCGGGCCCGCAACCCATGCTCACGCATGATCCGTTCGACCCGGTGCAGCCCGCAGGAGAACCCTTCCGCCAGCACATCGTGCCAGACGCGTCGCGCGCCATAGGTTCGATCGCTGCTCTTGAAGCTCCGATCGATCGCCGTCGCGAGCACGTCATCGTGTCGGGCATGCGCACTGGGGCTGCGGTTGAGCCAAGCACGCAAGCCCGACCGGGAGATGTCCAGAGCGTCGCATAGCCATGCCACCGGCCAGATGTTCCGGTGCTTCGCGATGAAGGCGAACCTCATGTCGCTTCCCTCGCGAAGAAGGCCGCGGCCCTTTTTAGGATGTCGCGCTCCGCCTTCAGCTTGGTCACTTCCCTGCGCAGCCGGTCAATCTCGAGCTGCTCGGGTCTCGTCTGCCCATGGCCAGGAAAGGCATGCTGAGCATCCGCTTTCGCCTCGCGGATCCATTTGCGCAGCACATTCTCGTGGACATCCAGGTCGCGGGCCGCCTGCGCAACCGCAACACCCCGATCCTGCACCAATCTCACAGCCTCAAGCTTGAACTCGCGGCTGAACCTCCGTCGTTGCATTCCTGCTCTCCAGTCCGTTGAACACCTTATCTCGGTGTCCACGAAACCGGCAGCAGGCCACGAGCGGCAACGTCGATGCCGGCGGGGATGCCCCCGCCTCAGTTCGCGCTCGAGGGAAGCGCTGCCCTTGCCGCGCTGACCGGCAGCTTCGCGCGCAGGTAGCCGCTCCACGCCGCTTCGGTCGGAAACGCCTCCGGCGAGCGGATGCCGTCGCGCACCCCGTGGGTCCGCGCCATCTCCTCCGGGGACATGCCGTCGTCCACCAGCCCGAGTTGCTGGAACAGGCTCAGGGCATAGCCGGGAATCCATCGGCGGATGTCGTGCCAGGGCACCTCGGCAAAGCTTTCCGGCGCGAGGTTCATGAGCGTCGTCATGCAGCTCTCGCGCAGGGTCGAGTAGAAGATCGGGCGCGCGTCCACCCGGTTGATGAAGGCGAGGATGCGCTCGAAATAGAGGCGGATCGCCGCCGCGTCCCGATGGATCGGAAAGATCTGCACCTCGTCGGGCGGCGTGCGCGCGAGGCGGCTCCAGATCAGGTCCCGCTCGCTGCCGAGTTCCGGATAGATGGGATCCCGGCGGAAGAAGCCGGCGACGGCATCGAAGCTGGCGCCCTTGGCCTGCCGGGCCTCGATGGAGACCACCACGTGCCGTCCGTCGGCGAAGCCGAAGGAGAGCATGACGTGGGCGAGCGCCTTCATGTCCCCGAACGGCTGGATGATGAGGTCAGCGCCGGTGAGGGTCGACAGGTCGAAGGTGGCCGTGGTCCACCGCGGCACCGACTCCGCGCCGGGCCGGTGCAGCGCATCGCGGAAATTGCGGATGGTGACCTTGTCGCCGTCAATCGTCGCCGTGGGATTGTGCTGCTGGAGCGCGACCCAGTCCTGCTCGATCGGCTCCGTGCTGAAGAACGCGATGCCGAGCGTGGCGATGGCGGCGAGCGCCAGCACCCGGCGGATGTCGCGGCCGAGGCCGGGAGCGAACCACAGGGCGATTACGGCGAGGGGGAAGGCGAAGCTCCCGACCTGCCGGACGTCAGCCGGCCAGGCGATCCAGTAATGGATGGCGAGCCCGAAATAGAGACTGGCCGCGACGACCACAACGCCCGCCACCACGCCCAGGGCGCGCCGGATGGCCCGCGCAACTGCCGTCACCATCACCGAAACCCTTTCGAAGCCATCATCTCGCGCCCGCTATACACCGAACCGTGCGTCCATCCTGCCGCCATTCTGGCTCGCTGGGCTCCTCGGCTGCGAGGGAGCATCCGCTCAGCCGCACGTGAGGGCCGCTCCTGTCCCGGTCCAAGAAAAGCACAGCTCAGAGGCGCCGACGTGCATTACGGCTTCCGCGTCGCCCGAACCAGGGCGGCAATGGAGAGCAGCACGGCTGATGCGGCAATTCCGGCCGTCACGACGCCAGCTGGCGTCCAGCGGGCCGTGGCCTGGAGCGTGATGCTCTTGCCGACTTTCAGCTCCCATGCCGCCTTCATTTCCTCGGGGTGATAGGGCGTGGAAGGCTCCTGGCGGTCTGCCTCGTCTGTCATGTCCGGTCCCTCGGGCGCATGCCCGGACCATTACCATTTTGCTCGATGAAGATCACTTCGGCGGTCATGAGAGCGCTGCGGACGGTCAGGCTTCAGCGGATGCGCGGATCGAACGCGTGGCGCTGCGGGATGTCGAAGGGCGGGAATGTCAGGCGTCTGGCCGTTTAAGATCCAGCGCCCGGTCGTGGCGCCAGGTGAGAATGAAGGGCTCGCCGCCGAATTCCCCGCGCTCCGCCGTAAGCACGGCGGCGGGCGGCCCCTCGGCGATCAGGATGCCGTCCTTCATCAAGGCGAGGCGGTCGCAGAAGTAGGCGGCGAGGGTGAGGCGCCAACCCTTGGCTTACTCGATAGAGTACGCTGGACAGGCTTAGCGCGCCGGCTGCGACGCCGATGCCATGGCGCGCCAAGTCCCGCACCGCCGGCGGCAGGCGCGTCAGGGTTCGAATGGCAGCAGGCCGGGCCGCCGGCTCCTCGCTCAGGCGAGCGTATCGACGAAGCGCACGAAGCCCTCCAGCGACTCGCGCTCGGTTTCGAGGCGGTTCTCAGGGGCGGTGGCGTCCGCGTATCCGAGCGCCATGCCGCACACCACCATCTGTGTGTCCGGAATGGCGAGGCGCCTGGCGATGACTGCTCCGTAGGTGTTGAAGGCGGCCTGCGGGCAGGTGTCGAGGCCGAAGCTGCGGGCGGCGATCATGATGGTCTGGAGGAACATGCCGTAGTCGAGCCAGGAACCGCGCTCCAGGTCCCGATCGATGGTGAAGACGAGCCCCACCGGGGCATCGAAGAACAGGAAGTTGCGGGCGTGCTGCTGTCGCATGCGCTCGATGTCGCGCTTGGCAATGCCCAGCGTGCCGTAGAGGTCCCAGCCCACCTTGCGGCGGCGTCCAAGATAGGGCTCGCGCCATTGGCGGGGATAGTAGGCGTAGTCCTCGCGGCCGGGATCCCCGGCCAGCGACAGGGCGTGAAGCTCCCGTGTGAGGGCGGCGAGGGGTTCCCCCCGCAGCACCGCCACCTGCCAGGGCTGGATGTTGGAGCCGGACGGCGCGCGGGCGCCGAGTTCCAGGATGCGGGCCAAGATTTCGTCCGGCACCGACGTAGGCAGGAAGGCGCGCACCGAGCGGCGCGAGCGGATGGCCTCTTCGGCGGTGGGCGTGGAGGCTTCCAAAGCAGCGGGAGGGGAAAGGGGTGCGTTCATTTTCCGAATAGGTCCACGGGGGTTGCCATATGGAGAGTGGCGAGCTTGTAGCCGCGCTTGAAATCGAGGATGTGCTTTTCCATCTACGCCCGCTCGCGCTTCTCGTCATGGTCCCGGTTGGCCTTCGGGAAGGGTGGAACGCTTGACGCCCGGCTTCTGCGTGAGCCCCGTCTGGGGGGCAGCAGGTCCCGGGCGCGATCTCGCCTGACAGGATCTTGTCCTCGATGGTGCGGGCCACGCGGCGGAAGGCGGGTTCCACCGGCACCGGGTCACGCCCGAGCGACATCTGGGAGCGTTCTCCCGGCCGCGCGGGCTTCCTCCAAATCGCGTGGCATCTTGCTTTGCTGCTTCCCGGTCTTGGTCGTCGTCGCCTCATCGCCAAAGCGCTCGATGAGATGGTGATGCGAGCGATCACGTTGTTACGGGTGTCACGCCTGCGACAAGTAATCGGGAAACCTCCGCTGGAAGTCCGGATAGTAATGCGGGATAACCCCCATATCGAACCGTCCGAGGATCTGCTCCTTCGCTTCCCGGTCCAGCAGGAAGCGGAATGCGGCCTCGATACACTTGACCGGGCTATGCGCACCCGCCGTCAACTCCTGATAGGTGGCCGGCGCCATGGTGACCACGTGGCGGGTCTCCCCCGCGTCGTCGCGCACCACCACCGCGAATTTCAGGGGATCCCCGCCGGCGCTCTGCCGCACCTCGATCATTGCCATGCCTTCCGTTGCCCCATGGGGATATTCTGCATGCCGTGCGGCGCGTGATCACCTGCCGGGCGGGTCGCCACATGGTGGCATTGTTTTTGATTGCCGCGCCATGACGCGACAGGGACACACGGATGGGTTCCATGCAGAGCAAGCCTGACAGCGGCGATTACCTCGCCCTTTTCAGCCGGTACAAGGAAGACTTCGGGGATGTCTACATGGACCCCGAGGACGAGCGGTTCCGGCTGCTGTTCGATCAGATCTGCCGCATGCTCACCCAGCCCTCCGCGTTCAATCTCAGCCTGCCCGAGCAATTCCGCACCACCGCCTTCCGCTATCTCGAAGGCGACCCGCACACGGTCGCGCACATGACAACCGTCGAGAACCGCCACTTCATGCTGAGCGACGTGTTCGACTATATCCACCTGGTCCAGACCATGGGCGGCTCCTGGGACCAGCGCGGGCGGTAGGCGCCCGTCGGACCACAGGCGCCCCATGGCTTCTGCCGGGGTCAGCGCAGCAGGGCGTCCAGCGTCTCGCATTCGGCGGGGCTCAGGCGAAATTCGAAGATGGCCAGGTCCTGGCTCATGTGGTCCTGCGAGGTGGTGCCGGTCAGGCACACCATGTCCATCTGGGTCAGGTAGCGGAAAAACACCTGGGCCGGGGTGCGGCCATGTCTGGCGGCCATTGCGACGAGGCTCGGCTGGGCCAGGACCTCGGGATTGGCGGTCAGGGTCCAGAAGCTCTGATAGAGAATGCCGTTGGTGCCGCAAAAGGCCCGAAGCCGCCGGTCGTACTTGGTCTTGGCGTAAAAGCGGTTCTGGACCAGCGCGGGCTTGATCCGGGCCTGCCGGAACAGGGTTTCGAGCCGCCGCAGGTCATAGCAGTTGCTGATGCCCAGTTGGCGGACGCGACCTTGCTCGCACAGGCCCTCCATGGCCCGCCACACCTCCAGCGTATCCCTGTCTTCGGGATAGGGGGAATGCAGGACGAGGCCATCGAGATAGTCGGTGCGCAGGTTGGCGAGCGAGGCCTGGAAGGACTGCCGCACCTGCTCGCCCAGGCTGGCCTTGGGATCTTAGGGGATGGCGTCGGGGTCCTGCCCCGCTACGGCGGTGAACTTGGTTTGCAGATAGATGTCCGCGCGGGTGAGCCCAGGTCCCAACACGGCGGCCAGTCCCTCGCCCACGCCCGGCTCATGGTAATGCTTGGGCTGACAGGCGGTGTCGATGCCGCGAAAGCCCGAACGCAGGGCCAATTCCACCAATTCCGCGGTGCGTTCCTTTTTCCAGGCCGTGCCGTAGAGGATCCGGGGCATGACGACCCCGCGCGCGGAGACGATGCGGCTCTGGTCTTCGCCGCCGTCCTTCGAGACTCGATCTGCCGCAGGCATGCTCAGGCCTCCACGGGCGCGAGAACCGGGGTCGGTTTTGCTGGAAACCGCTGTGGTGTCATCATTTTCGTCCCCGCTCTCAGGCCGCCCCGGTAAAGACCGTCAGCACCCCGGTGTAGCCGTAGAGATGGTGGCGGGCGATCTCGCCGCCGGCGAAGAAGCCGATGAGGGGCACCGGGCCCAGGGCCTCGCTGACCATCTGGAATTCCGCGTTGCGGTGGCCGAAATGGGGGCCGCCCCGCCCGGAACAGCTGATGTACAGGGCGCCCCTGATGCCGCCTGCGGCCTCCGCCTGGGCCCGGACCTCGCCGACGATGCGCAGCAGGTCGTGCTTCGCCGCCTCCGCGTTACGCTTGCAGAAGGCGAGCTTCATGCCCGCCGCGATCTGCTCCGCCACCACCAGGACGCCGCTCTGGCGGCCGACACCCAGCAGATGGCGCACCTCGGTATTGGTGCCGAACTGGCCGGGCTTGGCGGACACGTCCTCGTCGGCGGCGATCAGCCCCGCGAGGGTCTGGGCCAGTTCGTTGCGCAACTCCGGGTCGGGGATGTCGAGGCTCAGCCCCAGGTCCTCCAGCACGCAGTCCAGGGCCCGGGCCTTGTCCAGGGTCACCAGATAATTGCCTTCGGCGCGGGTGATGGTGCGCTGGGGGCCGACGGGCTGGCAGCCCTGGGTCACCCGGGACAGCACCGGAACCTCAGGGCCGAAAGCCACCCCGGAGAGCCCGCCGAGGAACACCTCGTCGGCGAAGCACAGGGGCTGGTTCCGCGCCGAGGACAGGCCACCGAACAGGTAGCCGGTGGTGGTCTTCCCGCTCAGGTCCTTGAGCTGGATCGGCAGGTCGGCGCTTCCGCCGTCCGCATGGACCAGGGCGGTGAAGGCCTCGAAGCCGTTCGAGCCGGCTTCCGGGAGCGCCTGCAGCGGCTTTGGGCTGGAAAACAGCTTGAAGGAGTCCGGTGGCAGATCGGCCAGCATGAGCACCATGGCCGGCTCGTCGAAATATTCCACCCCTTCCGCGCCAACGCCGACACCCACCGTGCCCACCCAATGGACCCCCGGCATGTGCTCGCGCAGCGCCTCCATGATGTTGCCCGCCGCCTGGGTGTAATGGTCGGTGAGGTAGCACCAGCCCAGATTGGGCTTGGGCGCATTCTGAAGCTGAAAGCGGACCTGGCCCCAGCAGGACCCGAGGGCGATTTCCCATTTGGCATCGCCGGCATGGGCACAGATGAACTTGCTCATATGAGGATATCTGCACAAAAGGGGTGGGTCTGAAAGGGACGGTGCACACTGCCCGCCGGAAGGCGGGGAGCGGTCATGAACTGGTGCGGATCGCCATGGGGGGCGAACCCGCTGTTCCGGCAATCCTGTGAAGAGAATCCTGTGTCGGAGAATGACAAGATCACGTTCATTCCTTGAGACGAAGCAATCGTCGTGCCGGCAATCGCCATCGAGAGTTCTCCCCGGGCCGCCCCTCCATGCGCGTGAAGCTGGGCCTGCCCTCAGTCTTGCCGGCAGGGGCAGGGCGGCCGCGCGGATGTTCGCATATGGAGTTGCCGGGGCCGGCGACGCGGGCCAAGGCCTTGCCTGCAACGTGCCATCCACCCCTCTGGCACGCCCGGTGCTTGCGCCTGCGGTGAAGGCCTGATCACGGCACGGAGCACCCGGTCCATGGCGATTTCCGAACAATCAGGGGAGCATGTCGCGTCGCGCCCGGCGCCGGTGGGGGCTCGTCCATGACCATAAAGGCCATCCTGACCGACATCGAGGGCGCCGCCGGTCCCGCGTCCTTCCTGAAGGACATTTTGCTGCCTTATGCCCGGGAGCATCTCGGCGCCTTCATCGCGGCCCACGCCGAGGATGACGGCATCGAGGAGGCGCTGGAGGAAGCCGGGCGCCTCATGGGCGGCTTCTCGCTCAAGCCCGACGAGGCCGAGGCGCTGCTGCAGCGCTGGATGAAGCAGGGCCGCAATCCGACACCCCTCAAGATCATCCAGGGCCGGATCTGGCAGCAGGGCTATGAGGCCGGCGCCTTCACCGCCGAGATCTTCCCCGATGTGGCGCCGAGCCTGGGCGCCTGGAAGAATGCCGGGATCCGCCTGTTCACCTATTCGTCCAGCTCCGAGCTGGCGCAGAGGCTGTGGCTCGGGTCGGCGGGGGCGGAGGTGTTCGAGGGCTTCTTCGATACCCGCGTCGGCCAGAAGCTGGAGGAGGAATCCTACAAGGCCATCGCCGAGCAACTGGCTCTGCCGGCTGCGGAAATTCTGGTGCTGTCCGGGAATGAGGATGAGCTGGATGCCGCCAAGGCCGCCGGCCTTGCCACCGCGCTGATCGCGCGCGAGGGCGGCGGGGGCGGCAACCATCCGGTGGCCGCCGATTTCGCGTCGGTGACCATTGGATAGGGCGAATGGCGGTGGGCGCGGCGCATTTCACCGATTGAAAGCTGGGACAGGGCACGCTTTACATGGCACGCTTCACCGTACAGACGCGCAACGGCGATCAGATGGAGGTGACGGGCCGCGACGGCGCCACCCTGTTGAAGGCCATGCGCAAGGCAGGCGTGGAAGAGGTGGTCGCCCAGTGTGGCGGCGGCTGCGCCTGCGCCACCTGCCATGTCTATGTGACGCCGCCCGAAGGGGGCGCGCTGCCGCCGGTCGGGCCGGCAGAGGCGCGGATGCTGGCGACGAGCCGTTATCGCACCCTTAACTCCCGATTGTCCTGCCAGCTCAAGCTGGAGCCGGGTCTCGAACAGATGCTCGTGGTGATCGCGCCCGACGACGGCGGCGATTTCTGAGCGCGGGGCGTCCCATCAGGACAGGAAGTGGCCCATGGCGATGCCCGCCAGAGCGGCGGCGGCGGCGATCCCCAAAGTCTCCAATGTGGCGCGCACAATGGAGCGTTTGGCCACCAGCCCGCGGCCGATGCCGAGCGCCACCAGCAGCACGGTGGTGAGCGCGAGGGAGACGACGCGGGCGCTGTCCATGGGCAGGAAGGCGAAGGGCAGCACCGGCGTGAACCCGGCGAACAGGTCTGAAATGAACATCCAGAAGGCATGGGACGTGGGGCTCGCCCCGTCGTCGGCCTCGGCGAGTTCCGTGCGTAGGCCCGCCACCGCACGCGGCGCGCGGGCGAAGGCGTCGGCCACCAGCGTCACATCCTGGGGCGCCATGCCGCTGCGGGCGAGCGCCGAGGTGATGGCCTGCGCCTCGGTCTGCGCGACGAGGGGATCAACCGGTCCGTCGCGCCGGGCCCGGCGGGCGTCACGGACGGATTCGGCATCCAGATAGCTGCCCGCCATCATGGAGACCGCCGCGGCCGCCGCACCCGTGGCTCCTGCGATCAGCACCGTCTGCGGATCATTGGTGCTCATGGCGACGCCGAACACGAGGCCGAAGATGGAGACGGTGCCGTCCTCCATGCCGAACACCACGTCGCCGATGGAGGCCTTGAGCGAGGCAAGGATGCGCGCGGCTGCCGACATGCATGTTGTCCTTGGGGCGATCCTGAGTGTTGCGCCCATGGTGCCCCTTTCCCCGCGCAGAGGTAAGAGGTACGCCGGCGAGGCGAAAAGCCTCGTTCCCACGCGGCGGACTTGCGCGCCGCGGGTTGGCTGGAATCGAATTTCTGGCGAGGTGACGCGGCAGGCACAGGCGCGGCCGCCGGACGAGATGCCCATGGACGAAAGGCCCAAGCCGGCGCGCGTCCATGAGACGGCCCGGCACTCAAGGCCCGGGAGCGGGCGGTGTTCAGGCTCGGAGGATGGGTGGTGGCGCCGGGGCAGGGCAAGCCCCGGCGCCACTATCGTGGATAGCCGGTGATCAGGCCGGCTTGAACGCCTGCCCGGCGAAGGGCAGGCGATGGACCGGCCGGCCGGTGGCGGCGAGCACGGCGTTCGCCACAGCGGGGGCAAGGGGCGGCACGCCCGGCTCGCCCACGCCAGTCGGCGCCGCGGCCGATGCGACCAGATGCACCTCCACCTTCGGCATCTCGGACATGCGCAGGGGCGCATAGGTGTCGAAGTTGGCCTGCTCCACGGCGCCCTTGTCGAGGGTGATGGCATCATGGAGGGCGGCGCCGAGGCCGAAGCCGATGCCGCCCTCGATCTGGGCCCGCACCACATCTGGATTGACCACCACGCCGCAATCCACAGCCGCCACCACGCGCTCCACCTTCACGCCGGAATCGGCGAGGGAAATCTCCGCCACCTCCGCCACATAGGTGTTGAAGCTCTTGTGGGCGGCGATGCCGCGGGTGCGGCCCGCGGGCAGCGGCGTGCCCCAGCCGGCCTTGTCGGCGGCGAGGCGGATGACGGCCTTCAGCCGTTCATCCGTGGCATGAGCGAGGCGGAAGGCCACCGGGTCCTGTTCCGCCGCGCGGGCGAGCTGGTCCATCATCACCTCCACCGCATAGGCGGTGTGGGTGTGGCCCACCGAGCGCCACCACAGCACCGGCACGCCCGCCTTCATGGTGGTGAGCTCCACCTTCATGTTGGGGATGTCGTAGGCGCCATGGGTGCCCTCGATCGAGGTCTCGTCGACGCCATTCTTCACCATGACCTGCTCGAAGAAGGTCCCGGCGAGGATGGACTGGCCGACCACGTGGTGATGCCAGGCCACTGGCTTGCCCGACGCGTCCACCGCCGCGCGCACCTTGTGGACATAGACCGGCCGGTAATAACCGGACTTCATGTCGTCCTCTCGGGTCCACACCAGCTTCACCGGCACGCCCTTGCCGTGGGCCTTGGCGATGGCCACCGCCTCCACCACGAAGTCCGAGCTGGCGAGCGCGCGGCGGCCGAAGCTGCCGCCGGCCCACAGGGTGTGGATCTCCACCTTGTCCGGCGTGACGCCGGCGGTGCGGGCCGCGTTGGGCAGGTCCGCCGAGGGGAACTGGCAGCCGGTCCAGATGGTGACCGCGCCGTCCTTCACCTGCGCCGCCGCGTTCATGGGCTCCATGGGGGCGTGGGCGAGGTAGGGGAACTCGAACTCGGCCTCCACCAGCTTCACGCCCGGGGCCTTGAGCGCCGCCTCCACGTCGCCGTGGGCCTCCACCGGCAGGCCGGGCTTGGTGAGCGCGCCGCGATAGTCGGCGAGGATGTCGGCGGTGCTGCGGGTCTCGGCTTTGCTCTCGTCCCAGTCCACCTTGAGGGCGTCGCGGCCCTTGATGGCGGCGTGGGTGGTGGTGGCCAGCACGGCGACGCCCTGCGGCACCATCACCACGTCCTTCACGCCTTTCACCGCCTTCGCGGCGGTGGCGTCGAAGCTCTTCGGCGTGGCGCCGAAGCGCGGCGGATGGGCGACCACCGCCACCAGCATGTCCGGCAGCTTGAGATCCTGGGTGTAGATGCGGGCGCCCGTGGTCTTGGCCACATTGTCCACCCGGTGGACGCCCTCCTTGCCGATGAGGGTGAAGGCGGAAACCTCCTTCAGCTTCGGCTCGGCTGGCACCTGCTCCTTGGCGGCGGCCTCGGCGAGCGCGCCGAAGCCGGCGCTGCGGCTGCCGGCGCTCACCACGCCGTTCGAGACCTTGACGGTCGAAGGATCGACGCCCCACTGCCGGGCGGCGGCGGCCACCAGCATGGCGCGGGCGGCGGCACCAGCGTTGCGGTAGACGGTGTAGCTAGCGGCGATGGAGGTGGAGCCGCCGGTGCCCTGGGCGCCACCGAACAAGGCGTTGCCGTAGGTCTTGGCGTCGGCCGGTGCGAACTGCGTGGTCACCTTGGACCAGTCCGCATCCATCTCGTCGGCCGCGAGGGTCGCCAGGCCGGTGGCGATGCCCTGGCCCTTGTCGAGATGCTTGACGATGACGGTGACTGTCCCGTCCGGCGCGATCCTGACGAAGGGGTTGAAGGCCTGACCGGCTGTGTCTGCGCCGGCCGGAGCGGCGTGCGCCATCTCGGGCCTCAGCCCGAGCACGAGGCCGATGCCGGCCCCGCCCATGGCAGCGAGGACGAAGCGGCGGGAGAGCGGCGTCTGTGCCGCGCCGGACAGCGCGGCGGCAAGGCCGGACACGACGCCCGGCTCCAGCTTCTGTAGCATGTGCATGGATCAGGCCTCCAGCCGGCGGGCCGCGTCGTGGATCGCGGCGCGGATGCGGTGGTAGGTGGCGCAGCGGCAGACATTGCCGTCCATCGCCGCGTCAATGTCGGGATCGGTAGGCTTCTTGTTCTCGGCCAGCAGCGCCACGGCGGACATGATCTGCCCGGACTGGCAATAGCCGCACTGGACCACGTCGAGGCTGACCCAGGCGGCGCGGACCGCCTCGGCCTCGCGGCCCTGGATGCCTTCGATGGTGACGACCTTGCCGTCGCCGACATCGCCGAGCGCGGTCTGGCAGGACCTCACCGGGGTGCCGTCGAGATGCACGGTGCAGGCGCCGCACAGGGCCTGGCCGCAGCCGAACTTGGTGCCGACGAGATCAAGCTCGTCGCGCAGGACCCAGAGCAGCGGGGTATCGGGATCGGCGTCGACGGTGCGCGCCTGTCCGTTCACTGTGAGTGTGACGGCCATGGGTACCTCGTTGTTGCGAGAGGCACAGCCGCATCTGTGCTTGATAGGAGAAGAAGGCGCGCACGCGACGCGCCTCAAAGGCGCCATGGCGTCGCCCCGACGCAGATGGCTCCACAGCGATATGCTAGCCCGCTTTCTTGACGGATTCCAGAGTGCTGCGGCTTCACGATCCGGGGAGCGTGCGCGGAAGGGCCACTTGTCGTTTCCGGGATCCTGTGGAAGTTACGCGCGATAAATCGAGAAAATTGATCGCTCAATTCGGAGATCGGCATGGTGGCCGCGCGGTGCAATCCCCTGGCAGACCCGTTTCGCGCAGCGGCCAATTCCGTGCATGAGCGGGATGCTGCCCGCTTCGCGCGGCCAAGCGGGACGGGGACGAACACCGGCGGGAGCTCGCATGGAGGCGCATGAGGCGGCGCTCGCGGCGCTCCGCCGCCGGGGCCGGCTGCGGACGCTGGCACCCGCGCAGGGGGCCGATTTCGCCTCCAACGACTATCTTGGCCTCGCGCAATCCGAAGAGTTGCGGCAGGCGACGGCCTCCGCCCTCGCCCGTGGCGTGCCGCTCGGGGCCGGCGGATCGCGCCTGCTGCGCGGCAACCACCCGGAGCACGAGGCCCTTGAAGCCGAGGCGGCGGCCTTCTTCGGCGCCGAGGCGGCGCTGTTCTTCGCCGGCGGGTTCGCCGCCAACGCCGCGCTGGTCTCCACCCTGCCGCGCCGGGGCGACCTGGTGGTCTATGACGAGCTCATCCACGCCAGCGTCCATGAGGGGCTCGCCGGGGCGTCATCGGCCGAGCGCGTCGAGGCGGTGGCGACGCCACATGCCGATGCCCATGCGGTGGACGATGCCATCCGCGCCTGGCGCGCCAAGGGCGGGCGGGGCCGCGCCTGGATCGCGGCGGAAACCCTCTACAGCATGGACGGCGATTTCGCCCCGATGGACGATCTCATGGCCGTCGCCGAGCGGCACGACGCCATGCTGCTTCTGGATGAGGCCCACGCCACCGGCGTCTATGGGCCGGCGGGGCGGGGGCTTGCTGCCCATCTGGAAGGGCGCGCCAACGTGGTGACGCTGCACACCTGCGGCAAGGCGCTGGGCGTGATGGGTGCCCTGGTATGCCTGCCGCGCGGGCTGAAGGACTATATGGTCAACCGGTCGCGCCCCTTCATCTACGCCACCGCGCCGTCGCCGCTGCTGGCTGCCACCGTGCGGGCGGCGCTGACTCTGGTCGAGGCGGCGCAGGACCGGCGGGACCGCCTGATGGCGCGCATCGCCCACGCGCAGCGCGCGCTGGCGGGGATCGGCCTGCCGGCAACCTCTTCGCAGATCCAGAAGGTGATTCTGGGCTCGGACCGGCGCGCGACCGCCGTCGCCACCGCCTTGCAGGCACAGGGGTTCGACGTGCGCGCGATCCGGCCGCCCACCGTGCCGGAGGGCACCGCGCGCTTGCGCGTGGCGCTCACGCTCAACGTGTCCGAAACCGACCTGGATGGTCTGGTGGACGCGCTCGCGCAGGCCCTTGCGGCGGAGCCGGGTACGAAGGCCGTGAGGTCCGCCCCATGACGGGCTACATCGTCACCGGGACGGATACCGGCATCGGCAAGACCATGTTCGCCGCCGCCCTCGCCGGCGCGCTGGATGCCGCTTATTGGAAGCCGGTGCAGTCCGGCCTTGAGGGAGAGACGGATTCCCAGGTGGTGCAGCGGCTGTCGGGCCTTGCGCCCGATCGCATCCTGCCGGAGGCCTACCGGCTCGCGATGCCGGCCTCCCCCCACCGGGCGGCGGAGGCCGAGGGCATCGCCATCGATCCCGATGCGCTGGTGCTTCCTGCGACCACGCGGCCGCTGGTGGTCGAGGGGGCCGGCGGACCCTTGGTGCCGCTCACCCGCCGCCGGCTTTTCGCCGATGTGTTCGCCGCGTGGGGATTGCCGGTGATCCTGTGCGCCCGCACCAGCCTCGGCACCATCAACCACACCTTGCTCGCCATCGAGGCCCTGTCGCGGAGGGGCATCGCGCTCCACGGCGTCGCCTTCATCGGCGATGCCAACGAGGACAGCGAGCAGATCATCGCGGACCTCGGCGGAACGCGCCGCCTCGGGCGCCTGCCGCACCTGCCCGAGGTGACGCCCGTCGCGCTCAAGGCCGCCTTCGCGGCGGCCTTCACCCTTGATGATTTCCGCCGAGAGGACCTCCGGCCATGACCGCAAGCCCTTCTCCCGTCTGGCATCCCTTCACCCAGCACGCGCTTGCGCCTGAGCCGCCGGTGGTGGTGCGGGGGAATGGCGCGTGGCTGGAGACCGCCAGCGGCGGGCGCATTCTGGACGCTATTTCCTCGTGGTGGGTCATCACCCATGGCCATTGCCATCCGCGCATCGTCGCCGCCATCGCGGAGCAGGCCGGGCAGCTCGACCAGGTGATCTTCGCCGGCCACACCCATCCCGCCGCCGAGGCGCTGGCGCGCGGCCTCGTGGCCATGACGCCGGAGGGGCTCGATCACGTCTTCTTCTCGGACAGCGGCTCCACCGCGGTCGAGGTCGCGCTCAAGATGGCGGCGGGCTACTGGCGCCACACCGGCGAGCAGCGCACCCGCATCCTGGCGCTGGAGCACGGCTATCACGGCGATACCATCGGCACCATGTCGGTGGGCGCGCGGGGCGTCTACAACGCGGCCTACGAGCCGTTCCTGTTCGAGGTGACGCGGCTGCCGTTTCCTGAGAAGGGCCGCGAGCAGGCGACCCTGGACGCGCTGGAAGCCGCCTGCCGGGAGGCGCCGGCCGCGCTGTTGGTGGAGCCACTGATCCTCGGTGCCGGCGGCATGTACATCTATGGGCCCGGGGTGCTGGCCGAAATGGCGGCGATCTGTGCCCGCCACGGTGTACTCTTCATCGCCGACGAGGTGATGACCGGATTCGGACGCACCGGCACCCTGTTTGCCTGTGAGCAGGCGGGTGTGGTTCCGGATATCGCCTGCTACGCCAAGGGCCTCACCGGCGGCTCGCTGCCGCTGGCCGTCACCCTGTGCCGGAGCGCCATCTTCGATGCCCATTATTCCACCGATCGGGCGCGCACCTTCTTCCATTCCAGCTCGTTCACGGCCAATCCCATCGCCTGCGCGGCGGCGGTCGCCAACCTGAAGATCTGGGCGGAGGAGCCGGTTCGCGGGCGCATCACCGCGCTTGGGGACGCGCAGGAGGAGCGCCTCGCGAACTTCCGCGACGACCGGCGCTTTGCCAACGTGCGCCGCATCGGGACTATCGCTGCGCTGGACCTCGTGGCGCCCGATCCCGGCTATCTCGCGGATGTGGGGCCGCGGCTCGCCGCCTTCTTCCGGGACGAGGGGCTGCTCATCCGCCCGCTGGGCAACACGCTGTATGTGATGCCGCCCTATTGCACCACGGCCGAGGACCTCGACCTCGTCTACGGGGCCATCGCCACCGCCGCCGACCGCTTCGGGCGGGCTTGAGCATGACACGGACACCCGTGGCGGGAACCCGCATCGCCGGCTTCGGCCACTACGCACCAGAGCAGGTGGTGACGAGCGTTGAGATCGAGCGTGGGCTGGGCCTTACGGAGGGGTGGATCGTCGGCCGCACCGGCATCCGTGAACGGCGGGTGGCGGCGCCGCACGAGGCGGTGAGCGACCTTGCCTTCGCGGCCGCCGAAAAGGCGCTGGCCGATGCGGGGATCCCCAAGGCCGCCATCGGCCTGACCCTGCTGGCCACTAGCACGCCGGATCACCTGCTGCCGCCCACCGCGCCGCTGCTCGCCCACCGCCTCGGCCTGCCGGCGAGCGGCGCGGTGGACCTGACGGGGGCCTGCGCCGGCTTCCTCTATGCTCTGGTGCTGGCCGATGGCTTCGTGCGGACCACGGGACGCGCGGTGCTGGTGGCGGCGGCCAACATCCTGTCGCGCCGTGTGGATCCATCGGATCCATCGACAGCGGCGCTGTTTGCCGATGCGGCCGGCGCGGTGGTGCTGGCCCCATCCCCCCGGGAGGGGGCCGGTGTGGTCGGGTCTTGCCTTGCCTCCGACGGATCGGGCTACGACCTCATCCAGATCCCCGACAGCGGCAGCCGCCTGTCGGCGACGGGGCAGGCGGGGGCCGGGCGGATGGTGATGCGGGAGGGGCGCACGGTGTTTTCCCGGGCGGTGGCCATGATGGCCTCCTCCTGCCGCACCGCGCTGGAGGAGGCCGGGCTCACCCTGGACGATGTGACCCATTTCCTGCCGCACCAGGCCAACGCCCGCATCATCACGGCGGTGGCGGAGCGGCTCGGCATCAGCCCGGAGCGGACCCTGTCGAGCGTCGCCGACTATGGCAATTCGTCCGCCGCCACCGTGCCCTTCACGCTGTCGGCGCTGCGCGCCACCCGCGCCTATGGCGCGGGCGACGTGCTGCTGATTGCCGCCGCCGGCGCCGGCCTCACGGGCGGCGCGGCTGTTTTTCGATTCTAGCTCGGCTCAGGGCTTGAACGCGGCGCAGGCGATGCGCGCGCCGGCACCACCGATGGGCTGGGTGGTGTGGTCGTCCGGGCCGGCGTGAACCACCAGCGCGAATCCGGTGGGGCCAAGCAGGCCGTTGGCGCCGGTGAGGCCCACCGGGCTCGTCACCTCGGCCGATACCGAGCCATCGGCGACGGCGAAGATGTTGGGCAGGTCGCCGTCGTCGGGACCGTTGGGATTGAGCAGGCCGTGGGCCTTGCCACCGTGGTTCACATGGGCCTTCGAGGCCAGGAACTTCTCGGTGTCGGAGCAGTCGGCCACGGCGTGGAAGTGGATGCCGTGCCAGCCAGCCGGGATGGCACCGGGCTGAAGCACGAGGCGCACGATGGTGACGCGGTCCGTGCCGGTGGCGGTGGCGGTGCCGATGGGCTTGCCGCTATTGCCGACGAGGTCCGCCTTCACCACGGTGGGCGTCGGGGCGGCGGGTGCCGGTGCGGGGGTCTGGGCCAGGGCGGCCGGCGCGCCGGCGACCAGGATCGAAGCTGCGAGAAGCCAGTGTTTCGAGCCCATGGGGTGCCTTCCTTGTGCTGCGGCGCGCTTGGCGCGCGTTTCTCGAACTGCGGCGTGCTTATATCACCGGCTCGGGCCGCAGGTCTCGAAAATGGCGAGGGCAGGGACTGCCTGCAGGAGGGGAGGCGCTGGTATCCGGGACGTGACAGGGCTGGCCGCATGAGCTGCGATCTGTGAGAGCGCCCGACCGTCCTCGCGATCGGCAGAAGGGATTGCCGCCTTCCGCAGCCATGGAACCACGACGGCAAATGAGGGGACCCGGCCGCCGTCCGGCTACGCCACGGCGCTCCGGCCCGTCGCGCGGACTGGCGCCGCCGCCGCAAGCCCGTCGCGGACTGTGGTGAAGAAGTCGGTGGGCCCCATCTGGCCGCCCTTCAGCACCACCTCCAGCCCGTCATAGAGGGGATCGTCCGACCACGCCCGGCACAGGGGCGCGCCGGGGGCAAGGCCTGAGGCGATATCGAGGGCGAAGGCGTTGAGCGCCTCCATCACCTCGCCGGAGCTGTCGCCTCCCGCCACCATGATGCGGCGGACCAGCCGGGCCTCCACCATGCGCCGCATGATCTCGGCCAGCACTGTGCCGACCGTCCGCGCCGCCTCCGCGCGAGTGAGGCCGAGGGTGCTTGCCGTATGGTCGAAGGCGAGGACGTGGGGATCGTCCGGGCCTTCGGCGCTGTAGATCACCGGGCTCTCGCCGCGCCCGAGCGCCGCACGGGCGACCTCCAGCGTGCGGGCGATCTCGGCCTCGCGCAGCGTCGGGTCGAGGGCGCGGGACAGGTCCAGCCGCTCGGTGTGGAAGCCGTGGGCCCGCGCCCAGCCGATCTGGGCGGCGGTGACCGGGGAGCAACTGCCGCTCACCACCGCGATCTGCGGCACGCCCGCCGCCGCCGGCAGGCCGGGCTGCGCCGGCAGCAGGCCGAGCCGCCGCCAGTGGGCGGCCAGCGCATATTGCAGGCCGGAAGAGGAGGCGCTGAACAGGCCCTCGCCCCGGTTCTCCCAGATGAGGCGGCCGGCCTCGGTCAGCGTGTCCTCGTCCATCACGTCGATGAGCACAACCGGGGTGTCGTCGCCCTCCAGCATGGCGCGGCGGGTGTCGGCGGCGTCGGCGCGGATCTGGGCCATGTCGATGAGGTCGATGCGCCGTGCGGTCTGGCGGGCGAGGTGGCGGCCAAGGTCCGCCTCGTCCATGGGCGTCACCGGATGGCGCGACATTGTGGGGTGGCGGTCGAGCCGGTAGGTGGTGCCGTTCACGGTGACGAACAGGGTGCCGAACACCTGGAACCGGCCGAGGCGCGGCACGCCCACCACCATGGGGCTCCAGCGCCCGCCCATGGCCCCCACCCCCAGATCCACGGCACGGCCGATGGAGCCCACGTGGGGGGCGGAATCGAAGGTGGAGCAGACCTTGTAGTGCAGGATCGGCGCGCCCAAGGACTTGAGCCGGGCGAACACGGCGGGCAGCTCGGCGTCCATCCACGCGGGCGCGCGCCCGCGCGACGAGCCGGCGAGGCCGACGCAGCGGACGCCGGGAAAGCGGGCGAGCATCTCGTCCGTGGGCAGGCGCAGGAACAGCACGGACGGCACGCCCGCCGCCGTGATGGCTTCCAGCGCATCGGTGGAGCCGGTGAAGTCGTCGCCGTAATAGGCCAGCAGCAGGCCGGCGGGCCATGAGGCGGCAGAAGAGGCGCCCGCCGTCATCGCCAGAACCCGAGGGCGCTGCGCAGGGCAGGGCTGCGGGTTGCCTCGTCCTCGAGGCTGGCGCCGGCCATGGCGGCGCGCCAGGCGGCCCTTAGGGCTTCGACACCCGCCGGCACCCCCGCCGGATGACCGAAGATGCCACCCCCTGCCGTGTGGATGAGGTCGGCGCAGCCGATGGCCGCGTAAGTCTCGGCCGCCTGCCGCCCGGTCTGGCCGGAGGAAAACACCGGCATGGCTCCCATGGGCGCCGCATGGTTGAGGGGCGAGAGCACCGCCCGCGCGGCGGCGATGACGCTGGCGTTGGCCTCCGAGAACTTGTTGTCGAGCCCGTTCACATGCAGGTGGTCCACGCCGGCGAGCCGCCACAGCTGCTGCCAGGGGGCATAGTCCCATCCCAGCGACGGGCAGCGGTAGAGATAGCCCCAGCCGGCGCGATGGCCGTGGATGGGCAACTGAGTGTGGCGGCGGATCTCGCGCACCCCCACGAGGCCGATGGAATTCAGGCAGACCATGACGCAGGTGCCGCCCTCGGCCAGCACCAGGTCGTGGCGGCGGCGCATCTCGTCGAGGTCGCCGGTGATGTTGAAGGCCACCATCACCTTGCGCCCGCGCCGGTCGGCGGCGTCGTTCACCACCCGCATCACCGCCTTCACCCGCGCCTCGAACGGGCAGCGGGCGCCGTCAGCCTGGAGTTCGTCGTCCTTGATGAAGTCGATGTCGCCGGCGATCAGCTCACGCACCTGCTGGGCGGTCTCTTCCGGCGTGAGGCCGATGGACGGCTTGATGATGGTGCCGATGATCGGCCCCTGCGCCACGCCGGCCAGCTTGCGGGTGCCGGCGATGCCGAAGGCCGGGCCGGCGAAGGCATTGGTGAAGGACGGGGGCAGCTTCAGGTCGATGAGGCGCAGGCCGGAGACCTGGTGCAGTTCGAACAGGTTGCCGGCGATGGTGGACATGAGGTTCGGCAGGGAGGGGCCGAAATTCTCCACCGGCCAGGACAGTTCGAGAATGGCGCGGGTGTAGCGGTCGGAGGCCATGCCGCCCGGCAGGCTGGGGATGTCCGCCGTGTCGAGGATGTCGAGCCGCTCCACGCGCGCGCCGGAGCGTTCCTTCAGCTCCGCGGTCTCGGTGGCGAGCGCCACGAAGGTGCCGCTGGATTGCTCGCCGGCGATGACCTCGGCGGTGCGGGCCGGGTCGCCGCCGGTCTCCATCCAGTAGGTGGCATAGACGCGTTCGCTCATGGCGGAGGATTCCTGCAGCCGTCTGTGTGTAGCGCGGCCCGGCCGCCGCTGCCACGCAGGGGAGGGGCCGGGCCGTGAGGCGGGGCGGGGCCGCGTCCCTTTAAGGGAGGACCCCGTCCGAGCAATCAGGTGATGCGGCGGATGCTCTCGGCGATTTCCGGCTTGTCGAGGCACTTGATCCAGTCGTCGCGCATGAGGCGCGGCTTGCCGAACTGGATGGCCTTGTTGCAGGCGTCCGAGAACACGCCGGGGATCTCCTTGAAGATCACCGCGGCGAGAATGTTCATGTGGCCCAGCAGGAAGTCACGGGCGCACTCCTCCGGCACGCCCCGGCGCACGGTCTCGTCCATGGCCTCGCGCATCACGTCGAGCAGCGTGGCGCAGATGGTCTCCGACAGGCCGGGTTCCAGGATCGCCATCTGGTCCACGGTGAGGCGATAGGAGCGCAGGATCGGGGCATAGATGGCCTTGGCCACCGCCTCGCCCAGGGCGAACGCCTCGTCCGGCCCCTGCATGAGGGCGGAGGTGATGGACTGCTTGGCTCCCGCGCCGCCGAAGAAGTCACGCCGCGCCGCCGGATCGGTCTCGTCGTTGAAGATGAGCGGGTGGCAGGGGTGGGAGACGAAATAGATCAGGTCCGGCCGGTCCGGCAGGTGGCCGGCGAAGGGCGCCGCCGCGTCGAGCAGCATCACCATGGTTCCCGCCTTCAGCTTGGGCGAGATGCTGTGCGCGACCTTGCCGATGAGGGTGTCGGGCACGGCCAGGATGACCACGTCGGCGCCGTCGAGGGCGGCGTCGATCTCGGTGCAGTCGACGCCCACCTCATCCTTGAGGCGCTTGCGGCCGATGTCGCTGACCTCCACATGGGCGACCTGAAAGTCGGACTTGGCGAGGTTCTTCGACAGGCGCACGCCCATCTTCCCGCCGGCCCCGAACAGGGCGATCTTCGCGTTCATTCCGGTATCTCCAACACTCCGGGACAGGGTCCCCGATGAATGGGGCCGGTTCGCCCGGCCCCCTGTTTTTCAGGCCGAGCGGGCGGCCATCGCCGCTGCGTCCGGCACGGCGTCCCGCTGCCGCGACACCACCAGGGTGAGGACGGCGGAGAGCATCATGAAGCCGCCCACCACCAGCATGGCGACCTGGAACGAGCCTGTCGCGTCCTTCACCGCTCCGGTGATGAAGGGGGCCGCAAACCCGGCCACGTTGCCCACCGTGTTGATGAGGGCGATGCCTGCCGCAGCGCCCGCCCCCGACAGGAAGCGTGCCGGGATGGCCCAGAAGTTGGGCAGGGCCGAGAAGATGGCACAGGCCGTGATGGTGATCACCGCCACCGTGGCGGCGGGCGAGTTCATGAACAGCGCCGCCGGGATGGACAGGGCGCCGATGAGCGCCGGCAGGCCCACGTGCCAGGGCTTCACCCCGGTCTTCGCCGCATGCCGGCTCCACAGCAGCAGGGCCGCGGCCGCAGGCAGGTAGGGAATGGCGGTGATGAGGCCCTTCTGCATCACGTCGAACTTGGTGCCGAACTGGGCCTCGAAGCCGCCGATGATGGTGGGCAGGAAGAAGGCCAGCGCGTAAAGGCCGTAGATCAGCCCGAAGTAGATGAAGGACAAAAGCCACACCCGCCCGTTCAGCAACGCGCCGGAGGCAAGGATGTTGTGCTTGCCGGCCTTGGCCTTCTCTTCCTTGGCAAGCTCGCCGGTGAGCCACTCGCGCTCGGCGGTGGTGAGCCATTTGGCGTCGGCGGGTCGGTCCACCAGGTAGAACCAGGCGACGATGCCGACCAGGATGGCCGGAATGGCGACGCCGAAGAACATGATGCGCCAGCCGGCAAGGCCCATCATGCCGTCCGCGCCCAGCAGCAGCGAGGCGAAGGGCGCGCCGATGACGATGGTGAGCGGCTGCGCCACATAGAACAGGGCCAGCACCTTGTTGCGGTGGCGGGCCGGCACCCAGAGGCTCAGATAGAGGATGGCGCCGGGGAAGAAGCCCGCCTCGGCGACGCCGAGCAGGAAGCGCAATATATAGAGGCCTTCCACGCTGCTCACCCAGGTGAACAGCAGGGCGACGATGCCCCAGGTCACCATGATGCGGGCGAGCCAGCGGCGGGCGCCGAACTTGTGCAGGGCCAGGTTGCTCGGCACTTCCAGCAGGATGTAGCCGAGGAAAAAGATGCCCGCCGCGAACCCGAACTGGGACGCGGTGAGGCCGAGATCGCGCGACATGCCGTTGGGTCCGGCGAAGGACACGGCGGTGCGATCCAGGAAGTTGATGAAGAACATCAGGCCGATGAACGGCGTCAGCCGCCACGAGACCTTGGAAATGGCCGACCGCTCGACGGCGGACACCTCGGGCTCCGTCATGGGATTTCCTCCAGGAAATGGGGCAGATCTTGCGGCATCTGCGCTTCTTGTTCTTCTTGCCCCGGCGGGAGCACGGCACGCGGGCCGCCAAGCCGGGGTATCGACGCTCGCAATTAGGCGCCCGGCAGCGGTCCGAACAATCGATTTGTTGTCCTTGAGTTGTGAGCTAAACTCACATCATCGATGCTGCGACGCAGCAATAAAGAACGTGAACGCAGGACCTTGGCTCCATGTCGCAGATCGGCAACCAGCCCTTGCCCTCACTGGTGGCGTTGCGGGCGTTCGAGGCCACGGCCCGCCATCGCAGCATGACCCGCGCGGCCGAGGAATTGTGCGTCACCCACGGCGCCGTGAGCCGCCACATCAAGGCGCTGGAGGCGACGCTGGGCGTGCCTTTGGTCGCGCGCGGCGGTGGCGCCAGCGAGCCGACGCCCGAGGGGCAGCGGCTCGCCGAGGGCCTGTCCACCGCCTTCGGCCTCATCCACGCCACCCTCGACCGGCTGCGGCCCGGCCCGCTCACGCTCTCCTGCTCCGCCTCCATCATGCTGTGCTGGCTGATCCCGCGCATGGCGGGCTTCCATCGCCGCAATCCGGACGTGCAGGTGGAGCTGAACATGAATTACGACAAGGTGGATTTCAGCCGCGACAACATCTCCGTCGCCATCCGCTCCAGCACCATCGTGCCGCCACGGGATGCCATCATCCGCGAGCTGGGAACGGAATGGATCGGGCCGGTGTGTTCGCCCGATTATCTTGCCGGCCGGGACCTCGCCGCACCGGAAGATCTTGGAAGTGCGCATCTTCTGTCCACGAATACGCGTCCCGAGGCGTGGCGCGACTGGGCGCAGGCCACTGGCAATGGCGACCTCGGCCTGAAGGCGCAGCGCAGCTTCGAGCACTTCTACCTGCTGATCCAGGCCGCCGCCTGCGGCCTCGGGGTGGCGGTGGTGCCGCACATGCTGGCCCTGAGCGAGTTGCAGTCCGGCCGCCTCGTCGCGCCCTTCGGCTTCGTGCCCGGCGGGCGGCACCTCAGGATGTGGATCGCGCCCCAGGTGGCCTTCCGATCCGATCTCAAGGCGCTGGAATCCTGGCTCCTGGGGGAAATGCGCAGCTTCGGCCGGCCGCCGGACCCGGCGCTCGCGTCAGTCCGGCCGTGATGGCGCGGCGTCTCTGGTCACGCCCGCGCGGCGATTGAGCGTCGTCAAGGCCTATCGGGTGCCGATCCTGCTTTTGCGCAGGCGGGTGGGCGGCGCCGAGGTCCAGCGCCGCACGGCGCGGGTGAAGCTGGCGCCGGAGCCGTAGCCCATCTCCGTCGCGACCTCCTGTACCCGGTTGGTGCTGGCCGTCAGCAGCGCGATGGCGCGGGCCGCGCGCTCCTGCTCGATCAGCCGAGACAGGCTGGTGCCCTCGGCGGTGAGGCGGCGTTGCAGGGTGCGCGGGCTCATGAAGGCGAAGCGGGCCACTTCGGCAAGGGTCGGCTCGCCGCCGCGAGCCAGCAGCAGCGGCAGGACGGCGCGGATGGAGCCGGCAAGCGTGCCGTCGCCGCGGATCACGCCGCACCCCTCCGTCACCTGCTGCGCGAGGGGAATGCGGCTCTGGGCATAGGGTTCGTCAAGCGCCTGATCGCTGAAGGTGACGGCCACCGCGCCGGTGAGAGTGGGGCTGACGGCGCAGCTGAAATGGGGTTCCAGCAGCGAGAGCCCGAGAACCGGATGGGGCGTGAGTTCCACACGCTCGAGGGCGGGCCTGTCCTTGCCATCGCGGGTCACCACGCTGGCGATCAGGGACGCCACGAATTGCTGGGTGATGAAGAGGGCTTCATCATCGAGCGGTACGCGGAAGACGTGGCGGACCGTGGCTCCGCCGGCGTGGGGGGTGAAGGTGAACACCTCGTGGGAGCCGTGGTGGAAGAAGGCGCGGGCCACCAGGTGAAAGGCTTCCCGCGGCGTCCGTGACGCTCGCACCAACTCCCCGATGAGGCCGATCTGATCGACGCCGGCATGCTCCACCACGCGGCAGCCGATATCGGGCCCCTCGGCATGTGCCACGGAGCGCAGGAATTCGATGCCCACCTGCAGCGGAATCGGCTGGTCGGGGTCGCCGACGAGCGTGGGCGGCAGTCCGGCCTCCCGCAGCAGGAGGTCCAGCGGACGCCCGTTGTCCCTGAGCCAGATCATGAACGGGAAGGCGGCAGCCACCCGCACCAGAGGAAGAGTTGTCGTCGCCATGTCCGTGTCGGTGTTGCTCTCGGTCTCGGTCTGACCGGTGCTGAGGCTATGGTTGACGCGGTGGCGCGCAAGATCAAGGATTCGTGTGGCGCCGCCGGCGACGGGCGGCAACGCGGAAACCCTGCCCTTAACCTCATGCATTCTTGGCCGGAGGCGGCGGGTGTCATGCCGCCTCGCCGCCGGGCTCGGACCGTCCCGAGGTGGGCGGGAGCCGCCTCTGGCTCCCGCCGGATCCGTCTGGAGGTCGTGCAACCGGGTGCAACGATCAGACCGGTGAAGACGCAAGAGGTCAGAGGAGCGTTTTCCCCTCCGGTGGCTGGACCTCGATGACCTTCAACTCGTGGCGGCGACCGTCACGGGCCGTCCAGCAGATGGACTGGCCTTTGGAGAGCCCGATCAGGGCGGCGCCGATGGGCGTCATCACCGACACCCTGGCGGCGGCGATGTCCGCGTCTTCCGGATAGACCAGTGTCACGGTGCGCGCGTTGCCGCCCGCTTCGTAGGTGACTTTGGAGCCCATCTGCACGGCGGTGGCGGGGACGCGGCCGATGGGGACCAGACGCGCCCGGTCCAGCTCGGCGAGAAGCTCCTCCGCCACGTCGGGAATGCGGTCGAGCGCGGCTGTAGCGAGGCCAGCGAGGCGTTCGTGGTCCGGATGGCTCAGAACGAGCGCGGGCAGGCGAGGGGACCTCGATTGAGATCTGGATTGCTTTTTCATCATGGGTGTCGTCGTCAAAGGACTGCCGGCATCGCGCGGCCACGGTCGAGCGGCAGCGCGGGCAAGGCTTGGGGAATGGGAAGGCTTGGGGCGCCGTCATCGGGTGCCGTGCAGGCGCACGGCGAGACATCATCACCCCGGCGCCCGGGGCGCGGAGGCCGAGCGCGGGGCTACTGTCCTGCGATGGGGCAGGTGCGGCGGAAGGTGTGGGTCGTCGCGCTCATGGGGCGATCACAGCCTGTCTGCTTACGTTATGTCAAGTGCCATAGCCGGCGGGCCGCTCGGCGCCGGTGCAACCGGTTCACTGAAGCGATGGGAGACAGTTGGGGCAAACGGGCGACTTTGCGGGTCCCGCGTTGTATGTTCGTGGGTCTTGCCACTCTGGATCCCGTTCAGCATGTCCGTCGCCTTTACGCGCGAAAACGACCTCGAAGCGACCGCCGCCGACCTGCCGGACCGGCCGATCTCGCCGCATCCCAATCTGGTGACCCCCACCGGGATGGCGGCGCTGGATGCGGCCCTCGGCGAGGCCCGGGCCGCCTATGCGCTGGCGCAGATGGGTGACGTGCAGGCCGACCGGATGGCCATGGCGCGCGCGACCCGCGACCTGCGCTACTACAGCGCCCGCCGGGCCAGCGCCCAACTCATTGAAGCTGTTGCTCATCCTCAGTCGGTCCAGTTCGGAGCCACCGTCACCATCTCTCGCGAGGATGGCCGCCGCCAGGTCTTTCGCATCGTCGGCGAGGACGAGGCCGACCCGGCCAAGGGTTCGGTGTCCTATGTCTCGCCGCTGGCGAAAGCCCTGATGAGCAAGGTCGTGGGGGATGTGGCTCTGGTGGCCGGCCGCGAGGTGGAGGTGCTGGAGATCGCTTGAGGGCGCATGTTCAGCAGCGCACCGTGAATTTCCGCGCGCTCCGCTCCATTGGCCAGTGTCCTCCAGTCCCGACGAACCCGTAAGGGGGCGCGATATCGGAACCTTGGGTGCAGAGCCGCGGCTTGTTGCAACCGGTTGCGACGACGCTCAAGGCAGAAGTCCACCGGGACGAACACCGAAAGACGAGCATCTCAAATAGAGGAAATGTATCGTCTTCCGGATGCTCAAGCATATCCCGAGCAGGGAAGCCGCAGGGCATGCCGGCGCAACAGAGGGCCGGCGCATCAATTCCGTAGGCTGAGCGGAATGGCTACGGCACCACCTGAGCCGTGATCCTCTGTCAGGCGGCGGCGGGCGGACGCCTTGCGACCGTAGCGGGTAACGAGAACCGCGTGGTCATCTCCTCCGCGACGGCCGGCCCCCACCATGGCGGTGAGGGGGCGAGGAGCGACCGTGGCGCGTCAGGTGCGTCCGGCGGGGCGTCGGGCTAGGCTGGCGCATCTTTGCGCAACCGAGAAGCATCCACTTTGAAGAAGATCGGCTTTCTCTCGTTCGGACACTGGACGCCCTCGCCCCAGTCGCAGACGCGCTCGGCCGCCGATGCGCTGCTCCAATCCATCGAGCTGGCGGTGGCGGCGGAGGATCTGGGCGCCGACGGCGCCTATTTCCGCGTCCATCATTTTGCCCGCCAGCTGGCCGCGCCCTTCCCGCTGCTCGCCGCCGTGGGCGCGCGCACGCGGCGGATCGAGATCGGCACCGCCGTCATCGACATGCGCTATGAGAACCCGCTCTACATGGCGGAGGATGCCGGCGCGGCCGACCTCATTGCCGGCGGGAGGCTGCAACTCGGCATCAGCCGGGGCTCGCCGGAGCAGGTCATCGAGGGGTGGCGGCACTTCGGCTATGCGCCGCCGGACGGCCAGACCGACGCCGACATGGCCCGCCGCCATGCCGAGGTCTTCCTTCAGGTGCTTGAGGGCGAGGGCTTCGCGAAGCCCAACCCGCGGCCCATGTTCCCCAACCCGCCCGGCCTGCTGCGGCTGGAACCCCATTCCGAGGGGCTGCGCGAGCGCATCTGGTGGGGCGCCAGCTCCAACGCCACCGCAGTGTGGGCGGCGAAGCTGGGCCTGAACCTGCAGAGTTCCACCCTGAAGAACGACGAGACCGGCGAACCCTTCCACATCCAGCAGGCCGCTCAGATCCGCGCCTATCGTGCCGCGTGGGTGGAGGCGGGCCACGCCCGTGCGCCCCGCATCTCGGTCAGCCGCTCCATCTTCGCTTTGGTGGACGATCGCGACCGCGCCTATTTCGGCCGGGGCGGAAAGGACGAGGATTCCGTCGGCTTCATCGACGAGAAGACCCGCGCCATCTTCGGCCGCAGCTACGCCGACGAGCCGGACGCGCTCATCCGGCAGCTTGCCGCTGACGAGGCCATCGCCGAAGCGGACACGCTGCTGCTCACCGTGCCGAACCAGTTGGGCGTCGACTACAACGCGCACGTGATCGAGGCCATCCTCACCCATGTGGCGCCCGCGCTGGGCTGGCGTTGAGGCGGGTTCGCAGAGGGCTTGGGGCACAACGGGTGCGACGGCTGTCGCATTCGTCGTTCCGGGGCGCCCGATGGGCGGGTGACCATGGATGGGGGTGGTGGCGCCAAATTCGCAGCGATCCTGGCGATGGAGATAGGCAAGATCGAGTTCGAGACGCTGCGGCTGTGAATGCCTGGGCAGTCTGTCGCGCGCCGGGAGCAGACCCTCGCTGCGCCTCCCAGTCCGGACATTGGCCGAAGGTCAGAACGACGCCTTTCCGATCGAGGCGCCTCCGTCCACATGCAACGTCTGGCCGGTGATGAAGGCTGCATCGTCTGACATCAGGAAGGCGACGGCGGCGGCGATTTCCTGCGGGGTTCCGAACCGCTTCATCGGCACGCCGGAGAGGTAGCGCGCCTCGCCCGCGCTTCCCGGCGCGTTGTTGGCGCGGAACAGTTCGGTCTCGGTCGGCCCCGGCGCAACCGCATTGACGGTGATGCCGGAGGTCGCAAGCTCCAGCGCCCAACTGCGGGTGAAGCTCACCAGCGCCGCCTTGGCTGCGGCGTAGGAGGTGCGCTCGACGGCGCCGAGGATGGTGAGGCTGGAGATATTGACGATGCGTCCCCAGCCGCGCGCGGTCATGCCCGGCACCGCCGCCTGGACGGCGGCGAGCGCAGGATGGAGATTGGTCCGCAGCACCTCGTCGAGGGTTTCGGCCTCGATCGCCCCGAGTGGCTCGGCGCGCACCAGCCCGACATTGTTGACGATGCCGTCGACCGGATCGGCAGCGACGATCTGCGCCAGCCGCCTGCCCGCATCCTGCGTGCTGAGATCGAGCGCGTGGAGCGTTCCGGGAAAGCCGTCGCTGCGGTGTCGCGCGATGCCGATGATGCGATGGCCCTGCGCCGCGAGGCGCAGGGAGAGTGCGAGGCCGATGCCCTTGCTGGCGCCGGTGATGAGGAAGGTCCGTTGCATGGGTGGGTTCTCCCCCCGCTCTCATGGGCGGGGCATGTCTGGGCGGATCAGGCGGCGGTGGCACCCGCGGCGCGGCGAAGGGCGGGCAGCATGTCCGCCGGTTCGGGCCGGCGGGTATAGTCCGGATTGACCTCGGCATAGAGGATGGTGCCGTCCTGGCCGACCACGAAACGGGCCGGCATGGGGAGGGTCCAGCTCGGGTCGCCGTTGAAGGACGGCAGGTCGTTCTTCAAGGACTTGTAGAGCTCGACCAGATAATCCGGCAGCGCGAACCGCAGACCGAACGCCGCGGCGACCTCGTTACGAGGGTCCGACAGGATCGGGAACGACAGCTTGTTCTGGCGGACCGACTTGCGGCTGTTGACCGGATTCTGTGGCGAGATCGCGATCAGGTTCGCGCCCAGCGCCTGGAGCTGCGGAAGCGCCTCCTGAAGCGCCTGCAATTCCATATTGCAATAGGGGCACCAGACGCCGCGATAGAAGGTGATGACCAGCGGCCCCTTGGCGAGAAGGTCGGCCGACGACACCTCATTCCCCTCGGGGTCCGCAAGGGTGAAGGCGGGAATCTTCTCGCCGGCCTTTAGCGCCTGCCGTGCCGCGCCGGAGGCGATGAGTTCAGCGGTGGCGCGGCGCATGGTTTCGATCACCGCGGGTGGCACGTTGTAGGGCGGTTTGCCCGTTTCGAAATCGGCCTTGAAGGCGTCAAGCTTCGCCTGGAGGGACATGGGGGTGCTCCTTGTCGGGTGGTATGGCGTGTGCGACGAGGACAGCCGGCCGTCAGCCGGCCGCCATCGAGCGGGCGACCTCGGCGGCGCTGATGCCTTCGAGCGCGAGGCCATAGCCGGTGCCCTCGTCGATGATCCGACGCAGCTTCTGCGTCAGCGCGATGCGGGTGTAGCTGCTGGTGAGCGGCGGCAGAGCAGCGATCCCTTCGGCGATTTCGTGGGCACGGATGAGCAGCTGGTCAGCAGGGACGATCTCGTTGACCACGCCCCAGTTCTTCGCCGTCGCGGCGTCGAGCACCTGCCGGGTGAGGATGAAATAGCGGCCGCGCACGCTGCCGATCACTTCCGGCCAGAGCAGATTGACGCCGTCGCCCGGTACGATCCCGAAGTCGAAATGCGGCTTGTCCTGGAACACGGTTTCCGGCGTGGCGAGGATGATGTCGGTGAGCAGCGCATATTCGCTGTGCAGCAGAACGGGGCCGTTGAGCGCGGTGATCATCGGCACCTCGATGTCGAGGATGTTCATGAGCACCTTCTTGCCCTCGCGATAGATCTTGTCGTAGCCGCGCGGCGAGAAGAAATCGAAGCCCTCGGGGCTGATCGCATCCATGAACGCGTCGCCCGATCCGGTCAGGATGACCACCCGGTTGTCCGGGTCGGCGCCGATCTGGTGAAACAGCTCGACGAACTGTTCATGGGTATGGCCGTTGAAGACCAGCTTTCCACCATCGGTGTGGAAGCGGACTTCGAGCACGCCGCTGTCCGAGCGGGTGAGCTGGGCATTGGGGAAGGCGTCCTTGTAAGCGCTGAAGCGGGACATGGGATGGCTCCTTGGTGTGTTCGCAGGGGCGAATGGATCGGGGGGAAGATCACGCCGCCGGGACGAGGGCCTCGACACGGGTGATCGCGCGTTGCACGGCGGGCCGCGTGGCGATCTGGTCGTACCAGCGGGAGAGGTTGGGGCGGGCGTCCAGAGTGACGCCGGGAAATGCGCGTCGCCACAGCCAGCCGAAGTGGGCGATGTCGGCGATGGTGAAATCGTCGCCAGCGGTAAAGCGCTGGGTCGCCAGCTTGGCTTCGAGAAGATCGAGGATGCGTTCCGCCTCGGCGGCGAAGCGGGTCTCGGCGATGGGCTGGGGCTCGGGCGACGAGCGCTTGAAGAAGCCGGCATTGCCGAACGCCGGGCTCAGGCCAGACGCGTGGAAGAACAAGTGTTCGAACACGCGCGCCCGTCCGCTTCCCTCAGCCGGCAGCAGCATGCCGGTCTTTTCCGCGAGATGAACCAGGATCGCCGCGCTCTCGGCCAGCACGAATGCGGCATCGCCGTCGCGCTCGACCATCACCGGCACCTTGCCGTTGGGGTTCAGTTCGAGGAAGGCGGCGTTCTTCTGCTCGCCCTTTCGGACGTTGACCGGCTTCAGCTCATAGGCAAGGTCCATCTCTTCCAGCGCGATGGGGACCTTGACGCTGTTGGGCGTGGCGAATGCGTAGACTTCGATCATGTTCAGCTCCGCGAACAGCGTCTGGGTCTGTTCGTGAGCCTGTTATGATCATTCCTGGAAAGTTGCGGCAGGCCGGTTGAAGCGATAACGTTCATTCTCAGGAGGAATGAGTGTGGATCGACTTCAGGCCATGCAGGTGTTCGTGACCGTGGTGGAGGCGGGATCGTTCTCCGCTGCCGCACGGCAGATCGGTGTCGGACAACCAGCCATCTCCAAGACCATCGCCCAGCTTGAGGAGCGCCTTCAGGTGCGCCTGCTCGTGCGCTCGACCCACAGCCTCGCGCCGACCGATGCGGGCGTGCGCTTCTATGAACGGGCGCGCGCGGCGATCCGAGAGGCGGATGAGGCCGAACTCGAAGCGCGGGGCGCCGGCGCGGGCCTGTCGGGACGTCTGCGCGTCTCGGCCGCCACGACCTTCGCGCGTCTGCTCATCGTTCCGCGCCTGCCGGAATTCCTAGCGCGCCATCCCGACATCGAAATCGACGTGCTGCTCGATGACCGGGTCATTGATCTTGTCTCAGAGGGCATCGACATGGCTCTGCGGATGGGGGAATTGACCGATTCCGCCGCTATCGCCCGGCAGATCGCCCGCAGCCGGCGTTCCGTGATCGCGACGCCCGCCTATCTCTCGCGCGCCGGCACGCCCCTGGTCCCGGCCGATCTCGCGACCCACGAGGCGATCGTCTACAGCCAGCTCGGCGCCAGCTGGACCTTCCGCCGGAACGGCACCGAGGCGTCCGTCGCGGTCCGCGGACGCGTGCGTCTAAGCGCGGCGGAAGGCATCCGCGCGGCCGTGCTCGCCGACTTGGGGCTGACGGTCAATTCCGACTGGATGTTCGCCCCCGAGATCGAGAGCGGCGCGGTCCGGCGCGTGCTGGAGGACTGGGAGCTTCCGCCCGTCGATCTGTGGGCGGTGTTCCCGACCGGGCGCCTCGCCAGCGCCAAGGCGCGCGCGTTTGCGGATTATGTGGAGAGCATCCTGGCCCAATAGGGCTATTCGCGATGTACCGCGCAGCGCCATAATTTGTCGTTGGTCGGTGATCCGGAAGCGGACGTTTCCGCCACGGCGGGCCGCTTCCTCGATGCCGCGCGGCTCGATGAGACGACGCGCGCGAAGTTCGCTCGCGGCAATGCGATCGACGTCATGCACATGAAGGCCTGAGGCGGCTGGCGCGCCGGCGCCACGACAGCGCGCGCCTCGACGGTACGCGTCTTCCAAGACCATGATATCGTTGTGGGCGGTGCAGATTATTGCCCATCCGCTTCACCAAAATCCCACGACTGATCAGCACGGATCCTCGTGAGGCTCCGGCACCGCCAACACACTGCGCCGGTATTCTGATGGCGAGCATCCCATCCAGCGGATGAAGGCTCGGGTAAAGCTGCCGTGCGTATCGTAGCCGAGGGACAGAGAGATCGCGAGGATCGACATCTGCGTCTCGACGAGGAGGCGGATGGCCCGCGCGCGGCGCGCCTCTTCGACGATCTCGCGATACGTGAATCCCTTCTCGCGCAAGCGTCGCTGCAATCCTTGCACTCCGAGGCCGGCGAGGTGCGCGGCGCCGTCGATGTCGCTCTGGCCATCGAGGAGGCGGAGCGCGACAATGGCGGATAGCGCGCGTGCCGGTTCCGGCGCGTCGGAGAGAATGACGTCGGCAAGCACGTCCCGCAGAGTGACGATTCGCGTCCTTCCTGTGATCCTGTTGATGCGTCGGCGGCTCAGTTCGCTCGCCTTCAGGGCAAGGCCAGAGCCTGGCCGCTCGCAACGCAGATCCACCTGCAAGCGGTCCTCCACCTGCTTCGCTTCCGGGTCGCGTGCATATTCAACTTCCGCCCAGTCGGGTCGCCATCGGGCGCCGAGATAAAGGCGAACGAAGGTGAGCATGGGCGGGAGGAGGTGGTCACAATGCTGCACCTTGCTCACGTCAAAAGTGGGCGTTGCAAACCGCTGGATACGGTGCCCGCCGTCCCGGACCAGTTCCAGCCGCGCGCCGCTCTGGTGGGCCCAGCTCGTCGCTATCGCGCGGCGCAGGCCCTCGCCGAGCGTTGGGGCCGCGGCCGCATGCTCGATCCAGAGGCCATAGCCCCTGTGGGTCATCTCCTCGCCCACGTCCAGGCCGAATGTGCGGTAGTCCAGGGCCGCGGCGCCCCGTGCGAACAGGCCCATCATCGAATGGAGCGGTATGGGCGTTTGCGGGGCGTCCCGTAGAGCCATCGGCAGGTGCTCCCGGGCGAACATGTCGATGAGAGCCTGTTCGCCGGCCTGCCTTTCGATCTGCTCGGGCAAGGCGCCGAAGCCCTTTGCGCGGACGAGGACGATTGAACCCGGACCACGCATCGAAACCTCGTCGAGTGACGCAAAATGCGAAGAGCGCCGGGATGATATGGCCTAGATCAAAGACACGTTCAGGCTTCTCTAGCAAACGACAGCCGGAGACTGGAAGTCCGAAGCAGAGGGAAAGTTGGTTTCGACGCCGCTGTCCATGCGTGCCGCACCATGGTGGGGCATCCGCGATGCGCGGCCCATTACTTCGTTGACGCAAGTTTCGTTCGGGTGGAAGTTTTCCATCCAAGGAGTAAAAGAGACTCAAGCATGAAGCTCCTCGCCCGCGCCTTGGTTATCACGGCACTGCTTCTGTTTTCGTCTGGATCCGTTCTGGCGGAAGTGCTCCCGTCGTGGAACGACGGGTCCGCGAAGGCGGCGATCCAGGGCTTCGTCAAGCGGGTAACCGATCCGGCCAGCAAGGATTTCGTGCGTCCTGAGGCGCGCATCGCCGTTTTCGACAATGACGGCACGCTGTGGGTCGAGCAGCCCATGTACACGCAGCTGGCCTTCGCCCTCGACCGGCTGAAGGAACTGGCGCCGAAGCATCCGGAGTGGCAGAGCAACCCGACGCTGAAGGCAGCCATCGAAGGTGACCTCAAAGCCGTCGCCGCTGCCGGCGACAAGGGGCTTCTGGAACTGGTCATGGTCACCCATGCCGGCATGACGCCGGACGAATTCCAGAAAGTTGTCACCGACTGGCTCGCCAAGGCCGAGCACCCGCGCTTCAAGAAGCCGTATACCGAACTCGTTTACCAGCCCATGCTGGAACTGCTGGCCTATCTGCGCGAGAACGGCTTCACGACCTACATCGTCTCCGGTGGCGGCATCGAGTTCATGCGGCCCTGGTCGGAGAAGGTCTATGGGATCCTCCCCGCCCAGGTGGTTGGATCGAGCATCAAGACCCGGTTCAAGAGTGTGGATGGCAAGCCGACCCTGGTGCGAGAACCGGCGTTGAACTTCATCGACGACGGCGCCGGCAAACCGGTGGGCATCAACCAGCACATCGGCCAACGCCCCATCGCCGCCTTTGGCAATTCCGACGGCGACCTTGAGATGCTGCAATGGACGACCGCCGGCGACGGTGCCCGCTTCGGGCTGATCGTTCACCACACCGATGCCGAGCGCGAATACGCCTATGACCGCAAGTCGGCGTTCGGACATCTCGACAGGGCGCTCGATGCGGCGGCAAGCCAGGGCTGGACGGTCGTGGACATGAAGTCCGACTGGAAGACGATCTTCCCGCCGGCGAAGTGAACGCCTCACCGCAGCTTACGTCTCCAACTGCACTGGAAACGACAATGAGAACAGCAATCTCGACCACGCTGGCCGCCGCGGTGGCGGCAACGCTCATCGTTTGGGGCCCCGCAGCCCAGGCCCAAGGCACCGCGCCTGCCGCAGCCCAGGCCAAGAAGCCGAACATCCTGCTGATCGTCTCCGACGATACCGGCTGGGGCGACCTCGGCGCCTTTCTCGGCGGCGCGCGCCGCGGCATGCCGACGCCCAACATGGACGAACTGGCGGCCGAGGGCATGGTGTTCACCAACTTCTACGGCCAGCCGAGCTGCACGCCCGGCCGGGCCGCGATCCAGACCGGGCGCATCCCCAACCGCTCCGGCATGACCACCGTGGCCTTCCAGGGCCAGGGCGGCGGCCTGCCGAAGGCCGAATGGACACTGGCCTCCGTGCTCAAGCAGGGCGGCTATAAGACCTATTTCACCGGGAAATGGCATCTCGGCGAGGCGGACTATGCGCTGCCCAACGCCCAGGGCTATGACGTGATGAAGTACGCCTTCCTCTACCACCTGAACGCCTACACCTATCCGGATCCCAAATGGTTCCCCGGCATGAGCCCCGATTTGCGGCACATGTTCGATACCGTCACGAAGGGCGCGCTATCCGGCAACGCCGGCGGCCCGGTGAAGGAAGACTTCAAGGTCAACGGCGAGTATGTGGACACGCCCGACAAGGGCGTGGTCGGCATTCCCTTCCTTGACGCCTACGTCGAGAAGGCCGCGGTCGAGTTTCTGGAGGAGGCCGCCAAGGCGCCCAACACGCCGTTCTTCATCAATGTCAACTTCATGAAGAACCACCAGCCGAACCTGCCGGCGCCCGAATTCGTGGGCAAGTCCCTTTCCAAGTCCAAGTATGCGGATTCGGTGGTGGAGCTGGACGCGCGGATCGGCAACGTGCTGAAGAAGCTCGACCAGCTCGGCCTCGCCGACAACACGCTGGTGGTCTACACCGTGGATAACGGCGCCTGGCAGGACGTCTATCCCGATGCCGGCTACACCCCGTTCCGCGGCACCAAGGGCACCGTGCGCGAAGGCGGCAACCTCGTCCCGTCCATGGCCCGCTGGCCGGGCAAGATCAAGGCCGCGACCAAGAGCGACGACATCATGGGCGGCCTGGACCTGATGGCCACCTTCGCCTCCGTCGCCGGCGTGAAGCTGCCGGAGAAGGACCGCGAGGGACAGCCCATCATCTTCGACAGCTACGACATGACTCCGGTCTGGCTCGGCAAGGGTGCGGATCTGCGGCACGAGTGGTTCTACTTCACCGAGAACGAGCTCACCCCCGGGGCCGTGCGGGTCGACAACTTCAAATATGTCTTCAACCTGCGCGGCGATAACGGCGCCTATACGGGCGGCCTCGCAGTGGACACGAACCAGGGCTGGAAGGGGCCGGAGAAGTACGTGGCGACCGTGCCGCAGGTGTTCGACCTGCCGGCCGATCCGCAGGAGCGCTACGACATCTTCATGACCACCTTCACCGAGAGCACCTGGGCGGCGATCCCGTTCAACGTGGCGGTCGAGAAGCTCATGAAGACCTATGTGCAATATCCGCCCCGCAAGGCCCAGAGCGAGGCCTATTCTGGCCCGATCACCCTGTCCCAGTATGAGCGCTTCAAGTTCGTGCAGGATGCGCTGAAGGAACAAGGTTTCAAGCTGCCCCTGCCCACCGGCAACTGAGGCGGGCGAGGCGGGGCATCCTCCAGAGCTGCCCCGCCCCTCGCGACCGCCGCTGAACCTGCCCGACCAGGGTGTCTGTTCCGGCAGGTTCCGCTACACGAGCGCCGTGCGCGGCCATAGACCGCCCCGGCACGGCCAATCCAAGAGTGTCCACCATGTGTCGTTCCGCCGGTTGTTTGGCGTCTGCGCATCAGCGCTCGCGGCCGGCATTCTCACAGCCGGACTGATCGCCATGGCGAGCGCGGTGTCCGCCCCGCGCCAATCCGCGCTCGCGCCCAGCGGGATCGGAGCGCTGCGCGAAGCGGCCCCGCCTTGTTTCGTCGGCTCCACGGCTTGTGCGGACTGCCATGCGGCGGAACCTCCCGCCTGGCTCTCATCCCAGCATGCCCACGCCATGGCCCGCGCCTAACCGCAGACTGCCGACCGTAGCTTCGATCAGGTCCGCGCCGCGCCGCGGCTCAAGCGGATGCCGCTGGTCGTGCTCGGCGCCGACCGGCCATGGCGACCGCTGCTCCCCAAGCTCATTGCAGATGGCGTGCTGCCTACGAACATCCCTCCCGATTTCGGCTATGTGACCGACAGGGCGCAGAAGGTGGCACAGGCAATCCGCAGGGACTCGGGCGCGGAAGGATAGGAATGAGGTGTCTGGGCGACGGACGGGGGGGGGGCATGCGACGGGCCATTGTGTGCCGCTCCCGTGTACCAGTGAGCGACCCGAAATTCCGTGATTTTCAACAAACTATGGCCGGGCAATGGGTTGGGATGGTGCTGCGAGAGAGGATTGAACTCTCGACCTCTCCCTTACCAAGGGAGTGCTCTACCACTGAGCTACCGCAGCGCACCGGGTGGGCCTTGGAATTTTCCAAGAGAATAATCCACCGGCCCGGAAGGCGACGGGCATCGCCGTCGTCAGGCGGCTTCCTCTGCCACATGCGGGGGGGACGTGCAAGGGGGCGATGCATCATGAGGGGCGAAGATGTGACTTCTCCCCAGATGTGGACGGGTTGCACGTCTGAGCAGCCGCAGCGATGCATTTTTGCGCGTGCACACGGCTTGAGCGTTTCCGTTTCCCCGGCTAGCCTCCACATCACGAGGCCAGTTCGGGGGACGTGATGGCTGCGGATAAGGCGCGGAAGGAAACCATCGGCGCTGTCCGGCGCTCGTTCGCCCCGTGGACCGATCCCACCAAGACGCCGCTTATTCGCTTCGAGAATGTGGTGAAGCGCTTCGGCGACTTCACCGCGGTGGATCACGTCAGCCTCGACATCTACGAGCGCGAGTTCTTCGCGCTGCTCGGCCCCTCCGGCTGCGGCAAGACGACACTCATGCGCATGCTCGCCGGCTTTGAGGAGCCCACCGAAGGCCGCCTGACCCTCGCGGGCGAGGATCTGGCCGGCGTGCCGCCCTATCGGCGGCCAGTGAACATGATGTTCCAGTCCTACGCCCTGTTTCCGCACATGAATGTGCAGGACAACATCGCGTTCGGCCTCAAGCAGGACAAGATGGGCAAGGGCGAGATCGACGCCCGCGTCGAGGAGATGTTGAAGCTCGTCAAGCTGGAGAAGTTCGCCAAGCGCAAGCCGCACCAGCTCTCCGGCGGCCAGCGCCAGCGCGTGGCCCTCGCCCGGTCGCTCGCCAAGCGGCCCAAGGTGCTGCTGCTGGACGAGCCGCTGGGCGCCCTCGACAAGAAGCTGCGCGAGGAAACCCAGTTCGAGCTGATGGACCTGCAGATGGACCTCGGCATGACCTTCCTGATCGTGACCCACGACCAGGAAGAGGCCATGACGGTGGCCGATCGCATCGCGGTGATGAATAATGGCGTGCTGGTGCAGGTGGCACCGCCCTCGGTGATCTACGAGCAGCCCTCCACCCGCTACGTGGCCGACTTCATCGGCGAGGTGAACCTCATCGAGGGCAAGATCACCAAGGCGGGCCCGGACGAGACCCGCATCTCCTCGCCGGTGACGCCCTTTCCGCTGGTGGTGACGCAGACCGTGGACTGCAAGGCCGGCGACACCGCCTGCATCGCCATCCGTCCCGAGAAGTTGCGCATCACGCTGGAGCCGCCGGTCGACCCGACCGAGAATGTCTTCGAGGGCGAGATCTGGGACATCGGCTATCTGGGCGACCTCTCCATCTACCATGTGGAACTGGCCTGCGGGCAGCGCATCAAGGTCTCGCAGCCCAACCTGTCGCGCATGGTGGCACGCCCCATCTCGTGGGACGACAAGGTCTGGGTGACCTTTGCGCCCCATGCCGGCGTGGTGCTCATGGGCTAGGGGTTGCGCACTGGTCGCGCGACGGGCTGAGCCTGCGCGGCGCTTGAGCGTGACCCGCCTGGCATCGGTGGCAGGCCGGGGCCGATGGTATGAGTTGAGGGTTCTGACGCGTTTTCATCGGGCGGAAGCGCCGGGAGGCAACCATGGCGATGGCCGGGGAGAAGGGACGGGGCCGCTGGTTCGTGATCGCGGTGCCCTATCTGTGGCTCCTCGCGCTGTTCCTTGCGCCCTTCCTCATCGTATTCAAGATCTCGCTGTCGCAGGACGTGGTGGCCCAGCCGCCCTACGCGCCGACCCTCGACCTGGCGCAGGGCTGGGCGGGCTTCACCGAATTCCTGTCGGGCCTGTCCTTCGCGAACTATGCCTATGTGCTGGATTTTTCGAATGAGTTCCTGGAGGCTTACGGCTCCAGCCTGATCATCGCCTCGATCTCCACCGTGCTTCTGCTGCTGGTGGGGTACCCAGTCGCCTACGCCATGGCGCGGGCGCCGCGCTCCATCCAGCCGACGCTGCTGATGCTGGTGATCCTGCCGTTCTGGACCTCCTTCCTCATCCGCGTCTATGCGTGGATCGGCATCCTGTCGCAGGAAGGGCTGCTCAATCAGGCCCTGATGGCGCTGGGGGTGATCCACACGCCGCTGGAGATCCTGAACACCAACCTCGCCGTCTATATCGGCATCGTCTATTCCTACCTGCCTTTCATGGTGCTGCCGCTTTACGCGGCACTGGAAAAGCTCGACCTCACGCTGCTGGAGGCCGCCGCCGATCTCGGCTGCCCGCCGGCCAAGGCGTTCTGGACCATCACCTTTCCGCTCTCCCTGCCGGGCGTGGCGGCCGGCGCCCTGCTGTGCTTCATCCCGGCGGTGGGAGAGTTCGTCATTCCCGACCTCCTGGGCGGCTCGGACACGCTGATGATCGGCAAGTCGCTATGGACCGAGTTCACCGTGAACCGGTCCTGGACGGTCTCGTCCGCGGTGGCGGTGCTGCTGCTGCTCGTGCTGGTGATCCCCATCGTGATCTACCAGAACATCCAGCAGCGCGAGCTGGAGGCGGGCAAATGAGAAAAGGCCTTACCTGGTTCAACATCACGTCCATCGTGCTGGGCTTCGCCTTCCTCTACATCCCCATCCTGTTGCTGGTGATCTATTCCTTCAACGCCTCGCGGCTGGTCACCGTGTGGGCCGGCTTCTCCACCCAATGGTATTGGGCGCTGCTTGAGAACGAGCAGCTCATGGATGCGGCCTGGGTCACCCTGCGCATCGCCTTCTTCTCATCGCTGGTGTCCACCGTGCTCGGAACCATGGCGGCGCTGACCCTCACCCGCTACGGCCGCTTTCCCGGGCGCACCCTGTTCTCCGGCATGATCTACGCCCCCCTGGTCATGCCCGAGGTGATCACCGGCCTGTCCCTGCTGCTGCTGTTCGTGGCGGTGAATTTCGATCGCGGCTTCTGGACCGTGCTCCTGGCCCACATCACCTTCACCATGTGCTTCGTGGCGGTGGTGGTGCAGTCGCGCCTCGTCACCTTCGACCGGGCGCTGGAGGAGGCGGCCCTCGACCTCGGCTGCCCGCCGTTCAAGACCTTCTTCAAGATCACGCTGCCCCTGATCCTGCCGGCGGTGGTGTCCGGCTTCATGCTGGCTTTCACCCTGTCGCTGGATGACCTGGTCATCGCCAGCTTCACCACCGGGCCGGGGGCGACCACGCTGCCCATGCGCATCTATTCGCAGGTGCGCCTCGGCGTTACGCCGGAGATCAACGCGGTCTGCACCATCCTCATCGCCATCGTGACGGTGGTGGTGATCATCGCGTCGGTCATGACCAAGCGGGCGGAGAACCAGCGTCAGGCAGAAGAGCGCGCGGCCATGACGGGCTAGGTGCTGCCGGCGGCGGCGCCGCCGGAGGGTTTTGGCATTCTGAGGCAAGCGAGAGCGCGCCGCACTTCATCGGCGCGCCGCGCTCCGGTCTCCCGGGTGTGCCTACCGCGTGGAAAAGCGAACCAGCTCGGTGCCGGTGAGGTCGATGAGGATCAGCTTGCGCTTCAGCGGATCGATCCGCCAGGCCCGCGTCCGTTCCAGCGCCAGCAGGAACTTCTGTTCCTGCGCCATCACGGCGGGCGCGCAGGCCATGCGGCTGGAGGACAGGCCGCCGAACAGCAGGGCCGGGCCCGCGAGCTTGGCCTTACCGCTATAGGTGTTGCAGCCGCCCGAGCCGGAGACTGCGCCATCGGCGCCGAGCACGAGAGTGGTCTGGATCCGGTCCAGCACGCCCCCGCCGCCGATATCATCCGCCAGCCACGCGCCGACGGGGGTGAGCGGCATGTCCTGAGCCAGCGTCGGCCCGCCCCAAAGGGCGGTCAGCAGAAGGCTGGCGCCGAGCATGCGGCGGCGCGTGAGAAGGGCAGGCGCGCCCTTGGACTTACCCTTGGACATAGCCATGGCCATCACCGTCCCTCCCGCACCCAGGCGGCGGTGAGCGCGCCGAGCAGCAGCAGGAGGCCGGACAGGCCGGCGAACAGCGGGAACAGGCCGATGCCCCGCACCACCGAGACATCGCGGGTGCGCAGGCCCATCCAGTCCTCGCCGGCGAGGCGGTCGGATGCGGAGACCTGCACCAGGCGCGGCACCGCGCCGCCGAGGTCCGCGAGCCGCCACACCCCGCCTCCGGTGGCCGCCGCCACGGGCGCGAGAACATCACGGGTGCTTGTCACCTCGGCAAATTCCTTCGGGTTCAGCGGTCCGATGTTGGCGAGCGCCGTGAGCGTGCCATTGGCGGCGCGCCACAGGCCCAACTCGTCGGCCGGGGTTGCCGCTCGCCACAGGCCGGGCTCGGCCTGGGTGAGGGTGAGCGTGCGCAGTGCACCAGATGGGGTAGTGATGGTGGCGGTGGGAACGCTGTCGGCCATGGTCTGGCGTTCCACCACGAGATCGCGACCGGAGACGGTGAGCTTCAGGCGCTCTTCCTCCAAGTCAGGTTCCTTCATGAGCCAGTGCGAGAGCCGGCGCAACAGATCAATGTGCGGGCCGCCGCCCTCATAGCCGCGCGCCCAGAGCCAGATGTGGTCGGACAAAAGCAGCGCCACGCGGCCTTCGCCGACCCGGTCCACCAGCAGCACCGGCTTGTCGCCGGGGGCGGACATGAGGCTGGTGCCGGAGCGCACCTGGGCGTCGATGACGCGGAAGAAGCGGCTCCAGTGGGGCGGCTCGCTCTCCGAGCCGGGCAGGGCGCGGGTCACGGGATGGCGCTTGCCCGGATCGGTCAGTCGGGCGTGGTAGGGCGCGTCGGTGGCATCGCCCCGGGGTACGCCGGGCAGAATCTCCTCCAGCGGCGTGTTGTAGAGCGAGCCGGTGTCGATGAAGTCCGTACCCGCCGCCACCAGAACCGCGCCGCCGGCGCGCACATAGCGCACGATATTGTCGAAATAGACCTGCGGCAGCACGCCCTGCTGGGCGTAGCGGTCGAAGATGATCAGGTCGAAATCCTTGATCTTGGTCTGAAACAGTTCGCGGGTCGGGAAGGCGATGAGCGAGAGTTCGTTGATGGGGGTGCCGTCCTGCTTCTCCGGCGGGCGCAGGATGGTGAAGTGGACGAGGTCCACATTGGCGTCGCTCTTCAGCAGGTTGCGCCAGGTGCGCTCGCCGACGTTCGGCTCGCCGGAGACGAGCAGCACGCGCAGCTTGTCGCGCACGCCGTCGATGGCGACGGCGGTGCGGTTGTTCACCAGCGTCAGCTCGCCGTCGAGCGCGGGCACCTCGAACTCGGCGATGTTGGGCCCGGCATGGGTGATGTCCACGTCCACGGAGGTGCTACGACCGGCGGTGACGGTGGGCCGGGCGATGACCTCGCCGTCGCGGCGGATGGTGACCACCACGCGGGCGCCGGCGGGGGCGCCTTCGTCGGTCACCTTGAATGTCACCGCCTGCTTCTGGCCGACGATGCCGAAGCGCGGCGTCTTTTCCAGCGCCACCCGGCGGTCGCGCTCGCCGGCATGGCCGGTGATGAGGGCGTGCACCGGCGCGGAGAAGCCCAGCGCCTGTGGGTTCTCGGGCACGTCATGCACGCGCCCGTCGGTGATCATGATGGCGCCGGCCACCCGCTCCGGCGGCACGTCGGCAAGGCCTGCGGAGAGGGCGGAGAACAGCCGCGTGCCGTCGGCGGAGCCGTCGCCGGCATCGGCCTCGATGGTGCGCACCTCCACGCCGGAGAGCTTGCCCAGCCGCTCGGCCAGCGCCGTGCGGGCGGCGTCCGTCTGCTGGGTCCGCTCGCCGAAGGACTGGCTGGCGCTCTTGTCCACCACCACTGCCACCACGGAGGTGAGCGGTTCGCGCTCCTCCCGCGTGAAGGAGGGGTTGGCGAGGGCGAGCAGCCCCACCGACAGGGCCAGAGCGCGGAACACGGCGCCCCGCGTGCGCGAGGCCAGGAGCAGCCCCGCCAGCACCAGCGCGACGACGCCCACTGCCATCAGCAGCGGCAGCGACAGGAAGGGGGAGAAGGTGATGCCGTAATTCATGCGCTGGCGTCCGCAGCGCGCGCGTCAGTGCTCATTGTCCCAGCCTTTCCAGCAGGGCCGGCACATGCACCTGGTCCGCCTTGTAGTTTCCGGTCAGCACATACATCACCATGTTGGCGCCGGCGCGGAAGGCGATCTCGCGCTGGCGCGGCTCGCCCGGTGTCAGTGGCAGCAGTGGCTCGCCGCTCTTGGTCACCGCCCAGGCGCCGGCGAGGTCGTTGGAGGTGATGATCACCGGGGAGACGCCGTCGCCCGCCCGCGCGGGACGATCCGCATCGGCGCCGGCGGTGGGCAGGGCCTCCACCCAGGTGGTGCCGCCGGTGAAGCGGCCGGGAAAATCCTTCAGCAAATAGAAGGCTTTGGTGAGCACGTGGTCGCGCGGCACCGGCTCCAGCTCGGGAATGTCGAGGCGCGACAGGATATCCTTCAGCCGCGCCCCGGCGGCCGAGAGCGGCGCGCCGGGGGCGCCGGAAGCCTCGATGGCGTCGCGGGTGTCGAAGATCACCGTGCCGCCCTGCTTCATGTAAGCGTCGATGCGCGCCAGCACGGCGGGCGAGGGTGCGGCCGTATCGGGCAGGATGGGCCAGTAGAGCAGGGGGAAGAAGGCGAGTTCGTCCTTGGCGATGTCCACCCCCATGGCCTCGCCGGCCTGCAGGGCGGTGCGCTGGCCGAGGAAGGTGGCGAGCCCGTCGAGCCCGGCGCGGGAAATCTCGTCGACCTCGCTGTCGCCGGTCACCACATAGGCGAAGCGGGTCTGGAGCGTTGCCTTCAGGGCGAAGGCATCGTCGGCGCGGGCGGGGACCGGAGCACCGGCAAAGCCGGCCGCGCCAAGCGCCAGCGCGGCGAACAGCGCTGCGGCGGCGCCGCGCCGCACCTTCGGGCCACCCATGCGGCTGAAGCCACCGGCCAGGAACAGCACCGCCAGCGCATCCAGCAGCAGCAACCCCATGGCGGCCACCAGCACCGGCCCGCGCAGGTCGCGCGGCGCGCTTTCCTGCAAGGGTTCAACGCGACCGCCGAGGGCGGAGAGGTCCAGCGCTTTCGGCCGGTCTGCGGGCAGCAGCGTGTTCACCGCCACCAGCCCGTCCGGCGGGCCGTAAAAGCCGGGGGGATGGTCGGCGGTGGCGCGGCCGGCATAATCGGCGGGAAGGGCGCGGGCGGTGGGCCCGGCGGGACGGAAGGCGCCGAAGCCGTCCAGCACGCGGGCCGGCGGCAGCGCCGCCACATCCGGGCGGCTTGAGGCGTGGACAGGGGTTTCCGCCGGCGCCGTCTCGGCGGGGGGCGGAGCATCGGACAGGGCGATCACGCGGCGGAGCATTTCCACAAAGGTGCCGGACAGCGGCAGGTTGGACCAGGAAGTGTCGCCGGTCACATGGAACAGCACCAGCGCGCCCTTGCCCCGGCGTACGCCGGTGACGAGGGGGGTGCCGTCGGCCAATGTCGCCCAGGCCCGTTCGCCCAGCAAGCCGTCGGGCTCGGCCAGGACCTGCCGCGTCACCGTCACGTCGTCGGGCAGGCGCAGGTCGCGGAACGGGCCATCAGCCGAGAGGGCGCCCAGCTTCTGCGGCGTCTCCCACGACAGCGAGCCGCCGAGCACGCGGCCGCCGCGCCGCAGCTTCACCGGCAACAGGTCGTCCTGCGCATTGGCGAGGCGGGGGCCGGCGAAACGCACCAGCACGCCGCCCTCTTCCACGAAGCGATTGAGCCGGGCGCGGGTGGCGGGGGGGATGGTGCCCACATCGGTGAGCACCAGCACCGGCAGGCGCTGTTCTAGGAAGCGGTTGATGTTCTCGGTGGCCGATCCGGTCTCGGCCACGCGCAGGTCGGCATAGGGGCCAAGCGCCCGGGAGAGATAATAGGTGGGGGCGAGCAGGGGCTGGCCGGTATCCGTGCTGGTGCCGGAGACGAGGCCCACGGCGCGGCGCCGCCACCTTTTGTCGAGCAACTGCACCACGCCGGCCGAGCGCTCGCCGGCGATCTCCAGCCGGGCGATCTCGTTGCGGATCTCCACCGGCATGTCGAAGCGGGCTTCGGCCTCGGTGGCGCCCTCGGGCAGGGTGAAGGCGGCTTCGCCCAGGGTGAGGCCGCGCATGTCGTGGGCGGTGACCCGCCCGGCACGGGGGCCGGAGCCTTCGGGGCGCAGCACCTTCACGGTGAGGGCATCCGCGCCGTTCTCGGCCCCGGCCAGGGCGAGGGGGGCGGCGACGCCACCGCCCACCACCAACAGCCGGCCGGCGCCATTGAGGGCGGCAAAGCCCTGGGCGAGGTCCGGGTCGGTGTCGAGATCCACCGCGTCGGTGAGGAAGACGATGCCGGCCTGCGGCTCGTTGCCGAGCAGGCGCTGGGCCAGCGTCAGCGCGTCCTTGCGGGCCGGGCCGTAGGGCACCGGCTCCAGCGAGCGCAGGCGGTCGCGGGCGGCGGAAGGGCTGAGCAGGGTGGCCTCGCGCGGCACGTCGCCGGTGGGGATCAGGGCGACGCCGCGCCCGTTGGTCTCCGCCTCGTCGATGAGGGCGGCGGCGGCGGCGCGGCGCGCCTCCCAGCTCGCGGCGGCCGGCCAACCCTGGTCGATGATCAGCACCAGTGGCCCGCCGGAGGAGGGGCCGGCGGCGGGCGGGTTCAGGATGGGACCTGCGGCGGCCAGGATGATGAGCGCCGCCAGCAGCAGCCGCAGGGCGGTGAGCCACCACGGGGTGCGGGCCGCGCTCTCCTCCTTGGGGGTGATGCCGAGCAGCAGCCGCATGGGCGGAAACGCCACTTCCCGAGGCTTGGGCGGCACCACGCGCAGCAGGAACCACAGCAGCGGCAGGGCTACGAACGCAGTCAGCAGCAGCGGCGCGGAAAAGGCGAGGGGCAGGCCGAACATCAGGCAGGGCCTCCCGAGACGAAGGGATGGTCGCCGCCCGTGGAGCGCCCCTTGCGCGTCATCGCAGGGCCGCCGCCAGCGCCCATGCGGGCGTGCAAAGCGAGCAGCAGCTCGCTCGCCGGCCGGTCGGTGCGGTGCACGGCGAAGCTCCAGCCCAGCCGCTCGGCGGCGGCGCGGATGCGGGCGCGATGCTCCACCAGCTTCAGGTCATAATCGGTGCGCCAGCTCTCGGCGCGGCCCACGGTGAGCCGCGCGCCGCCTTCCGGCTCGCGGAACTCGATGCGGCCGGAGAAGGGGAAGGTTTCCTCCGCCGGATCGACGATCTGCACCACATGGCCGTGGGCGCCGCTGGCAGCCAGCGCATGAAGGGTGGCGGCCACCTCGTCCGCCGGGCTCCAGAAATCGCCCAGCAGGACCACTTCCGAGAGCGGGGAGGGGGAGAAGGCCACGGGAAGGCTCGCGGGCAGCACCGGGGCGAGCACCACCGATTCGGCCATGCGCTCCACGATGCGCCGGGTGGCGGAGGGGCGCATCAGCTCGGGAATGCCCACCCGCTCGCCGCCCTTCACCAGCAACTCTGCGAGGGCGAAGGCGACGATGAGGGCGCGGTCGCGTTTCGGCGCGTGGCCCTTTGAGGCATAAAGCATGGAAGGGGAGAGGTCCGGCCAGATCCACACGGTGTGGGCGGCCTCCCACTCACGCTCGCGCACATAGAGCACGTCGTCGCGGGCGGAGCGGCGCCAGTCCACCCGCTGGGCCGGCTCGCCGTCGACGAAGCGGCGATACTGCCAGAAATTCTCGCCGGAGCCCGCGCGGCGACGGCCGTGTAGGCCGTGCTGCACGCTCATGGCAGTGCGGCGGGCCTCCAGCACCAGTCGCGGCATGGCGGCCGCAAGGCCCGCTGCGGCGAGGGCGGCGGTTTCGACGGAGCGGTGGGCGTCCTGTGCCACCTTGTCGGCCCGGTCCGCCGTCACCCGAGGCGCTCGGTGAGGCGGCGGATGATGTGAGTGATGCTCTCGCCTTCCGCGCGGGCGGCGAAGGTGAGGGCCATGCGGTGCTTCAGCACCGGCTCGGCCAGCGCCACCACGTCGTCGAGGGAGGGGGCATAGCGCCCGTCCAGCAAGGCGCGGGCGCGCACCGCCAGCATCAGCGCCTGGCTGGCGCGGGGGCCGGGACCCCAGGCAATGTAGCGCTGCTCCGGCCCCTCGGCCCCCGGACGGGCCGAGCGCACCAAGGTGAGGATCGCCTCCACCACCGATTCGCCCACCGGCAGGCGGCGCACCAGGCGCTGGGCGGCGATGAGGTCGTCCACGCTCATGGCGGCGCGGGGCTTCTGCTCCTCGGCGGAGGTGGTCTCGAACAGGATGCGCCGCTCGGCATCGCGGTCGGGATAATCCACGTCGATTTCCATCAGGAACCGGTCGAGCTGCGCCTCGGGGAGAGGGTAAGTGCCTTCCTGCTCCAGCGGGTTCTGGGTCGCGAGCACGTGGAACGGCTTGGGCAGGTCGTGGCGCTCGCCGGCCACGGTCACATGGTATTCCTGCATGGCCTGGAGCAGGGCCGACTGGGTGCGCGGCGAGGCGCGATTGATCTCGTCGGCCATCAGCAGTTGCGCGAAGATGGGGCCCTTGATGAAGCGGAACGCCCGGCGCCCGCCGGCGCTCTCCTCCAGCACCTCGGCGCCGAGGATGTCGGAGGGCATCAGGTCCGGCGTGAACTGGACGCGGCGGGCATCGAGGCCCAGCACCGTGCCCATGGTCTCCACCAGCTTGGTCTTGGCCAGGCCCGGCACGCCCACCAGCAGCGCGTGGCCGCCGGCCAGGATGGTGATGAGCGCCCGGTCCACCACGGCCTCCTGGCCGAAGATGACCGAGGAGATGGCGGTTCGCGCCGCTTTCACATGGGCCGCCGCGGCCTCCGCATTGCGGATGATCATCTGGTCGAGGTCGAAGGTCTCGCCGGCAGCCGACATCTCAGCTTCTCCATAACGCAACGCGCCTGCGGGACAGGCTTGCCGCCAAAAGCGGCAATATAACGCCCCGACCCAATCCCGGATCGACGTAGCAAGGGTCGCGCCACCCGGACACAGAGCTTACGATAAGATCGACCGACATCGAACCCCGCTCCCGGCCGTCCGGAACCGAGCGCACTCACGTCGTCGCGAGGCCGTTCCCCGAAAGGGGCTCTGGCCCTGCGGAAGGGAGAAGTCATGCCGGGTGAAGCCCCGAAGGCCACAACCGCGCCCGTTGCCGCTTCCGCCTCCGGCCGCCTCGATGCGCTGATGGCGGCCGTGCGCGAGGCCGGCGGTCGCGGCCCGGCGCCGGTGGAAAAGTGGGACCCGCCCGATTGTGGCGACATGGACCTCGTCATCAAGGCAGACGGCAGCTGGCACTATATGGGAACGCCCATCGGCCGGCCGGCCTTGGTGCGCCTGTTCGCGTCGGTGCTGACGCGGGACGGCGAGCGCTATGTGCTGAAGACGCCGGTGGAGAAAGTGGGTATCCGAGTCGAGGACGCCCCTTTCCTCGCGGTCGAGATGGCGGTGGAGGATGCGGCTGACGGCCGCACCCTGGTGTTTCGCACCAACCTGGACGATCTGGTGCGTTGCGGCCCCGGCCATGCCCTGCGCTTTGCCCCCGGCGGTGCCCCCGGCGAGGTGGTGCCCTATGTCCATGTGCGGCGCGGCCTTGATGCTCGGCTGACCCGGGCGGTCCATCTCGACCTGATGGGGGAGGGTGAGGTGCGCGCGGAGGGCGGTGTCCCCATGTTCGGGGTTGGCTCGGCGGGCGTATTCTTCCCCATCCTGCCGGCGGCCGATCTGGGGCTCGAATTTGGGGCCGATGTGGATTTTTCCGAATGACGCACCACACCGACGCGGAGGCGCCCGTCGCGACTGGAACAGCCGACGGCCTTTCTGATTTTCTCGCCCGCGCGGCGGCGCGCCTGTCTTCCGAGCCGCCGCCCTTATATTCGCAGGCGGCCTTCCTCGGGCTCAATGGCGATCATGCCCTTCAGCCGGAGAAGGCGAGCCTCGCGCCGGCGGCGACGCCACGCCATGCGGCGGTGCTGGTTCCCGTGGTGGCCCGGCCGGAGCCTACCATCCTGCTCACCCTGCGGTCGTCGAGCCTTTCCAACCATGCCGGGCAGATCGCCTTTCCCGGCGGGCGGGTGGACCCCGGCGACCGGGACGAGCTCGATGCCGCCCTGCGGGAGGCGCGAGAGGAAGTGGGGCTCGATTCGCGGCTGGTACGGCCGCTCGGCTATCTGGACGGCTATCTCTCCGGCACCGGATTCTGGATTGCGCCGGCAGTGGGGCTGGTCGATCCGGCCTACACGCTGACCCTTAATCCGGCGGAGGTGGATGAGGCGTTCGAGGTACCGCTCAGCTTCCTCATGAGCCCGCGCAATCATGAGCGCCAGTCGCGCGACTGGAAGGGCACGCTGCGCCATTTCTACGTTATGCCTTATGAAGGGCGGAACATCTGGGGGGCGACCGCAGGCATGCTGCGCAACCTCTACGAAAAGGTCTACGCCTGATGCTGCGCAGCTTCCTGGTCGAGTTCGCGCTCTTTCTCACGCCGTTCCTGCTCTACGGCGCTCTGCTGCTTGCCACCAAGGGCTCGGTGGTGCCGGAGCACTGGTCGTCGCGCGCCCTCGCGCTGGTGGCGGCGACGGCCGTGGCGCTGGTGGTCGCCGGCCTGTTCCTGTTCGAGCACGGCAATGTGGCCCCGCCCGGCAGCCGCTACGTGCCCGCCCAGGTGAAGGACGGCGTGTTCGTGCCGGGGCGTTTCGAATGAGCCTGTCCATCGTCGGCGCGCCGTTCTGGCGCACGCCGGGCCTCATGGCCGTGCTGGCCGCGCTCAATGCGGACGGGGAGGAGGCGCGCGTGGTGGGCGGCGCGGTGCGCAACACCCTCCTCGGCCTTCCGGTCTCGGACGTGGACATCGCCACCACCGCCGTTCCCGAGGTGGTGGCCGAGCGGGCGCGCAAGGCCGGCCTGAAGCCGGTGCCCACCGGCGTCGAGCATGGCACCGTGACCGTGGTGGCGGACCACCACGCCTTTGAGGTCACCACCCTGCGCGAGGACATGGAAACCGATGGCCGCCGCGCGGTGGTGCGCTTCGGCCGCAGCTGGCTGCATGATGCCGAGCGACGGGACTTCACCCTCAACGCCCTCTATGCGACGGCTGACGGGGCGGTGGTGGACCTGGTGGGCGGCCTGTCGGATCTCACCGCGCGGCGCATCCGCTTCATCGGCGACCCGCAGGCGCGCATCCGCGAGGATTACCTGCGCATCCTGCGCCTGTTCCGCTTCCATGCGGCCTATGGCGCGGGGCCGGTAGACAAGGACGCCTTCATCGCCAGCGTGCGCCGGCGGGCCGGCCTTCTCACCCTGTCGCGGGAGCGGGTGCGGACCGAGATGCTGAAGCTGCTGGTGGCGCCGGGCGCTGCGGCGACCCTCGCCGTCATGAGCGATGCCGGCCTCGTCCAGCCGCTGATCGCCGGCATCGCCGACGTGGGGGCGTTCACGCGGCTCGCGGCGCTGGAGCGGGACTGGCAGGCGAAGCCCGACGCCATCCGTCGGCTCGCGGCCCTCGCCGTGCGCGTTAGTGATGACGCGGCGCGCCTGCGCGACCGGTTGCGGCTGTCCAATGCGGAGGCCCGCCGGCTCGCCGCCCTGTCGGCGACCGTCTCGGACCTGCCCGATGCCCAGGCCGTGCGGGCATTCCTTTACCGGAACGGCGTGGATGCGGCGCTGGATCTGGCCTTGCTCGCCGCCGCCCATGGCCGGGACGGTATGGAGCGAGTGGCGGCTATGGCGGCCTCCTGGACTACACCGCGCCTGCCATTCGCCGCGGCCGACCTGATGGCGTTGGGGCTCATCCCCGGCCGCGCGCTCGGCGCGGCCCTGGCCCGGGCCGAGGCACGATGGATCGCCGCCGACTTTCCGACGGATCCGGACGTGGTCGCCGGCCTCCTCGCGGAGGCGGTCAAGGCCTCGTCTGCCGCCTGAGGCGTCAGTCCTCGTCTTCTTCCTCTTCGTCTTCTTCCTCTTCTTCATCCTCAAAATCGGCGACTTCGAGCTTCTCGAGGGCGATGACCGGAAGGGTGTGGGCGCGGAAGGCGTCGTCCTCCTCCGCGTACCAGACCACGGACACTTCGGTTTCCGAGGCCGTCACCACGGTGAGGGCAGGGCTGCCGGACTTGAGCTGAACGATATCTCCGGGCGCGAACGCCATGGCTTCAGTCTCCCGCTGTCGTCGATGCGCGACGCCGCCGGGCAGCCTTAGCCGGCGTTCATGACGGGCCGATCACGGCCACTTCACCACCGGCGGCATGGAGGAGAGGATCGAATCCACGTTGCCGCCGGTCTTCAGGCCGAAAATGGTGCCCCGGTCGTACAGCAGGTTGAATTCCACATAGCGCCCGCGCCGCACCAGCTGTTCCTCGCGGTCCGCCGCGCTCCACGGCTGGCCCATGTTGGCCCGTACCAGCTTCGGATAGATGTCGAGGAAGGCGAGCCCCACGTCGCGGGTAAAGGCGAAATCGTTGTCCCAGGTCCCGGTGCCGGAGGAGGCGCTGTCGAGATAATCGTAGAAGATGCCGCCGATGCCGCGCATCTCGTTCCTGTGCTTCAGGAAGAAATAGTCGTCGCACCACGTCTTGTAGCGCGCGTAGTCGGCCACCGTGTGGGCGGTGCAGGCACCTGCCATGGCGGCGTGGAAGGCTACCGTGTCCGGGTCGTCCTGGGTGCGGCGGCGGTCGAGCACGGGGGTAAGGTCGGCGCCGCCGCCGAACCATGCCTTGGTGGTGACCACGAAGCGCGTGTTCATGTGCACCGCGGGCACGTGCGGGTTGGCCATGTGGGCAATGAGGGAGATGCCCGACGCCCAGAAGCGCGGATCCTCCGCCGCGCCGGGGATCTGGCTGCGGAATTCGGGTGCGAACTCCCCGAACACGGTGGAGGTGTGCACCCCCACCTTCTCGAACAGGCGTCCGCGCATGAGCGCCATGGTGCCGCCGCCGCCTGGCGCGCCCGTATGGTCGGTGCGCGACCACGGGGTGCGGGCGAATCGGCCGGGCGCGCCGGCATAGAGGGCGGCGTCCGCCTCATTCTCCAGCGCCTCGAAGGCGGCGATGATGCGGCCCTGCAGGTCCTCGAACCAGCAGCGGGCGCGGCTGCGTCGCTCCTCCAGGATCCCATCGCCGGCGGCTTCGGGTGCGGACGCCGCGTCGGGCGCTGAGGTCGAGGGGCACATGGGGCGCTCCGCCTGTCTTGATCGCCTTGGGACCAGATCTTGTTGGTTCGGGCTTTTATCGCTTCGGCGCGGCGGAAGAAAGCAAGGCGGCAGGCGCCGGGTTCAATCCGGCAGGCCGCCGGTCTGGCGAAGGGCCTCGGCCAGCGCGATCCCCGCGCTCACCGCCACGTTGAGGGAGCGCACCCCGGCGCGCATGGGGATGCGCAGGCGGGCGTCGGCCACGGCGTGGACGCTCTCGGGCACGCCCGCCGATTCCCGGCCGAACAGCAGCACGTCATCCGGCTGGAAGCGGAAGCCGAACAGGGGTTCGGCGCCCTGCGTGGTGAACAGGACCACGCGCCGGCCCTCGGCCCGCCGCTCTGCGTCGAAGGCGGCGAAGGACGCATGCCGCCGCCACGTTACCTGGTCGATATAGTCCATGCCGGCCCGCCGAAAGCCGGCGTCCCCCACCGGGAAGCCGGCCGGCTCGATGATGTGGACCTCGATGCCGAAACAGGCGCCGATTCGCAGGATCGTCCCGGCATTCTGGGCAATGTCGGGACAGTACAAGGCGATGCGCACGGCCATGATCTGGGGTGAAACCGGTCCGTGGGCTGCGATCGAGCCCGCGGCGGGGTTCGCATCGTCAGTTGCAGGTCATGGAACTCATGCTGGTGCTCAGCGGAAGCAGCGTCAAGGTCACCGACGTGGGACTGGTCAGCGAGATGTTGCTGCTGCGCGCGCAAACGTCGTCATAGGGGAAGGTATAGGCGCCCTGATTGATGGAGAGCGCGTGGATGGTGCTGGAGTACAAATTCTGCGGCGGCAACGAATAGGGAACCACGCCCTGGCAGGTGGAGAGCGAGTTCGTAGTGGTATTCAGGAAGGTCGAACGCAGGAAGGCGGCCTGGATGTATTTCTGCAGCTGGGGCGCCGTTGCCGCGGGGCCGCTCACGGGCGGCGCGCCGTTCTGCCAGACATACACGGTGCTCGGCTTGCCGAAGACGTTGGCAGGGTTGCCGTTGTTCGGCTTCAGGACGATCTGGTTGTTCTGGATCTTGCCGGAATAGAGCGTGCCATCGTCGCCGGTGATGGTGAACGTTTGTCCCGGCGTCGCGAATTTGGAGAACACCTGGCCGATGTAGCTGCTCAGGTAGTTGTTCGGAAAATAATTGGGATGCGACGAGGGAAGCGCCATCGCCTTTTCCGGCACCAGGATGCGGATCGGGCGCTTCCTGGTGTCGTAGACGACGAGCTTGTTCCACGGCGCAGAGGCCAGCGCCGGCACGACCTTGGTGCTGGTGGTCTGGTCCTTGAAGCCGGAGGTGAACGTCGTGGCCCGGCCTCCGGGTGTCCCGCTGAGGGAGAGGGTCATCGGGATGCTCAGGGCGTCCACCTGGGTGGTGTCGATATCCATCGAGGTGGTGCTGCCCGAGGGAACCCAGTCGAACTCGGCGAAGTCCAGGACGGTATTGAAGTTCTTGTTTGTGGGCACCCAGGTGGCCGGCGTGTTGGGGGCGATCTGGGGCGGCGTGTCGCCGGTCTGGCTGGCGGTGGTCCAGGCCGGCGCGCAGAAGGAGACGTAGATTCGCCCCGAATTGATCTGGGGAATCTTGAAGGTATAGCTCAGTGCCGTGGTTGAAAATCCATAGTCCGTCGGCGTCGGATTGACGGTAAATTGCCTAGTATTGCCGTTCGCGTCGCTGTAGATGTGAATCGCTGGATTTTGAGGACTCCGTCCCAGGACCGTTATGTACATCTTACCCTTGATGCCGGTCTTGTTGATGATCGTGACCGGTAGTGTCTGCGCATCCGCTGCTTGCGGAATGCCGGCGCAGGCGAGCGCCGCTGCCGCGGCGGAACAGAAGACCCACGTGCGCATATGCTCCCCCTTGATCGGCAGTTGAAATAGCGGTGCTAGCTTTGGCGTTTGAGGTTCCGCAGGACGAACGACAGACCGGTTCCGGTCCGTGCGCAGGGGTCCCGCGGGAAGAACGTTATCGTTGGCGCGATGGTCATACAATACCTGAGCTTGGCCTTGGGGCCTTGCCCGCCTCAGCCGCGGGCGGATGACGCGGCGTCGCCGGTGCAAGCCTTACCTTAAGGTGAGCGAAGCTTATCGCAGAGATTCGACAGGCCAGTGTCGCACGACAGGACCGCGTGCCGCACGGCCACGATCTGGACAAGATGGGGCGGGGGTGCAATTAGAGGCGCTTGAAAGTGGCGCCGCATGGGCTCATGCGACGCCGCATTGCGTGTGGCCTGCGTTCCTCTGGATCGGGGCGCGCGCCGAGACGATAACAGATCGGGGACTGCGCCGTGGCACATACGGAGACGTCGGACACGACGACGCGTCGGGATTTCCTCTACATCGCCACGGGCGCGGTGGGCGCCGTCGGGGCCGCCGCGATGGTGTGGCCGTTCATCTCCCAGCTGCAGCCCGACGCCTCCGTGCTCGCGCTCTCCACCACCGAAGTGGACATTTCCCCCATCGCCGTGGGGCAGATCGTGACCGTCCAGTGGCGCGGCAAGCCCATCTTCATCTCCCACCGCACTCCGGCGGAGATCAAGTCGGCGCAGGACGTGCCGCTCTCGGAACTGAAGGATCCCCAGCCCGACCAGGACCGCGTGAAGGCGGGCAAGGACCAGTGGCTGGTGGTGATCGGCATCTGCACCCACCTCGGCTGCGTGCCGCTCGGCCATCAGGGCCAGTACAACGGCTGGTTCTGCCCCTGCCACGGCTCGGTCTACGACACGTCGGGCCGCATCCGGCAGGGACCGGCGCCGCTCAACCTCGCGCTCCCGCCCTACACCTTCACCACCGACACCAAGATCGTGATCGGCTGACGCGCGCATCGTCGCCGCTTTCAAAAAGGTTGGACCCATGGAAGGACATTCCACCTACCAGCCCAAGGGGAAGGTCGCGCAGTGGTTCGAAAGCCGCTTGCCGATCGTCGGGCTGATTCATTCCTCGGCCATCGCCTATCCGGTGCCGAAGAATCTCAATTACATGTGGACCTTCGGTGCCATCCTGAGCTTGATGCTGGTCTGCCAGATCATCTCCGGCGTGGTGCTCGCCATGCACTATGTGGCGTATGCGCCGGTGGCTTTCGAGCGCGTCGAGCACATCATGCGCGACGTGAGCTACGGCTGGCTGATCCGTTACATCCACGCCAACGGCGCCTCCATGTTCTTCATGGCGGTCTACATCCACATGTTCCGCGGCATGTATTACGGGTCCTACAAGGCCCCCCGCGAAGTGCTGTGGATCCTCGGCGTGATCATCTACCTGCTCATGATGGCCACCGGCTTCATGGGCTACGTGCTGCCCTGGGGCCAGATGTCCTTCTGGGGCGCCACCGTGATCACCAACCTGTTCTCGGCCATCCCGCTGGTGGGTGAGACCATCGTGCAGTGGCTCTGGGGTGGCTATTCGGTGGGCGCGCCCACGCTGAACCGCTTCTTCTCGCTCCACTACCTGCTGCCGTTCATGATCGCCGGCGTGGTTGGCCTGCACATCTGGGCGCTCCACCATGTGGGCCAGAACAACCCGGACGGCGTCGACATCAAGAACGTGGCCAAGGATTCGGTGCCCTTCACCCCCTACGCCACGATCAAGGACACCTTCGCGATGGTGGTGTTCCTGATTTTCTTCTCCTGGTTCATCTTCTACATCCCGAACTATCTCGGCCACTCGGACAACTACATCCCGGCCAACCCGCTCTCGACCCCGGCCCACATCGTGCCCGAATGGTATTACCTGCCGTTCTACGCGATCCTGCGCTCGGTGCCGGACAAGCTGGGCGGCGTGCTGGCCATGTTCGCGGCCATCGCAGTGCTGGCGTTCCTGCCCTGGCTCGACACCTCCAAGGTGCGCTCGGCCAAGTATCGCCCGCTGTTCCGGCAGTTCTTCTGGGTGTTCGCGGCGGTGTCCGTCGGTCTCGGCTATCTCGGCTCGCAGCCGGCCGAGGGCGGCTACGTCATCGCCTCGCGCATCTTCACCGTCTATTACTTTGCCCACTTCCTCGTCATCCTGCCGCTGCTCGGCCTGTTCGAACGTCCGAAGCCTGTGCCGGCCTCCATCGCGGACGCCGTCCTTGCCAAGAGCAAGGGTGGAGCGGTGGTGGTCGCCGGTGCGGCCGGCCCCGAGACCAAGTGAGCCGGCGCGGAGAGAACAGCAATGACCATTCGTAGCAGTCTCTTCGGTGCCGTCGCGGCGGCGCTCCTCCTGGCCTCGGGCACGGCCGGCGCGCTGGCGTCGGAAGGCGGCGGCGGTCACGACGGCCGCCCGCCTCGCTTGTCCTGGTCGTTCGCGGGCCCCTTCGGCACCTACGACCGTGGCCAGCTCCAGCGCGGCTTCAAGGTGTTCAAGGAAGTGTGCAGCGCCTGCCACTCGGCGAACTACCTGTACTTCCGCAACCTGGCCCAGCCGGGCGGCCCCGGCTTCACCGAGGCCCAGGCCAAGCAGGTGGCTGGCGAGTACCAGATCACCGACGGTCCGAACGACGCCGGCGACATGTTCCAGCGTCCCGGCCGCCTGTCGGACCACTGGCCGGCGCCGTTCCCGAACGACAACGCCGCCCGCGCCGCCAATGGTGGTGCGCTGCCGCCGGACTTCTCGGTGCTGGCCAAGGCCCGCTCCTACCACGTGGGCTTCCCCGGCTTCATCACCGACGCCTTCATCCAGTACCAGGAGCATGGCGTGGACTATATCCACGCGCTGCTTACCGGCTACGAGGACGCCCCGGCCGGCGTGCATCTCCAGCCGGGCCTGAACTACAACAAGTATTTCCCGGGCAACCAGATCGCCATGCCCAAGCCGATCAGCGACGGCCAGGTGGAATACCCGGATGGCGCCCCGCAGACGGTGGACCAGTATGCGAGCGACGTCGCCGCCTTCATGATGTGGGTGGCGGAGCCGAAGCTCGAGGAGCGCAAGCGCATCGGCTTCCAGGCGATGATCTTCCTCATCGTCCTGTCCGGCCTGCTCTACTTCACCAAGAAGAAGGTGTGGCAGAACGTGGCGCACTGAGCCAAGTTTCGTCCCCGACGATCAAGGGCCCTTCGGGGCCCTTTTTCTATTGCCGGTTCGGCCCGAAAACCCCGCGGCCCCGCCCGGGATCGCGAGGCCGGCGCAGGTTTGAGCGCTGCACGAAGCGACATCGGTTGTGCGTCTCGCCCGTTCGTGAGGCGGTGGCGCGTCAACGTGCTTTTCCTTCGGCGTGTCCGGCCGTAAGGAAGCGCAGCCATTCCCGGAGCACCCGATGTCACCCGCCGATTTTGCCGCCAGCATCCGCACCATCCCGGACTATCCCAAGCCGGGCATCCTGTTCCGCGACATCACCACCCTGCTCGGCGACGCCCGCGCCTTCCGCCGCGCGGTGGACGAGCTGGTGCAGCCCTGGGCGGGCGCCAAGATCGACAAGGTGGCCGGCATCTAGGCGCGGGGCTTCATCCTCGGCGGGGCGGTGGCGCACCAGCTCTCGGCAGGCTTCGTCCCGATCCGCAAGAAGGGCAAGCTGCCCCACCAGACCGTCCGTATGGCGTACGCCCTCGAATATGGCGAGGACGAGATCGAGATGCATGTGGATGCCGTGATGCCCGGCGAGCGCGTGCTGCTGGTGGACGATCTCGTCGCCACGGGCGGCACCGCCACCGGCGCGGTGAAGCTGCTTCAGACCTGCGGTGCCATGGTGGAAGCGGCCTGCTTCATCGTCGACCTGCCGGATCTCGGTGGAGCGGACAAGCTGCGGCGCGCGGGTGTGTCGGTGCGCACCCTGGTGTCCTTCTCCGGCCATTGAGGGCCAGCCGGCGCCATCAGATCAGCCTGAGCCCCTTCAGGCTGGCGTGCCCGTCCTTGCCGACGATGATGTGGTCGTGCACCTCGATGCCCAGCGGCTTGGCCACGTCGATGATCTTGCGCGTCATGTCGATGTCGGCGCGCGACGGGGTCGGGTCCCCGGAGGGGTGGTTGTGCATCATCCTACGACTTGCTTTATCATATTGAAATGCAAGCATTTTTTCTAAGTGATTCCAGAGGTGGTGCCGGGATTGGGGATCGGCATTTGGTGCGCTATTGTGATGGTCACGAGCGATCATCGGCGCGCGCAGTGAATTCCTTTGATGCACGGCGCTCAATCCAATCCCTTCCGGCTCAGGCTTCTATCTCGCCGATTCGGTGGAGCATCTGGAGCCGTCCGCGAGCCGGTTCCGGCTAGATGATCAACCGGGCAACGTCTGCCTCCGAGTTGCGCCACCCTCAGTGCCTCCGTCAAGGGCAGCGGTAGTCTTGCAGGAAGGATAACCCGAGCAAGCCAGGAACGGTTGATATGCTCCGCCGGAACGAACGACCATCGATCCATCACCACAGGTGGGACAATAATCTCCAACTGACATCGGGCGTGCGATCCTCACCCGATTGGACGGTGCCCCCGCACGGGAACTTTCCACCGAGATGTTGCGCTTGAAATCACAACGAGGGTGGGTGCTGCATGCCTCGAACGGGCCATATTGGCCGTCGTACCGCTTCATGGTGCCGCAGCCGCACTTCGGGCACGGGCTCAGAACGCCTTCCTCCGCTTCGATCTCCACTGCGCCGGTTCTCGCTAGCTCGATCAGAAAGCGCGACGGCGCATCGGCCAGGGTGCAAATGCGAACCTGACGGCGAGCCCGCGTGAGCGCGACGTAGAAAAGGCGGCGCTCCTCAGCCAGGGGATATGGGTCGGGTTCGGGCATCGCTATCTGGAGGATCGGATCGTCGGTAATCCGGCTTGGAAAGCCCGGTCTGGATTGACGGCAAGAAATACTGGGAATTGCCGAAAGCTTGGTTCAACGATTTCGTCGAACGGGCGTTGGCGAAGTACAGCAAGGTCTACGTTATTCAGCCTTACCGCGAGCAGGAGAAATGCTCCCCAACGTGTCAGAACGCTATCGGGCATGAGTGCCAATGTTCTTGCATGGGCCTCTATCACGGCGCCGGGAATGACGGCAGTTGGTTCGAGGTTTCCGACACCTTCGCGACGCGTTGGGCTGACCACGAGCTCGCCTGTCGACTCATGACCGCCAAGCCCTAACGCAGCATGCGATCAAAATACCATTAGTCTCGCTGCCGCCATCCGGTGTTTGTAGCGAGTTCGGACTCTAGTCGAGACCAAGATGCGCTGCTTCAAGCTCCTAGGAGCGCACGTCATGTCCCGCGACTTCGAAAGGCAGGTCGCCGAGCTTCAGATCAGGCCGCAATCCTGAACCGCTTCACCGCCCTCGGAACGCCGCTCACGCAGCGCGTAGGATAGGTCTGTCCAGGGAAAGGGCACTCCGGCCTTCAGAGGATTTGCGCAACAATGCCTACTGGCGGGATAATCACATCCGGGAGTAGCTTAACTTCGCCGCCAAACTGTCCAAGAAGGCGGGACCACCTCACAAGAGCGTCTATCGCGGGGGGCTCCTCACAAGTCATTACCGTGACATCGCCGCGTGTATAGTTTCTGTACGGAAGCATCCCTTCGGCCGACGGTGCTTGTCCGGTCTGAAGTCGATGCTTGAGTAGGCGACGAAGGAAGAACAATGGAACTCAACCAGATTCGATATTTCCTGAACCTGGCAGACACCCTCAACTTCACCGAAGCAGCCATGCGCAGCGGGGTGTCTCAGCCCACGCTCACCCGCGCGATCCAGCGGCTCGAACAGGAGTTGGGCGGAACGTTGGTCTATCGCGATGGAAAAGACAGTCGACTGACAACGCTCGGCCGCGACATACGATCCGAATTCGCTGCGATCGCCGACCGCGAACAGCGGGTTCGGGCAATATCCCTCAATCGGGTTCGCGGCCGCCGCGAGACCTTGACGCTGGGTATCGTGAATACCATCGCGCCAGCACTGATTACGGAATTTCTGAAACACGCCCTTCGACAGATGCCGATGCTTGAACTGGTTCTTCAGCCGATCACCCGCGACGAGGGGATGGAGCGCCTGCTCGGCGGTCAAATTGACGGGTGCTTCTGCACGGATCCAGCGGCCGGAAACACCAAGATTGCAACCGTTGAAATGTTCCGTGAGCGACTGTTACTGGCGATGGCGCATGGACACAGCCTGGCAAGCCAAGCCTCGGTGTCTCTTGTCGAGCTATCGGAACAGCCTTACCTCGATCGCCTCCAGTGCGAATTCCGCACGCGCGTGCAAAACCATTTGAACGAGCGCGCGATTTTCATGATCCCACGGCTCAGATCCGAACGGGAGGATTTGATTCAACAAGCCGTGGCATCGGGCGCGGGCGTTTGCATGCTGCCTGAACGTTCGGCAATCGTAGAGGGCTTGACGTTACGCCCGGTCGATACGCTCGACCTGTCGCGCACGGTGGCATTCCAATCGATTTCGGGATCTGGAACGGCAACGGCGCTGCGGCAGCTCCGTGTACTGATAGAGCGGTATGTGTGGTCGTGAATTCCGTGAAGGCGCGGGCCTTTATGGTGCGGCGACCACACAAGCGTTCCCAGTGCATGCCGGTGACAACATCAAAACTATAGTTGCGGCGTATTGGACACCTTCGGATCGAATATCCATTTTCTCGGGTATGAGTTCGAAGGAGGAATCCATGACAGCCTACAAGAAGACAGAAGCTGCTATCGCCAAGCTGTCACCTGAGGAATATCGGGTGACGCAGCAGAGTGCGACCGAGCGACCAGGAACCGGTGCGCTTCTCCATAATAAGGAACCCGGCGTTTATGTCGATATCGTCTCAGGCGAACCCCTGTTCGCATCGTCCGACAAATACGAGTCGGGCTGCGGATGGCCGAGCTTCACCAAGCCGATCGAACCTGCGAACGTGAATGAACTACGCGACAACAGCCACGGTATGATCCGGACGGAAGTGCGTTCGACGTATGGCGATAGCCATCTCGGCCACGTTTTCCCCGACGGGCCGAGCGATCGCGGTGGCCTGCGTTACTGTATCAATTCGGCTTCGCTGCGCTTCGTACCCCGCGGCGAGATGGAGAGCCAAGGTTACGGTGAATATCTCAACCAGGTGGAGGATATCTGATGACGACTGAACGCGCTGTTCTCGCCGGCGGCTGCTTCTGGGGCATGCAGGATCTTATCCGCAAGCTGCCCGGTGTAATCTCCACCCGTGTCGGTTACACGGGCGGCGATGTGCCGAATGCGACATATCGCAATCACGGCACTCATGCCGAGGCGATCGAGATCACCTTCGATCCCTCTCAGACCACCTATCGCCGATTGCTTGAGTTCTTCTTCCAGATCCACGACCCGACGACGCTCAACCGTCAGGGGAACGACCGAGGCGCGAGCTACCGTTCCGCGATCTATTTTACCAACGACCAGCAGAAGGCCGTTGCGCTCGATACGATTGCAGATGTTGAAGCGTCGGGCCTATGGCCAGGCAAGGTCGTCACCGAGGTCGAGCCAGTCGGTGATTTCTGGGAGGCAGAGCCCGAGCATCAGGATTATCTCGAGCGAATTCCCCACGGGTACACCTGCCACTTTGCACGTCCGGACTGGGTGTTGCCGCGCAGGGCCGGTGCTGCCGCTTAGCAAACCTGCGGCTCGTGGTTTAACGCCGCGAGCCGACATCGGAGGGCTTCATGGAAACGGGAATTGTGGGTCTGCCTGCCCCTCCGCTGGAGAATATCCGGTGGATCGATGAAAATGGTGACGAGCGTAGCTCCTTGACCTTGGCCGAGTTGGGGCAAGGTTTCAAAATATTGTACTTCTTTCAGGATTGGTGTGCAGGCTGTCATGCACATGGTTTTCCCACATTCGTGACCCTTGCCGAGGAATTTCGCGATAAGGGAGTTGGCTTGGCGGCGATACAGACTGTGTTCGAGGGTTCGGAAGTCAATACCTTCGATCGTCTGCGGGAAAACCAACGCCGATATGGACTGCGTCTTCCATTTGGTCATGCTGTCGCGGGCTCGGGCTCAGTAGACGCTGCGCCAGCAATCATGGAGGCCTACCGGTCCGGCGGAACCCCATGGTTTGTGGTGATCGCACCCGATGGTCGCGTCGTGTATAACGGGTTTCAGCTCGACGCGGAGAGCCTCATCCAGAAACTTCGGCCGCTCACGGCCTGATAAAAGGAGCCTGGATGCCGCGGCGGCCCAGCGGTATAATTCCCGGGCCGGTGAAGTCGTGCGCAGCCCTAGATGATCTCCGCAACGCATTCCGACAGAGAAAGAGAAAGAGAGAGAGAGAGAGAGCCCTGTCCTCGATGATCCCGCATCAGGTGCTCTATGCTATCTGATCAGATCGCGGGCAAAGCCTTTTCCTTTCTTGCGCAATCGAGCATTCCGAGAGCCGACGCTACGATTCCCTTCAGCAAAGCTGGCTCGGGTCGCACGCGCGCGAGCACGCGCAATCCCATCAGCACGCTCAGGAGATGCCGTGCCATATCCTCTGCCGGCAGCAGTGATGCGATCGTGGCATCGGCCTGACCCGACTCTATTCGGCCCAGGAAAAACATCTCGATGCGCATGAGCACGGCCGCGACGTTTTCCCGGAACGCTTCGTCGGGGGGTGCCGCGTCGAGCGCGGTGTTCACGAGCATGCATCCCTTGCGCTCAGGATCCTCAAGCGAGCGCTTCAAGACATCGGAAAAGAACGCTTCGATGGCTTCGCGGGGCGGCAATGCCTCGCAACGCCGGATCCGATCCGCAACGCTGTGTTCGACATAACGGTCCAGCGATTTGATGAAGAGCGCGCGTTTATCCCCGAATGCGTTGTAAAGGCTCGCACCGGTGATCCGGGTCTTGTCGATAAGATCGCGCACGGATGTTGCCTCGTATCCGCGGCGCCAGAAGCACTGCATTGCTGCGTCGAGCACGGCTTCCTCATCGAATTCTCTTGGTCTTGCCATCCGGCGCTCTCGCAAATTCCAGCTTCGCGTCTTGCCATATTGTCCGCGCCGATGCATTCTAGAACAAATGGACTAAAACTCAAGGTGTGACCGCCGTCATCGTTTCTCTGCCGGCAGCCTTGGACGATCCAAAGGCTGGAATCATGGCTGCCCAGGAGGCGATTGAAGTTACACGAGCGGAACGCATGGCGGGGCACGCGGCTTGAGGGTCTGCTCTGGGCTGCTCGGAGCCTGCGTCGTGACGGCTCCGGTGAGGCAAACCAGTCCGGCGTATTTTGGGCATGCGGAAAAATGTAATCTTCCTTCGCGAGCATCGTGAGCTCGGCGACGTCGCGTGGCAGCGCGATCACGATCGCAGCCAGCCGCTTGCGGGCGAAACCGCGTATGTACGCGGCCCTGTATGCTGCGCTGCGCCGACTGCACCTCCGTCATCGGACGGTTTGTCAGGACTCGAGATTCTGCGTGGCTGGACGCTGCGAGGGTCGGCATCGTGGCGGATCGTGCAACCCCAATGACGACACCGCTCGAAGCAGACCAAAGCCAATTACAACGAAGAGAGACGTACCAGATGACGCTGTTTGAACCATTCCTGCTGCGCGGTGTAACGCTAAAGAACCGGGTGGTCGTCTCACCGATGAGCCAGTACCGCGCGCAGCACGGCGTGGCGAACGACTGGCACTTGGTCCACCTCGGTCGGTTCGCACTCGGAGGCGCCGCGCTGGTGTTCTGCGAGGCTACTGCGGTGCAGGAGCATGGCCGGCGTACACATGGCGACCTCGGGATATGGTCGGACGCCCACATCGACCGGCTCGCGGCGGTCACTCGCTTCCTCTCGCAAGAGGGAGCAGTTGCAGGCATCCAGCTCGCCCATGCGGGCCGCAAGGCGAGCGAACGCCGCCCCTGGCACGGTGAGACACCGGTCGACTCGGAAGACATCGCACAGCGCGGTGAAAAACCGTGGGCTGCACTCGGGCCGAGTGCGATCCCATACGCGGAAGGCTGGCCTGCTCCGGCCGCGATGAGCATCGAGGACATCAGGGAAGTGATCGCGTCGTTCCGAATTGCCGCTGAGCGAGCACGCGAGGCCGGCTTCCGGGTGATCGAGGTCTACGCCGCGCATGGGTTTCTCATCCACCAGTTTTACTCGCCGCTCGCGAACCAACGGCGCGATGACTACGGCGGAAGCCTCGAAGGACGATGCCGTCTGGCACTCGAGATCGCCGCAGCGATCCGCGAGGTTTGGCCAGACGAATACCCACTGGTCTTCCGCCTATCGGTCACCGACTGGCATCCCGAGGGCTGGCAAGTGGACGACACAATCTACCTCGCACAACGACTGAAGGACCTCGGCGTCGACGCGATCGACTGCTCAAGCGGCGGCATCTCAGGACGGGAACGTCCGCAGGGCATGACCCTCGAGCACGGCTATCAGCTCGCCCTCGCCGCGCGGGTGAAGACGGCAGCACGCATCGCGACGATCGGTGTCGGACTTCTTTGGGACCCGAAGCTGGTCGACCGCTCGATCGACCAAGGCGATATCGACCTCGTCGCACTCGGTCGCGAACTGCTGGAGGACCCGAACTGGCCATTGCAGGCGGCCCGCGAACTTGGCGCCGACGGGGTTCATGGGATGTGGCACCCGGAGTTCGGGTGGTGGCTCGAGAAACGGGCGCGGGCTGTCCGCAGACTCGGGATACGCAAGTGATCGACCATTGATCATCAACAACGCCCTCGGCCCGAAATCCCGGCGCGATTGCTCTTGCCGCGACCCAGGATAGATACAACATCCCTTAGGACAGGAACTCGATGGAGGAGTAGGTAGCCGCGCACTGCGAGATCTAGACATCGTCATTGTTGACGTCGCCCGTGCATGAAGTGGCGGCCCCGTTCGAGATTGAGCAGGTATCGCAGATGAGCTGATAAAGCCTTGGCGGTCTCGGCTATGGTCCTTCACCCTACGATTTGCTGCAGGGCTTGCCGCCTGCACGACGATGGCCATGCGGTTATCTGCACAACGCAAGAGTCTCCCGCCTGAGCGAGCGCGAATGACAGTCGTGCATTCGAAACGTTCCGACATGATGCCCACCGATCTTTTCACACGAACGATTGTACTCGAAGGGCCACTCAATCACTCAATGACGACAGCGCCAGATGATTCTTGGGATAGCCGATCGCTGTCCAGTCGATCCGACCATGGTGCGCGGATCGGATATTCAGACCGGGCTCTATTGAGGGCAAGCTCTGTGGCGCAATGTAGCTGATGTCTATTTTGGTCGCACTGGGAATAAATCTACCAGCATCGTACTTCTAAACGTTAATTCTTTCGGCCGCACCATTGGTTTTTGGATGCATCGCCGAATGCATCGATTCCATAGCCGGAGGTCTTTGGCGGTGGAGACCTACGCTCATATTTTTGGGCTACAGGCATGGAAAAAAGAACACGGACCACCGAAAAAGTTGAGGCAGTGTCGCAGGCGACGTTATACTTTCGATCTTGAGGGAACACGAGATGTATGCACATATTTTGGTCGCAAGGGATGGCTCTAGTCTGGCGGTCGATCAGTCGATAGCCGCTCGAGATTTTCCGATTTCCCCGGCAGCACCTCCTCCATGAACTTGTGAAGGATAAGTCCGCGCTCGCGGCCGCCTCTGCCGCGAAACTATAGCGTGTCGGGGCGTCGTCCATCCATGATAACACTGGCACTAGAGGCGCCAGATAGTTACCCTGTTCCGGCCCAGATGCTTGGATTGATACAACGCCGCATCAACCTGGTGAAAGACGTCGGCCGGCGATTGTGGCCCTTCAAAAATCCCAAGCCCCATCGAAACCGTCACCACACCGTAGGGTTGGTTCCCGGGGTGTGTAATTGCCAACGCACCGACTCGATTCCGCAATGCCTCAAAAAAAGTGTGTGCGTCCAGAGCGGCGCGTGTACGACACGCCATGAGAAACTCCTCGCCGCCGATCCGGAAAAAAAGATCGTCGGCATTTGTTAAATGCGTGCGCAGAACCGTGCCTATTTGGCGCAGAACGTCGTCTCCAGCCGCATGGCCATGCCTGTCATTGTAGCTTTTGAAATTGTCGATATCGAGAATGGCGACGGATCGGAATAGGCCATCGTTGGCCGTGTTGAGATATTCTGGAAATTGTCGTGAGTAGGCATGCCGGTTCGGTATTCCCGTCAACGCGTCGATACTGGCGCTGCGTGCTTCGGTGATATCCGTAAAAATCCAGATTCGCGCAGCCAACCTTCCACCTTCATCGAACGGCACACTGCGCCGCGAAAAAATGCGGCCGTCCTTGAGCAGAATTTCGTCCTCGGAGGTCTCCTGGGCCAGCTGCAGCCGATCCACCTCGCGAAGGAAACCCTCCGGGTCCAGCAGTTGGTCCGTCACGAAAGTGAGCATGCCGAGCTCGTTCTTCGTGCTCACCAATTCGTCTGGAATCTTCCAGAGCTGAGCAAAAGAGCGATTCGCATAGACTACGCGACGCTCGGAGTCGGTTAGTAGGACGCCGTCCGGAAGCGCATCCAAAGTCCGCTCGAACAGCGAGCGCACGGCAGTCCCTCCAAATGTCATGCGCTTCAATCCTCTAGTCCGCCCCAATTGCGCTCGGTCATTGTATCCGGGAATGGTTGTAGTTTCGTCACTTACGCCCTTGCCCAATAGATCGAGGATGCGGTGTTCACGAGCATGCACTCCTTGCGCTCAGGATCCTCAAGCGATCGCTTCAAGACATCGGAAAAGAACGCTTCGATGGCTTCGCGGGGCGGTAATGCACGGCAACGTCGGATACGGTCGGCTACGCTGTTCTCCACATAGCGGTCCAACGATTTGGCGAAGAGCGTGCGCTCATCCCCGAATGCGTTGTAAAGGCTCGCGCCGGTGATCCGGGTCTTGTCGATAAGGTCGCGCACTGACGTTGCCTCGTTGCCTCGTAGCCATGGCGCCAGAAGCATTGCATTGCCGCGTCGAGCACGGCTTCCTCATCGAATTCTCTTGGTCTTGCCATCCGGCGCTCTCGCAAAATTCCAGCTTCGCGTCTTGCCATATTGTCCGCGCCGATGCATTCTAGAACAAGTGAACTAGAACTCAAGGTGTGACGGCCGTCATCGTTTCTCTGCCGGCAGCCTTGGACGATCCAAAGGCTGGAATCATGGCTGCCCAGGAGGCGATTGAAGTTACACGAGCGGAACGCGTGGCGTCATGGCGGGGCACGCGGCTTGAGGGTCTGCTCTGGGCTGCTCTATCGATCGCGATCTTTTCAGGCTGGTTCGTGGTGACCCGGTTCAGCGTCACGCGCGAATTGCAGGTCTGGGACGTGACCGCGCTTCGCTTCGGCGTGGGCGCCGTCCTCCTTGCCCCGGCTGTCCTGCGTCGCGGTTCGCGCCTTCCCATGTCTGCATGGGGTGAGGGGCTTTTGTTTGCATTGCTGTGGGGTGCACCCTTCGTGCTCCTCGTGGCGCTCGGGCTCAAACTGACTTCGGCGGCACAGGCCGCCTCCATTGCTCCAACGACGATGCCTCTCGTCGCAGGAATACTCTCCTTCGTCTTCCTGAAGGAACAGCAGGGGTGGATCCGGTGGACTGGATATGCCGCGATCCTCGCCGGACTGGTCTGCCTCACCGGAGCCGTCACGACACAGGCTCCGCCCAGTCCAGCCGGCGTTACGGCCCTAGCCGCGGCAGGTGGCATGTGGGCGGTCTATACGTTGCTGTTCCGCCGTAGCGGCCTGTCGTCGATCCAGGCGGCGGCGCTCATCTGCATCTGGTCGGCAGCTCTCTTTCTGCCGGCCTATGTCCTCTTCGGTCTCAGCCATCTCGGCCGCGCGTCCGCAAGCGAGATAGCGCTCCAGTTGTTTTACCAGGGTGTGTTGATGGGGGCGGTTGCGCTCGTCACCTTCAATAGAGCGGTTTCGCTGTTGGGCGCCTCGGCGGCGACGGCCATGATCGCTCTCGTTCCCGCTGCGGCATCGCTGCTTGCCATCCCGGCCCTGGGCGAAACGCCGTCGTTCGTCGAAGGCATTGCAATAGCAGTCATCGTTGTGGGCGTCCTGCTGGCGGCCAGCCGGCCATCGTCTGCAACACTGTCAATTCAACCGCAGGAGACACCATGATCCGCTTCTATTTCCATCCCACGCCGAACCCGGCCAAGATTGCCCTGTTCCTTGAGGAGGCAGGGGTTCCATATGAAACCGTGGCCGTCGACACCAGCAAGGGCGAGCAGCACGCTCCGGCGTTCCGGGCGATCAATCCGAACGGCAAGGTACCAGCCATTGTTGACACGGACGGTCCGGGAGGCAGGCAAGCGCGGGTTTTCGATTCCACTGCGATCCTGATCTACCTTGCCGAGAAAACGGCTAAGTTTCTCGGCACGCCGGAGGATCGGCCCGAACTGCTGTCCTGGCTGCTTTTCCTTGGCACGGGTCTCGGGCCTTTTTCGGGACAAGCCGTGCATTTCCAGTTCGCCGCGCCGGAGGGCCAGGAATACGCGACCAACCGCTATCGTCGCGAGGCCGAGCGCCACTATCAGGTCCTGAACGATCATCTTGAGGGGAGGGACTGGATCATAGGCGACAGCTACACGATCGCCGACATGTCCGCCTGGGGCTGGCTCGATCGCGCCTCCCGTGTACGCAAAGGGGCGGAAGACCCGCTGGCGGCCTTTCCCAACCTCAAGCGCCTATTCGAAGCTGTCGATGCACGGCCTGCCGCCTCCAGAGCGCGAGAAGTCGGCAAGGACCACGCCTTCAAGAAAGTGAACGACGAGGAGACAAAGCGCGCGCTGTTCCCGTCGAATTATCCTCCGGCGGCCTAAGCTGGCCATTGAGACGTCACAGGAGCGACCATGACGAATACCGCAGAGTACACGCCGCCGAAAGTCTGGACCTGGGAGAAGGGCAATGGTGGTCAGTTCGCCAGTATCAATCGCCCGATTTCCGGTTCCACCCATGATAAGGAGCTGCCCATCGGCAAGCATCCCTTCCAGCTCTATTCGCTGGGCACGCCGAACGGCCAGAAGGTCACTATCATGTTAGAGGAACTGCTCGAGGCCGGTCACAAGGGCGCCGAATATGACGCCTGGCTGATCAAGATCGGCGACGGCGACCAGTTCGGCTCCGGATTCGTCGAGGTCAATCCGAACTCCAAGATCCCTGCGCTGATGGACCGCTCCGGCCCGACGCCGATCCGCATCTTCGAATCCGGCGCGATTCTGATGCACCTGGCGGAAAAATTCGGCAGCGCCTTCCTGCCGACGGAACAGCCGATGCGCGCCGAAACGCTATCCTGGCTGTTCTGGCAGATGGGCTCGGCCCCGTTCCTCGGCGGCGGCTTCGGCCATTTCTATGCCTATGCGCCGGAGAAGATCAAATACGCCATCGACCGGTACGCGATGGAGGTGAAACGCCAGCTCGACGTTCTCGACCGGCGTCTTGCCGACAACGAGTATGTTGCCGGTTCGCAATATACCATCGCCGATATCGCGATCTGGCCCTGGTATGGCGGTGTGGTGAAGGGCTGGCAGTATGGCGACGCGGCGCAGTTTCTCTCTACGCACGAATACACGCACGTGAATCGCTGGGCCGAACAGATCTATGGCCGACCGGCGGTGACGCGCGGCCGCAAGGTCAACCGGACTTCGGGCGAGCCGTCGAGCCAACTCCACGAACGCCACAACGCGTCCGACTTCGAGAACAGGACACAGGATAAGCTGGAAGGAGCACGCTCGTGAACATTGATGGCAAACGCATTCTGATCACTGGCGGATCGAGCGGCATCGGACTGGCCCTTGCCCACGCGCTTCTGGCCAAGGGCGCGAGGGTAGCTATAACCGGCCGCCGCGCCAAAATGGTCGCGGATGCTGTCACCGAGCTGAAGGCAGGGGACAGTGAGGTTCACGGCGTCGTCGCCGACATTGCCACGCCGGAGGGCCGCGCTACAACGTTGGAAGGAGCGTTGCAAAAGCTCGGCGGCCTGGACATCCTCGTCAACAATGCAGGTGGGGTTCGGGCTGGACGCCTTGAGAACACGCCCGAAGCCGAACTGCAGGCGATGATCGATATCGATCTCGTGGCGCCGATCATGTTGACCCGGGCGGCGCTGCCAGTCCTGCGGGAAGGCGGCGATGCCGTGATTGTCAACATCTCCTCCGGGATAGCGCTCGTCGGTGCACCGTTCTATGCGACCTATGCCGCGGTGAAAGCCGGGCTTGCCAACTTCGGCGAGGCGTTGCGGCGCGAACTGAAGGGTGAGGGCATCCACGTGATGACCGTCTATCCGGGTGGCACCGATACGCCCATGATGAAATCGAACCGCGCCGGACCCGATCTAGGCTTTTCGCGCGAGCCGGCTTCCGCCGTCGCCGATGCGATCGTTGCCGGCATCGAAGCCCGGGCGTTCGAAGTAATCCGCGGCGGCGAGACACGTGCGCAGATGATCGCGCTCAACCGCGAAAACCCGGCCGCAGTCGACGAACGCTTTCTCGGGTTGAAGCGGGCGTTGGAAGAAGCGGTGAAGGACCACTCGGCGCTTTGAGCGCCAAAAGAATTTAACAAGGAGTGCAATTGTGATGCTGCAGAATGGCGACGTCTTTCCCTCATTCATCTTTGGTCGCGCTGGCGGCGGCGAAATCCACTTGCCCGGAGATCTGGCGGGCGGGTTCGGTGTTATCCTGTTCCACCGTGGTTCCTGGTGTCCATACTGCAACGCCCAGCTCGCCGAATTTGCGCGAGCGGCGGACAAGTTCGCCGAGGACGGGATCAGGGTCGTCTCAGTATCGACGGACGATCGGGAAAAATCGGAGGCGCTCGTCGACAAGCACAAGCTAGGGTTTCCGGTCGGCTACAGCGCGGATGCACGAGCAGTTTCCGCAGCCACCGGCGCCTTCGTCAATGAGAATCCGCTAGCCCTCCAAGCGACCGGGTTCGTCATCGATCCAGAGGGCCGGATCGTGACAGCTGTCTACTCGACCCGCGCGATCGGTCGCCTTATGCCCGCCGATGTTCTGAATTTTGTACGTCACTTCAAGTCCCTGGCAGGCAACTAAAAAAACGGTTGATCTGTCGCCGCGGAGCACGGTCAACGATTACTTCCGGCGATGGGACTGGGACGGGGCGCTGGAGCGCATCCATCACGCGCTCTATGTTGCGTGTCGTGAGGCAGCGGGCCGGGAGGCCAGTCCCACAGCGGCGATCATTGACAGCCAGACCGTCAAGGGCGCCGAAAAAAGGGGGCGCTCGGTCGATCCGCCAGGCTACGACGCCGGCAAGAAGATCAAAGGTAAGAAGTGGCACGTCCTGGTCGACACACAGGGCCTGTCGATGCGGGCCATCGTGCATGCCGCCGACGTGCAGGATCGCGACGGCGGTGTGTTGCTGATGGGCGCGCTGTTCGGCCTCTATCCGTTTCTGCTCAAGCTCTACGCCGACAGCGGTTAGCAGGGACCAAAATTCCGCGACGGCCTCGCCGCCGCCGGTGCCCAGGTCAACGTCGAGGTCGTCAAACGCTCGGACGTGCACAGGTTCGTCATCCTGCCTCGACGATGGATCGTCGAGCGCACCATCGCCTGGCTCAACCGTTGCCGCCGATTGGCAAAGGACTGGGAGTACCTCAACCGCACCGGCCTCACCTTCCTGCGCTGGGCCACCGTTCGCCTCATGCTCCGAAAGCTATGCAAAAACACGAATTGATCCCAGATGGACTCTAAGCGATCAAGCACGATCCATAGCGCTTTGTTCAATTCGCCTTGGGGCGCGGCACTGCACACGATTCTTGTCGTCCCACGCCTCAAGCTCATCGACCCGGTAGAGAACCGCTTTGCCGATTTTTACGAACGACGGCCCTATTTTCATCACACGCCAATTCCGAAGTGTGCCAACGGAAACGCTGCCACGATAGCGTTCGGCTACTTCTTCTGGTGTGAGGAATGTGGTCTGTGACATATGCCCTCCTTCAGCAAGAAAACCTGCCGCGGTCATTGTTGACGATCAAGCGCGAGACGCATTCCGAAATGCGTCTGTCATTGGAGAGGCATCGACGCGATGGCCGAGCTTCGATGGCGCACGCTCCTGCACGACCGAACATGAGCGCGCGCAAGTGGCCAGGGAAGTATCAATCTTCAGGCGTAGGGAACGCGGCTAGTCAGGGATATAAATAGGCGGGAAACTGCACGACGCCGACTGGGATGATCAGGCCGCGTGAGGGGCTGCTTGTCCCGCATGAACAGGATGGACGAGCCGGGAGCGCCGAATGGCAAGCCCGCTATTTATCGAGGTTCTTCTGTCGTGAAAATGCGGACAGATCGAGGGTCAATGCTTGCAGTGATCGCGTCGTTTCCACGTCGTGATGCGTCAGGAGATCGACAAGATCCTCTTGGTTCGGCTGTCCCAAAGCAAGGCGATAGAGCAGCCTCTGCGTCCTCAATTTCGCAAATCGATCAATGTCGCGACTTTGGGGAAGCGCGAACAAATGTCGCTTTAGATCTGCGCCTTCCATCGCCCACCACGGGCTGAGGCCGGTTTTATCATTCGCGAATGCCTTGTCGGCGTCGCGTGCGATGATGTCCCACGGCGACGATGCTTGGCCTCGTGCTTGCGCAAGCGCTTGTTCACCTAGTTTTCGGGCGAGCGGTTGTCGGACAGTCAGTCCGCCGAAGCGCTGAACGCGGCCTTCTCGTTGCTCCAGGTCAACCGGGCTGGAACAAAGATCCCAGTGGCCGAGCCTGTCGCACCAACTATGAAAGTCGAGACCTTCCTGTCCGACAGAGGTTGTTGCCAGGACGTGGGGCCAGAACGGCGTGTTGAACGCGCTGCGGATTTCCTCAGAGCGCGCCGGTGGCGGTTCATTGACATCATGGTCCTGTCGATGCGCCTCTGTCTCGGCGCCCCCAAACGGCACCGCAGCGTGACAACGGATACGAATTTTGTCCTTCTTCTTCGCCCCCTTGAACCCGAAGGTGCCGACGTTCGCTGCGAGCGCCGTCGACAGATCCTCAATCAGCCCATCAGGGTTGACCTTGGATTTGCGCAGCCAAAAATGTTCGTCGAGGACGGCCTCCAGGCAGCCATCAACGCACGCATTCTGATATTTCTGCGTGGCGTCCTCGCCGGGCAAGACCGACCAGAAAACAGGGCGATCCAGATAGGTGCGCAGCCGTGTCCAGCAGAAGCGTACGAGCCGCGCGAAATGCTGCTCCTGGAAATCGAAAAGGTCCGGAAGGTGGCGATAGAGTGCTCGGCCAGTCACGACGCCAGGGGCGCCGAGAGCCATATCCACCAAGGCGTCCAACTCCCACCGGCTTAGCCAGGTGATCGCCTCTGCCTCTTGGCGCTGTTTGAGCAATGTTTGAAGTGTCGCATCCTTCTGTGCGACCCGGCCCCAGTTCTTCTGGACCACCGCGAACTCCCGCGCCAGCGGGGCCTTCTGCGCGTGCTCGATGGCAGCGAGGATCGCCCATGCTGGTTTGCGGCGTCGGTTGCTACGCGCATTCGGAGCATCCGGCGCGATCGTCGGGGGCAACGCCTGAATAATCTGCTGCCGTGCCCTGTCCCTGATCTGCTTCATCGCCGCCTTTCCCTTCACATCGAGCGGATCGACAGCGCGGATCAGGAAGGGGCTCGGGTGAAACAGGGCGAGCGTGGGCCCTTGGTTGGGCTTCGGATTTAGGTGGCGTTTCTTCCACGCGGCGGCGTAGGGAAGACTGCTTTTCCCAACGTATTTGCGCTCGACCTCTAGGCTGACAAGGGCTGCCAGGCTTTGCGGCGTGGCCCTGAACCGGCTGAAGATCAGCATCTTGGGTGATTGCGTCACCTTCGCCCATGGGCCGGAAGGCGCCCACCAAGTCAGCGATGGCAACACCCATGGGAGCGCAAGGGCCTCCGTCGGCACAAGGTCGTTGAGGGCGCGGAGCTTGGCGCTTCCCCAACCGTCTTTGGGCGGCTTGAAGCAATTGGTGACTCCAAGCCGGGGGACGCTGCGCGTGGCTGGAAAATCTATGTCGCGAGAAATCAGGTATCGGTCCCCCAACGCTTGCGCAGGGAGAGGCACTGAAAGCCAGTAGCCGATCGCGCTGCCCGCGAGCTTGGGCGGCACATGGTCGGTGAAATGGCGATAGACGTCGAGATCGTGGGGCTCGATCCTTACGGACGGCGGCGCAGGCTCTCCGGCATGGTCGGAAGCCGGACGCTCGGTCCGCGACATGAGCGGTGTGAGGAGCGCCTCGAGATGATGCTTGAGCGTTTGCGCCTCTTCGATCGCCGCCGTTCGGCTATCGGGTGGCAGGTGGCCGATCAAATGCAGGAGATCGCCAAAACGACGAAATTGGGTTTCAGCCTCAGCGCGTACAGCCGACCCGCCCAGAAATTCGATAATCTCGAAAAATTCGACATGAGGAGCAGCCCCAGCGCCGCTTTCCCAGCGCTCGGCATAGAAGCGATAGGGCGTGGCGGACAGGAGGAGGATCGGCGGCGGCGTCCCTCCATCTATTCCTGCCAGCAATTGACGCGCCAAGGGATTATCGGCGCCTGCGTCGAGCAGCTCGCGATAGCATTGGAACTCGTCGAAAATGACGAGATCGGGCGGGGCGGAATCCAAAGCGGCTTGAGCGAGCGCCTTCCGCATCCGGCCCAAGCTCTGGCCATGTTTGCTCGTATCGATCGCGTGCAGAATGTTTTCGCGGGCCGGCTTGCCAAATTCCGCGCGTAACGCTCGGCCATAAGCCGTCTTGAAGAGGGCGGAGACATTGTCGAACTTGCCTTGAGCTTCCTCGCACGCCCATGGCCAGCCGGACGTTGCGCCATATTCGATATAGCCTTCCGGAAAGGCCGCGGTCAGGCCCGGGTATAGTTCGTCCAACAGGAGCTTGATAAACGCGCGCTCGACAGCCTTTCCGCCGTAGAGGCGCTGCGAGCTGGAGAACGATGTGGTGGGTGTAAAGGCGTAGAGCCGCAGCTTTCCCTTCCGTTTTTCCTCGAACGGAATGAGACCGACCCGGTCGATGATGGAGAGTGCGTCCTTGGCGTCGTCCTTGTCGAGGAAGCGCAGCAGTTCGACCTTGTTCTGGTCCGCGACTTTGAGCCCGCTCGTAATATAATAGACCGTGAACTTACGCGCTTTGCCCGCCAACGCCGCAAGCGTATCTCGGGCGACGACGGTTTTTCCGAGGCCGACTTCGTCCGCAACAAGAAACCGGCGCAGTGGGTTGCATCCCGATAGGGCGGCAGTTGCAGCCTTGACCGTCGCGGCCTGGAAGGGTTTCGATCTTGCGCTCATGAGGCAAGCTGGGTCCGCGCGATAGCCCAGATCTGAGCGAGTTCGTTTAAGTCAGCTCTCTCCGTTTCGCTCAGGTTTTCGCCGTGGGCGAGAAGCGCATCCACATAGGGCGCAAAATGGCGATCGACCCGGCCGAAGGCTTTGCGATCGCGTGCCCAAGCCGTGAGAATATCCTCCAACGTAAGGCGGTCATAACCCAGGCCTTGGGAGCGGTTGCCCCGCGATCCGGCATCGTCATCCCATGCGCCGCCGCCGACCGGAAGCGCGTCGCCGTCGAGCATCGCACGCATCCAGTCATGAAATGCGCGAAGCCCCATGTGGCTGGCCAGCGCGGCTAGATCCCGCTGCTCTTCGAGAGGCGGATCGACAGTGACCCGCTGCATCCACCGCAAATCGCCGTCTGGGCTGCTTATCCTGACCTGAATGAAGGCAGATTGAAGTGACAAGGGGATCGGTCCAAGACCGAGGCGGACGGCGTCGGTCGGCCAAGTCAGCAGGTCGCCATTTGCAGGTCCGGCGTGCAGCACATGGTCAGGGTAGGCGAGCGAAGGAACCGCCCGGGCATCGATCGAGAAGCATTCCCCGTCGCGGCGCAGAACCGGGTCCCAGGAGGCCATGAGCACCTTGCGCGACTCTTCCAGCGCATCGGCTGCACTCACGCTGCCCAGGTCTGCGGCGGCGAGTTCCTCTATGGTGACAGGCGTCGCTTTGCCGACTAGGAACGCCAGGCCGGAAGAGAACGCTTCGCCCGCCTCGAGTTCGACCATGATTTCCGAGTTGCGCCCGGACCATGCCCTTTCGGTCGCATTGGCGCTTCCGACCCTCAAGATGGTCTTCTCGCCCGAGTGGAAGCAGAAGATCTTCGCATGGAGAGCAAGGGGCGCCGGCTCCACATCATCTTCGGCCACGGGTTCGTTGCCGCCGGGCAGAGCGAGCGTAGACTCGTCAGCGAGCACGTCTGGCGCCGCATAGGCCAGGATTTTCGAGAAGCCGGTCAGCGATGTCCTGGACAGGCTGGCGATATCGGCAAGAGCCGGCATCGACGAAATCAGCGTTCTGGATTCAGCGGGCCCCCACTTGCCGGCCCTTTTTAGAAAGTCGGACGATAAGAACGGGCTGATGACCGTTATGCCGTTGATCGCGCCGGATGGCGGCTCCACTGGCAAGGGAACGCCTTGGTCCAGCCCATTGAGGAGGCCGCGTAAGCGAAAGCCGTCGGGCGCATCCCACCAGATCGTCTCCAGCTGCTTCGAGATGTCATCGGCATCCTCGCGCGATGCGGAGCGTGCGAGAGTGCCTCCGAGCGCGCCGACGCCAGGGAGCCGAACCCGTCCCTTCGCGCGCTTTTCGCTGCCATCCAGCAAAACGCCAGCGTCGAGATCCTGAGATCGGGTGAGGTTCCGGCTGCCAATCCAGAGCTTCCAGCGCGTTTCCGCTTTGGGGCAGTTATAGGCGACCAGAGCAATCTTCGGATGCCAGCTGCGCTCTCGTTCATCGTAGGGTTGCTCGACGATGAACTGATCGAGGATGCCTGCGATACGGGGAAGCGCCACCGGGCGCGCGATCCTCCCGCGCTGGATGATGATCCTGACGTGATCGCGCAGCCTGTCTATCGCTTCGGCAAAATCGACCGCTGTTCCGCTGCCCTTGTCATTGTTGCGACCAATCAGGGCGAGCAACACTGCCGCGACCGCAGACAGGTCGACCGAGTAGGTCGCGAACAATGCGAGCTTGACCGTCTCCAATCGTCCAGGCCGCAGTTCGTCGAGGTATGGCTGGCCGTCCCAAGCCTGCCGATCGCTCATACGACATCCTCCAGATCTCGCAGGAGCCGCTTCACATTTCCCCAGCGATAATGCAGCGGCTCGGCGCGACCATGTCGCTCGCCCTGCCATTCCATGCGCCGATCGACGCCGAATTGGTTGTTGGCGAGACGCGCACGATCATCCTTCCTGCTGACCTCCGCCCGCGCGTACACGTCGAGCAACGGCATCGGATCCTTGCCATTCGCCCGAACCCAGGCCGAAGTCTCCTTCAGAACCCCTTCAACCGCGGGCGGGAGGTGGCCGATTTCGGCGAGAAACAGGTTCATATCCAGCCGAGCGGCCGGTCCGCCCCATTGCTCGACCGCGTCTTTCAGCGCGGCGCGATGTAAATTTGGCTGCGGCCGCTTGTCGCGCGTTTCCTTGAGTATCTCGACCTGGGCCGCATAAATCGCCCTGCCAATGGCCGACAGCGCCGCCGCCTGGCCGGTCCGCTTCAGCATGGCGGCTTCCTTGTCGGCGAGCGCGAGAATTTCGCCGTCCCAGCAGTGATCTGCCTCGTCGAGCGGCTTTCCAACCAGTTTCGACAAGAGCGAGGGCTCCCCTGGATCTGTCGGTGAGCGAACGGCGCGCAGTTTGGTCGCGAGATAGATCTGCTCCGGCGGTGAAAGCTCGAGCGTGAGTTTCCCTCCGCCATCCCAGTCGCCGGGGGCATCGATCAAGCCTGAGATGGGCCAGGCAACCGTCTCGAAGGGCTTCCCGTCATCGTCATGAAGCGTGCGCTTGCCGACCGCCGCCAAGAGCTTCGCCATATCCGGGCGGCTCCACGGCCGGCCATCCGGGCGGGTGCCGATCAGTCCCCACTTGGCGAGGGCTGTCCAATAGACATAGGCTGGCGGCTGGCTGATCGCTCGGGGGAAGACGTCCCCGCCGATCACCCCATCTTTCTCTCCGCCCACGCCATCGACATATTTGAGACGGCCGGTCAGCTCGTGTTCGAGATCGGAAAAGGCTTGGCCAAAATCCTTGGGGACAGGGCGCTTCGTCCGCAGGCTTTGGTAAAGCCAGGGGATGAGAAGCGCGTAGCGCAGCCGTGTGTGCAGAACCGATGTGCCGGGGAAGAAGTGATCGGCATAGCGCTGGTGGACGATGAGGAACCCGACCTCATCGCGCACCCCCGCTGCGCCGCCGAACATCATCTGTTCGGCCTGGCCCAGCGCTTTGCGCGACAAAAAGGTGAACCCAAAAGATGACACGAAGCCTCCCCCAAGGCGTGATTAAACCTGCAGCTTAAGAATATTTCAGAGTCGAAAGACATCATTCGCTACCAATAATTTTCAACCTCATAGCGCGGGTTTCGAGTAAATAGGTTTCAACCCCGGCAAGGAGATGCAAGCCTTCTTCGCCGATTGCTTGCCGCGATAGCCCGGGTTGCACGATGCGGACGTCGAACTCGAAGCGGTGATCTTGCCACCCGACCTTGAGTTTCTTGATGGCGGCGGCCGAGCCTTGCTCAATCCGAGAACTGAGGCCGCGGTCCCGGCGCATCTTTTCGCGCCTCAGCATATGTTGAAGCATACGGCCTGGCCGGTCGCGCCACCGAGCGGATTTCTGAGCCTGGCCGCAAACCTCGTAGAGGTCGCTGAGACGCGCACCTGGCGTATCCGTCCCGGAATACTTGCAGTGATACAGGGTCACGGAAACGACGCTGTCGGTGATGCGCAGCGCCACGACATCAGCGATCTCGCCTTTGCCATCATCGTCGAAGATCACATCATAGGGATCGGGGGCCGCCAGCAGCGTGTCGATGACGAGACGCTGGACTGAGTCTGCGCGCTTACTCGTGCCTTGAGACTCGACGCGGATATTGGCCTTCGACCAATCCCAGGCTTCGATCTTGTCGGATGGGTAGGGCTCGATCGTTTCGCCTTCGGGCAGAGTGTAGAGATGGCTGTAGATGAGCAGCGAGCCATCGCCGAAGTCGATTTGTGGCGAATCCTCGCCGAAGGATTCGGACAGCGTCTGCATCTTGCTGCCGACCTTGATCGTCGCCTTGGGACCGGCGCGCTGGGGGTAGCGGGCATGCCCATCGCTGAAGACGATCTCGAACTCGGCCGTGTGGTCATCGCTCCGCACGGCGAAGCGCAACGGTCCGGAACGAGCGTTATCGAGCAACTCGATATCGCATTCCGCGAAGGTTACGGGCTCATCGCCGAACGAGATCTCGATCCGCTCCTCAAACTGCGTGATCAAAGATTCAGGCCAATGGATCGCCACGGGTGGAACAGCCGGGCGCTGGCTGATCTGGTGGGGGCGCATCGCGCTCTTGAAGACGCCGTCGGTCGTGATGCTGGGATCGTTCACCGTGCGACCGACATCCTGGCACCAGTCCACCCAGTCGGTCAGGTCATGGACCTTGGCGCTGGACCAGAACTTGCCCTTCGCCGAGCATCCGCGTGAGGCCGGCACGCCGTCGAGAAAACCAGTGGCGAAGATGTTGTTCTTGATCCGCGACTGGGATTTCGCGCTGTCGAGGCCGTCGGCGACGTCCACGCCCATATACATGGAATAGCGGACGCCGCGCCCCTGATGGTGGGTGAGGCCGAGGTTCCGCAGGATGAGCCGCTTGAACCCGTGGAGGCTGCGGAACACTTCCTCGCCTTCTACGCGGCGGGTCGTATCGCCGCAAACCGCCTTTGCCAGGCGGTCGAACGGCCCCTTGGCGGAACTGCTGATGTAGAGCAGGCCACTTGCCTGATCCCAGTGGAGCATGTGCAGATCCCAGGTGACGTTTACCGCCTGCTGCGCCGAGGTCCAGCGCGCCTGTTCCTCCGCCCGAGTCACGAAGATCGCGACCCGTTGATGCGGGTTCAGTTTCATGCCGAGATAGACGCCGGGATTGTAGAGTTCCTCCGCGCGAAACGGATCCCAAGCATCACAGGACGTCCGGTAAAGGACCGCGTTCATTTTCGGCTCGAGGGTCTGGAGCGGAATGTCGATCAGATCCCCCGAAAAGCCCTTGAACATCTCGGCGCGGCGAACCTGGCGTTCGATCTTGGCCGAACTGAGCGCCTCTACCAGCGCGTTCCAGTCGGCGTCCTCGGCGTAGAGCTTGGCCAGCGAACGATCAACATCGTCGATGCCGGTATTGGCGATCACCGTCGCATCACCCAGGGTTGGGTCCTGGCGGGTAAAGCGGCCGACGAACTGGATCGTCACCGCCACGCTCTTGTGATGATCGTGCAATGCAGCGATCTTCAGCTCGGGCAGGTCAAAGCCCTCGCCGAGCATGTCGACACATACGATAATCCGGCTCTCAAAGCGGCGTAGCGCTGCCAGATTTTCACGTCGCTCCTTCAGCGATTGCTGGCTGTGGACGATGACTGGTCGACAGTCCGGATAGGCCGCCGCATAGAGGCTATGCAGGTGCTTGGCGCGTTCGATCGTGCTGCAACGGGCCATAGCCAGATGATTGAGGCCGGCGTCCAGGTCCGAGTCAAGTACTTCGCCGAGTTTGTCGATGATCGCCTGGTCGGCATCGGGTTGATCGAGTCCGAATACGGCCTCGAAGCGGATCGGCTTGAAATAGCCTTCCTGCTGCGCCTTCTTCAGTGGGTAGGTGTAGATGAACTCCCCATCGACGCGGCCTCCATCCTCACGAAACGGGGTGGCTGTGAACTGGATCACCGGAATGGGCGGCTCGTGCTCAACGAAGAGCCCGCGAAAGGACTTCCAAGTCCGTGCCCCGATGTGATGTGCCTCGTCGATAAAGAGTGCGGAGGCACGGGCCGCCATCCGTTCCTGCACCGGCGCCTCCGCGCGGCCCGCGATCTGCATCGTGGTGACGACGACATTGGCGCTGTCGAAGATTTCATCGACTTCGGCCTCGCTCGCCGGAATGTGCGAGAGCCGCATGACCAAAGGGAAGGCTGCGGTCTCATCGAGACATTTCTGCTGTTTCAGGACGCCGAAGGTCTCGAATTTGCCCGCGATCTGCTCACGCAGAGCGTCGGTGGGGACCACCACCAGCAGGCGCTCGAACCGCCGTTTGGCATTGAGCGCCAGCATTGTCTCGGTCTTGCCCGTGCCCGTCGGCATGACGATGGTGGCCGGGTCCGTCGATCGTGTCGCATGGGCAAGCGCGGCGTGAAGCGCGCCGATCTGGGGACGCCGCAAGCCAGGCTGCGCCGGCTGACCGTCCGCCGCGGCTCGTCCCTCGCGCAGATGTATCGCGTCGATCCAGGACGCGGAGACCGCCTTCAGACGCTCGGCGCGTGCGGAACGATCCAGCGTGTCGATGCTGGTCGGCGGTGCATTCATCCACCGGCCTTCACCCAGTTCGAGCGCATCGGCGATCCGTTCCGGATCCGTTGCGCCGGGCACAAGGAGAACGAGATCGGCTTCCAATGGCGTCGCCGTCTTCGCACTGATGATCTTCAGAATCTCGCCGGATTCCAAGGTCGTCTCGTGACCATTGACGCGGCGGATGGCGAAGGGCCGCAGCCGGCATCGCACCCTCAGCGTCGGAACCACCAACTGGCGCACGGGGCTTCCCAGCACTTTGCCATCAATGGCAAGCCGAGCCGGCAGCAGGAGTTCGACCTCGGGATTGAAGAGATCGTCCTGATTGGGGCCGGCGGGGCGCTTGCGGGAGGCCATCGTGTCTCCCTCCGTTAGGTCGCCACCGTCTGTGGCGAGGGCGAGACGGCAATCACCATTCCCCTCGTCATCAGAACGATGAGCCCGCGCTCGGCGCCGGTCATATCGAGATAGGCGCGGACCTGAGCCCGATAGTGGTCGAGCGTTTGAGCCTCGGGATTCACGTCGCTCTTCCAGTCGACAACCACGACGGGCCGGCCATCCTCGCCAATAGTCAGAGCGTCTGTGATCCCGGCCGTTGCGGTTTCTACGCCATCGGACGCCTGTGCGGCATAGACGGGAAATTCGGCCAGAAGGTCCGGCCGCAGGATCGCAATGTCGGGTAGGGCGAGGGTTTGCACGACACAGGCGGCCAGTTCTTCAGCCGACAGCCCCGTCGCCGGGGCGGAGACCGGAGACCGGCCGAGGGCGTGGATGAGGTCGGCCGCCCGGTCGGTCAGGGCGGCTTCCGCCTCCGAGGTTTCGCCGGTCAGCACCTCTTCCATGAGCTTGTGGAGGATCAGCCCGCGCTCCCGGCCGCCTTGCACGAGGGCAGCGGCTTCCAGCTCGGGAGGCTGGTCGTCGGCCAACCCGGTCCAGATTGCGGCTTCTTCCTCCCGCAGCACGATCCCGGCGGCGTTTTCGTCGCGGCTGGGAGCAAGCCAGGTCAGCCGCGTCTGCGCGGCTGTGATGGTTTCGGCCTCGGCGGCGAAGGTCGCGCGCGTCTGGGTATTGTCCGTGCCCGCTCCTGCGGCCGTGAGGCCGGCAGGCAGATGGGAGGCGTCCAAGCCGGGCAGGTCGGCGAGCGACAGATCGACGAGACCGATCCAGGCGGATTTCGACGGCGTGGTGTCGAGCCGGGGGAGGACGAGAAGTTCGCGGGCGCGAGTGGCCGCGACATACCAGAGCCGGATGCGTTCGCGGTCCAGCTCTTCCTTTTCCGCTTGGCGCGCGGTTTCGTAGCCTTCGGGTGCGACGCCCAGGACCGAGCAATAGAAAGTCTCGGTCTGGCGGTCGATGACGGCGCTTTCGGGCGCCATGACGCCGGTCATGGTATTCACCGGAATGACGATCGGCCATTCCAGCCCCTTGGCCGCGTGCATGGTGAAGAGCGCGACCGCTTCCTCCTGCGCGTCGGGCCGTCCCTCGACGGCGCGCGCCTCGTCGGACCACGCTGCTGTCATCGCCTCGGCGAAGGCGCGCAGGCCGCGCACGGCGTAGCCGGTCGACAGGCTGAGATAGAGGTCGATGTTGGCGAGCGCGCGCTCGGCCTGGCCGCGATGGCGCTCGAGGAGGAGCGGGCGGACGCGCATCACGTCCACGGCCTGCGAGAGCAGTTCGTGCGGGGTCGTGCTGTTGCCGCGCCGGGAGAGCGATTGCAGCCGCTCGATGACCGCGCGCGCGAGTGAGTGCGTGATGACGGCCGGGTCGATGCTGAGATCCAGGCGCGGAATCCGATCCGGCTGTTCCTTCGAGCGCGGAAGTCCCCAGACGATGTCCAGCAGGTCTTCTTCGGTGAGGCCGACCAGAGGTCCGCGCAGCAGCGCGCCGAGCGCCAGCGTGTCGCGGCGATCGGCCAGGACGCGGGTCAGCGCAATTAGGTCCTGGATTTCCTGGCGGCGGAACAGCCCCTTGCCGGCTTGGGTCGCCACAGGGATGCCCCGGCGCTCCAGGGCTTCCTCATAGCGCCACAGCTCCGCGCCGGTCGGCGCCAGCAAGGCGATGTCGCCCGGCTGGCAGGGACGCTCCGCGCCGCTGCGACGATCGATGATTGGGTGGCTTTCGATCAGTCGGGCGCACAGCTCGGCGATGGCGTCGGCTTCGGCGTCGCGCTGCTGTTCGGCGCTGGCCTTGCCGTTTTCGTCCGCTACCGCGATGTCGAGGGCCGCCACGCACAGGCCGCCTCGGTCGCTATGGAACGGGTCGAGAGCGGTGAAGCCCGGCTGCCCATCGGCCGAGAGCACGGCCTCGAAGCGTTCGTTGACGAAGGTGAGGATCGAGGCGCAGGAGCGGAAATTGGTGGAGATCGACAGGAGACTGTCGGGGTCTTGGACGCGAAAGGCGTCGCGCGCCTGCACATAGGCGCCGACATCGGCGCCACGGAAGCGGTAGATTGCCTGCTTGGGATCGCCGACCAGGAAGAGCGCTCCCGGCCGGATCCGGAAGCGGGTCCAGTCGTCATTGCCTTCGACCGGCTCGCCGCAGAGCCGCCAGAAGATCTCGGTTTGCAGGGGATCTGTGTCCTGGAACTCATCGACGAGGACATGAGCGAAACGCTGTCCCAGCGCGCGGCGAACCTCGTCATGGTCGCGCAGCATATCGCGCGCGGCGAAAATCAGATCGTCGAAGTCGAGCTGGGCGCTTGCGCGCTTGTGGTCGCGGTAGCGTTGCAGGACAGGACGCGCTTCTTCGATCAGCGCCGCCAGGGCCTGGCTGGCCGCAGCCTGAAGAAGCGAAATCCAGGCATCGCAGCAAGCGGTGTAATGAGCATCGGCGTCGTCGTTCAGCCGATCACCATCGGCTTTCGAGAGGCCAGCCTGTTTTGCAGCGGCGGCCCATTTGCCCTTCTTGCGATAGGAAGCGAAGGTGCCAGCCTTGGTGCAAAGGTCGGGATGCGGCCGTGACGTCAGGAGTTGGACGAGGCCGGCGGGGGTTGCGGGATCGGAGCCATTTGCCAACGCGGTCGCCATCTCGACCAGCCGTTCGACGATCACAACCGTTTCCGGCTCGGTCGTCCCTGTCCCATGCATGAAGCCCGCGAAATCCGCCGCGGCCTGCCGGAACGCCGTCAGGCGGCCGTCAAGCGGGGATATGGGCGGCGCGGCGAGGGTACGGCGGCGGCGCAGATTTTCGGCAATCTTGTGAACGAGCGCCACGGTTTCGCCGGGGCTGTGCAACACCATCTCTGCGAGGATGCCGCCCTGGCCGCCGGACAGGCGCTCGCGCAACCAGCCATCAACAATTTCGAGGAAGGTGAGATCGGCCTGATTGCGATCCATGACGCCGGCGCCGGGATCGATGTCGGCCTCCGCCGGATAGGGCTTGATCAGGCGCTGACAGAAGCCGTGGATGGTTGAACAGGTGATTTCGTCGATCGCGGTGCTTGCGGCGGCGAGATTATCGCGATGGGCCTGGGACAGGCCGTGGGGCAGCGCGACGCGCAGCTCGGTCGCGATCTTGCCGTCCGAGAGGTCGGCGACGAATTCGCGGACACGGGACAGCAGCTCGCTCGCGGCGAGTTCGGTAAAGGTGACGGCGGCAATGGCGCGCGGCGAGACCCCTTCGGCAAGCATCGCGGCGATGCGCCCTGCCATGACGGCGGTCTTGCCCGAACCCGCGCCGGCCTCAACGAGGATCGACCGATCATGGAGGCTGATCGCGTCGCGGCGCGCGCCGTCATCCTTCAGCACTGTGGACACTCTGCTCATCATTCCGCCTCCCAGATCTGAGCGACTTCGCCCAGCCGCTCCGTCGCGGCCGGGAGTTTGCGTTTGCAATAGGTGGCGCTGGCGTTGGCCGGCAGGGCGAAGGCGAGGTCGTCATAGTCGCCGCCAGTGTCCGGCCCAGGCAGCGCCGCGCCGCTGGCGAGGCTGGCCCTCGCCGCGCGGAGATAGCCCGTGATTTCCGTGAGCACCGCCTCGGGATCATCGAGCTGGAGATCGACCGGATCTCGCGGGTAGAGCAGCGAGGCGCTGATGGCGACGTCATCGCCAAGGAGCGCTTTCACCGCAAAGGCATAGAGGCAGCGCTGAAGCTCGCGCCCGCCGTTCAGCCGGATGTTTCCCTGCGGCGTCCGGCCCGTTTTGTAGTCGCGAACCAGCGCACGCTTGCCGTCGCCCGAAATGTCGAGCCGGTCGATATAGCCGGCGATATTGAAGCCGGTATCGGGAATCGTGACCGGCGCGGTCGCATCCCATGGGGCCTCCGCTTCGGATTTCGGTTCTGAGCCGCCGAACGGCACCTCGCCATAGGCGCGTGCGCCCGGCAAGGCGTCGTCCCCATAGGACAGGGCGCGGCCCGCCAGCGCGCGGGCGTCGTCGAGGGTGCGGCCCCAGATAACCGCCGGCGGAACAGGGCGTTCGCTTTCCCAATCGGCGGCGACGGTCTGCGCGGCTCGGGCCACTGCGATTTCGATCATGTCCGTGTCGGCAGATGCGAGCCCACCCCCGATCTCGAGGTCGCGCAAGGCGCGGTCGAGAACCAAGTGGACGAGATCGCCGATTCCGAGCGCGTCGAGCACCAGCGGCTCGGCGCTGCTTTGCGGTTCGCGCCATCCGAACGCATAGATCCACACGAAAGTGAGCGGATTGCGTAGCAGACGGCGAAGCGAACTGGCCGACTGGGTGCGATCGAGAATGGCGAGAACGAGCGGATGGTCCGCGCGGACGAGCCCGTCATGGGGCGTGATCTCAGTCTGCCGCCAGTCGCGCCAGCAACCTTGCGCGCCGATCGCTTGCGGATCAGCGGCGAATTCCTGTGGCCGCGCCATAAGACGGTCGGTTTCGCTGAAGGCGTGGGCCGGCGTCGCGTTGCGGCGGAGGTAGGTTTCGGCGCCATGCCCGGCAAGCAATGGGCTGCGTCCCAGGAGACGGCCGTCGCTGTCGCGCCGGGCGCGCGAGAGAACGACAGCGCCAGCCGTCGTGGCGAGGATCGTCTTGAAATCTCGGCGGTCGGCGAGGTTCACCGGAAGCGGATCGAGGACCGGGGTCGGGATGATGTGATCCGGGATCAAACGGTCCTCGGCGATCCCGCGTGGCCAGCGCGAGGAATTGAGGCCCAGCAGCCGCACGAAACGGCGGGGGGATGCCGCGAGCGCGCTGGCCGGCATCCAGGCGACGGAGACGCAGGCTTCCAGTCCGTCGTCCTGTTTCAAGATTTCCAGCGTTGCGTCGATCGAGGCGGCAGGCCCGGCGAGCAGTGCCTTGCGCCAGATTGCGTGCGCTCGGCCCTTGAGGAAGGCTTCACCGATCTCCGCCGCTGCGTCCGATCCTTTCGCCAGAATCTCAACCGCCGAGCGCAGTGTCGGCGCGTGGTTTGCGCCATCGGGCCAGTCGTCTGGCGTCAGCCTGGCCAGTAGGCGGTTCCAGGCGCTCGGCGTAGAGAGAGGAGCGTCTGTCGGCAGGACGCGCAACCAGCCTTCGGGCAGGGCCTCGAAAGGCCCGCCGTCCCGGCACAGCGCCGCGAGGCGGCGCAGGCGCGATTGCGACAGGCCGCGAACGACGATGTCGGCCAGCGCTGCGGCCGCCTGGCCCTCGCGCGTGGCGACGGTTCGGACGCCATGAACGAAGTGCAGGTCGATATTGGCGTCGGCGCGCAGGGCGAGGAAGTGATCATCATAATCTGCGGGCGACGCGGTCGCGAGGGCGATTTCCGAAGGCGATACGCCCGAGGCGAGGAGGCTTCGCACCCAGCGCATCGCCTCGATGGCCTCGTGATAGGCCGTTGCGGCGCTCACGGCGCGAATTTCCGGCGTGTGTGCCGGCGAGCGCGATATGGTGACGCCCGTGCTTTCGAGCCATGTGGGGACGCTCCTTGGGCCGGCCGTCCACTGCACGGGGATATGTGCGGTGAGGGCTGCGAGCAGCGGCCTCCAGCAGGGCGAGAGTTCGGTAAGGCCGACGATCTCAATCGGGCCGAGGACGGTCGGTGCGTGACCGATGCGGGCGATCGCGGCAGTGACGATGTCGAGAGGCCGCATCATGCCGGGCGGAAGCTGATCGAGGACGGCCGTTTCGAGGCGCGCAATCGCGGCGAGTCGGGGATGAGCGGCCGCGTGTGCGGCAAGGTTGATGCCCGCGCGCCAGGCTTTGCGGAGCGTATCGACTGCCGCGTCGATCATGCCGGGGAGGATTTTGATGCTCTCCAGTTCTCCCATCTGGGTCGCCGGCAAGGCCGCCTGAATGGCCGCGCGCAGGTTCTCGTCGTCAATCGGTCGGGCGAAGCCGCCGGCCAGCCGGACGACCGCCTGCTCGAAGGACATGACCTGCAGTCCGTGACGCGCGTTCCGGGCCGCCGCCAGCCGGCTTTCCCGCATGGCGAGGCGGCCATGAATGACCAGCGTGGATCGACTCGGGATGGTCATGGCCGCTCTCCTTCCGGTTGCTGTATTGCCCGGGCGCGGAGTTATCGCTGGGACCACTGTCGGTTGGCCGGTCATCTCGCGTTTCGAGTTGTGCCGCTGCATGACTTGCCCCGCCCATGTCCAATCGCCCATTGACGGGCGCCCTTAATGGGAATAATAATTACACGCACTTCATCGTGGTGTCCATATAGTTTTTATCCTCACTTACGAAACGGGAAGCAATGGCAGAGGCTGCAACGGCGCTGAAATGGGGGGTGGAGCGCCGACTCGAATTCATCGAGTTCCGGCTGTTCTGGGAGGGCTCGATCAACCGCGCCGACCTCGTGGAGGTGTTTGGTGTGTCGGTTCCGCAGGCGTCGAAGGATCTGACGCTCTACCAAGAGCGGGCGCCAGGGAACATGGAATATGACACGCGCGCCAAGCGCTACGTCGCGGCCGAGAAGTTCATGCTGCGCTTTCTCGATCCCGACCCTTACGTCTATCTCGCGCAGCTTCGTTCGGTCGCTGAAGGCGCTGTGCCATCTCATGATTCCTGGATCGCCGCGCTCCCCAGCGCCGACGTCGCACTGACTCCCAGGCGAGACATCGACATAGAGGTTCTGCGCAAGATGCTCGACGCGAGCCGTGAGGGGCACTCCGTCGAGATCTTCTATCAGTCGATGAACAAGGCGCGGCCGGACCCTATCTGGCGGCGCATCACCCCTCATGCCTTCGGCTACGATGGCTTCCGTTGGCATGTCCGGGCCTATTGCCACCTCGAACACAAGTTCAAGGATTTCCTGCTGCCGCGCATTCTGGAGGTAGGTGCGAAGGGTGAGCCGGGCGAGCCCGGCGAGCGGGATTGGCTCTGGAACAACTATTTCGACGTTATCATAGGTCCGCATCCAGCGCTCACCGCAAGCCAGAAGAAGGTCGTCGCCAAGGATTATGGGCTCGATTACGGTAACGGCGTGCTGACGGTTCGTTATGCAATGCTCTTCTATGTTTTGAAGCGTCTTGGTTTGCTTGGTGACGCTGCAAAGCAGAGCGCCCATACCCAGCATATTGTGACAATAAACCGCAAGGAAACTGAAGCCGCACTTGAGAAGGCGGAGTTTCAGCTATGAACGAATCGGGAGGCGCTGACTGATGGGGGCAAGGCTTGAAGAGATAAAGAACGGCGCATCCGTGCGAGGCGTTGCCTCGGCACAGGCCGTGCATGTCATTTCGGTCGATTGGATCGGCGATCAGGCGGTCAGCGTCGTCTTCCGCGATCACAACGGCGCGGTGGCGGAGGCGGTTCTTTATCGCGACGACGAGCACCGTCTGGAGATCGAACAGAACGGCCGGCCCTGGTCGTTCGACGCGGACGGTGCGTTGCTGCGTCTGGTGACGGAAGCCAACCGCATCAAGTTGGCGCACTATTTCGATCCGTATCTCGCCATCCACACCAGCCTGGTCGACCCGCTGCCGCACCAGATCTCTGCCGTTTATGGCGAGATGCTGCCGCGGCAGCCGCTTCGCTTCCTCCTTGCCGACGATCCCGGCGCCGGCAAGACGATTATGGCCGGGCTATTGATGAAGGAACTGATCGCCCGTAGCGATCTGGAGCGATGCCTCGTTGTCGCGCCGGGCGGCCTGGTCGAGCAGTGGCAGGACGAACTCGGCCAGAAGTTCAATCTTGAATTCGATATCCTCTCCCGCGACATGATCGAGAACTCGCGGTCGGGCAATCCGTTCAGCGACCGGGATCGGCTGATCGTCCGTCTCGACGTGCTGGCGCGCAACGAGGAGCTTCAGGAGAAGCTCATGAGCGCGCGCGAATGGGACCTGATCATCTGCGACGAGGCGCATCGCATGTCGGCCACCTATTTTGGTGGCGAGGTCAAATATACGCGCCGCTATCAGGTCGGTCAGAAGCTCGGCCAAGTCTGCCGGCATCTGCTGCTGATGTCGGCGACGCCGCACAATGGCAAGGAAGAGGATTTCCAGCTTTTCATGGCGTTGCTCGACGGTGATCGGTTTGAGGGCCGGTTCCGGGATGGCGTCCACTATGCCGATACCGAAGACATGATGAGGCGGCTGACCAAGGAGGAACTGCTGAAGTTCGATGGCCGGCCGCTCTTCCCGGAACGGCGGGCGCGCACCGTCAAATATCAGCTCTCGGAAGGGGAGGCCGCGCTCTACACCGCCGTCACCGAATATGTGCGCACTGAGATGAACCGCGTGCAGCGGTTCGCCGAAGGCGATGGGAAGAAGCGCAATAATGTCGGCTTCGCCTTGCAGATTCTCCAGCGGCGTCTCGCATCGTCGCCGGCCGCCATTTACCAGTCCCTCAAGCGACGGCGCGAACGGCTGGAAAACGAGCTGGGTGAGGCGCGCCTTGCCGCCAAGGGCCGCCGGGCGGGCATGGGTGAGCCGGCGATCAACGCCGATATGCTGCGCAATATCGAGGAATATGGCCAGGAGGAGATCGACGAGCTTGAGGATCTGATCTCGACGGGCGCGACGACGGCCGAGACGGTTGAGCAGCTCGCGTTGGAAGTTGAGACGCTGAAGGGCCTGGAGACGATGGCGCTCGGCGTGCTGCGCTCCGGCGTGGATACGAAGTGGAGCCAGCTCAATCGTATCCTCGACGACGATCTCATGATTGATTCCGCCGGCAATCGCCGCAAGCTGATCATCTTCACCGAACCCAAGGACACGTTGCACTACCTGCTCGACAAGGTGCGGGCGCGGCTTGGAAATCCCGAGGCCGTGGAAGTGATCCACGGCGGGGTGTCGCGCGAAGAGCGACGCAAGGTCGTCGAGCGCTTCATGCAGGATAAGGACATGCTGGTCCTCATCGCCAACGACGCGGCGGGCGAGGGCGTGAACCTTCAGCGCGGCCACCTCATGGTCAATTACGACTTGCCGTGGAATCCCAACAAGATCGAGCAGCGGTTCGGCCGTATCCACCGCATCGGCCAGACCGAGGTTTGTCATCTTTGGAATCTGGTCGCGGCCGACACGCGCGAGGGTGAGGTTTATGCCCGTCTGCTTGAGAAGCTGGAGGCAGCACGCGAGGCGCTGGGCGGCCGTGTCTATGACGTGCTCGGCGAATTGTTCGACGGCGTGGCGCTCAAGGATCTGCTGTTTGAGGCGATCCAGTATGGCGAGAAGGAAGAGGTAAAGGCGCGTCTGTTCCAGCAAGTCGATGGCGCGGTCGATCAGGCACATCTGCTCGAATTGTTGCGTCGCCGCGCTCTGACCAACGACACCATGCCGGAGGGCAGGGTCGAGGAGTTGCGGCTTGAAATGGAACGCGCCGACGCACTGCGTCTCCAGCCGCACCACGTCCAGAGCTTCTTCGTCGAGGCGTTCCAGCATCTGGGCGGTCGCATCAAGCGCCGCGAGGAGGGGCGCTGGGAGATCGCCCATGTGCCTGTGCGCATCCGCGAGCGGGATCGTCAGATCGGGACCGGCGCGCCGATCCAGACGCAATATGAGCGGATCTGCTTCGAGAAGGACAAGATCAACCAGCAGCCGGTCGCTGCCTTCGTCTGTCCCGGCCATCCGCTGCTGGAAGCGGTGATCAGCCTGATCCGTGAACAGTATGAGCAGATCATGCGGCAGGGCGCGATCCTGGTGGACGACACCGATACCGGCGACGCGCTGTCGGCGATTTTCCTGCTGGAGCATACGGTCCAGGACGGTCGAGTCACCAGCGCCGGCAAGCCGCATGTGATTTCGCAGCGGCTCCAGTTTGCTGCCATCGACAAGGCCGGAAACACCGTCAACGCCGGCATCGCACCGCATTTGAATCTGCGCCCCGCCAGGCCGGAAGAGGTCGCCAGCGTTCGCGATCTTCTGGACGAGAGCTGGCTGACTACCGATCTGGAGAGGGCCGCAATCCGGTTTGCGACGGTCGAGCTGGCGCAGGGCCATGTCGCCGAGGTCAAGGCGCGGCGCCTACCCGAGATCGAAAAGGTTGAGCAGGAGGTTCGCGCCCGGCTCAAGAAGGAGATCAATTATTGGGACTCGCGTGCCTTCGAGCTGAAGGAGGAGGAGCGCGCTGGCAAGAAGACGCGGGTGAATTGGCAGAACGCGCAACGACGGGCTGAAGATCTGGCAGATCGGCAGAAGCGCCGCATGGATCAGCTTGAGCGGGAGCGGTTCATCTCATCGCAGCCGCCGCGCGTGCGGGGTGGCATGGTGGTCATTCCGCGGGGCTTGTTGGAAGCACGCCAGTCGCCAAGCGTCCCGGACCATTTCGCAGAAGACCCGGCCGCTCGCCGGGTTATCGAGCTTGCGGCGATGGAGGCGGTCATGGCGGCCGAGCGGGCGCTGGGCAACGAGCCGGCCGACGTCTCCGCCCAGAAGATCGGCTACGACATAGCTTCCCACGATCCGAGGGCGGGGCATCTGCGTTTCATCGAGGTCAAGGGACGCATCGATGGCGCCGACAGCGTGATGGTCACGCGGCAGGAGGTCATCACCTCGCTGCACGAGCCGGAGAAGTTCATTCTCGCCATCGTGCCGGTCGCCGCCGGCTTCGCCCATGCACCGCGTTATGTGCGCGGCCCGCTCGTCGAACGGGAGCCGTCGTTCCTCGAAACTGCAATCCAGTTTGACCTCCGGCGCCTGCTGGAGCGGGCGCAAGAGCCGGCATAGGGGGCGACATGACCGGCATTTCGGATTTTTCCATCCTGGCCCCCGTGCCGTTGGAGCACCTGCAATCGGGGCGCACGATCGCCAGCGCCACGGGTTTTGTCGCTTTTGGATCGCGGAAGTGGGAGCTGTTTCGCAAGGTGGATGAACTGCGCGGCGGTGCGCGCGTGCCAGTCTTGATCTATCCGTCGCACGAGGATGTGGCCGCCAAGCTTAGTTTTGTCGTGTCCTGGCTCGGTTGGTATGTCGGCTGCGAGGAAAGCGGAAACGGCAAACACTCAAAGGCAATGTCGCATCGCCCGCCGACGACCGGCCAATATACGGCCGATAATCAGGGCCACTGGGCGGTGTTCTGGCACGTTTGCGATCTGCAAGAGTTGCCAGCCGGGCAGCGGATGCCGATCTCCGCCATCCAGTCCGTCAAGGGCGGCTGGCGCAAGACGGCCCCGCCGCGCGGACCTGAGCTGGTCGCCACGCCATCGACGCTGGAGGTTCCGTTGTGAGCGCGGGCCGCCAGATCGAAACCATCCTCGCCGACCCTCCTGGCTATTTTCGGTCGATTCAGGAGCGCGCCACCAAGCGCTGGGATCAGCTCGATGCCGACCCGGAACTTGCCGGACCTTGGCACCAGCTCTTCAAGCAGGTGCAGAGCCCGCGCCATATTCTGTCCGAGCTACTCCAGAACGCTGACGACGCCGGGGCCAGCGAAGCGCGGGTGTCGATCGAGAACGATCGCTTTGTGTTCGAGCACAATGGCGAGGACTTCATCGAGGCTCACTTCGCCTCGATCTGCCGGTTCGGTTATTCCAACAAGCGCGCGCTGCACACGATCGGTTTCCGTGGGATCGGGTTCAAAAGCACGTTCAGCTTGGGCGATCGGGTCGAGCTTTTCACGCCGACCCTAGCAGTCGCCTTCGAGCGCACGCGGTTCACCCAGCCGCATTGGGTCGATAGCCGTCGCCTGACATCGGGAACTACGCGCGTTGAAGTGGCGATCGCCAACCCGCTGCTGTGCCGCGAGGTGGAGAAGAATCTCGACGAGTGGCTGAAGAGTCCGGTGTCGCTGCTGTTTTTCAAGAAGATTCGCCGCCTGCGGATCGGCGACAGCGAGGTGCATTGGCAGAGTCTCGGGCCTGGCCCCGTCGCCGAGAGCGAATGGATGGCTTTGGATGAGAAAGCGGACGATCCCTTTCTCCTCGTGCGGTCAGGGGAGGAAGCCTTCCCGGCCGAAGCGCTCGATGAGATCCGCAAGGAGCGGATGCTGGGGGCCGAGGATGGCGGCGATTTTCCGCCCTGCCGCGTGGAAATCGTGCTGGGCGCGAAGGGCCGGCTCTATGTCGTGCTGCCGACCGGCGTGGAAACGACGCTACCTTTCGCCTGCAACGCGCCCTTCATCCAGGACCCCGCTCGTCTCAAGATCAAGGACCCGGAAACCTCGCCGACCAACCGCTGGCTCCTGAACCGCGCTGGAGAATTGGCCGCCAGCGCCATGATGGAGTGGCTGGAGCAGACCAAGACCAGCGCGCGGGATCGGGCAGACGCCTATGGCTTGCTGCCTGACGTCGACCGTGAGGCGGCCACGCTCGAAGGGGCGTGCGGCGCGATTGTCGAGCTGGCGTTTGACGCGGCCATCGAAGGCCGACCGATGCTTCTGACTGAAGAGGGACGACTGGTCGACGCCAAGGCCGCGATCACCGTGCCGCGGCCTGTCTTCGACATCTGGCCGGCGGACCAGGCCATGGCGCTGCTCGACGTCAAATCCCGGCCGGCGCTGTGCCAGCATGTATCGGCCAAGAACCGGACCAAGCTCGTTCACTGGGGTCTGGTCGAGGAGTTCTCGAAGTCCGATCTGCTCGAGCGCCTGCGCAGCCATCATCTGCCGCGGCCTGCGACCTGGCGGCACCTGTTGAATCTGTGGGCCTATATCGCGCCCGAGGTGACGGGTTGGCAGTGCCACGACACCGACGGCCTGCGGATCGTGCCTGTGCAGGGCAAGGAGGTGCTCTACGCGGCGTCGGAGATCGTTCGGCTCGGCGAGAAGAAGCTGCTTCAGTCGGAAGAGGATTGGGAGTTTCTCGCCAGCCATTTGATCGTCCTCAACCAGAACTGGACCCGGTTCCTCGCCGAGCAGCGCCGTGACAAGGCGGAGGGAGAGAACCGCAAAGACCCGGTTGAGGCGGCCTTCGCGGTGCTGGAGGAGATCGGCCTCGACGGGACGAGCGACGTCAACGCGGTGATCGAGCGGGTCGCCGCCGACTATTTCGCGGCTGGCCAACCGAAGCTCGCCGAGTGTGTCCAGCTCGCCCAGATCGCGGCCAAGCTGGGCGTCACCATTGGCGACGCCTTCCGATATGCCTGCGCCGACTTGAAACTTCGGCCGATCGGCAAGGGGGTGTTGTTCGACGAGAATGGCGCGCTCGAGGAGTTGCTGCCGGAGTCCGTCCGAAAGACGCAGCTCCTGCACGGTGATTATGTAGCGAGCTTCAAATCCTGCACGCGGGAGGATTGGCTGCGCTGGGTATCGTCGGGCCGTTCGGGGCTTCAGACGATGGCGCCGCTCGCGCAGAAGCGGACCAGCCTTTACGGACGTCAGCGCGCGGTGACGGAGGCGCAGGCGCGCGGCCAGCGTCAGGGGCTTTACTACGCCTATGTCACGGAGAGCTTCGTTCTCGATGACTGGGACTTCTCGGCCGATTACTGGCGGCATTGGGAGGCGTTGTCGAAGGCCGATCCCGGCATCTGGGCCAAGGTGGTTGGAAAGATTCTGGAACAGCGTGACATCTATTGGTCGCGGGCGTCGAGCGCTCGCCTGTTGCAGGTGGCGACAACCGGATCGACGCGAGCAGTCAGCTCGGAACCGTTGCTGGCGGACTGGTTGCTGAAGTTGCGGGCCAAGCCCTGCCTTCCCGACACCCGCAACATCATCCAGCTCCCGGCCGACGTGGTGCGCAGGACACCGGAGACGGAGGCGCTGATCGACGTCGAGCCCTTCGTGCATGGCTTGCTCGATCGGGAAACGACGCGCCCGCTGCTCGATCTTCTCGGTGTCCGCAGCACGCCGAGCGGTCCCGGACGCCTGCTCGACCGGCTGCGCGCCTTGGCGAAATCCGACAAGGCTCCGGCGCATGAGGTGGAGAAATGGTATCGTCGCCTGGATCAGATGCTCGACGGGTGCTCGACCGCTGACGCGCAAAACATCAAGAACGCCTTCAAAACCGAGAAGCTGGTCCTCGCCCAGGACGGGACTTGGGTGACGTCGGCCGGCGTTTTCCTGGCCGGGGACGAGGAGGATGTTCCCGGCGCGGCGGTCGTCCGCGCCTCCGTGCTCGACCTCAGCCTATGGCATCGTATCGGTGTCGCCGATCGCCCGTCCGCGGACCTGGCGCTGCAATGGCTTGGGACGCTGGCCTCGGGGAAAGCGCTCTCGGCCGACGACGCCCGGCGTGTTCGCACCTTGCTGGTCCGATACCCGATCCGCATCTGGGAGGAGCGCGGGCACTGGCTGAACCTCGTGGGGGAGTGGGCGCCGGTCGAAACGCTTGCCTATGGCCTCAGCATGCAGACCCTGTTCCGGTGGAGCCATCTGCACGAATGGGTCAAGCGCAAGACCGCCGATTTTCAGCGGTTGTCGGGGGAGACGGTGCAGGCGCCGCCATTCTCGGCATTGCCGGCTTTGTCGGACCTCGTGGAGGAGCATTTCAACCAGCCGTCGCTGCTGGCCGGCATCGAAGATCGCCGCGCCTGGCTGACGGCGTTCGGAACCCAACTCGGGCGGATCGAGCTTGCCGATTCCACCGAGACCGAGCGCGTGCGGGCGCTGGCAGAAGCGATCGCGGCGACGAGCTGGGTCCAGACCCCCAAGCTGGAGGTCATTCCCTATCTCGACGGCGTGCCCGCCGGAACGGCGCGGCTCACCGACATCCTGTGGCTCGACGGCAAGCTGTTCGTTAGCCCGCTATCCAAGGCCAAGCTCGCGAAGCGGGTCCCGGAAGAGATCGGCAGGAATCTGAGCGCGGACATTCGCGCGGCGCTGGCCTATGCGTTCGAGCGCTCGTCCGAGGACATCAAGGAGTATCTCGAAGAGAATTTCACCCTCGGTCCTGAGCAGATCGTCGTCGCACCGATGGCCCAGCACGTCGTCGAAGCCGACGATGATGATGGTGTCGACGTGGTTGCCGAAGACGCGCACAGCGATGGTGAGCCGGTCGCTGCGAAAGATCTCCACCCCGACGAGGATGAGCCCGAAACGCAGCCTACAGCCGCGCCCTCGGCCGGGGAGCCAGATCGAGAGCTGATCGAAACGGAGGTGGCGACCAGGCCCCGGGCCGCGCCGAAACCGCCCCGTCCGAGCGTGATGGCGCGGTTTGCATTCGCCCAAGGCTATAAGGCCGATGGCGAAGATCGCTTTTTCCATGTGGACGGAAGCTGGATCGGTCGTGGCAACGGCGCGCGCTTTCCATGGGAGCGCCGCTCGGCCAGCGGCGAGATTCTGCGGCACTACTATCCCAAAGACCATTGCCTGGAGCACGAACCGCTCCAGCTCGAAGCTGACGTCTGGGGCCTGCTGGACCAGAAGCCGGATCTCTATTCGTTCATTCTCATCAACCCGGAAGGTGGTCCCGTCGAAATGACGGGCGCCCGCCTGCGCGCTCTACGCGACGGCGGCGAACTGACCATCCATCCCGCAACGTACAGGCTTGTTTATGACCTCGACGACTAACCCCAAGAAGAAACTGATCGAGGTTGCGATCCCGCTCGAAGCGATCAACGCCGCCTCCGCACGCGAGAAGTCGATCCGGCATGGGCATCCGTCCACGCTTCATCTGTGGTGGGCACGGCGGCCGCTGGCGGCCTGCCGCGCGGTTCTGTTCGCCCAGCTTGTCGATGATCCGTCGAGCGACCTCGACAAATTCCCCACGCACGAAGCTCAAGAGGCTGAGCGCAAGCGCCTGTTCGGCATCATTGAAGAACTGGTGAAGTGGGAGAACTCGACCAACGAGGAGGTGCTGGAGCGCGCCCGCGCCGAAATCCGCAAGAGCTGCGGCGGCGAGCTACCGCCGGTCTATGATCCGTTCTCGGGCGGCGGGTCGATCCCGCTAGAGGCGCAACGTCTCGGCCTGCCCGCCTATGGGTCAGACCTGAACCCGGTCGCGGTGATGATCGGCAAGGCGATGATCGAGATTCCGCCGAAGTTCAAGGACAAGGAGCCGATCCATCCCGGCGCGAAGGACCGGCAGTTCTATCGCAATGCCGAGGGGCTCGCAGAGGACGTCAAGTGCTATGGCGAATGGGTGCGTGAAAAGGCGTGGGAGCGCATCGGGCATTTCTACCCGCAGGTGGACCTGCCGAAAGAGCACGGCGGCGGCAAAGGGACGGTGATCGCTTGGATTTGGGCACGAACGGTGCCCAGCCCTGATCCTGCCTTCTCCAACGTGGAGGTCCCGATCGCGTCGAGCTTCCTACTCAGCGCTAAGGCTGGGAAGGAAACGTGGGTAGAGCCGATTGTCGACAAACAGGCGAAGACCATCTCCTATCGCATCAGGCATGGCGGTACAAAAGCCGAACTCGCTGCTGCAAAGGAAGGAACCAAAGCAGGTCGCGGTGCGAATTTCCGCTGCCTTATGTCGGATACGGCGATCACTCCTGACTATGTGAAAAGTAATGGTCGCGCTGGCAACATGGGTCAGACGCTGATCGCGATCGTTGCGGAAGGCAATCGTGGCCGGGCGTATGTCACACCTGCCGAAGCGCACGAGAATCTGGCCTTTTCGGCAAAACCCGACTGGAAACCGGAAACCAGCCTGCCGAACGACCCACGGAATTTCTGGACTGTGGACTACGGTTTGACGACCTTCGGTGATTTGTTCACCGACCGGCAATTGGTAGCGCTGAATACCTTCAGCGATCTGGTCCAAGCGGCGCGAACGCAGATCGAAGCCGACGCATTGGTCGCCGGGCTATCTTCTGATCCGACCCCGCTGCGCGATGGTGGCATAGGCGCCAAAGCCTACGCCGAAGCTGTCAGCGTGTATTTGTCCTTTGCGATTGACCGGCTTGCGGATGCTGGCAGTTCGATCGCCACATGGTCGTCATCAGAGTTCATCCGTTTCACGTTTGCTCGGCAGGCTATCCCGATGACTTGGGATTTCGCTGAATGCAATGTCTTCAGCGATAGTACCGGAAACTATCTCGGTGCCGTCGATTGGGTCTGGAAGGCTCTCTCTGGGCTAGTTCCAAACGCGGCTGGCACTGAGATTCAGCACGACGCGCAGAATGTACGTTTGCCGAGTGGAGCGGTCGTCTCGACTGACCCGCCATACTACGACAATATCGGCTACGCGGATCTGTCGGATTACTTCTATGTTTGGCTTAGGCGTAACATTAAGGATGTTTATCCTGATCTCGGGAGCACCATTTCAGTTCCTAAAGAAGAGGAACTGGTCGCGACGCCTTATCGACACGGCGGGAAAGCGAATGCTGAGGAGCATTTCCTGACGGGTATGACGGCGGCTATATCCAGCCTTGCCCGTCAATCGTCTTCATTGTTCCCTGCGACAATCTACTATGCCTTTAAGCAAAGCGAGGTCGAGCAAGACGGACTGAGTTCGACTGGGTGGGCAACCTTCCTACAGGCTGTGATTGAAGCGGGTTACGCTATTGTTGGAACTTGGCCCGTTCGCACGGAGCGCTCAGCTCGGACAATTGCTACTGGCACCAATGCTCTCGCGAATTCGGTCGTCTTGGTGTGCCGGAAAAAGGAGAGTACGGCCGAGGTCGTCACCCGTGCCGAATTCATCCGTGCTCTGAAACGTGAATTGCCGCCGGCGATCTCAGAGCTTCAGGCGGCCACCATCGCACCAGCGGATATGCCACAATCAGCCATCGGTCCGGGCATGGGCGTATTTTCGCGTTACAAGGCCGTGCTGGAGTCGGACGACAATCCGATGAGCGTGAAAGCCGCGCTCCAACTCATCAACAAGGAACTCGACGAATATCTGGGCGGTATCCAGGGTGAGTTCGACGCGGACACCCGGTTCGCCATCACCTGGTTCGAGCAGCACGGAAACGGCAAGGGGGACTATGGTGTCGCCGACAACCTTGCCCGTGCGCGCGGTATCGCGGTCGAAAGCGTCAAGCATGCCGGGATCGTCGACAGCGCCGCTGGCAAGGTCCGCATCCTCGCGCGTGACGAACTCGACGAGGATTGGGACCCGGAAGAGGACCGACACTTGACGGTGTGGGAGTGCCTCCAGCATCTGGTCCGTCTGCACGAGAAGGACGGTATCTCCCACGACACCGCCGTGCTTTTGAAGAAGATCATCACCCAGGCCGAGGCGGTAAAAGATCTCGCCTACTGCCTCTACGACATCAGCGCCAACAAGCGGAAGGATGCGAAAGAGGCCACGGCCTATAACGCCCTGATCGCCGATTGGACCGAGCTGACGAAGGCTGCGGCGGCCATCCACGACACAAGCGGCGATCGTCAGATCCGGCTGGATATTTAAGGGGAACGGAACGTGGCAAAAAGCACGCGCCAATATGTGTTTGAGGGAATGGAACTGCTGCCTGCGGCGCTGATCCCCTTCGTCGAGAAGCGTCTCGAAACCTCGCTCAAGGGGCACTGGCAAGTCCAGGTGCTGGAAAAGCTGCCAAACCTGCGCCCCAACAGCAGCGGCGAGGTCGGTTGGGACCAGGCCGCGCTGTTCAACGCCATGGATCGCTTCTGGAGCGAAGCCTTCAAGGCAGTGCTCGGCCGTGCCGAACGCTCGCTGGTCAATGAACTGGGCGATGTCCGCAACAAGCTCTCGCACAACGAGACCTTCACCTACGACGATGCCGAGCGCGCTCTCGACACCATGCGGCGCCTAATGGAGGCGATCAGCGCCGGCGAGACGGCGGAGCAGCTCGGCAAGATGCGCGACACCATCCTGCGCACGAAGTTCACCGAGCTTCAGCGGAACGAGGAGCGGCGGAAAACCCAGCGTCTCGAAATCTCGGTCGAGACCGTGGCCGGCCTGTTGCCGTGGCGCGAGGTGGTCGAGCCGCATCAGGATGTTGCCACCGGCGAATTCCAGCAGGCCGAGTTCGCAGCCGACCTCGCCAAGGTGCATTCCGGCAGCGCGCCGCCGGAATACCGCGACCCGCGTCAGTTCTTCAGCCGCACCTATCTGACGGAAGGTTTGAGCGCGCTGCTGATCGGAGCCGCGAAGCGGCTGTCCGGCACGGGCGGCGATCCGGTCGTCGAACTGCAAACCAACTTCGGGGGTGGCAAGACGCACTCGATGTTGGCGCTCTATCATATGGCGGGGCCGACGCCGGTGCAGGACCTCTCCGGCCTGGACCAGTTGCTCGAAAAGCAGGGCCTCAGCGTGCCGAAGGCCATCAACCGCGCCGTGCTCGTCGGCACATCGCGAGGGCCGCAGGACGTGCTCCATGCCGAGGGCGACCGGAAAATCCGAACAACCTGGGGTGAACTCGCCTGGCAGCTCGGCGGCGCCGATGCCTACGCGATGGTGGCGGAGAATGACGCCAGCGGTATCGCGCCAGGCTCGAACCTGCTTGAGGCGCTTTTCAAGAAGTATGCGCCGTGTCTGATCCTTATCGACGAATGGGTCGCCTATCTGCGGCAGATCTACAAAGTCGAGGGGCTGCCGTCCGGCTCGTTCGATGCGAACCTGTCCTTCGTCCAGTCGCTGACCGAGGCGGTCAAGGCTAGCCCCGGCACGCTGCTGGTCGCCTCCTTGCCGGCCTCGCAAATCGAGGTCGGCGGTGAAGGTGGTCAGGAAGCGCTTGCGCGCCTCAAGCAGACTTTCAGCCGCGTGGAGTCCTCGTGGCGGCCGGCGAGCCAGGAAGAGAGCTATGAGATCGTCCGGCGGCGGCTGTTCAAAGACATCCCCGGCGACAAGTTCCATCATCGTGATAACACGCTGAAACAGTTCGCCAAGCTTTATCGGGAGAACGCCAACGATTTCCCGCAGGGCTGCGCGGACGAAGACTATCGGCGCAAGCTGGAGAAGGCTTATCCGATCCATCCCGAGTTGTTCGACCAGCTCTACACGAGCTGGGGATCGCTCGAAAAATTCCAACGCACGCGCGGCGTGCTGCGCCTGATGGCGCAGGCCATTCACGAGCTTTGGATGAACGCCGATCCATCGGTCATGATTATGCCCGGCAGCGTGGCCGTGAGTTCGCCGCGCGTGGAGCCGGAATTGCTCCACTATCTGGACGTGAGCTGGCAAGCGATCATCGCCGGCGATGTCGATGGCACGACGTCGACACCCTATAAAGTCGATCAATCCGCGCCCAACCTGAATCGCTATTCGGCTACCCGGCGCGTCGCCCGCGCGATTTTCATGGGAACCGCGCCCACCGCCCAGCAGCAGAATACCGGCCTCGACGACAAGCAGATCAATCTTGGTGTCGTGCAGCCCGGCGAGCGTCCGGCGATCTTCGGTGATGCCCTGCGGCGACTGACCAACCAAGCCAAGTTCATGCACGCCGATCTTGGGCGCTACTGGTATTCGATGTCTGCGAGCCTCAACCGCATCGCGGCGGACAAGGCGGCGCAGATCGAGGCGGCGCTGGTCGACGTGACGATTGACGCGGAACTCGGAAAATATGTGAACGGTCTCGCTGATCGCGGGCATTTCGACGCCGTGCAGGTCGCGCCGGCCTCGTCGGCCGAAGTGCCCGATGAAGCGGGTGGTGTTCGGGCCGTCGTGCTGGGCGTCAAATATCCGCACAATGGCCGCGACGGCTCGGAAGCGCTGGTCGAAGCGAAAGACATCCTCACGCAGCGCGGGAGCACACCGCGCGTCTATCGCAACATGTTGGTATTCATCGCCGCGGAAAGCCGTCAGCTCGATCATCTGAAAGACGCCGTGCGTGCTTCCCTCGCGTGGGGGGAGATCGTCCGCGACACCGAGCGGCTGAACCTCACCCAGAGCGACAGCGCGCTAGCCAAGACGAAGTTGGCCGAAGCCAACGAGACGATGAAGACGCGCCTCAAAGAGGCATGGTGCTATCTGCACTATCCGGCCCAGGAGAGCGCGCAGGCGGATTGGGAGTGGGTGTCCGGCAAGATTCCGGCGCAGGACGGGCTGTTGGCTCGCGCCAGCAAGAAGCTGGTGGCGGAAGAGGGCTTGCTAGTCGAGTTGGGGCCATCACGTCTTGATCGTGACCTTCAAAAATACATCTGGAACGACAAGCCGCACCTGTCGCTGAAAGATCTGCGGGAATACCTGAATCGCTACATCTATCTGCCGCGCCTCAAGGGCCAGGACGTGCTGGTGAAGGCGGTACAGGCCGCCGTGAGCGGGATGCTCCCCGGTCCCTTCGCCTATGCCGAACGGTGGGACGAAAAGTCGGACAGCTATCTGGGGCTGGCGATCGAACGTGCGGCAAACGCCGTGGTCGTGATCGACAGCGACAGTGTCATTGTGAAACCGGATGTGGCCGAGGCGCATCGTCCAGCGCCGGTGCAACCTGGCCAGGGTGACACGCCTGCTGGTTCTGGCGATGGCGCGCCACCCTCGGATGGACAGCCTTCAGAAAGCGGTGCGACCACATCTCCAGGGGAAAAGAAGCCGACACGCTTCACTGGGGCCGTGATGATCTCGCCGGAGCGGCCAGCCCGCGACATCCATCAGATTGTGGAAGCGATCGTTGAACAGCTTACGACGCTGCCCGGCAGTCAAGTGAGGCTCAGACTCGAGATCGAGGCGGACGTGCCCGGCGGTTTGGAGCGCGCCAAGGTACGGACGTTGGTGGAGAACGCCAATACACTCGGATTTATAGAAAAATCTGTGGAATGAGGTGTTGAATTTTTTGCCGTAAATGACCGTGCAGATTGAAACTATACTTATTCAGATACGGGGAACCATGGTGAGGTAAGGTGCTATTCGGCAAACTTGGAGAAAGGTGGCTCCAGTATGATCGAGTTGCGCCATATCCATTATTTTGTCGCAGCCGTAGAGCAGGGTAGCTTTCGCAAAGCGGCGAGGCTCTTGAATATTCAGGAGTCTGCGGTGAGCCGGCGCATCCGAGATCTCGAAGATCGGCTTGGAGCCTCCCTGTTTCACCGCCATTCCGGCGGCGTGGCTCTTACAGTGGCGGGGCAGCGCTTCCTTCGCCGTGTCCGCATCGCTCTCCAGCAGATCGAGGATGGCATTAATGATGTCGCTGCGATCGGCCGATCCGAGGATGGCATGGTCAAGATCGGCATCTTCTCATCGCTGGCATCCGGTTTCATGTTCGATCTGCTGAAGACGTTCGACGAGAAGCATCCACGGGTGTCAGTCGAGCTGATCGAGGGCAATCCGGCGGTTCATGTTGCCGCAATCCGCCAGCTTCAACTCGACGTGGCGCTCATAACCGGCACAGGCGATTGGCCCGGCTGCGAAACCGAACAACTTTGGACGGAAGGGGTATTCGCCGTCCTGCCAACCGAGCACGGCCTTGCGAAGAAGCAGAAGGTGCGCTGGCGCGATCTTGCCGAAGAGACCTTCATCGTCAGCGATGGGGCGCCGGGGCCGGAAATCCGCGACTATCTGGTCCAGCGTCTTGCAGACCTCGGCCGCCATCCGAACATCCACCCTCAATATGTCGGGCGTGATGTCCTTTTATCGATGGTCGCCGTCGGGCGCGGGCTCACTGTGGTCAGCGAGGCGGCGACAGGGGCGCAGTTTCCCGGCATCGTCTATCGGCAGATCGTGGATGAGGTCTTGCCCTTCAGTGCGATATGGTCGCGCAAGAACGATAACCCGGCATGCCGGAGGTTTCTCAGCCTTGCCCGAACATTGTCACGATCAGCAAGCGCGGCAATCACGCGGTTGAATGGGGCGTCGGAGACGACTGCCTCGCCTTCGCAAAGCCTCGATCTGTCGCCATGAAGCGCTCCAGCATGGGAACGATCAGGCGCACCGGATCGGCAGCTGGCTGTCCGGCCTCGCGGCCGAGGATTTCCGCGTAGGCGGTGAGATCCCGATGGAGCCTGGCGGGCAGCTCAAGCGTGATCTTGACCGGCTTGTCGTCAGTGATCGGACCAAGTTTCAGCTTCGCCATATCAGCCTCTGTAGGGTTCGAGCACCAGGTCGCGCGTAACGATGACGCGGACAGGAAAGCCGGGCCGGATAGTGAGTGTCGGCGCGATGTTGAGCTGGCGCTGGACGATCTGTTGGCCGGTCTGGCTGATGCTGTCAGAGGCGCCGTTGCGCAGAGCGCGCACGATGTCGCTTTCCTGCCCGGATGAGCCCGCCTCGGCGCCGACGCTGAGCAAGGTCGACAGCGCTGCGGCCTTGAACAGTTCACTCCAATGGTAATCGACGCCATCCTCAAGCCCGGCATAGCCTTCGGCGTCTGCGCCTGGCTGGCGCTCGAGAACGATGCTGCGGCCGTTCGGGAAGATCAGCCGGTTCCAGACCAGCAGGATGCGGCGCTGGCCGAAGCCGACGCCGCTGTCATATTGCCCGATGACGCGCGTGCCCTGTGGGATCAGCAGGATGCGCCCGGTCGGGCTGTCGTAAATGTTTTCCGTCACCTGCGCGGTGATCTGGCCGGGAAGGTCGGAGCGGATGCCGGTGATGAGCGCCGCCGAGATCACCGCGCCGGCCTGAAGGACATTGGCCGATGCGGGGGCCGCGATCCGATCGGGCGAGACGGTACGCTTGTCGGGCGTCTGGTTGAGGAACGCGAGCTGGCGGTCCTGTGCCGAAGGCGTCGCCGGCTGTGGTGCGAGGCCGAGGCTGGTGAGGTCTGTGGCGGGTGTGGCTGCCGGCGCCGCCGTCGGCGTGCTGGCGGGTCTTGTCTCCGTGGTTGAAAACAGACGTGCAGTGCGCGCCGCCTCCAGTTCCTGTGCCCGGCGCTGTTCCTCCGGGCTGGGGCCGGCGGGCGCCGGGTTTGCTATGCCGGGTGTCGGAACCAGTTGGCCGCCGTTCTGCGCGTTGAGGATCGGTCGGCCGAGATCGCCGGGGAGCGGCGGGCCGAGTCTCGGAACCGCGGTATAGTCCCTCGGCAGACCGTTCAGGCCGTCCGGCGTGGTGCGGTTGTCGGTGGAATAGAGTTCCTGCCCCTGATTGCCGCCGTTGCGTGTCTGGAGCGCATAGACCAGCGCTCCGCCGACGCCGAGGCTGGCGACCAGGCCGAGACCGGCCAGCACCTTGCGCGACAGGCGGGTGACGCGCGGCGGTTCGGGCCGCAGCCGCATCGGCGCGGCCGGGTCGCCCTTGAGCGGCTGACTGTCATTTTCGTCTGCCGCCTCCGGCCTCGGCGCCCTATCGAGCGCCTGTCCTTCGTCCTTTTCGGGACCGCGTTCGTCGTTCACGATGCCGGCCTCCCATCGGTGCGGGAGATACGCACGCGCTTCTGGTTCTTACCTGCGCCGAAGCGCAGCTCGGCGGCGGCGAACAGTCGGTCCACGATCATGTAGTTGCCGCGCACGCGGTAGTTCACCAGCTCGGACGTGTTGCCCTCCGGCCCGACCACGAACAGTGGTGGCATCTCGCCCTGGCCGATGCCGCGCGGGAACTCGATAAAGACCTGCTTGCCATCGTCGAAAGCGCGCAGCGGCCGCCAAGGCGCACGGTCGCCTGACACCTCATAGCGGAAGTTGACGCGCGACAGGTCGATGCCGTTGGAAACCGGCTGCGCGGCCTGCGCGTCGGCATTCTGCCGCCGGAGCGCGATGAGCTGGTCCTGCGGATATTGCCAGGAAACCGAGGCCATATAGGTCGAAGGCGTCGAGCGCAGTTCCATGTGGTAGGTGCGACGGTCGGTGTTGATGATGAGATTGGTCAGCAGATCGGGCCGCGTCGGCTTGACGAGGATGTGGATTTGTTTGCCCGCCCCCGTGCCACTCTCGGTATCTCCGATGATCCAGCGCACCGTATCGCCGGCGGCGACGGGGCCGACGCCGACGAACTGCTCGCCGGGCTGGAGCGCGATGTCGGTGATCTGCCCCGGTGAGGCATAGACCTGATAAAGCGCGCCATCGACGAAGGGATAGACCTGCATCGAGTTGATGAAGCCATCGCGGACGGGCTGAACACGCGCGGCGGCGTTGGCCTGGTTGACGCGCACGGTCGGATCGGCAGCTTCGGGGACGGGCTTGCCGTCCTTACCGACCGGTTTCAACTGGCCGGGAAGTGGCAAGGGCCTGGGCAGCTCCACCACCTGTACGGGCCTGGGCGGCTCGGTCGCCTGTACGGCGGGGATGGCGTTGTCATAGGCGATTTCCGGGGGCGGTGTGTTGGTGGCGCAACCGGAGAGCGCAGACGTGCAGAGCAGCAGAAGCGGCAAGCCGGATTTACGGAAAGCCGGACGCCCTGCACTCCAGGGGGCGGCTTTGTGGAGTGCTGGCGTCATTGTCCAAGCTCCTTCGACCAGTTGATTGCGTTGACGTAGATTCCGAGCGGGTTCTTCTTCAGCGTGTCGGCGTCGCGCGGGGTCTGCACGGCGACGGTGAGGATGGCGGACCAGCGTTCGGTCGAGGCGAGAGAGCCGTCCTGATAGCGGCGCTCGATCCAGGCGATGCGGAAGCTCGATGGCGAGGCGCGGATGACCGACGACACCTCGATCGCGACCTGTTGTTTGCCGACCTTGGCGAAGGGATCGTTCGACCGGGCGTAGTCGTTGAGCGCCAGCGCACCGCCCTGCGTAGTGAAGTCGTAGGCGCGCAGCCAGTTCTGGCGCACGATGATCGCATCGGCCGGGATCGAGCGGACCTGCTCGATGAACCGCGCGAGATAGAAGGCGATCTGTGGGTCGTTCGGTTGATAGTCGGCCGTCGCCGGCGCCACGGCCTGCGCCTGGCCGAGCCGGTCGACCTGCACCACCCAGGGTACGATCGAGCCATTGGCGGATTGCCAGACCAGCGCGGCGGCAAGGCCCATCGACAGCGCCAGCGAGCCGAAGGCCATGAAGCGCCAGTTGCGGGCCTGCACACGGGCGGAGCCGATACGCTCGTCCCAGACCTGGGCGGCGCGCTGATAGGGCGTCTCAGGCTCGGGTGATTTGCCGTAATGGGTGGCCGGTCGTTTGAACATGGTCAGTCGCTTTCGGAAAGGTTGACGGAAGAGCCGCCGCCGTGGCTATCGCCGCCGCGAACGGCGTGAGCGGCGGCCTGGACGCCGTGTGTCATCTGCTGCGAGCGCTTCATGCGCTTGGCCCAGGCCGGCGGCCCGTCTGCGGAGGAAGATGAGGTCGAGGACGCACCTTCGGCCTCGCCGCCGACGGTCCCGGCGGTCGATGACCCGCCGGTTGCGCTGAAGGCGGTGCGCGCGCCGGATCGGTAGCTCTGCTTCAGGCTGTCAGCGGCGCGGCCAGCCGCGCGTTTGAGCGGGGAGGCGGCGGCTTGCGCGCCGGCGCTGGCGACATTGCCGAGGCCGGAGGCGACGGCGGCGGCGCCGGATTCCCCGGCTGCGCCAAGGCTGTAGGCGGTCGATGCGCCGCCAGCCAATGCGGCTCCACCACGAGCAGCGGCGGCCGCGCCACCGGCCAGGGCTGTGCCGCCGGAAGCGACGGCGCCCACTGCGGCAGCGCCGGCCGCGACCGCGCCGCCTGCGGCCAGGCCGGTGCCGATCGCCGCGCCAGCGCCGAGCTGCGGCCCGCCGGAGACGAGGCCATTGGCGATACCGGGACCGAAGATACCGAGGCCAAGCAGCGACAGGGCGGCGAGCACGATCGCCATCGCATCGTCGATCGACGGCGTGGCGCCGCCGAAGCCCGCGGTGAACTCGGAGAACAGGGTCGAACCGATGCCGATAATAACGGCGAGCACCAGCACCTTGATGCCCGACGAAATTACATTGCCGAGCACCCGTTCGGCCATGAAGGCGGATTTACCGAACAGGCCAAAGGGGATCAGCACGAAGCCGGCGAGCGTTGTCAGCTTGAACTCGATCAGGGTGATGAAGAGCTGGATGGCGAGAACGAAGAAGGCGAGCAGCACCAGCACCCAGGCGAACAACATGCAGACGATCTGGATGAAGTTCTCGAAGAACGACCAGTAGCCCATCAGGCTGGAGATGGAGTCGAGCAGCGGTCGTCCGGCGTCGAGGCCGGTCTGCGCCACCTTTCCGGGGCGCAGCAGGTCGGTGACGGTGAAGCTCGTGCCGGACGCCTTCAGGCCCAGGCCGGCGAAGCTCTCGAAGACGATGCGGGCGAGGTTGTTCCAGTTGCCGATGATGTAGGCGAAGACACCGACGAACAGCGTCTTCTTCACCAGCCGGGCGATGATGTTCTCATCCGCGCCCCAGCTCCAGAATAGGGCGGCGAGCGTCACGTCGATGACGATCAGCGTTGTGGCGATGAAGCCGACTTCCGGTTGCAGGAGGCCGAAGCCGCCGTCGATGTAGCGGGTGAAGACCTCGAGGAAATGGTCGATGACGCCGGTGCCGCCCACGATCAGCGTGCCTCCGGTTGAGCCGGTTCCACCTGAATGGTGGGCGCGGCGCTGCCAGGAGCCGTATCGGCGGGCGTGTTCGGGAACAGTGTGGCCCGACCGGACGGCGCTGTCGCCGGCGCGGGTTTCCCAAGGAAGCGCTGACGGCTCTCAGCCCAGGCGCGCAGACAGGACGGATCGCGCGGCCCGGCTTCGCCCATGCCGCTGCACCGCGCCAGTTCCGCATCGAGCGGATCTCGCTCCGTGATGGAACGCATCTGCGTCGTCGGGCTGTTCTGCCGGTCGTCCTTGCGGGTCATTTCGATCGCGGTCGCCGTCACCGCGATCGCGACGAAAACGACAGCGCCGAGGCGCGCGAGGGTCTTGCCGTCCATCGCCTTGCCCTCAATTGCCGTGGAACATCTGCGCGTTGCCGGGCTGATAGCCGGTGCCCGGCGTCAGGAAGCGGCGGCGCTGCTCGCGGCCTTGTTCGGCGGCTGCGGCCTGTTCCGCAGATTGCAGCGCCTGCGCCCGACCGTTGGCGGTGACGACGGCGGTGAGATCGGCGAGCTGCTGCGCCTGAAGGGCGAGAAGCTGATTGCCGGCCTGGGTGGCTTGAAGCGCGCCGGCTGCCGACTGGCTGGCGCCGACCAGTGCAGACATCTGCGTGCGGTTGGTGTCGATGTTACCGACGACGGTGGCCTGCACGCGCATGGCGTCCTGCAAGCCGCCGACTGTATTCTGCCAGCGAGCCTTGGCGTCGGCGATCAGTTGCGTATTCGACGCCGACATCGACACATTGGCGTATTTGGTCTGGAACGCCTGATCGATCTGCTGGACGTCGTAGGCGATGTTCTGCGCCTGCTGGAGCAGTTGTTGGGTGCGCTGCACCGATTGCTGAAGCTGTTGCAGCGACGAATAAGGCAGGCTGGCGAGATTACGGGCCTGATTGATGAGCATCTGCGCTTCGTTCTGAAGCGAGGTGATCTGATTGGTGATCTGCTGAAGGCTGCGCGCGGCCGTCAGCACGTTCTGCACATAGTTCGTCGGGTCATAGACGATCCATTGCGCCTGCGCCGGCGCAGCCCACATCGGGGCGAGAACGACAGGGGTGACGAGCAGCGCGGCGGCGAGCCGCGCCGCGCGGGAGCGCGGCAAGGTCATGGCAGTTTCTCCGTTGTGGTGAGTGTTGGGATGAGGTCGGCCGCCCAGCCGAGATCGCGGTGGCGGAGCCAAGCGGTGAGGAAGCCCGCCTGACCATGTTCGGCGAACAGCCGTGCGATCGCGGTCTGGTCGGTTTTGGAAGACGCGGCGCAGAGCGCTAGGGCGACGTCCGACAGCCCCAACTCGAACAGGCGGTTGCCGCGCCGGGACTGGCAGTAATAGTCGCGCTTGGGCATGGCCCGCGCGATGATCTCGATCTGCCGGTCGTTAAGACCGAAGCGGCGATAGATCGCGGTGATCTGCGGCTCGATGGCTCGCTCGTTCGGCAACAGGAGCCGGGTCTGGCAGCTCTCGATGATCGCAGGCGCGATCGCCGAGCCGTCGATGTCGGACAGCGACTGCGTAGCGAAGATGACGCTGGCGTTCTTCTTGCGGAGGGTCTTCAGCCACTCGCGGAGCTGGCTGGCGAAGCCTTCGTCGTCGAGCGCCAGCCAGCCCTCGTCGATGATGAGAAGGGTCGGCGATCCGTCGAGGCGGTCTTCGATGCGGTGGAACAGATAGGAGAGCACGGCGGGCGCGGCGCCGGTGCCGATCAGCCCTTCGGTCTCGAACGCCTGCACGGTTGCGGTGCCGAGATGCTCACGCTCGGCGTCGAGCAGCCGTCCGTAGGGACCGCCGATGCAATAGGCGCGCAGCGCCTGCTTCAGATCGTTGGACTGGAGCAGGACGCAAAGGCCGGTGATGGTGCGTTCCTCGACCGGCGCCGAGGCCAGCGAAGTCAGCGCCGTCCAGATGTGTTCCTTCACCTCCGGCGTGATGGCGACGCCTTCGCGTGTCAGGATGGCCACGATCCAGTCGGCCGCCCACGCGCGCTCGGGAACATCGTTGATGCCGGCCAGTGGCTGGAGGCTGACCGAGGCTTCCGCTCCATCGGACAGATCGCCACCGAGGTCGTGCCAGTCGCCGCCCATGGCGAGTGCCGCGGCCCGGATCGAGCCGCCGAAATCGAAGGCGAAGACCTGTGCTTGGCGGTAGCGCCGGAACTGCAAGGCCATCAGCGCCAACAACACGGACTTGCCGGCGCCGGTCGGGCCGACGATCAGCGTATGTCCGACATCGCCGACGTGAAGCGAAAACCGGAATGGGGTGGAGCCTTCGGTCTTGCCGAAGAGCAGTGGCGGTGCTGCAAAATGCTCGTCCCGTTCCGGCCCCGCCCACACCGCCGAGAGCGGAATCATGTGAGCGAGATTGAGGGTGGAAACCGGCGGCTGCCGGACATTGGCATAGACATGCCCTGGCAGGCTGCCGAGCCAGGCGTCCACCGCGTTGATGGTCTCGGCCATCACCGTGAAGTCGCGGCCCTGAATGACCTTCTCGACCAGGCGCAGCTTCTCGTCAGCGGTGCGCGGATCGGCGTCCCACACCGTCACCGTCGCGGTGACATAGGCGATACCGGCATAGTCGGCGCCGAGTTCCTGTAGCGCGAGATCGGCGTCCGCGGCCTTGTTCGACGCATCGGTGTCCACGAGAACGGACGCCTCGTTGGTCATCACCTCCTTGAGGATCGCCGCGACGGATTTGCGCTTGGCGAACCATTGCCGCCGGATCTTGGTCAGCAGCTTTGTCGCGTCGGTTTTGTCGAGCAGGATCGCGCGGGTGCTCCACCGATAGGGAAAGGCGAGCCGATTCAGCTCGTCGAGCAGGCCGGGCGTGGTCGCAGTGGGGAAACCGGTGACGGTGAGCACGCGCAAGTGCGATTGTCCGAGGCGAGGCTCCAGCCCGCCGGTCAGCGGCTGGTCGGCCAGCAGCGCGTCGAGATAAATCGGGGTTTCGGGCACCCGGACGCGGTGCCGGTGCGTGGAAACGCAGCCATGCAGATAGGTCAGCGTCTCGCCGTCATCGAGCCAGCGGCATTCCGGCATGAAGGCTTCGACCAGGCGCAGCAGCCGGTCGGTGCGGTCGGTGAAACCGCCCATCGCTTCGTGCGGATCGAGCCCCTTCTGGTCACGGCCCTCATAGAGCCAGCTTTCGGCGCGAGCCGCGTCTTCGGCCGGCGGCAGGTAGGTGAAGGTCAGGAAGTAGCTGGACTCGAAATGCGCCCCGGCCTCCTCGAAGTCAGCCTTGCGCTCGGCGTCGACCAGGGCGGAAGCGGCATCGGGAAAACTGCTGTCGGGATAGCGGTTCGAGGGATGGCGCTGCGCCTCGACAAAGATCGCCCAACCCGAGCCGAGGCGGCGGAAAGCGTTGTTGAGGCGACCGGCGACGGCGACCAGTTCAGCCGGCACCGCGGAATCGAGATCCGGCCCCCGGAACCTCGCCGTGCGTTGAAAGCTGCCATCCTTGTTGAGCACGACGCCGGTGCCGACGAGCGCCGCCCAGGGCAGGAAATCGGCGAGCCGGGTGTTCTTGTTGCGATATTCGGCGAGGTTCATCATCGTAGCGCGCTCCTTAAACCGAGAGGTGCGCGGGGATGCGCAAGTGTCGGCGGCCGACATCGACGAACAGCGGATCGCGTTTGGCCGCCCACACCGCCGCGAAATGGCCGATGGCCCAGACGATGAGGCCGACCAGCCAGAGGCGCAGGCCCAAGCCGAGCGCACCGGCCAGCGTGCCGTTCATGATGGCGATGGCGCGCGGAGCGCCGCCGAGCAGGATCGGCTCGGACAGTGCTCTGTGAACCGCCACGGTGAAGCCCGGCACGTCGTCGGCCACCCCCGCCATCAGACGAGCGCCCCGCCGCCGAACGAGAAGAACGACAGAAAGAAGCTCGACGCCGCAAAGGCGATCGACAGGCCGAAGACGATCTGGATCAGGCGACGGAACCCCCCGGAGGTGTCGCCGAAGGCCAACGTCAGTCCGGTCGTGATAATGATGATGACGGCGACGATCTTGGCCACCGGCCCTTCGATCGACTGAAGGATGGATTGCAGCGGTGCTTCCCACGGCATGGATGAACCGGAGGCATGGGCGGGCGCCGCCATCACGACGGAGAGCGTGGCGACGGACAGCGCCGAGACGAGGCGATGGCGCGTTTGATGCAGGCGTTGGATCACAGGGTTTCTCCTTCAAGGCTGGTGGGGTTGAGAGAGGCCGCGCGGTCGTCGCTCCCGGAGGCTGGTGCGTCGGCGGGCGTGACGCGGTAATCGCCGTCCGGGCCGAGGCCCTCGACGCGGACGAGTTCGGAGAGGCGGCGTGCCGAGCCGCGGCCGGAGAGCACGGCTACGAGGTCGATCGTTTCAGCGATCAGCGCGCGCGGGACGGTGACGACGGCTTCCTGGATGAGCTGTTCCATCCGCCGCAGCGCGCCGATGGCGCTGCCGGCGTGAATCGTGCCGACGCCGCCGGGATGGCCGGTGCCCCAGGCTTTGAGGAGGTCGAGCGCCTCGGCGCCACGCACCTCGCCGATCGGGATGCGGTCGGGGCGCAGGCGCAGCGAGGACCGGACGAGATCGGAGAGCGAGGCGACGCCATCCTTGGTCCGCATGGCGACGAGGTTGGGCGCGGCGCATTGCAGCTCGCGCGTGTCTTCGATGATGACGACGCGATCGGAGGTCTTCGCTACCTCGGCCAACAACGCATTGGTCAGCGTCGTCTTCCCGGTCGAGGTGCCGCCGGCGACAAGAATGTTGGCGCGGGTAGCGACGCCGGCCCGCAGCGCCTCGGCCTGCGTGACGGACATGATCCCCGCGCGGACATAATCGTCGAGCGTGAACACGGCGACGGCGGGCTTGCGGATGGCGAAGGCCGGGGCCGCGACCACCGGGGGCAACAACCCCTCGAACCGCTCCCCCGTCTCGGGCAACTCGGCCGAGACACGCGGGCTGCCGGTGTGGACTTCGGCGCCGACATGGTGCGCGACCAGGCGCACGATGCGCTCGCCGTTGGCGGGAGACAGCCGCTCGCCCGTGTCGGCCAGCCCTTCGGCGAGCCGGTCGATCCAGATACGCCCGTCGGGGTTCAGCATCACCTCGACGACGGAGGCGTCTTCCATGAAGCGGGCGATGGCGGGACCGAGCGCCGTGCGCAGCATCCGTGCGCCACGCGCCAGCCCTTCTGAATTGTGCTGAGAAATCGCCATCTGATCCCCGATCCAACCGGGATAAGCTCAGACGCTCCCCGGACGGGGATGATTAAAAGAGCCAGAAATCAGGCCAGTTCAACAAGAGTTGGTCGTAGTAGTAGCGTGGCGCGCAAATACAGGAGAAAGGCGGAGTTGAGTCTTTATGCCGGCCTCGTCTGGCAGCCATTCACCCCTGATCGGCGGCCTTGTCGCGGCGTGAGTCGATGTCGCGCGACAGATCTTTGAGGAACCGATCGCCGGTCGCCAGCTTCCGGCCGAGTGTTTGCAGGAAACCCTCGAACCGTTCCATGCCCTTGGCGCGCGCCGATGGATGTGCGGCGTCAGGCAATGGCGGGGTGAGAGTCATCCAGAAGCGGATGAACAGCGAGAGCGTCTCGCCGAGAATGGCGAGATCTTCGTCCATGCCGTCGATCTGGCGCCCGATCCTGTCCATGCGACGAGCAAAGACGGCCTCCAGCCGTTCGGAGGCGTCGGCTGAGAGGAAAGACGCGACGGCAGCTTCGATTACAGCGGACTTCGAGACGCGGCGCCGGAGCGCCAGCGCCTCGACCTTCCTCAACAATTCCGGCTCGAAATAGACGTTCATGCGGGTTTTGGTCTGCATGGTTGGCCCTGCTACAACTCGATGCCATCGGCCGGGTCCATTGTCGCCTGCCGGGCGATAGATGTGACCTGACGACGAAGGCTGCGGGCCTTGGCGGCGTCCGTGTCCGGCTCGTCGTCGAGCAGGGCGAACTCTCCAATTGCCGGACGCTCGGGGGGTGCGATCTCTTCATGCTCCGGCAATTCCGGCTCGCGGCGGATACCTGCATTGGCCGGATCGGTGATCGGGCCGGTTTCGGTATTGGCCGTTACGCCGGCCGATGCGGTCGGGATCGCCAGTGCGGACCAATCATCGGTGGGCGGCTTGGCCGAGCCTTTTGTGGCTGCGGATTTCGGCGGCGGCATGATCCGCTCACGGAACCGCGCATCCTCGTAGTAGCGGGCCTTCTTCGCGCGCACCGGCGGGACGCCCGCGACCAGCAGCAATTCATCGGCGGGTGGAAGCTGCATGACCTCGCCGGGAGTAAGCAACGGCCTGGCCGTCTCCTGCCGCGACACCATGAGATGCCCCAGCCAGGGCGAAAGCCGGTGGCCGGCATAGTTGGTGGAATCGCGCATCTCGGTCGCGGTGCCCAATGCGTCCGACACGCGCTTGGCTGTGCGCTCGTCGTTGGTGGCGAAGGCGACGCGGACATGGCAGTTGTCGAGCACGCTGTTGTTGGCGCCATACGCCTTTTCGATCTGGTTGAGGCTCTGCGCGATCAAAAAGCTCTTGATCCCGTAGCCCGCCATGAAAGCCAGCGCGGACTCGAAGAAATCCAACCTTCCCAGCGCCGGAAACTCGTCGAGCATCAACAGCAGCCGGTGGCGATTGGCCGAGGTCGTCAGGTCTTCGGTCAAGCGCCGCCCGACCTGATTGAGCAGCAGGCGGATCAGCGGTTTGGTGCGGTTGATGTCCGACGGCGGCACCACGAGGTAGAGGCTGACGGGCCTGTCGCCCGAGACGAGATCGGCGATGCGCCAGTCGCAGCGCGCCGTCACTTTCGCCACCACGGGATCACGATAGAGGCCGAGGAACGACATGGCGGTCGACAGCACGCCCGATCGTTCGTTGTCGCTCTTGTTCAGCAGCTCGCGCGCCGACGACGCGATGACGGGATGCACGCCGGCCTCGCCGAGATGCGGGGTATTCATCATGGCGCGCAACGTCGCCTCGACGGGTCGCTTCGGATCGGACAGGAAATTGGCGACGCCCGCCAGCGTCTTGTCGGCTTCCGCGTAGAGAACATGCAGGATCGCGCCGACCAGAAGCGAATGGCTGGTCTTTTCCCAATGGTTCCTTTTGTCCAAAGCACCTTCGGGATCGACGAGGATATCGGCGATGTTCTGCACGTCGCGGACTTCTTTGTCGCCGCGCCGCACCTCGAGCAGCGGATTATAGGCCGACGAGGTGGGATTGGTCGGATCGAACAGCAGCACGCGGCCGTGCCGAGAGCGGAAGCCGGCGGTCAGCCCCCAATTCTCCCCCTTGATGTCATGGATGATCGTGCTGCCGGGCCAGGTCAGCAGGGTCGGTACGACGAGACCGACGCCCTTGCCCGATCTGGTCGGCGCGAAGCACAGCACATGCTCCGGGCCATCGTGGCGGAGATAGTCGCGGTCATAGCGACCAAGCACCACGCCGTCCGCGCCGAGCAATCCGGCTGCCTTGATCTCGTTCAGCTCGGCCCAGCGCGCCGAGCCATAGGTGACGACGTTCTTCGCGTCCCGCGCTCGGATCACAGACAGGGTGATGGCGACGACGATCGAGACCAAGCCGCCCGATACCGCGATCATGGCGCCTTCGAGGAAAATCGACGGCGCATAGGCGTCGAACGAGAACCACCACCAGAAGAAGATCGGCGGGTAATAGACCGGCCAACCCGCTACCACGAACCACGGCTGTCCGAGCTGCGCCTGAAACCCGAGACGCCATGCCGTCCATTCCGTTGCGCACCATATCGCGGTGAGCACGATGGCGAGGACGATTGCGACTTGTCCCCAAAGGACACGGCTTCCAGACATAGAGGCTCCGACCGGCAAAAGAGTGGAGCCGATCAAAGAATATCCGTTATGGCGAGAAGCAACAGAAAATCCGAAGCGTCGAGATTTCGGATGCTGTGGCTGACAAATCGGACGGTCGACGTCCAGGCGCCACGCCTCGACTACTGTTCTGCTGCCCCGAAGGTTGGCCATCCCAGGCCGTCATCGGTTCAGATCGGTCTGCATCAAAGCCCCAATCCTCTCTGCCGCCCCAGTTGCCACGACACCGATCCCCCTCGCACGATGCCCATGACCTCGCGGCCGAGCTGACGGTCGATGACCGGCCGCCACGGAACAAGGGTGAACTCGTGTGACTTCTCGACGATGGCGAACTTGCCGCTGGCGAGCTGCGTGGTTCCAGTGAAGGCGCCGGTTAAGGTCTCGCCATCGGCGGCCTTTCGGAAGGGGAGCGACTTCTTTGCCGCCAGTTCTTCGCCCGCGCGGGCAACCTCGCGCTCCTGAAGCGTGGCGATCAGGTTGCGCCGATAGGCGACGCGGCCGTCCGGCTGACGGGCGGCGTCGCCATGCTCGATATGATGTTCGCGGCGGCGCTCCATGGCCGCGCGCATCTGTTCACCGAAGCCGGCCGGCGACAGGTCCGATCCGTCCGCGCTGAGGAGGCGCCGGTCCAGCCAGGTCGCCCCATCCGATCCGATCTGGCGTTCCAGATCGAAGGTCGAGAGGATGCGGATATTGGCTCGGCTACTCCGCCCTGCATCGTGGGTGGCGGCGCGTGCCTCGAAATCATCGGGGATGCGCCATTGGTCAGCGTCGATACGCTCCACGATCCCGGCCCGGCGCAACGCCTCCAGCCGCCGGACATGGGCGTCCACGAATCCCTGATAGTCGCCGTTCGGCACTTGGCCGTCGAACCGCGCCTGCTCCAGATGACGGCTCGGCCGATAGACGCCATCCGCGGCCATGCCGGCGATGGCGCGGTCGGATGGACGGCCGGCGCTGTCCGGTGGCCCGATCTCGATGATGCTGCCGATGCGGATGTCCTCGACCCGCGCGGCGTCGATACCGGAGACATGGTGCGTTCGCCCGTCGATGCCATCGACCACAAGCGTCAGGTGTTCGCCCAGCTCGTCGGACAGATGCTTGTCGATGACGCGGCCGATGATCGGCGTCTCGGGCGCGCTATCGTGAATCTGGAAACTCATCGGGTCGCGTTCCACGCCCTCGGCCAGATGCGCTTGCTGCATGATGCGGATGATGTCGCCGCGCTCTCCCATTTGGCGCAGCGTTGGTTCCAGCCGGTCGCTCAATTCCCAGATGCCGGACGCATGTTCCGTGGCAAGGCCCATGTCGTTCAGCTTGCCGAGACGACGTAGGCGCAGCGTCCGGTCGGACTGGCCGCGCAAGTCGCCCGGTTCATGGCGCAGGTCTATGAAGCGATCTTCCGCCTCGCCGATCATCGCCCGGTCGATGCGGGTGAGGCGGTCCTGGTCGATCTCGGCCAAGAGCTTGCGGCGGTGCTCGATCTCGGTGACGGGTCCGAGTTCCAACGTCGCTAGTTCGCTGGCCCGCTCGCGGATGCCATTGGCGAGATAATCGCCATTGATGACGAGATCCTCGTCGAGGGCGTCGCGGCCGTTGACGATGACATGCACATGCGGATGGCCGGTGTTGTGGTGATTGACGGCGACCCAATCCAGCTTCGTGCCGAGGTCGGTTTGGACCTGGGCCATCAGTTCGCGGGTGTAGCCGGTCAGGTCGGCAAGATCGGCGGCGTCTTCCGGTGACACGATGAACCGGAACTGGTGGCGGTCGTCCTGACCGCGATCGAGGAAGGCGTCGCCATCGGCACGGTCTTCCGTCGCCGAGTAGATCTGGCCGCGTTCGCCATCGCGAGCCGTCCCGTCGCGCTGGATGTAGCGCAGATGGGCGCCGGCCTTGCCACTGCGACCGGCGGCGCGAACCGACCGGGACTTGACGATCACGCGGCGGCTGCCGGCCTTACGATGGGTCCACCCGTTCGACAGGTTGCGGGCGCGAACGAAGGATGCGCCGCGCCCCCGCTGCACGCCTCGGCCAGAGGCGACGACACTCTGACCATTCATCGAGCGGCCGGAGCCACTGCTCTGGGTCGAGCGGTTGCGGCCGGTCCCGGCCTGTTGCTGGCGGGCGATCTTGCGAAGCTGGCTGAGGAAACTCTTGGCCTGTCCGGCCTTCGCTCCGTTGGAGCGGATGCGGCCGGGCTTCGGCCGAAAATGATCGTCGTCGCTCATGGCTCCTGATCCGCCAGAAACCGGCGATTTCGGGCGAGGGTGCCGTGAGAAACGCTGAAAATGTTGGGTTTCCGGCATCTCGCAGCGCTACGGCGGCTCAGAGACGGTGCCGCCCAAAACAGTGTGCAGACAAGGGCTTGCCCCCCGGATCGGACCCATGGGGTGCCGTCCGCTTTAATCTTGCCCTCCTAATCGGTCGTATTTCCACTGCTCTTGCGGACATCGTCGTTCATCCTTCCCGATGCGAGAATATACTATGCTGTTCGCCACGGCACGCCTCCGCTCGCGGGCTTCGAGTTCCGATGCGCCTTGCACTCCTCCGCGCTCTGCGACGGGGTGTTCCGGCTGCACGTCGGCAGCGCTCGAACCGTCGCGGCGCACTTTTCCATCGGATTGACGGAGCATCGTCACAGGCAATCGAGCGCGGTCCGGCCGTCTTCCGATCGGCACAGCCGCAGGCAAGATAACGTGCGTTCCGTCGGTCCTGGTCTGCATCGGTCCTCATCCGCCGAGGGCGGATCTCCATGTTCAGAATGGCGTCCGTCAGTTGCGGGCGCGCTGCATGTCTCGTGTCAGCAAGTTGCTCATCGGTGGGCTCCCAGGAGCTTGCGATCCTTGGTGTGCGCCCGCTGCGCGGCGTCGGCAGTGCTCGCTGCCGGATCGCCGAGATAGAAGGTGCCGTCGCTCCACATGGCGTGCATGATGACGGCCAGTTTGCGGGCCACGGCGACGCACGCCTTGCGATGGCAGGAGCGCTTGGCGATCTCCTGGCCCCAGGCCTTCACCTTGTCCTTGCCCTTGAAGCGGGTCAGCAGTCCCGATGCCGCCTCGTAGAGCGCGCGGCGCACATCAGAGTCCCCAGCCTTTGAGATACGCCCCTGCACGTCGATCGATGTGCCCGACTGCCATCGCCTGGACGTCAGCCCGAAATAGGCGGCAACGTCGCGCGAGCGGCGGAAGCGGGACGGGTCGTCGATCGCCGTCATGAAGCTGAGCGCCGTCACCGGCCCGACGCCTGGGATCGCCATGAAGCGCCGGCACAGCTCGCTTTGCGCCACCAGCTTCACGACGAGATCGTGCAGCCGGCAATACTCCTTCCACAGCGCGGCGCGCGCCGACAGCATGGCGTCCATGAGCTCGCAGGACAGCGGATCGTCGGCCACCGCCTCCCGCACCGCCTGGTCGAACTTGCCGCGCGAGGTGCCACCGAGCTTGATCCCGAAGCTCTTCAGCGAGTGGCGGATGGCGTTCTCGAGATCGAGGAACTTGCGCTTCAGGTTGCGTCGATGCGTCAGCAGCAGGCGCATCCGGTAGCAGCTTTCCGTCTTCACGTGCGCCTGGCGGAACCAGCCTGTGCGCATGATGTGGGCGATCCCGAGGGCGTCCGCTGCGTCGGTCTTGTTGCGCTGGGCCGACATCGCGGCCCGCACATGCTGCGTCTCCAGGCAGATCGCCGGCAGGCCGAGCTTCTTGAGCTCGGGATGGAGCCAGGGCGACAGCGAGCCGGCCTCGTGGCCGACACGCTTCAATCGCCCAACGAAGGGCTTCAGCACCGCCAGCAACGCCTCCGGCTCGGTCGCCACCTTCACCGTCAGATGTACTTCACCGCGATCATCGACGACGCACACCGCCGTCTCCTCGATGGCCACGTCCAGCCCGCAAAAGAAGTCCATCACCCGCCTCCTGCGTTGCGTAACGCGGGAGATTTTACCGGGCGGCGAAGCTGTTGGTGGCGCGCTCTTCGGCGGGGAACCGTCCTGCCGATTACGGGCGGCACTCCCGCCTTCCTCCCTGTTCCGCCCCCATTGCCCACGGATGAGACTGTCGCCAGCCCCATCCGCTGCACACTGAAACTTCCTGCCGGGCGGACCGGATCATGGGCCTCATGGCTGTCGTCCCGTATCCGCCCGCGCCACGAACAGACCGCCCGACTGCGGCACGATGGCGGAAACATCGCGCATGTCCGGGATCGTGTCCGCGTCATTGGAGGAGCGCCCGACCGGCACAAGAGCGGTTGACGTGCGACGCTCCGATTGCGCGATGAACAGTGGTGCTTGAGTCCAAGCGAGCGGATCGGCAGCGGCGACCAAAATCGGCGTCGGTGCATCGCCACCGCCAAGAGAGGGCGCGACATTGGCGACATAGGCGCGCGTTTCGGCCGGTAGGAGACGGCCCTTCAGCGAGTCCTCGTAACGTCCGGGACCGGCGTTGTAGGCTGCGATCCAGCCGGGCGAGCCGTAGCGGTCGTATAGCTCGCGGATATAGGCCGCGCCCGCGATGATATTGTCGTGGGGGTCGTAGGGATCGGCGCCGAGGCGGTAGCGATCCCGCAAACCCGCCCAGGTCTTCGGCATGATCTGCATCAATCCCATCGCGCCCTTGGGGGAGATGGCGCGGGGATCGCCGTTGCTCTCCGCCTTCATCACCGCACGAATCCATGCTGCGGGAAGCTCGAAGCGTTGCGCCGCCTCGGCGACGAGTTCGCCGAGAAAGTCACGGACGGGTGCAGGGGCGGAGTTCGACGGTTGTGCGAAGACTGGAACGGTCAGCGCGCAACCGAACGACAGACCGATAAGGAGAAGAAGGGAGGTACGCCGCATCGTCTCAGTCCCTTCCGTCGCGCTTCTGCGGACGGTTCCAATGCAGCGACCAGGCGCTGCCGGTATCGTCGTCCCGGAACAGGTTGGCGCGGATCGGCCGCGGCAGCGTGGGATCGTCGATCAGCAGGGCGATGTATTCGCCTGCGCGCTCGCCAGTGCGTTTCCAGCCCGCGCCGATCTCCGGGCCGTCATCGCCGCCGTGATGGATGCGATAGTCCGGGGCGTTCTCAGCCTCGGACGGCTCGGTAGGAACGACGGTGACTTCGCTGAAAAGCGTCAGGGTATGGATGCGCCCGACAAAACCGGATGTCTCACGGGTGAATGTGCCGATCTGTGACATGATGGTCTCCATGGCGGCGGTGTGGTTGAACCGTCGGCGGGCGCCGCTCCCGACGACGGGAAGCGGTCAGCGTGCCGTCGCGCGCCAGACGAAGCGGCCGTCGCCGGCCTCGTCGGTGTAGAGCGGCGTCGCCTTGCCGATGACCGCGCGCGTCGGAAGCGGGCCGAAGTAGCGACCGTCCAGACTGTCGTGCGCGTCGGGATTCATGAGGAAGATGTCGCCATCCGCGATGCGGCGGCAGCCTTGCCAGACGGGCAATGGGCGGCCGAGTCGGTCGCGGTCGAGCGCCTCGCCGAGCGGCACGGCATCGACGGTGATGGTGTTGCCGGTGCGGCAGACCCGTTGACCGGGAAGCCCCATGACGCGCTTCATCAGCGGCACGTCGCGGCCGATATAGCCGCGAGCGACCATGAAGTCGGACAGTGGCTTGTCTGGCATGGCCGCGACGAGATCGCCGACTTCCAAATGGCGCGTCGGGCCAAGGTCGTAGAGACCGACCGGCACGCTGGCCGAGGCATTCCAGACGAGGCGCGGCGCGATCGGGATGAAAGCGGCGACGGCGACGCCCATCGTCACGAAATACGTCACCATGACATAGCCGAAGCGAGTCACAGTTCGATCTCCCGGCGCTTGAGCCACGCCTGATGGCGCTCCGTCGAATAGGCGCGGGGCTGGTGCCCGGCGCCGATCCGGTTGCCGACATGCCGCCAATGATCGGGGGCTACGTCCCAGGCGTCGATGCCGAGGGCTTCCACGGCGTCGATGTGACGAAGCACCCGTTCGACCTTGGGCCAGCCCTCGATTTTCAACAGGATCTCGCCGCCGGGACGCACGAAGGGCAGCGTCTGGTAAGCTTCGCCCGGCGCAACCGCGCGCACGATGTCGATGCGCGAGATGATCGTGCCGAAGTCGTTGGAGGCCCAGCGCACGAAGGCGAAGATGCTGCCTGGCCGATAGGAGAAGACACGGCGGCGGCGGTCGAGCACCTGCTCATGGGCTTCGCGACCGAACCTGATCCAGTTCTCGATCCGCTTCTCGACGTGGGTCAGTTCGACATGGGTGAGGCTGTCGGCGAGATGCGCGCGCGGCATGGGGCCGCTTTGCACGCGGGGAACCGCGGCGTCGGTCATGATGGGTCTCCTTCGATGGTCGGGGGAAATTCGCGCGCGAGCAGGTCGCGCAGCATGTCGGCGACGGTGACGCCGCGCCCGAACGCGACGATCTTGATGCGGCCGCGTAGTGCGGGCGTTACGTCGATGGTCAGCCGGGCGGTGAAGCTGCCGGAATCGCCATCGCGCGACGGCGTATCGGTCGCCCTGACCCAGCGGTCGAGATCGGCAGGCCGGGACGCGAAGCCGTTGCGGGTTGGGCGCTGGCTCATCGCACCGACCTCCCGATGCTCAAGCGCGAGATCGCGTCCGCCAGCGCCGCGATCTCGCGCGCGGCGGGCGTGTCATCGTCCAGCTCGGAGACTAGGCGACCGGACTGCGCGGCGACCGCGAAAGCGACGCGCTGGCCGATGGTGGCGGCAAGGACCGGCGGGTCGTGGTCGGCCAGCGTCTCGGCCGTCTCACGGGCAAGCACAGTGCGCGCACCGCAGCGGTTCAGCACAAAGCGCGCGGCCAGCTCAGGCCGGTAGATGCGCGCCTCGGAGACGAGCGCCAGCATCTCGGCAGAGGCCCAGCCGTCGAACGGCGACGGCTGCACCGGGATCAGGACTAGGTCGGCGGCGAGCAGCGCCGAGCGCATCAGTCCGGCGACGCGCGGCGGCCCGTCAATAACGATATGATCGGCGTCGCGGGCCAGTTCGGGCGCTTCCCGATGCAAGGTGTCACGGGCCAGACCGACAACGCCGAATAGGCGCGCGAGCCCCTCGCGGCTTCGCTGCTGCGACCAGTCGAGCGCCGAGCCTTGCGGGTCCGCGTCGATCAGGGTGACGCGCTGGCCACGGCTGGCCCATTCGCCCGCGAGATTCAGGGCCAGCGTCGTCTTGCCGACGCCGCCCTTCTGATTGAGGAGAGCGACGATCATCGGCCGCCTCCCGGACGGAAGGGGAGCTGAGGAAGCGGATGCGTGTCGGCTGCCTTGGGGGTGTTGGTGCGCCGTTTGCCGGTGACGCTGAGCGCCTTCGTGGCTTGCCGAACGAGGTTTTCCACCTCGCGGGCGCGCTCTTCAAAGTTAGATTCTCTGTTAGACTCTAAGTTAAGGGCGCGATTTTCGCTTTTCTTGCCGTGGGTTAAGGCCGGTTTGGGTTCCCGTTGGCACGAGGGGGCGGTTCCTGATGGCACGGGCCTTCGGGTTCCCGATGGCACGAAGCCGCCCACAGGTTTTCCACAGGCCGGCGCCGGCTCGAAAGCGAGCAGCGTGCGGCCTCCCGCCTCGATCTCCAGGAACAGCCTGTAACCGGGGAGCGGCTGGCGGCGGATGATGTCGCGCAGCTCGAAGGCGAAGCGCTTGAACGGCGACAGGGCGCCGGACTTCTGATGAAGGTGGCGGAAGTCGAAGCGCCAGCCATTGCGCTGGCGACCGCCATGCTTGCGGACGATCCGGTAGAGCCAGCGGTCGAGCCCGCCCGTGAGATCAAAATAGGCTCGGTCGATCGTCAGCACGAGCGCGTCGTCGAGCACCGCTCGGTAGAACCAGTCGGGCACGATCAGCTCGATCCCGTCCGGCTTGCCGCTCCGGTCGGTACGTTCCTTCCATTCATTGATCCACGAAAAGCGGTGCCGCCGGCCTTCGGCAGGTTGGCGGATGGAGGTGCAGATCGTCGTCGATTGCAGCCGGTCGAGCGCCGCCTTGAGGCGCTGATAATCGCGCAGCGACGTGCCGCGGCCGATGAACTTCAGGATTTCATAGGGGGTGGCGACCATCAGGCGCGAGGTGCGAAGCCCCGTGTCGCGCGCCTCGACGATCTGGCTCGCCGCCCAGATCAGGATGTCGGCGTCCCAGATGGTCGCCATGCCGTGATCGGCCACGGCCTCGACGCGGATCGACACGCCGCCGGCGTTGAAATCTATCGGCGCGGTGCGGTGGGATTTGGAAAGGGAGAAGAAGGGATAGGCCATGAGATCCTGCGCGTCTCGGGCAGCGAACTCGCCAGGGAGCGCCCGAAACAGGTCGAGCTGTCCGCGCTCCGATGGGTGTTGTTGCCGCGCCGCCATTGGTGGGTTTCGCCAGCGATCAGCGTGGGTATCGACCGGCATGGGCGGGCGGCGCCGGCGTACGACGCTTGGCGGGAAGGATCGAACCGCGCGGATCGGATGTCGAGGTGACGGCGCCGCGCGCCGCCCAGGCTTCGAGATCGTCGACGGCATAGACGACGCGGCCGCCGAGCTTGCGATAGGCGGGGCCGGTGCCATAGGTCCGGTGCTTTTCGAGGGTGCGGGCGGACAGGCTGAGGAACTCGGCGGCTTCCTTGGTGCGCAGGAAGCGTGGCGGGAGAACGGTGAGGTCGGGTCGCATGGATGGGGCCTCCGTGAGCTTCGTGAAGGCCGCTGGAGATCAGCGGCGGACGAAGGCCACGATGGCGAAGCAGGACCGGCGGGATGCAGGGCGAAGTCAGGGGGTATGAAATCGCCCACCGCTTACGGTGCCGGCGCGGTCAGTTCTGGCGGTGATGTCGGAGCAAGGCGCGATAGCCGCCGGCGATCATGGCGCGCGCATCCCGCAACAGGGATTTGATGGTGTGACGGGCGGAAGCGTCCTGCCATTCTTGGCGATCGAGTCGGGCGATGTGGAACACGACCTGCGCGATCTCCCTCTGCGTCGCGCCATCGCGGTGGCCATCGAAGCACTGCAACATCCTGCGCAATCGCAGGCGTTGTTGCCGCGTCAGCCGTGTATCCGGTGGAACCGTCCGGCCATGAAGGGCGGCCAGCAGGCGGCGAAGGGATTCGAGCCGGTCGAGCCCGTCCCGATCGAGCGGAATGATGGCGGCAAGCGGCTGGCCGAGCATCGCGTCCGGTTCGATGACGAGCTGGACGCGCTGGCCGTTGCCGAGATCGTAGAGAAGGACGTCTTCGCTATCGTCTGCAATGCGACCGGCGGTCTCGAACGTCGGCGGCAGTACGGCGTCCGCAGTCAGACCTGCGGGCGCTAACCCCAGAAAGAGGGTGCTCGTGTCGTCTTCGGGCAACCAAGCGATGTGGGCTTCAGATGGAGGCTCCAGCGGGTCGACGGGGAAATCGCAACCCCCACCGCCGCCGGATCTTGTCGGTCAGCGTCCGGACGTCGGTCTTTCCCGCGCGCAGCTCCTGGTAGTCTTCGTCATAGGCGTCATTGCGCCGGAGCCACTCCCAGGCGAGATCGGACGCGCTCATCTCGGCGAGATGTTCATAGGCGGCAGAAGAGCGCCAGCCTGCTGCGCTGGGTGTCATTGCGATCCTCCCTTCGCTTATGTGCTTGTGGAGGAGGAAGGATTCCTGACGGAACCGTCCGGCGGAAGCTGGACTATAGGCAAAGAGCGATGCCGCGCCGGCATCGGGCAATCAATGCGGGGGGCGGGTCAACTCGCGATAGCCCTGTTCCGTCATCCAGCGCGCCCGCGCCAGATGCGTGTCGTGAACATGGCGGCAACGCTGTGGGTCGTGGGAGGGATCGAGGCCGAAGATGACCTGGACCGCCTCCTGCCAAGCCGCGCCGTCGCGGGCCGAGTCGAGCAAACGCAGATAAAGAGCCATGTGCTCACGGTCATAAGATGTGAGCGACTGGCTGATTGGTGGCTCGTCGAGGAACGACGACGTTTTCTGGCCCATAGAGCGACTATAATCGCTTAATGGCGTTTCGTTAACAGGATCTTGGGAAATTCTAGCGCAGCGCTTGAGGCGGGGCAGCCGACTAGCGCTTTGGCGAGAGATCCTTCCTGTCGTGAAGCAACAACACGCCTTCGCCCTTATCGGTCGATAGCAGGACGATCCCTGCGGCTTCCAGCGCCCTGCGCACGAGATCGCGCGTCGACTCATAGACCTCGAGGCCGCTTTCGGATTCGAGGCGCTTGAGCGCAGTCAGCGATGTCCGAGCCTGGTCAGCGAGCGTCTCCTGTGTCCATCCCAGCAACGCGCGTGCGGCCCGTGATTGTCGGGCGGTGATCATAAATGACCACCTCCCACCGGCCAATAACTACCTGCCAGAACTACGACTATTTTAGTCGCTCTTGGCGGCGCGAGGGGGGCTCGAAAACTTGTCGTCCGCTCTTTTAGGTCTTCGACGGCGCCACTGATTCGCGCGTAGGCAAGACAAAGGCCCCGGCCTGTCCGGCCGGGGCCTTGCTCGGTGGGTCAGTCCGCCCGGCGGCTCGGGCGGGACCAGATCAGCGAGTAGCCATCGCCGTCCTCGTCGTCGAAGAGGTTGGCGTAGATGGGGGCGTTGAAGCTCGGATCGTCGAGCTTGAGGCCCAGATAGTCGCGGCCCTCGTTGGAGCGCTTGGACCAGGCGGCGCCGATCTCGACGCGGCCGACCAGAACCCGGTGGCTGGGGGCGTTTTCGCCGGTGGCGCGCTGGTCAGGGACGATGCGCACGCCCTTGGCCTGGACGCTGAGGGTGACGATTTCGCCGCTGAACTCGTTCGAGGCGGTCTTCTTGAAGGTGCCGATGGTCGCCATTTTCAAATCTCCGTTTGTCGTTTTCGAGCCCGCACCATTGCGGCCTCGATGGCGATCGACGGGCCGGAGGCGATCGACAGCGCACCCCGAAGGGGCCTGACAGCTAAGGAGGACTTTGTTGTCCCGCGAGGAATGACGGCGCAGCCGGCAGGGGAAGAAAGTTTGACGCGGCTGTTGCGCCACAGGCGATCGAGGCGCAGCCGGCCTTCGGCCAGATCAAGCCATTGGAGAGGCCGTTTGGAGCGGTCTGGAGGCGGGCAGAAGCGGAGATGATGGTGGCCCTGTCGAGACCGGCGCCAAGACCTGCGCGATATTCACCGGCGTATCTCTCCCCCTTGTCGGCGGGCCTTGCGTTTCTCGTGTTCGCCCGACCTGCCACGGACGAAAACCTCCGCCGGTCAGTATCGATGGGCTGCGCCGGGATCGGCGCTCGGTCCAGGCGTGTCCCGAGGGGATGATTGAGCCGTGGTTCTCTGCGTGATCCGGGCACTGTCGTCCGCGTCGCCCTCTCAAGACGATGGTGTGGACAGAACGGAAGCGCTTTTCTGTCCCGCTATCCCGGCGGGGTGATCAGGCCCGAGCCTGGCTCTGGCCGGACGGGCCGGTGGCCGCCATGCCCGTGACGCGCGCGAACGCGGTGACGCCGACCGCGACCGCGCCGAAGACCGAGAATACCAACTGCCAGGTCTCAGATGGCATGGTGTGTTTCACGATGCCGTGCGTGGCGTGGTAGCCGGCGATAGCGGCCGGAGCGACGAAGGCGAGCGCGATCAACAGCCGCGCCCAGAGCGGGCGGACCAGCCCAAGCAGGAGCTGGCCGGCGCCGAGCGTTAGCCCGGCCGCGAGCGTGCCGATCAGGATCGCGCCTAGCCAGCCCGCGCCGGTCTGGTAGGCCCAGCCGCCGGCGGTGGCGCCCGCGAAGAGGGGCAGCGCAAAGACGGCGAGCGTGAACAGCAGCCAGCAGAAGAAGCCGATGGCTGCGATGGATAGGATTGTGCCCAGAAAGATCATGGTGGTGTCTCCGAAAGAACGGTTCTGACGGTCGCGCCTTCCACCACCACCACGGCGCATCGAGAACTATAGCAGAACATCGACGCCGGCGGGAGCGGAAACCGATGAGGTTCCAGTCCCGCAGGCGATGATCTTCGACCCATCATGGGCCGAAGGGGTCGATCTCGCGGACGATCTGCGAAAGGTCGCCGTCATATTCGCTGGCGGGCGTGACCGAGAGCGTCCCGTCGCCAGCGCGGAAGATGACGATGACGGCCATCAGGGTGGTGGCGAGGCTGAAGGCGAAGGCGTGTGCGTCGTTGAAGGACATCGAACCGGCTCCTGTTTC